>NZ_JAODIY010000046.1 GCF_026586665.1 Halovenus rubra
TCAAGAAGTCGTCTACCGAAGCTACATCGTGCAGGGTTGCGCTTGTGTTGGACACACTTCGCGCACCCTGCTGCTTCGTACGTGACGCTTTCTATGACAGGCTCGCAGTGGGTTATCGTTTCACGCCTGTCCAGTCGGTTGGTGTACCTCACTAAGTTGGTACTGAGGTTATATTTGTTTAGTCTCTATCTTATGTAATGAGTAGCGGATTCTGGGTTGGCTTAGCATTTTTTCTTGGTGTTCTTGCCAGCCTTGGCTCTCTCTTTGTGCGTAACCGGTATCAACCCGAGCCGGCTCTAAAAACAGCCGCTGCGTTACCGCCCTCGCTTACCGCGATGGATGACCCAGTGGCACTACAACGAACCGACGGTACAATCGCAGCATCGAACACCAAATTCGATACGCTCGTCGGCACCGATCCAGAAGGAAAAACAGTTTCAGCCGTTCTTTCGGATACCCCAGAACTCAAAAAACATGCTACCACGGATTTAGATGGGGTTGCAGCCGTCGATTCCAGCGATGGAGTCAGATACTTTGATGTCTCAATTACAGAAACAGCGTCGCCAACAGATGGGCGTGTACTATTCTTTCACGAAGTGAGCCAGCAACAGCAACGCCTCGAAGAACTCGAAGTCGAAATAGAGCGGCTTGATAGATTTGCTAGTCTTATCTCACATGACATTCGAAACCCCCTCGATGTAGCCATCGGACGAACGAACGCTGTCGTTGAGACGAGCGATGACGAAGACCTGAAACCACACCTAGATAGTATCCAAGGGGCACTAGAGCGGATGCAAGCAATTATTGCAGATGGACTGATGGTCGCACGCAAGCGCGACGATATCGGTGACACTGACCCAACATCTCTTGACGAGATGAGTCGGCAGGCCTGGGAAAACGTCGACACGAAAGACGCAACGATCAACATAGAGCCGGATGTCGTTATCGAAGCGAACTCTGGAGGACTGTCACACGTCTTGGAGAACCTATTTCGGAACGCAATCGAACACGTTGGACCGGACGTGTCAGTAACCGTCGGTTCGTTTGAAGACGGGTTTTATATCGAAGACGATGGCGAAGGGATCCCAGCAGAAAAGTACGAAGCGGAGTTCGATCCTGTTGACGGCGACTGTGGTCTTGGGCTTACTATCGTTCACATCCTTGCACAATCCCATGGATGGTCACTGACAATCACAGAGGGACAAGACGGTGGTGCACGGTTTGAGTTTTCGAACGTCAGTATTTGTCACGACGAAGTTGCTGCCTAGCAGTGCTAAAAAATGGGGTGAAGTCGATTACTCGAAGTTGTCGAGGCAGGTCTGATACTCGTCAGCGACCGAATCCCAGTTGACAACCTCGAAGAAGTTGTCGATGAAGTCACCGCGGTCCGGGCCGTAATCGTAGTAGTAGGAGTGTTCCCAGACGTCGAGCGCGAGAATTGGGTGTGCGCCCCAGAGCGCTCCTTGGTCGTGCTTGTCAACGACAACGTTGCGTAGCTGGTTTGCGACAGGGTCAAAGACCAGCAGTGCCCAACCGCCTGCAGCGCCGGCAGCCGCCTTGAATTCGCCTTTCCAGCCTTCGTAGGAGCCGAAGTCTTCTTCGATGCGGTCAAGAAGTTCTCCGTCTGGTTCACCGCCACCGTCGGGGTGCATATTCTCCCAGAACAGTGTGTGGAGATAGTGTCCACAGCCGTTGTGGGTGACGTTGCGAATCGCACTGCCGCTGCTGCCAAAGTCCCCCTCTTCGCGGTTCTCAGCTAGCGTCGCCTCTGCAGATTCGAGACCGTTTACATACCCTTGATGATGGGTGTCGTGATGCCACGTGACCACCTGTTCGGAGATGTGTGGCTCCAGTGCATCGTATTCGTAGGGTAGTTCCGGTAGTTCAGGGTGCGAGTGTTCGGACATATGTTACCTCCGTCTGATACAGTCGGTTGGTATCCACTAAAAGGTTGAGAAGCCGGAACAAAACTCGCTGAAATTTGTTTACGTAGGCTTGCTTATGCGAATATTGGGATTTGGGTTTGCTAGTGAACAACCGCTAACAGACAAAATCAGGTCCGTGCCCTGCATATTAATACCCAGCGGGATGAACGCTCCCAACAGGTTTCGAGCCGAGGTCCAGACCGAACCGGTACAGTCAAAAAACTAACGCAAAAAACACTGGATTGAATGGAACTGAATCGAGACGTTGCTCGACGGGGTATTATCGGAGCGGCAGTGTTCCTCCTATTAGCCACCGTTGCGTATATCGGCCTCGCATTCATCTCAACCGTAGTATTCTCGATTTTCCTGTACTATGCTGTACGACCTCTGTATCGCTATCTGTGCAGGCTTGGCTTTCCTCGACGACTTGGTGCATTCACTGCGCTGGTCTCGTTTGGGACTCCGTTTCTGGCGCTTATTGGATATACGGCTGCTATCGTGGTTTTTGAGATAGAGAACTTACTCGAGAGTAACGACATTGCAACGGAGGCACAAGCAGATATCACTGATGAATTGGATATTGGTTCGCTCAGCGTCCAGGAGTTACAGACACAGCTATCGAACGTGGACGCGCTTCCGTCACTGGAAACTGTCGCTGACATGCTGTTCGACGTGACGGGTACTGTCAGCGGGCTATTCTTGCAACTCCTGATTATCATCTTTGCGGTGTATTATATGTTGGTCGACGGCCCGCAGTTGGTGAGTTGGTTTGTTGATACGTACGACGACGATGGCCTTCTCAGGACCTACATGACGGTAGTAGACTCAGAGCTATCAGCGACACTTTTTGGCAATATTGCTAACATTTTTGTTACAGGAATTATAGCAATTGTGAGTTTTCTTGGCTTCAACCTGCTGGTTCCCTCGACAATTGCAGTCCCATTTCCTGTGCTTGCGGGGATACTTATCGGAGTTGGGACGCTGATTCCAGTCATCGGTATCAAGTTAGTCTACCTCCCAATTGTGGCTGGGATTGGGGCGAATGCGTGGCTGGTGGATAAACCGGGACTCATCGTCCCTGTTGTTGGATTATTAGTGTTCAGTGCAATCGTTCTGGATTTTATTCCAGACCTGTTTATCCGGGCGCAGTTCAGCGGTGAGAAGACACACAGTGGTCTACTTATGATCGCGTACATCGTCGGACCATCGCTGTTTGGGTTCTATGGTCTCTTTTTGCTCCCAATTTTGCTCATTCTGGGAATCAACGCAATAACGATTCTAGTGCCCTATGTCCTCTCTGGCGAGTCACAGACACCTGAACAGTCAACGCTCTCGGAGTTCAGTTAGCCACATTTGAATCTATCCCGTTCCGAGCGTGCAAAACGCAATGACTGAAGACGGACTCGCTGCAGATACTGGGTGGTTTGGCCGTTACGACGTGTTGGCTATCGTCGCCGGTATCTGGTTTCTTGCCAAGGCGATTAGGTACGCGTTTCCACCGCTGTTCGACGAATTGAAACTAACGTTCGAGGTTTCGAATACAGCAGTAGGAACCGCATTTACCGGTTTTATGATCGTCTACGCAGTGATGCAGTTTCCCTCTGGATTGCTGTCTGACCGCATTGGACCGACCCGAGTAATTGGAGCGGGCGTACTGACTGCTGCAGTCGGTGCAGCCATCATCGTGGTAGATGGGCCATTCGCTCTACTGGTCGCTGCGATGCTTATCTTAGGAGCAGGAACGGGGGCACACAAGACCGTCGCCATCAAACTGCTGGCAGTTGCCTACCCCTCACGTACCGGAAGGACGCTGGGTATCTTCGATACCCTCGGGACGTTCGGTGGCGTCGTCGCACCCTTGCTTGTCGCTGGAGTTATTACAGTCGGTCTCAAATGGCGGCGTCTCTTTCTCATCGCCGCACTCGCCGGCGTACTCTTAGGGATTGCAGTCCTCGTTCGCGTTCCTGAGCGACTTCCTGATTCGACAGATAAGAGAGAAAACAGGGAGGTGTCTCTTCGAGCGTACGCAGAACCGTTTACCGACACTCGGTTCCTCACATTTGTCATCGTGACGCTTGGATTCTCGTTTACATACAACGGTGTCGTCGCGTTCCTCCCACTATATCTCAATCAGGCAGTTGAGACGACAAGTTCTGTTGCAAGCTTGCTGTACAGTATCATTTTTGCCGTCAGCATCGTGCAAATTTTCACAGGAGAGCTAGCGGACCGGGTGGGCCGACTTCGGGTAATCAACGTGACGCTCGTGGTCGCGACAGTGTCACTGGCTCTGTTACTCCTCTCGTCGACAATGTCGCTCACCGTCTACGGCGTCCCAGTGCTCGGGACAGTCGCAGTTATGGGCGTCGGCCTTGGAAGTCATGGCTTCCGTCCCGTTCGCGGTGTTCACCTCGAAGCGCTACTCCCAGAGTCACTGGCTGGCGGCGGTCTCGGTGCGGTTCGGTCCGCACTGATGGGAGCCGGTGCAATCGCTCCAACTGCAGTTGGCTATCTTGCAGATAGAACCAACTTTACTGTTGCGTTCGGTCTACTGTTGGGAACTCTCACAGTGGCGACGGTCCTTGCGTTGGGTCTGCTTTTGACCGATAGCGACCTATCAGTCCACAGAAAACGACACCGACGGCAGTGATTATTGAATCCAGACAGTCTTGCGGTTGACAAACTCTTTGATGCCAGCTTCCGACAGCTCTCGCCCGTAGCCAGCGTCTTCGATTCCACCGAACGGAACCCGGGGGTCAGATTTAGTCATCTCATTGACATAGACACAGCCGGCATCGATATCGCGTGCAAGTCGGCGGCCGCGGTCGCGGTCAGCAGTCCATAGACTTGCACCTAGCCCGTATCTGGTATCGTTTGCCTTCTGAATTGCCTCTTGCTCGTCTTCGACTTTGTACAGAGAGGCGACCGGACCGAACGTCTCCTCGGCATCAGCAGGGCAGCCTTCAGGAACATTGGTGAGCACTGTCGGCGGATAAAACGCACCGTCGCGGTCGAGTGGTTCTCCACCTGTGAGTACCGTCGCACCCGCATCAACGCTTTGTTGTACTTGCTCATGGAGTTCTGCCATCAGGTCAGGGTCTGCCTGTGCGCCCACATCGGTCGTCTCATCCATTGGGTCGCCGACATGTAGGTCCTCAAACGCCGACACCATCCGGTCAACGTACTCATCGTAGACGTCTTCGTGGACGATAAACCGCTTGGCAGCGATACAAGACTGACCGCCATTCAGTGTGCGTGCTAGCACACCCTTCTCGACGGCCCCAGCAAGATCCGCGTCGTCGAGAACGACAAAGGGGTCACTCCCGCCCAGTTCGAGGACAGTCTTTTTGAGCTGTTCACCAGCAGTTTCGGCGACTGCACGGCCAGCAGGTCCGCTTCCCGTCAGCGTTGCCGCCTTGACCCGGTCGTCAGCGAGAATGTCATCGACTTTGCTCGAACTGACCAACAATGATTGGAAGGCACCCTCGGGGTAGCCAGCCTTCTCGAAGACTTCCTGCAGTGCGACCGCACAGCCGGGGACGTTCGAGGCGTGTTTGAGTACGCCAACATTACCCGCAGTGAGGTACGGTGCGGCAAAACGGATAACCTGCCAGAAGGGGTAGTTCCAGGGCATCACTGCCAGAACTGTCCCGAGTGGGTCGTGAACCGTCCGGACTTCGCTTCCGGGCGGAGAGGGGAACTGTTCAGTTTCGAGATACGCACCGGCGTGTTCGGCGTAATGGTCACAGGCCCACGCGCATTTCTCTACCTCCGCGATTGCCTGCGAGATTGGTTTGCCCATCTCTTTGGTCATAATCTCGCCGTACTTTTGCTTGTTCTCGCGGAGCACGTCGGCAGCGTTTGCCAGCAACTCTTCGCGTTCGCGGATAGAGCGGTCACTCCACTCCTCGAAGGTTTCCTGTGCAGTTGTAAGTCGCTGTTCGACCTCCTCGTCGGTATGTTCCTGATAGGTCGCGACTGTCTCGCCGGTTGCTGGATTAACTGCTCTCATCTATATGCTATCTGTGATGGCACCCGGCTTAGTAATTGTGTCGGGCGACTGTCTCATCTCGGGTTCGTGTCCCCATCTTTATTCCGAGTCCAGCCGAAGATATTGTATGAATATACTCGTCACCGGCGGAACCGGATTTATTGGACAGCATCTCTGTGAACTGCTGGCCAAACGCGGGCACAATGTGACTGCCCTCGCACGCAACCCCGACAGCAGCGGTACTGAGTCTGGTGAGATCGTCGTTGGCGACGTTACTGCCTACGAGTCAATTGTCGACGCGTTTGCGGACAAAGATGTCGTCGTCAACCTTGTCGCGCTCTCACCGTTATTTATTCCTAGCGGCGGCAACGAAATGCACGAACGTATCCATCTCGGCGGCACCAAGAACTGTCTTCGTGCGGCTGAGAAACACGACGTTGATCGGTTCGTCCAGATGAGTGCGCTGGGAGCTGATTCAACGGGAGCAACGCACTATATCCGTGCCAAGGGCCGGGCTGAAGAAGCCGTGTCCGATGCTGATATCGCCACAACCATTGTCAGGCCCTCTGTTGTTTTCGGTGACGATGGGCAGTTCCTGCGATTTGTCCGGAAGCTGACTCCGCCGGTTGTTGCTCCGCTTCCGGGCGGCGGAGAAACACGGTTCCAGCCGATTTTCGTTGAGGACCTCGTGACGATGCTTGCTGACACTGTCGAAGACAAGGCCCACAGCGGGGAAACGTACGACTTCGGTGGCCCAGAGGTCCTGACGCTGGCCGAAGTTGCAAAGCTGGTGCGGAAAGCGCGCGGACAGTCCGTCACCATTGTCCCTGTTCCGATGAGTGTTGCTGGTGTGGGAATGACGCTTGCTGGTGCAATTCCGGGGTTCCCGATGGGGCGAGACCAGTACCAGTCGCTTCAGTTCGATAATACGACCGAACAAAACGACATCGATGCCTTCGGGTTTAGCAGTGGGGACCTGAGGACAGTCTCGGAGTACGTTGGGCTTCGTGACTGATAGTATCGACCGACTTTGCTCTCTCGACTGTCTGATAGCGGCCACAGTTATCACTGGAAAGACATTCCAGACAAGCGCGCGCCAGCGGAGACAGGCCACTGAGAAGACAAACTGATGCGTAAAATCTAGTTACGAGTGATCGTCTGGTTGCTGTCGACGCAGATAATTTCTTTTTATTGACAATAGTGGCCGTTTAGCGGTAATAACTGTCGGCTCAAATCCGAACGGGTTTTCGGTGTTGATAGATGGGCAAAACACTTATTGGCGCGATGGTACAGCATCTTCTTAAGAGAAATATGAAACTCGCGATGATCGGTTTTGGACAGGCAGGCGGGAAAATCGTCGATAAGTTCCTAGAGTATGATGCTCGGACAGGGAGCGGCATCGTACAATCCGCTATCGCCGTCAACACGGCAAAAGCGGACCTTATGGGGCTTGAGAACATTCCAGAAGATAATCGAGTGCTTATCGGGCAAGCACGTGTGAAAGGCCACGGCGTCGGAGCAGACAACGAGCTCGGGGCCGAAATTGCGGAGGAAGATATCGACGAAGTACAGGGTGCAATTGATAGTGTCCCAGTCCACGAAATTGATGCTTTCCTCATTGTGGCTGGCCTTGGTGGCGGGACTGGGTCGGGTGGGTCGCCTGTACTAGCGAAACACCTGAAACGCATCTATACTGAGCCGGTGTATGGTCTTGGAATTCTCCCTGGTGGTGACGAGGGAGGAATCTACACACTCAACGCCGCACGGTCGTTCCAGACTTTCGTTCGTGAAGTCGACAACCTCCTAGTCTTCGATAACGACGCTTGGCGCAAAACAGGCGAGTCAGTCGAAGGTGGCTACGACGAAATTAACGACGAAATCGTCCGGCGGTTCGGTGTCCTCTTTGGGGCTGGAGAAGTCACTGCTGGCGATAACGTCGCCGAAAGCGTTGTAGACTCCTCCGAGATTATCAACACTCTCGACGGCGGAGGTGTCTCTACAGTCGGGTACGACACAGAGGCTGTCGAAGAAGCCGAATCAAGCGGCCTTCTCTCACGGTTCAAAGGCGGCGACCAAAACGACATGGAGACGGCAAATACGACCAACCGAATCACTGCACTTGTTCGTAAGGCTGCTCTTGGCCGACTGACTCTCCCGTGTGAGGTCGAGGGGTCGGAGCGAGCGCTACTGGTCGTCTCTGGACCGTCTGAACATCTAAACCGGAAGGGAATAGAGCGCGGGCGCAAATGGCTCGAAGAGCAGACCGGTAGTATGGAAGTCCGTGGCGGTGACTATCCTGTCCAAGAGCCAAATGTTGCTGCAGCGGTGCTCCTGTCAGGTGTCCACAACGTTCCCCGAATCAAAGAACTGCAACAAGTGGCAATTGAAGCACAGGAAAATATCGACGAAATACAGCAAGAGAGCGAAGAGAATTTAGAGTCCCTCGTTGAAGATGATGAAGATGAGTTGGATCCGCTCTTCTAAGGCGATCACCGCAGTTGTATTGCTCGTCATCGCGCTCGGCGCGGTCGGGACAGCCACAGCAGTCTCATTTGATGCTGATAGTCCCGAATCGACCGAGGTCGGTGAGACGATGACGTTTAACGTTGAGATGACGGATGTGTTTGAGGATCAGCCAAACGAGTGGACCGTAGATGCGAACACCGAACTCAAAGGCGCTACAGTCCAGATGATTGCCGAGGACGTCTCGGGTGAGGAGGTTGCACGCTCTGACAACAGCGAGTTACAAGTCAGCAGCGAAGATGGTGTCAATAGAGTAACTATTGAGATTCAGGGAGAAGTCCCCGGTATCTCTTCGTACAGTTACGAGAACCCAGATGAACAGAACTTCAAGGTACTCGAAATCTCCCAAGCAGACGGACCTTCGATTGAGGAGTGGCAGGCACCTCGGTACACCGAAGCGAGCCAAGAAGCACGAAACGCAATAGAAAGCGCCGAAGATGCCGGTGCATCTGAGGGAGACCTGCAAAACGCGATCAGTTCGTACAACTCCGAGAACTTCGGCAACGCGCAAGACCTCGCCGAAAGCGCTGAAGATAGCGCTGCAGGAGAAGAACAGACTCAGCAGTATCTCATGTTTGGTGGCATCGCGCTCGTCGTGATCGTCCTCATCGGCGGCGGTTACTATGTCTACCAACAGCGACAAGAAAACACGAGCAAGCTTCGGTAGGGAATGCAGGTTCTCGTTCCGTACGACGTACAGGAGCCGAAAACGCGCCTGTCTGCGGTATTTGATGCGAACCAACGGCAGGCGTTTTCGCGAGTGATGCTCGATGACGTGTTACGCTCGCTTCACAAAGCCGGACACGACCCGATTGTTCTTGCAACCGCCGCCATCGACTGTGAATCATCCGTCATCATCGACGAGCGGCCGCTAACTGTCGCTGTCAACGGTGAAATCGACGCACGGGACCCACCGACTGGTGTTGTCATGGCAGACCTCGGTCTCGTAACGGCTGGGGCGCTCAATCGGTTATTCGAAACACCAGGAGACGTGGTCATTGCCCCCGGTGTTGGTGGCGGAACAAACGCACTCGTCGTCCGAGAGTCAGCATTCCAAGTCGATTATCACGGGCTATCATTCCGAGATCATTGTGCCGCCGCGAGACAAAAGGGATACGAGGTTTCAGTCGTCGATTCGTTCCGTCTCGCAATGGATGTCGATGAGCCAGACAACATTCTTGAAGTGCTCCTTCACGGAGAGGGCTGTGCTCGGGAGTGGCTGACCAACTCCGGCGCATCGGTCGACCAAACCGGAGACGAGCCAACGCTGTCGTTCTCGGAGGAACTAGAATGAGTGCAGTACCTAGGCGTTCCTGTTCGTTCGGTTCAACAGGGGCGAATAAGACGTTTTAATCTGGTACAATACATCATAGAGTGCACGGGCCGACTCGTGCAGTAGGAGACGTAACTCGCGCCGTGGACCCGCCACTGTGCCAACTCCACCGCTTTTTAGATCACGGAAGCCAGCCTTGACCCATAGCTGGTTCATACGTTTTCTGCCGGGAGCCTGAACACTTTTGAGAGTCCCCACCTGAAGACGACGTAGTGAGCAAAAGCGAGGGGGCAATACTCCAGATAGTAGGGGGCGACCAGCTGGTCATCGCGGG
Source organism: Halovenus rubra (assembly GCF_026586665.1). GTDB lineage: Archaea > Halobacteriota > Halobacteria > Halobacteriales > Haloarculaceae > Halovenus > Halovenus rubra. The sequence continues at coordinate 10,044 of NZ_JAODIY010000046.1, forward strand.
TGCTGAAATTGACACAGTTCTCGACAGCCGACCAGCTGACGTCGAGGCCGCTGACCACCTCTCGTTTGCGCGTAACGTTTTCATCCCCTTGACGACCGCCTGCCGATACACCTGTACCTACTGTACGTACTTTGATCCGCCCGGACAGGCGACGTTGCTCTCTCCCGAAGAGATACGCGAAATTGTCTCCCGTGGTGCCGATGCCGGCTGTACGGAAGCACTCTTTACGTTCGGAGACGACCCGGACGACCGGTATACCGAGATTCACGAACAGCTCGAATCGTGGGGTTATCGCTCGATTCACACCTATCTGCGTGAGGCCTGTGAGATTGCGCTGACCGAAGGATTACTTCCACATGCGAACCCCGGCGACCAGAGCCGAGAGCAGATGGAAGCTGTGGCAGACGTGAACGCAAGCATGGGTGTAATGCTCGAGACGACCGCAAACGTGAGTGCACATGCTGGTCCAAGGCAGAAGACACCAGCACAGCGGCTTGCCACGCTCCAGACTGCCGGGGAGTTGGGTGTTCCCTTCACAACAGGGATTCTTGTTGGTATCGGCGAAAGCTGGCGTGACAGAGCGATTAGCCTCCTCGCCATCCGCAATCTCCACGAACGATATGACCACATTCAGGAAGTCATCATCCAACCGGTTGTCGAAAACGAGCGCTGGCAAGGCGGCTCTCCAGCTATTGACACGCTCCGGCGGGTAGTTGCGATGGCGAGAGCCACACTACCGCCCGAGGTGTCTCTTCAGGTGCCACCGAATCTTGCCCCGGCACGGAAAGTCGTCGACTGTGGTATCGATGACCTCGGTGGCGTCTCACCGGTTACTGACGACCATATCAACCCCGAGTATGAGTGGCCTGCACTGCAGGAACTCCGAGAGATTGCAGGGAGTGCTGGCGTCCCGCTACACGAACGCCTGCCGGTATACAACCGATACCTTCCCGACGATCTCCGGCCAAAACAGTTTGACGGGACTCCTGCACAGCAACCCGAAACCGGTCAGTGGATAGCTAACCGTATCCAGACCGAGTTATCAGCGAAGACAGAACAAGCGCAGCGATACAGAACCGTTATCGACGGAAAGCGTGTACACGTTCCGCAGTGATTACGGAACTGTCATTCCGGTAAACACTCAGTCTCGACTACGTCGAGTGACTCGTTAACAATGATGTCAAGTCGCTCTCCCCCGGCGTGGTAGCTCACACTGACACGGAACGGATCAGAATCCAAGACTCGGGTGCGGTCGGTGTTCCAGGTGGCAAACTCCCACAGCGACGTTTCTTGAACGTTGATATCATGGTCATAATAAAAGGAGACAACCGCCGGGTGAGAGAGTAAGCTGTTTCCAAGGTTGACCGTAAGAGAACTGCCACACCGCTCACAGCCATACTGAACGACCGGCAACTCGTCACTCCCACCCAGATGCTCAACATCTTTCCCGAGAATATCACTCATTAGGACGATAGTCGGCGTTGTCTTTCCTTCGCAGTACCAGCAAAAGCCGTTATCTGCTTGTCTAACAATTGTCCGGAAATACCTGTTAGCGACAGCAGGAACCGCATCTCTGTCGTAGCTTGCAAAAACGCCGGGAGGGACGCCTGCGCTCGGAGAAACCTTACAGGAATCGCACTCGACCCGGACCGTTTCATCGCTGTAGGTAAGCGTCCGTGACCCTCCACAGGCGGGGCACGGTTCTGCGAGCGCGATTGGCTCAAGTGAGTCTTCTTTTGTGTAGGCACCGGACAGAATTGATCCGTAGACAAGGCGGCCAGCTATCGTAAGATGGTATCCATTGTCTGTTTTGGATACGAAGCGGCCAGTGAGTTGGTCGAGATGATAGTTGAACTTGCCGGAATCACGCATCCCCAGCGCTTCACGGAGTTCAGTAAAGGTTGCGGCACTCTCGCGCTCCCAGAGGATCCGCAAAATTGCGACTCGTTTCGAATCAGCGAGAGCAGTAAACGCTTCCTCGGTCTCGTCATGCGTAGTCATCGCCGTCTCTTTCGTAACGGCTTCCTGCGTATAGAACTGACGGAGCCACCAGTGGCCCCACCGAGTGCTTACCGTTCGACGAGGGGTGTCCCGTCTGCGTTAGGACCTAAGACAGGGCCAAACGGCGGGTTGTCGGGGTCGATTCGCTGACGTTGCTGGTAATCTGTTGACCGCTCGACCGGAATCCGGCCAATTGCCGAAACCATCTCGACGTACTCCGCAAACGACCGTGCCTCGCCAAAACCACCTCCAGCCCGTTTGGTAATCTCTTCGGAGAGAATCGTCCCCATAAAGTCATCAGCGCCACACGACAGCATCTTCAGACCATGGTTGTCACCGTATTTGACCCATGACGACTGAATGTGGTCGATATTGTCGAGATAGAGCCGAGAGACCGCAATCATTAGTTCGTCTTCGTCTCGAGTCGCGCCAGCATCGACCATGCCACGGTCGTACAGCGGCGTATTGGGGTGGACAAACGAGAGCGGAACAAACTCCGTAATCGAGCCGATTCGGTCCTGTAAATCCCGAATAACGTCGAGGTGATGGATACGATGGGCTTCGTTCTCGACGTGTCCATACATAATTGTCGCGGTCGTCGGCATGCCAACAGCGGCGGCAGCCTCGATTGCCATAACCCACTCGTCTGTCCCAATCTTGCCCGGGCAGATGACGTTTCTGACTTCGTCGACGAGAATCTCTGCTGCGGTTCCGGGAACAGTATCGAGGCCTGCATCCGCCAACCGGCTGTATACCTCTTTGTAACTCCAGGGAGTCCCGCGTCGGGCGTGATAAGCCTCTTCAGGCGTCATCGAGTGGAGGTGAACGTCGTCGACGCTCATCGCCGCCATCTGTTCACAGTACGTGCCCGGGTTTTTCTCGTACCGTTCCGGTGGTTTATAGTTCAGGTCGCTGCGGTCACTTGCCTCCAATATTTCACGGTGTTCGTCGTCAAGCGCAAACGCCGGATGTAACCCACTGACAGATGTAACCTCATAAATACCAGTCTCGATTGCCTGCGCAACAATCTCTCGTGATTCTGCAGGTGTCTTGGTAAAGCCCGCATGGTCAACGTCGTTGTCAGCGAGGAACGCATCGGAGCGGTCTTTAAAGTTACAGAAGAGACAGCCGGTATTACAGGCTGTTGTAACGTTGTTGTTGAGGTTGGCAACGAAGGTAACTTCCTCACCAACGACCTCCCTACGGCGGCGGTCGGCTGCCTCAAGAACGAGTTCCTTTCGCTCCCTGTCAATGCCCTGCAGGTCAGTTCCAGTCGTCAGAAGTTCGATACCGTCCTCAACTGTGAGACGCACCCCTGAACGAGCTTTTTCGAGAGCATTCTCGAAGCTCTGGTCAGAGTTGGCTGTTATCTCCCAGTCAAAGCGCTCGCGGGGCACATTCGAGGCCCCACGGGAGGCATTTGCCATTATCCACTGTCTGCGACCCGTCACCTAAACCCTGACGGGTGCGGCCAGAACTGTCGATGTCGAACCGTCTGGCAGTCACACCCATCTGCAACACTCCAAATGCAGTCAGAATGAAATCGAAAGTGCCTAGGTTTTTGTTTTTCGGCAAACGCTAGCGCTATATGAACGGTTCTCGAGTCGTGTCTATCGCCCTCTTCGCTGCTTTGTTGTGTCTAACGGCCGGTTGTATGACGCCACTAAGCGAAGACGTGACTGAAGACGACCTGTTGTCAGAGTTTGAAGACCTAGAACCGCCCACAGAGATGAACGCAACAGTCGTCGTCAACGCGACAATCCAAGGTGAATCAACGAATATATCATACGATATGTGGCATCGGCTGAACGGGCAAAGCCGGACCGAGAGTAGCCTTACTGGCAATCGGCGTATCGAAATAGATGACGGACAAAAGCGGTGGTCATACAATCCAAGTGAAGATACGGTCGAGGTCAGAGAGTCCGTCGAATCACCGTCTAGGATAGAGGCAAGCATAAACGCAACAAAAGAAATCCTTCGCCTAGGAAATATTACAGATATCAGTGAAACGGAGTACGAGGGCAGGGATGTCTACCACGTCACTTTCGGTGGGTCTAAAGAAGACAATGAGAGAGAGAACACGTATCTCCCACCGACGGTCCCGAGCGTCGGTGGTGGTCTCGCTGGCGGCGAAGAAAATAAAAACACCAACAAAACGGTTAGTGACAGTCTTTTGTCTAGCAATGCAACCCGCGTCGAACTCTGGATAGATTCGGAGTACATGATTATTCTCCGACAGAATCGCATCGGTAACCAGTCGTACAAGATGGCATACACTGATATTGCGTTCAATGCTGGGCTGGATGATACTCTCTTCTCGTTCGAGCCATCAGAAAAAACAGAGGTTGAGAAGCGTGAAACACCAAATTTCAATCGTTACGACTCCCTTGAGGCGGCCCGCGAAAAGACATCATTTTCGATTGAGACACCAGATATCGACAGCACGAGGCTGAACTCAGCTTTTGTCGTCACACGCAACAACTCCAATAGAGAGGAAGTCAGACTGCAGTACGAGACTGGAAATGAATACGAGATAACCGTCGCAAAACGGACACCAGCCGAAGAGCCAGAAGACGGCAATGAGGATGTTGCTATTGGTGGAGTTACCGGGGGATACGCTGAGATGGGTAATGGCCTGCACCGGATCTGGTGGACTGTTGGCGACTTTAAGTACAGCATCATTACAAGTACCGAGATAGACCGCAAACGGCTGATTGAGTTGGCCGAGTCAATGGAAACAACCTGAAGCCTTCGCCAGCGTAGACGATAGGTAGATTAAGACGGGAGGATATTGATAAAGGACAACGCTTCTGCAAATGCCCACCCGACAAATGCGAGATACGCAACCAGGAGTAGTTTTGCTTCTCGCGGACTTAGGGCAAGGTTTGTTCGAAGCGCGACAAACAAAAGCGCAGTCGCCGCCATCAGACAACCCATCATCGGCGCTGTCACGGTAAAGTTGACCGCTGCAGTCCCGGTGATAAGAACGCCAAGAGGAATAACCACCAGCAGGTCGAAAGTATTTGACCCGACGACGTTTGCGATGCTTGCCACCGCACGGTCGTTTTCTGCGGCCTGAACGCTTACAAGGGTATCAGGAACGCTTGTCGCGGCGGCAACAACGGTGATACCCCAGAGGAACTCGGATGTCCCAGCGACATCGCCAATTGAGATAACCGAATGAACTAACCGTTCAACTGCAGCGAGAATAATGAGCAGTCCTGCAAGCAGGAGTCCCCACTGTTTCAACGGCGAAATTGAGTTGGATTCATCCCGCCCAGCAAAATCGGCGGCATCTTGCCACTGTAAGAAAAGATATAGTCCGTACATCGCAAGCGGGAACAAGACCAGTGGGCGTGTAATCTCGCCGTTGAGTGACCCCTTAGTTGGGTTGTAAATAAGGCCAAACGCGAACGTCAAAAAGAGAACGAGTACGGCAAGAAGATAGAACAACGTATCCTTATGAACGAGTGTTCGGTTGGCGTTGAGGGTCTCTCCTGAAACAAGGACAGCAAGCGCTGGAATAACAAGAATGTTGAAAATAGCTGAGCCGACGATTGCACCCGCACCGAGTCCGAACGACCCTTGGGCTGCAGCGACGACGACACTGGCGAGTTCAGGAAAGCTTGACCCAGCCGCTGCGATAAGCCCACCCTGTACGACCGGCGGGAGGTTATAATGAACAGCAAGTTTAGCGCTTGCGTCTTCGAGCCAGCCGCTTCCACCCCAGATTGCGGCAGTCGTAATAAAAATCCAAAAGAGATCAAGCAGGACAGTTCCCGCCATTAGCACAGACCTGCCGTTCGAAACGTATCACTGAGTACGATGCCATCGATAGAAGGGAGTAGATATGCGCTCCAAGTGTCTGCCATTGAGCAAAGTTCTTCGTGGAATGAATAAAAGATGACCGATTGCTACTGTCTAGGAGAGTCGCTTCTCTCAGCAGTCAGTAGCCACTCATCGTCGCCGACTGGTGGTGGAGTTCTGGCGGTCCGGACAGAGACCGTGATATCGTAGATACAGTTATCCAGAATCGAGGAAAACGCTCTACCTGTTATTATGGAATGAATCGAATAATATACGTCACAAATCACTCCTCGATTGCTTTGCTAGTGGCTGAGCCCGCTGCAGTCTCGACTTGGTCAGTATCGCCTTCCCGGGACTTGACTCGTTCAGGGCTGAACTCGTTTGCATCCTGATTTGGCTCCAGCCCCGCCTGTTCAATGGTCTCGATATCGTCGCCGGGTGATTGGCCCTGGGTTGTGAGGTAATCTCCGGTGAGTATCCCGTCAGCGCCAGCCTCAAACGGGAGATGTTGTTCGTCAGCGTCGAGGTTAGCTTCTCTGCCGCCGGTCAACCGGACGCGGGCCTCTGGGTGAAGCAGCCGGTAGATGGCGATTGTTTTGATTATCTCCTCAGTTGTAATGTCAGCGGAATCGCCTAGCTTCTCACCAAGTGGTGTTCCAGCCACAGGATTCAAGATGTTGACTGGCAGTGAAGAGACACCGATATTCTGCAGTGCAATCGCGGCGTCGACACGGTCGGCAGGCGACTCACCCATGCCCAGAATAACGCCTGCACAGAGGTCCATCCCTGCTTTTTTTGCGACCTCAAGCGTCTGAACACGGTCCTCAAAGCTATGTGTTTCGACAATCTCGGGGAAGTAGTTGGGAGACGTCTCGATATTGTGATTGTAGTGGTTGAGTCCTTCTTCGGCAAGGATTCTCGCCTCTTCGTCGGTAAGGATGCCAAGGCTAGCATCGACTTCTACGTCGGTTTCGTCGCGGACCAATCGAATTGCCTCGATAACTTCGTCCCACTCATCGGGGCGGCGCTCTTTCGAGACACCTTTCTCGGCAACGACGATACCGAAGCGCTGGGCACCATCCCGCTCGGCACGTTTGGCCGCTTCGAGTATTTTCTCCGGGCCGAGAAAGCCATAGTTGTCAATTCCCGTCTCGAAGTGGACCGACTGTGCACAGAAGCCACAGTCTTCGGCACAGTTGCCTGCCTTCGCGTTGACAATCGAACAGGCGTCGACAGTTCCATCACCGAACTCTCGGCGGACAGCATCGGCTGCCAACGCCAATTCATCGACAGGTTGTGCCATGAGCGCGATACCATCCTGTCTATCGAGGAGTTCGCCGTCAAACAGTCGGGCGAGTGCGTTGTCTATCGTGCGGTTTCCCGTCTCGTAAACCATAGACATTGTGTCGGTTGTCGATTATAAATAGCTTGTGTACGCTGTGTCTGGGCAGACAAGCCAAAGCGTGTCGAAAGTACAACTATCTTAACCTGTGAACTGAAACAGGCTGGCAATGACGAGTGTCAAGAACTTCCGGGTAGAGGAGCAGGCAACGGAGTCGTCGCTCGGGCGCGGCGTGTTTGAGTTCACCGATGATTACTCGGTGTTCGACTGGGGAAAAATGCCCGACACGATTCCGGACAAGGGGGCTTCACTCTGTACAATGGGCGCGTTCAATTTCGAACAACTGGAGGCGGCGGGCGTTCCCACCCATTATCGGGGCGTTATTGTTGATGGCGAGACAGTCTCGCTTGACGCGGCGCTCGATCAAGGAGTTACACCTCGCGAGATGGCCATCGAGTTGACGCAGGTGCCGGACCTGCCGTTCGATGAGGGTTGCTACGAGTACGACAGCTACCACGCTGAGGCAGGGTCAAACTATCTGGTCCCGCTGGAGATTGTCTTTCGGAACCGCGTTCCGGTTGGCTCCTCCCTTCGCAAACGGACCGACCCTGTAGACCACGGACTGTCGTTCGATTCTTGGCCTGATGGGGTAGTTGACTTGCCGGAAGCTATCGTGGAGTTCTCGACGAAATACGAGGAACAAGACCGGTATCTCACACGCGAGGAAGCCGATGAGATAGCAGGGAAAGCGAGCATCGACGACCTCGAACTGGTGGCTCGGAATGTAAACAGTCTGGTTACCGAGCAGGCAGAGGGTGCCGGATTGACACATGAAGACGGGAAAATCGAATGTCTCTCTGTCAATGGCGAGATTCGGGTCGCAGATGTAGTCGGAACGTTCGACGAAAACCGCTTTAGTTCCGACGGTCAGCAGGTCTCCAAGGAGGTTATCCGCCAGTATCACAAGCGAACTCAGCCAGAATGGGTCAAGACGGTCAGCGAAGCGAAAGAAACGGCAACTGCTGAGAGCATCGACGACTGGAAATCGCTGTGTGACTGTGACCCCTCTCCACTCAACGCCGAAGTCGTCCGGGCGAGCAGAGATATGTACTGTGCCGGAACGAATACGTACATCGGACGGGAGGTCTTCGACGCACCGACGTTGGGAGAGGCACTTGAGCGGTTTAGCACACTCTAACCGGAAACGTGTCGTTCATCATAGGGTAGTCTGGAGGCTGGCGCGTGATTATGACGACAAAATCGGATGGTACTCACTCTTAGTGTCTTTCAGCCCGAGAAACACAGGTAGGATATATATTCTGGAGCGCCCTCAATCCATAGATATGGAGACAGTACAGCCCCACGGCGAGACCCAAGAGACCAGCAAGCCACAGCGGCAGACGACCCCCCAAGTCAGCGAAGAGTGTCTCGTCATCAGGAACTACGACGGCGATGAGTCCTACACCGTTACCGTACAGTACTGGGACGTCAAAGGAGAGAGTGTTTACACTCGGGAAGTGACAGTAGGACCGCTCGAAACTATTACGTTCGAGAGTCGGTTACAGCGTCGTGCCTACCGTGTCGTGGCCAGTCTCGACAGCGGCGAACGAGCAGAGACGACGTGTCTTATCGGAAGTGGCCTCAGCGAAACGGCACTTGTCGAAACCGGGAATCGGACAGTAAGTGTCACCGACGGACTCCAATAGCAGTCGTCTGTTCGCTTGCCCTCACTCTTTGTGATGAGTTAGGCGCTCGACAGACAAAGAGACCATATCTTTCCAGTCCGTGGGCCAGTCACCGCCGCGTTTTGGCGGGTCGATATCGAGGTCAATTGGTGAATAGCTGACACGGTCGAAAGCGCGTGTGCTGGTGTACCCGACAAACTCCGCGTTCTCTCGTTTTGAGGAGTGCCCACCGCGGGCGAGGTCATAGTAGCGGGTAAACAGCTGAAAAACGGAGACACGCTGGTGATTGATGGACCCTTCATCGAGGTGACGAAACAACTTCGCGGTGTTGTTGGCCGGGTCTGCTCGTCGCCACTCCAGTTCGACCAGAACAACTGTGTTCTCCCCGAGACCGGCCACGTCAACCGGTGTCCCATTGCTATTATACTCTGTCTGCCAGTCACGCGTCGGGTACTCGCAGGCAAGCATTTGCTTGAGAGTCGTCTGAACCGTCGACGCGAACTCACCCATCGCCAGCATCCACACACAGCTGGCGTATGTATCTTCTGGCAACGAGTACGGTCTGTGGGGGATGCGAGACTCGAAACAGTAGGTTTATCACTTTGACAGAGTGAAATTCACGCATATTACTCCCGAGATGACAGCGAACAAGCAACCGGAGGTAAACATTGGACTCGTTGGACACGTCGATCACGGAAAGACGACGCTGGTCCAGGCATTGAGCGGACAGTGGACGGACCAGCACTCGGAGGAGATGAAACGCGGTATCTCCATCCGTCTCGGCTACGCAGACGCGACGTTTAGAGAGTGTCCGGGACTGGACGAACCGAAACGATACACCGTCGATGAGGAGTGTCCGGACGGCTCGGAAAGCGACGTATTGCGGACAGTCTCGTTTGTCGATGCGCCGGGGCACGAGACCCTGATGGCGACGATGCTCTCGGGTGCGTCTATCATGGACGGTGCAGTGCTGGTGATTTCTGCGAGCGAGGATGTACCCCAGGCACAGACCGAAGAGCACCTGATGGCACTCGATATCATCGGTATCGAGAACATCGTCATTGCACAGAACAAAATTGACCTGGTCGACCGCGAGCGGGCCGAAGAAAACTACGAGCAGATTCAGGAGTTCGTCAAAGGGACAGTCGCCGAGGACGCACCTATCGTCCCGGTGAGCGCCCAGCAGGAAGTGAACCTGGACCTACTTATCCAGACAATCGAAGAAGAGATTCCGACACCGGACCGCGACCCCGAATCGGACCCGGAGCTACTGGTCGCCCGGAGCTTCGACATCAACCGACCCGGTACCGAATGGGACGGACTGACCGGTGGCGTTCTCGGCGGCACCCTCTCAGAGGGGAAACTCGAACCCGGCGACACCCTCGAACTTCGCCCAGGTCGTGAAGTCGAAGAAGGCGGACAGACCGAGTGGCGCCCCGTCAAAGCCGAGATTCGTTCTTTGCAGGCTGGCGGCGACTCGGTTGAGGAGGTGACGCCTGGTGGGTTGTTAGGAGTCGGGACCGGACTCGACCCTGCAATTACGAAAGGAGATGCACTCGCCGGGCGGGTCGCTGGCCCCCCTGGAACGCTTCCACCGGTACATGATTCCTTTACCATGGAAGTGAATCTGCTTGACCGTATCGTCGGCAGCGACGAGGGTGAAGGCGAAATCGACGATATTTCGACCGGCGAGCCGCTCATGCTGACGGTTGGAACCGCAACAACGGTTGGGTCAGTAACGAGCGCTCGCGGCGAAGAGTGCGACGTAAAGCTCAAACGGCCAGTTTGTGCCGAGCCGGGAGTGAAGATTGCAATTAACCGGCGTGTCGGCGCACGATGGCGACTCATCGGCTACGGAACGCTACAGTGACGGTCCTCCTCGACACAAACGCACTCATGATGCCCGTGGAATGTGATGTTAGGCTGTTCGACGAACTCGACCGCCTACTCGATGGGCCATCGTGTGTGGTTCCAGAAGCAGCCGCCGCTGAACTCGATTCACTTGCTGACGGGGCAGGGAAGGAAGCGACGGCTGCAAGTGTCGGATACGACCTCGCAACGGAACGCTGTCACATTCGGGAAGCAACTGCGTCGTATGCAGATGACGCAGTGCTTGAACTTGCACAGGCTGACGACGTGACACACGTCGTGACGAATGACACGCCGCTCCGAAACCGTCTGCTCGATGCAGGCGCATCAGTAATTAGTTTACGGGGGCGGAACAAACTAGCTATCACTCAACCATAATCTATGTACAAACGGGTTACACTACGCGATACGGTCGAGGTACCACCGGAGCATCTAGCAGAGGTTACGCCAGACCTCGTAAAGAAGCTTCTTCAGGACAAACTAGAAGGGCGCGTCGACGAAGATGTCGGCTCAGTCGTCTCGGTCATCGAGGTAGACGAAATCGGAGACGGCGCAGTGTTGCACAACGAGCCGGGCGTCTACTACGAGGCCGAATTCGACGCACTCACGTTCGACCCACAGATGCAGGAAGTCGTTGACGGCGAAATCGTTGAGGTCGTCAGCTTTGGTGCCTTCGTTGGTATCGGTCCGGTCGATGGCTTGCTGCACGTCTCACAGATTTCCGAGGAGTACCTCGCTTACGACGAGGAAAATCAGCAACTCGCATCTCGCGAGTCGAACCAGATGCTCGGGACCGGCGACTCAGTTCGTGCACGTATTGTCACGAAAAGCGTCGACGAACGCAACCCACGTGACTCGAAAATCGGCCTCACGGCCAAACAGGTCGGGCTTGGCAAACACGGGTGGCTCAAATCGCAACGTGAGAAGCGACAGGCGCAGGCAGAAGCAGGTGATAACTAATGGCAGACCGGCTCGTCTGTCGTGACTGTCACCGTGTCCAAGAAACTGAAGAAGTCGAGGCCTGTGTGGCCTGTGGCTCGACTTCACTGACCGAAGACTGGGCTGGATACGTCGTCATCAGTCATCCTGAAGACAGTACCATCGCTGAGGAGATGGAGGTCACAGAGCCAGGGACGTACGCACTCAAGGTCCGATAACGTGAGTGACGTCGTTCTCGAACTTCCGGACTCGCTTCGTTCGGAACTCAAGGACCCGCTCGGCCCGCTCTTTACCGACGGGGAAACCCTCCTCAAAGAAGCCTCCTTGCCGCTAATCAGCGTTGGCGATGTCGTCACGTATCATCTTATCACCGCTGGTCATACGCCAGCAGTGGCACTTACTGATGAGCAAACGGAACGAGCAGCAGTCGACGACGAGATTGCCGAGACGATTGCCGAACACGATGGATTCGACAAGACAGTAACCGCCCCAAACCCGCCAGCGTCACTGACAGCGGAGTTACTGACCAGCCTTTCGACTGCTATTTCGGAGGCACCAACAGTAACAACGCTCATCGAGGTCGACGGTGAGGAAGATTTGGCTGCGTTGCCTGCTATCCTTAGTGCCCCAGTTGACGCGACAGTCGTTTACGGGCAACCCGGAGAGGGAATGGTTTGTGGAGTCGTCGACGAGAACCGCAAACGCGAGGTGACTGCTATTCTTAGAGCAATGGATGGAGATATGGAGTTATTTTACGACGTTATGGACCGAAGCTAAATCAGGTGACAAGCTATCAGGCACTGCAATACTGAACCGATACTTCGATGAAACTAGCCCATCGATACCTTCTTCTCTTCTTTATAGTCGTCGTGGTGTCCGGTGGAGTCTTATTTGCGACGTTTGATTCCCACCGGTCGGATGTAACCGAAAACGCCGAGGCGTCAGCTGAAAGCCGGGCGGCGACAATGGCGAAATATCTTGATAACGAGCTACAGGAACAACAGCAGGTACTGGAGTTGTTCAAACAAAGTGAGTTGGCACAGACGGTTACAACGCCCAGTACAGTAGACCTGGAACCGTTTGTCGAAACAACAGCGTTCGACGGTATTTCAGTCGTTAACAAAAGCGGAGCCATTCAGTCATTGATGACATCCAGCGGCCCCGAACCAGACGTGGTTGGGAATGACCTCAGCAGCCGCATGTACGTCAAGAAGGCATTGGCCGGCGAGAAATACATCAGCAAGCCGTTCGTTGCAGATACCGGCAACCATATTATTGTGATGAGTACCCCTATCCGAATCAACGGGAGCATTCAAGGGACGCTCAACGGCGCGTATCATATCGAGAAAGCCAATCTGTTCGACATTCTGGTGAACGAAGATAACGCTACAGCAACCACGGTAGAGGCAGGCGGCAAGGGACTATACAGTACAGTCGGCGAGCAAGAAGAAACAATCTCAACTAGTGTCGAGCTCAAAACTGTCAACTGGACTCTTACTGCCCACTACGACCGAGCAGTTGTCGAACAGTCGGTGAGGCGTCTTGCTATCTTCCAAGGTGTGCTAGGGCTGGTCCTGTTCGGGACACTTGTCACGTTTGGGTGGTGGGTCTACCGGTCGCAGGTTCTGCAAATCGGTCGAGTCCTGAATTATCTGGACGCACTCACACGTCGGAAGTACAATTATCAGAGCCGTCTCAGCGGCGGGTCAGAGTGGAACCAGATAGAGAGTAGTCTCACAAGGTTACGCGACGAACTCAGTCAACGTGAACAGATGTTGGTCGTCCATAACCGCATTCTTCGACACAACCTCCGCAACAAACTCAATGTTATACGGAGCCACAACTCACTGCTGAAACGGAACAGTGATGTCTCAACAGAAGAGCGGACAGCGGCCATTGAGCAGGCAACCGACGACCTTCTCGAGTTGGCCGACAGGGCACGGACCACCGAACAGTTACTGGACCCAACAGACACACAAGAACTTAGAACGGACATGGTCCCGCTAATCAGGGAGCGTGCTGAAAAAATACAGCAAGACGAGACGGAACTCTCTGTCGAGGTAGTCACGCCGTGTTCGGCCTACGCCGCCTGTGATTCGGATATCAGCTCTGCAATCGACGAGTTGCTGCAAAATGTCGTCGACCATGGCGGCCCAGAGGCAAATGCAACAGTGACAGTTAGTAGCGCGGACGGGCACGTTATAATCCGCATCGAAGACGATGGTGATGGGATTCCTGAACGAGAGATGCAGATTATCAACGGCGATGAGAATATAACACAACTCCGACATACGGTCGGTATCGGCTTGTGGCTCGTCGAATGGATTGTGCGCCGATACGACGGTGTGTTTCGGGTTCCTGAACAGTCACGGGGTCTCGTCGAAATAACGCTGCCGTGCGCGTCTGCTCCTGAAGACGTCGAACCAACAGACTGAATCAGGACGCTTGCCGCAGTAAAAGGCTAATCCGCGGTAAGAACAAACACGTGGCGCGTGAGCGACCGGTGGACTCGTCGCTGGAACTGTGTTTCGATATTCCAGCCAGTCTCCGTGGCCGTTGTTTCCCACGGGCGGTCGCTGACGAGGACACACCGTGGAGCAACGCGTCGAGATTCTGAGAGAACTCCCGCAACCAGCGTGTCGAGTTCGCCCTCGATTTTCGATTGCCGGCCATACGGTGTGTCAAAAACGACCGCGTCGACAGCATCATCGACGAGCGGTAACGCGGATGCGGTCCCTCTGAGCAACGACCAGTCCCCCATAAGAGCCACATCGAGGTTTTGTCTGCTTCCTTGGAGCATTTTTTCCTGGACATCGTGTCCGATAACCGCTGACCCGACGAGGCCTGCCTCAATGAGGATACCGCCTGTTCCACACATCGGGTCCAGCAGTCGCGTTTTTTCTCCAGCACCAGCCATGTTGACGAGCGCGCGGGCGAGCATCGGGTCCATACTACCGGGCTGAAAGAAAGGGCGGTCACTTGGCTTGCGCGTGCCAAAGTCCCGCGTGCTCTCGGCGGCGAGCCAGCCAAGTGCGCATACGTCGCCAGTTTCTCCGGCCGAAAACAACGCGCGCAGAACGTGGTCCGGGTCGTCCAAGTCGACATCAAAGCCACGGTCAACCAGAATTGCACCCAGTTCCCGCTCGACAGCCTGTGTATCGATGTCGGTTGTCCTTCGAACATCGACAGCCCGAACCGCGACAGTTCCGTCGCGTTCGAGAGTCACAGCTTGAAGCAGAGCCGCTGCTCCGGCAAGACTTGGGTCACTCCGCCCCAGAAGTTTACTCGCCCGGTGCGTAAACGCTAGTGTCCCGACGCGGTCAATACCCCGTGCTGTCGCCAGACCCGGGGCGAGAAGTGAGACATCACTCGCGCGCGAGCGAGCCTCGTAGGCCGCGAACTCGTCGTGTTCGCCCGCCAGTTCCAGAACGTACACGGTGGTACTGACCAACCCATCAAGTTGAGCGTAACGATTATACCTGTTTATCGGGAGAAAATGTGGCTGGTGTGTCGCTTTGCTGGCAAACTCACGAACCTTTATAAGGTTTAAATACGAGGTTTAAGTCGAGATATGGTTGACCCCAAGGAAACGATAAATATCGAAAATGTCGTCGCTTCGACCGGTATCGGCCAGGAACTCGACTTGCAGAGTGTTGCGATGGATCTGGAAGGCGCGGATTACGATCCCGAGCAGTTCCCCGGACTCGTCTACCGTACACAGGAACCGAAATCGGCCGCACTGATTTTCCGCTCTGGGAAAATCGTCTGTACCGGTGCGAAAAGCACCGACGACGTACACCAGAGCCTGCGTATCGTCTTCGATAAACTTCGTGAGCTGAATATCAAGGTAGAGGACGACCCGGAGATTATCGTCCAAAACATTGTCACGTCTGCAGACCTCGGTCGAAATCTCAACCTCAACGCGATAGCCATCGGCCTCGGTCTGGAGAAAATCGAGTACGAACCCGAGCAGTTCCCCGGACTCGTCTATCGTCTTGACGAGCCGGACGTCGTTGCACTCCTCTTTGGCTCCGGAAAGCTCGTCATCACCGGTGGCAAGCAGCCCGACGACGCCAAGAAGGCCGTCGACAAAATCGTCTCCCGTCTCGAAGAACTGGGCCTGCTGGAGTAACGCACGCGTCGACCGAGCACCGACTATTCAGCAGACACAGTCAGCCACTGCCCACCTCTCTAATGGACGGTGGCCGAGTTTTTTCTATTCGGCTGGGCGGTGGCGAACCCGATATGGGCCACCGATCTCGTCTTCGGACTCGACAGACTCGGCTTCGTAGAAGCGAATGTTCCGCTCCTGACTCGTTACGACGGGAAAGTCGTAGTGTTCGGCCTCGTAATCCATACTCTCGCCGGACTCTCTGCGTTCGCGGACGAACTCGCGGTGGGCGTCCAGTCGCTCCGAGATGACACCGCGTGAGAGCTCCGGCAGCGAGGTGAGTCGTTCCTCGAAGTGTTCGATGAACTGATCGTCGAGTTCGTACCCAATGGAGTCCCGGCCGGCGACCATTGCGGCCAGCGTCGTCGTTCCGGTTCCCCAGAAGGGGTCGAGAACGGTGTCGCCGTACACCGAGTACATGTTACAGAGCCGGTAGGGGATTTCGAATGGGTACGCGCCGGCACGCTCACGGAGGCCGTCGTCCGAAAGCTCCTGAAGTCGGCCCCGTACCTCGGTCCAGACGTCGGTAAACCAGTTGTTGCGCTCTTCCCAGAAGTACGCGGCTTCGTATCGCCGGTCTGCACCCGGCTCGAACGAACGACGCTTGCCGTTACGGAAGACGAGAATATACTCGTGTTCGAGTGTCACGTAGGCACTCGGTGGAATCATTCCTGACCCCATGAACTTCGCGGCACTGTTGGTAGGCTTGTGCCAGAGCACGTCTGGGAGGGGGTCAAACCCGCGCTGTGTCATCGCTTCGATGAGTCGAGCATGGTTCGGGAACACGCGAAACTCACCGTCGACTGTCCGGGTCGCGTCGCCGATGTTCAGACAGACAATTCCGCCAGGTGCGACGACATGTTCGAGTTCATCCCAGACCTCATCAAGCACAGAATGCATCGCCTCGAAGGCCGCTTCACCTCTATCAGCCTCCAAAAAATCACCCACGGCTGGGTCGAGGGTAGCGAACAGGTCATCCCACATCTCGACCATCGGGTACGGCGGAGAGGTCACAACGAGGTCGACTGCATTCTCTTCGACGGCAGAGAGGTCACGCGAGTCTGTGTCGTGTACACGGTGCGTTGTTTCGCGCCCGTCGTCACAGCGTGAGTCAGAATCCATTCCTTTCGGTCACTCGACAAGGCGTTCGATTTCCGTGACAAGAATATCGGTTGCACCGACGGCTTTGAGGTCTGTGATTGCTTCGAAAACCTCGGCCTCCTCAACAACTGCATGGACAGCAACTTGGTCGGTACCAGCAATATCCATCACAGTTGGCCCGCCCATGCCAGGGATGACATCACGGACTTTCTCAAGGTTGTTTTCCGGTGCATTAAGCATGATATACCGCTGGTTATCGGCAGCAATCACGGAGGAAAGCGCTGTCGAAACATGCCCGACCTTCTCGTTTTCGACCACGTCAGGACGGGCAAACAGTCGGACAGAGGATTCTAGTACTTCATCAATGATTTCGAGTCGGTTCATCCGGAGTGTCGTTCCGGTCGATGTGATATCGACAATCCCATCAGCCATGTCGACGTGGGGGGTGAGTTCAGTCGCACCGGATACTTCGACAACATCGACATCAACGCCGGCGTCGTCAAAGAAATCTCGCGTAATCTCTGGGAATTCCGTGGCAACAGTCCCGCCTGCGAAATCAGCAACTGTCTCAACTGCGCTCTCTTCGGGGGCGGCGAGCACAATACGACAGGTCCCATAATCTAGATCGAGCATCTCTTCGAGTGTCACGTCCGACTCGCGAACCTGATCGTAGCCAGTGATTCCGAGGTCAGCGGCTCCGTCAGCCACGTATTCGGGGATATCGCT
Organism: Halovenus rubra; assembly: GCF_026586665.1. GTDB lineage: Archaea > Halobacteriota > Halobacteria > Halobacteriales > Haloarculaceae > Halovenus > Halovenus rubra. Next base: position 27,685 of record NZ_JAODIY010000046.1, read on the forward strand.
GGTCCGCGCAAACAGCACAGTCACATCGGGGTCGACGGTGTTTGCATATAGCTTCCGGTCAGCACCGTCAACGAGATGGAGCCCTGCCCGCTCTAACAGGTCGACAGTTGGCTCGTGAAGACGCCCCTTGTTGGGTACGGCAATGCGCATACCCCGTTTTCTCACCCACGGGGCAATTGTTTTTCGAAGGCAGATGCCGGTTCATGTCTGTCTGTTGGTGTTTATCTAACTCTCCAGAAGAGAGTATAATATAAACGTTCATCTTTCTCCTACCCATAGATTGGTTCGAATGGGAGACCCTGCTGGCTCCGGCAAACAGTACTGTACATCCTGTGGCGAGCTGATCGACAGGGAGTCTGTACACTGTACGTACTGTGGTGCCGAGATAGAACAGAGAGCGTTCCCTGACGAACGGTCAGGTCCCGCGACAGCGTCTGAAGGTAGTTCAGTCCAGAACCTGGCCCACGGTAACAGCACGCAGGACGGATGGTCAGACGGACAGACATTGGATACATCCGGCGGAGGCGGCAATCGCACAACTGAGTCACGTAGCGAGTCGCCACTCCGGACAATCCTTGCGTCGGCTGGTCTTGGTGCAGCAGGTATCATCCTGCTGATCATAATTTCGGCTATTGTCGGGTTGCCACTTTCGGCCCTGAACGTCTCAGATATCGCACTTCTCGGTATTACGACGACGTTCGGTCAATACATTGGGTTCGTTGGGTTGTCTGTGTGGTATCTTGGCCGCCGTGGTTTCAACAAAGACGGTATCCTGTCATACCTCGGTGTCCGCAGGCCGTCACTCAAGGAAATTGGACTGGTCGTGCTTGGTTGGATAACTATCTTTGTCCTCATCATTATCCTTGGCCACATCGTCCAGGAGTTCCTGCCCGAGCCTGCCCAGAACGAAGGAGCATCCCAGTTCGCCGAGAGTTCAACCGAGCTGTGGGCGCTTGGCATTGGCGTGCTCTTTATGTTCCTTGTTGTCGGCCCCTGCGAAGAAGTGCTCTTCCGGGGCATTGTCCAGAACCGTCTTCGTGAGCGTCTGAGTGTCGTTCCTGCAATCCTCCTCGCGTCGGCTATCTTCGCCAGTATACACGTTATCGCACTCGCTGGCAACCCGGCCGCAATGGCGACGACAATCGGTGTACTGTTTGTTCCCGCAATTGTTCTCGGTGCAGTCTATGAATACACCGGGAATGTCGTCGTCTCTGCTCTTCTTCATGGACTCCACAACTCGGTTATTCTGACCGTCATCATTCTCGGTCCGGAAACACAGGAGAGTGCTGCGTTTCTCGCTACTGTCGTGTCACTGCTTCCGTAGTAGGACAAAGGGCAGAAACTATACGCCCCGCGTAACCCACCAATAGATATGACGACACTCACCATCGGTGGTGGCCAAGTGCTCCGGCCAGATATGACAGTTGAGCGCGCAGATATTCTTGTTGACTCCGATGCCGGCGAGATACTGGCTATCGGCGACGCCGACGAGGTAGGGAATGGCGACGAGTACCTCGACGCAAGCGATGGGCTAGTCATTCCAGGGTTAATCAACGCCCATACGCACGTAGCGATGACGCTGTTCCGGGGGCACGCTGACGATAAGGAGCTTGATGCGTGGCTTCAGGAAGACATCTGGCCGGTCGAAGCGGAACTCCAAGCAGATGACGTTCGTGCGGGTGCACTCCTTGGGATCGCGGAGATGATTCGATCCGGAACAACAGCGTTTGCAGATATGTACTTCTTTATGGACGAAGTTGCAGATGTGGTCGCTGACACCGGTATCCGGGCGACTCTTGGCCACGGCTGTATCACTGTCGGCAAAGACGATGAACAGGCTCACGATGATTTCAAACACAGTCTTGATTTCGCCCGCACGTACGACGGCCATGCCGATGGTCGCGTACAGACAATGTTTACCCCCCATAGCCTGACCACAGTCGACGAAAAATTCTACGAAGAGTACATTCCTGTGGCTCGTGATGAGGGTATTCCAATCCATATTCACGCGAATGAGACCGTAAACGAGGTTGACCCGATTGTCGAAGAACACGACCAGCGCCCACTTGAATACGCTGACAGCCTCGACGTGCTTGCTGATGACTCGTTTATTGCTCACGGCGTCCACGTCGATGAAGACGAGCGAGACCTGCTGGCGGAGCGTGACACAAGTGTCATCCACTGTCCCGCATCGAACATGAAGCTAGCAAGCGGGATGGCACCGGTTCAGAAATTGCTCGACGCCGACGTCTCGGTCGGGCTTGGGACGGATGGTGCGGCCTCAAACAACGACCTTGACATGTTCGACGAGATGCGCGATGCTGCGATGGTCGGTAAGTTGGCGACGATGGACGCAAGCGCCGTTCCGGCCGAGGCAGTTGTCCGAATGGCGACCGAGGGCAGTGCCAGCGCACTCGGCATCGACAGCGGCCGAATTGAAGCAGGGGCAAACGCTGACCTCGCGGTTGTCGATCTTTCAGGTGAACACCTAAAGCCACCCCACAATCTTGTAAGTCACCTCGCCTATGCCGTTAGAGGGAGCGATGTCTGTCACACGGTCTGTGATGGTGCGGTGCTGATGGAAGACCGTACCCTCCAGACGATAGACCTTGATGATGTCAAGGATACAGCAACCGAGCGAGCGCACGCACTCGTTGAGCGAGCTGAGTAGCGACCCCGGAGTTGCTTCGGTACTGTTTTGCGTTCTCCATCGTACAGTACAGTATAATGGATCCGATCAGCGAGCAGCTTGATACCGAAAAGTTGCTGGAGGAGGGACAGCGCAAGATGGACTGGGCACGGCAGCACATGCCGATTATGTCGTCTCTGCGTGAGTCTTTTGAGGACGAACAGCCGTTTGCGGGCGAGCGTATCGGCATGGCGATGCACGTCGAAGCAAAGACCGCAATCCTTGCCGAGACGCTTGCTGCCGGCGGTGCAGAAGTCGCAATCACTGGGTGTAACCCGCTCTCGACACACGACGATGTGAGTGTCGCACTCAATGCAACCGACGGTGTTACCTCCTACGCGAAACGCGGCGTCGATGATGAGGAGTACTACGAGGCGATGGAAGCAGTTATCGAACACGAGCCGACAATGACGGTTGATGACGGTGGCGACCTCGTCTTTGCCATCCACGAAGAGTACCCGGAACTCATCGACACAATCATCGGTGGCTGTGAGGAGACAACAACGGGCGTCCATCGCCTGCGTGCAATGGACGACGATGACGCGCTCGATTACCCGATGTTTGCGGTCAACGACACACCGATGAAGCGATTGTTTGACAATATCCACGGCACCGGCGAGTCATCCCTCGCCTCGATTGCGATGACGACAAACCTTTCGTGGGCCGGAAAAGACGTCGTCGTCGCTGGCTTTGGTTACTGTGGTAAGGGTGTTGCACGGAAGGCAAGTGGACAAAACGCCAACGTCATCGTAACGGAAGTCGACCCTCGCCGAGCGCTTGAAGCGCATATGGAAGGATTTGACGTGCTTCCGATGGACGAGGCCGCCGCTGAGGGTGACGTGTTTATCACGACAACTGGCAACCGTGATGTCATCGTTGGCGACCACTTCGAAAAGATGAGTGACGGCGTATTGCTGGCCAATGCTGGCCACTTCGACGTGGAAATCGATCTCGACGCGCTTGAATCAAAGGCAGAACAAACCTACGAAGCACGTGATGGCCTCCAGGCCTACGAAATGGCTGACGGACGGCGACTCAACGTACTGGCCGAGGGCCGACTCGTCAACCTTGCGACGCCAATCTCGCTTGGCCACCCTGTCGAAGTTATGGACCAGAGCTTTGGTGTGCAGGCGGTGTGTGCCAGGGAGATGGTCGAGAATGGCGATGCATACGACCCAGGAGTCCACGATGTTCCTGACGAACTCGACCGCGAAGTTGCCGAAATCAAGCTTGAAGCCGAGGGAATCGAGATGGACGGTCTAAGCGACACGCAAGAAGAGTACATGGACAGCTGGCAGCACGGAACATAATCGAGTCGGCTTTTTGTCTCCCTTGAAAACACACGGTTTCGGGCCGAAGAACGCTATTTCGGTTGATTCGTTGCTACTGGTTGGCGCTCGATAGCTCGTAATGCACAAAGGGATAGTCTGGGGATGGATATTCACCCCCAGTGTGTGACACTACGGAGCCAGATGGCTCCATATACACCTACGTTCTCGTGGAAAATAAGTGTGTCTGGTCGTTTCGGGCTGATTATGTGAGGTCGAATAACGACGTGAGTTCGACACTCTCAGCGAGCAACTCTTGCATGCGCTCGACAGTTTCGATCTGTTGGGTTCGGCCTGAGCTCAAGCGTGACTCGGTTCTGTCGATAGTTGCCCGCGTGTCAGTCTGGACGAGTAAGACTGGGACTTCCTGGTCGGCTGCTTCACCGAGAACGGCATTCGATGGGCGGAACCCTCCAGTCAGGATTAAACAGGAGACGCCTGACGCCTGCAGGGCGGCAGTCTGTATCTCGGAGCGGTCACCACCAGTGATAACAGCTGAGTTTCGCAGGCGGCGCAGCTTTTTGAGGGCGGCTTCGCTCCCCATTGCACCCACGGAAAACCGCTCAATACGAACATCACCACTTACCTCCGGTGTCAGCTGTTCTGCACCGAGTTGGTCTGCAAGTTCTTCGGCAGTCACACCTGCCAGTGACTCGTCGTGAGGAACAACGCCGAGGTTCTCGACTCCTCGTGCGTTAAGGAATGGGATAACGTCTTCGGCTAACTCATCGTGGTCGCTCTCTGAGACGCCATTGAAAAGGACGCCCGCAAGGCGGTCGCCAATCTGTTCGGAAGCAGCCAGAATTTCGTCGACATCTTCAGGCTGTTCGTATTCGTAGACTAGAACGACTTTAGCGTCGACTAGCTCAGCAACATCTGAATCTGTCAGACCCACGATACCCCCAGTCGAGAGCTTTCCGCCGCCTTCGATGACCATATGGTCACTCTCAGCTGAGAGGTTGGCATAGGACTCTTCGATACGGTCCTGAAGCTCGTCTGCATCCTCCCGTCCACGGATTGCCTCGTGGACGAAGGTTGGAGAGTAGACGACTGGTTCGAACGTATGCATCTGGGCGTCGAGGTCTAGCATTTCGCGCGCAAGCATTGGGTCCTCGTCGCGTGTCTTGCCAACTGCACTCTCCAGTCGTGTGCCTTTGGGCTTCATATAGCCGACGCTTTCGCCGTTGTCCTGCAATTGTTTGGCCAGCGCAATCGTGATTGCTGTCTTTCCTGTACCGTCTTCTGTCGATGTGACCAGTAGCGTACTCATGACTCCTCCTGTGTCTGAACCGCCTCGGCATCAAGCGTGAGGCGGAAATCGATTGCCGTAGCTCCGTCGGGCGTGGCCACGACAGGGTTCATATCCAGTTCCGTGATAGCCGGGAACTCTGTCACCAGCTGTGAGATGCGTTGAATCGTCTCGACAATTGCGTCTACGTCTGCCGGCTCTCGCCCGCGTGCACCGTACAATAGTGGTGAAGACTGTACCTCGTCGACCATCTCGCGACTATCGTCTTCCGTGACAGGCGCGACGCGGAACGACGTATCTTCCATTATCTCGACGAAGATACCGCCAAGTCCGAACATGACGAGCGGCCCAAACTGTGGGTCACGCGTGACGCCAACGATTGTTTCGGTTCCGCTATCGAGGTCGACCATCTCTTGTACCTGCACACCGAGGATGTTGGCATCGGGCTGGTAATTGCGTGCCCTGACAACTAGGTCTTCGTAGGTGTCCGGGACCTCATCTGTCGTCACGCCGACTTCGACGCCACCGATATCCGATTTGTGGGTGATATCGGGGCTGACAATTTTCATGACAACTTCGCCCTCGATATCAGCAGCGAGGTCCTGAGCATCTCGTGGGTTGTCAACAACAGACGCATGGGGTGTCTCGATGCCACAGGCATCGAGCAACTCCATCGATTCGACACCGAGTTGGGTCCGGCCAGACTCTGCCGCCGAGGTGAGAATCTCTTGAATCCGGTCTCTGTCGATATCGAACGTCGTCGGTTTCGTGTGCTCACGGCTACTGATTTCGGCGTATCGCGAGAGTGCTTCTAGACTACTGACTGCTCGGTCCGGGTCGAAGTAGTTTGGAATCCCTGCCTCGCTAAGCCGTTGGGCTGCAGTCTCAGTTGAGGAACCGCCCATCAACGTCGCTGCAATGGGTGTCTCATGCTTTTCTTGTAAGTTTATCGTCACGTCAGCAAGTTCCTCAAACGAAAGCGTCGCTGTCGGACAAGAGAGAACAATAGCCATGCCGACGTTGTCGTCGTCAAGAACGATATCGATGGCTTCCTCGAACCGGCCAATCGGCGCATCGCCGATAATATCAACAGGATTGTATATATTTGCCTCACTAGGGAGGAAATCCTGTAACCTATCCAATGTCTCGTCGCTGAAGTCAGCCAATCGAAGCTCGGAATCTCCGACAGCATCCGTTGCCATGACGCCGGGGCCACCAGCGTTCGAGATAATAGCGACCCCATCTGTGTCAGGTAATGGCTGCCCAGAGAGTATGGATGCGAAATCAAATAGTTGCTGTACGGTTTCGACACGCAAGACGCCGGCTTGATCAAGTCCTGCCTCGTAGGCCGCATCGCTCCCAGCGATAGCACCAGTGTGTGATGCGGCTGCCGAGGCACCCGCTTCGGTTCGGCCGGACTTGACGGCAACAATTGGCGTCTCCTGTGTGACTTCTCGTGCCGTCTGAATGAACGACTGACCGTCGCCGATGTCTTCGAGGTAGCCGAGGATGACATCGGTTCCGTCATCTTCGCCCCATTCTCTGGCAAAGTCACTCTCACCGAGGACCGCTTTGTTTCCCAGCGAGACGACATCTTTGAATCCGATATCTCTGTCTGCAGCCCAGTCGAGGACAGCCGTAATGAATGCCCCGGACTGACTCATAAACGAGATATCCCCCGGCGTTCCGCTTCGGGGGCCAAACGTCGCGTTTAGTCCCACTGCTGTGCTCATGATACCCAGCGAATTAGGGCCAACCAGGTTAAGATCGTACTCCTCGGCAAGCTCAACGAGTTCGCGCTCGCGTTCGGAGCCCTCCGAACCAGCTTCGCTGAACCCAGCGGTAATGACCACGATATCTTTGATGCCTGCCTCGGCGGCCTCCCGTACCACACCGACTGCAATAGGCGGGGGGACGACGACGATAGCAACATCAATCGCAACAGCAGCGCCAACACTCTCGTAACAATCCACTCCGAGCACGCTGTCCCTGTTCGGATTGACAGGCACAACGGTCCCGTCAAAATCGTCACGAAGGTTCTTGGTAATTGCGTAGCCGACGGTTCCTTCCTCGTTGGAAGCACCGACGACAGCCACACGCTCGGGGGCAAACAGCGTCGATAGTTCACCCATCAGCGTACTGTTTAACTGGCCAGGCAATATACTTACTGAATGTTTCTGGTCCTCGGTAGTGAATGTGTCTCTTGTAACGCCCCACAGAGTGAGACCGATGCAACGATTTATTGTGGCGGGTCACGCAGTGTCGGCCATGGCAATCCGCCGACTGCTTCGGGGACAACTCCCGGAGGATGATATCGAAGCGGTCGCGCGAGAGGCCGCCGCCCGTCAAGGAAGTGAGTTCGAATCAGTGAGGGAACTCGACTCCGATAACTGGCTCTCTATTCCCTGTGTTGTCAACGAAGAGTTATTCGTGAAAATCATCACGGAACAAAACGCGTTCGTTCATGCGCTGTTAACTGCTGGCCGAAACCTAGGCGCGTTCACCAGCCGAAGTGAAGGATTTTTCCAGCGATTCGAGACACCGATTAACATGGCCGAACACGACCTCGAAGCAACACGGCAAATCCGAGAGCTTGGTATCAACGCGCCAGAGCCTATCGAGGTGTTTAGCTACGGAGAGTACGGCGTCCTCGTGTTGGAGTTCCTACATTCGTTCAACACAGTCGAGGGACTTGAAGACGAGGCTATCGAGGTGATTTCACCGGATATCTTCGCATCACTGTCGACCATGCACGACGCCGGGTTGGCACACGGTGACCTCCGTGGCGAAAATGTTCTCGTCGTCGACGGCGAGCTTTACTTTATTGATGCGACGAAGGTCAAAGATGGTGCCCTAGAGGACGCACGTGCGTACGACATTGCATGTGCGCTGGCAGCACTCCAGCCTCATATCGGGGCACGGACTGCGGTCCAAGCAGCAAGCGAATTCTATCCAGACGAGGATTTGCTGGAAGCTGAAGCCTACCTCGATTTCGTCAACCTCAGACCAGACCACGATTTCGACACGCTCCAGATGAAAGGAGAAATCGAAAAAGAAGTGAGTTGACACCATAGTGCCAGAGTCGTCTGTTGTGCGGACTCAATCGAGACGTTATTGAGATGTGCTATCTCGGTGTATTTTGTTGGCAAAGATACAGATAAAACATAATTGAAAGGCATTGTGTATAGAGATGGATTTGATATATATTCCGTATTATTTTTATATATCTCCTACCAAGGTGGTGTATGGAGACCCGAAAGGTCCAGGTGACAGGCGGATCGACCTATACCGTATCACTCCCAAAAAGCTGGGCGACAGAAAACGACGTGAGCTCGGGCTCGAAAGTAGAGTTTCACGCCGAAGGCGACCTGCTTTTGTTGACCCCACAAACCGAAAACGGTCGGACGAACGGTGAGATGGATATTTCGGATTTGTCAACCGAAAGTGAACTTCGCCGAGCAGTGATGACAATGTACGTGAGTGGTTTCGATGTTATCACACTGACAACCGAACGAATGACCGCCGAGCAGCGTCGGACCGTTCGGAACGCCACTCAAGGACTTGTCGGGCTTGAAGTCATCGAAGAGATGCCCAACAAGATGGTGCTTCAGGACTTGCTTGATTCCTCTGAGCTATCGATGGAGAACGCGGTGACGCGGATGCGATTGGTCTCTCTGACGATGCTCGAAGATGCCGTCGAGGCACTGGTGACCGACGACCAGCAGTTGGCACATGATGTTATGGAACGTGACGACGATGTCGACCGGCTCTGGTATATGACCTCTCGTGTCTTCCGCTCAGTGTTGCGAAATCCGACGGCCGCAAACGAAGTCGGCTTCACCCGTGAGACGTGCTTTGACCTACAATCGAGTGCGCGCCAACTGGAGCGCATCGCCGACCACGCGACGAAAATTGCGGAACTCGGCCTTGAGGTGGGTGAGATTCCGGAGTCGGCTGCAGAGCCTCTCAGCGACCTCCATACAGAATCAGCAGGCGTCCCAGATATCGCGATGGATGCACTGCTAACAGAGGATGCAGATAAGGCTATAGAACTAGCCACCAACGCCCGGGAAAAAGCAGACGCTATCGAATCTCACGTCCGCGAAGTCGATACAGAGATTCACCAGTTTGACCCACAACTCGTCCAAGTACTCGGGCTAGTGGTCGATTCGCTGTCACGGACCGCCGACTACGGGACGAATATTGCGGAGAGTGCTCTCCAGAAAGCCGCGCCACAGCCGTGAAAACCTCCGGAGTCAGTTATTCGTCCACGAGAACAGCGTTGACCTGTCCGTCCTGACCTGGACGGGAGGTGACGCGTGCCGTGCCTTCGCCCGTTTCGAGCACTGCACCACGAGTGATGATGTTCCGGCGAGCATAGTTCGGGTCAGCCGGATTCTCGACGACGTTCGTGATTTCTGCTGCGACGACACCGTCATCGGTCGCGATGTTGGCGGTTTCGGCGGTGATTGCGCGGACCTTGGTATTCGTTCCCCGCGTATCGACCGTCTTCAGTTTCTGGTCGCCAACCTGCGTCTCGGTCGGCTCTGAACCCAGTTCGTGTTTGCGCTTGTCGCGTTTTGGCCGCCGTCGGCCACCTGTTCGACGCCGTGTAGAGCGTCCCTGGTCTTTCATATGGCAAGCATCGTGAAGGCGATACTTGAACCTCTCGAAACACCCTTGCTAGAAGTCCGAACATTTACCCTCCCCGCGCCCCCTGATGTCGACCAATGAGTCTACGCCGGGCGGTCGCTGCCCCGTTTCGTCATCGGGGTGTCACGTCGATGTCCGAGAGTGAGTTTATTGTCGCTCTCTCGCTCGACAGAGACTGGTTTTCTCCCGACCAAGCCAAGCGACTTGTCGATGTCGCTGCGACTGAGGGACTAATCGAACGAACGGATGGTGAGGTTACAATCTCATTTGACCTACACGAAGTGGAAGTCAGCGAAAACTTCGAGCCCGACGAAAGTATTCTCCGCCAACGGACGACTTTCGAACGCGTGCTCGGACGCGTCGTCGACAACGGTGTCGACAAACAGACTGCCGTCGCCGATATCAACAAGCTCCAATCCGAGCTAGCTATCTCGGTTGAGGCAGCTGCTGTGTTGTACGCCCAACGGAGAGAAGTTGACGTAAGTGAGGTTGCCGAGCGCGGCCGACAAGAGGTTGGCCAATGATATGACAGGTACTCGGAGTTGCGAGTCAGTACGTTTGTATACACCGACCAGTTACCGTCCCAACAGAGAGTTATCTTATAATGGTTAAAGACCGCATCACAGACGGTAAGCGTATCGGTCAGTTTCTTTCATCAGAAATAACAGGACTCGATGCCGGAACGCTCGCAGACGCCAAAATCTGTGATGCGGATCCTTCAGCCGAACCCACACCCGATGGGTCACTGGCCTATCGGATTGCGCATCAGGGCGAGACCGTCGCTACTGTCGTGCTTTTCCCGAACGCAGTCGAAGTCCGTTCGAAAATGGACCGCCCGTGGACACAACCAAACTCTGTAACGGAAATCACAGTCAAAGAGTCGACGCTTACAGTCGAAAGCGCCACAGCAGTAAAAGAGGTTATCGACACCCTTGCTGAGTCACTGGCGGCGACATAACACTCGGTCACAACGGCTATTGTGCCCCATAGCTAACTGTGTTTCGTGCAGGAGTTCGCCTTCGAGTTGGCGTTGTGTGCACATCTCGAATCCGAGCAGGACTCCGTACTGAGCCGCCAACTCGGGACACAGGTCCACGGGCGGCGCGTTATGGATATTATCTGTGTCGAACCCGGCAGCGAGTTTGCAGAGCGTGCAGCAATTACTCCCAAAGCAATCCCCGCCCTAGCTGTCGAGAGCGACGTTGGACCAGGAACCGCACGGTACTGGAAAAATGCTTTCGACTGTCACCCAAATACTGCCAAGCGAGCTATTGAGCGAGCGGTTGATGTCGGATTCTTCGAGCGCGAACGTCGAAACGGCCGGACCTACCTCAGACAATCAACCCGATATCCCGACTGGTATGACACTCTCATTGGTATCGAAAACAAACCAGACCTCGCAAGACCGGGCAACCTAGAAACGCAGTTGTTGACCGACGTAACTCTTGGTTTAGTCGATAAGATTATCTTGGCAACCGAGTCTTATGTCACCGGCGCACACCGCAACCGTATCCCTGACGTGGTGGGAATCTGGCGATTTGACCCTGAGTCGGGAGAACGTGAAATCCTCCGGGAAGCCAAGCAGTTACCGTCAGCAAAACCGGGTGTAGAGATACTTGAGAGAGACAGTTCTCGCACTGAAATACGGATCGCGTCAGCAGATGAGATAACTCGTGCTCGTCGGCGTGTCGCCGAACGAGCCTATGGGAAGGGATGGCGCACCTACGATTTGCCAGCCTGCAGTACTGTCGAACCTGACAGCTCTGGACTCCCGTACTGCCCGTGGAAAAAAAGAGTTGTCCGGCCAGTTGAGGAGTGTGGACCCGATTGCGGTGGCCATAATGCCGGCGACCCACCCGATGTGGATTTTGAGTCACTCCGTGCTAAACAGTCACCGTGGAAACCGGACCCCGACGGTCGCCAGCGACACCAGACTGGGCTTGACTCGTTTTACTGATCGCTATCAAGCAATTCGCTGGTACGACCGGGTGTCGAGATGGTTGTCTAATTCGAGTTCGAATGCTTCGTTGTCTCCCTCCAATCGAATCAGGACACCCTCATCCTGTTCAACGCAACTGTACGTCATCGTAGCTGAGCCAAACTCCAGTTCGAGAGAGCGATAATCAATACCGATGTCATGGAGAAACGCGATGGTCGGCGGCCGAGTAAGCGCGTACTGGAACGCTGGAATACGAAACGAGACACTGCACTGGTGGCACTCTACACCCTGTGACAACAGACTCCTGTTCATCTTCAAGCAACTCTGGCTGGTTTTCCTCAACGCAAGCAGTGTCGATTACGGGAGTGTTAAAGCTCCCAGCACAGTGTGGACAGACATCCCATGAGACTGATTCGAGATACCAGAGTGCCCGACGGTTCGCCCAGGCGAACAGTTCGTCTAGGTCACGGCCATGAGCGATACCGAGCGGAAGCCACATGTCGAACAACACGCCATGAGTCGGACACGAGACTGTAATCACGCCGTTCTCAAACGTCGCTTCGAGTTGTTCCCCGTCGCTTGGACACGTCCAGTTGACAGTTTCCGACACGCGTCTCTCTTTGCCGGAGAACGTTTCGGCGTAGATTTCGTCGACAACACGGGAGCCGGCACTTGTCAAAGAGTAATTGCCATCATCACTGCGGAGAAAGCTGCCACGGAGTTCATTAAGATGGTAATTAAACCGTCCCCCGTCTCCGATGTTGACTGCTGAACGTAAGTCGCTGTAGCTCATGCCGCGATGGTCCCAATTCGATTGACGGGTCTCCGCTAGAGCCAGCAGAATACGGACACGGACCGGATTCGCCAGCGCAGAGAAGCTTGCCGCAATTTCTTCAGGGTTGTTCTCGCCACACATATCGTTTGGTAAGGTGGTAGCTATTTTCTCTTATCGCTTGCTGTCCGTCCGCGGTTGATACCCCAGATTCATCGGCCTGTTACATCGCTATCTCTGGGACACCTGCTAATATATCAATTCCTAAACCAAAAATCATTTCTCGCAGTCCAGCTACCAAAACATAATTCTCCATACTATTATCACCGCGCCAGCAGACAAAATAGGTATGACCGGACAGGAAACAGAGAACCCACAAGACAACACCAACTGCGATGACGTGCAAACAGCGGGTGACACTGAACAGTCGAGTCAAAGTTTATCGTTTACAGGACCAGAAACGGTCGCTATCGATGAACGATTCGGGCTAGAAATAACCGGTGTTCCGGCTGGGTCAGTCAGTATCGAGGTGTCGATGACAGAGGCTGGCGGGACAGAGTGGACAGCCAGCACCACTGCTACGGTGAGCGATGGTTGTCTGAATATGCATTCTGAACCGACACAGGACGGTGTTTGTCTTCCAGAGCTGTTGCAACAAGCGACTCAGACAGACGGAGATGGTTCCTATTCGCCCGCCCAACAATCGTCCGACGAGGTTACTATCCGGATATCACAAGAGGGAGTCGAGCTGGGGGCGAAAACAGTTGACCGGACGTTCGGTGACCCTGCTGTCGAAGCCACGCCAGCAGACAGTACCGCGTTTGTCGGGACCGTCTACGAGCCGGGAGATGACGGCCCACATCCAGCAGTCGTGGTCCTCCACGGTTCAGGTGGGGAACCCGCACAGACGACCGCTCGTCTGTTGGCCTCTCACGGGTTTGTCGCCCTCGCGCTCCATTATTTCGACTGGCGGGGTCGTCACGAGATGCTCCCCCAAGAACTCGTCGAGGTGCCCCTCGAATTTGTTGAGGCGGCGAGTGACTGGCTGCTTAATGACTCACGCGTCGAGGGGTCAGCGGTTGGCTTGTGGGGTACCTCGAAAGGCGGTGAGTATGCACTTCTTTCAGGAGCGCGACTGGACTCAGTCGGTCCGGTAGTCTCTGTCAACGGAAGCGGTGTCGTCTGGCAAGGATTTTCACAGGGACAGGTCGTTGAAAGTCCGTCGTGGGTGGCAGACGGTAACTCGCTTTCATATGTGTCCTACACCGACGACCCGACTGTCTGGGATAGTTCACCACCGATGGAAATGGAGCCAGCGTACACCGCATCCTACAATGAGGCAATTGCAGACGAAATCGACAGGGCGACCATCTCTGTTGAGGCAATCGATGGCCCTGTGTTGCTCGTTTCAGGCGGGATGGACAGCATGTGGGACTCACCGAAACTGCAGGGGATTGCGGCTGACCGCTTAGAGCGCCACGGCTGTAACTACGAGCATATTATCTACGAACAGGCAGGCCACGGAATCACGTTCCCCTATCTCCCGACGGCCAACCGTGAGCGTACTCAGCAGTTCGTCATGGGTGGGACCCAATCGGGCTATGCTATCGCCGACAGAGACCATTGGCCAAAAGCTATCGAGACGCTTGAGACCCTTCGTGAGTGACGGGTTTACCACCCTGTTATTACTCTCGCTCCAGTGTAGCTGACGCCAAAGAGAACTCCGAACAGTCCAGATTCAAGAGTTGCGATACTGCCGTCCATCACCAGCGATATCGCTGCGTACGTGACCGTTCCAAGGATGATTGCCACAGCAGTCGCAAAGCGTGGGTACTGCTTCACCACATCACCACAGTCATCGCACTCTTTGAGGGCTATTGCGCTCACAGGGCTAGTATGTCGTAGTCTCATAAATCAGTTACCGGCTCAAAAGGGTCTCGTAGGCACATCGTGTGTTGGGTAGGCGTGGTAGCGGTGGCTGTATACCATCGCTATTGTTTGGTTATCAACATCACTACGTACTGGTTTGTGTCACGATTTGTCGACTTCATCTTCGGGGTCAAACTCCAATAGATGCGCCTTTACTGTCGATAAAACTCATAGAGGTCATAACAGAGAGCAATAACCAGAAGAGACGCGGCGGATGCACTGACCACACGGGAAGTGAGAATGACGTTTGCACTGACTAATCCGAGTGCGAGGAGAAACGTCCAGTGGTCCAGTTGCAGAAGATGGTCACGCACTCGGTCGGAGGGAGACTCATGGTGGGTTTCTGACGTGTCGGCCATACCGGCTAGTCGGCGTGCCGGGTCTTGGCTTCTCGGATTAAGCTTCTTGCGGGGGTGCTCAGTCTTCGGCTGCTTCTGACGGGCTATCACTGGAGATTTCTGGACCGGCGGGCTTCCCGCTCGTCGCCGACTCTTCTGGGTCCGCGTTCTCCTCGTCGATATACTTCTCTTTCCAAGTTCCCTTAAGGAACCACGGCACGGCGATGAGAGCACCAAACGTGTTCCCGGCAGCCATTCCAACCCAGACGCCGGTCGCACCCCATCCAAGTCCGAAGACGAGAAGCGAGACCGTGCCGACACGGCCAATCCAGAGTGTACAAATAGAGATAACCATCGCAGTCTTCGTGTTTCCAGCGCCACGGAAGGCACCGAGCAAGACCTGTGTAATGCCGATAAAGGCGAACTCTACCGAACGAATACGCATATACTCGACTCCTTGAGAGATAGCTTCCGTTGCGTTCTCGACATCGCCCAAGAAGACGCTTACGATGGGTTCGGTAAAGGCAACTGCGACGATAGCCACAGCGAACATCACACCAGCGGCTGTCGAAGCCGCAATGTAGACCGACTTGGCAGCTCTGTCTTCCCTATCGGCTCCAAGATTCTGCCCCACCATGGTATCAATCGCCCGTCCAATCCCCATCGCTGGTAAAAACACGAGTGAGATAATTCGGTTACCCAGTCCGTATGCCGTTACGACTGCCGGCTCGAACGTCACGACAATTCCGGTCAGTGCGATTAGCGCGAGGGCACTCATCGATTGCTCGACCATGCTTGGGAGTCCGAGACGAACGATATCTTCAATGAATCCTAGGTCCGGGACGAGGTGACTAAGCGTCACAGACGGCCCAATACTGGTGTTAAACAGCAGGTACATTCCGATGGTAGCCGCGATACCCCGTGAGAGCAGTGTCGCCGCCGCCGCACCTTCGATTCCCCAGCCTGTAAAGCCAGTCGCAGAGAAAAGCGATGCTTCGAGGCCTGTCGCGTTGACCCAGATAAACAGAGGGTTGTTCTCGAAGCCGAAGATGAAAAACGGGTCAAGTGCGATATTTGCGACAACCGAGATAACCATGATATACATCGGTGTTCGCGTGTCGCCGTATCCTCGCATCAGCGCGGAGAAGACGAAAAATCCGAACATCAGCGGGATACCAACAAAGATGACTTCCATATAGTCAGCAGCCAGCGGGATGACGGCCGCCGATGTTTCCGGGTCACTTGGCAGAATTTCGAGCGCCGGACGCGTGTAGAAATATCCAACCGACCCGATAAGCACCGAGAGGATACCGACCACTGTTACTGTCTGACCAACGACTTTTCCAGCGGATGTGTCGCCCTTTGCGCCAGTATACTGGGCGACAAGGATAGCACCTGCCGTAGTAAACCCACCTGCAACCGCGATAAGCAAGAAGATAAGCGGAAATGCAAGGCTGAGTGCACCGACTGCATCGGAAGATAACCGCCCGAGATAAAGGGTATCGACGATGTTGTACATGACCTGCAATAACTGGATTGTTACGATTGGCCATGCCAGGTTGAAAAGTGGCCACAGGAGTCCACCATCGGTTATCGAATCCGACGAGTCGTCTCCATCGATATCGTCGCCATCGCCACTCATTTCCTCGCTTGGGTCTGACGAGTTGCCGCTTTCTGTCCCGCCATCTGTTATTAATCGGTCGTCTGTCGCACTATCTAGAGAGGAGGGTGGAGGGGTCTCTTGGTCTGACTCGTCACTCACTACTATTCGGTTCGTCTCATCCGTAGTGAATCTTCTGAAGTTGACTGACTGGTCAGTCTAACATGGAGGCATCCGACAGCCTGCTGCGTGTAATGGTCAGAGTATCGATAGTGTGATGTTTATCAATCAGCGCCACTCTGGGCCCGATAGCTGGACAGTTCAGCCTCAGAAGACGCGGATGGTGGCAGGTCAGCCCGGACATCAACACCTTCGCGGTCTGCAATTGCGTCCGCGTATGCGTCGGGGAAGACGCGAACAAAGTGCTCGATTTCGCGCTCCCAGTTCTCCAACAGCGTCTCCGCACGAGTTGAGTCAGTGTACGACGCATGGTTACTAACCAGACGGGTGAGGAGGTCACGGTCTTTGGTTTGGAGTGTCTCCGACAGCGTGACCATCTCCGTGTTGGCAGTCTCGGCAAAGGTTCCCTCGGGGTCATAGACGTAGGCGACGCCACCAGACATCCCAGCACCAAAGTTCACACCAGTCTCACCGAGGACAGCAATTGCCCCACCGGTCATGTACTCACAACAGTGGTCTCCAACTGACTCAACGACACCTCTAACACCCGAATTTCTGACAGCAAACCGCTCGCCGACAGCACCGTTGATGTAGCACTCACCGGCAGTTGCGCCGTACAGTGCAACGTTGCCAGTGACGATGTTCTGGCTGGCATCGTAGCCAGCATCGTCGGGAGTCCTGACAACGATTTTGCCACCAGAGAGCCCCTTTCCGACGTAGTCATTAGCGCTTCCCACAAGGTCCATCGTGACTCCATTTTGGAGGAATGCACCGAAGCTCTGTCCTGCTGTGCCCTGAAATTGGACCGTGATTGTGTCGTCTGGTAATCCCTCGACGCCGTGGGTGTTTGAAAGACGGTTCGAGAGGATTGCACCGACGGTACGATCCGTATTTCCAATATCCATCTGGAGCGTTACGGGTTCTGCTGGGTCAAGCGTCGAATCGAGGTGTGCTAAAATTTCCCAGTCGAGGTGATTCTCTATCTCATGGTGTTGTTCCGTGGTTTTGAAGCGATCAGTCCCCGATTTCCGTGCAGGTTGTTGGAGAAGCCGTGATAGGTCGAGCTTTGAGGCCTTCTCGTGGGAGACATCGGAGCGCTGTTCAAGCACGTTGGCGCGTCCAATCATCTCATCTAGTGAGCAAAACCCAAGCTCAGCCATGATTTCGCGTAGCTCCTGTGCAACGAACGTCATATAGTTGATGACGTGTTCTGGTTCGCCAGGGAACCGGTCGCGGAGTTCCTCTTTTTGCGTTGCGATACCGACGGGACACGTATTTTCATGGCACTGGCGGGCCATCACACAGCCAGAGGTTACCAGTGACGCTGTGCCAAAGGCGTATCCTTCCGCACCGAGTAGCGCTGCGATTGCGACATCGCGACCGGTTTTCAGGCCGCCGTCGGTAGTGACTTTGATTCTGTCCCGCAACCCAGTCTTACAGAGGAGTTGGTTTGCTTCTGCAACGCCAAGCTCCCACGGAACTCCAGCATTTTTGATACTCGTCTTCGGTGACGCGCCAGTCCCCCCAGAGTGTCCCGAGATATGAACAACATCCGCGTTTGCTTTTGCCACACCCGCGGCAATGATTCCAACACCGTCCTCTGCAACTAGCTTGACGTTAACATCGGCGTCGGGGTTGGCGGATTTGAGATCGTACACGAGTTGCTTGAGGTCCTCAATTGAGTAGATATCGTGCTGGGGTGGCGGCGAAATGAGTCCGACACCGGGGGTGGCGTGGCGAACATCTGCAATCATCTCGTTTACTTTCTGACCGGGTAGATGACCCCCCTCTCCTGGTTTTGAGCCTTGGGCCATCTTTATTTGAAGTTCATCGGCAGCCGAGAGATAGGTCGAAGTCACACCAAACCGTCCCGAGGCCACCTGTTTTGTCTGGCAGTTTTTTGCTGTGTCAAACCGGTCGGCAGGTTCCCCACCCTCGCCGGTGTTTGCTTTCCCACCAAGACGGTTCATTGCCATTGCATTGGTTTCGTGCATCTCTGGCGAAAGCGAACCAAGTGACATCGCCGCGGTCTCGAACCGTTCAACTATCGACTCAACGGGTTCAACGTCCGAAACAGGGACTGACTCTTGACTATCATCAAAAGTCAACAACCCACGCATTGTCGCCAGTTGCTCGTTTTGTTCGTTAACTGTTTGCGCAAACTCCTGATATGTGTCGTACTCACCCCGACGGACGGCCTGTTGAAGCGTGCGGACGGTATCTGGGTTCCACTGGTGATACATCCCGTCGGTGCGGTTTTGATACTCACCGATGTGATCGATATCTGGGTCCTCTGTTTCCCAGGCGACAGTATGGCGGTCGAGGAGGTCGTTTTCGATATCCTCGATACCAATTCCTCCGGTCCTGTTCGTTGTTCGTTCAAAGTACTCAGCGACGAACTCTGAATCTAGCCCAACAGCCTCGAATATCTGCGCGCCGCGGTAGCTTTCGACAGTCGAAATGCCCATCTTCGCCATGGTCTTCAACAGACCCGATTCGATTGCATCAGTGTAGGCCTCAACTGCGTCGGCGGTATCTGTACCGTCAGGTCCAGCGACGGCATCCGCGACCGTCTCGTAGGCCAGATACGGGCAGATTGCGCCTGCACCGTAACCGACGAGTGTTGCGAAATGATGGACTGTCCGAGGGTCTCCGGACTCAAGCACGATACCAACGTGGTTACGCTGGCCGTTTCTCACGAGATGATGGTGGACAGCACTGACAGCGAGCAGTGACGGAATCGGTGCCTGACTCTTCCCAGCAGCTCTGTCTGAGAGAACGAGAATATCGTTGTCAGCTGCTGTGTGCGACGCCTCACTGCGTACCGCCTCGACTGCAGTTTCCAGAGAGTTTTCCTCTGGGTCAAACGTGATATCGACTACCTCCGTTGAGAAGTTCAGGCCGTCCGGCGACCGAATTTTTCTTGCCGCATCAACTGAAAGAATGGGAGAGTCGAGAACGAGCTGGCGGGCGTGTTCTGGCCTCTCATCTAGAAGGTTGCGTTGTTCTCCAAGCCGAGTCTCCAGACTGGTCACGAGTTTCTCACGGATATAATCAAGTGGTGGGTTCGACACCTGCGCGAATAGCTGCTTGAAGTAGGTGAAAAGCGGCCTATTAAACTGCGAGAGCACTGAGAGTGGGGTGTCATCACCCATCGACCCGACCGGGTCTGTCCCAGTTTGTGCCATCGGTTCGAGTAACTGATCGATTTCGTCGTACGGTACGTGTTTACCCCGATGACGCAACAGCGGGTACAGCCTGAGCTCGTGAGATCATCTCGTTGTTTCGAGCGATTCGCTTGAATTCTTCGTAAGGATTGCGTCC
>NZ_JAODIY010000047.1 GCF_026586665.1 Halovenus rubra
CTGGTATCGAGAATTCCGTGAACTTGCGCTGATGTGTGCAGTATACAACATCAGGAAGGCCGCAGAACAGGAGATTCCACTCCCTTCAGGTGATTAAACACGGCCGTTTGGAGACACCCCCCTGCAAACCCCGAGATGACTAATTTCAGGGCTAAACACGAAATTTCACGCATTAGAAGAACTCTAACGAGAAAATTACGGAGGGTTTTGATAAAGAGAAACTATTAATAAGGATGCTATCAAACTATAACCGCAAACCTGTCAACGAAAAATGAATAATTAGTGGTAGTAATAAAAATTATCTAGATGTTATAGAAGAGGTATTGGCTCAATATCCACGATAATAACCCTCTCAAACGCTCTCCCGGCGATTCAATGGTTGCGCTAACTCTACAGAACCCTACTCCAAAAACCCGATCCATTTTTCACACGGTGTGAGTGTGTGGGCCCTCGATCAAATACCGCTTGGGAAAAAGCAGATCCATTTTTCACACGGTTGGGGTATGCTTGCAGCTATGTTGTTGTCAGTTATCACTATTCAGAATATTTGATTTAGCTTCGTGACTTAGAATTAAAAAAACCTGCAGGTTATTTTCATTGACCCCGTTGAGTTGAAAACGATTATCGACTACTGCCGCTTCTCAATACTAAACGGCTAGATATAGCCGATAGATTGTCTATTGCAAAAATCTAGCAGATCACGACTGAAGGCCCACTAAATCAAGGCGGCAATACTGTATCGGTTACAGATGGATCAGCCGATCCTACTGAAACAACGCCTCGTGATGAGACTAAATGGCGAAACAATGTGCGTTTACTAGTCTTCTCGCACAGCCTGTGCGTAACTACTATCTTTTATTATACTGTACCCCCTGTGCATGGAAGTCGCCACATATGTCCGAGTCAGCATGGAAGAACAATCGCTTGAGCGCCAACTCAAGAAAACTCACGAGTATTCGCAGCGTCACTTCGACACACCACCGACTGAGACTTATCGAGACAAGTCAACTGGAACAAATACTGATCGATCGGACTTCCACCAGATGTTGAATGACGTTGAGAACGGGAAGTACGACGCGGTAATTGCTAATTCGATTTCACGCATCTCTAGGTCAATCCGAGATCTTGATGAAACAGTTGAACACATCGTCGACAACTCAAACACTGAGCTCCACATTATCTCAGAAGGCCTGCAGATGACTGGCGAAGATGATCCATACCAGAAAGCAATGCTCCAATTGCTCGGTGTCTTCGCGGAACTTGAAGCCGAGATGACGCGCCAGCGGGTAAAGGAAGGTATCCGAACCAGAATGGAGAATGAGGACTATCACCATGGACCAGCGCCGCTTGGTTTCGAGAAGGATGACGGCTATCTTATTGAAGCAGCAAATTTCGATCGTGTTCGATCTGTTCTGGAACTCGTTGAGGACGGGGAACTCTCAAAGCGAAAAGCTGCTCGTGAGCTTGATAGCTCTCGTCGGACAATCAATCGAGCTTTAGATCGGCCAGAATTATATTCCCTGTCGTAGAGCTGTCCGAAAAATATCGAGCTCTTACCGAAGACAACGAAGCAGTCCTCACAAAAAGTTGTCAGGATGTACCGTGCAAGATCCAACGCTCGAGTCTTGCACAAAGGACTGGTCCGATTGAACATAGTGGGGATTAGTCGAGACAGAAAAACCACGAGGCTCTTGCATAACTCAGCTTTGCACGTTGAAGTAGCAGCGTGATGTAGGTGGTAGCAAGGACGAATGATGCCGATTACAGATTTCTCTGACGCTAGCGTGCAAAGCTGAAGACGGAGTACAAGTTGGACGAGTTCGACACGACGAGCCACATATCGTGGAAATTCTGGTCTATGCTGCGTTGTTGTCTCTGGTCGTGAGTAGGGAGTTGCTTTCGCTGGTGATTGATCACGCGGATGACGATGCTGCGTTTCCACCAGAACGCTGGGCGGCGACCCCGGTCGCACACCCAGCTCATCCTTGACCGTCTGCGTCAGTTTCTCGGCTACTCACTACCACCGCTGTTGGATTGGTTGATCGAAGACGCCTGAAAAAACCCATCAGCAGCGTCTCACTTTCCAAGAACGACTGGCTTTCGCCACCCAGCCACGTACCACAGAGGTAGCTTAGAAGATAGAGGGACTCTTCTTTTACTTTTACTCAAATTTCAACTCCACTCCCAGTCGATAGCCGCCCCTTCCGGACACCCTTGTGAGTTGTTATTACGTCCTCCTCTTATTGCCTCTCCTGATAGTTTGTAGTCGACATAGAGTCTCCTATCATCTGGTCCTTGGTCTGTGAATTTGAAAAGAATTTCAGCAGTTTTTGTTTCGCCGTTACACGTAGGGGCTGTCCCACCGTATATTGAGGTAGCTAATGGATAGACAGGCTGTGTGTTAACTCCTATTGGTGAAAAGCTGACTGTTTCTTTGTCTTCGGGATAAATACGTGCAATGACGGAGTCATCGTTTTCAGGGGGTGTACCTGTGGTCGGTACTCCATCAACTGGTGTCGCACTCAAAACCTCTATTGGAAGATCTCCTCCAGAGACTTTGAATTCGATCTCAAACGAGGAAATCAATGGCGCTCCGACTCCGTCACCCTCATTTGGATCAATAAGACTCACATTCGTAATTTCAATATCACCGATGGTAAGGTCAATCTGTTCTGTACTGATTACTTCTCCATCGTCAACAGCGACCACATCATAGGCTCCAGGCGATATGGCCGTATCTCGAAATGAACGAGAATCAAGATCAAATGACACTGAAGTCTGTGTTGGTGAAACTCCGCTTTCTCTCAGAACCTCATCCCCTTGACGCAGTTCAACCTTATCTACATTAGTTTCATTATTTATTTCGATGGCTAACTGGGATGTTTGTTGCTCTGGATTGGTAATTATATTTACTTCAAGCGAGTCGTCACCTCCAACGATAGAATTGAGTCCGTCCTGTAGGAAACCAAGCTGAGTGCCTATTACTATAGCAGTCCCCCCTGCTCCGGCATACAAAACGGCCCGTCGTGAAATATTCACATTCCTGTGGCGTGAGGTTGACATCTCAATAAGTCCAGACTGCATTTCGTTTGGAGCAATCAAACTGATATCTTGGACTTCAGCAGCTTCACTGATTTCTTTGTTATATCCGCTTTCAGCAACAAGAGTCGCTCCGTCAGAGCCAACCTTCCTCCGAACTTTCGAGAGGTGTGAAAGGTGCTTGTCTCCCACCTCGTTTTCAGAGCCTGTTACTACCATCACGAGTGCCTGTGCTCTAACTCCTAATTCGCTTTGCAATCGTGCATCAAGAAGTGTGACTGATTCCGACACCTGTTTCTGATCAGCCACTTGCCATCCATTACTCTCAATATATGCTTCCACTCGCTGGACAAACGCACCCTTTGAGCGTGGTGATATTATAGGACGTGAATTTAGATTGGCTGTCTGTGGATGGAGTTGTGTCCACAGTATTCCGCCTAGAGTTCCAAAAACAGCGGGAAAGAGAAGGCCAACAAAAAGGATACTGTCACTGACAATGGGTGTCATTGTTGTGCCTTCTTCAGTACGTGAAAAAACAACCGCTCCAAGAACTGCTGGACCAATAGTCCCGACTGTGAGTGTGGCCCCAGCTATCGAGGCGGTCGATAGATCACGGGCTCGGACCTGTTTTGCAACATAGAATCCACCAGCAACCAATACAATAATCGGAATGAGATGGTAGAGAAAGAGTGGGACTTGTGACTCTAGTTCTAACTCGAATTTCCCCAACAGCAGTACTTCAACGGAATCATCAGTAAGAGGATTGAACCCCTGTTCAGAGATTACTTGTCCAGACTCATCTTCAATCAATTCTAAATCAGCAAACTGGGAATTATAATATAGTAACCCTCCTTCTGATATAAGGTTATTAACAAACTCGTCATCCTCAGCGACAATAATGAGAAAGAGTGTAAGCAGATATCCGGCAACAAACGCTACTCCTCCAGTGATGGCCCCCTGTTTGAGTGGAAGTTTGTCTGTAAGTGATTGAGAGTGGTCAGATTGGTCGCTCGGGCTTGGATCGAGAGACATGATTTCCTCTTGACTTTTTCCGTCAAGTGAAGTACTAGAATAGTTTCAACAGCACTGTGAATAAAAAGCATCGATTTTGACACCAAATAATCTGCAAATAATTCTCTGTGGAAAATAGACCTGTAGCCTTCAGAAAAAATTATTGGTACAACTACTCACACTCGCAAACACCAGCGCTTCGAAAATTATCGCCCGATTTAGGCCTTGAGATCCCAGATATATCGATCGTGACTTTTCTGACCCGTCGACAACCGGAAAGACGGCAGCAGGCGGCCGTCGCCCACACTGGGTACACGGGTCAAGCAGACTTCTCGGTATCGTTCCGGTGGGTATAGAACGACATGAACGGTCGAGCCGAGATTGTACCAGGATGAACTGAGAGCTCGAGGCCGTACTGGCTGGCGAACTCGCAGAGGTCGAATTACTGATTGGAGGGCGGTTCAGCGACTTCGAGTCGCTCGATATTGCTAGAAAGACGTGCATTCCATACAGCGCTCTGGCTCACCATCGTCGAGCCAGAGCGCTGTGTGGTCGCTGGCTGGTAGACTGTGCGGCGGTACGGTGGAATCGTCATCCTCACCAACCGGGGCGTGCGGACACTCGTCGCGACCGTCGATGAGGCGGGCGATGCAAGCCGTCTCTGCCGGGCGGTCGAGATCGTGTGCCTGAACGGACGCATCACGCTGGTACTCGCTCATGATTGCGGCGAGTGCCTGCCAGATATCTTGCCATTTTGGATCGTTGGGCTTGTGGTCGAGGTAGTCATGAATCGCCTCTTTCAGCTGGTTGTACTCCTTCCACGTTGGAATCGGCTCGTTCGGGCCAGGGGTCGGCCAGTCTCACAGTCAGTCATTCCAGCCCTGTCTCCTGTGCTCTGTTGAATCACCAGAGGAAGAATTGATCTCCTATTGCGGAGGGGTGCTGAATATGGGCTGGGCGGTCGAGAGCTAGAACCACGGTGAGAGGCATCTCTACCGGCAGATATCAAAACTGCTATCCAACTTCGCCCGAGGGAATACCAATGGTTTTGTCCGCCCAATAGATATAATAGAATTAGGAAAAATGTTCTTATTATGCATCAGAATCCATTATCTGAGGAAGAACTGCGGAGAGGGTTAGAGGGCTACAAATCTGAAACGTTGGATCGTGATGCCCTCACGTTGGATGTGGATACATTCTGGGGGGAAGAGCAAAAAATGCTGAGAGAGTTCACAGAAATATTCCAACAGGAGGGGTGCATTCCGGAACGAAAGCATCTAAAATGCCTAACTAAATGGAAGTGGCCAGGACTCTGGGCGAATTACGCCAATGAAAACACACGAAACCATCTTCGCACTGTAACCAGCGAAGCCTTTCAGATGACAGCCGGGGACGAGCGACCAAAACCAGAAGATGTTCGCAACCAGCTTGAGCATCTCGATGACGAACTGACGGGAGTTTCAGCGGCTACAGGAACAGTATTGTTGACGTTTTGGCGCCCCGATATCTACACGGTAATGGATGTAAGGGCGATATCAACGCTGGAATTTGCCGGACTCTGGACGGGGGACAGCAGGGCGACTATCTCTGAGTATCCACAGTATCTCGAACAGTGTCATTCGATTGTTGAAGATACGAAACTCAGTCTTCGTGACACTGACAGGGCCATCTGGTACCTTGGTGGTGAATACTCAGATGGATCTTCCTTACATTAACCGTGAGGGTATCATAGAACAGTTTACATACCCGCCGTATAGCGATCTATATCAATGGTAGCTCCATTTCCGACGCTATTTTTCGAGCTCAACTAAACAAACGCTCTCTTATGTCACCCATAACAACCGTTCTATGGCATCGCTGAGAATCCCGCTACCTGAACAAACCACGTTTGGCGTGATAGATGTTACGTCCGTTTCAAGATGGTCTTTTTTTGGCGAAAAATTCACAGCAAGCCTGTCGCGTTCTGGGTTGATAAAGCCCCGGAGAATATGAGGTTTCCATTCGTCTTTAGTTAAGAGATCGCAAGACAGCGGTACGATTTAGTCATTATGTAAGTAGAGCAGGAGATAAGAATTGACAATGAATTAACTATTGTTAAAATAAAGCGTTAAGATTACTGTGCACCCGGTGCACGCATTTCTAAGATTGTCTTAGAACATGACTCGAACAAAAATGGCGTCTCCGTCCGGACTGAACTCGTTGATGAGCTCGATCTCCTCGTTGAGGAGTGCGCAGATCTCGGAGCCAGCCGCTCCGAGATCGTTGAAGCAATCATCACAGCATATTTGCAAAGTGATGAAGAGAGAATTAAAAAGACGCGAGAGCTGGTTATCCGCAACAGAAAACGATCTAACTCGTAGAGAAGTCCGTGCACCGAGTGCACGGACTTCTTAGAGCGTTATTGGATATCACGGGCTGAGAGGATTAGTATCACCGTTGTGGTTGGTGAATAGAAGGCTCATTTCTGCTGTCTAATCCCGTCGCCGTATTGCGGTTCAGATCTTAACTAAAGACGAATGATGAGGTTTCTTGGAGAAGTGTTGAGACGGGACAGTTGGGAGCGACCAGCCCTGAACAGTCGTCATCGAACCACGTGGTGGGGTTGAGAGAATCAGTGTCTCGGAGTCATAGAGGGTGAAAATCACTGGTCAGGCGACAGCCGTCGCTGGTGGGCGAAGGCTGTCACCGGCAAATGGAGCCCAATCAACCGAACGAATTCAGGGTCTCGTTCCAGAAGGTCCGAACTCGCTGGATTGCACGCGCCATGCCGCAGCGAGTATACCTCATCGGCAACAAGTTCGTCAACGCTGATGATACTGGCATCCGTTTGTCCTGCTGACAGCCTCTCTGCTTGTTGGAACTTGCAGACGTCGCAGGCCGTCACTACCGGCTCCGGCTGGTTTTAAATACTCAGAACCCGACAGTGCTCACCCCCAATGTTAACCGTTATATAATATTGACGTTAATATAGACACACTGTGTCGATGGAAATCCCAGATCGTGTCCAGATCATCCCTTTCGGGTATGAACGTGCCCGAGTTATAGAGCCGATCAATCGTCTCAAAGCAGATCAAGTGATACTCCTTCGTCAATATGAAGGAACCGATCACGAGGCACCATTTCAGGCTGATGTCGTGGAAGAACTCGAAGCCAACGACCGGATCAAAGTTGAACAACGACGGTGTGATATCTTTTCTCTTGAGGATTCACTGAGAGCAATCAAAAAAGCGATTAGTGACTGCGGAGATGATGATGAAGTGTACGTTAACCTCGCAACAGGAAGTAAACTCACAGCAATAGCGGGGATGTATGCCTGCCAAGCAACTGGAGCAACACCGTTTTATGTGGGATCTGAGTTCCGCGGTGCTGAGGGACATCTGGAACCACCGACAGAACCGTTGGTGGAGTCAGTCGGCAATATCCAAGAAATTCCGAGGTTCAATCTTGACCTCCCTAGCGAAGAGCAACAACAGATACTCGCGTACGTTGCTGACCGTGATCACGTCACAAAAAAAGAACTGATTCGCTATGCAGAAGACCAATCATTGCCGTTTATTGCCGAAACTGAGGCGAAGACCGATGAGGGGAAGTATCGACTGCTGGAAACGCATATTATTGATCCCCTAGAGGAAGATGGATACGTCGATATTACAAAAAGTGGTCGAGAGAAGCACGTCGTCGTGACGGATAGGGGACAAGATCTTCTCGATATCGCTCCGTATAGTGACTAGAACGAATCTTTGCTGGTGAGATGAGGCCAAATATCTGGTTCGCTGATTGTGTTCAGCCCTCGTAGAAGGTACTGTTCCAGCGTCGAGAGATCAGGAACGAGTTGATGCTTGAACCATTCTTGGAGCTGGTCCCAACAGCCTTCGACGGCGTTCAACTCGGGGAGCTTCGACGGGAAGTATCAGACTCCGAGAAACAGATTTACTGTCGGCTGTGGTCAGCCACCGAGTACCCATAACGCACGATCAAGTGTCCGTAGATCAATCTCAAACTGGTTAGCAATTTCTCTGCACACCTGAAGGTAATTGATATATTCGTCTATCGATGGACTGTCCGACACTGGTGTTTCCAGATAACCCTCTCTTGATAAAACACTACCAGCCCGCGAATCAATGACAGTGTATTCATCTGGGTTCATGAACAACAAAAATGCCGAGGCCATCTTAACCTGAATTCCACTCAAATCGATGAGTAAATCCACTTTCCGGCGGGTAGACGATGTGTTAACTACTTCTTCAATGGCTCCCTTCACCCGATCTTGATCATTGCGCCTGAAGTAACCGATTGATCGATGGGTTTTCCAACGTACAATCCACTCCAAGTCGTCCCATGTCCACGTCCCATCCTCAAACGCTACTGGTAGCCGTTCAAGTTGTCGTGGTTCCTCTTTCTGGTAACGCTCCTCTGTTGCAATTTCCATATATTCGTCTGCTTTAGCAATAATCAGTTCACGGTTCAATCCCATATCCAGTGACTGGAGCGATGACCGGACTTCCATGAGAATCCGACCGAGCATGTTCTTCCCCTCCCCGGTATCAGAGTCAGCACCCCAGTAGGTGTCGTCCCACCAGTTCAACTCAACCAACAACTCGTCACCGGTTTTGAGCAGTCGCTCCCGAAGTTCTGGATTCTGAGCGAACTTTGCCGTGACGATTTCGAGCATAATGTACTTTTTGCGCTCTTCCCAGTTTTTCGGGGGAGACGGCTTTTTGCCCAGCTTTTTCGCTTTATTCGGGCTCTCGGCAGAGGCGATTTCATCATACAACTCTTCCTCATCACGAGCTTTCATCGCCTGGTAAGCGTGCTCCGACGTCGGGAATTCTGTCCCGTCGTAGACAACGCTGACTTCGTAGAAGTTCGACAAGAACTCGTTGTCGTTTTCGAACGGTCCAATTACATCTTCTGTTGGCCATTGTGTGCGGTTGTAGTCAGACATACAACCTGGCTTTGTACTCGATACTATAGAAAGTAACGAATTGTCGTAAGTAATTTGGAGAGAGAGTTCATGATTGGATACATGGGAGAAGAACAAACCACTGACTTCGGAGAGCAGATCAGGTATCCAGATACTGTCGTCTGTTTTGATCGAGACTATACCGTGAGTGTGAATCCACATCCAAATCACGAGGCAGTCCCACTCTCGTGGGTGAAACACCTTGCACACGAACGACGAGAGATTCATGTCTGGGCGACTGGAAACCAATATCTCAGAAAAGAGGCCGCCATTCCAGGAATAAATGAAGCGATTACAAGTTGGCAGGAGTTGATGCTCCCCGATTCCGTAGAACGGTTTCGTGAATATGTCCCGCCACAGAGTGCAAGACTCGGCAGAAAAGAAGGGCTCGCACTCGTGAGAGCAATCTACGAAGAACTCAACCCGAACCCGAAGAATCAGCCTGATTTTATCGTGGTTGATGATGTCGATCTCTCGGGACTCGGTGGGTATGAGCATAAATTCCCGTGGACATTTGTTGATGCCATTGAATCAGGGACAGCGCCTGTTGATGTCCAACGTCCTGTTTCGGTGTCTGATGTCCCGCTGACTGAGTCTAATTGTCCGGAGTCATATCCGCCCGTTGATCGGGATGATCCTGCAGTCCTCAGGCTGCGAGAGTAATGATCTTATGTTGTTCATCTACATATACTAATGATACTATGTTATAGTCAAAAGTATTTTAGAACTGGAGGTTGTATGAATAGCTATGACACTACCAGTATTAACCCCAATTTTCGTTACCGGATTGATTGTAGTCTTAGTCACTTGGCTCCTAGTACACAGTCTTGCAAAGGCTGTTACCAGGCGATTAGTGGTTGATGAGTCTGAGATTGGTGATGAAGAACCGTATGTTGACGCGGTTAACTCCCGACATTGGAAACGAACGGTTCTTATTGCAGTCTACACAGTTGCGACTATTTTGATACTGATATTCTTTGATAGTATCAATATATCGGAAATCAGGGTTGGGGAGACTGTTCAATCGGTACAAACCATTTGTGTCTTTTGCGGGTCATACACGATATACATGGATATGGAAGCACTATCACGTGAATTAGAGGATACCACAACGAGATCGATCCTGACTATTTTGCTATTTTCAGCCATCACATCTGGACTATATGTTATATTATATACTCTTCTGCGATATCCAAACCCCGCTCAACACTATCCGCTCAAAACGGAAAATGAGAGAAGCACTGACGAGGCATCAGATGAAGATTCCCGGGAAAAAGAGGATCACGAATCCACATCAGAGAGCAACCAGCAGGAGTCTAACACCGGTGATGTCAATTTAGAAGTACGCTCTTCGACGGAAACATCATCACGCACGTCACGGAGTTCTCGACGGACAACGAACTCAGTACATCCGAGTTCGGGAGAGACATTGCATTTCTTTGAGTCACCACCTGCAAAGGACTTCGAGAATATCGCAGGGATGGACGATCTCAAAGCCGACCTCCAAGAGAAAATTATCGAACCGTTGGATGGAAAACAGGTCTACGCTCAATTCGGGGTTGGCGTTGAAAACGGCATCTTGCTGTATGGTCCTCCTGGAACTGGAAAGACGCATATCGCACGATGTCTCGCCGGTGAACTCGGTGTGAATTTTGCGCCAGTTACGACAGGCGATGTTGCAGGACCGTCTCTGGGGATTGGGGTGCAGCTTATACGTACACTATTCGAGGAAGCGCGTCAAAATCAGCCAGCACTCATCTTCTTCGACGAATTGGACGCAATCGCGACCGACCGATCAAGTCGGTCACAACATCATGACCGCAAACAAATGGTTTCTCAGCTGTTGCAAGAACTTTCGGCTCTCGATAACGAAGAGATAGTCATTATTGGCGGAACAAATGATCCTGACGCAATCGACGATGCAATTATCCGCTCAGGCCGCTTTGATTCGAAAATCAGGATTCCAAAACCAGGTTTCGAGACACGCGGGGCAATTTTCACGTATCATCTCCCGGCACAGTGCGAAGAGATCGATCCGGACCGCTTCAAGCACGCGACCCAAAACTTCAGTGCGAGTGACTTGGTGCAAGCAGCAAACGGCGCATCGCGGCGTGCTGCCCGGCGCTTCCTACATACTAACTCATCATCAGTTACCATAACCGAGGAAGAGATCTTCGATGCGATTGACGATGTTCGTTCGAATCACCGACAACTTGGTGAGTACGTCTCTCAGCCACCAGCCACAGGATTCGAAGCTGTCGCTGGCATGAACGGCCTGAAAACAAGACTCCAGGAGATTGTTATCGACCCACTCGAACGCCCTCAAGAGTACGAGCGGTTCGGGATCTCCGTTGAAACAGGTATTCTTCTCTATGGTCCACCTGGGACGGGCAAGACACACATAACCCACTGTTTAGCTGGCGAACTTGGTATCAACTACGTTGAGTGTCGAACAAGCGAACTCGTCAGTAAATTCGTCGGTCAAGGAGCGAAAAACGTTGATCAACTCTTTCAGGAAGCGACACAACACAGCCCCTGTCTGGTCTTTCTCGACGAACTGGATGCACTGGCAACTGATCGAACGCAAACCCAGCAGACTCAAAGCCAGCGTCAGATGGTCAACCAGTTTCTGCAGGAACTGTCAGAACTCCATGCAGCCGACGAGACTGTAATCGTGATCGGAGCGACGAACCGCCCCGGCGACATCGATACCGCGATTCTTCGGACGGGGAGATTTAACGAAAAAATAGAGGTACCTCCGCCAGATGGAAAGACACGGGTACAGATTCTGCAATCACATCTTGAAGCACCTACGGGAGCACTCAATCTCGAACAGATTATAACCAGAACCCAGGGATTCGTGGCCAGTGATATGGAACAACTGGCGACCGAATCGGCCCGTCACGCCCTTCGCCGATCCCGAGAGAATGACACGTCCGCAAAAGTCACACAACAGGATATCGAAGCAGCAATTCGTCGGCTTGAATCGCCGCAAACGATACAATCACCAAGACAAAGAGTTGTCACAAATTAATATGAACCGACAAGTACTACTACCGAACAAGCCACCAAGGTCGCTCTTTCACAGGAGGGTAGCATGGTTGTTCTAATTCAGGAGTTCGATAGGGAGGATGATGAGGTCAAACAACTTGGCCGTCTTCACAACGGAGAGATTCTCGTCACACATGTTGAGGATTTCGACGAGAACGTTGCAGGGATGCGAGAAGTGACTGAAAGAGAACGAACATACAGTCCAGCGACAGATCGGTCATACCGGTCGATCGAACGACGAAAGGAGCGAGTGTTCGGTCGTCCACCAGTCACGCTGAAAGATGAACTCTCTCTTACTAGACGGTTTAAACCACCGTACGGTGTCTATGCCTCGATTCTCTCGCCAGATAGTGACAGTGAGCTGCTCCAGAAAATGGACGCTGCTGAGACGGTTGCCCCGCCTTACAGGCCCGTTTCGCTGACAGCCGTTGAGTTCAGGCACTACCATGATCCATATGATGAAGACAAGCCCGCAGTTTTTTGTTGCATCACACGCGATAGAACGGGATTCTTTCAGGAAATGAACGGACAGACACCACTGCAAGATATCTATGCGTTTACTGTTCCGGAGACAACGCGCCAATACCTCCTCGATATGTGCTATACGGCAGATATCTTTTCCCTTGCTCATACTCACATCAGAGAGGACGAGCCAGAACCGCGACCCTCCATTGCAACAGGCATTCGAATCGGTGAGACCGAAAAATGGATTTACAATTATACGCGCTCGCCCCCCGAAGCGGTCGAAGACATCGAAGACGAGTTGAGAACTGCCTGTGGAACCGATCTCTGGCTGGAGCCTTCTCCCGAGAAACTGGTCACTCTCGTAGAATCAGACGATCAGCGCGCGAGTATCGCACTCGCTGTTCTTCACGCAGCATTCGACGAAAACATCGAAACCGACGTTGACCCAGATCGGTGCATTGATGCTGTCAGACCGTATCTCTCAATTTCATCGCCCGTAACACGACGGCACGCCGCTGCAATCGTTGCGAAGACAATCCTGGCGGCGTCACTCTCTCCAAGAGACGTCATCGATCTCGTTGTGCCACTGTTGCAGGACGATGACGACATGGTGCGCACTCATGCAGGAGATGCACTCAGAACACGCGGTATACTGTCTGACTCAGACCGACTGGCAGACATTCTGCAGCGAGAGAATCAATCCCTCCGCGAAGGAGTGATCGAACAACTCCAGCGATTCGCCGAGGATTTCTCAGTCGGACTGGACGAAAGTACGACTCTCCTTGCGGACGAATTGCAATCTGACAATGAGACTATCAGAAAAGCTGCATCACAGGCGTTTGCTGAACTCATTGATGGGAAAAATTCAGTCGACAAAGCGGTACGAAGTGCGCTCGTTGCAGGCCTTGACGACTCAAACAAGAGTGTTCGAATTAAATGTGGCGAGTCACTCGCACGTTTGGGTGCGACCGATGCACTGATTACGCATCTCGAAACCGCTGAACCGGAGAAGCAGACTAGTACGCTGGCTGGGCTTGAAAAAATTGCAGCAGAGGAGCCAGAAACCGTCCTTGATGCACTCACTGTTTTTGATGATATCCTTGATGACGGACCTCCTGCAGGCCGGAAGCGAGCGGCACACCTTCTTGCGACGGTAGCAACAGCCTATCCGGACCGGATGTTTCTGTTTCTCCCCCGTGTCTCGTCACTCACAGTTGATACAACCGATGGAATCCGTGAAAGCGGATTTCAAATCGTCGAAGCAATGGTTCGTGACGAACCCGAGATGTTTTCCTTCGTTCGGTCAGCTGTCGAGACCGGATTCGAAGACAGTTCTAGAACTGTTCGAGAACATGCGTTCACCACAGCGGTCATCGCTGGTCACGACTCGCTCGTCCTTGATGCCCTCCAGCACGAGCAATCATCGGTTCGGTCAAGTGCCGCCACAGTCCTAGAATCGGCAGGAACAGAACAGCCCGATCGATTCTACGAGCACCTCCAGACGTTACTGGAAACTCTCGACGATGACGCTGTTCGATCTTCACTCGTTTCGCTCGTAGATACCCTCGTAATGTGGAGTGAGACGACTACCGATGACGTGTCCCTGCTCACCGAGAGGCTGGAATCGGGGCAGCCTGAAACGAGGCACGCCCTCGCTCAGATCCTTGCAAAAGTCGCCGACGAGCACCCGCAAGCAATCATCCCTTATTCTCAGCGCCTCGTTGATTTACTTGAGGGGACAGAGACGGAAACACGCAGACACGTGCTCGAGTGTCTTGCTGCAGTAGCTGAACACGACCCATCCACCTTGTCGGAATCTACAGACAAAATTGTTGCAGCCTTCGAAGACGAAGAATACGATTGTCGTGACGCAGCGGCACGCTGTGGAGCAGAACTCTGTTCTATGCGCCGACTAAAGGCGATTGTTCGTGAAGGGAGCGAACACGAACAACACACGGCATGGTGGGCTCTCGAACGCATCGCGCGGGAGAATCCGGACCGGGTTCATGACGTCCTTCCACTCGTTGAACAGCAATTGGATTCAATCACGGGGGAGGAGGTCTCGCAAATAGAGCGCCGAGCTGCAGAGCTGGTCGAACACGTTGCTGACACGATGCCCGAACGTGTACTCCCGGTGGTTCCCGCACTGACGACAGCGCTTGGTGCCCGTGGACGATTCACTCGATTGGCGGCCTGCAACGCGCTGGCTGCAGTCGGCAAAGAAGATGTCGCGCCTATTCTCGATGCCGTGCCTTCGCTTGCCCCACTGCTGGATGATCAGTTCGATGATGTCCGGCGTGCTGCCCTGACCGTGCTACGGTTGATAAGTGAGCCGTATCCCGACGAAATACGTCCGGTGGTCCCAGCACTGATTGAATTGGTCGAGAGCGATGACTGCCCTGTCGAAGCACTGGTAATCCTTGGAATGGTCGCAGACGAGTACCCAACTGCTGTCGAGTCGGCAATCGAGACGTGTCTCGAAAAGATATCGGCTGAAGACACGCGGCTACAAAATAATGCGCTTGCAGTACTGTCTGAACTTGCAAACGAATATCCAGACGAGCTCATTGCTGCATCTGAGAGTTATATTGCTCTTCTCGAAAGCGATGACCGGCGAGTTAGATATAATGCCGTTTCGATAATTGCACGGCTCGCAACAACACATCCAGACTCGTTCGTTGATTCAGAACAAGAATTGGTCGAGTGTTTGCAGGCAGAGTATCCTCCAACCAGAGCAAATGCATGTTGGGCAGTGGGTCGACTTGGATTCGATGTCGCAGAACCGCGACTAGAGTACCTCCAGCAGACGGACCCCGATAACTCAGTCCAGGCAGGTGCGATTGCAGCGCTCACTCTTCTGTCACTCTCGACGTGCCCACATTGTGACGAACAGCAGGAGCCACATACAGTGTCACTTCGTGTGGTGTTTCCAGAATACGTTGAATGGACTTGTCCACACTGCAGCGAAAAAACAACGACCTCGATTGCTGGCTGATGAGGTCGCCACGAAGATTGGCTGTGGCAGGAAGGGAATCTTCAATCACACCGTCGGTGAGCAAGACCTTGGTTTCCCCGCCGTTTGTTGCTTCGACTCGAATACCGGTTTGTTGAATTGTCAGCGTAAGTCATAGGCCGAAATCACGCATCCTGATCAACCAACCCGTATGTTGACATGGATCTATTGCGTTCAAATACATGGGAGGCCAAGCTAATGGACGACTCAACACCAACCGACCAACATCCACAACTCGGTGAGGAAATCCGGATCGTCGTCGAACGGCAACTCCAGCAAGCAGACTTACAGGAGGTCAACAACGCGGTGGATCGCTTGATCGACCAAGGCCACAGCAGAGAGAAGGCAATCGATACGGTCGGTGCGATCCTGCTTGAAGAGATGCACGAGATGATGACCGAGACGGAACCGTTCGACCGCGAGCGATATGTTGACAGGTTGGAAGACATTTGACTGACCCACCCTTACTGAGGTTCAAATCCACAGGCCGGACAAAATGTTTCGTCTCCATCCAGCAGATGGGCACACTCGATACAGATGCGATTGCTGGGCGATTCAGATACATCTGCCAGAAAGTCAATTGGCGTTTTGTCTTTTGCTCCAGTACCATGACCGTAGGCATCCCCCTGTAGGGTTGATGCCCACTGGACATCGTCGGTTACGACCGCCACATGGCCAGCAATATCAATATCGCCCTCAAACTTGTATACCTTCGATGGAGGGCGGCTAATGTTCGCCGCTAAGTCACGATTCTGTTTAAAATCTCTCTCGTACACATCCTCGGGAGTCGAAGACCGCACCTCACCAGGGAAATTAGTGATCGGTCCATATTGTTCGTCGATCTGAACGATCTCAACCAGAATGTCGTGGTTGTTATGTACCGTTCTCAGCAGTCGGAGCGTATGGTCATGCCACTCCTGAATGTCCGCATCAGCGTAGTAGCGTATTTTCATACAGGTATCCACGCACGAACTTTTTCGCCGTTCACTCGAATCCTGCCTCGTACAGATCGTGGTAGTCCGCAACAATAGTCTCGATATCCTCTTCGGACAAATCGTATTCCCGGTGCTCGACAATCGCCGTCACAGCCTCGTTGAATTTTGTTGTGTTCTCGAATCGTACGACGGTACTCCAGCCTTCAGCTTCCTCGTAAGCAAGAACAGTCATTACGCTATCCGTCACAATCAGCAAATCTCGCACGTCCGAGACTTCATCGCCATCAAACATACTATCCGGTGTTGCCGGGAGCAACAGGAACTCATCTCTGCTCCGTGACGTACTCACAGCCTCAGAAGGTGTGAGCGGACGATCTGGTAGAGACTCGACCATGGTCAGTCCTCTGTCTCTTCAGCGGCGGTAATACGATCCGACAGGCTCTCAGCAAACCACTCGTTGGCGATTTCGTTGGCGTGGTCGATCATCTCCTGGTGATCCATTTTGGTGTTGTCGAACGATTCGTAGACACACCATCGTTCTTCGCTCGGATCAAACACGAGCACATGTGTCTTCTCCTCCATGTTCAGTAGGAACGCTTCGATGGTGCCCGGTGTCGAGCCAGGAAACCCCATCGCGCCGTGAATTTTCGGGTGATCGCTTTCGCCGATCTGCTTCACGATATCATCTGTGATCGGCTGGTCCGGTAACGATGAGAGAAAGGACGGAGTCGTGTCGGAATCAGAATTTTCGGCCATGCGAGATTATTCACGGTGGCATGTCTTGAATCCCCATCTCCCAAGACAGCCATACCTTGCTTCGGCACTCTTCGCGAACTGAGGGCGCACAAAACTACCAGACAGCACTGCGCCGCTCTCGTCCGGACAATACTCAGGCACCCGATTCTCTTGCCCACGAGGCAACTCTGGTTCACTCTGTGGTTCAGAACTCTGTATCCTCTTCGATAGTCTGTTGATAGATCTGGTCGGTCTTTTTTATCAGTTCGGGATTCGAAACAATATGCTCGTCCATCGCACGGGCCAAGGCGGCAGTATAGGCTTCGAAAAAGTCCTCGTGGGCATCAACATTGATGTCGTATGTTGCTTCGAGCACATTCGACTTATTTCCCGTTCTGGTCGTTCGAGACGGTATCAGTTCGAGAATTTCGTCTTCGGCATGGAATCTCGAAGCAAAGTTCTCGTGAAAATCATCATGGCTGGCTCGTGCACTTCTCAACCAAAACTTCAGTTTACGTTCCCCGATAGCAGTCGGTTTGTACCGATCACCAAGCCGATGGATATAGCTGAGCCGAGCATTCGGTTTAGATCTATCGTATGTTGGCTCTCTGTCATCCAATTTAGTCCACCAACTTTTCGGGTAGATTGAGGCCCAATTATGATCTTGCGAAAAGATCCACTGCTTTTCCTCACCGTTATCCATAGTGATCTGAGCGGATACGTTTTGATCTGGGACATCTGGATCTTCAACAGCGGCGGCGGCATCAAGAGCGTCTACAAGTCGCGCCCCCCACGTTCGTGTAAATGTATCCCATTGTTCTTCGAACGCCTGCTGTACGTCCGAAATTTCGTTGTAGTAGTCGAGATACAGTTCTACTTTCTCCTGCTGGTTTTCTTGGTACTCTGTCATCGTTAGCTCACTCTGAATCGTCCCAATGAATATTTCAAGCTGAGTGGTTGTTCGGGCTGGATACTCACCGTGACTCTCCACAAGGAATGACTGCATCTGGTCCGCAATCCACGTCCACGAAACCGGGATAAACTCCTTCGCATCCGGGATAGATCCATCAGGAGCGAGGTAGATGTAGTGGTGGCCGTCTTTCGGGACATCTTCCTTCGACAATTCGATGCTCTGGAAGCCATCGGCATCGACGTAGTCCCGTGTCTGGTCTTTTCCTTCAGATGCGCCGACTTTTAGCTCCCAGCAGATAAACCAGTCATTCGATGTCCAAATCACTGCGTCTGGCCGCCGACCGCTTGGGATGGTCACTTCCTGTTCGATGTTGACCTCCATGAGGTCGAAACGTGAGAAGCTGAACTCCAGATCCCTACGGTCGGCAAGTGCTGACAAGATGTGTTCAAGCAGTGCGTGGTCCAGTCCGTGAGCCTCGTCCGGGGACAGGTAGTGAAACAGTAACCGTTGCCAGTCCTGCTCCTGCTGATTGTTACGGATGATTTGAAGCGCCGTTTCTGGCGGCTCTTTGGCATCTGGAAAGTGATCCAGTTCGTTTTTTAACTGGACAAGGTTGCGTCTAAGACTCTCTGTCACGCGCCTAATTTCTCAGGAGGGCTAAATTAGCTTTTCCACGAGCCATTATCGGATCGCGGACAAACCAGCACTGATGATACTTGACGATTCGCACAGAAACGACACCCGGTAGCTTCGCAAATGTGCACCAACGACGGTTGGGAGAGTGCTCACATTATTCAGTGGTTGTGAATACTTCATGGCTAAGTTCAACCAGGCGAGCAAACGTCTCAGCGATCTCGTCAAGCATTTCGTCTTGGTTCAGTGGTTCAAAATTGTCCATCTCCCACGTATACATCACGACCCTGTGACGCGAACGAGTGTGACTGACCTCAAAGCCGCTATCTTCGAATGGTTTGGCGTGCTCTCGGATCGCCTCGACCGCTTCCTTGTCGTTGTCAACATCAAGCGTGACACGGACAAGCCCACCCGTTCGTGGTTTTACCCGGAGACTAAACTCTACAGTCTCGGGGTGGTCGGGATGCTCCGACCGGAGCCGTGGCTCCCGGTTGTCGAATGAATTGACTAACTGACCGACTGTCGAACCGCCGACCAGCGATTGAATCTGCGGATAGGCTCGCTCGAAGATCTCTTGATTTACCTCGTCGTAGGTCGGATTGCCGACTCTGCTCGGTCGCACTCGTCGGTCATCGTAATCCACCACGACTGTCGTTGTCAGGGTCTCGCCAGATCCGTTCGGAGACTCGAACAGCTGGACCTCCTGTGCCTGGAGGTACAGGCCTTGGTCCTGAAGATAGCGTGCGTTCTCAGCGGTCTGACCGGTGATGGTCTCGGCGACGATAACCATTCGCTGATACTGGTTGTAGTCTTCTGGTTTGAGCACCTGGCCGAAGACCGTCTCAAACGCATCATCCAACGACTCAGCAGGGATCAAAGACTCGTCTACGTCCCATTCGCCGCTACGGATCTGCTGTTGGTACGCCTGATAGAGGTCGTTCAGGTCGTCATAACCGAACGGTCCCAAAGCGCGGGCGTAGTTTTGGGGCTGGCTCAGGATCGTTTCCTCACTGGCGCTACCGGTCCCGCTCAGACCCTTCTTGAGTTCAAACACGACGACGTTCCCGTACTGATCAAGTCCCAAAAGGTCTGGAAGTCCAGGGTCGAGACTCGGCTGACGACTGAAAATGAATATTTGCTCGCCAAGAAGTACGTTCGGGTTCTGATTGAGTACCGATTCGAGTTCCTGCTCAGTATCAAACCGCTCTCGTTCGTACTCCTCGGCTTGGTTCAGATTGGCACTCTGGCCGAAATCATAGAGTCGCATAGAATCGGCATCTCGGGCCGGAGTGTTAGATTTAGCCCTCGATTGCTGACACACGATTGATAGTGAGGAGCGTCTCGGGTTTGTTGCCCCATAGAGATCGGTTCTGACGGCATCGCGCCGTTGTCGTCCGAAGCCAACTCCTTGGTCCACCCCTGAGCAAATAAACCGAACAGGTAGGCTCAGAACCCGTCAGCCACTCTCCTCAACGAAGATTGGATGAAACGTCTCTGTAAGGGTGAGTAGCTCGTCAACGATTGCGTCGACATAGGTCTCGTATGAATCGTCTTGGATCACAGCTTCGTGTCCAACCTGTTTGAAGCCGACATTCACCTTTCGATGAAAGCGCCAGGTGTAATCGGGAAGTGTCTCAGTATGCTGTGAAGCTCTCGATTTCAGTAATTCCCGTTCTTCCTCGGTAAGCTCATCTGAGCCCTGTGTTTGTAATCTGACAGTTGTCTGGCCCGCATCACCTGTTTTGCCGACGAATACATCGTATACCACGTTTCGCCGTCCTCAATATAGACGACCGCAGAGACGCTCTCCTCGGTGATGAAAATGAGATCGTACACATACAGGAACGGTTCGTCAAGTTCCATCGTGTCTTCAGCGTGGATAATCGCCTCAGACCGCCCACTCTCTTCGAGCTGGGCGAGTTCTTGTTCTCTCTCAAGCGGTCGGGATGGAAGTGAGGAGACTGGCGTGTCGAGATTGGCCTTCTCTCATCTTGCGACCGCTGAGTACAAATCGTTCAGGGAGACTCTCAGTGGTGATACGACCAGCCTACTCTAAAATCTCCAGCTACTGTGGTTGGACAGGCTCTTCGCACTCAAAGCACTCAGCAAACACCCGTGTCTCCCCCTCAGCTTCGTACTCG
This sequence comes from Halovenus rubra, assembly GCF_026586665.1. Taxonomy (GTDB): domain Archaea; phylum Halobacteriota; class Halobacteria; order Halobacteriales; family Haloarculaceae; genus Halovenus; species Halovenus rubra. The sequence continues at coordinate 20,900 of NZ_JAODIY010000047.1, forward strand.
ACAAGGATAGCTCCTGTTTGGATAGCCGACCCGCAGAACGGACACGTGCCAAGTTCCGACGCTGAGTTTGACATAGGGGGTTTGTGCTTTCAAAAGGGGAACTTGGAGCGTGTGACAAAGTTCCAAGCTCCATCTGAGGATTATCATTCCGTACGTAAATCTCTCAGGTGAGTGTAGTGAAAGTAATAGACGGAATCGAAGTCACTGAGGTGGTGAGACCTCGACAGCGTACTCCGCAGCTAATTCCACGACATCATAGACGTGAATGCCTGATTTGAACCATAGCACACGGTCATCCATCCCCTCAAAATCCTCCGACGAGCAATCCAACCGCTCAGACACAGCGACGATGAGGTTATCTCGGTCAGCCTCACGTATCTTCGACAGTTTCTCATCGAGGTACTCTGGCGTCCAGAACCCAACGATCTCGAATATAACCCGCCGTCCGTCTGGATGTTCTAGGGCGAAATCAGGAAGCATCACCTCCGCACCCAAATCCAGCACGTCATCTTCTCGAATCAATTCCCAGTCAGTATTCGCCCGTTCCCACTTCTGAGCGAGTGTCCGTTCCACATCAGAATCAAAATCGCTCTGTGCCGAGTAATGCGAGGACAAGTCATCAGTATAGTCAAGCTCGAACGAGAGTGTCCCGCCTGTGGAACCACCCTCTCCGTCGAGAATATCGGCTTCCATTTCCCATCGGTCACACAACGGGAGAGCAGGGAGGAAATTTGCCATCCGTATCCCGTACTTTCGTGATTTCGAGAACAGAGACGCCGCCCCGTCCAAGATTGCTTCGTAGCCGTCTGCGACATCAGTACTCGCTACCCGATTCCCGTTGCTGTCGACTGGATAGATACGGTGCATCAGTCCGAACAGTTTGACGTAGCTGAAGACTGTGGCAAACGAATCCCAGACTCGCACTCGCATCTCTGTGGCATCGTACAAGACAGCCTGAGCCAGAGCAAGATTGTAGCGTGTGAGAAGCCAATCAACCGTGATCGTATCCTCGGCGTAGGACTCTTCACTATCACCCGTGAGCCGTGTCGTGGTGGTTGAGTCATCCGCGTTCTCGTATTCATCGGAAACACGGTGTCCAAATCGAACCAGTCGCTTGTTCTCCTCCAAGTCGGCGTACATCCCCCGATAGCATTCTTCGAGCGTGATGCCCAGTTGGTCAGCGACGGAGCTGTAGACTTCCAGTTTCTGTGTGTCCTCGCCGAGCGTTGGCTGTCGGACAATCGGGTACGATCCATTTGCCTTCTCGAAGAGCGCCTGTCGAATCTCTTGTGGCTCGACTGGAGCCACGGTCTCGAACTCGCACTCGTCTTTCAGCAACTTCGCCAATCCCTGTACGATTTTGTAGTCCGTATCTGCGATGGTGAGCTGGTCAATCGTGTCCTCCAGTTCGCCCTTTGGCTCGCCAAGATGCTCCTCGAAAATCCGAATGAGTTTCTCGGCTGTGTCTCGATACTGTTGCTCGTCAGCGTCGATGAACAACGGTGTGATGGTACCCTCGTACGTGCGTGAGCGTGCAAGGTCAGCTGTCAGCACTCGCACTCACCCCCTGCCGACGCTGTTCGGAGACGTAGGTCTCCATCGTGTCCTCGGCGATAATCTCGTAAAGGCGGGCGGGTTGACGGTCATCTGTCGGGCGAAGAATCCGACCCAATCGCTGTGCGTACTGTCGTTTTGACGCACTTCCCGAGAGGATAATACCCACGTTCGCCGCTGGCACGTCGATCCCCTCGTCCAGCACTTGTGAGGTGGCAAGCATCGAGTACTCTCCCATTCGAAACCGCTCCAGAATCTCTGTTCGTTCCTCCGTTTCCGTCTGGTGGGTGATACAGGGGACGACGAACTCTTGAGAGATCTCGTAGGCGAACTCGTTGTTGGCGGTGAAGATGATGGTACGGTCGTCGTGGTGTCGTTTTAGGAGATTATCGAGTGTGTCCAGTTTTTTCGTGGCAGTACGGGCGATCTTCTCGGCTCGTTGCTTAGCGATGAGGGCACGCCGTCCCTGTGGGTCGTACGAGGTTCGTTTGAGAAATTCCTGATATCCGCGTTCTTTCCAGAGGTCGAACTCGTGGCTGTCCACGTAGTCACGGTAAATCTGGTATTCCTCGTTGTACTCCTCCCCCTCATCAACTGTGAGATCGACCTGGAGATGGATTGTCTCGTACTCACTGAGATAGTCGCCAGCAAGTTCATCGACTTCCTCTCGATAGACAACTGTCCCAAGCAAGTCCTCAAGTTCTTCGTGTGCTCCATCAGCACGCTCGTACGTAGCTGTGAGTCCTAACCGATAGGGAGCAATCGTCATCTCGGGAATTTGTTGGTAAGTCGGAGCTGGAAGGTGGTGTACCTCGTCCACGACGAGAAGTCCGAACTGATCACCGTACTCGTTGATGTAGCGGTACGCACTATCGTAGGTTGTCACCGTGATATCCGTCACGTTGTGGCTTCCGCCACCGAGGACACCGACCCCATCTGGAAGCTGGTCACCGAAAGCGTTGGTAAGCGTCGCGTGCCATTGGTTCATCAGATCGATAGTTGGCACGACAACGAGCGTACTCACACCCGCATCAGCAATAGCTTGGACGGCGAGGAACGTCTTTCCACTTCCCGTTGGGAGAATGACGCTCCCACAACGGTTGTTATCACGCCACGCTGAGAGAGCCTCTTGCTGATAGTCACGAGGTTCGATGGCAACGGACGGCGTGAAATAGAACTCGGAGTAGGCACGGGCGTCGTCCTCAAACTCAGCCACAGTCGCTGTGGATTCTTCGAGGGTTGCCTGTCCGTCAGATTCAGTTGCCCACTCTCGAATATCACTGTAATGCTGTGCCTGTGCTCTGAACTCGTCGACACGGTCGTCGTACTGGGCATAGGGGACATCCTCGGGAGCGTCTTCGAGGAGAAGCGTACCATCGTCAAACGAGAGACGCATCTATCCTACTCTATGGCTGGCGGGATACTTGTTCTTGCTGGGGCTGGACAGATTCACAAGTGCCCCTACGAGGGCAGGTCTTCTGCGATTGACCGAAGCTCGCTCTTGGTTGGTTGACTCCCGATCTCGGCACCGTAGTCGCCGACCCAGAACCGAAACTGTTGATTGTCGACATTGAAGTTGAGTCCACACGAAACGTCGGGGTCTGTCTGCTCGTACTCCGACTCGCTCACGTTCTCACCATCTTGGAGGGTCTCAAGTAGGTATTCGGCAACGTGTGGGCGGTTCTTCATCGCCAGAATATGGTCGGATGCGACGTGCTTCAGCACCTCTTCACCCGTGCTGTATCCGTCTCCAACAAGGTAGAACTCGCCACTGAACTGGTATGATTCGATGATGATAGTAAGTGCGTACGTGTCGCTCATGTTCTGCTGTTGGTTGCGGAAGGTCTTGAGTGTGCGTTGATCAAAAGCTCGTTTCGGGTGGAGTACGAATGGGTCGGTGGTCTTTCCAATCACAACTTCTTACCTGCTGGTTCGGCGTAGTAACTGATAATGAGTCACGATTGCGAGGACTGCGGACAAGAGTTCGAGACACTCTCTCGACTCCGTCTCCACGACTGTCCAGCGGATGAACCAGCTGAGAACGATGACAGTGAAAAATCGGAGACTTCTGCGAGTGACCGTAACGTAGCCGAGAGGCAGTCTGACGAGGTAACGATTAAGCAGTTAGACGAGTTGCTGGCGTCAATCCACGACGGAGAACTGAGTGCCATTCATCAGGCGATGGCGATGTACGAGACGCAACTACGCTCAGCACACGAATCTGGCGAACCCGACCGCTATCGAAGTATTTCCAGAGCGTATCGAGAGCAACTCATCACCGTGTTAGATGAGGCAACACAGACGGAGGGGTGGGAGTTCCTCGAAGAGTTCCTTGACGCCTACCATCCAGAGACAGCCGATGAGTTCCCGCACGTGACGACGATACTCCAGAACGTTACCAGTCGCTATCTGATTCGGACTCGACTCTCAGACGGCGTTGAGGCAATTCCAGTCGAAGCGTTGGGATTCTTCAGCTCAATTCTCACCCGACTCGATGGGAGCGGATACGATTTCATCACCGAAGGAATGCATCCATATGGATGGGGAATCGGGCATCCCGAGCATTCAGTTGCCGACAACATCCACGACTACGCCTCAACGAGTATCCCAATCGTGAATGCGATACTGGAACACGCCTTCTACGCTGACCAGCGGTCGGCTATCGAGTTGCTGGAGCAAATCGTTGAGGACGAGTCGATTCAGGAAATAATGCGACATCCATCAGGCGAGATTTCAGAGACACGATACCTGCTAGATGCACCTGCTGGAGTTGTGGCCGACTTTACCCCGACAATCCCACGTTACTGGGAATGGCAAGAAGAACTCGACTACGAGTTTGAGCTGGCTGATGACGTGGAACAACGGATTCGGAAACTCGTCAGACAAAAGCGGATCGACGATGACCTACCCAGTAACTGGGAAATTGCTGACCTCACCGTGTGAAGTCTGGACATACTCAAGAGAAAGAGACTGTTTCGACAAAATTTAGCTGTCTAAGTGTCCAACTGTCGTGTGTGGTTGACCTGATTATCAAAACTGGCGTGCAGGACGAACTGGATGATAACCCAATCTCACCGCACTTCTACGAGGCTTTGGATGAGGAGGTCGCAGAACTGCTGGAGGACGCCTCCCGACGTGCCGAAGCGAACGAGCGGAAGACGGTAATGCCACAGGACTTGTAGGTATCTATCACAGCCACGGGCGACTGTATCTCTCAAGCCGAACAAGACGACAGAAGACGAAGTCGATGGAGCACTCTGTGCAGCCTGCTACAAGATCAGTAACGCGAACAGTGATGATCACAGAACGGTCGTGGAAGTAGCAGCGGATTCGGACATACTTGTACGTGTCGACGACGGTCAATTCAGTAATGCTCCTGAGATTTTCTATATCCCTGTCCATTCGTCTTTAGTTAAGAGATCGCAAGACAGCGGTGCGATTTAGTCATTATGTAAGTAGAGCAGGAGATAAGAATTGACAATGATTTAACCATTGTTAAAATAAAGCGTTAAGCTTACTGTGCACTCGGTGCACGCATTTTTAAGACCGTCTTAGAATATGACTCGAACAAAAATGGGCGTCTCCGTCCGGACTAAACTCGTTGATGAGCTCGATTTCCTCGTTGAGGAGTGCGCAGATCTCGGAGCCAGCCGCTCCGAGATCGTTGAAGCGATCATCACAGCATATTTGCAAAGTGATGAAGAGAGAATTAAAAAGACGCGAGAGCTGGTTATCAGCAACAGAAAACGATCTAACTCGTAGAGAAGCCCGTGCACCGAGTGCACGGGCTTCTTAGAGCGTTATTGGACATCACAGGCTGAGAGGATTAGTATCACCGTTGTGGTTGGTGAATAGAAGGCTCATTTCTGCTGTCTAATCCCGTCGCTGTATTGCGGTTCAGATCTTAACTAAAGACGAATGGGGTACTTATTTAAATATGTGGGTACAATGTATGTACAAGTGGGTTGTGACAATGGGAACCACACGAGTCAACTTCAGACTGCCAGAAGACCTCATCGAAAAAGCCGACATCGCAGCTGAAATCACGCACAAAAACCGGACAGAAATTCTCAAAGAAGCACTCCAAGAATATCTTGAGGACGTCGAAGACGACGAGAAATTCAAAGAGGCAGTCGTCGAACTCTATCTCGACAATCAAATCGAATTCGACGTACTCAAAGAATTCATCGGACGACAAGACGCAGAGGCAGTCAGAGCCTCCAAAACCCTTCTTGATCAAGGCGACGAACTGGCAGACGAACTCGCAGATCTCTAACAATCCGGAATACAGGACTCAGGAATGATTGTAGTCGATACCAGCGCCCTCATTACAATAGCTTCTATCAACCTCCTTGACCACGTTCTGTCCGAATACGACCTTCATACCACAGCGACAGTAATTGAAGAACTTGAGAAGACCGCGGAATATGATGACGTTCATGGACAAGCTGCACAAGATGTATTGGATCAATTAGAGCGAATTGGAGTCCACAACACCAATGAATCGAGTTTTCAGTCGTCCAGAATCGATGAAGGCGAGGGAACAGCAGCCTCGCTCGCAAACGAAACACAGGCTGACTTCTTGATCACAGATGATCTACGAGCACTTCCGGAACTGCAAACAGTTACTCACTCCAACGTCGTGATCTCCCCGGTCTTACTCAAAGCACTGGTCAAACGAGATCTCTTTGATCAAGAAGAAGCGCTGGAAAAATTGGATGAGGCCGCGGAAAACCGTGACTGGCTCGAATCACCGATCTATAGAAAGGCCAAAAACCTCTTCGAGTAGAATCAATCTCAGTCGATCACATCGAGAGCTCTCTAATCGCTCCAGTAGAGCGTGAGTCTGTGCTTTCGATAAATGGTCATCTCTCGAGATGACACAGATAGTGAGTCTCAATAGTTCAGAGCCGCTGTCGGCGGCGATTTGCCGCCGACGCGACAGCTTTGCGACTAACTACCGCTGTCCTCATTCGGGACAGCTACCAGAAGAACCGATCCTCAAGCGGTTGATTTACTGGAACAGCTCTGTGGACGCTAAGTGCTGTCTAGCCTGCCCGGAGCACCATCTCACAGAACTCTCTGAACGGCCATATCCAGAGGCGGCACCCCCGGCGACAGGGCGCCGTAAGTTGCACATCCATCCGTCTTTAGCTAAAACCCCAATCGCAAGGTGGCGGCGTAATAGATCCAGATTCAGAGTTCGGACGAGCGAGATCTAATTTGCCGTCTGAACGGCTGTACACCGATTCAGCAATCTACTGGAATAGCCTTCATGCGACTTGTCCAGCTTAGCCAAAGACGAATGCTGCGCTACGATGGTACAAACAATCGTTTACCCAATTTTACATATCATTTATTCGTGAATGGGCTCAAATATACACAGAATTGCTATTTTCGAGGATTCTCGATATATAAATAATATTTTATTTTGAATTCTCCCATCCCTCTTTTAAGTACTGAAATCATTCATAGTACGTAATTTGCCTGTACGGCAACGTCGCGGGGATTTTTTACCTATGAGCCAAAAATAGGCACTAACCACGTACCCAAATCCAAATAGACAGCAAATTTTGGGGGTTATTCGAAGAAATTGCCGGAAGTCCGTTCGTGAGCGAGGCGTGCCCTCTCGAGGCGATGACCTGGGTTCGAATCCCAGCCGGAGCACTCTTTTATTAAACCCCATCCTGAACACCGACTCGACTGGTAGTTTGAGAGAAAAGCGGACAGTACTGTGTGCTCATCTTGCCGTGTGTTACGGTATCACTAGATTATTCGATAGTATTGAATAGAGTGCTCCAACAAAGTCGGTGACGGTTGAGGTATTCGACCAACTACTGTCACGATATCGACGAGAGTTGGCAACCGCTTTCGAGTCTCGTTTGCGGTAGCGATTCTCTGCGGAGGACAATGTTATCTTTCGAGCAATCGTGCAAGCCGTCGCTCAACTGTTCGTGGTGGCCAGGTGGTCCGGATTGTTTCTCGGTCTGCACCGAATGTTTCGATGGTCCGTGTAATGTGACTGTTGACCGACTGATGTCGTTCAAAGAGGTAGGCGTAGGCTGCTACTTGGAGCTCGTACTGTCGTCGGCTGTCCGCGGTCACCGGAGCCAACGCAATTTTCACATCAGCAACGTGACGTTCACCGGCAGGCATCTCAATTACGAAATCGGCCTCGCCGTGAATTTCGAATTCGATATCGGCAATCGTAACGATTCCGTCGACAGCCTGTTCGACTTTCACTGTCTCTGCGTCAGTGATCCGCGTCCAAAGATCTGAGTCCAAGAACGATTCAAGTATTTGTTGTTCAAAAAACACAAACAGTGCGTCCTGTTCTTCCTGACGAACGTGAGGAGTGTTCTCTTGGAGTGTCTGTTCAAACACGGCTCGAACTACAGGGGCGCGAGCGCGAATCGCCGTCTCGGTTACGTCTCGCTCGACGAGCGTTGTCAGGACGTCATGCAGGCAAGTACCAACGTCGTCAGGACCCATCCGGTCGAAGGGAAGCGGATGATTATCAGGAACAGCATTCGTTCCTGTGTGTCGTGACTTTCCAAGAAGATGTGCAAGCATGTAATTTTCGGGTTGTTCAGTCAGCCGATACATCGTACTCGGACGGACAAAGCGTGGCACCCACGACTGTTCCGTTACTCGCTGTGGCGGCCTGACGGCGACTGCAGCTGATTGTGTGCGTGTCTCAGGTGTCCACGCGGCTTCGAGAGAGACATCGTTGATGCCGACATCGAATTCTTGGCTGGACCCAGTTGTGCTGTTCTCTACGGTATAGGTGTCATGATTCGAGCCGTCGAATTCCAGACCCTCTTGGATGGCGTCAAGCCAACGGTCACGGGGCGATAAATCGCATACTCCTGTGTCGTTCGGGAGCGGTACAACGAGATGGTCCTGTGCACGCGTCAACGCGACATAGAGGAGACGCCATGCTTCTGCTCGTTGGTTTGCTGTGGCGTTGCGAAGGTGTTCCGGGCCGACGAGCCTCCTGTCTGTTACCGAGTCGACAAGGGTATCACTCCAGTGAGCGGTTGCCCACCGTAACCCAATATCGGGCTGAGTAGTCTTTTCAGGGTTATAAATGCCGTTACGATAAGGCGGCAACAGACTCTCGGTGGGAGCCGTTCTTGGACCCGGAACCTGTGTGGTCGACCGTTCGCCTAAGATGGTCGTGTCGATATTCGTCGGTGGTGCGAGGCCTGCAATCTCGCCTTGCGCCACAAACCGCTTGGACTGTGTCCCATGCTTCGATAAGGGAAACCCAGGATTGGCGACGACGACCACATTATCTTGGTCGCCTTTGGCGTCGTGGACCGTCCGAAACTCGACATCGTACTCTGTGTTTGCAGTTGTCGGCTGGCTCGGTCCGTCACGAGGCGACTCCCGAAAGGGCTCGATTAGCTCAGTGAACTCCGACAGTGACAGCTGTTCATCATGTTCCCATTCGGCCACCGTTTCTGTGAGCGCGTCGAGATTTGCGACGCGGTGGTCGGGCTGAATGTCGAAATTGTCGTGTGGGTCGGCTCGAAGTGCAAGTAGTTCAATAACTTCTTCGACGTACTCCGACGCTGGCCGGGTGTAACTCAAATCACGACGTTCTCGTAACGAGATAAGCCCGTCCAAAACCTGTTGTTGGGCCTCGGATAGGTCACATTGCTGTCTAAGTTGATCGAGGCTTGTATCATGTCTCTGTACGGCATCCTCAAGCGAGCATAGCCCGAGATTGGACTCGGTGACAAGGGCGATTGTTCGCTTGGGACTTTCTGGCGCTGAGAGCCACTCACACACGTCAAGCACCGTTTGGACGACAGGACAAGCAAATAAATGCTTGCTAGTGTCTCGAATACGTAACCCTTGGTCGGTGAATGCTTGCTTGTAGGCGTCCATCATTGTCGACCAGCGAAACAACACAGTAACGCCGAGTGGGTCGCCATTCTCGTCTGTAAACGTCCCGTCCGCAAGCCCTTTCGCGATAAGCCTTGCAGTAACGTCTGCTTCTCCAGTTCCATTGTCTGGAGCGACCCATTGGAACGAGTCTGGGTCGGCACTTTTCGGTGAGAACGAGGCAACGTGGATATTTGTCTCGTTGGTTGACGGTCTCTCAGGCTCGATTCCAGGATAGGTTACGTCGAGAGCACCGAAGGCACCACGTCGCTTGTCGGTCAGAACTGGTTTTGCGATACTGTTGATTGCAGCCGCGACAGCAGGACAACAGCGGTAGGTCGTCGTCGCGGTGCGATGTTCATGTGTTTTCCAATCGATTCCGAGATACTGTCCGTCTTTAATTGCCGATTGAAACAAAAGCGGGTCTGCGTGTCGCCAGCGATAGATACTCTGTAAGAGGTCTCCAGAGCCGAATACCCGTGTGTCAGGCGAAACGAGGTGTGAAAGCGCCGCGTGCTGGATTGCAGACACGTCCTGAGCCTCGTCGATAACCAGACTCTGAATCCGTGTCTGATACCGGTTTTGCACCCGCACCCGGTGACTCTCATCACAGCCGTCAATTCGCTCATCAAAGTATGCATCAACCAAATACGCAACATCCGTGTGCGAGACAATGCCGCGTTCGCGGATGGCATTCCGGTAAATTCGGCGATACTCGGCCAACACTGTACAAAAATCATCGAGACGATTCCGCCACGAATCATAGAGCCGCCTGTCGGCAGCAACGAGTGCACGCCGGTCATCGCCGTCGAGATGCTCATAGAGTTCCTCATTAATCTCTGCATCAACGAACTGGCCCACGACCGCGATAACGTCCCCAAACGATGCCGGTGGTCCATGAGGGTACACGCTCTTTACCGTCTGCTCCAGTTTCTCCCGGAACGTTGTAGTCGAGACACGCCTATCCCGGCAATAGGCGACTGCGGACCGGAGCAGTCGCTGGATACCATCGGCAAACTGTTGTTCAGGATAGGCACGTTCCAGTCTCGCGAGGGGCTGTACCAGCTCGGAGTTGTCACGAGCCTCGCGGTAACATATCGCGTGTAGTTGCTTTTGCCGGGCGGTATTCCCGACGACGGGCATCCCATCAAACCCAATATCACGGACAATATCACTCAACACAGTACGAAGAACACTATCAATCGTGCCAGCGTACGGTGCTTGGCGGACTCGCTGGAGGAGATGCTCTAGCTCGGCTTCCGAAACCTGAGTTGCAGCTGGAACGAGGTTGTGTTCTACTAGCTCCCGCAGGCGGTCGCAAACTTCCGGAAGTATTGTCGAGGCCTCGCCGCGTGTAAAAGAGATAACCGCGACGTGCTGTTCGGGCGTTTTATCGCCGTTGACGTACCGACGGAGCATATCCTCGGCCGGAAGGTGATGTGCGACGACTGACTTCCCTGCACCGGGGACGCAGTTGAGCGTGTATAGCCCAGACTCGCGGCTGAAATACGCGTCCCTGATTGACCGTTGTGCACCTTTTAGCCGGATTGGGCCGTCGCTCATCTGTCACCTTTGAGCATTCGACGAATTGGTTGTGGTAGGATACAGTCCGGGCCGAGGAGGCTCTCTACCTCTTTGTCACTAACTACCTCTCTGTCAAGATACTCCAGCAGGTACGAAGGGCGCTGTTCCTCACCGCTGATTGTTTCGGTATGCCGCGTGAGAATAAGCCCGTTGTCAGCAGCGCGAACCGTGTCGTCGAACTGGTCGCGGTCACGACCATCTGTCCACGCCGTCCTCGGGGCGAGTTGTTCGGCTTGTCTTTCGCCAGACAAGACTGCCTCCTGAAGCTCTGATGGCAGTGGGCTCTGGGTTGGCGTCGGCCACTCGCCATCAACGAGACCAGCAGCAATCACATATGGGATGTCGAGCAACCACACATCGTTCGCTTCTAGAATATCTACTGCACGAGCGTTCGACTGCTCACGTCTTCCGGGCCGTTGCGTGACAATCAACCTGCTCAAATCTGCGACATCGCTCCACGACCGCTCAAGCGCTTCTTCGTCGAGACGGTCTGCGTACTTGTTCGGAAGGTGTTGTGTGAGTGTCTGTGCCCGGACGACTGCACGGGCATCGCGCTCTGTTTCGACACCTGCCGGAGAATCACGGGCCTTCGTGACTGGCAGTCCAAGACGCTCGTACCTATCTATAACGCCGCCGAGGACACTTTTGACGGCATCTGGTGTTGCTTTCGGACAATCAAGGAGCCATTCGAGATAAGCCACAAATCGCTGGTCGATGGCAGGCTTATCTTGCACTTCGTCGTACCACCCATCGATTGTCTGCGCACCCGTCGAGAGCGCATGTTGCCCTCGCTGTACGGTTTGTTGGTCGAGTGGCCAGCTAGCAGACGCTGCTGAAGGCGGGCACCATCGCTGTTCGAGCGGCTGACAGAGTGTAGACGCGTCGAGTTCCTCGGCACCAAGCACGTCACATACTGCCTCAATGAGAGCAAACGGAGTCGTGCGAGTCACTGTGAGCTGCGTCCAGAAAGCTGTCGCCAGTCCATTCTGTCTTGCACCTCGCCGTAATGGCTCCTCGTACTCTTCGAGATCACGTACGACGACAGCAATATCTCGAACGGGAACGCCAGCCTCCAACAACCCGGAGACAATCGACATCACGGTCCGTGATTCTGCTCTGCGAGTTGGCACAACCAGTTCTGTGACTGGGATATCGGCGTCGTCAAGTGGTGTAGACAGCTTCAGGCGTCCGGCGGAAGTCACGAGTCGAACACCACCGTTCCAGGTCCAGAAATGTCCAGAAGCTTTGGGAAACACTCAGCGAGATAGGGGCCAGTCCCGCGTCGGAAGTACACGGTAATTGAAACGGCGGTTGTCTCAAGCAGTGCGTGTAGTAAATCGACGTAGGCGGCCGGGATGCTACTGACGCCGACGAGCGAGAGCCGCTCTACATCTGGGTACGCGGTCGTCCACAGGCCGCCCTCTGTTTCTATGAGTGTTCGAGTCGCTCGCCGAACATTCTGGACTTCCGAAACTGCATCATCGGTCCGGTCACGAAGACACCGCTCGATGTCCACGGCTGCATCTACAAGCTCCGTCCCATCGGCGTCGATTGGTGCTGCAAGGCCGTCCGCGACTGTCCGTAGTTGTTCGTGCCGAGACGGATGGAACGCAGTCACGTTTTCGACTTCCGCGCGAATCTGCTCTCCCTCCTGTGGGTCAGCTGGCACTGCTGGGCCTGTTATTCTGTGTTTGCCGTCTACGAGCAGTGAGCGAAGTATCGTTAACCGGTCAATTCGGTCGATTGTCGCCGTTTTATAGCCGCTCTCTTGGAGAAGCCTCTCACTGAAATCGGTCACAGCGGCAATATCGAATCGGTCGGTCGGAAGCCGGCGTTCCCGCAGGCGTCGCTGGACGTTGCGTCTATGGAGTTCTACCGGCGCGAGGACGACTTCTGTTGAACTGTGTGTTGCACGGCTCAACAGCGACTCTTCATCACCCACGATGAGAGTGAGATTTTGCGGAAGTTGCGTCTGGTCTGTGTCACACATAAAATCGCTTCCCTCGAACGAAAGTGGCTAACCGAAACGTAACTACTCGCTACGTACCGGGCGTTGACTGTATACTGGTAACTACCTACCGTTACAAATCTCTGTCGGGACTGAACACGGTGGGGGTATGGTATCGGATAAGTGCCTTTTGCCGGACAGGAACTACTTTCATACACTGTTTGACTCTCGATTCCGTTGGCGACACTCACAAGACAGACAAAGCCTGACGTGTTCTTGGCGGATTCCATAATCCGGGTTCTGATGGTCGAATCTGCACTGCGAACCCTCGGCCCTCACGCCTCTAGCGCTTCGAGTACTTCATCTGCTTTGTCAGTCGGCGTATAATACGTCTGTCCGTGCGTGCTATCACCATCTTTCTGTGAGGCACTGTCGTCTCTCTTTGCCGGCGTTCTGTCGGATTCTACGACCAGACCGACTTGCCGTAGGGTGCGGTACAGATGTCGGACGTATTCGAACTGCATTGTTTCATCTACAGCAGTCATCCGCGGTGAGTGTGGATCGTCGTTGACTACCTGCTGAAGAATAGTTTTCGCGTCGGGGAGGTGACGGAGGTGGTTCAGTTGTCCCTCGGGCTCAGAGAGGAATCGAAGGAGATGGTCCCCCTCCCGGGAGAGGCGGTAGTAAGTGTGATGCTGGCGTACTTCATTGGTCTTTTTTGCTTTGACATTCCGTTGCTTGACGGTCCCTGACTCGATACGTTCGAGTATCTCGGCGGCTTCCATATCTTTGCACAACTGCTCGACCCGGTCACGCTCTGCGTCGAGATAGCCAGCCATCGATTTTGGGTAGTTTCCGTCCACGTGGTCAAGATGATAGCAGATGAGGTATGCGACCGGGTGTGCAGGCATCGGCTGTAGCTGTTCGACAATCTGTTGCTTTCGTTGGAGTACCGCTTCAAGTTCGTTCGCTCGTTCGTATCGCGACTCGGCGTTGTTTGCAGGGGCCGCCTCGAAGTCGAGAGTAACTGTAAGTGACTCTCCGGTCGGTGCTTCGAGTGTGAGTGTCAACTCACCGGTTTCCCACTGGTCGCCAGACTGTTCGCGTGCCTGTTTGAGCGCCCGTTCGACCTCCTGATACCGGGTCATAATCGTGTCAGCTTCCAGGCGGAGGCGGTCAATCTCGGCCTGAGATGCCATTGTAGTCGACTGATAACACTCTGTCTGTTTGAATCCTCCGTGTCCAACTGTTTTCTTGCCAACGACTCAGTTTCGGGTAGCACAGCCCACTGGCCCACAGCCTTATCGAGACACAGCTATTACAACGAGACAGTATGGTGCTTACGCCAACTGTACTCCGAGAGTACGACGCGAGTACACCGACAGAGACGGCAACGGCCACATTCGGACTCGGGTGTTTCTGGGGGCCTGACGCTACGTTCGGTGCGGTCGACGGCGTCGTCAAAACGAGGGTCGGGTACGCCGGCGGCACGAAAGATGAACCATCTTATCGATGTATCGGTGACCACACTGAAGTTGTTCAACTCGAGTACGACCCCGAACAGGTCGCGTTTCGAGAACTGCTTGACATTGCTTTTGCCGAACACAGTCCGTCCCATCAGCCCGAAAAACGACAGTACCAGCATATCATCTTCACTGACAGTGACTCTCAACGGCAGACCCTCGACAAGTATCTGGACACCAACGGGTACGACCCTGATACTATCGGGACACGGCTTGAACCACTTTCAGCGTTTCATGTTGCCGAACTATATCACCAGAAGTTCAACCTTAGCGGGAAACGCTGGATTACCGAACCGTTGGAAAAAGCAGGCTACGACGACAGAGCCATCAGAGAGTCTCCCGCGGCCGCCAAGCTAAACGCCCACGTTGCTGGTCACGATATTACTGTTCCGTTTCTGTCGGAACCAGCGGGGTACACGCCGGGCCCGCAGTCTACGTAAGACTCGCCGTTACTTGGGTGTCCGACCGAGTAGCGTTTAGCTATTACTCTACCAATTAGGACTCTTCTTTCAGACGTGTGTGCCGATTGTTGGGACTCATCGTCGAAAAAACGGAAAAAGCAGCAGAGAGACCTACGTTCTTGAGCGTCCTGTCGTTACATCATGCCGCCCATGCCGCCGCCCATGCCGCCCATGCCGCCGGCACCGCCGGGACCGCCATCTTCGTCGGACTCTCCCGACTCGATAATATCGTCAATTTTGAGGACGAGGTTCGCAGCCTCACTTGCAGAGGTAAGCGCCTGCTTTTTGGCGCTAGGTGTCTCGACGACGCCTGCCTCGAAGGTGTCTTCGATTTCGCCGCTGAAGACGTTCAGGCCGGCCTGCTCTTTGCCCTCACTGTGTGCAGCGCGCAGGTCGACGAGCGTGTCGATGCTGTCGAGTCCGGCGTTCTCGGAGAGGACGCGGGGGACGACATCGAGTGCATCGGCGTACGCTTCGACTGCAAGCTGTTCGCGGCCGCTGACACCGTCAGCGAACTCACGCAGGCGTGCAGCGACTTCGACTTCAGGAGCACCGCCGCCAGGCAACGCCTCG
Organism: Halovenus rubra; assembly: GCF_026586665.1. Taxonomy (GTDB): domain Archaea; phylum Halobacteriota; class Halobacteria; order Halobacteriales; family Haloarculaceae; genus Halovenus; species Halovenus rubra. The sequence goes on from NZ_JAODIY010000047.1 coordinate 36,436, forward strand.
CCACGGCTCATGGCCGTACCGACAACGTCGAGTGCGTCCTCGACGCCGCGTTCGAGTTCGTCGACAACGTGCTCGGTCGAGCCACGGAGGAGAAGCGTCACGCCGTGGGAGTAGTCATCGGTTCCTTCGATGTAGAACAGCTCTTCGTCGTCGTCGCGGCGGAACGTACCGGTTCCGAGGTGGTCCTCGGTCGCGGTGTCGAGATTGGAGACAACGTCAGCACCGATAATCTCGCGGAGGAACTCAACGTCAGAGCGCTTGACGCGCTTGAGGCCGAGGATACCTTCCTTGGCGAGGTAGTGCTGGACCATGTCGTCGATGCCCTTCTGGCAGACAACAGCGTCGACGCCGAGGTCGACAATCTGGTCGACTTTCTCGCGAAGTTCCTGTTCTTCTTGCTCGATGAAGTCCTGAAGCTGGTTCGGGTCGGTGACGCTGACCTGCGTATCAGCTTCGGCTTCGTCGAGTTCGAGGGGCTCGTCGATGACCAGAATGCTTGCGTCATCGAGGTCGCTTGGCATCTCCTCGTGAACGGGGTCTTTGTCGATAACTGCGCCTTCGAGGAGTTCGGAGTCACCGGCACCGCGACCGGTCTGGGTCTCGACTTTCAGGAAAGCAAGGTCGACGATGGTCGAGCCGTCCTCTGCTTCGACGGTCACGGCGTCGGCAGCGTCGACAATAAGGTCCGAAAGGTCTTCTTTGTGCTGTTCGGCACCTTTTCCGGTCATCGAGGTCTGGGCAACTTTGCGGAACGTCTCGCGGTCGTCGCCGTCGACATCGATGGTGATGTTGTCAACTTCTTTGCGGGCCTGCTCGGCTGCGAGATTGAAGCCTTTGATGATGGCCGTCGGGTGGATATCCTGGTCAAGAAGCTCCTCGGCGTTTTTGAGGAGTTCTCCAGCAATTGCGACTGCGGTTGTCGTGCCGTCGCCAGCTTCGTCTTCTTGGGTTTCGGCGACTTCGACAATCATCTCGGCGGTCGGATTGTCGATATCCATCTCTTCGAGGATTGTGACGCCGTCGTTTGTGACGACGATGTCACCGAGGGAGGTGACAAGCATTTTGTCCATCCCTTTCGGACCGAGCGTTGAGCGTACCGACTCCGCTACGGCGCGAGCGGCGGCGATATTGTGCTCCTGAGCGCTCTTGTCTTTCATTCGTTCTGCGTCGTCACCCATAATAATCATGGGCTGACCCTGCATCTGCTGACTCATAATCACTCGAAGTTTGCATGTGGTTCTATATAAATGTATGTGTTTTCGTCCGATATTCCCGCAACGTTCTCAACAACGAATTTCTGCGAACCGCCATACGTGAGGCTATGAGAACAATAGTCATGTGTGTAGTTAACACATATTTGCCGTTAGCCACGATGGGTTTTATAATATACAATATGCCATAGAACACTTTGCGGTCTTTGCCTGTCCACTTTGATTCGTACCGACACTTTTTATCAGGGGACTAACTTTTCGCAAGCGCCAGCGTTTGTCTCAAACTAACCAACCTGTATTCACTTCGGGCACTCATTGAGTGGCTTGCTCAGAACTACAAGCCGTTTACAACAAGACTGTCCTTTGAAAATAGAACACCGGTGTTGTGTCGTACAACGCGAACCGTGGGCATCAGTTGTTCCCAGACCAGTCAGGACAGGCTTCCATGTCGTCCATCAGGTCATCGTGGAGACTGCAGTGGGGGACGATTTCATCGTCGACACTGACGTATTCGAAGTGGCTACAGTTGCCACAGTACGTGTCGGGCTGGCCGCGTTCTTTTGCTGATTCGAGGACAGTCTCTTCAATTGCCGGGTCGGTTTCGACTGCAATTCCACCGTCGCTTGTCGGTTCACCCGTTACAGCTGAACTATCGGTCTCTGTCGGTGCCTTTTTTTTGTCTCTCGTGTCTGTCAACACGACAGAATCATCGGTCTCTTCTGGATTCGGTTGCGTGTCGTCGTTTGTCTGTGTCGGAACAGTGCCGTCAGGTTCGCCTCCGAACAGTCCGACACTCCCGAAACCGGGAATTGATGGGGTGTCTCCTGACTCCAGTGCTCCGTTTGAGCCAGTATTGATAACACGAACTTTTCCCTCCTCGGTAATTTCGATGCGTGCAGTCCCACCAGGGTCATCTCGTGTTTTGAACGTTGCGACAGCGATAAACAGACACCAGAATGTCACAAGTGTCCCCGTCGCGTACACTGCGGCTGTCCCAACTGCGAGCTGTGGATTCGAGGCGAGCCACTTGTAGGGGTATGCATAGCTAAAGAGAGCAACCCCGAAGATTGCGAGGCTTGCGCCGATGGCGGCTGCTGCTCGCGTTGTATTACTCGCCGGGAGAACGACAAAAATGCCGACAAAGACAGCCGGTAAGCCCAGCCCAGCTAACACACCACCTGCCTGCCGAGCCTGATAGATGTCGAGACCGAACCACGACGAGAGGTCTGTCGTCGCAATCGGAATCGCACCTACAACGAGCAACACACCGACGGCGAACACGGAGATACCTAGCCACCGCTGCTGTGGCGTCACGACCGTCCGCCCTCCTTGGTACACTTCGGACAGGTCAGTCATACCTCTTCATTAGGCGACAATCCACAAAACTACCCGTCAGACACTCGTCCGACGCCATTGGGTGTTTTGTCTTTCTCGCCTAACTTGGCTGGCCCGTGTCACAACAATCAAATCGACGGCGAGTAAACAGACATCTATGACAGACGACAGCGATGACGAACCGGTCATCGAACTGGGTGATGGCAAACCGGTTGAGGGTGCACCCCTCGCCCGTATCTCGGCTCGCTTCATGTGGGGCATCGAAAAAACGACTATCGTAGAGCGTGAGGGCGAGACACTGATTCGGACGCCGGATGGCTCCCGCGAACTGGCCGAGATTCTCGACGACGTCGAGCACACGTATTTCGACACACGCCAGAGTTTTGAGGACGCTGTCAATGAAGCGATTGGCCCTGGCATTGTCCCGACTGCAGGCAATAATACCGAAGAGTCTGAAGCTGTCGAGAATTCTGTCTCAGACAACGAGGACGACTCTACAGAGTAACTCCTTGGCGGGCTCAGTCCAGATTCGGGAGCAGCATACGGACACGGGTTCCGTCGTCGTCACACTGCTCAAAGGAGAGCTCTCCGTCGAGTCGGGTGAGGCACCATTTTACAATCCAGAGTCCAATCCCACTCCCATGTAAGAGCTCAGTCTCCTCGTTTTCTTCAATTGGCTTGAGGACTTCTGCTGGTATCTGGGGTCCGTTATCTTCGATCTGGAGTTCACAGTTGTACTGAGAGTCGAGCACTTCCCGGACTACGACAGTAATCTGTGTCTCGTCTCTGTCGTTATAGAGGAGTGAGTTTTCAAGGAGTTCATTCAGTGCATTCCAGAGCAGCTTCTTATCTGTGGTAATACTCGGTACATCGTCCGGATACTCGGCAGTACAGACTGCATCCGTGCTCTCGTTGTATTTCTGGAGAACCGGATTCACCAGCGAATCGATTTGGAAGGTGGTTGACTCCAGTGGCGCGTCGATGGCAAGCTGCTCCAGTGCTCGTGCCTTATCAGTCGTCTGCAGTAGCTCATCCACAACGGCCCGAATTTTGACTCCGGCAACGACTGGGTCGCTCGCGTGGTTTTCGGCGAGTGAGTCTGCCGCCAGTCGTATCACGTTAAGTCTGTTTCGCAAGTCGTGGCGCAGCACCCGATTCAGTACCTGATAGTACTGGTCTTGAAGCTGTTCGCGTGTCGGGTCCTCAGAGAGCAATCCAAGCTGTCGAAACTTGGCCATCTCGTCGACGACAATAACCATCCGTGTTATTTCTTCATCAACAATCCGATGAAATACGCTAAAATGTGTCTCTATCTCGCCGTCTGTTGGCTCGATGCCATACGCTGGCTCGACCTGTTTTTGCTTGCTGACTGCCCGGACAACGACGGTGTTATCTTCAACGACAGTCTGGTTAATCTCTGTCTCGGTAGGAACAAAACTCCGGTCGCTCTGCCCGATCTCTGCGACGTATTCTGCACTTGTCATCGACGTGCCGTTGACGACAACTGTCGCGTCCTCAGCGAGATACCGTTCGGCGGCAGCGACTCGTGACTCTGTATGTGCGATATTGATATACTCATGTACAATGCCGACGTTATTTTGTGCTGTCATTTTAGCCCTTCTCGTGGGTCTCTCCCATCCGAAAGGCATTCTTGGTTTACCCCGTTAACTGTTTCGGCTATTTCGCCGGTGTTGGTGCTTGGTTAGGTATCTTTTCACACCAAACTATGAGGGATGGTCGGATTTTAGGTGACCACGTTACGTTCAAGCCAGCATTTTATTGTGGGGTGGGTCAAATCGCTGGTATGTCACTCCCAATCGATCCCACACAGCTTACTGACGAAGACATCGGTGAAGAGCAGGTAACACTCGCGATGGACCACGAGGATGCGATTGAGTTCGTCCGTGAATGCTGTCTTGAAGCCGGCTTTGGCATCCCGGTCGAGTTCTCACCCTCCGATATGCTCAACGAGAAAGTTGACGCTGACCGTGACCCGTACTACGTTCTCGGTGCATGTAACCCCAAGATGGCAAACCGAGCGCTCGCTCTCTCCGAGAAACAGATTGGGGCGCTTTTCCCATGTAACATGATTATCTGGGAGAAAGAACCAGGTCGACAGCAGGTGTATCACGTCTCTATCATGCGGGTTGCTCGACTTGCTGGAATGGCTCCCGACAACGATGAGTGGGCTGATCTCGTCGCAGCTACCGGCGACCTCGTTGACACGTGTTTCGAACAATTACGTGCCGAGGCAGTTGACACCGACTGAAACAGGCAACGTCTTTTCTTTTGATATGTGATTGCTTGCTCTGCGGAAAAGCCACTAGCTAACTGATTATCTGGGTCGCTGCACGCGGCGGACGAAGACAGGTTTTTATTACTCCCCATCAAGTCAGTTATTAGCAATGGCGCGCTGGAACTGTGCAATCGAAGGTGACGACGCGACGTTCGACCGGGTCGAGGAATTGATGGTCCACCAAGCCGCCGAACACGAGCGTATCAAATGCAACGTCTGTGGTGCCGTCGTGCCTGATGGCTACTTCGCTATCAGACACGCATTCGACGAACACTCTCGTGCAGAATACGTTCGTGCGTACGAGGCTTCCGCGGCAGAAGTCCGCCGTCGCGAGAAGGTCAAGGAGGCTATCGAGGATGTTGCGGACCTCCGCGAAGTTGTTGACCGACTCGACGAATGAAGACACAACGGTATTTTATCTGCCCGATACCTACATCTGTCCGATGACGAACTCCAGTCGAGTATATCTCGGAGTGTACGTACTCTGTATTGGGGCTCTTTCGGCGCTTACCATCGGGCTTTCCTACGCTGTATTTATGGCTGGGTTCTCTGCAGGCGTCGAGTCGTTTATTATCGACCCATCTGAAACTGTCAAACAGAATCCGCTAGGGATTCTCGCTCTTCTGGGCATCTTTGTGTCTCTGTTTTTGCTTTTTGCGACGGTCGTCGTTGGTGGGTCCCGATACGCTAACTTGGACCGTGTGAACAGTTCGGAATCTGAATGACTATCACTGCTTTTCGAATAATTGTCTCTTTTTTTCTTCACTTCAAGCACTCTTGATAGTAAAAATTCCAAGAGTACACTACTGTATGCGGATTACCATTATTTATGATGGTATCTGGGGTGCTTATTTAGTTGTTAAGTGTCTACTCACGGCTGATGACAAATACGGGGCTTGTATTCGATAAACTGTCTGATACAGTCTTAGAAATTCGTGATACGATTTCGAACTAGCAGTACCGCATCGAGAGCCCCGAACCGATGGACGTAGAACCAACCGACTATGACGACTTTCCCGGGCCAGTCACGGATTCTGTTGTTATCACTCAAAATCAGAAAGCATCTCTGAGGCAGCACAGTCTGTGCTTACGCGATGCTTCTATCTAGATTGTCTGGTCAGGACTGAGGGGCTTTATCCAGTTGATTTGCAGGAACGTCACGACTTCGAGGAAGTTTCACAGAAGAAATCAAGGCGGATGCCACGGGGCTTGACCCTGAGGCAGTTGACTGAAGCCTGTTTTTCGACGGGTACACAACTCTGGAGTGGAAACTCGGGCACATGGAAATTGACGTTGAGCCAGTGGAGTCCATCGACGATGTGGACACTGAAACGCTGCCGTCGAGTGTTGACGCCGCCGAATACGTCCTTTACGGCGGGAAAGGCGGTGTCGGCAAGACGACGATGGCCGCTGCAACGGCACTTGCCAGTGCTGGCAACGGCACGGAGACACTCGTCGTCTCGACAGACCCAGCACACTCGCTATCGGACACGCTGGAAACTACCATTCCGGAGGAACCAGCACGGATTCACGATGAGATTCCGCTCTACGGTGCCGAAATCGACCCCGAAGCCGCCCTCAAAGACGGCCCCTTTGGGATGGACGGTGGCGGCAATCCACTTGCTGGGATGCTCGGTGACGAGGTGGCTGACCCGCTTGGGGGGTCGATGCCCGGCGCAGACGAGGCCGCTGCAATCCGGCTTCTCTTGGAGTATCTCGACGACCCGCGTTTTGAGCGTGTTGTTGTCGACACCGCACCAACAGGGCACACGCTTCGCCTACTCGAACTGCCCGAGATGCTTGACTCAATGATGGGGAAGTTAGTCACCTTCCGCGAGCGGATGAGTGGGATGTTAGATATGTTTGGGGATGAACCCAAAGAAGAGGAGATCGACAGTCTTCAGGAGTTTTCGGCGCGTATCGAACGCCTTCGCGGGCTGCTCCGAGACCCCGAACTGACAGATTTCCGCCTTGTGATGGTCCCTGAAGAACTGAGTGTCCGCGAGTCCGAGCGGATGCTCGACCGCCTCGACGAATTCGGTGTCCCGGTCGGCACAGTCATCGTCAACCGTGTGATGCAGGAACCGACAGAGGTGGCCGAGTTAGACCCTGACTGGTTTGTCGCTCCTAACCACACGGACTGTGAGTTCTGCTCCCGTCGCTGGGAAGTCCAACAACGCGCCCTCTCTCGCTCACAGGATATCTTCCGTGGACACAACGTTCGGCGGATGCCACTACTTGCTGAAGAGGTCCGTGGTGAGAAACTGCTGCGCGTCGTTGCTGCCTGTCTAGCGGAGTGAAGAGACGTCGTGAGTCGGTCCCGAGAGCTACATGAAATCGGCAATCCCTGCCTGCTTGTTCGTATCATCCTCGAAGATACGGTCGATTCGAGTTTCGAGAATTTCGAGGCGCTGTTTCGTATAGTCTCGGCAGTCGAACTCTTCGGCGACGTGGATGGCAGTGTCCATGTACTTGTTGACCGAGCCCTCGTGGACGGTCAGGTTGATATCTCCGCCACACGTTGGACAGTTTCCGGAGAGGGGCGCACGCCGGAATTTCTCGCCACAACCAAGACACCGAAACTCCTGACTTGAGAAAGCCTTGAGATTGCCCAGCAGGTCCGGCAGGAAATGGAACTCAATGATGCGCTCGGCTACGTCGGTCTGGTCGACCGCCCGGAGTTTGCGCGAGAGCGCAAGCTGGGCATCCATCTTTTCCTGCATCGAGCCCAGCGTTTTGTACGCCGAGAGGTCCGGGCCGGCCGCGATATCGGTTGTATCGTGTGAGTGGTCAAATCCGCTATACTCTCGGTTGGTCCCCAGCGTCTCTTCTGCGATAGTCATTATCTCTTCGACCTCACCAGTTTCGGCGAGATTCCGCGTCGCTTCATAGAATGCGAGCGGATACTTACGCATGATGTCGACGTTGTGTGCCTCGTCGTCGATTTCTGCGGGGTCGATACGTGAGGACATCACCAGCGGTGCGTCCATCTGTCCTCCACGCTGGTCAGGGAGGAACTGCTTGCTGAAATTGAGTAGGCCATCGAGCAGGAGCATCACGCAGTCTTCGTCACCATCGCACTGGGCGGTGTATAGGCCATTTGCGACCAACGTATGCGTGTTTTCGACTGTGAGACAATACGTATACTCGCTGTCGGCGGTGACGTATTCGACAGCGCTGATTTCGTCGAGCCATACCTCACCGCCGTCACTGAGCAGCTGAGGACGACCATCGTACGATACAGGAACAGCATCGGGTTGACTCGGTGACGGTACGTTGTCACCAGCTTCGAGTTCAGTAGCTGTGACCCGCTGCACCGAGTCGTCATATTTGAGCATCTCGTGATCTGGCGTCACTGTTAGTTTCCGACCGCCACGGGTTTTGATTTCGACGAGATGGTCTGGTGCTGGATGTCTAGATACGGCGTTGACCGGCTGGATACGTTCTCTCCCGTCATCCGTGATTGATGGGACGTAGATATCCTCGTCGAGTTCCTGAATCAGCGTTCCGAAATCGTCACTCTGTGGATTGTTCAGTCGCTTCTCGACGAGAGTTTCAATGGCGTCGTGATGCCAGTCACTCTCTGCGTCTTGATACCAGACTTTCGTCTCCGGATGGAAACAGTTTCTTCGTTTTGCCGCATGGAAGTATGGATGTGCGTATCCGACGGCAGCGCTGGTGAAGCCGACAACGCGCCCAACGGTGGCGGCGCTCGTATGAGGTGCCATCCCGAAGACGAGTTCGCCGACGAGGTCGTCGCGCTCTTTTAGTTCGTAGTAGGGGTCTAGTCCGTAATACTTGCTAAGCAGGTCATCGACGAAGTCGGCCGTTTTCAGCATGTGTTTTGCGGCCCCGTCCGAGAGAACCACATCTTGCACGTTGAGCTCGACCAGTTGGTCGCTGTGACGGAGCGGGTCGCCGTTGATATCTTCGTGGTAGCCGAGTTCACGGAACTGTTCGACAGTCACATCTAACTCCTCTGGGCGGACGGCGGTAACCGGCAGGTCAGTCATATCGTAGCGGATGGTGCCGTCTTTGAACACGGAGATGTCGTGTTTCGCTCTGAGGATTCCTTTTTCGATTGGTTCGGGTGTCTTTTCTTCTGAGGTAAGTCGCTTGACAGCTTTGAGCTTCTCGAAGGCAGCCGGTCGCTCGCCGACAGCATCGAGGGCTTGTTTGTACTCCTGTCGGAGATGCATCGTCCGGTCCTGCGTTGGACTGGCCAGGACCTCACAGTTGGGACACTCTGCCCGCCCGGACTCGTCGGGCTCGACCTCGCGGTCACAGTCAGGACAGACATAGACTGCCTCTGCCACATCACCACAGTCGGGACAGCGTGCCCGGTAACTTCGTGTCCCACAGGAGCGACACTCACGCCGACCAACTTCGGCCTCTATCTGCCCACGGGTCCCTTCGACTTCGTCGCCGTGGTCGGCTGCGTCACCAACTGAGCGCTGGTTTCCGCCTGCGTCTCTGATCGGAAATAGTGTGTGGACTGCCGGTGAAAGTTCTCGTTCTTCGGATTTCTCTGGGCGACCCATCCGGTTGCCGATTCGGGTTGGTGCCCGTTCGCGCACGGTAAAGGGAGCAATCTCATTGATTGCCTCGATGGCGTTTGCTCCGTCGTCGTACAAGCGGGCACGCTCGCTCAACTGGTCGACTGTCCAAGACCGCTTCAGGTCGTCATCGAACCCAACTGTCCGGATGAGTGGCTTCCATACTGGAATCGAAAGCGTCTCCTCGTTTTGGGTGTGCTCGACCAGCAGGGTTTCGAGTGTCCGTCTGACCTGCTCTGTATGCGGAACAACAAGCACGTCAGCTCTTGACTGCGCGTTCGAGGGGCTGGACCCATTGCCGCCACCGGAGTTTGTCTCCATTGCGCCGTCAGTTGCGACCAGCTCACCCGCCTCGATTGCGTCGGCAAGCGCGTCGACAGCGTCGACGCTTACGTCGTGCCAGACGTAGGTGTATTTCGGGTGGAGCGGCGCATCGAACTCAGTTGCCCACTCCAATGCCTTGTCCGTTGTCGGGTCTGTCAGGTCGACCTCAGTGCTATCATGCAATGCTTGTACTGGTGCGGTGGTCTCCTCGAACTCTTGGACCCACCACTCATACACATACGAAGCCGGCGCGAGTGGATGGTTGTTTTCGACGAACTCGCCGTAGTTGACGAGGTACTCCCCGAGGTCGAGAATTCGCTTCACTCCGTTACGAATTTCGAGTGCTTCGTCGGCATCATCGATACGACGAACGTCTCCGTTTGCGAGTCTGACAGTCGGGCCCTCGATGGTATCGACTGGGACGACACCAGCGGCTTTCCCCGGACGTTCGGTCTTTATTTGAGTTCCTGTAGCAAGGAAGTCATCGACAAGATGCATTGTTGCTGGGTGGACACCTGCGGTGGCGTGTCCGTGGTTTCGGGCCCGCCCGTAGCGCAGCCGGAAGCCGCCCGACTCACTCGGGTGTGAAAACACCGGCCGACCGGCGATGAGGTCCTGCAAGAACTTTTTCGATGAATCTGCTCGAAGTGGGCCAGCAGGTGTAGCGTCGTCATCTGAGCCTGTGTCTGTCGTTTCTTTGCCGTCTGTCTCGCCTTCGTCTGATTTCTCGTTGTCACTCTCGTCGTTACTGTCAGCTGTTGGGTCGTCGCCGTAGTTGCCGTCGATGAGGTCCTGTAGCCAAGGCCAGTCGATTTCGTCAAGGTTGCGCGTATAGCGCTGTATCTTGGGAGCTTTGAGTGCGATTCCCTCGCCGAAGACAAGACACATTCCGCCGCGTGCAGAGTTGGTAGCGACTCTATCGAGGTCTCGAAACCCCGATACTTCTTCGTCGCCAGTTGCCTCGCCGTCGAGCATAATCGGCATATGCTTGGCGATGAACTTTCCCTCCTTTTCTTTGGGAGCATACTGGAGACCGGTTTCCTCGTCGTAGAGCCCGACCTCTTCGGCGTAGCGGTTGACCTCGATATCGCGTGGTTTGTACTCGTCGATGCCAAGCAACGACCGAGCGTAGTCGGCTACGAGCACCGAGAGTGCCTGTGCTGTCCCGCCTGCTGACCGGATTGGGCCGGCGTAGTAGACGTTAACGAACTCGGTGCCATCGTCGTTTTCGAGGAGTTCCACACGGTCGATTCCCTCGATTGGGGCAGCGACGACACCCTCAGTGAGCAGTGCAACGGCAGTCCTGACTGCACCCTCGACTTTCCCAGCTCGCGTCTCGTAGTCGCCAACGCTCCCGTCAACGAAGTCCTCGACAAGTTCGAGCGCAGCCTCTTCACGAGACATCTCTCCTTCGAGTTCGCGGACACGTTCGGCAACTCCGTCGATACCGAGGATATTCTCGACGCGGTCGGCCATATCCTTGGCGACCGGAATCTCGACTTCGGGTGTAGGGTCGCCACCACGTTCGCGTGCTGCGTTGGCGACTTCGAATGCGTTGTCGAGTTCGGTTTCGAGTCGCTCGAAGTATCGTTCGTCTTCTGGCGTCATTTACAGTGGCCAGAGGTCAAGGTCGGTCTCCTCGTCGTGATACCGTTCAAGTGTCGCTTCAAACTCGCGGACGTACAACTCCCCGGCGAATGTAGTCGCCGTATCGAGATGCCCAGCGATGGTCGAGCCATCTTCACGCGAGAGGACGACATGAGTGTGAGCAAATCGCTCGTCACCAAGCCACGAGATGTTGCCGATTGCCGGAGTCATCTCGAAGTGTTCGTCAAAACAAAGAGTGTCGTACTCTTGTTGTTCCTGGTCATAAAATTTAAGCGTCGCATCAGAGACCGCACCGATACCCATGAAAAACGCGGCATCAATACGTTCCTCGGCTGCGAATGCCTCGATTTGTGCGCGCCAGTCTTGCCCGTGTTCAAGCCGGGCAACGTACTCGCGTGCACCTTCGACCTCTTGATAATCCATGTTGAAAATGGACGAGTGGTGCGTAAAAAACTGTTTGGTCCGACCGGCCAGCTAGCACAACTATCGCCTAAAGTAGCCCATAGTCGCTGGTCACATCCCCCTCGTCTTCGGCAAACATGGAAGTTAAGAGTCAGCCAGTCAACCAGCCGGGTATGGAGCTGTTTGCAGTCGTCGTGACGGCGTTCTGGGCGATGCTTCCGGCCTATATTCCGAATAATGCCGCGGTACTCGCTGGCGGCGGGCGACCAATCGACGGCGGCCGAACCATGGGTGGAAGCCGCCTGTTGGGTGACGGAAAGACGTGGCGTGGCACGCTCGTCGGCTGGGTAGCTGGTGCACTAGTCGCAGTCGCGCTCAATGCAGTTCAACCAACTGTCACCGACTTGCTCGATGTTGAGTTGCTGACCTTCCCCGTCGCCATTGCACTCGCCTTACCACTCGGTGCGATGCTCGGAGACATCGGTGCATCGTTCGTGAAACGTCGGAGTGGTCGCAAACGTGGTGCGCCGTTCCCGGGCCTTGACCAGCTGGATTTCGTCGTCGGTTCGCTGGCACTCGCCTTTGTCGCCGACTTTGCCGCCTCGATATCGTGGTTTACCGAGACGTTCACGCTCTCGGTACTCGCAACTGTCTTCGTATTGACGCCAATTCTTCACGTCTCGACGAACGGCCTTGCGTACGTCCTCGGTTTGAAAGACGAACCCTGGTAAGACGAGACTGTACCACAGCGGGCAACGGTCGTTAGAGCAGGAGGTTGACGACCGGGAGTAACAGCGGGAGAGCGTTCCCTGAGAGGAGGCTCACCATTTTGTTCACGTCCAGTGGCCACGTCGGCGCAGCCCGAAACGCCCCCCATTCTGGCCCGTTACAATCCTCAAAGGAATCGATTGTGTCGCCGGCTGATGGCGCCCGACCACGGCTTGCCGCCCCTCGTTTACCTTGATACTTGCGGGTGAGCCTCTGCTTGTCACGTGCCATCTTTGCGTGAAGAGACCAGAACGAATAATATCCCCAGGCAACGGCCCCGAGGGTGTACGAGACGACTGGCCCGATAAAGCTAATTGCCCAGATAGTAAGGGTAAGCGGGTCAGTGAATCCGGTTACGCCCTCCTGTGGAAGTTCTAACCCTCCGACAATATACAGCCGATATACAAGATATAGCCCGGCAAATGAGAGGATGAGATTGATGCGAGTCGCGAACCGACCGAAATCACGAAAGCCGCCGTAGCCATCAATGTGGAATGGCTCGTAGTGAAAGCCGACTCCACTGTAGGTCTTATTCTCGTTCAGCAGCATGTTAAGATACCACACTAAAATAAAAAACTTGAATACGATCGTTACAAGCGCGGCGTTCAACAGGAAATTCACGACAAGCCCCACCGAGTAGTTCAGGTTCTGTGGTCCCCAGCCGATAGTCCAGGCGATAAGAAATTGTGCTGCAAAGAGTGTCCCAAAGAGACGAGATGGACGGATGAGACCGAACAGGCGACGTTCGTTGAACGCGGCGTTCAAATCCGTCAGGAACGCCCGGTACTGTTCGGAGTTATTGATGATATCATCATTTCTATCCCCGAGTTTCACGAACATGTGTTCAATTCGTAACACTCCTTCGTACAGTAACATCGCTCCAAGCAACATACTCAGCAGATAGCCCGAAGTGAGAACAACATTTGGCTCAACCTGACTCGGATGTTCGGCGGTTGTGACGAGATAGATAGACAGCAAGACGCCGATAGCCAGCACAGCCACCAGTCCGTAGGTGACGATACCATCAGAAAATTTGCGGGTGTTGATAGCCCCGACTGTCCCAAGCAACCCGACTAACACCGGAACAATAGCAACAAAGAGCCCACACAGGAGAGCTTCTTGCCCGGCGAGCTCAGGGAGGAATGCTCCCCAGCCGTTCACGTCTACTGTTGGGAGTACCGGCCCGAGAAAGATTGCAACTGTCGCGACGAGTATCACCAGTGGGGCGTGGCGCACCAACTGCCGGGGCACACCGCTGAGGAACCTGAAGCGGACTGGCTCACTATCATCTGTGCCCTCACGAACCGGATAAAAGGTGGGCAAGTCATCTCCTTCTTGCTTGGCCGTAATATATGGCCACGAATCGATCCGTCTAATTTGTGGGAGACTCTCACAGGTGTGATGTAGATGGAGGTCTGACCCACCGTCAGTCCACCGTATCCAGAGGGTACCGAGCGAGTCGGCGTCGGCCGGACGGTCGGCGGTCCATGGTCCGTCAGCGGCTGATGGCTCAGTACTGTCCGTCGAATCCCCTTTTTTCGACCCCGGCGATTCTGACTGTGTCTCCTGAGGACTGTCTTCCGTTTCGTTCATCCAGCCTGTGTAGGTAGTCAGGCCGGTGTAAAATAATTCATGCGTGACACTCTGTGGCAGTGTTATACTCTCCAGTCAGAGTGATCGCTCACAGCGGCTTTCCAGTGTCGAAGTAGTGGGCAAGGACGTATCCACCGAGGAACATGCCGCTGCCGATGTTTCCGAGCAGATGGTTTTCGTGTCGGACATACCACGCGAGCACGGCAATTCCGACGACGAGGATACCGATGCCCGCAACGAAGCCAACGGCGCGCACCGGGTTCGCCGGTGCAATTGCCCGCAGCTGTGTCAGCACCCCCAAAAGAGACCAGTTTGTGTCGGCAGCCGCGCCGCTGTCCTGATGACCCGACTCTGCTTTATCCGCTGTTCCTTTTTGCTCAGGGCCGTTTGCATCGTCAACGAAGACGCCAGTTACTCCGTAATGAGCGACAAGATACCCTGTCCAAGAGAGAAATCCGGCAACGTAGACGAGGACGACCTTACTCTGAGAGGCCCAGATAAACCCTGACGCCATCGACATCGCCGTCACCGCAAGACCACCAAGGAATACGACGCCCCGGGCGATATCTCTCAGAACTGTGTTCTCGTGGCGTGTACTCATAGCAACACCCAGTTGAGTCCAATATGGCCGAAAATGTATCCGCCGATACAGACAAGCCCGGCAAGCAAGCCAGTTGCCGGGTCCCATGACTGAATTGTTATCGCAAATAGCCGCATTCCGGCACCAAGACCGAGGACGCCAAGCAAGACAAAGACTCCTCTCAAGAGTACGAGCGGGCTTGTACTAGCGTTTTCTTTTGCGTTTGCCTGCTCGCCGGCTTGGCTTGCGGTCGGGAGCAGCGTCGTCGTGAGCGGTTCATCCCGATTGCGGTACGTTCCGGCCTGTGTAATGTGATAGCCAGCGAAGAAAAACGCGAAACCAAGAGAGACAATAGCCACTCTGAGTGCGAAGTGTGGCGTGTCAAAGAGTGGGAGTGATGGGGCAAACGCGGCCAGTGTCGCCGTCCCTGCCCCAAATCCCACGACGACGTTGCCCCCCACCGCCCAGTAGACATCACGCCGTTGTGGATACATATCCATCTGATGTAAGCTAATGCTGTTAAAACCATCGCTCGGGGTAAGTTTCTTTCCTGTATAGCCGTCTGTACGTGGCATCTGTGTCGGTGTTAGCTGACACTTGCTGTTGTCGTCTGTCGGGATTGTGTCCAGCAAATCATTATGAAGGAGTCTGCTGATATGTAAACAATGACCGTGATTGACGCCGACACACTTGAAGTGTTCGCAGCCTCGTTGCTGGGAGAACTGGGCACGCCAGCCGACACTGCCGCGAAAGTCGCCGTTTCCCTGGTTGATGCTGACCGCAAGGGACACACCTCCCACGGCGTACTCCGTATTCCAACGTACGGTGAGATGATTGCCGATGGCGTTCTCGTCCCCGATGGCAAGCCAACAACCGAACACAGTGCAGGGGGGACAGCTGTTGTCGATGGACAAAATGCGTTCGGACAACTCGTCGGACGGACTGCAGTGGATATTCTTGTCCAGCGAGCCACCGAAGATGGGCTTGCTGGCGTCGGTATCCAGAACGCGACCCATCTGGGTCGAATCGGTGAATGGGCCGAGCAGGTCGTCCAACAGGGATTGTGCTTTCTCTCGTTTGTTCATACCTCGGGTGGCGGACTCGTTGTCGCACCTGCTGGCTCAACCACGCGGCGATTTTCGACGAATCCAATTACCGCTGCTGTTCCGACGTTTGGTAAGTTACCGTTCCCGATCGTTCTTGATATGGCTACATCGCAGGTCGCACACGGTAAGCTTGATGCCGCCGAAGCTGACGACCGAGCGCTTCCCGACGAGTGGGCAGTCACACCAGAGGGGGAGCCGCTGACTGACCCAAGCGAGATGGGGTCGTTCCGTGCGGGTGACGAGTGGGGAGCGATTCGTCCACTTGGCGGTACAACCGCCGGTCACAAAGGCACTGGTCTGGCTGTCATGGCCGAACTGTTCGCCGGCTTGCTTGGTGGGGGACCAGTTGCGGGCCAGCGCGACCCCGAAGCCTGGTTTAACAACGGCGCATACTTCATGGCAATCGACCCAACAAGATTCGGTGACAGAGAGCGGATGGAAAGACAGGTCGACGCATTCGTCGAGCACTTTCGAGCCGCCGATTCGGAGCCGTCCGTGGCGGCTGGCGATGTCGCTGGCTCGAAGCCCCTGTTGCCTGGCGAGGCCGAATACCAGACTGCACGAGAACGGTCCGACGAGGGTATTCCGCTCCCTGAGCGGGTTGTCGACCAGCTTACCGAGTTAGCTGTAGCACACGATGTAGACCATCCGTTTGTCGGCGAGTAAATTTCTCATCAGATTCGTGATGTGTGGGTAGGGATACTTTCTGTGACGTCGACACTGAGCCAAAAAGAGCGTCGGCCAACTACTGTGTACGCGACCAACGAAACCACGAGCAAAAAGGTGTCTCGTGTCGTGATTAGACACCGAGATACCGCTGTCGCATTTCTTCGTTTTCTCGGAGTTGTGTTGTCGAAACCGATTCGACAATCCGGCCTTCATCGAGGATGTAGTGCCGGTCAGCAACCGCTACTGCGGCGGCGACGTTTTGCTCAACAAGGAGCACAGCAATTCCCTGTTGGTCGTTGATTTCAGCGATGATATCCTCGATACGGCGGACGATATACGGTGCCAGTCCCTCGAATGGTTCGTCGAGTAACATCAGCTGAGGATTGGCCGCAAGCGCTCTGGCAATCGCAAGCATCTGTTGTTCGCCACCGCTCATGTTTCGCGCCTGCTTTTCACGCATTTCTGACAGCTCCGGGAAGAAATCCAACACCGTTTCGAGGTCTTTTGGGTCGCTCGCGTGATTGATTGCGAGCCTGATGTTTTCGCGGACAGTGAGTCGCGGGAAACAGCGTCGGGCTTCGGGAACGAAGCTAAGTCCGCGCTGTGCGATGCTGTAGGGAGCCACTCCCGCTAACTGCTCGCTGCCGAAGGTAATCTCGCCACCTAACACTGTGGGCTCTGCAGCGCCGGCGACAGACCGCAGCGTCGTTGTCTTGCCTGCGCCGTTTCGACCCAGTAGTGAGACGAGTTCACTCTCTTCGACGACAAGGTCGACGCCGAACAACACCTGTCCGGTCTCGTATCCTGCTTCGAGGTTCTCGACTGTTAGCAGCGTCATATTTCCTCCCGCATACCGCCCAGATAAGCGTCTTGAACGGCTTGATTTCCTTGGATTGCGTCTGGGCTGTCAGTAGCGATAACCTCCCCGCGATTAAGGACGGTGATGCGGTCTGAAATCGAAAGGACAACATCCATATCATGCTCAATCAGAACAACAGTCAGGCCACGGTCATCACGAACCTCCTTGATGAGAGATGCGGTTTCTGCCGTCGCAGCGGGACTCATCCCGCTTGTCGGTTCGTCGAGCAGTAGCACGTCTGGGTCAGTCGCCAGTGCCATCGCGATCCCGAGGCGGCGTTGTTCGCCGTGTGGGAGGTTTTTTGCCTCGGCGTCGAGGTCAGCAGTAAGGCCAACATCGTCAGCGATTTCGATTGCTCGCTCGCGACCCACACTGTAGTGACTGCGAAAGAGGTCCATCGAGAACGCGCCCTGTCGTGCGGTCTGGACGACCAGTCGAATGTTTTCGAGGACTGTCTGGTCGGCGAACAGTTGGTTTGACTGGAACGAGCGAGCCATCCCCTTGTGCGGACGTTGCTCCTCGGCGTCACCCGTTATTTCGCTCCCGTTGAGATACACTGACCCTTCTGTCGGGTTGAGGGCACCCATGATGCAGTTGAACAGGGTTGTCTTGCCTGCGCCGTTGGGGCCGATAACTGCTCGGAGTTCTCCCGCTTCAATACCCAGACTCAGCGTGTCGACCGCGAGCACTTCGCCGAACGTCCGAGTCATCTCATGGACACCAAGCACCGCCGATGACGGTGCCACCGCTGGCTCAATTGGGGAAGGCTCCTGGTCGTGGCCCCTGTCTGTTGACTTTGCATGTCCGACCTCGTCTGTTTCGTTTGCGTGGCTCATGCTCTCACCTGCTGCATTCGTTTACGCAACCAACTGGCAACCGACCTAATGTACCCCCAGATACCTTCTTCGGGAGCAGTCAATACGACGACGACAAACAGCGCACCCAGCAGGAACTGCCAGTAGACCAGTATGTCGCTGAGATCGACTGTCACGAACGTGACCTCCGAGAGGGGGAACTGCCACAACTCGAAGTTTGTCAGGAAGTCCTCGACGAACAGCCACGAAAAGGCCCCCACAACCGGCCCGAAGAAGTAATTCACACCGCCCAGCACCGCCATCAAAACTGTATCGCCGCTGGTGAAGACGCTCAGATTCTCGATGGCGGCACCTGAGTTCTGTATCATCAACAAGACGCCAGCGAGTGCAGAGAAGACGCCGCTGAACGTCACTGACCATATCTTGTAACTGGTAGTATCGACGCCCATCGCCCGCGCTAACTGCTCGTTTTCACTGACAGCAACCAACGACCGACCAAATGGTGACCGAACAATCTGCCAGAGAGCGAGCATTCCCAGCAGGAAGACAACGGCAACAGCCCAGTACCAGTCCAAAGACAAGCCAAACGCTTCGATGGCTATCTCGCCCCGGGTCTGTTCGACGAAATCCGGCAACGTCCCTTGTGTAAGGCCGTTCGACCCACCAGTTAGCTCACCGGGATTACGCAAGACAATGAAATAGATTGCTTGGGAGAATGCTAGGGTCAACAGCGCAAAGTAGATCTCACCCATCCCGACAATCAGCGTTCCAAGCAAGTAGCCATAGACGGCAACAGCTGCAAGCGCTAGGATGACGCCGACGAGGAAAGTGATGTTTCCACCGGCAGGTAACACCCAGGCTCCGTTCAAGACGAGGATTGCTGGGATATATATACCAAATCCGAGAAACATTGCATGGCCAAAAGAGAGTAACCCCGTGTAGCCAAAGAGCAGGTTAAATCCTGCCACGAACAGCATCATAATAAGCATCTTGCTGGCGATTGCGTTGTATCCGAGTACCATCTCACTCGTGATGAGTGGGCGTAACGCCACAACAAGGACAACGAGACCGAGCGGGATTTTGTACCGTTCGAACATGGATGGAAGTCCACCAGTGGCCCGGTCGGTCGATTCTCCACTCATTCGAGTAATCCCTCCTCACCGAACAGTCCCCGTGGACGGATAAGCAACACAACAATCATGACAAGAAACGGGATAATATCGCTAATTCCTTGGACATTAATCGCAGAGACACCGGTGACAATCGCGAGGGCGCTCAGAACGACTGGTACGAGGAACTGTGCCCACCCGACGAGCAGTCCAGCGAGAACGCTCCCGAAGATGCTCCCGACTCCGCCGATGACGACCACGACAAACGCGAGCAGAACGAACTCCTCTGCTGCTCCCGGGTCAATACCAAACTCCACGACACGGAGCGCACCGCCAAGTCCTGCTATAGCCGACCCCAAAAAGAACATTGCTGTAAACCGAAGCGGCAGGTTCACACCCACGAACTCAGTCATTTCACCGTCTTGAACGCCGGCTCGAACGCTCAGGCCAAAGTCGGTTTTCGTGATGAGGTAGTAGACGCCCGCCACTGAGATAGTGGAGACTGCGACTGTAAAGAGGCGGTACGTTCCAACTTGCGTTACGATGAGGTCGGTCCCGCCGGTGAGGAACTCCGGCTTTGCCGGCTGAACAGCACTTGCTCCCCAGACGAACCGAGCGGCCTCCTCAATCATCAGCGTCAGTCCGAATGTTGCGAGCAGGCCAATAATCGGCTCTTTGCCGTACAGTCGCCGGAGGACGACAACCTCAATGACAATACCGACGATACCAACACCAATCGGTGCAATCAACAGTGCCGCCCAGAACGGCAGTCCGTAACTTGCCATCGTGGCGTAGGTAAAATATCCTCCAAGCATGAACAACGCGCCGTGTGCAAAATTGACGACACCCATTAGACCCAACACGAGCGCCAGCCCAAGCGAGATCATCACAAGAATCATTCCGTAGACCAGACCACCAATTGCTTGGTCGATGAATAGTCCGGGTTTTTGGACGGCGGCGTTTCCTAACAGTAACACACCAGCCAGCGCCCCGAGCAGCGCTGCTGGCGAACGTTCAGATAACAGTCGCTGCATCCGGGTACGAGCATCGAGCGTGCTACTCATCGTCTACAGAGAGCAACCGGTTTCTTCGACCGGTCGAGTGACATCGTCGCCAGCGAACTTATTCTCCACGGAGAACCAGTCTTTGTGCGGGTCGTCTGCCATCGCGTCTGTAGACCGTGAGGTGACTGTATACGTTGGTTGGACGAGTTGGTGGTCTCCCTCACGCCAGTACATATCGCCACCGCCTTTCATATCGACGATTGGCGAGCTTACCTCGTGACCCTCTAAAGCGTCTCGCATGTCCGGTGCGGCGGTTGACTCGGCTCGAACTGCCGCGCGAACGCCTTGGTCGACCGAAATGTAGCCGAGCAGGTGTCGGATATACGGGTCCATCTCTCCCTGTTCTGTAATCCGCTGTTTGAAATCCTCGCCGCCATCGACTGCTGGTCCCCAGACTTGTCCCGCCACATCCAGAATCGAGGCAGCATCCTTGTCCATCCCCCAGAAGACGAAGTCTTCGAGTTGGTGCATTGCCAGCGTCCGGTCTTGGATACCACTGGCGATGATTTGACTGCTCGCCTTTCGCAGGTCGAGTCCAGCAATTAACACACCGATTGCGGGCGCGCCTGAGGCTTTTGCACGGTTGACGTACTGGGCATAATCGTCGCTCGGGAACGGCACCGCTTCTCGCCCAACGACAGTGTTGCCAGCAGCTTCAAGCGCCCCTTGGACAGCATCGGCCGCTGTCTGTCCCCACGTATAATCGGAGTACATAAGGAACCATTCGTCAGATGCTTCGACCATCCCGCTGCTAATACTGTTTGCTAGCATCGAATTCGATGCTGAAGGGCGGAAGACGAAATCACCACACTCCCCACCGGTCAGCGCATCCGAGTGAGACCCTGTTGGGAAGTACGTCACCTCGTTGTCAGTGGCCCACCCGGCCAACCGGAGTGCCACAGATGACGACACCGCACCCGTAAGGAAGTCGACATCGCCCTCAGTCACGAGCGCTCGCGCTCGTTCGAGGCCCGTCCCGGGTTCTAGCTGTGAGTCGTCGGTTGAAAGGTCGATTTCAACGTTGTACTCAGATTCGAGGTCCTCGATTGCCAACTCTGCACCCGTTATCGCCGCATTGCCGAACACGGCAAATGGGCCTGACGTTGACGTGACCATCCCAATGGATATGCTGTCGAGGCTTGACCCACCATTCATCGTTTCCCCATCGCTACTACCGTCATCATCGCCGCCGATACAGCCAGCCAGTCCGGTGAGGCCGGCTGCCCCGACTGAAGCAAGGACGCGCCGTCGCGTAACTGCATCTGACACGCTGGTTGCCGGCGATGGTCTGCCTGTATCATGCCTGTTATTCTCACTATTAGTCATGGCCTGCTATTCGGTGTCGAATCCAGTGTACTAAAAGCTATGGTCCGATTTCGGGACCATCGTTCTCCGTTCTCTGTTGTGTTCTGGTTCTCGTGTTGACCATCGGTGGCACTGTGACTGTGTTTCCCGGCCGCTGTGTACCGTTTCGGTTCTGGAGTGGACAACTGTTTGTCGTACGGACTCCGTTTCCCCAAAACCGGTGGGTGGTCTCTAGTGTACATAACGGAACGCGCTCACATCGCTGGTTTCGCAAGAGTGAACAATCCACAATAGCTAGTTGTCTGAACAGAGGTGAGCCCGCATGCAACAGCAATCACGGAGTGATGACACTTGCTCGGCAGCAATTATTGGCGGCGCAGTATCCGGGCTAGCGGCTGCGACGAACATCCATGCCCTCCCACAATTCTCTGACGTTGTTGTCTTCGAACGGCAACAGTATGATGATAAACGGGTCAACTGCGGAGAGGCAATAAACGATACGACGCTTGTTCCACTGGAGAAAACGCCGGAAAATGGCTTTGTCAACGATATTGACGGGTTCGAACTTCGAGTGTACGACGGTCAAGACCACGACCCCCACGAGCAGCCAGTCGGGGTATCACGGTTGCAGTGTGAGCCAGGCTACATCTGTGAACGAAACGTCGTCGAGAAACGCTGGGCCGACAAACTTGCGGCTGAGGGTGTCGAGTTTCGGACTGGGGCATCTATCTCACCGTCGAAGTACGACCAGATTCTAGAGACGTACGATTACATCATCGATGCCTCTGGCCAACCGTCACTGACGCTTAAAGCAAAACAGGAAACAACCAACTACACCGGTGACATGGTCGCCCTGAACGCGACAGTCAGCGGGGACTTCTCTTCGTACACAGAGCGGCCGCGTATCTTTTTCGAGGGGTATGTCGGCTACTCGTGGTCATTTCCGAAATCGGAGACCCAAGCGAACGTCGGGATGGGCTGGGCTGGCGACGAGCGCCCCGAGAACTACTACGAGGCGTTCAAAACAACAGCCCAACGAAACGGGTTTTCGGTCCCTGAGAGAGACCAGACAAACATCTATACCATCCCCCGAGGGCCGAGTCTGAGCCCAGAACAGACCTACTATCCCGAAAATAACGTGTTCTTAGTGGGCGATGCAGCCGGCATCGCAAACCGATATCAAGGAGAAGGTATCTGTCAGGGTATCCGCTCTGCAAACCTGTTAGGTGAGCTTATTGCAACGGAGCAAGAGCATCGTTACCCCGAAAAACTCTACAACATGATGAAATCCGAGTATCGCCTCGCGCATCTGATGCGTGGCGCGTGGGTCGAACACGAAGATTCGGCGTTACTCGCCGCCGTTGCCGAATCTATCGAGGGGTTGAGTATCGAAGACATCACGAGAAGACCGTCACAGGTACTCTCACGGCTTTTGCGACGCCCGATTACCGCGGCGAAACTCATCTCTGATGTTGGTATGCTTACCAGAGTCTACGAATCGTACACTGACTCGTGGGAGTTTGGGGCAAACGAAGCCTAAACTAAATCACCTACTGCTTGACCTCCACGACCACCCATTGTACTCACGTCTATTCGCCGTAGAACAGTGGGTTCGGAGAGACTCGCTACCGGCACACAACGGAGGGATGAGGCTTCGATACAGACCAGATGCCAGTATTTATTCCGACGCTTGTGTATACTTTCAACGAACGCGATGCGCTACGCCACAATCCGTCTCCACCCAAAGGAGACGTTCCACCCGGTCTTACGCAAACTCGCACGCGCACCAGACATTCGCCGACGGGCGATTCACTCGGTTAAACTGCTTGATGACGGGACGATAACGTTGCTGGCAAAACTCGATGGGCGTGTCGATACATATCGCGAGATAATGGAGGAGACGCCGGAGGTGCTGACCTACGCCGCAACCGATAGTGGTCACTGTTACAGTCAGGTTGAGCCAACAGACGACATCAGACGGATTCTTGAACGGCGAAACGAGGGGGATTTCATCATCAAGATGCCTATGGAGTACACAGACGACGGGTGGCTCCAGGCGACGATAATCGGCGAAGAGAAAGCACTTCAGGAGGTGCCCGAGAAACTTGGCTGGATGGAGATGGAACTCATCTCGACTGGGCCATACACACCCGAGACGACGGAGGTGTTCGCCGATTTGACGGACCGACAACGGGAGGTGCTGGAAACAGCGCTCGAACTGGGCTACTACGAGACGCCCCGCGAGGCAACCCTCAAAGATATTGCCGCCGAACTCGGTGTCGACCACGGAACTGCGGGCAATCACATCCAGCGCATCGAATCGAAGGTGTTCTCGAAGTACGTGCTGTGAGCTTGTCGGGATGCTTGACGCATGGCTCACAGTTCAGGCATATAAACCCTGCCCAGATATGGCCCAGTAGCTGGATTGTCGAGCAGCGAGTATATTCTGGCAATGATTGATTGGGCTGTAGCTGTTCGTCTCCGGACCGTATCGGGCGATGAGTGGGTCGACCGCCGAACTACGAAGGGCGGTCTGTTCGACGACCAGCGAGGCAGGGTGAGCGACAGATGACTTGGCTCGACAGCGTTCTGGGTCTCGTCACGACCCGACGCAAGTCCGTCATCGTGCTCTCGTTAGTGATGATACTGCTCGTCGGTGCTGGCGCAGGCAACATCCAAGAGTCGACCGAGATGGAACTGTTCGAGGAAGAGCCCTCAGAAGTCGAGGCCGAGCGCACAGTCCAAGAACAGTTCAGTCCCAGTGGCGAAAACAGTACGGCGCTGGTCGTCGCCGTTCGAAACAAGTCTGGAAACGTCCTCTCGCGGGACTCATTGCTCGCCTCGCTCCGGTACCAGCAGTCGGTGTACAACAACGAAACGGTCGCTGGCACGCTCGTCGACGAACAAGCGATGCTCGGTATCGAGAATCTCGTGGCGGCGACCGCGATCCGGCAAGACCAACGGAGCCAACAACCCAGCGAGTCGCCGCAGCAACAACCCAGAGAACAGGGGCAGCCACAGGAGAGCGCTGTGAACCCATCCACACAAAGCCAGACGCCACCGCTGGCGGCCCAGATAACACAGCTCGAATCTATGAGCGAGGAGCACGTCGAGCAGGTCCTCGGGCAACTGCTCGACCCCGAGCAGGGCAGTGGACAGGTCAACACCCTCGCGGTCGAGTTGCTCCCACGGGGCTACGAGCCCGGTTCAACCGAGTCGACTGCCCGGCTGACCGTGGTTCGACACAAAACTGACGGGGTGGTGGTGTCGCTGCCCGAACTCTCTGAAGAGGTCAGAGAGGGACAGGTCGCTGCGGCTGCCATCGCCGACAATGTCCCACGAGACGAGTATCGGCCATCTGGATTCGGGCTGTTGCTCGTCGAAGAACAACTCTCTATCGGCGAGAGTCTCTCGCTCGTCGGTCCAATCGCTCTCTTGTTCGTCCTGCTTACGCTGTCGGTTGCCTACCGCGACGCTGTCGACTTGCTGCTGGGTGTCGTCGGCATCGTGCTCGTTCTTCTCTGGACGTTCGGCGCGATGGGCTGGCTGGGCATCGATTTCACCCTGCTGATGATCGTGACACCGGTGTTGCTCATCGGCCTCTCGATAGACTACTGTATCCACGTCGTCATGCGGTATCGTGAGATTCGAACCGGGAATGGTGTTGGCGAGCACTCGTCGGTTGTCGACAGCGAGAGATCGGGGTCAACAGCGAGCGATGAGGAGACGACACGAGCACCGATTCGACTCGCCATGCGGGACGGGCTGGTCGGCCTCAGTCCTGCGCTCATGCTGGTGACCGTCACCGCAGTCGTCGGCTTTCTCTCGATTCTCACGACCGGCGTGCCTGTCATGCGGGGCTTCGCTGTCGCAACAGCCGTTGGCATACTCGGGGCGTTGGTCGTGTTCGGTATCGTTGTCCCGGCGCTCAAAGTCGAACTCGACGAGTGGCTGACCAGCCGGGGGTACGACCGGACCAACAGTGCCTTCGGAACGTCGGGACACCTTCGGCGCTTCCTTTCGGGTGTTGCACGAGTCAGCTATCACCGTCCCAAGACAATCCTGCTGGTCGTCCTCGTGGTAAGTTCACTGGGACTGGCCGCGGGCACACAGGTCGAAACAGAGTTCTCGACGGACACCTACATCGCAGAGGACGCCCCGGAGTGGACACAGGAGCTACCAGAACCGCTGGCACCCAGCGAGTACGAGGTCCGCGATACGCGGGAGTTCCTCTATTCGAACTTCCAGTCGCCGGACCAACAGGTCCACATCCTTGTCGAGGGGAACGTGACGAGTCCAGACGCACTCGATGCAGTCGCGTCGGCAGAGCGCGCTGCTGTGGACAGCCCGGTTACATTTACCCAATCGACTGGTGACGCTGCCGTTGCTGGACCAGTGGGCACGATGCAAGCGCTGGCCCAGACCAACGAGACGTTCGCGGCCCAGTACGACCGTACCGACACTGACCGTGACGGTGTTCCTGACCGCAACGTCGAGAGGCTGTTCGATACCGCCTCGGAGACAACACCAACCCGCTCCGACCGTCTGCTCCACACAACCGACAGCAAGTACGACTCTCTACGGATTGCAGTCACCGTCAACGGGACTGCTGAGCCGTCGACGATAGCCTCGGAGATGCGGTCGGTCGGTGACGTTGCAACAACCGACGAGACCACTGTGAGTGTTGCCGGCAGGCCAATCGTCAACGAACTCTCCCAGCGCCAACTTGCGAGTGTCACCGGACGGGGGATGGTCGTCACGCTCCTCACAGTCCTGGCCGTCCTTCTAGTTGCATTCCGGTACAAGCAAGCAAACGCGAGTCTTGGGGCTGTCACGCTCATTCCTGTCGTTCTGGGAGTTAGCTGGGTTCTCGGCGCGATGTATCTGGCTGGTATTCCATTCAGTTTCGCCACTGCGATGATTGGCTCGATTGCTGTTGGACTCGGCGTGGATTATGCAATCCACATGAGCGAACGGTACGGTCACGAACTCGAAAAACACGAGAACATCGAGACAGCCCTCGAAGAGAGTGTCGTGGGTACCGGTGGCGCGCTGTTCAGCAGCGCCGCGACGACGGCCGCAGGCTTTGGCGTACTCGCCTTTGCACTCGTGCCTATCCTCCAACAGTTCGGGCTGATTATCGCGCTGACGCTGGTGTTCGCGCTTGTCGCGAGTGTGCTTGTGTTACCGAGCCTGCTCGTGCTCTGGAGCCGATATCTCCACACCCTATGACCTCGCTGAGCAAGTCCAACAGATCACGACTCACTACCAGCGAGAGCAGTGGTGCTTACAGCAAAATAGACAATGCCCATGGTAGAAGCCGAAAACACCGGGGTTACAAATCGTACGTACCGCGTATCGGTTCGGGCAGTTTCGAACAAGGGAAGACGGTCGCTCGCGTTGCGCCTTCCCTTGTTCGAAACGCACCCTGACAGTACTACCTGCTCTTCATGTTCGTTCGTCGCAAAACAGTGGGTTCGGGCGGTTTCGAACCGCCGACCTCGGCCTTGTAAAGGCCGCGTCATAACCAGCTAGACCACGAACCCGCATCTGAACGGAGTTCTTCCTGACGAATAACGCTTACTTTTTGGGCCGAAATTCTGAAACCTGCACTGCCCTTCGTTCCGGTATGCGACAGCGGACTGCAGGGGTAGTTGTCATCGTTTTACTCGGCGTGCTTGCTATTTTGCTGTTCGCACCGCCGAAAATACTGCTTGACCCGGCCGTGTTTAATCGCTAGACAGCATCGGATCAGGTCGTCAGAGTAAGGGAGTTGAAGCGGGAGAGTCGAAGTTGTGCAAACTACAATTTCCCGCTTCACCGAA
>NZ_JAODIY010000048.1 GCF_026586665.1 Halovenus rubra
TGAAGAACGTCTCTACCGTAGGATTATCTTGCAGGGTCGCTGGGCTCATACCACCTCAGCGTTCACCCTGCTCTCTGGTATGAGAACTGTTCTATGACACCCTCATTACTATCAACGGCGTCGGGTACAATCATGAAGAGTATTTCGACCGACTCAAACGCCACGATAAGCAATTTGAGGTAGTTGACGTGACTATTGAAACGGTGGTCGAACAGGAGAGCAAAATTGCACTGAAACATGAGTTGTTCCTAGAACATCAAGGCACTGCATTCGGTGTCTACCCCGAAAACGAGCGGTTTAGTGAAGATGCCACTGCATTTATTCAGGTCAAGGATGAGCTGTTCCAGAGTGTCAATATTACGTACGACCCAACGGCGTCGCTTGAAAAGCTCGGCTTGCTCTCCGATGACCCAACGACAGAAAAGCTCCGGGACCAATATTACGAAATCCTCAACCGCGTTCTGCGACATAACCTCCGGAACAAGCTCAATATCATCCTCAACGCCTCTGAGACCGTCGCTGACAACCCAGAAGAGTCAGTTGAACAGATAAGACGCCAGACAACCGAGTTGCTCAATACCGTCGAGAAAGCCAGAAAAATCGAGCAAATGGCAATCGATTCTCCGCTCGAACTGGCTCGATTCGACGTTAAAGAAGCAATCGACGAAATAGTGGCACGTTTTGAGAGTCACCACGACCTGACGTGTCACTGTGACTATTCGGCTGAGGAACTGAAACTCGACAGCGACAAACGTCTGTTCCAGAACATCCTCGAAGAGACATTCGAGAACGCTCTGCTGTATGGCGACCCAGACTCTCCAGTCGTCGAGATAACCGCTCGTCCAGCGGCCAAAGAAAAGTACGCTCTCAACCTCCGTATCGAAGACAACGGCTCGGGTATCCCAGAAAGCGAACTCGAACCGCTCCGCAAAGAAGAGGAGACACAGGTTCTCCACGGGAGTGGGATTGGACTCTGGATTATCAAGTGGTGTGTTACTCGTCTCGATGGAAACATTGAGGTCGACAGTGATAATTCGACGGTCCTCATGGACATTCCAGATTTGACAGCGTAACCGGGAGAGAATGTATCGGAGCGGTTACCTGGCATAATCGAAGCCAACACTCGCCCGGCAACAGTACCGGAACCGCGGCTATTTTCCAGCAGCCACAGCAAAGCCATCATATGGATGACCGGGTCAGTGTACAGGTACAGCGCCAGCTTCTCAACGCTGAGCGCGAGGCAGTGATAGCAGTGTGTGAGGCTGGCCGAGCCGTCGCCACATCGTGGTCTGGGACGACCGTAACTGAGCCACACCAAGTTACAGAGCCACTTGCCAATCGACTGGGGGAAGACGTTCGTCGGCGACTGCTCGATGCTGTGACGAGCGCTCTCACGGCGGCCGGACAGACAGTCCAAGGCCAACCAGTCCCAGCACCGCCGTACTTTGTTGTCACCAGTCGGGGTCCACTCTGTCGCGTGACGCTCGATAACGGGCGCAGACTTGTCGTGCGCTTTGACCTGTTTGCAGTCCAACATCGGCCACGTGCTTATCGACATAAAAGCGCCAATCCGAAGCACTGTCTCACGGTGAAACTCCGTGAGAAATAATAATTATTTGCTTTGATTACTTTCAGACATACAAATGTAGATAAATATTAAGTCGGTCACTGAGCGCCCAGTATCAACAGTAAGATTAGAGAAACCGACAGAGGTGAACGTTCCGGTGGAATTTTAAGAGAGAACAGCAAATATTACTGGTATGACCCAGACCTGCAGGGACTGTAAGCGGACATTCAGTTCGGAACTCGAACTCGAACTCCACCAGGATAATTGCGAAGCCGGGCAGTTGTTCTGTGACAGTTGTGGCGCACGATTTGCAGAACAGGAGGCAACAGAAGACGGATGGCATTACCGATGTCCGGAATCAGATTGCGATGGTGGCGGTATTGGCGAAGACCTCCACCGCGTAAAAGACGTTCGTGTTACGGCATAAGCTCGTTAATCAGTCACTTCCCCCAGAAGGGGTCGCGGTTTCTATGTTTGTCAAGATACATCGAAAGAACCTCTCGTTCGTCGGCAGAGATATCTTCGGTGAGTTCTTGCTCAAGAATTTTTGCGTGTTTTTCTGGAATCTCGACCCATAGCTCATCGCCTTCCTTAATCTGCCGACCGACAGTCGGCCCATCGATGGACACAGCAACGCGTTCACCAGTGCGGGCCTCGTCAACATCTTCGCCCTCATCCTGAATCGTCTTGAGAGAGCCAACGCGGTCAGGTGTGGAACCATCGAACAGAACAACGTTCGAGTTCCGGCGCAGGAGGCCGCCACGCACTTCGACACCGACGACCGCCGGATCGGACTGGCGGAATGTGTGGTCTGGGAGAATCTTGAACCGTGCGGGGCGGGTAATGTTCTCTAGAATCTGTTCTTGTTGAGCTTCTTCGATTTCTTCGACGTACTCCTCGTATTCCTCGATAAGTCGGTAGATGACATCGTGTCCAAACAGGCGCACGTCTTCTTGGTCAGCTAGTTGTTGGGCGTCGTCGAGGACATCCACGTTGAACGCGAGGATGCTCTGCTCTTGGGAAGATGAAGCTGTCTCAGCCATCCGCACGTCGCGTGGCGCAACATCTCCCACACTCGCATCCATTACCGGAATCTCGGACTCTTCGAGTGTACTTACGAGTGCTTCAAGACTACCGAGAGTGTCGGCCTTGACTGTCAACCCGTCATCATCTGTCGATACTTCGATATCGGCGAGTTCCTGCTGGACAAGGTCGACCACATCTGACGTGTCGCGGTCGCGGACAACCCGGATGGGTGCACCTGCCATCGCGTCGTCGAGGTCAGGTGCAGCGATTTTTACGCCCTCGGCGGCGGCTACCTCAGAAACCTGTTCGAACTCTTCGTCAGAGCGAATCTCGGCCAGCGGTTTCGGTTGAAGCAATGCCCGAACTTCAGTTACAATCGAGTTCGGCTTCGCGCCGACGACAATGGTGTCATTAGCCTGAATCGTACCATCGTAGATGACTCCGTCGATGGTCGTACCAAATCCTTGCGTGTCCTTGACTTCGAGAACCGTCCCGGCAGCAGGCCCGCCAACGTCGATAGCCATCTCGTCTTTCATGTACCGCTGTGAGAGACCCATAAGGACAGTCAGCAGGTCCGGAACTCCTTCGCCGGTTTCGGCAGACACTGGGACGACGCCGACGTTAGATTGGAAGTCCTGGACACGCCAGTACATATCCGCGGAGATATCCTTGCTGGAGAGTTGGCCAATAATTTCATAGAGACGTTCGTTCAGATCGGATTCGACGCGGTCACTCTGGGATTCAATAGCAACTTTTGAGGGGCGATTCGGTTCGGGGTTCCAGCCTGGAACGGTGTCAATCTTGTTCGCTGCGACAATAAATGGCGTCCCGGTTCTGGCGAGGATATCCATTGCCTCGTGAGTCTGTGGCTGGAACCCGTCGTTGACATCGACAACGAGAATAGCGATATCCGCGAGCGCACCGCCTCGGGACCTGAGCGTCGAAAATGAGTGGTGACCGGGCGTGTCAATGTATAACAATCCAGGCAGGTCGAAATCGTCGGGGTCAACGAGTTCACCCGCGATATCTGAAATGGTATCGAGCGGGACAGCCGTCGACCCAATATGCTGTGTAATCGCTCCTGCCTCACCCTCGTGAACGGCGGAGCCACGTATCTTGTCGAGCAAACTCGTCTTTCCGTGGTCGACGTGGCCCAGCACGGCGACAATTGGCGTGCGGAGTGCTCCTGGCTCCCCCTCTGTCGTATGGTCGTTA
The DNA here is from genome assembly GCF_026586665.1 of Halovenus rubra. Lineage (GTDB taxonomy): Archaea > Halobacteriota > Halobacteria > Halobacteriales > Haloarculaceae > Halovenus > Halovenus rubra. The sequence goes on from NZ_JAODIY010000048.1 coordinate 3,809, forward strand.
TCTGACATCCCGTCTCACCTCAGAACTGGTTGTAACCAGCCGGTGATTCCATTTAAGTCAATCGATGCCCGGCCATTTGAGGTGCTACCCCAGGGACTGTTCGAAGAGGAGTACCGTAGAAACAGCTCCGAAGGCACAAAAAGAGACAAGCTCGTCAGTGGTTGTCCAAACACCTTGACCGACTCGGCGGTAGCCATCATCTGGACACCCGCTTCAACTCACTCGTCGACAACTGCCCTTTCTCTGAGAGTACAAGAGAGTCTCTGTCATTTCAGACAGTAAAAAGGCCGACACCGAAGTCGACTGCACGGGCAGTTCAAAAAATAAGCCTCTCGAATGGACGCGACAGAGCAACGCACACTTAGATTACTCGACGGAGTGATTCAGCGCCAGTTCGAACGGTCAAAGACAACTGCCGAGAGCTGTGATGCAAGGTTTCGGGCCGCTGTCTCGCTTGGTGTATGTAAATCTCCAGAGACTGCACCGGCCTCACCACCGACCGATTCGGCCTGTGAGAGGGGGTCAGTTCCGCTCGGGAATTGGTCCATATCGCCGGTTGGATAGGGCTGGAACTCGGCGGTGTGGTCGCGAAGTTGACGGAGTGCTGGGTCGGTGAGTTCGTTGTCTAAATGCTGAAGGTCGTATCTGACAATGAACCCCCGGCGGGCATTCCGGATCGCTATGACAGGTTCGCCGCGCTTGCTACAACGACCCCACAGCCGCTCGCGTTGCTCGTCACTCTCGTACATTGGGACATGCTGGGGATAGAGACGGTCCATACTACCAGTTGGCCTGCATCCTCAAGATTGTATCGACGGGCTCCCTGTTCGAGTAATGTGTGATGTTTATACTCCAGTAAATACGTCCAGAGAATACAGTACCATAGAATCGTCTCAAACGTGGGCAAGAATATCGCCAAAGCAGGTGACAGCCTCGATGAAACAACCAACAGGAGTGACAATATGAACGTGCTGGCCGTTCAGAGCGATATCTTGACACCGCCGTAACAGTGCTAGCCCAAAAGATAGCGGTCGTTGTTACGTGACTTCTGTCCCACGCTAAAGCCGGGACGTTTTCATCACAGTTCGGTAACAGCGGCTGTCGCTTCCGACATGATGTCGAGTGCTTCCTTAAGCGTCTCCGTATCCGTCGCGTAGGAGAGACGGGCATAGCCTTCCCCGTGGTCACCAAAGGCTTCGCCGGGGACGACAACGACGCCACGGTCGATTACCTCGTCGACCCAGCCCTCAGGCACTTGGGGCATCGCATAGAACGCACCCTCGGGAGTCGGGACCGAGAGCCCCATGTCTTCTAGTCCATCGAGAACCACGTCGCGGCGCTGCTCAAAGGCAGAAACCATCTCGTCGACTGGTTCCTGTGTCCCAGACAGTGCTGCCTCGGCGGCGTACTGGGCGGGTGCGCTGGCACAGGCCTGCACATACTGGTGGACGCGCAGCATCCGCTCGATGCGCTCGTGCGAACCGGTCACCCACCCAAGACGCCACCCTGTCATCGAATAGCTCTTCGAACAGGCATTGACGAGGACGACGTTCCCCGAGTCGGCGAACTCCAGCGGTGAGCGGTGCTCGCCGTCAAAAACAATGTTCTCGTACACCTCGTCGGTGATACAGAGGACATCGTGCTCGTCGGCGATGCGGGCGAACTCACGCATGTCTGCGACGGATTGGACCGCGCCAGTGGGGTTACCGGGGCTGTTGACAATAAACGCCGCCGTGTCGTCGGTGATTGCTGCCTCGACAGCAGCAGGGTCAAGCGTGAGGTCGTCACGCAGGGCAACAGATTTGGGCGTCCCGCCGGCAAGGTTGGTCAGTGCCTCGTATGCGACGAACCCAGGGTCCGGAATGAGCACCTCATCCTCGGCGTCGATATGGGCCTCCATTGCAAGGTGAAGCGCCTCGCTTCCGCCCGCAGTGGCGATGACGTTCTCCGGGTCAACGTCGAGGTTGTTGTCCCGGGCGTGCTTGGTGGCGATGGCCTGCCGAAGCCCTTCGGTTCCCTTATTCGAAGTGTACGCGTCGGCGTCACCGGCCTCAATTGCGTCAATCGCCGCCTGTCGTGCGTGTTTTGGTGTCGGAAAGTCGGGCTGACCGAGACCGAGGTTGATAGCGTCGTCGCCTGCTGCTTCGAAGACTTCGCGGATACCGCTTATCGAAACCTGTTCGACCCGCCGTGAGAAGCCAGTCATATTAAACACGGCGTTCGGCAGAGAGATAACTTTTGAGGTTACGGCAGCCATCCGAACCCCCGACACAAGAAGACCCCCAAACAGCAGCCACAGCACCAGCCACAGACATCACCAATTCCGGCACACGGACACTCGGAGAGTGTTCGCCGCTATCGACTCTTTTTCAAACGTGCCGGTCAATTCGATGGTATGGACCGCGCACTCATCATCGGCGGCACACGATTTATTGGCCGCCATCTCGTCGAAGAATTACTCGATAACGGCTACGAAGTCACACTGCTTAATCGGGGGAAACACGCCAATCCCTTCGAGGACCACAGCGACGTAAATCACATCACTGGAGACCGACAAAGCGGGGCAGCCATCGCCGAAGCCGCCGTAGAGTCTGAAGCACAAGCTGTCTTTGACATGGTTGCGTACTACCCCGGTGAAGTCGAACAGGCAACCCGGTGGCTCGACGACATTGAGAGTCACGCCATTGAGAGCTACGTCTATATCTCCAGTGGCGACGCCTATGGGGTCGACGAAATTCCAAAGCGTGAGGGCGAAACACCGATGGAACCGTGTAGCGACGAACAGGCTGTCGATGATAGCCCCGAGACGTACGGGCCACGAAAAGCTGAAGGTGACCGGCGGGTGTTTGAGGCCGCCACGCATGGGTTCCCAGCGATGAGCGTCCGGCCAACCATCGTCTACGGAAGCCACGATTACACCGGCCGCTTTGAGTACTGGGTCGACCGCGTCCGGAACCACGACCAGATTCTCGTCCCTGGCGACGGAACAAATATCCACCATATTGTTGCCGTCGAGAACGTTGTTCGGGCGCTCCGAACGGTCGCCGAAGCGGGCGAGGCAGGTGAAGTCTACAACGTCGGCGACCGGCGAATCTGTACGCTCGGCGAGACAATCGAAACTATCGCAAGCATTCTCGACGAAGATGTCGAAATCGTGACTGCAAGCGAGCGCGAACTCGATACTGGCGGTATTGACTCGACGGAGTTCCCGCTGTACAATCCGGACCCACACATCCTCTCAACAGAGAAACTCTCAGCATTGGGCTGGGAGCCACTCTCACCCCGTCGTGCTTTCGAGAACGCTATCGAGGGACCAGTCGACCCAGAACGCGATCCCGGCCCCGAACGTGAGGCTGAAACGGCAGTCTTGGAAGAACTTGGGTTGTAACTGCCCTTATCACCTGTCAATTGGGGGTACCAACCGACAGAGGAACCCCTTGACAACCGCCGGTAGCACAAAGCATTTCTCTCGGGGTAACTGAATGTCAATACATCACAGCTTACTATGAATGAAGTGCAACTGGAGGTGGCCAAAGCCTACCCCAACGACTCGGGACGTGGAATCGCCCGTCTCGACCCCGACACACTCCTCCATCTCAAACTCTCGCCGGGAGATATCATTGAGATAGAGGGTGCAGACACGACCGCCGCAAAAGTCTGGCGTGCGGACCGTCAGGATTGGAACACGGATACTGTTCGTATCGACGGTTTCACCCGTCAAAACGCCGACGTGGGCATCGGCGAACGGGTCGAGATTCGAAAAGCAGAGGCCGAGAAGGCGGACTCACTCGTGCTCGCGCCGCCTGAAGAGGCGAGCGTCCAGTTTGGGAGCGACGCCGCCGGGATGGTCAAACGGCAGATTCTGAAACGCCCGGTCGTCGAGCGCGACATTGTGCCGGTGATGTCCTCGACGAACCATCCGTTCATGCGCTCGCCCGGACAGGCGATTCCGCTTATCGCCGTCGAAACCGAACCAGCGGGTGTTGTCCTCATCACGGAAGATACCGACGTCGAACTCCGTGAAGAGCCAATCTCTGGCTACGAGAAGACCGGGGGCGGTATCACATACGAGGATATCGGCGGCCTGCAAAAAGAGATTCAGCGAGTCCGTGAGATGGTTGAGCTGCCGATGAAACACCCCCAGATATTCAAGAAACTCGGCATCGAGCCGCCACAGGGGGTGCTCTTGCATGGCCCACCAGGAACAGGAAAGACGTTGCTGGCAAAAGCTGTCGCCAACGAGACATCCGCAAGTTTCTTCTCTATTGCGGGACCGGAGATTATCTCGAAGTACTACGGCGAGTCTGAACAACAGCTCCGGGAGATATTCGAGGATGCAAGCGAGGAGTCACCCAGTATTATCTTCATCGACGAGCTGGATTCTATCGCACCCAAACGCGAGGATGTGACCGGCGAGGTCGAACGCCGTGTCGTTGCCCAGCTTCTGACGATGATGGACGGTCTAGAATCGCGAGGTCAAGTTATTGTCATCGCGGCAACGAACCGTGTCGACTCGGTTGACCCCGCGCTCCGTCGGCCGGGCCGGTTCGACCGCGAAATCGAGATTGGCGTCCCCGACGAGACGGGCCGCGAAGAGATTCTCCAGATACACACTCGTGGCATGCCACTGTCAGACGACGTGAACCTTGGTCGACTCGCCGAGGAAACCCACGGCTTCGTCGGCGCTGATATCGAGAGTCTCACAAAAGAGGCGGCAATGAAGGCGCTCCGGCGCTACCTCCCGGAAATCGACCTCGACGAAGAAGATATCCCGCCAAGTCTCATCGACCGGATGATAATCAAGCGCGACGACTTCAGCGGCGCACTCAATGAAGTGTCTCCAAGCGCGATGCGGGAAGTGCTCGTCGAGTTACCCAAGATTAACTGGGATCACGTCGGCGGCCTCGAAGCTGCACAGAAAGAAGTCAGTGAGAGTGTCGAGTGGCCAATGAACAAGCCCGAGAAGTTTGACCGTATGGGTATCTCGCCACCGTCGGGCGTCTTGCTCTATGGTCCACCCGGAACGGGCAAGACGTTGATGGCCAAAGCCGTCGCCAACGAGACAGACGCAAACTTCATCAGTGTTCGTGGCCCGCAACTTCTCTCGAAGTGGGTCGGTGAAAGCGAGAAGGCAATCCGCCAGACGTTCCGGAAGGCGCGGCAGGTGGCTCCGACAGTCATCTTCTTCGACGAACTGGACTCGCTTGCACCCGGTCGTGGTGGTGGCGATGCCGGATCGAACGTCTCTGAGCGCGTGGTTAACCAGCTTCTAACCGAACTGGACGGGCTCGAAGAGATGGGTGAAGTGATGGTCATTGGCGCGACGAACCGTCCGGATATGATCGACCCAGCACTCATCCGGTCGGGCCGGTTCGACCGCCTTGTGATGGTCGGTGAACCCGACATTGAGGGCCGCGAGCAGATTCTCCAGATTCACTCGGACGACATGCCGCTCGGAGCGGATGTCAGCCTGCGAGAGCTTGCGGAAATCAGCGGTGGCTACGTTGGCTCCGACCTCGAAACGATTACCCAGGAGGCAGCCATCGAGGCGCTCCGGCAAGATGAGGATGCCGACGAAGTGACGATGCGTCACTTCCGGCAGGCGCTTGAAAACGTCAGGCCGACCGTCACCGACGATATTCGGGAGTACTACGAACAGATGGAAGAAGAGTTCCGCGGTAGTGGTCCCGATTCGGACCGTCGTCCCGGCGGTCGTGTCGGCTTCCAGTAATTCTCTGTCCGTCTCTCTCGTTCGAATCTGTCGCAATATAACACCAGATGAAAGCAGTCCCAAGTCAAGGAAACGGACACCGATGATGACATTCCACGTTCGTATCACAAAGGCACAATAGGGAATCCAATCAGAGTCGAGTCTTCAAACTCGAGCAACATAGACAGTTACTCCCGCGACAGACCACCGATTTAGTTCCCCTCCGATTCTGACGCGGTCTCCAACAGGAGTGGCCGTATCTCGTCCACCGAATCCACACTGAACGTCGGGTCATAGTCGTGTACATTCGGCTGTGCTGAGACCCAGATAGACGCAAGTCCAGCAGCGGTTGCGCCGGCAACATCAGTTTCGAGCGAATCACCGACGTGGACTGTGGTGGCTGGGGTTGATTCGAACGACTGCAGTACGCGTTCAAACGGTTCTGGGTTGGGCTTGGGTGGCGTGTCGTGTCCCGCAATGACAACAGTCTCGACCCACTGGTCGAGAGAAACAGCCTCGATTTTCTTTTGTTGTGCGTCCCGTGCGCCGTTGGTGACGATAGCAATCTGATATTCGTCGACAAGTTCATCAAGGAGGCTGCCAACGGATGGCAAAAGCTCTACGTTCGATTGGTCGCGTTCGTCGCTGAACACCGCTGCGACCTCCCTTCCGAGGTGTCGCTCCTGTCCGTTCTCCGCAGCGAGCGTAGCAAAACATTCTGCTCGGAGTTCGTCCATCGAGTCACACTGTTTCGCGAACTCATCGTATCGAGCATAATACTCCTCGACACGAAATATTGGGGCGATTCCGAGCCGATCAAAACACACCTGAAGGACATCACCAGGGGGTCGTGTGTACTGCACAAGTGTGTCATCAAGGTCGAACGAAATCGCTTCGATGTTTCGAGAGTCCATACCCATACAGCGACCGTATCCAGAATAAAACGTGACGGATAGACATCGAACGTCACTATCGAATAAGAGCCATAGCCGGTCACTGATTGAAATTAGTCCGGTCGGTGGAGAAGCTCACTGCTCAGTGGGACAGCGTTGAGTAGGAAATGGTGCGAGGGAAGACCGCTTCCGTGGGTCTTCCGCACTGGTGCGAGGGCCCGCGTGGGCCGCAGTTCACGGCATCGCACGCCGTGTATCGAGACGCGAACGCGCCTCACAGTGCGAGGGATGCGATTCGAACGCATGGACCCCTACGGGAGCGGATCTTGAGTCCGCCGCCGTTGGCCAGGCTTGGCTACCCTCGCGCACTGTTTTCAGGTTTGGCGGCCTGTAATCCCGCGTAGCAACTGGACCGTTATAGGTAATGCGATTCTACTTTCCAAATCAGGACCTACTCCGTTCGATTAGACGTTTGGTATGGCTCCGAATGAGTTTCGTCTTCAGTTGTTGTGTTGTCTGTGTCGTCCCTAGCGTCGTCAAGGCCGTCGACATCAGCCGGTAACTCCTTGTCTGTTCTCTGTGAATTGTTGAGCGGCCTCGACTCACCGTCTAAGTCGAGCGTGATATCATGGTGAAGGTCTAGCCCCGCAACATCATCGAGCGTCGGTCGCTGGTGGCTGTCAGTGGTCCGAACAGAAGGAAGGTTATCGGCGGTCACGTCGTTGCCTGTGTCAGCGGTCTCTTTTGAGTTGGTATTTTTCACCGTACCACTTCCTCTTGCAGTGTCTTGCATCCCAAGGAGAATATCGAACATCTGGTTCAGTCGTGACTCGAATGCAGAAACTCTCTGTGGGTCGAACGTTTCAGCAAGTTCGTGAGCGCGTTCGAGGTGCTCCGTTGCGGCGGTACATGCCTCAATCGCATCCTCAAGCCAGTTCTCGGTCTCAAGCCGGGAGCCGTCATTCCACTTGGTCCGTGCAGCGCGCTCGTGACAGTCGATGAGTTGTGTGCCAATCTGTTTGCTGGTCTCTTGTATGGCTTCGGCATCGTTGGCAAGGTACCCGTACCACGCAACAGTCTGAATCCCACGGTACCGGTCAAGCGCCGTTTCGAGATGGTCAATCTCCGCCGAAAGTGTCTCGGCAGTCTCGGCCCGTACCGTCGCCTCCTTGGCCTGTTGGACCGGTTCTGCCGCGGTGGTATCGATATCCCAACGCAGTGCTTCGAGGTCATCAACAAGCGTACGCTGGCGTCCGAACTGGAACGCATCGGCGCGTCTAATCTCTTCGGAGTGGCACTGCGCATGGTCGTAGTAATCGATAACACGCCCAAACACAGTTTCTGCTTGCTCATAGTCTTGACACTCAAGGAGGTGACTCACAAGTTCGAGTTGTGACCGGCTACGGTCGATGTACAGGCGAGCACACGCGCTTTCTAGCTGGCGGTCAAGGTTAGCAAGTTCTGGTGAGAGAGTGCCATCAGACAGTGGTGTTGTCGTCTGAACCATGCAAATAACTGCATCGAGCTGGGTGCGTATTTTCCGGTAGGTATCAACTGCAGCCCCCCACTCGTGGTTGTCCCTGAGCGCGCGGATTTGTCCAGTCGCCAACTCGACATCGTTTACAGTGCTACGGATGTGATTTCGAACGTCACCTACCCAACTCAGATGGCGGATGGCACCATCGACACCGTCATGCACAGAGTCCGGGAGTACAAACCGCCAGTGTACCCCATCACTGGTCGTGAATACGAGCGCGTTCTCCGTCACGTCGACGCTTGCAAGCTCTCCGTACCCAAAAGAGACGGCATTCGAACCGTCACTGTCAACCGCCCCAAAGACAAGCTCTTTCTCAGTCACAATCAACCCGACTGGAATCTCGACTTGCTCTTGGCTATCTCCGTCCGTCCGAATAAGCCCATTTTCGTTCACAAGAGCGAACTGAATCTTGTCAGTATCTTCAACGATATCGCTAGAGAAAGACCGGGGTAGTGACTGCTCGGTGTATGTTCCCCCATCACCGCCGCGATTACCGCTATTGTCGTTGGTGATAGGAAATCACTACCAAACTATTGTCGCACGCAATAATAAAACGCTCGCCAACTCTAAGTCTGTAGATACGAACAGCAGTGGAGCTGCTGTCGGTGGACGTAATCAGTGTCTGTCAGTACTGGGAGCTGAGTCTGTGGTACTGGCTGATTGGGCCGCTGGCTCGGCTTCTCTATCCGACTCTTCGGAATCCGATTCTTCGGAATGAGTTCGGTCCTGTGTTATGCTGTCGTCGTGTGAACCACCACCATCTATCGCACTCTCCGTCTCGGTCGCTTCATCTGGTGTTCTGTCGTGTTCGTCACGGTCAAAGGACGGTCGCTGCGCAACGAGCCCCAGAAACGCACCTACCGACGAACAGACGGCGGGATAGGCTAACCCAAACATGAGCGCGGGAACCCGTTCTGGGCGAGTAAACACGTCTTCTCCTGACAGACCTGAAAAGAGAGCGACGCCATCGATGACGAACAGGAACAGTCCGGCAAGAACCAAGAGAGCAAAGCCGAGTGTCATCGTCCCGCCAGTGATGAGACTCCGGGTCAAAATATCATCCCACGATTGGGCACCCTCAAGCGAGACGAACCGGTAGGCAAGCAAAAAGCCGATGCCGAGCAACACCACAACCGGGATGGCAAGATAGACAATATCTGGAAATGTCAACTCTGGCAGCGTTAACGAACCAGGATTCTCGGCTGTCAGCGTCTGTGATTGCTCATTGTAGAGGTTTCCATCCAAATACGTGCTGGTCTCTACATCGACGGTCCCTGATTCGAAAAACGGGTTATACCAGATATCTCGGATGGTTTCCTGTACGACTGTCTCGCCTTGGGCCTCGTTCTCAAAGACTTGCGTAGTTTGTTCGTGTGTTGGCACGAGAAGCGAGTTATAGAAGAACTGTCCGACCTGCCGAAGCGATTGGGCTTCGAGGTCGATACCGTCCCCAGTTCCCGCAGCGAGCCCCAAGAATGCGAGGTATCCAGTGATAAACGAAAGGATACCTCCAAGAAGCCCGCCAAGCAGCGGGACGCCTCGAAAACGGTCCCCCAGTTTGTTGAAGTCGATTATATCGCTCACACATGTGTGCGCGACGACAGCGAATAAAAAGTTTCGGGGGTGATTTACCTGAGTGATAACGACTACTCGTCAGGCTCGAAGTCGAGCGATGCAGAGTTAATACAGTATCGCTGGCCGGTTGGTTCTGGACCGTCGTCGAAGATGTGGCCCAAGTGGCCGCCACAGTTCGCACAGACGGCCTCAGTACGGCGCATTCCCTGACTCGTGTCGACCTGTGTTTCGATGTTACCTTCGTCGAGGACATCAAAAAAGCTCGGCCAGCCACTCCCCGAATCGTACTTTTTCTCGGAGTGGAACAGTTCTGACCCACAGCCGGCACACGCAAAGATACCGTCCTCGTCGATATCGAGCAGTTCACCGCTGAATCGTGGCTCTGTACCGCCTTCTCTGAGTACGTTGTACTCTTCTTTGGTTAGGATCTCTTGCCACTCTTCGTCTCGTTCAGGCGCGTCGTGTTCGCTCATTATGTCGAGTGTAAGTATGCATTCGCTACATATAATTGGCCGGTTTCGGGTCCTTCTGAGGTAAGATTCATCCGTCAGAGGGCCTGGCCATGTCCAAACTAGGCGTCATCGCCATACTGAGACGAGAACCGAGAGTACTGCAAAGATAGCGACAACCGCGACACCCCACAGCCCGTGTGAGATAGCAACGCTCTCTGCGAGGAACGCGCTTAGGGCGAGTTCGGCGGCGTGGTGACCCGGGAGCCAGCGACTCCAGCTTGGTGGTTCGCCCAGGGGCATCCCCAACAGAAGGATATCAAGCATCGGTGCGAACAACAGGAGGTAGACGCCAGCCATCCGGTCGAGGAATAGCCCTATCAACACCCCAGTTGCACCGTAAGTTCCTGCTGCCAGCAGGAGTGCAAACAGGAACCACCCTACGTGTTCTGGGACAACGCGGACGACGGTGACAGCCAACGATATCAGGACGACAACTGCAGTAACCCCTGCAAGGAGGACAAATCGAGCGACGAGGATTTCCGGCCCCCAGTACCCGACGACCCGCAGGCGCTCGTCGATACCTCGTGAGCGCTGGACGATAAACAATCCCGCGATACCCACCAAGAGCGCCCCCGTTACAGGACCGACCAGCGCCAGCATCAGAGAGACGAAATCAGTGGTGACCGTGGAAGTTCCCTCGGCGGTGGCTATCTCGGCCTGTACCGGGTCCTGGGGAAGAATCCACCCCCAGAGACCGATGAAATACACCGGAAGGAACGCGAGCAAGCCTAGCAACACGGGGTCGCGCAACACCTCACGACTAGCGACCGTCGTCGCGGTCCAAAGTCTTGCCCGCGTTTCAGAGCGGCGCAGGGTGTCGGTACTCATATCGAGTCACCTCCGATAAGAACTGCACCGATTGCAAAGAGTCCAAGAACGAGGATGTACACGGCGACAGTCACTGCATCCCCACCCGAAACCGTTCCCTCATAGACGGTCGCATCTAGCATGTCATGAGGGGTGGCAAGTGGGAAGTACTCCAGAACATCGTTCTCGGTCGGGACTGCACCGATTGCGCCGAAGGAGTCGATGTCTGCCAGAAAAACCAACACGAGCGAGCCCTCGAGTTCTCGCCCAACAAGAGCGCCAAGACAAATTCCCAGAAGACCGTAGATGACCGCGGCACTGACGAGTACGCCAAAGGCGAGGGCTGGTCGCTCGGGAGTGATGTTGCTCCGTAAGAGAAAAGTAACGAACGTAATCCCCGCCACGAGTCCGCCAGCCAGCAGGATGGTCAGGAAGCGTGCGAGGAGAACCCCGACAGAATGATATCCACAGACGACAAGTCGCCTGTCTGAGTCGACGGTCCCGACAACCTGGAACACACCCAGCAACCCGGAGAGAAAGGCAGTCGCGAACAGCGCACCACCAAGTTCGGCCCCACCGGGTACGAACTCGATACCAGGTGCTTCGGTAATCGGGCCGAGCGCGAGGTCGTACATGAACAACACGAGAGGCGGGAGGACGACCAGCAAGACGACATTCGTCGGCTCGCGGAGGAACGTACGGACGCCCGCGCTGACGGCCTCCCGCTGACGGGTTGCCCGCCCCATCTACACACCCTCCGCTGGCACAGCCTGTTTTTCCGGCTCCTGGAGAGCGAGCCGGTGGTCTTGGAGTTCGTAAATCCGGTCGAACCGGTCGTGTTCCTCAACAAAGTGGCTGATAATGACGATAGCAATTCCCTGTTTGGCCAGTTCGTCGGTGAGGTCCCAGAACGTCTGGTATGTCTCCCAGTCGAAGCCAGTGTAGGGTTCGTCGAGCAACAGTACGTCCGGCTGGTGGAGCAGAGCGACTGAGAGGTTTACCTTCTGGTGGTTGCCGCCGCTCAGGTGGTCAATGCGGGTGTCGAGGTACTCCTCGTACCCGAGTTTGTCGGCCAGCCACCCGAGTCGGTCCGCAATTTCGTCCCTGTCCATCCCGTAGCCCCTGCCGAACAGCCCCATCGTCTCCCGAACCGTCAACCGGTCATACAGAAGCGTCTCCTGTGGACACCAGCCAACCGTCCCGCGACGCTCGACAGTCCCGCCGTCACGCTCTAACACCCCGACGAGTATCTCCATCAGCGTTGATTTCCCTGACCCGTTTCCGCCGACGATACCGACGAGTTCGGCCTCGTTGACCGTCAACGATGCCCCATCGAGGGCCTCGACCGTTCTCCCGAACGGGAGCCACGAATCGTAGGTCTTCTCGATGTCCGTCCCGCGAATGACCCACTCATCTTTGTTCCCGCTCTCTTTCCCGCCGTCAGGCACTGCGTCGATACTTGTTTTTGTTTTTTGTATATTCGGCATATACCGAATATTCAGTACTAAGGTATTTGTATTTTACGCCCTAACGCCCCGTAATGACAAACAACGATGGGACGAGTGCTGGGGACGAGGTAGCCACAGCACGCGAAGAGGTCGTCGAGGCGATGGCGACGACCGCTGAGATGTACGGGATGAAACGGAGTGTCGGTCGACTGTATGGTATCCTATATTTCGCGGATGGCCCGCTCTCGCTTGACGAACTCGTTGAACGAAGCGACTATGCCAAATCGACGGTTAGTACCGCGATGACGACGCTAGAGCGGTATTATTTTGTACAGCGGCGGTCGCTACCGGGTGAAGGAAAGCGCGCCTTCTTCGAGGCAGAGCGTGACTGGTGGAGCGTCATGAGGCGGGTGCTCGAAACCGAAGGTCAACGCGAGGTCGTGACGATGACCCGGGCGCTGGAATCGGCCGAACGACAGCTCGGAGAGACCAACAGTGAACAGGCAACAGACAGTCTCGAGCGGGTCCGTGAACTCCAGGCGTACTACCGGCAAATCGAGCAGTTCGTCGACCTGTTGACGGGGCTTTCCTCGGAAGAGCTGGCCGCGATGGCTGAGATGATAGAAACTGAGACAGAACTGCCAAGCGACGACCGGTAACGGGACCACTATCCTTTTGTTGGCCTGCTTTGAGTGGTCAGCATGGGGTATGACCACGCCGACCCCGAGTACGCGGGTACACTGCATCACGTCGAGCTGTCCACGGCCGACCTCCCGTCCTCGCTGGGTTTCTGGAACTGGTTCCTGGCAGAGCTAGGCTACGAGGTGAAAAACGACTGGGAGGGCGGTCGGTCCTGGATACGTGGGCCGACGTATATCGTCCTGAAGCAGGCCGACGAGGGCCACCCATTCAACCGGCACGAGTCGGGCCTCAATCATCTCGCGTTTCATGCCAAATCCCGCGAACAGGTAGACCAACTGACCGAAAGCATCCGGAAGCGGGACGGTTCGACTGTTCTGTACGAGGAGCAACACCCCTACGCAGGCGGGTACTATGCACTCTACTGCGAGGACCCCGAGGGTGTGAAAGTGGAACTTGTCGGGCCGGAGTGACTGCGGGTTGAGACACCGGTACCGTCGTCTTTAGTAGCTTGGCGACCAGACCGGCATACGTGAGCGACGTGACAGACTTGCTCGGACGGGTTGCGCCGTCGGAGCAAACGTTTGCTGGCTATCTGTTCTGGCTCTCTCGTCCCCGGTTCTGGCTGTATCTGGCAGGACCAGTGGTTGTCGGGGTGGTCTACGCTGCGACCGCGACCACAGAGTTCTTCCAGCCAGTTACCGTTGCGCTGTTCGTGTACTTTCTGGTACCGGCGAACATCTTTCTCTACGGTATTAACGACCGGTTTGATGTCGATATCGACGAGGTTAATCCCAAAAAGTCCGCGGAAGGACGTGAGGTCCGATACGCAGGAGGCAATGCTGTTACTACCGTTGTCCTCGTTAGCGGAGCAGCAGGCTTAGCTTTTGTTTCGGTGGTTCCCGTCGAGGGAACTGCAGCGATAGTGGCGTTTCTGGCTCTCGGGGCAGCCTACAGCGTCCCGCCAGTGCGTTTCAAGACGACGCCGATAGTCGATTCAGTGTCGAACGGGCTGTACGTTATGCCAGCTGTCGTCGCCTACGGTGCTGTCGCCGGAACTGCGCCCCCACTGTTGGCTGTCGCTGGCGGCTGGGTATGGGCAATGGGGATGCATACATTTTCGGCAATTCCCGATATCCGACCGGACCGTCAAGCCGGTATCGAAACGACCGCGACACTGTTGGGCCAGACACGAACGCTCATCTACTGTGCAGCCTGCTGGGTGTTCGCGGCTGTCCTGATGGCAAGTGTCGACCTGCGATTGGGTGGTATCTTTCTCATCTACCCGGCCTTTGTGGGGTTCATCGAGGCATTTGATATCGATATTGCCCGTGCTTACTGGTGGTTCCCGGTGCTCAATACTGTCACCGGGGCTGTACTGACAATGGGTCGCATCTGGGTGATGCTGTATGGCTGACGGCGAGGAGCCGTATTCACCGGAGTACGGTAGTCTACTGGCCAGAAAAAACCTCACACGGACGTTTTCTGACCGGGACCACTTCGAGGCAGTCCTCAATTATGTTGTCGACACCAACCGGTTCACTATCGCCGTTGTCTTCCCGATTATTGGGGCAGGACTGTTACTCGCCAGCGCCGAGCAGTTGCTCCCATCCGTGCTCGCGTTCAACCCCTATCTAGTTCTTGTAGGGGTATTCGTGATGCGATTGCCGCTCGTTTCCGGTATCCTCCCGCTCATTGGCCGTCGGGCTGGGGCGGCGCTTGCAGTGTTGTTTGGTTATACCTACGCTATCGAGTATATCGGGGCAACAACCGGTTTCCCTTACGGTGAGTTTAGCTACTCGGTCTCTCTTGGACCGATGTTGCTGGGGACAATTCCGCTAGCGCTCCCGCTGTTTTTTGTCCCACTGGTGGTCAACAGTTACCTGCTCTGTCTGTTGGTACTTGGTCCTCGTGCAAACTCCCCGGCACTCCGAATCCCGGCAGTTGCGGCGACTGTTGTTGCCGTTGACCTCGTCCTTGACCCCGGAGCGGTAGCACTCGGGTTTTGGTCGTTCGGCGATGGAGGGTTCTATGGCGTGCCGCCGATGAACTACGCGGGATGGGTCCTAAGCGCAATCGTTGCCACGCTGCTCATCGACGCGGCCTTTGACCGAACCGCGCTGTTGTCACGGGTCCGAAACTGTCCCTACATGCTGGATGACCTGGTGAGCTTTATTCTGTTGTGGGGCGCTATCAACGCGTTTTATCATGCGTGGGCACCGTTTGCCCTCGCTGTCGGGTTTGGCGTTGCCCTTCTCAGTACCGACCACTTCGATTTCGACGTGCGCCCGATTTGAGAACACGAGTAGAACTCCGTGCCAGCATACTTAACCGACGAGGCGACAACACACAAGCAGAAACCATGACAGGCCCCAAGAGGGGACAGGCCGGTGTCGGCAGACTGCTTGCGTTCGTTATCGTGATTACGGTTATTGTGGCAGTCGTCCCGGCAGCGCTTGGATTGGCCGGCATCGACGTCCGGAACGAATCGCCCGGTGAGACAGCAGTAGGCGACCTCGACGACGGAGCGCTTCTCGTCGTCTCGTCGTTCGGGAGCGATATTAACGACGACCAAACAAGCGTCGGCGTCGTCGAGTTGCTAGTTACGCCTGTTGGCGACACAGTTGATATTGCCGACGTTACCGTGACGTGGGATGGGGCCACCCAACACACACTGACGCCAGAACAAATTGATGCTGGTGGCGGTTCGTTCGGGGTAGAAATGGTCCGGGGCGAAGGGTCGATTTCCCCGTCGGACCGCGCGCTGTTAACCTTCGACCTGGGAAGCGATGATATCGAAAATATCCAGCAGTTTGGTGAGCGACTCAAGCCCGGACAGACGGTGACGGTGACAGTGACGACCGGGACGGGTGCAGAGACAACGGAGACTATGACTGTCCCCGAATCGTTGCCGCAGGGGACAGCGGTCCGGTTCGTCTGAGCGACTCGGCGGCTGTTTGTCTGTGGGCAGAGTGTGTTCACATACCGTCACGAAGGTGTTCGTACTGCTCGCGGAAACTCGCCAGGCACGACGAGCAACAGAAGTGGTACACCTCACCGTCAAACTCTTCGCGTTCGCCTTCAGTAGAGACAGTGTTGCCACATTCGACGCATTCAGGAGCCAACTCTGCGTTATCAAGGCTGGGACTCCACGTAGTATTCTGAAGAAGTTTGACATCGTATGACCGGATCACATCAGTCGGAAACTCCGCATCAAACAACTGCTCGATATTGCCGTCAGGAACGGTTGCAGTACAGACGAGCGTCTCGTCGGCTGTGCGAAAGACGTGTTCGACCGGCTGGCTCGTCTGGAGTTCTGTGTGTAGTCGCTCACCCTCGCCCGGTGACGCCTGAATTCTCACGAGTATCGGTGTTCCTTCACGTAACATACCGCGGTCAATTGCGACCGTGAACCGCTCGATGAGACCGACTGTTTTGAGGCGGTCAATGCGGTCTGAGACGGCAGGGGCAGAGAGACCGACTGTTTCTGCAATCTCACTGTACGAACGTCGCCCGTCTTCGAGCAGAAGTCGCATGATTTCACGGTCCGTGTCGTCAAGTCCTCGCATACCGATATTTCGTGGGGTGGTGGAAAATAACCGATGGTTGGACAGTTCAGATGCTCTCAGAAGAATCGTCATCCCCATCAGCAGCCCGAACATGGATCGAACCCGCAATTGTTTCAGGAATCGAGACAGTGTCGCAGTCGTCGAGACCGACAGTTACCATTCCAATTGGGGCAACCTCTGTGACGCTGACTTCTGTCCCCGGCGTGAGACCGGCATCCTTGAGATAATCTAGTTCCTCAGCGTTGCGGTCCCTGACACGCTCGACCACAACGGTTGTCCCCTCCTCGCACTCCTCAAGCGTTCCCCCGTCAGTCCCGTCGATCGGGTCCAGGCTGTCAGTCGGAATTGGATCTCCATGTGGGTCAACAGCTGGGTCGTCGAGTGCGTCCGCAACGCGACGCTCGAATTCCTCGCTTATGTGATGTTCCAGACGATCGGCCTCGTCGTGGACCTCAGCCCAGTCGTAGTCAAGATGTTCAGCGAGGTAGGTTTCGATGAGTCGGTGGTGCCGGAGAACTTCAAGTGCGACTGTCTCACCCTCTGTGGTGAGCTCGACACCACTGTATTTCTCGCGGTCGACAAGCTCTCGCTCTTCGAGTTTCGTCATCATGCTCGTGACTGTCGGCGATGTCACCTCCATATACTCGGCGATGCTAGAGGTAGAAACCGGGTCCCCCTTCATCTCCTTGAGCTCGTAGATAGCCTTCAGATAATCCTCCATCTTCGCGCTCAACATCATAGGAAAGATTAGAGTTGGTCTAAACAAAAACATGGCGACTGCCTCCGAGATAGGCAAAAGCTTGTCGAGACCGTGCGTGCCGAAGGCTTTTGGGGATGTTGTACCTAGCAGGTAGTATGAGAGACGACCGCGACGACCCGTTCGACGAGTTCTTCAGCGAGATAGAGCGCATGATGAACGAGATGATGGGCGGCGATGCAAACGTACATTTCGAACACAATGCTGGGACAAACGGTGGTCCGGAACCGACCGGAAATGTCCACATGGATATTCATGAGAGCGACGACGAGGTTCGACTGGTTGCGGATATCCCTGGCGTCGACAAAGAGGATATCGAACTCCAGTGCGACGGCCGGACCCTACACCTCGACGCGACAGGAGAGACTCGAGAGTATCGCGAGCAAGTATCACTCCCAGTTTCTGTCGATGAGCAGTCTGCACAGGCAACCTACAATAACGGCGTGCTCGAAGTTGTTTTTGACCGCGATGGCGATTCGACAAGCATCGATATCTGAGTTGTCTTCCGTGTGAACGACACGTTGTGGGCTGGCAGGTACTAAATATGTCCCCCAATATCAGGGTAACAGCGCTACGGGCTATTGGCGTGTAGGTAGCGTATGGAAGTGACACAGCACCTTCCAATCGCCGGAACAGAGTTGAAACAGCAGCTCATGCAGGTCATAGCCCTCTGGCTTGCACTGACCTTTACGCTTGCACTCGCGCTTACCCTGTTTCTGCCTTAGTCAGGCAGGAAGCTCTTCGAGTCGAGAGCGCGCACGCTCCAATGTGGGTGGTCTGGCAGCGACCTCGACAGTTGCCCTATCGGTTCCATATGTAACCTCGACATCGACGGCCTCGTCATGTAGCCACGACAGCAGTGACATTGCCTCGTCGGTGAGTGGGAGTGTCAACTCTGTATGCGCTAGCGTTGGTAGCTGCTTGCAAATCTGCGTCGTCAACCCATTGAGGTCGGTATCTTCCTCTGCGCTGATAACGACCGGATCGGGTGCGAGGTCAGCGATGGCTTTGGCTCGTTCTGTCCGCTTCGCCTCGGAAACGAGGTCAGCTTTATTGAGCACGGTTACAACGGGCGGATGGTCGTCACCAAGCGCGTCGTGGACGGTTTCGAGTTTTCGCCGAAGTTCGTCAGCAGACTGTGCGAGGTCTGCCACAACGACGACCGTATCCGCCTCTTCGACAGCCGTGAGCGTGTTTCGGAACGATTCGACCAGCCAGTGCGGGAGGTCATCAAGGAAGCCGACTGTATCAGTCAGTAAGGCCGACCGGCCGTTCAGCGTTGCGCGTCGAGTTGTCGTTTCGAGGGTCTTGAACAATCGGTCCTCGACGGTGGCGGTCTCATCGAGGTCCTCGTGTCTCTCGGGGTCGAGTTCCATCTCCTCAGCTAGCCGCCGGAGGAGCGTCGACTTGCCGGCGTTCGTGTAGCCGGCCAGCGCGACAAGCTCGAACCCGTTTTCGCGGCGCTGTTCGCGGTGTTGCTGGGCGACCGAGGGTAGGTCGTCGAGTTTGCGTTCGAGTTCGTCGATGCGGTCAAGCAGGTCGTAGTAGGGCGTCCCGCTCTCGGTGAATCGGTTGAGCGCACCCTCATCGGAGAGCGCCCTGACCCGCGGTAGGCGATAGCGCAGGCGGGCCAGTTCGACCTGTAACTGTGCCCGTCGGGTTCTGGCCTGTTCAGCGAAGATTTCGAGAACGACACGGTGGCGGTCGACGACGTGTGCCCCGACGGTATCTTCGAGCGTAACCGTCTGCTGGGGCGTCAGTTCGGCGTCGACGACGACCGTATCCGCGCCCGTCGCTTCGACCATGTCGGCGATTTCGTCGACCTTGCCGGGCCCGAGTTCGGTCCCGGGGTCCGGCGGTCGCTGTTGTGTCACCTCCCCGAGGATGCGTGCGCCGGCGGCCTCGGTCAGTCCGCGAATCTCTTCTGTGTCCGGTTTCTCTTCAGCTGTTCGTTGTGCGACAATTGCCGTCTGTAACATGTGTGATGGACGGCTGCAGTACTCACTGCTCTGTCCCACCCCAGCGCTGCCGCTAGGGGTAAATCAAGCAAGACGGGCGTCAACAACACGCTAGCTATTCGGCAGCCTGGCGAAAAGCAAACGCGTTGAGAGACCCCGTCAGAAAGAGGAGAGCTTCATGCTATCTATCTGTGGCGTATCAACGGATAAAAACATTATGTGACAAATGTGAACAAACAGGCCAGTCTCAGAGCCAGACAACTACACCTGTTCGTATACGATGTCAGCCACGTCGTCCCAGAAGCCGTCATCGTACTTTGTCGCTGAGTCGACAGTGGGTCGGGCGTTCGTCTCGTTGACAACAGCTCGGTCGTCGGTAACGAGCAGGTCAACGCCGAGCCAAGAGAGACCTAGCACATCGGCAGCTGATTTGGCAAGCGATTGCAGGTCGTCGGTGAGGTCAATGCCCGTTGCTTCAGCCCCACGATGGACATTGTGTTTCCACTGTCCGGCGGCGAGAGCGTCGTCGGGCAGTCGGCGTTCAACTGCGCCAACCACGTCTCCATCAACGAGCATCACACGGAAATCACGTGCATTGGGCACATACTCTTGGACCAGAAACGACTGGTCACCGGTCGCGCGGTAGTCATGGACGAGATCAAGGTAATCACAGACCCCAAGAAAGGAGTCGAGGTCAGTGACTTTTGCAACCCCGATACCTCGCGTGGTCGAGTTCGGTTTGACCACGACAGGCCCCGAAATCTGTTCGAAGGCGGCCACAAGGTCGTCTTCGTTAGCAGGGTTCGAGACGATGACTGTCTCAGGCACAGAGAGACCGGCAGCTGACAAGCGCGCAAGACACTCACCCTTATGCCGCGAGCGCAGCATCTCGTCGCGACCGTTTACCCACGGCACATCAAGCAGTGCGTCCGTGACGCCACCCTCAGCAAGCCGCGCGGGATAGACAAACCCAACGTCAAATGCAGCAGCATCGACGGGCGGGGACGAAAGTGAAATCGACTGGGTGGTCAAATCCACATGGTCAGCTTCGATACCGCGGGCTGCCAGTGGCTCTTGTATCCTATCGTAGGTCTCTGCGTTCGTCGCCACCGCCAGTCTAAGCATACACGCAACAGCGGGCTGTAGGATAATAGCGTTCGCGGTTCAAGAAGAGCCTTATTCGAGTTCTTCAGCGAGGTCGTCGGCGTCGATGTCAGCGTCTTCGAGCGCTTCTTCGAGGCCAGCGCCACCGCCGCCACCCATGCCGCCCATCATGCCGGGCATGCCCATCGGGCTGTCCTCGATAATTTCTTCGACGACAATCCGGTCGATACCGAGCAGGTCAATGAGTTCCTGTCCAATCTGCTGTTTTTGCATCATCCACTGCTGGTTCATCGTCAGCTGGGGCGTCGCTTCGATATAAAGGGACTCCTTTTCGACTTCGACGGTCTCGTACTCGGGTTCGTCGTCTTCGTCGTCTTCGTCTGTCTCCTCGTCTTCGACAAGTTGTTCTTCTTCAACGGTGTCGGTCTCGAAGCGCATTTCGAGGTCGAGACCGAGGTACATGTCGACCAGTCCGTCGGCCATCTCTTTGCGGTCGTCGATAGTGTCGACAATCTCGTAATCGTACTCAATGTCGTCACCGGCAAGAGGGTGATTGAAGTCGACACGCGCGCGACCGCCGATGATTGTCTCAACAAACCCTTCTTCGCCGTCGATTGTGACCTGGCCACCGGGGTAGCGGTCATCCTCGGGAATCTTGTCTTTGCTGATGGTTCGGACTTCATCCTCGTCAAACTCACCGAACGCCTCACTTGCTGGAACAGTCACGGACCCTTCGCTATCGACTTCCTGACCGCGGATGTCGTCTTCGACGCTGGCAAAGATGTGACCCTGACCGAGCACAATCGTCCGCGGACCGAACTCTCGGTCCTCCTCGTCGATTCCTTCCTCTTCGGCGACCTCTTGGGAGGTTGTATCGACAAGTTGGCCGTCCTCAATCGTACGGGCGGTGTAATCGAGGTGAATAAAGTCGTCGTCCTGCAGTCCACTCTGCTCTTCGTTTTCTGTTTCTTCTTGGACTTCTTCTTCCTCGATGTCGCCGTCGGCCTGTGTCTGCTCGTCGTCGGCCTCGGATTCGTTGCTCATACCGTTTTGGTCAGTCGTTGTACTCTTAAGCACTCCGTTTCGACGCGCTCGTGACAGGATTTCACGTAGGAACGTGGCGCTATGACCAGAGACTGGTTTCAGGCCTGACAACACCACGCGGTTTTTAGCGGTGTAACTCACAATCAGACCCATGTACGAGGTTGAACTGAAGGTATCCGCAGAGCACGCGGTGGTCAGAGACACGCTAAAACGAGTGGGCGCGAGTCACATCGAATCGGTACAACAGGAAGATACGTACTACGATGCACCGGACCGCGAGTTTGTCGAAACCGACGAAGCACTGCGGATTCGTCGTGAAACAACTGACGGTGGAACGAATCGGACAGCCGTGACCTACAAAGGACCACTTGTCGAGGAAGCCTCGAAAACCCGAGAGGAGGCAGAGACGTACATCGAGGACGATGAAGCGATGCATGCTGTCCTGACAGGATTGGGGTATGAGGCTGCTGCCACAGTGACCAAAACACGGGAACGGTACACCCTCGATGACTGTACCGTCACGCTGGATACGGTCGAAGGAGTTGGCGAATTTGTCGAGGTTGAACGCGATGCCAAAGACACCGAACAGGCGCTCTCGGCCGCGCGGGCAGACACTATCGATGTCCTCGAACAGCTTGGACTTGACCACGACGACCAGATTCGGACGTCCTATCTTGACTTACTTCTCAGCGAAGGCGACTCATCTTAAATATTACTCACAGGTATCAGAGTAAGCATTAGCGTTTCCGTAAGTTATAGACACGCCGGTGTCGAAACAGGAGCAATGACAGAGCGGAACATTCGTGTCGAAAATACAGAAGGGCTTGCAGTCGAAGACCAACACGTAGAGATTGTCGAGCGCAAGGGTCTCGGTCACCCTGACTCAATCTGTGACGGTGTCGCAGAGGAGGTCTCACGCACCCTTGCCCAGACATATATCGACCGCTTTGGTAAGCCCCTGCATTTCAACACTGACGAGACCCAGTTAGTTGCCGGGACTGCATCGCCAGCGTTTGGCGGTGGCGAGATGCTCGAACCAATCTATTTACTCATCGTCGGGCGTGCAACCAAGACCTACGACGGCGAGCGAATCCCCGTCGAGACAATCGCACTCCGGACTGCACGGGAGTATCTCGACGAACAGTTCCCGTATCTCGACGTTGGGTCGGATATCATCGTCGACGTGAAGCTTGGGGAGGGAAGTGGCGATCTTCAGGAAGTATTCGGCGAGGACGGACAGTCTGTCCCAATCGCAAACGATACCAGCTACGGCGTCGGTCACGCGCCACTAACCGAGACCGAGCAAATTGTCTACAACACAGAGCACAAGCTCAACACGGAGTATGCGTCCAATAACCCCGAGCTAGGACAGGATATCAAGGTGATGGGCAAGCGCGAGGAACACCACATCGACGTGACCGTCGCCGCCGCGATGGTTGACGAACATCTCAGTGACCTTGATGCGTATCGCGACGCGGTCGCCAACGTCGAGACGTTCGTTACGGACCTGGCTACGGAGTACACTGACTGCGATGTGACAGTGCATGTAAACACTGCAGACGAGTACGAAGATGGGTCGATTTATCTGACGACAACCGGTCTGAGCGCAGAGCAGGGTGACGACGGGTCCGTCGGTCGAGGTAATCGAGCGAACGGTCTTATCACACCAAACCGCCCGATGAGTATGGAGGCAACGAGCGGCAAGAACCCTATCAACCACATCGGGAAGATTTACAACCTACTCAGCACTGAAATTGCCAAGTCTGTCGCCGCAGACGTTGCCGGGGTCCGTGAGGTCCAGATTCGCCTTCTCTCACAGATTGGGCGGCCTATCGACAGACCTCACGTTGCAGACGCAAAGATTGTCACTGACGACGACGTGACCGTCGAAGATATCCACGACGAGGTTGCAACAGCTATCGACGCCGAACTCAGCAGCGTGACTGACCTGACTCAACAGGTTATCGACGGCGAACTTTCCACATTCTAACCGGCAGTCGATTCAATGTGGGTTTAAGCCTCGACACGTTTTGCCAGCATATGAACCCACCCGGAGCCGATACCGTCCTCGTGCGGTTCAGCGGCGAGGTCGGCGTCAAGAGCCGGTCCGTCCAACACCGGATGGAAAGGCAACTCCGGCAGAACCTCAAGCAGATGCTCGCCCGACACGACCTTGATGTGTCTATCGAGGCTGAGCACGCGCGACTGTACGTTCATACGACACCCGAAGAAGTCGATGCAGTCGCCGAGGTCACTGCCAGAGTGTTTGGCGTTACCTCCGTTAGCTCTGTCAGGGAAATCGACCCAACACTGGACGCTATCCGTGACTTGCTAGCGGAGACGGCACGCGAGCACTACGAGAGCGGAACGTTCGCAGTGCGCGCTCGTCGGGCCGGCAACGAGGAAGACCACCCGTTTTCGAGCACGGATATCGAACGGGAGGGTGGAGCGGCAGTGTTTGAGGCTGCCCAAGCATCAGATATCGAGCCTGAGGTTGACCTCGACGACCCCGATCTCACGTTCCGCGTGGAGTGTCGGCCAGAACGAGCGTTCGTCTACGTCGGTATACAGTCCGGTGCCGGTGGATTACCGCTGGGCACCCAGCAACCAGTCGTTGCGCTGATGAGCGGTGGTATCGACTCGCCGGTGGCGGCTTGGCACCTAATGAAACGGGGGTGCCCTGTCGTCCCTGTATACGTCAACCTCGGACGGTTTGGCGGCGTTGACCACCGCGCTCGTGCCGAGGAAATCACACAACAGTTGACTACATATACCCCCGACGGCTTCACGATGTGGGTCGTCCCCGGCGGCGACGGCCTCGAACAGATTGCCGAAGAGACAGAGCGGTACCAGATGCTGTTGACACGTCGGTATATGCTCCGGATTGCCGAACTCATCGCGGAACAAACCGGTGCAGTCGGAATCGTCACTGGCGAATCTATCGGACAGAAATCGAGCCAGACCAGCGCAGCAATCCGGGTCACCGACGCAGTCACAGACTGCCCAGTCCACCGACCACTCCTCACGCTAGACAAACACGAAATAACAGACCGTGCCCGCGAGATCGGGACCTACGAGGAGTCAACAATTGATGCGGGCTGTAACCGACTTGCCCCAGAAAACCCTGCGACACGCCCACCGCTGGCAACAGTTCGTGAGACTGAGCCAACCAATATTAAGCGTTTGGCAGCGTCTGCTGTTGAGCAAGCCGAGCAGTGCAACTTAGAGGCTCCCGGCGATAATCAGTTGTTGCAGTAGTTCGTTTCTCGCTCGGAAACACAGAATCTGGGTTTATGTTTTGTAAGGAGTAAATGGATGATATGGTGTCAAAGAAGAAACTCACAGCAGGTATCGCACTCTTTGCAACCGTCGCGTACGCAGTCACTCGTCTGAAAGGCTCGAATGAACCGGTCGCTCCCGAAGAAGACATTCACGTCGAAACGAACTAAACTCTCTTGGCCTTCGCGGGCTTGTGCGCTCGCTGTCGCGGTGTGAGATCGGCAAATCTTACATTTGATTGACTATTTCACAATAGATTTAAGAGAGTCTCTGTCGTGATAAAAACTGATGGAACATTCACATCCAAGTCTGTCCGAGATAGGTCGTCTCAGTTCATACGCATTAGCGGGAATGATACTGCTATTCACGAGTGGCCTTCTTGGAGTGTTTGAGTTCATCCCGTTCTCAGCGGTGAGCCCAGACTGGAATCTCGGTACTATAAGTCCCGTAGACGACTCAGTCGTTGTCTTCGTCGGTCTGCCGCTTGCACTCGCTGTGACGCTTATTGTCCGTGCTACGTCCAAAGAGCCAGCAGATGTCACAGTAGCGTTGTTTGCTACCCCATGTATACTCACGGGCTGTTTGGCACTGTATCAATACTACGTTACCCCGGCAGGTTTCCACTGGAGTGGCGCGCTGAGTATGGGAACCACAATACTGCTGTCGTTTGTCGTTGTTGCAGACGGCATGATCGAACACGTTACTGTGAGCTAAAAGCGGCGGTCGGTGTTACAGGTCAGCGACCTTCGCGACCGATTGCTTCGAAGCTTTCGACGATATCTGTCACGTCATCTAAAAGTCGCTGGACCCGCTGTTCCAGTTCCTCGGAACTCGTTTCAATTGAGAGGTACTCCTCGTGGGCTTTACGTTCTTCGTGGGGAATCTCTGCAGCAATGACGCGGCGTTTGGATTCGACACCAAAGTAGTCGCCGAGCAGTTCGTACCCCAGAATCTCACACTGACGCTCGACGGCAGTGCGCACGTCTTCGCGGTCGATAGGTTTGCAGAGATAGTCGTCGAAAGGCATGTCGAGTACGTCGAACCCCGGGTCGATTGCCGTTACCATGATAATCTTGCCGTCGAAGCCGTACTCATCGAGTTCAGCCAACACGTCATCGCCGGACATTCCCGGCATATGGCGGTCAAGCAACACGATATCTATCTCTTCGTTCTTGACCGTAGAAAGAGCTGTCTCGCCGTTGTAGGCCGTCTCTACCTCACAAAGACCTCGAAGACGGAGGGCATACGCATCCGCCACCTCCTTCTCGTCGTCAACGATGAGTGCGATAGGACGGTGTTCCGTCGTATCCTCCATAGGCCAGTCTTACTGCTCCGTTTGTTGTCGGTATATATAATGGCTGGCATTCCTTAGGAACGCCCGACTCAGCGGGCGGCTGTCAACCACGAACGGCGAGTTACCGCGTATGTCTGTATTACTAGAGGGTGGTTGGCATCAGGTTCTTTGTAGTTAGTAATACAGGCGAAGTAGACAGGGTGCTTTGATAAAAATATGTTACAGCACCGTCCCCGTAACCGGAAAACGTCAGAAACGCCCGACGAGCAAGAAGCCGCCGCGGACGGCGTATCGACACAGGTCGTGCTGGAGCTTCTCGGTGATGAGTATACGCGTGCAGTCCTCCAGAGCGTTGCTGACGAACCCCGGAGTGGCTCAGAGGTCGCAGAGTGTACCTCGATGTCGAAACCGACCGCGTTTCGGCGGCTCAATCGGCTTGCCGAGGAAGGGTTGGTGCACGTTCACCAACGTATTGATACAGAGCAGGGACACCATCACAAGGTGTACGAGGCCCAACTAGACACCCTCGAAGTAGACCTCGACAGCCTACTCGAAAGCATCGATACGTGAGCACATGACGCCCTCCGTCACGAACTGAGGCGCCGGATTCGACGCCAGAGTCGCCGTGCAAGCGGGACTTGTTCTCCCGGTTCTTTCACAACCAGGACAGATGTGTCTGTTTCAGCGGCTACGTAGTCAGTCGTCTGGCCGAAGAATTCGCGATATCGGTCAGGATGTGCTGGCGCTCCCATGACAAGCAGGTCTGCCCGATTAGCCCGAGTGACCAGCGCAGTTTCGATATCGTTTGTCCGAATCAGTTCCGTCTCGGCTGGCGAGGAGAGGAGGTCAGTCATATCAGCAAGATACTCGCGGGCAGAGTTTTCGGCTGCTTCGGAGGCGTCCTCGGGAATGGCTTTGACCAGCGTGAGCGAGGCCCCCGTTGCAGTGGCTACTGTGTCAGCAACCCCAACCTCGGCGCGGTCGAACGGCCCGGTCTCGGTCGCAACGATGATATCTCCAATCTCACCCGTCCCGCGGTGTTTTAACACGGCCAGCCTGACTGGAAACTCCGAACGCAGAATCTCGTCGACGTGACTCTCCCGGAGGTGTCGTTTCCGGATTGGGTCGAGCCAGTCAACCAGTACCAGTTCGGTCTGGTCGTTGACACTCTTGAGAAGTGCATCTGTTCGGTCGTGGGTTCGGACGTGGTCAAAGACGACAGCATGGTCTCGCAACGCCAGTTTGTGTTCAATCTGTTCTTGCCAGTCGTCGTCAACATCGTGCTCGGCTTCTGACAGTGGGAGCTGTGACGGGACTTCGGTGACAGTCAGTACGTCCAAGTCAGCGTCCAGTCGGTCAGCGAACGCACGCATGACTGTGACCAGATGAGGGCTAGTTGTTCCCTCGATGGTCTCGGCAAGCACGTGTTTCCCAATCGGGCTATCGTCGCCAATTTGCCCCTCTTTTTTGTCGATTGACTGCCGGTACTGGGCACCGAGTATCTGGTCTCTAATGTCGTGGTCTGGCTGAACCGGGTCACCGACGCGCGTCTGAACGAAATACCAGACGACACCGAGCACAATGAACCCAACTGCCGTGACCTGTGAGAGCAGACCCATAAACGGAATCAGTGCGAGCGCCGCGGCCGCACCCACCAGTGGCAGAACCGGCGAGAATGGCGTTCTATAGTCGGGATCGTACCATTCCGGCTGGGCAGTTCGAAGAATCACGACAGTGATGTTGAGCAGGGCAAATACGAGAATCCCAAACGTTCCACCGAGTTTTGCAAGTCCTTCGACATCGAGAACAAAGACAAGCGCGACCATGACACCGCCAGTAAGCCAGATAGAACGCGCTGGTGTCCCAAATCGGGGTGAGGAGCGTTCGAAGGCGGACGAAAGAAGATTATCACGGGCCATCGCAAACGGGAACCGTGATGAGGTGAGTACCGCGGCGTTGGCTGTCGAGACGGTCGCAAGAATACCAGCGATAGTAATAACTGCCCCGCCAATGCTGCCAAGGAACAAGCCGCCTGCGTCAGCCACCGGCGCAGTGCTTTGGGCGATTTCGTCGGTACTCATTACGCCGGTGACGATGAGCATCACCAGAATATAGAGGAGTGTGACAAAAATGACGGCCCCGAACATCGCGCGGGGAAGCGTCCGACCAGGGTCTTCGACTTCTTCGGCGACGGCAGTGGCCTTGACGATACCAAGATACGAGATGAACACGAGTCCTGTTGTCGAGATAATTCCTTCAACCCCCGACGTTGCAGCTGTGGACCAGTTTGCGGGGTCCGCAGCGAGAACGCCCCCACCAGAGAAGATAGCGAGAATCCCGACAAGTCCGACGACGACCGCGTTTTGTAACTGACCGCTCTCCTCGGCACCGACCCAATTGATGATGGTCAGCACAAATCCGCCACCAATTGCGACGCCAAGAACCGGTACATCGAGAAACTCTGTGATATACCATGCAAGACCGACAAGGGCAAATGATCCCTTGAAGATGAGAGATATCCACGCCCCGAACCCGACAACGGCCCCCACGAGTGGCCCCATTGCGCGGCTCGTAAAGTAATACGAGCCGCCAGATTGGGGCATCGCTGTCGACAGTTCGACCGCACACATCGTGGCGACAAGTGCAATCAGGCCAGCAATTCCAAACGAAACTGCAGCCGCGGAACCTGCCCCCTCAGCTGCTGGACCAGGCAACACGAAGATACCGGCCCCAATCATTGTCCCAGCTGTCACGGTGAAAACTTCGAATACCCCAAGGTCGCGGCTTAATTCCGAATCGTCGTGACTGACCATCTATCTCCCCCTCTGAGTGGTCAGTAGTCCGCGCCAAACCAAGGGACCAACAGCAGCCGACGATTCCCAGTCAGGACACTCACCCTTACCCACCCAAGGTAGTACCAGTCGGTCCCGGACGATCGTCTTTCTTGTGAACATTATCGTTCTTATTTGTGGTATTGTCTTTCAAGTATTTAAAACACCTGTTCAAACGATATTTATACGCCGGGATACTACTATACTGTTAAATCATGTATAATACGTGTAATCCGGAACGTCAGTCACATTGCTCACTAAGAAGAAAGATTCATTCACAAACCGTCAGAATGTGGAAGCGATGAGTCGTCCTCTTGATAACGTTGACAAGCAAATTTTATTCGAGTTACAGAAAGACGCTCGGAAGACATCTTCAAGCGATATCGCCGATGGAATCGGTATCTCCGCGAGTACTGTCCGTAACCGGATTACGCAACTCGAAGAGCGTGGTATCATCCGGGGATACCATATCGATATCGACTACGAGCAGGCAGGGTATCCGCTGTACACCAAGATTGTCTGTACAGCCCCTATCGACAAACGCGGAGAGCTCGCACAGCGGGCGACGAAAGTCGAAGGCGTAACTGCGGTTCGTGAAATAATGACTGGTGAGCGAAACGTCTACGTCAACGCCATTGGTGAGGACCACGATGAGCTCAGTCGGGTTGGACGAGAGCTGACCGAGCTGGGGCTGACAGTTGTTGACGAGCAACTCGTTCGTGACGAGTTTGTTTGTCCGTATCAGGGGTTTACAGGAGAAGAAGACTGAGTTGTTACTCAGGATTCATCAGCGACGTCGAAGAACTCTTCGAGCAGTTTTCGCTGGCCTGCACGCAGGTGGTGTAACAGCGTCGGTCCCGTTATGTCGAGGGCTTCTGCCACTTCCTGTGCGCTGCTGCCTCGGGGTGACTCAAAGTAGTCCGCGAAAAAGGCTGTGCGAAGGGAGTTCTCTTGTCGGTCAGTGAGTTTGTCGCGAAGTTCGTCCCGAAACTCCCGTGCGGTAGTAACATCGCGCTCGCGTTCACGCTTGGCGAGCACGTCAACATCGTACTCCCGCGAAAGCGCCGCAACAATGCGTCGAACGTCTTCTTCCGGAGAGCATTCGATACCAATATTACCTTCGCCGGCCGTAAACTCCCCAGAGCGGACGGTAACGCCGCTGGCAGCAAGTAACCCAAGTGGTGTCCGCGAGCCGAGACAGACTTCGAGAACACCACCCTCCTCGTACTCACCGATGACACGAGCTTCGTGTGCACCATCATGTTCTCGGAGCGCCGTGGCAACCGATGGCACGTTCTCCTCAGCGACAACATAACAGAGCAACTCCTCACCCTGCGGGACAACGCCATCAAGTGAAAGCGCCGTCTCTGCCTGACTCGCGGTTGAGACAAGCGGGGCTTCGGGGTCAGACACCTGTAAATCAAGGTCAACGACCGTATCTGAGAGCAGGAGGTTCCGGTGACGAGTCGCGTTAATCGCAAACCCGGCCATTTCACCGACGGTCTCGAAACTCGACCGTTCGCGCTCGGAGAAGGCATCCTGTTCGGCGGTGTACACGCCGACGACACCGTACACGCTGGAGCCATAGATAAGTGGAATCGCCAGCAACGACTGTAATCCGTCTGCGAAGGCAGCCCGCCGAATCGGCTCGGCAACGCCGTCATCGTCCCCAATTGGCTGGACGACAACTGACTCACCGGAGTCGATGGCCCGTTCCTCGGGGACAGTGACCTCATCGAGACAGGCGTCGATTTCGTCGAGCGTTCGCCCAGTGCGGCCCGCTGCTGCACGGATGACAATGTCATCACCGCCGAGTTCGTGCTCACCAACCCACGCGAACTCGTAGATATCGGTCTTGCCGAGTTGGCGGCAGATTGTCTCCGCAATTTCTTCGCGACTCGCTGCATCGACAAGGTCGGCAAGAATATCTGAGATAAGTTCGTTGAGAACGGTCAGTCGTTCAAGGTTGTCACGCACCGCTTCAGTTCGCTGTTGTTCTCGGTAGCGGCTGGTCGAGTCAGTAACGTAGACGAAAACCCCGTCATCGGCGGGGACAACTGTCACCTCGAACCACCGATCGAGTGACGGATAATACTCCTCGAAAGACTGTTCTTCCGCAGGTGGTGAGGCGAACGTATTCGAGAGTGAAGCCTCGATTGAGTCAGGAAAGACCGATTGAATCCGGGAATCCACTGCTTGTTCACAGGAGCACTCAAGCAGGTCACAGGCGGCATCGTTACAGTCCCGAATAGTCCCGTCGTAGTCGACGGTTAGAATTCCGACTGGCGCGCGGGCAGATGAGTCATTCATAATCAGTCCTCCATAGATCGTGCCAGAGAGCAAGTCTGACCGGTAAAGAAACGAGTCACTGCTGGTCAACTCCTCGTATCTCGAACTGCGCGCCACCAAGAGTCGACTCGGTCACGTCGACGTACCATCCGTGAAGGTCAGCAATACGTGCGACGATTGCTAGCCCCAGTCCCGTTCCGTGCTCATCCGAAGAGTAGCCCGGTTCGAGCACTTTCTCGCGCTGATGTTCCGGAATCCCGGGACCGTCGTCCGCAACGTAGAATCCATCTGTGTCGGCAATGTTTCCGACTGTTACCTGGACAGAAACCTCAGTGGACGTATGTTCATCCTCGGCTGTGGCGTCTGTAGCAGCGTCACTCGTCTGTGAGTTATGATTCGTTGCCCCGTGTTCGACGGCGTTGCGAAACAGGTTCTCGAAGAGTCGGCTGACTCGGTCTGAGTCTGCCTGTGCAGTTGGCAGTTCGTCTTCAACAGTTAGCGTTGCGCCGTTCGTTTCGACCGTTTCCCAGGCCCGCTTGGCAACAAGACCAAGGTCGACGCTCTCATCTGGGTCGACAACGTCTTCGCCTCTCGCGAGTGTGAGGACATCCTGAATAATACGCTCCATGCGCTCGTGGGCCTGCTCAACGTGGTCAAAATGCTTGTCTTCATCAAACTCACGACCAGCATCTAGCCGCGCCCGCGCAACATCAAGTGGATTTCTGAGATCGTGGCTCACAACACTGGCAACATGGTCGACAGCGATACCCTGTTCAAATGGTTCGGCTTCTGTTTCACAGGTTTGTTCCGTCTCTGCGGGTGTGCAATCTGTCTCGGACATGTGAGAAACGTCAGTAAACAACAGACAGCCGGCAGTCGAGTCAGTCGGTGCTGTAACGTCGACAAGGTATCGCTGGGTCGGGCCACCATCTGGTTCGACTGTCGCAGTGAACTGCTCTCCATCGCGCAGCGCAGTTCGTATCTCATGGGAATCAGGTGTGTCAAAGTAATCGAACACCAGTGTGAACGAATCACCCGCTTTCAGCGCTACCAGTCGGTCATCGAACGGCTTGTTTGTCCCACTGACAACCGGCCCACCGTCATCGAACCTAAATCGACATACCGGTACCGGGAGGGTGTCAGCCGACAGAGCATCGATCTGTGGGTTTCCGTTATCCATCATTCTGTTAGCCGGTGATGCACTTTTTGTGTGACACCACCAGCGGTGCTATTTCATCGTCAGTGCTCTACCCTCTTAGTGGTGGATACTAGCTATACAGATATCGTAGTATCAACCCGATTTTCTACAGGGACAACGAGCCCGAAAAACGACAACCTAACAGTGTGGTTGAATGAACAAAAGGTAAACAAGACTGGTCGTACGGTGAAATAGAGAAGAACGAACGGGCGCGAGGGCGGGGAAACCGGGGCAAGGTTTCCGATACCGCGCCCGTTCAATGAAAGCTGGCTGTCCGTCAGGGGGACGGAGTAAAGCGGCGATATGTCGCCGCCATCTATCCATATGGTGAGAACCAATATAACGTCGCTCCCCCGTTTCCGTCCCTGAGACAGACCACAACATTGATATGTATGTATACCGGCAATCCTTGCAATCTGTATAGCTAGACACTATCTGAGTGGGCTACGCAAATAACTAGCATACCCTTCCAGTAGGAACGGATGCGATAGTGTAGATATGGCAAGCACTCACCTGTCGACGAACCCACCGGAATCCCCCGTCACAGACGGGGCTGATAGTCGAGAATACGACGCAGAATCGCTGCTCGAACTCCTTGGCGACGAGTACACACAGCAGGTTTTGGCTGCCCTCGGTGATAACTCTCTTACAGGGAGTGAACTCATCGATTGTACGGGTGTCTCAAAAGCGACAGCGTACCGTCGTCTCGATGACCTGCAGGATGCCGGTATCGTCGAATCGGCGCTCCACATCGACCCAGGTGGACACCACTGTGAACAGTACCGGCTCGCAGTCGACGAGCTCGCAATCTCGTTTGGTCCTGATGGGTTCGATGTAACCATCGATAACCCTGAAACGGACTCGCCCGCCGACAAAGAATCGCTCTCGATAGCGCCCGCTGACGACTGAACCCCTCCACCATAGTTTTGTACCGATCCCATATTGTTTTCAGCACCCAAGACTGATTTTCTATACCAGTTATTTGGCAGTTGTTCTCACAAACCAAACAAATTATACGTTATATAGATCGGCCGAATCCGGGGTAGGTCGGAGTCAATCCGCCGTTTCCACTCGGCGTTGCTTGCGGGAGGGCGTATCGGGAGAGAGCAAAACATCTACCACAGTAATTCACCTTTTCGTGCGCGAGAACAGACACAAACGGTCCAAGTCAAGACCGTAAACCAACCATTTGAAAGACTCATCAAGGCAAAGAGGACAGTTGCTAGGCAATCACAGAGAGATGGCGTCGCTAAGATTGGCTCCGAGATGGAACCCTGGAGTTCGAAAAAGGGTTGTCTGGGTGTGTGTCTGCCGAAGAGATTAGGCATCTGTGGTCTGAGTGTCTTGTATGGATGAGACGAAAAGCGAGCGGTCAGGGAGCGGACTCATCGCGGCCCAAAACTGCCCCGAGCAGCTTGCCGACGAGACAGCACTAGATGCGTTCCGACAGCATAATTCCGTCGCACTCGTCGAGTTTTATACCAACAATTGTGGCATTTGTCAAAGCATGGAACCGGTCATTGGTACTGTTGCACAAGCACTTAATCTCTCGGTCGGGTTGCTCAATCCACGAGATGACCCGACGCTGGTGAATCGGTTTCAAATCCAGCGTATCCCGCTTCTCGTTCTCTTTGTGGATGGCGACCCCGTTGGGCGACGGGACGACGGATTCGTCTCCGGCAATGAACTCACAGAATGGCTACGGGAAAAAACGGACCGTCAACTGTGACCGACATATCCGATACTTTGAGAGAGAAGTAATCGATGCTTTTCGCCGAAATGACTTGGAATGAAGTCCCACTCTTCGCAAACTTATATACATAATATTACAAAACTCTTTCATACCGTTCACACAATCAAAAACCATGTCCGGCACAGTCGACACACAGATTCAGATACTTCATGTCGACGACGAGTCTGAGGTAACGGAGTTGACTGAAACATTTCTTACCGAGGAGGACGCCCGGTTCACTATGACAACGGCGACTAGCGCGGAGGAAGGGTTATCGGTGCTAGATGACTGCTCGCCTGATTGTATCATCTCCGATTATAATATGCCGGGAATGGATGGAATTGAATTTCTACAGGCTGTCAGAAGCACACAGCCGAACCTTCCCTTTATTCTGTATACTGGGAAAGGAAATGAAGCGGTCGCCAGCGAGGCAATCTCCGCCGGCGCAACCGACTACCTGCAAAAACAGTCTGGCGGCGAACAGTACCGGTTGTTGGCAAACCGTGTGTTGAACGCGGTCAGCCAATATCGCTCAAAAGCCAGGCTTCGAACGACGCGTGACGAGTATACAGCCGTTTTCGAGAGCGCACAGAGCGGGCTTCTTTTAGTCGACGTTGACGACAATGGCTTTTGTTATCGGCAATGTAACCCACGAGCAGTTGAGCTGATAGGGAAAGACCGAGAGAACGTTATCGGAGCGACGCCACAGGAGGTCCTTGGTCCGGTCGACGGAGCCAAAGTCACCGGAGCCTACCGCAAATGTATCGACACGGGAGAGGCAGTCAAGTATACGGTCACGCTCACGCAGTCGGGGAAACGCGTAATTCGGGACTGTAAGGTCGCCCCTGTCAGTTCGACTGGGCAGGTCGAAGAGTTGGTTGTCACACTGCAGGATATCACTGACCAGCGACGTCACGAACGCGAACTGGAGCGATACCGGACCGTATTTAACGAGCTACCGGACCCTGTAGCAGTCTGCGACGCGGATGGACAGTACGCCCTTGTCAACGATGCGTTTACTCAGATTCGTGACCAGTCACGTGAAGAACTCAACGGGAAGTCAAGCCCGTATCTCACAGAAGTTCGTGAGGAGAAACCAGACGCATTCGACGCATTGCGTGATGGTTCTCTAGCGACATTGCGAAGCGAGGTGACTGCGGACTTTTCGGGATGGGGGACTCGTACGCTCGAATGCCGGCTTTCCCGTGTCACAGCTGATGATGACGATAGCATAGTTATCGTCACACGCGATATCACAAGCCAAAAGCAACGCGAGCAGGATTTTTGGACGAAAAAACATCAGTATGAGACGTTAGCAGAGAACTTTCCGGATGGGGCAGTGTACCTGATTGACGAAGAGATGGTTTGTCTCCGCGCTCGTGGTGAGGAGTTGAGCGAAGTTGGCTTTACACCCGAAGATATCGAGGGACACACACCACATGAACTGTTCCCGGACGATATCGCGTCGGAACTATGTGACTATTACGACGCGGCTTTTGCAGGCACATCTCACACGTTCAGGCAAGAATACAACGGCGAGTGTTATCGAATTCAGACAGTTCCGGTCAGGTCAGGAAAGCATATCGAACAAGTTATGGCCGTCTCACAGAACATTACCGACGACATTCAGGACCGTCGGCGACTCAGGCAGCGCGACGAACAGTTGACACAGCTCCACGATGTGACTCGTGAACTGCTTGCCGCCGGCAACCCCGAAGAGGTGGCAGCGGCAGCGAGCGAGTCGGCCAACAGTATCCTCGATTTACCGCTAAACGGCATCTATTTTTACGACGACAGCGTGGACGGACTGGTTCCTGTTACCCTCTCGTCTGCGAGTCGTGAACTGTGGGACGAAATGCCAGTGGTAGATGAGGGTATCGCCTGGGAGGCGTTCAAAGCAAACGAGAACCGGTTTTATGACGACTTACGCGAAGAATCAAACCTATTCAATCCTGAAACCGAAGTGCGGAGTGAAATGTGCCTCCCGCTTGGTGACCACGGCATATTTATTCTCTCTTCACCGGAATCGGACTCATTCGACCAGCCCACGGTTGAACTCGCTCAAACACTCGCTGCAAACACCAAGGCTGCACTGGATCGAATCAGTCAAGAACAGGAGCTACGCAACCGAAAGGAAGCACTTGTTCGAAAAAACGAACGGCTAGACGAGTTCGCAAACATCATCAGCCACGACTTGCGCAGTCCCCTGACTGTGGCTGAAGGACATATCGAACTGGCTCAGGACAACCATGACGATCCACATCTTGCACAGGCAACCGAGGGAATCAACCGAAGCAAGGCACTCATCGACGACCTACTAACGCTTGCACAAAATGGTGAGACAGTCGGTGAAATCAGGCATATCGAGCTTGCAACTCTGGTCAGACATAGCTGGCAAACCGTC
The DNA here is from genome assembly GCF_026586665.1 of Halovenus rubra. Taxonomy (GTDB): domain Archaea; phylum Halobacteriota; class Halobacteria; order Halobacteriales; family Haloarculaceae; genus Halovenus; species Halovenus rubra. The sequence goes on from NZ_JAODIY010000048.1 coordinate 40,389, forward strand.
GACACCGGAGACACAACACTGACTGTCGATGTGACAAGCACGATACAGGCAGACAGAAGCCGACTTCAACAGTTGTTCGAAAACCTCTACCGAAACGCAATCGAACACGCTGGTGAGGACGTGGCTGTCCATGTCGGTGAAACGGAGGGTGGCTTTTATGTTGCAGATACTGGGGCTGGTATCCCTGCAACAGACCGTGCCCAGATTTTCGAGGCAGGCTACTCGGCCAGCGGGACCGGAACTGGGTTGGGCCTCCGAATCGTCAAGCAAATAATCGAAGCCCATGGCTGGGAAATCGCAGTAACTGAAAGCGAGGCAGGTGGAACACAGTTCACCATCACTGGCGTCAGCTTCGTTGAGTCCTGATAGAACCGGGGTCTGTTGAGCTAGCGGTCCGGTTGGGGTCGAAAAGCTGCGAAATCGAAGGTGGAATAAAAAAAAGGAGGAGAAGGCCTATATTGATTAGCCACCAGGTTCGAGTATGGGACTTTACCGCAGTGTCCGGGCCGTCACAGGAGCGAGTGGTGACGGGCCCATCGACTGGAATGCCGTTGCCAAAGCAGCCAAAGCATCGGTCGACCCGGGCAACCTCGACGTCTCCGCGGCCGAACAGCAGGCATACGCCAATGATGCTCGCGATGCGCGCGACCGCGTCCGTGCGGTTACATCTCTTGACTTCGATTTGCCCGAGCGTGTCGAAATCCAGAACAGACACCACTGGCTCGACGCAAACATAGCAACGTTCGAGCGTGTGATGACGCCACTCGAACAGCAGACCCAGAAAGCGCCAGGAGTGGCACAGATGACAAACACAGGCTCAATGGCCTTCTCGTTGCGGTTTCTCTCTAGCCATGTCCTCGGCCAGTATGACCCGCTCTTGCTTGCTGATAACGACGCTCATGCACTCTATTTTGTCCGCCCGAATATCAAGCATGTTGCAGAGGTGCTAGACGTCTCCTACCCTCGCTTCCGTCGTTGGATCGCGTTCCACGAGATTACACATGCAGCAGAGTTCGGCGGGGCTCCGTGGTTGTCCGCCCACCTCGAAACCAACATGCAAGAAACCATTGAAAAGCTGTCAAGTGGCAATCTCGACCGATCGACACTTGGACAACTCGATACGACGATGACAGCGGTCGAGGGGTACGCAGAGCTTATTATGGACCGTGCTTTCGACGAAGAGTACGACGACATGCGTCGGAAACTGGAGCAACGACGAGATGGACAAGGGCCTGTCGAACAGCTGATTCGCCGGGTCCTCGGACTCAGTGTCAAGCGCCGCCAATACGAGCGCGGAAAGAACTTTTTCGAGACAGTTGTCGAACTGCGAGATATCGAGACAGCAAGCCGCGTCTGGGAGTCGCCCGAACGGTTGCCGACCGACACAGAGCTTGATGACCCCCGTGCCTGGCTCTCACGAATCAACTGAGTGAGAAATAACTCTCCAGTCGCAACACGTCACAGTGTTGGCACTCTTTGCCAAGATAGCATAGCTTATTACCCAGCAACCACAGGGTTGTGTCATAATGAGACGTGGTACAACCGTGTTTGCGCTCGCAGTTGCCCTCCTGGCTATTACAGTGGTAGCCGTTCCAGGTGCAGCGAGTCTTGATGACGAGAGACAATCCGTGGAATCGACTAACGCAGTGATATCTGATGAACACATCAGCGAATGTACTGCCGAGCCGCCGGACGATTTCGCCGACCCTGATGGCGACGAGGTCATCGGCTGGGTTGATGGCTTCTGGTACAACGAGGGATTGAGCCTTGACACAACAGATGGCCTCAACGACACTGAGCTAGCGAATCTGGGTGCCCGCACCACCGCCCGTGTGGAAGCAATCCGCTGTCTGGACGCAATAAACGGCACGCCGCCTATTGAGGTCCAGACCCGCGAAGAGTTCCAAGATGAACAGAGTGGGCTCTACGGGAATGTCAGCAAGAAAGATAGACTTTCGGACAACGCCGTGTTCGAGACGATGATGATGATTAGTTCGCAAAATGACTCGATTGACATCCGTGAGCAAAACCGTGGTGCGACAGTCGGTGGCTTTTACAGTCCGACAGAGAACCGCATCGTCATGGTCAGCGACGACCCGGACAACCTGCTTATCGAGGAATATGTCTTGGCCCAAGAAGTCGGTCATGCTATTCAGGACCAGCAATTCAACCTGACGGACCTCGACCGGTCAACGACAGATATTGACAGCGGCATCAACGGTCTTATCGAGGGCGATATGAACCTCGTTGACCAGCGCTACCTCGAAGCGTGCGAGAATGACCTCTGGGGCGAGTCGTGTGTCAGCGAGACACAAGGCGAGAGCGAAAGCAGTGGTGGCGGACAGCCAGCAAACTGGGGGAAATACTTCCAGTCGTTCCAGCCATACAGTGACGGACCGGCATTCGTACAGTCACTGTATCAACAAGAAGGATGGGACGCTGTGAACGAACTATACGAAGAGCCACCAAAGTCCGCACTCTATACCGTATTTCCCGAAACCTATCCGGACGTCGAGCCTACCGAAGTTGAGGTCACTGATCAAAGTAACGACGAGTGGGAACGCCTTACCTGGGAAGACAGCAAAGACTACGATACACTCGGCGTTGCCAGCATCGCATCGATGTTCATCGCCCCGACAGCCGAATCGGGCGGCGCAGTGAACATCTACAACCCACAGAATATCCTCAATGACGAAGAAGGACCGGCCGCTAGCCCCTACAATTACGCACACCCCGAAACAGAGGGCTGGCGTGGTGACCGGATATACACGTACCGAAACGGTGAGGAAAGTGGCACAGTCTGGCAACTCGACTGGGCCTCTGCCGAAGATGGGGAGCCGTTCGTCAGCACATACAAGGAACTCATCGAACTCCGCGGCGGAACGGCTGTCGACGGGTACAAACATACGTACACGTTTGAGGACAGTGACGAATGGAATCTCGCCGTTACGATAGTCCCTGACGGCAGTACTGTGACGGTCGTTACTGCCCCGACTGTCGACGACTTGACCGCCATCCACGATATCGAACTTGTCGAATCTGAGCAGACAGATGGCGACGACGGTACTGACAGTGGGGACGGATCGGACAATGAAGACAGCGCTGGCAGTGAGGATGGGAACAATACTGAAACTGAAACCGAAACCGAAACGCCAACTGAAGACGGCAGCGATGGTGGATCCAGCGCTGACGGCGGCGACAGTACCGAAACCGAAAGCAACGCTACCGAGCCAGACAGCACAGATGCCGACGATGACGGTGCTGGCTTTGGCATCGTTGTCGGTGCAGTTGCAGTGCTCATGACGACGCTGGTCGTTCGGCGACGCCGAAACTAGAGCCGAAGCGAAACCGCGACTCTTCGGGCTGTTTCCTCCCGATGTAACACACCCCTGCCTTTTTTCATACCGCGCGAAAATGGTGATATAATATGGCCCTCCGGATGCAAATGCTTGCTGTTCTGGGACTACTTATCGGTCTCAATGCAGTGTTCGCGCTTGCGTTGCTTTGGGGATTTACAGTACTTGTGCCAACGGTTGTGACTGCAGCCTTCCTCGGTGATCCATCAGTGCTGTCGGACCTGTTGCGATTGCCACTCTCACCAATAGCAGATCTCGGGGTGGTAGTGCTCTTTCTCAGCGGGCAGTTGTACTACGGTTACAACCGGGTCCTGGCTGCGTCGGCCACGTCCAGCGAGGGAGGGACCCACGAGGTCGACGACATTGTGCGCCGACTTTCGATGACTGTCGACGTTCCGACACCTTCGACACGCATTGTTGACGACGAGACACCAAGTTGCTACACTGTCGGTCGGTTTACTGATGCAACAATCGTCGTGACGACGGGACTGATTGGGGCACTCGACCAGGATGAACTCGAAGCGGTACTCGCACACGAGGTTGCACACGTTGTCAACCGCGACGTGACGCTAATGACGGTCACGACACTCGTACTCGAACTCTCAACGCGTGCCTATCACACAGTCAGACTCGTCCCCCGTGCCTTTGGCGGGATGGAGAATCTCTCACGATATGAGCGCCTCGCACTTCGGTGGTTCCTTCCGCTTTCGGTCGTCGTCTATATTGTTGTCTCACCAGTGCTAGTTATCTTTCCGAGGGTTGCAAACTGGGCGACGCGGACGCTCTCACACGCCCGAGAATACGCTGCTGACGAGGCTGCGGCGACAATTACAGGAGAGCCACTCGCGCTGGCTACAGCGCTTGGAACACTGGCGGATGCAACAGCCGAGCCAGCAACGGACCTGCGGCGCACGCAGGCACTCTGTGTGGTCCCAACGCGACCCGTGACAGGACCAGTCGCACGGGAGACACCGGAATCGGACGAACGCGTTGCTGACCGAGAAGCGGCTGTTGCTGACTGGATTGCCGGTCGGACAACCGGCAACCCAGTTTCGGGGACACATCCACCCGTTGAGCAACGTATCGAGCGCCTCCAGTCACTCATCGGGGCAGAGGCAACAACATGAGGGCGCGACGCAACCTGTTGCTCGTATTCGTCTGCATAGTTGGAATACTGCTTGTAGCGGCCACACTCCCAGCGGCCGATCCGCGGGTCGATCCGCCTGGCGAACGCGCCAGCGGCGACTGGGAAAATGTGATCGAAACGCCGGAACGGGCAGGCGGAGAGAGTACGCCCGAAACCGAGCAAACGACACTCGGCGAATCACCGACGGACCTCGATCCGATTGTCAACGGAACGCTTGTTCCGGGGGAACGCGCACAGGCTGGCGTCTCAAAATCACAGCTTGAAGCGAGTGGTCATCAGCGAGTTACGATGCTTGTTGACGGGAAAAGGGTTGGTGCTGTGACCCCGGAGAGAATGGCGTCGTTTTCTGTTCCCCGGGAAGCCAAGAGCGTGAACATTACTGTTGAGGACACCGGCGACAGCGCCCGATTCCAGACAGTCACAGACGTGCAAATTGAGACTCGGGGCTTTCGGGTCCCGGGTGAACGTATTGACATCAAAGGAACCATTGGAGAACACAATATCTCGAATGCAGCCGTGCTCGTCGATGGCGAGACGGTCACGACAACCGATGCAGACGGCAAAGCCACCATCGAACTGCCCAAAACGTCGGAAGACCTGTCCTTGCAGGTCAAACGCGACATTCTTTCAGGGAATCATACCGTCGAAATGCCTGACCCGGAGGTATCGTTCTCGACGCCGGTTTATTTCCCCGGTGCGCCAACCCACATCTCAGTGAGCGCTGACGGGAAGTCCATCCAAAACGCGACAGTCAGCGTCGGCAACACGACGACGACGACGGGTAACGGTGGCGGGACGTTTCTTCGTCTCCCGGTCAGTGATGAGGTGACAGTCACCGCGACTGTCGGCGAGGAGCAGGTAACGACGACCGTCTCGAACCTGTATCTCCGGACAACCCTTATTTTGCTCGTCATTCCGGGGCTTCTCCTTGGCATAGTATGGAGCTACCTGCGGTTCATTCCGGAACAACGCCACGTGGGAAGGGCCCTTTCAGAACTGATGCTCGTGTTAGCAAGTCTGCTTGCAGGTATAACAGCAGCCATCGCGAGGACCGTCGACTCTGTGACCGCAATCCGGTTGTCCCGGATTAGTTTTCCGAGCCTCGCGAAACCAAGTCTGAGCATTCTAACCTCGACAGACAAGCGTTCATTGAGTTTCCCATCGTTTACCGGACTGATAGAGTCAGTGTTCTCTACAGGAACATCGACGGAGACGTCACTGACCGAAACCATCGAAGACGCATTTTCCCGGGACGAAAAGACAGACCAAAGTGAAATGTCAGAGACAGAAGACGAAACACCAGCGGTAGCTGATGAGGAGACACAGTCGCCAGACAGACAGACCGTCCTCAGAAAACACTGGCATATGTTCCTCGACCACGCCAACGTTTCCAATAGAGAGACACGAACCCCAGGCGAGGTCGCTCGGTACGCACTCTCGGCTGGATATCCACAGGAGAGTGTTCAGTCCCTGCTCTCGTTGTTCCGGGATGTGGAGTATGGAGGTACCGAACCGTCAGAGTCAGACGTAGCAGACGCACAGACCGCGGTAGATACGCTTGGCGACTACGATCCAGAGGAGGATTCCAAATGACGCTCAGCCGACACCGTCTGGGTCGTTGGGTAGTCGGTCTCTCGCTTACGATTGCCGTCTTAACACTCGCTGTTGGTGGTCTGTTGCGTTCAGTACTGCATTTTAGCGGAGTGATAAACACGCTCCGACTGGTCGCATACCTGCTCCCGGCCGGTGGACTACTACTGGTTACCAGTGTCCTATGGTCGGTCCGGCGCAGTGCCAAAGGTAAGGCGGAGCCTGACGAATTTGCCCAGTCAAACGTCGAGCAGGTCGAACGAGAGACAGCGCACACCGGAAGAGAGATCGAACAGCAAATCGAGAACGCTGCTATCGACTGCTACCAGTGCGAGGAGACCTACAGTATCGTCAATATCAAAGACCGCCTCAAAGAGAGCGCCATCAGAGCCGTTAAATCAAGTACAGGAGCCAGCCAAGAGCAGGCACGACAGATGCTCGAAAGTGGAACCTGGACCGACGACCGCGTCGCAGCAGCGTTTCTCTCGCCACGGTGTACACAGCCATTGAGCGAACGGCTCAGGAGTGTACTCGACCCCGGCCAAGGCTTTTATCGTCGTCTCAATCGGACGATTACAGCTATCGAAGCGCTAGAGGAGACGACCGTCAAAGCCGGAGGCGCTGAAACATTGAGCGAAACTGCAGCAGGTAATAAAACGAATGAAGCTGGAACGGTGCAGACGCTTGATTCCAGTGGGTCACCTGAAGAGGTGCGTGCAAAATGAACGATAACCAATGGGCAGTCAGCGTTGTTCTCGCACTGGTTGGTGTAGGAGTTGCGACTGGAACGCCGTTTCTTGTCGGGCTTGCAGTGGCACCACTGTCGTTTGTCGCCGCCGCAGGCTTCGATACCGCACCGAAACCAGCCGTCGAGCTTACCCGTGAGTTTGTGACCGCTCACGAGACAGAAGTAAAAACCGGCGACCCGGGTGAACGGATTACGGTCAACCTTACGCTTAGAAACACTGCATCATATCCGCTCACTGATATCCGGGTTATCGATGGCGTCCCCACCGACATCCCAGTTGTGAGTGGAACTCCGCGAGGCTGTTACAGCCTCGGCCCAGACGAAACCGCAACAATCGAATACGAAATCGAGTTGCGTCGCGGTGAACACGCCTTTAGAGATGCAACGGTCCGGAGTCGAGGCCCCAGTGCGGTCGGCCAACAAACCGAAACAAAGCCTGTCGCAGGTGATGCACAACTTGGCTGCTTGGCGTTCGTTGATAACGTGCCGATAGATCAAGGGACCAACGATTTCGCCGGTCAGATACCGACAAACGATGGCGGTAACGGAGTCGAATTCTACTCTGTCCGAGACTACGAGCCCGGGGACTCAGTCCGCTCGATAGATTGGCGACGGTACGCGAACAGTCGAGAACTTGCAACTGTTGAGTTCAGAGCCGAACGGGCGACGCGAGTGGTGTGTCTCGTGGATAGCCGGCGGAGTCAACAGCGTGCGCCGTCGGACGACCATCTGCCCGCACTGAACCTGATAGTCGCTGCCGCCGAACGGACGTTCGACGCCGTCATCGACAATGGGTATCCAACGGGTGTCGTCAGCCTCAACAACCGCTCCCATCGGTTCGTGGAGCCGGGAACCGACGGCCAAACCCGGACCACAGCGACATCACTGCTTGACGCAATCAGAGAACAGACAGAAGACACCGAGCAACACGTCCAGACACGCTGGGGCGAACCGCTCACTGTGATTCCGTCTTTGCTCCCGAGCAACGCACAGGTTATCCTGTTTTCGTCGTTCATTGATGACTATCCTGTGGATTTGGTCAAGCAACTCAGAGAACACGGCTATCCCGTCTGTGTCGTTTCACCGGATATTGCGACCGGTCGTAAAGATACAGCCGGCCGACTGACCGCTATCCAGCGTCGGACACGACTTACAGAGACACGCCAAACAGGTTCACACGTCGTCGACTGGGATATGGGCGACCCAATTGGTATTGTCCTGAATAAGGTTGTATCAGAGGTGTCACATATATGAGTATTGTTCGCAATGAGGATGAACTGCCACGAACAACACGCAATACGCTCATTGTTGGCGTCGCTATCGCTATCAGTGGGCTGGCACTACACGAGCCAGCCATTATCGGCGCTGCTATCGCTGGGGTGTTGGTCGGAGTCAGCGTTGTCGGTCTCACTGGTTGCCCGGAGCGAGCCACACTGGGAGCGGCGATTCTCCCGCTGGGACTTAGTATCGCTGTTGGATTGGTTGGCGTGATGATAACTGGAGTCACTATCTCGACGCTCGGCGGCAATGTTGTGGTTTCCAGTTCAGTGTATAGTGGTGTTGCTGCTGTCGTCGCCACGTTACTCGGAGCAGGTGTCGTCGGGACAGTAACCAACAGCGTCTCCCACGAAGCGGCATCAAGAGCACTCCTCAGTGCATTCGTGGGGGCGCTCACGGCCGCGGGACTTGTCGGATTCAGTCTGTCGGTCACAACCCCGAGTTCAACCGAGTCCATAGTTCAGACAGTCACTTACACCACCGGAGGCAGTTGGGGGAAACTCGTGGCCGCCATTATGCTCTCGGCACAAATACTGGTATTCTCGGCCTATGCGACGCCAGCTGCCGCCATATCGTCACCGGGGAACCGAAACAGGATTGTGACAATGAGACGGCAATTTCTGCTCGCTACCGTCCTCGTCACAGGGTCGTTCATCGCACTCATCTGGATGCTCCAGTCTGTCGGCGCTGACTGGGTTGTTACGAACATATTCAATACGGTAGTTGTCAGGCTGTTACTGACAGCCTGTTCTGCCCTCGGATTGGGTATCACGGTTGCCGCGCTGTTCGTACGAATATCGTGGCATCGCAAAGAAGACGGGCAGAACCCAGATGCGGGTATCATTGTAGGGACGATAATGAGCGTGACTGTCATTATCGGCGGAGGCATACTTCTTGGAGCCTCAGCAGAACAACTGTTTCTTGTGCCGACGCTGCTCGTGCTTGCCGGCCTCAGTATCTGGCTGGGAGTAGTGTTTGCAGATTTTAACCTTACCCAGAAGGCAAGACAAGAACTTCCAGCAGTTCTCGGAGCTCTCTGCCTTGTTGGAGCACTTGCCGTCGGTGCTAGTGTCGGCGGAACGGCGACGCTTGGGCGCTCCGAACTCGGGACTGTCCTCGCACTGAGTGGCGGACTATTTACGTACGCGATTGGGCAGTACGGGACCACGGTTACAGCAGAAGTCGGCGGACGAGCCACAATGCCAGAGCCACAACTCGTTCACGTTGCCTACGTGGGAAGCGTCATCATTATCGGAATGGTGTTGGCAGTCGTCGGGTACCTGTGTGCGATGTTCGTTGCACCAACATTTTCACTCCCATCAACAGTCGGCTTGGTCAGCGCGCTCGTTGCGACAGTGGGGCTTCTCAGGTTCCTGCGTCGGTAGCGCTCTCAGCCGGAGTCTCCATCGCAGGCACGTCAACGGAATTAAGCACAGATCGTACAACATCGGCTGGGTCTATACCGCGGACGCTCGCCTCGGGATCGAGGACCAGTCTATGTGCGAGTGCGGCGGGAGCAACGTGTTTTATATCATCAGGAACGACGTAGGATCGCCCCTCGATAGCAGCGTGGGCACGGGCAAGTTCAAACAACCGTTGGACGCCACGAGGGGAGACGCCAACCTGAACGCGTCCGTCAGTGCGGGTTGCTCGACAGAGCGCGCCAATGTAGTCTCGGACCGGGTCGTCAACAGAGACAGTCTCAGGGCTCTTCTGTACCTCCAGTACGGTCTCACTGTCGATGACTTGTGAGACAGTTGGGTCGGGACGGTCCCGTTGTGCGCGGCGGTCGATAAGTTCACGCGTGCCCGCTTCATCGGGATACCCCAACGATGTTTTGACCATGAACCGGTCGCGCTGCGCCTCTGGAAGTTCGAATGTGCCTTCCTGCTCAACGGGATTCTGTGTCGCGATGACGATAAACGGTTCCGGTAGTTTGTGGCTTTCGCCGTCGACGGTAACCTGTCTTTCTTCCATCGCTTCCAGCAGCGCAGATTGCGTCTTTGGCGGTGCACGGTTGATTTCATCGGCAAGGACAATGTTGGCAAACACGGGGCCGGGGGTGAAGTGGAACTCGCCAGTTCCTTCTTCGAAGACGTAGGAGCCGGTCACGTCAGAGGGCATGAGGTCGGGCGTAAACTGGATACGGGAGAAGTCAAGGCCGAGAGCAGTCGACAGCGACCGGGCAGTCAGCGTCTTTCCGGTCCCGGGAACGTCCTCAAGTAGGACGTGGCCCCGGGCGACAACGCCGGCCAGCAGCTCTCTCAGAACCGACCGGTCGACGACGACTACCGACTGTACTTCATCAAGGACAGTCTCGGCGCGGGTAGTAGTTTTCTCTACGGACATACCCGAGTACAAGATGCCAGCTGGTTTATATTCACTGGATACTCTCATACTGACAAGTTACAGATAGTTCGTGTGTCGCAGCAAAGAAAGCGCATGCAGCCAACGATGTGAGCAGAGGGTGACCCAATTGGCACCGAGAGAATGTCGGTGTTAATCGAAGCGCCAGCAGGTGCGTCAGACACAGATTCAAATAGGAGGAGATACTGGACCTCAACAGAGTGCAACCCCGTGGCAGACACGGCCGAAACACAGACATACCTCGCTACTCAACAGACCCAACATCAATCCACACTTATGAAGCTTGCAACAATCGGTGTCGGTAACGCCGGCACAAAGATTCTTGACCGGATGCTGGAGTTCGAAGATAAGACGAATCGAAGCCTCTGTCGACACGCAATGGCAATCAACACCGCCCGGACAGACCTTGCCAAACCGGATTTTATTCCACCGGAGCGGCGTGTCCTCATCGGCGATACACATCAAGGGGCAAAGGGCCACGGTGTTGGCGGCGATGTCGAAGTCGGCGCTGATGTCGCAAAGACCGAGATTGAGGAGATTCGCCGGGCGTTCGACGACGTAGAAATTCACGACGTAGACGCCCTTCTCGTCTCCGCCGGTCTCGGTGGCGGTACCGGCAGCGGTGCCGGTCCAGTCGTCATCGATGAACTACAGAAGATGTACGATGAACCGGTGTATGGACTGGGGGTTCTCCCAGGCGAGTACGAGGGTGGCCGTCCCGCACTGAACGCGGCCCGGTCACTGCAGTCGTTCGTTACGAAAGTCGACAATTTTGTCGCCTTCGATAACGACGCCTGGCGCGCTCGTGACCAGACCATCGAAGAAGGGTACGACGAGATGAACGGCGAGTTGGCGACTCGTATCGTCACACTCCTCGCTGCGGGCGAGAAAGACGATACAGACGTCGCAGAGAACGTGATGGACTCCAGTGACATCATGCGGACGCTTGATACCGGCGGTATCTCTTCGATTGGCTATGCTTCGAGCCCAGTCGACGCACAGAAAGGGCTTATCGGACGGTTCCGAGAAGACGACGAAGAGTTCAACGCTGATGAGGCAACCGACGCGACAAAAATCAAGGGCCTCGTCCGCCGTGCGGTTAACTCCCGGCTGACGATTCCCTGTGAGGTATCGAGTGCCGACCGCGTATTGGTAGTCATCTCGGGTCCCCCAGAGATGTTCGCCAGAAAAGGGCTCGAAAGCGCCCGCCAGTGGCTCGAAGACACCGCAGATACCGTCGAGGTACTGGCCGGCGACGACCCACGAGAGAATGCAACCGAACTGGCCGCGGCCGTCCTGCTCTCGAACGTGACTGAGACCCCGCGTGTCGATGAGATTCAGGACCAAGCGGTCGACGCACAGAACAAGATTCAGGAACTTGACGCAGTCCGTGAGCAAGAAATCGAGGAGCTCATCACGGATGACGATGACGAACTCGACCCGGTTGTCTAACCGTGACGACAGTATCCGAGAGGTCAGTACGGTGATACCGATATGAAATTCGCACTCGTCGGCGTCGGGGGTGCAGGAGGCCGAATCGTTGACCGACTCCATGAGGAGGAAGCTGCAACCGGTCGGTCGTTTTCGAACGGGAGCCTTCTCGCCTTCGATACGGACCGCTCGGCGTTCGAGGGAATGGACCATATTCCGCTGGACAGACATATCCTTGTCGGCGACACTCATCCCGACATCCGCGGGGAAGGTGTCGACGGCGATATCGAGCTTGCAGTCTCAGTTGCTCGTGAGGACCGCAACGAACTTCACCGAGAGTTCGACAAGCTCAAACTCCACGAACTTGACGCAGTCGTACTCGTTGGTGGGCTCGCTGGAGGCACCGGCGGTGGCCTCGGCGCGGTTATCCTGGAGAGCCTCCAGACGCTGACCGACATTCCAGTGTATGCTATCGGCGTTCTTCCTGACGGCGGCGAACCCGACCAACACATCGTAAACGCAGCCGAATCGCTTCAGTCATTTGTTCGCCTTGCCGACAGCGTCATCCTCTTTGATAATGACGCGTGGCACGACAGCGCCGACACCCTTGAAACAGCGTATGACAGTTTGAACGATGGGCTTGCCCAACGAGTAAGCGCAATGCTTGGGCTGAATGAACTTGCGGATGCCGACATCGCCGAGAACACGCTGGACTCAAGCGACCTGATAAAGACACTTGATAGCGGTGGTATTTCGGTAATCGGACAGGCAACTGTCGAGTTAGAAGACAGCGGGTTCTTTGACCGAATCGTCTCGCTGTTCCGGAACGGTGATGAGACTGAAGACGATGGGACGACGACGACGCTTGCGATGCGAACACAGGACCTCGTCCAAGAGGCAACAACGCGAAACCTGACAACCCCCTGTGAGATGTCAAGTACAGACCGTGGGCTCCTGCTCGTTTCCGGGCCGGCGGAGGAAATTTCACGGAAAGGCTTCGAGAGTGGTCGCTACTGGCTCGAACAAGAGAGTGACGCAGCCGAGGTGTTTGCGGGCGACGAGCCACGGCCGAACGGATCGACAGTCACCGCGAGTGTTCTCCTCTCAAACGTGACTGAAATTCCACGAGTCGACCGGCTCAAAGAGCGCGCAGTCGAGGCAAAACAGACGTCTACCAGCAAGCACCAGCCACAAGACTGAGTCAGTCTGCTATGACGCCACCGTCGAGATTCGCCAAAAACCGCGAGAGGTGAATCCGGTCGCTTGTCCCATCGGCAATATCCATGTCTATTTCGCCGGCAAGCTGATGAACGGTGGCAAGTTCCGAACCGGTGTACCGCGACCGGGAGACATCAAGCACCGATTCGAGTACCTCCGCACCGCTGTACCCTTCATCGATGAGTAGTTCATCAAGTGTCGAGCGTGCGTCAGTAAAGTCACCGGCTTCGGCATCGGCAATCATCTCCTGAACGCGCTCGTCGGTATCAACTGCAGAGAGCACTTCGTATGCGGTACTCATCGTCAGTTCGTCTTTCTGTTCGGCGGTTGTCTGGGCTGAGAGGATTGCCTCTCGCAGGTCGCCGCTTGCGGCCCCGGCAACGTACTCTAGTCCTTCCTCGTCGTATGGGACATCTTCCCGTTCGACAATTGTTTTGAGTACGCTGATTAGTTCGTCTTGCGTCGGTGCACGGACCGGAACAGGGTAACACCGTGACCGAATCGGCGAGATGAGGGCGGAGGGCTGTCGGGTAGCGATGACAAACTGTGTTACCTCGTGGTACTGTTCCATGACTCGACGTAACGCCTGCTGGAAGTCTTCACGCATCCCCTCGGCGTTGTCGAGCAACACAGTCTTGTACTCGCCGGTGACTGGCATGTTGGCCGCTGATTCCTTGAGGACGTGGTTGATGAGGTCCGCTTTCGAGGAGTTGCGGCGGCGTTTGGAGTCGATAAACTGCGAGAAGCGTGGGTCTTTACTGATCTCTTTTTTTGTCGAGTCAAAGAAATCCGAAACGTTGATTTCGACTCGGTCGGCGTCGGGTTTGTCGTGTAACTCCCGCGTAAGCGCACGGACACCTGCAGTCTTGCCGCTTCCTTTTGGCCCGTGGACAACAAGATTCATCGGTTCTTCGAGCGCGCGGCCGAGGTTGTCCCTAACCTCTTTTTGGGGCAACTCATCCAGCGCGGGGGCATGTTGCTCCGTCCACAGTGGCGTCTCCATTGCCAGAAACTACCAGTCCATCGAGTACAAATCTTCCCATCTTGGTCTGCGAAGCTCTCAGCAACAACAGCCTTTATTTGCATATTTAGCCATAGATATATATGGGAAATCCCTCCATCTCCCGCCGAGAGTTTGCCGCCCTCTCCGCTGGGGCTGCCGGTGCAGTCCTCGGGACTGGTACCGCTACGAGCCGGTCGTTTTCAGCTGTAGAAACGACCCCGCGCTACGAGTTTCTGTTGAACAACGTCGAAGACGACCACACAATTCCAACGCTGGTCACGTTCACAGACGACTCTGGATACGACGTACTCGCGGAACACGTGCCATCGTACCGGAGTCATGAAGCTGACCTCGCTGCCTACGCAAAACTGGTTCCCAAGGACGCACGAGCAGTCGTCGAGGCAGAACCGACCGAACAAGTCGAGTACGCGCCCGGGTCCAACCCCTTCTGGAAACTCGATAAGTACGGCGATGGTGTCTTCCTTGACCCCGAGGATAGTGTCGATTTCATCGGGCTAGAAGAGGCTCGCTCCGGCGTCGAGTTTCTCGAACAGCGCCATGGTGACCGTCTGAACGTCCGGACTCACGGGAACGGACCCGGACACGAGAATCTCTATCAAGAAACAACAGACCCACGCGATGTCTGGACACTCGAGGTCACAGAGAACATCGGTGATACGGCCACATTCGCCGAGAAGGAGAAACTGGTCTTTATGATGAGCGTTCACGGCGACGAACGCGCGGGAATCGAGGCCGGCCTCCGATTTGTCGAAGAGATACTGGACGGACAGCGAGCTGACATCGAAGAGCTTCTCTCGGAGTTTGTGCTTCTCTTTGTCAGCCCCAACCCCGGTGGCTGGGTTGTCAGGGAGCCGATATACGATAATCCGACTGAGCCGCCGGACTTCCGTCGTTTCAATGCTGCGGGGCTTGACCCGAACCGTCAGTATCCCGTCCCGGGCTGGATTCTGCCGAGCTATGCACCGGGGGAGCCAGATGGGTCAAACCTCGTCGATGATGATATCGGCGACGTAGACGACGACGTTCCTGACAACAGTAGCGAGCAAACACCCGATACACTCGCCGTTGTCGACCACCTCCGGACCTACGAGAACGTCGAGTATCTGCTAGACCTACACGGGATGTACGCAAATTCGAGTGCAATCGCTTCGCTGACACCCGCTGGTGGGACACCCAGTGACCGGGCTGGGATGGAACTTCTCAACCGTACACTGAAACGGAATATAGAATCTTCACTCGGGTCGGTTGACAGGTGGCAAGACACGTTTGAGACTGCAGTCGAGGATTACGAGAATCAGGATGCCTGCCAGTACAACGGGTTCTGTGAGACACCGGAGACCCTGTTCGAGTACGGGTCAGCATTGGATTTGTTCGGCTACACGCCAACGGGTGCTATCGATAGCTGGGCAGTCACCCCAGAGTCGAAAGGCGGTCTTGGAGCGACAGCACTGACACTCGAAATCGTGTTCGCCAACTCTTTTCCCGAAGACATGCGGGTCAGTTTCCTGCCAGAGATAACCCGCTTTCACCTCGAGGCGTACGGGACCGCAATCGAGACGACAATCAGACAGGCAGCCAACGAAGTAGATGGGGCAGTGGCAACCGGGGAGCGGTCGACCGCTTACCTCGAAAGTGACAGTCTCACCCGGTCCTCGGCTGACCTGTCCTACGTCGGAGCGGGGGAAGCGGTTGCCGGTGGCGTTGGCACAGCAAGCCCGGTCGGTGGCGAGTATGTTCACAAGACCAGAGTATTCGGCGGCAAAGGGACGATTGATGCAGGGACCACACAGCTGACCGCAACCGAAAACACACCCGACCCGGAAGCGGTATTCGGCTACCAGCAACAGGAGTACGAGGTGACACCGCTGTCAGTCTTCGAAACGCTTGCCGACTACGCTGACGCACCTGTTGAACCGGTTGGTGCCGACGAGATTCGCGGCGGTACACTGGTTGCAGATGGCACTCCGACGTACGATAACCTCGTGGTCTGTCATGACGACAGTATCGATACGGCGTTCCTGACGGCGCTGACGGAGTATGTCGAGGCTGGCGGGAATCTCGTGTTGACCGATGCGGGAGTCGAAGTCGCTGCTGGACTCGATATAGCCGGTCTCGAATCGGTCGACGAGGAGAGCGTTTCCCGGTCCGAGAACAGGTTTCCCAGCTACGAAGTCGGTGATGAGGAGACACAGCAACTTCTTGATGACAATACAGGGTCCAAGTCGACCCGCGGGCGCTCTATCCAGGAACCGTGGAACTATCCACGGCTCGGATATAAAAGAGGGCAATCTCCAGAATACAGCGTCTCAGACTTTGCACTCGGCGAAGCTGTCGAGGTACATACTGGTCGCGACGCTGCAGTCAGGCTTGCAAGCCTTCCAGTACAGGCAGAGCGTGTCGGCGTCCATCTGTTAGGGTCGCTTCTCCCGCCGGCCGAGCAAGGAAACCTCCATCCATTTGGACTGTTCGACCACTCGCTGACGCTGTTTGGCTACCAGCTCCTGTATAACGCGTTGGGGTATCGGTTTGATTGTCTGCAAAACGGCAAACAGGAAGCAACGTTCGGGTCAACCATCGCTACGAAATTCGCCAAGCGTCCCGACGAGCAGACACCGACTGAAACAGCCACGCCAACGGCCACCGAAACGGCCGAGCCGACACCCGACGAGACTGAAACAGCAAGTCCAGCCGATGACGACGGCCCAGGGTTTGGTCCACTCACAGCACTGGCGGGCGCAGGCACCACGAGCTACGTTCTCAGGCGACGACTCGACGACACCGCTTCGGATGAAGGAGTAAGTAGTGACTGAAAGGAAACTACCGGTTCCAGGCGGCACCCTCGGGGTCGAGTAGTCGTTCTTTCTGCTCGATGTTCGCGATTCGGTCGAGATCTTCGTCGTCGAGTTCAAGCTGCTGTCCATCCCAGTTCTGGCGGATGTGGTCGCCAGTCGCTTTCGGGATTGGAACCACCGTTTCTTGTGCAAGCCCCCAGGCGAGGCAGACGAGCGGAACCGACGTGTCGTGTTTGTCGGCAATCTCTTCGAGTACTGGGTGTGTAATCGACGCCTGCCCGAGCGGGCAGTAGGCGACAAGAGAGTAGCCATGCTCGCGAGCATCGGCTCGGAGGGCGTCTTGCTGGAGTAACGGGTGACATTCGACCTGATGGGCGACAATAGGGGAATCAAGGCGTTTCCGGGCATCATCGAGCAACTCCGGTGTGAAATTTGAGACACCGACAGATTGAGTGACTCCTTGCTCACGGAGCTCATCCATCGCACGCAACGTTTTTTCGGGGTCGTACGCCTGCATCGGCCAGTGGACGTATAGTAAGTCGACAGCGTCAACGCCGAGACGGTCGAGACTCTCCTGGGCCGTCGAGTGTACGTCTTCGTATGCGAGATTTTCTGGGAGAATTTTTGTGGCGACCACGACCTCCTCGCGGTCGACACTACTCTGGCGGATACCCTCGCCGACTGCACGCTCGTTGTCGTACATCTGTGCGGTATCGATGTGGCGATACCCCATATCGAGGGCGGCTGTAACAGTCTCTTGACAGGTATTGGGGTCAGTGTTGCCCGAGGTGCCCAGACCGAGTGCTGGCAGGTCACGTTCCATGGCTGGAGATTGGGCCGAGGGTAATAATCAGTACTGCTTGGTCCCTGGCCGTCTCGTTACCTATTTTCTTTGGCTGCTTTGTCGGCCCAGTCGGGACGTTCGACCGAAACATCTCCGAGTTGATGAATGACAAACGACTGGTCAAGCGTGACTGTCTGAGCGTCTTCCTCAATTTCAAGAGATCGGGTCGCCTTGTGAACAACACTGTTGGTGTCGACGAAGATTGTCGCTGTCTCCTCGGTCACCGTGCCAGATATCTCAGATTCGTCAACCGAGTCCAGTTCGAACTGGAGGAGGAGCAATCCGGATTTACTGACCGTCTCGGGAGACGCGAATGCTCCGGTCCGGAGGATACCGCCGAGGCTTTCACCCCCGCCAAGCATCTCTGGTGGATGGGTCGCCCTGAAATCCTCCTGAAATGACCTGCTTTGCGTGGTCGTTTCGTCATCCGACGTGCTCCGGATAAATTGCGTTCCGTTTTCGATATACAACCGGTTTGTCTCGGTAGCAGCATCAAACACAAGGAGCCGTTTGTTCGAATCGAGATTGCTTGTGCGCCGCTGTGTAACATGGAGCGTCTGCTCCCCGTCAGTTGTGTTGACAAGTTCTTGCTCGATAGCGTAGCTGTTTTTTGTGAGCGCCGTCCGCGTCGCGTCGACGAGTTTCTCAGTGTCCTCGATACCGTCCTCACTGGTCCCTTCAGGCGGGTCGAGTGGTTCCGGTGTGTCGTTTTCGTCAGAGGCGACACCTCCCAGTTCGTTCTCGTCGGTGTCTTCGTTACCCGTCTCCTCGGTGTCTTTACTCCCCTGACAGCCTGCAAGTGCAGACAAAGCAGCGACCCCGACTGTAGTCAGGAACGTTCGTCTGGTCGCCACTCCGGAGAGGTTCTCAAATTGCGCTCTCGGTTGTTCGTCGCTATCTTGTGGCATTTGTGAGGGGATTTCTGCGGTGGTTGCTTAATAATGTCCACTCAATACTCACGAGAGCTACTTTGAGCGGCGTGTTACTGTACAGTTACGTGCTAGTCAGCTTTCTTTGCTGTATTGACAGAGTATCAGCCGCGCTCCTCACGAGGGTCAGAAAAATGCCCACAATAGAGAGTGTCACAACGGTGGCAACACGCAACCTATTTGGCCGGCCCGACCACTCCCTCGGGTATGTTCATCCTCATCAATCTGAAAGCGTACCCGTGTGACCCAGTCGAAATTGCACAGGCGGCAGACACAGTCACAACAGAGCACGACGCCGATATCGCAATCGCTCCACAGGCAGCCCACATCCAACGAGTCGCCGACACGGGCATCGAAACATGGGCACAGCATGTCAGCCCTGTCGAACATGGAAGCCATACAGGAAGTACACTTGCCGAAGCGCCAGCCGACGCGGGCGCGACCGGGACACTACTCAACCACTCCGAAAACCGGCGTACACTGGCAGAGATCGATGCCAGCCTCGACGCCGCCGACCGCGCCGGGCTGTCAACGGTCGTCTGTGCGAACAACCCTGAGCAAATCGCTGCTGCCACGTCGCTTGGTCCAGACGCTGTTGCTGTCGAGCCACCAGAGCTCATTGGGACTGGAACGCCAGTCAGCCAAGCTGACCCCGATATCGTTCGAGATGCTGTCACTGCTGTTGAGCGTGTCGACCCCGAAGTCGATGTATACTGTGGTGCGGGTATCTCAACTGGAGAAGACGTTACATCGGCCAAGGAACTTGGCGCTGATGGGGTCTTGCTGGCCAGCGGTGTCGCAAAGGCTGATGACCCCAAGGCAGCACTGGAATCGCTTATCGAGTAACAGCTGCTGTTAGAGAGCTACATCGACAACAAGTCTCTCAGGTTCTCATCAGCCCAGTGCCCATAGCGATGCCACAGCCCTACCCGAGTGAGAGGCCAAGTACAAGATTGTTTACCCATCAGTCCAAGCGAGATGGCAAAGGCACCGTCAAGACTAATCTCCCGTGCACGCGTTTCGGTTTGAGTTTCGTCGTCGGTTTGGCTCAGGCATTACAGCTTCGACGCTGATTGAACAGGTAATTCGCGACAAGAGTGTTCTTCGGTTGAATGCTGAGATTGCCAGAAAAAGAAGTGCTCAGATGTCGGTTGTCTCTTCGATTTCTCTGAGGTAAGCGTCGATAGTCGTTTGGTCGGTGTGACCGTCAACGTCGTCGGCCAATCGTTGCTCCAAGCAGTAGTCGTAGTGCCCTCGGCCAACGTGTTCGACGAGTCCCATTGTCCGGAGCTCCCGATTATGGGCGTAGGCGTTGGTGCGATTCCCGTCGCCGCCTGCTGCAAAGTGCGCGTTCAGCGGCGTACTTGGTCCGAACTCGCGATAGAAGGCAAGCATCTTCCGTGTCTTCGTCTCAAGTGCGCCAATATCAGCCTTGCATTCTCTCACCGCAAGCGGTTCGCCGTCCTCGCTGTCCTCGCCGTCATCAATCAGTTCCGCGTCGTCACGGATTTCCGACTCGATTTCCTCGCGTGAGGTTCGTGATGACTCCGGCCACTCGTCACCTGTTTCAGACATGGAGCGCAACTCACCGAGAATATCGTCCGCACTGACACCGCGGTCACCGCTAACGTCATCGCTAAACTCCGGTTGTGGTGTCGTTTCTTCTCCCTCCGGTTGTGGTGTTGTCTCGCAGGCTGTCGAACGCTCACCCACCGATGTAGAGTCGTCCATCTGTGTCGAAAGCCCGGCCGATGTCTCCGCATCTGTTCCTGTCGATAGAGACGATTCAGTGCTCTTTTCAGTCTGTTCAGAGTCCGCGTTGGCTCCCTCAGCTGCAACGTCGTCCCCATCTTCAGCACTCATCACAGCTGAAAGGACATCGCTCTGGCTTGCCATATCTACAGCCGTTGTGTCGCCGTTCGTCCCAGGACCGGGTTGGACAGCCACTTCGGTTTCCGGTAGTGTGGTCTGTTCGCTGGGCGGTTCTGCCTCCGGTCGGTGTTCCCGGCGCATACGCTCACGTTCCGTCCGGCCGGGAGCCGCTCCCTCAACCTGGTCAACCAATGCGTCGACAAACTGGTCGGCCATCCGGCGCAAGTCGCGAGCATCCTGTAACTCGGTTTCGAGTTCGGCGATACGAGAGTTCTTTTTGTCGAGTTCACTACGCAGTTCTTCGACTCGATTCTCTCGCTCGGCCTGTTCCTCGCTGATTTCGGTCAACTCAGAGACGAGGTCGTCACTGACGCTTTTCAACTCTGGCCGTTCAAAATCGTCCAGTCCGGGCGTTGCCCCGGCGTCAAAGGTCTTCTTGCGGTGGAACTGAACCCGGCGAACGCGCTCTGACCAGTCTGTCGTCAGGAATCCCTCACCGTCATCGAGATTCTCGACAGCATCGGCGTACTCGCCATCGAGAATCCGGCGGACAACTTTTGTGTCGTTGTTCCAAGTCAGGCGGTGCCAGAGAAGCCAGTCACATTGCGTGATGAAATCTTTCTTTACATCTGCTGGCCGCTGGCTAATGCCACAGATCCCAAGCCCGTGCTTTCGGCCGCGTTTACCGATTTTGATGAGCATCTTGCCACACTCACCGACAGACCCACGTTCAGGAATATACTCGTGGACCTCCTCGACCAGCAATAGGAACGGTTGTTTCTGCTTTTTTGCCTTGGCAAACAGGCTGCGGGCGACTGCAGTCAGCAGTTCTTCTGCTTCATCTTCGTCAAGGTAGCTCGACACGTCGAGAATGATGGGAACGTTCTGTTCGAGTGCAAGCGAAGCAATTTTTTCGGCGTGCTCGGTCGTCACCTGGATGTCGCACTCTTCGTCACCGCCGACGTGGAGAATCTCGTACTCCTCTTTGAGTCCGTAATACTCCCCGTCGATATCGACGATGAGCAGCCCAAATTCGTTGTCGAGCAGATTCTCCGCGAGAACGCTTGCAGAGTTGGATTTGCCGGAGCCACTCTTCCCAGTGACAAAGCCACGACCAGTCAGTAACTCGACGACTGGGAGGGATACGTCATCGCCGGGTCGAGCACTCCCGCCGGGACCCTCACTGGTTTCGGCGACAGTAATATGAGTTGTTTCAGCCATACGCAGGTATCCTCTAGATTCCTTTGGCCCCTCATAATGCCTCGTCAGACAGATGACAGACGTAACCCACAGTGTGTGACAAATTCACACTAAAGACAGCACGTTTACTTGTCTTGGATTGTAAGGGGCTATCTAACGTAGTACTACGATAGCAAATTGCACAGTTTGTGATTATCGATGCGAAAGCAAGTCAGCTATGACGAACTCCGAGACAGACCTCAAAGAAACAGAGGAGAATCGAGAGACGCCGGAGATGAGCGTCGCCGTTGCAAGTGAACTCGCACAGGATGTTGTCGAGAACGTCGAGCAGGTCCTAGTCGGCGGGCGTGACGAGATTGAACACGTTATGACGGCACTGCTAGGGCGTGGACACGTCTTGCTAGAAGACGTCCCCGGTGTCGGAAAAACGATGCTTGCACGGGCAGTCGCTCGCTCGTTCGGCGGGACGTTCAAGCGTGTTCAGTTCACTCCCGACCTCTTGCCGTCCGATGTGACTGGCGTCAACGTGTTTAACCAACAGACACAGGAATTTGATTTTCGACCGGGACCAATATTTGCCGACGTGGTGCTGGGCGACGAAATCAACCGCGCACCGCCAAAAACACAGTCAGCCCTTCTGGAGGCGATGGAAGAACAACAGGCCACCATCGACGGTAAGACACACCACATTGAGGACCCATTCACCGTTATTGCCACACAAAATACCGTCGAGGGTGACCAAGCGTATGAACTTCCGATGGCTGAACTCGACCGCTTTATGAAGACAGTAAGTCTCGGGTACCCTGACCACCACGAAGAAGTCGAGATGCTCGACCGCGTGGTGGGACATCACCCCATCGATGACCTCACGCCCGCCGTGTCCCTATCTGAGTTCCGACAGGCACGTGAACGTGCTGCCGAGGTTACTGTCGCACGCGATATCCGAGAGTATGCGACAAAGCTGGCAAACTATACGCGCACACACGCCAGTCTGGGTGTGAGCCCGCGTGGAACGATTTCGTTACTTCGGGCCACACAGGGTCGTGCACTCCTTTCTGGCCGGGAGTACGTTGTTCCGGACGACGTACAGGAAGAAGTTGTCCCCGTCCTGAATCATCGCATCCGGACAGGTCGTGACGACGACAGCGTAACGCTTCTACGAGAAGCACTCAACAGCGTTGACCCCGAGTAGCATGAAGCTGACACGTCGTGGGCGCGTAGCAGTCATGATGGTCCTCCTTGCGGTTGGAATGGGGCTTGTCTCCGGCGCACGCGCGCTCAACGCAATCGCTGCGCCGACGCTGACTGCGCTCGTTGTGAGTGCGGTGCTGGTCTATCGGCGTGAGCCACCGACCGCCTCGCTGTCGTCGGTCGAGCCGGGATTTCCCGGAGAGGAACGGTCGCTTAGCGTCGCTCTCACGGGAACCGGGTTATCGACGGTCTCACTCTCGCTTCCAGAACGGGTCAACGGTGACACTGCTGAACAAGAGGTGACACTGCCACAGAGTGTGAGCTACAACCTCGAACTGGGTGGTCGTGGGGTCCACCAGATTGGGCCACCAACGCTGTCGCTTCGGGGACCACTTGGCTTGCTCGAACGGGACGTTTCTGTCGAGGGGACCACCGAAGTAACTGTATTCCCCCAGCGTTACAGCGTCGAAAACGAATCAATGCTAGCACGCTTGTTTGCTGACGAGTTGGAAGCCGAACGGCAGGAGTTTGACCGGCTACGAGAGTATCGACCCGGCGACCCGTTGCGTCATATCCACTGGAAATCGAGTGCCAAACACGACACGTTTCTGGTCACCGAATTCGATCCAGCCACACGCGACGAAACCGTCTCGATTGTTGGAACTGCCCCACAAGCTGAGGTTGATAGAATGGCACGTCTCGCAGCAACCATCGCAGACCTTGCGTTCGATGCGGGCTACAAAATTGAACTTGCAACACCATCCGGTCACGTTCCACCGGGAGCAGGAGACGCCCACCGAGAAAACATACTCCAGTTGCTCGCCAAAACTAAGCGAGGCAATCTGACGGCGTTAGGCAACGAAGAAGTCGATGTCGAGATAACGTACGCTAAACGGGAGCTTATCGCTCGTCTCGGAGCCCAAGAGTTTACCATACCCCAGTTGTTGGAGCGTATCGGTGCACACGTCGACGGAGAATCGACGACACCTGAATCGGAGGTGGCACAATGAGTAAAAGCGGGCGTTTGCATGCTGTTTCGGGGAAGATACCGGTACACCAGATAATTGCGGTCGTCGGGACAGTCGGGTTGCTTGGGTCGTTTCTCTCTGTCCTGTACGATATCGTCGAAACCGTCGGCGATCCGCTGTTGTTCTACGTTGTCGTGTTTACCACGCTGGTCGCCGCAACACTGCTCTCACGGACCCTGCCAGTCACCGGTGCAGTGGTCGTGGGAGCCATCCTGTTGGGAGCTGGGACTGTCTGGCACGCACTGACACTGGAGGCCGACCTGGAGTTTTGGTTACTCGTGAACAACAACATCGAGTTGTTGACCGGCGAGACTGTCTTGCAGATTCAGCAAGTCGACGTGTGGGCGTTGACTGTCACGCCGGCACCGGTGTTCCTAACGTGGTATTTCGTGTTGCGGGGCCGCTACGTCGGCACAGTTGTCGCCGGGGGCAGCATGCTCACATATCTCGTGTTGACCGGTGACGCCGGAACAACAGTCACACAACTCGGTGTGGTTTCAGCCGGGGCTGTCATCGGATTCGGTGAAATAGAGGCAACGGGCTGGACGGGAGCAACAGACCAGACGGTCGTAGTGCTTGCTGTGATGGTACTTGTGCCGCTTGTCATAACCGTCGTTCCCGGTGGAGCCGCCACTCCAATCACTTTCATCAATGATGAAACAGAGACAGTAGAGGAAAGCGTCATCACTGAGACCAGTATGGATATCGTCGGCGAAGTCAAGTTGTCACCAGAGTCACGGTTTGCTGTCACCAGCGACCAGCCACGACTCTGGCGGGTCGGAAGCTATGACCGCTATACCGGAGATGGATGGGTAAAAACGGGAGACACCTCGCCGCTGGGCAACAAGACTCTCGACGGACCACCGGGCCCCACCCAAGAGCTGACACAGACAATCGAGGCACAGACCACACTGTCAGTGTTACCGACAGCGTGGCAGCCGGTTTCTGTCGGAGAGTCGGTCACTGGTGACATAGTTGTTGGTCCGAATGGTGGGTTTGAAATCGATGGGACAGTGAGCGAGGGAACGATAATAAACCTCACAAGCAAGCTACCGGATCCTGAGCGTGAGGCACTCGTTACAGCCGGACAGAACTACCCCGAGTCGGTCCGTGAGCAGTACGCACAACTTCCCCAGAGTACGCCCGACAGAATCGGGGAACGCACCGAGCAAATCGCACGGAACGCCGAATCACCGTTCGAGACTGCAGTGGCTGTCGAGCAGTGGCTCGAACAGAACCGGGAGTACTCACTGACAATTGACCGTCCAGAGGGTGATATTGCAGATGCCTTCCTGTTTGAGATGGATGCCGGCTACTGTACCTACTTTGCGACGACGATGGCAACGATGCTCCGGTCTCAAAATATCCCCACACGGATAGCGACCGGTTACACCCCAGGAGAACGAGTTAGCGAGAACCAGTACGAGGTTCGTGGCCTCAACTCACACGTGTGGGTGGAGGTCTACTTCCCTGACATTGGGTGGGTCGAGTTTGACCCCACTCCCACCGGCCCTCGTCAGAGTACGGAGCAAGCAGCACTCAGTACCAGTCTAGGTGCCAACGGTGGCGGTACCGTAACCGGAACTACCAGTGGAGCTACAACAAACAGAGCCGGCGGGATAGGCGATGTCACCGACACCGGTGTACAGGATGTCTCGGACAGAATTTCCGGCGAAGCGGCCGAACAACCCGTCGAGAACGGAGCGCTCCGGCCTGGAGTCGGCACGGGTTCAGGGACTGAGGGCAATAGCGATGATGGGTTCAGTGTGCCACAGCCATCCCGCCAACAGGTCGTCGTCTCACTGGTTGTACTGGCCGGTGCCGTGGCCTGGACCCGACAGACAGGCATCGCCGAGTCACTTTTCGGGCGGGTGCTAGTTCGCTTCCAGCGTCGGTCCGACCCGGTGACAGACATCGAACGTGCATACGACCGTGTGCTATTGCTCCTCGAAGACCGCTACCGCCCCCGTGAAACAGGAGAAACAGTGCGCCAATATCTCGATGATATCGCTGCCGATGAAGACGTACGACGCGTTATTAGGCTATACGAGCAGGCACAGTATGCCGAAGACGCGTCCAAAGCGGATGCCGACGAGGCGGTCTCTCTCGTCGATACCATCCGAAAACAGGAGTAAGAAGCTATCAAATTGCGACTATTTTTTTACGTTATTAGTTATCGATACCGATTGACCAGTGTTTGGTGACTGCTATCCCGACAATGTTTAGTATGTCTATTGTGTACGTTGAATCTGTAATGTCGGAAGTCTGCTCGACGTGTGGGCTGCCCGAGGAGCTTTGCGTCTGTGAAGACGTCGCCAAAGACTCCCAGGAAATTACTGTCCGCATCGACGAGCGCCGCTATGGAAAAGAGGTAACGATTATTGAAGGATTCGACCCCAGCGATGTCGATATGGACAGCCTGTCCTCGGACCTCAAGTCTAAGTTTGCCTGTGGGGGGACTATCGATGACGGGCAGATCGAGCTCCAGGGGAATCACACAGGCCGCGTCGAGGATTTCCTCCGTGATAAAGGGTTTAACGTCGCCTAATCCTCTTTTCCGTCTCAATTGAAACAGAAACGTACCCCATAGCTACAGCGTTAGCGCCCGCTGTGCGCTATTTTTCAGTGCGTCAGAACGGCCATACGAGCCCGGAGCAACAGCGACCGTCTCGACACCCGCGGTCGCTGCAGTTTCGAGTACCGGTTTGAAATCGGTATCTCGGGAGACGACAACAAGTATGTCGATTTCATCCTCAACGGCCGCCGCAGTCGCATCAACAGCAAGCCGGACATCGACGTCACCGCTTGTCGTCACGACCGCAAACCCACGAGCTTCCGCTGCCTGAATCAAGCTCGGCGTCGCATGCTCGTCGAGATATAGTCGCGTCATTGTTCGTTTTCCTTCCTCTCCAGCGAGGTCCCGGAGCTCATCGAGATCGACATCGAACTCTTCACGAAACACGTTCGGCCCGTCGACAAACAGTCCGACGCGGGAAGAGCTGTCCCCGAGCCGTCGAAACAAGCCCATACAGCCACCTGTCGGTCGGCGTGTTTATCGGTTCCGACCTTAGACGCGGCCCCACAGTTCTCCGAGTGACAAACGACATGGTTTTGCAACATGCCCGTGAATCACCACTTATGTTATCACGGCAGTTCGTCCGCGAGAACCCCGATGCGGTTCGGGATGCACTCGAATTGCGTGGACAGGAGGGCGTTGACGTAGACGAGCTTCTCAATCTCGACGAGGAGTGGCGTGAGATGAAATCCCGGGGCGACGACCTCCGGCAAGAACGCAACGAGGTCTCTAGCAAAGTGGGTGAGCTCAAACGCGAGGGCAAAGAAGAAGCGGCAACCGAGGCGATTGAACGCTCCCAGACAATCAAAGACGAACTCGAATCGGTCGAGTCGCGTGCAGATGAACTCGATGCAGAACTCGAAAAAAAACTGCTCGAAGTGCCCAATATCCCACAGGGTGATGTGCCACCGGGAGATGGCGAAATCGACAACGAAGAAGTCCGGCGCTCAGGGTTTGAGGAGATGCGCGATATTCCAGACGAGATATCGCCACACTACGACATCGGTGAAAAGCTGGAGCTGTTGGACTTCGAGCGAGGTGCAAAAGTGACCGGAGGCGGCTTCTATTTCCTGAAAGGTGACGCCGCTCGGCTCGAGCATGCGCTCGTTCAGTTCATGCGGGACGTACACCGCGAACAGGGATATAGAGAAGTATTCCCGCCGGTTCCGGTCAATAGCGACTCAATGACCGGGACGGGACAGCTCCCAAAATTCAGCAACGACGCCTACCGCCTCGGGAACAGCAACGACGACGACTACGAGAGTGACGACCTCTGGCTGTGCCCCACCGCAGAGGTGTCGGTCACGAACATGTACCGCGACGAGATTTTGCTGTCGGACGACCTCCCACTGAAACATCAGGCTTACTCGCCGAATTTCCGCCGGGAAGCCGGTGAACACGGGACTGAAACCCGGGGTATCGTCCGGAGCCACCAGTTCAACAAAGTCGAACTTGTCAACTTTGTCGAGCCTGCAGACAGCGACGAACGTCTCGAATCGCTCGTCAGCGAGGCCGAGGCAGTGCTTGAACGTCTGGGGCTTCCGTACCGAGTCACGCTGTTGTGTGGCGGCGATATGACGTTTGCATCGGCAAAGACGTACGATATCGAAGTGTGGGCACCCGCCGACGACATGGAGTACGGTCCTGACCGTGGGGGTCGGTGGCTCGAAGTTTCAAGCGCTTCGAACTTCGAATCGTTTCAGGCCCGTCGAATCGGCCTCCGATACCGCCCCGAGCGCCACGAATCCGCCGAATACTTGCACACACTGAATGCGTCCGGGACGGCACTTCCCCGCGTTGTCGTCGCAATCATGGAGTACTACCAGAACGACGACGGAACAATCACCGTTCCCGAGCCGCTTCGCCCGTATATGAACGGGAAAGAACAAATCGACGGGCACGACCCCGTTGGCGAATCCGCAGTCGGTGCCGGACGAAAAGAGTAGGTTACTCCGTACCGAGACGACAGGCTACAAAGAATCAGGGACGCCGTGGTCGCCGTCGCTGATATCTTTGGTAAGCTCGGGTTCGGTGTCGTCGTCATCGTCATCGTCGCTCTCGTCTGTCTCACCTTCTGTCGGGTCTGTCAACTCTAGCTCAACATCGTCATCCACATCGGCTTCATCGTCGTTTTCAGTTTTTGTCTCTCCAGAGTCTAAGCTCTCGTCCAGCGGTTCGTCTGGTTCATCCGACTGACCGTCATTTTGCTCTTCGAGTTCTGCAGTAATTGCTTCGAGTTCTGACTCGTCGATGGACTCATCTTCAGACTGCTCGTCGTCCGTCGTTTCCTCAGTTGTGTCAGGTTCTGGTGTCCCAGCGGCCTGCTGAGATGTTTCCGCAGTGGACGTGGAATCACCTGTGGCTATCCCATCGTCAGCGACTTGCGCTGTCTCGGAAGCGTCATCGGTCCCCCCACTCTCAGTGACGGCACCGTCACCGAGGTTGAGTGAGTTGTCAACCGCAGCCTCGTCCGTTGACAGAGATGAGTTGTCGGTACTGTTCGTATGCAACTCTTCTTCAGGCGGGAGGTTGTCCGGGGCAGGCGGCTCGTGGATATCTCGCGCCGTTTCGAGCGAGCCTTCAGCGTCTTGCTGTAGCGCTTTGGCTTGTTTGCCCATACCGCTGGCGAAGGCCTGTGCAGAGTCGTCGAGCCAGTCTGCAGCCCGCCAGAGTGCTTCTGATTTGCGCTCAGCGCGCTCAAAATACTCCGTCTCTTCGGCATTATCTGAAAACCGGACGGCAGTGTTGAACTTGTCGCGGGCTTCATCGAACCCCTCACGAGCCTGTTCAAAATCGCCGCTCGATAGCATCCATTCGTTGTTCTCGTATGCTTCCATGGCACTGGTAAACGCACGCCGTCCCTCGACGTAATGAGCGTGCCCAACGCGGTAGCGTGCCTCTGCTGTCTCGTCACTGCCGAGGTTTTCAACTGCTTTCCGTATTTCGTCTGTATCAGGAAGTTCTGTCGGGTCCGTTGCAGCCCAGACATACTGTACTGTTTTAGTGTGGTCAATGACGACTACTGCTCGTCTGGTCAAATACCGGTCTGTCTCAGCAGAGACACCGTACTCGGCGGCGACCTCTCCGTGAACATCCGCAAGCAACGGGATATGCAAGTCGTACTCCTCGGCAAACGCACGATGGCTGAAGATGCTGTCTCCCGACAGAGCTAGAACGGTGACATCTTTCTGCATGGTGAAAATATCGAGGTCGCCAAGTCCGGTTGAAGAGCCATCACAGGCCGGACTGAAGTCGCCAGGGTAAAACGCTAGAATGACGACAGCCTCACCGAGATGCTCATCGAGTGAAACCAGTTCGAACTCGTCTCTGTGGACAGCCGGGAGTTCGAATGGCGACGGTGTCTCCCCTTCCTCAATCATTACTCGTTGTTGACCGGTTAGATACTTAATTGTACAGGCAATGGTCTAGCCGTTGTAACCGGTTCTCACAAGGTTATTGTATTGCTATCGCGTACTCCTTCCGTGGACCTCCACGTTAGGTACGAGGGGAACGATGACCCCGACAAATGCACCGCCCGCCGACTCGCGGGGTTCAATGACGCCGAGTTACACCGCTCGACACGCTCGACACCGCCCGGCATTGTGCTCAACCCCTTTGCCGAGCGTGCGCTTTCACCCGCCGACGCCGAGCACTTCGACCGACTTGTCGCTCTCGATTGTACCTGGACAACCGCTGAAAAAGAGGCATTCGACCTCGACGGAATCCACCGGTCGCTCCCCTTTCTCGTCGCTAGCAACCCCGTTAACTACGGGACACCGTTTCAATTGAATACGGTCGAGGCGTTTGCTGGCGGCCTCTGTATTCTTGGCGAGCGTGAACAGGCTGAAACAGTCCTCTCATATTTCTCGTGGGGTGAGACATTCCTCGACCTCAACGATGAGCCACTCCGGCGGTATGCTGCCTGCGAAGATTCGAGCGATGTTGTCGCGATACAGGATGAGTACCTCGTCGAAGAAGATTGAAACGCTCTCAACGGGGATACCCGCCAGCCAGCAGCGTTACGACTCAATTGCGTCAACCATCTCATCAGCAAGGGTGTTGGCTCGCTTCTGAGTTCTGGCTTCGGCGTAGACACGAACCACGGGTTCGGTCCCGCTTGGGCGGGCAAGAACCCACGCGTCGCCGTAGTCAAGCCGATATCCGTCGGTCGTATCGACATCGGCTCCGGCGTTCTCAGCAGTGTCCTCAATTGCGGCAATCATCGCTTCGCGCTCGGAATCGTCATCGTAGGAAATATTGTGCCGAACGTTCGCGTATCCGTCATACGACTCGACGAGTTCACTGAGTGGTGTCTCTGCAACAAGTTCACAGAGCCGTGCGGCTGTGTACGCACCGTCACGGGCGATGCGGTAGCCTGGATAGATTATCCCGCCGTTTCCTTCGCCAGCAATCGACACGGATTCACCATCGGTTTGGAGCTGACGGATTGCTGTGATGAGGTACGTACTTCCGATTGGTGTCAATTCGAGAGAAGCATCCTGCTCGGATGTGACATCAACGAGGCGCTGTGAGGCGTTGACAGCCGAAACAACGGTTTCGCCGCTCTCAATCTGGGCGGCTGTCAATGCGGCGAGAGCAGCATCGCCCTCGACGAATGACCCGGTTTCATCAAAGAAGATTGCTCTATCAGCGTCGCCGTCGTGCGCAATACCAAGGTCGGCGTCAGTCGCCCTGACAAGTTGCCCGAGGTCAGTAAGATTATCCGCAACAGGTTCCGGGTCCCGACCCGGGAAGCGTCCGTCAGGTTGGGCGTTTATCGTTTTGACTGTACAGCCCAACTCACCGAAGAGTTTGGGACTAGTAAGCGACCCAGCACCGTGTCCAGGGTCGAGTGCAACAGTCAAATCGGCATCGGCAATTCGCTCACGGTCGACCGCATCGAGCAGTTGTGTCTGGTAGTCTTGGTTTGCTGATTCGACGGTCCGAACATCGCCAGTACGGTCCCACGTCGTCAGCTCCGGCTCCTCAGCAAGGTACGCTTCGACGCGGTCGAGCGTCTCACGCGTTAACTCCACTCCATCGTCACCGATGAGTTTGATTCCGTTGAATTGCGGGGGGTTGTGAGAGGCGGTAATCATCACGCCCGGAACACCTCTCCGCTCGCAGTATGCCTGAAGCGATGGGGTCGGCACTACGCCGAGACAATCGATGTGACAGCCAACGCTTGCCAGTCCGCTCGCTGCTGCATTGACCATCATCTCCCCTGTCTCTCGGCTATCTCGGCCCACCGCAACGCGCCCGTTCCTCTCCCGAAAGACTCCCCCTGCAGCCTGTGCGATATCGAGTGTATCAGCGGGTGCCAGTTCTTGGAGAGCCACTCCGCGAATCCCGCTTGACCCGAATGAGTTCATTCGAATACGTATCAAGTCTGCGCTACCATAGTGATTATGACTCGCCAGCATGCGCCACCACAGACCGCCAGAGCCATTACCAGCCGTTGCCTGTCCCGAGATATGACCAAGTCACTTATTGACCTTCTCCAGTCGGCTGAGGCCGTCAAGTTCGGCGAGTTCGAACTCTCTCATGGAGGCACGAGCGACTACTACGTCGACAAATACCTCTTCGAAACGGACCCCGCCTGCTTGGACGCAATCGCCGATTCGTTCGCCAATCGCATCGACGAAACAAAACTTGCCGGTGTCGCCCTCGGAGCAGTCCCGCTGGCTGCGACAACAAGTGTTGCCACAGGAAACCCGTATGTCATCGTCCGCAAACAGGCCAAGGAGTACGGTACTGGAAACCGTATCGAGGGCACTCTTGATGAGGATGAAGAAGTCGTCGTGCTTGAAGATATCGCGACGACTGGTCAGAGCGCAGTTGCTGCTGTCAACGCGCTCCGAGAAGCAGGAGCCACTGTGGACAGGGTGCTTGTCGTCGTCGACCGCGAAGAGGGTGCACGCGAGAATCTTGCTGAGATTGATGTCGAACTCGATGCCATTCTTACCGCCTCAGAGCTTCTTGCGGATGCGGACCGTTCTGAGTGAGGGAGCCAAACCGCACCGCTGCGCTGGTGTATTGGCGTCGCACAACACCATCCCTTTCTTATTCGTTGGGTCCATACTACTGAGTGATGTCAAACCTCGAACTGTACGAACTAGAGGGCTGTCCGTACTGTGAGAAAGTAATATCCAAACTCGACGACCTCGATCTCGATTATAAATCACACATGGTCCCGCGCAGCCACAGCGAGCGAACCGAAGTCGAAGCAGTGAGCGGACAAACCGGCGTCCCAGTTCTCGTCGACGCCGAAAATGGTATTGACGGAATGCCCGAGAGCGACGATATCGTCGAATATCTCGAAGAAACGTACGCGTAGGTCTCGAAGCTCATTGTAGATTTTCCCGGTTCTGCTGGGGTTGATTATTCCGCTGGTGTTTTTGCTCTTGGCCTCGCCTGTGGCTCATTGTTTGCCCGGCTCTGTGCCAATTGTTCTAAGCAAGCGGTGTTTTGTGACAGGCAGAATTATACTGTCGGGTGAGAGCTATGCGGGCTCTTCTTCAACGCGGTCAAGAATGAGGTTGCGGAACTCGTCTGGGTCTTCGAGATCTTTTATTTCCTCTCGCTCAACGATAGCCGTTGTCTCGATGGACTTGCGGTGTGCCTTATCGACGACATAGACCGACTGTGTCCGGGTGACACGGCCAACGGAGGCCATGATACGGGCACGCTTTTCGGCAGTCTTGGTGAACTCGGAGTGGCCGGTAAGGACTTGCCGTTGTTCTCCCTCATTCTCGCTGACAGTTTTAAATGGTGCACGGTCAGTTGGGTGGACTTCATAGCCGACACGCGTCAAGACTGTCACGAGACCCTCATCGTCTGGGTCGGGGCCATCCGGTGGGTCCTCAGTGTCTCTAACAGACTCTTCTTCATCGAGTACTGAGACTGGCGCTGTAAGGGGTTCCTCAAACAACTCCTCGAGGACGGCAGCAACCTCGACACTGGCGTCCATGCCATCCTCGTACTTCGAAACAGTCCGACGGGAGACACCAAGTTCTTTTGCGAGCTGTCCCAGCGACCAGTCTCTGTCTTCACGAGCATCTCTGAGCACGTCACTGTCGATATTCACGTAGAGACCGCCCGGCGCTGCATAAACCAGTGGTGGGACACCCTCGACAAAGAGGTCCATCGCAGTATCGGGTGAAAGAACCGGGACACCGTGGCGGAAGTAAGCGACACCGGAGTCAAGTTCTTCGTCGCGCGTTCGGAGCCCGAAGACAATGGGTGTTGCATTCAGATATGTGCCAAGCCGGCGCATTTCTGCACCGGTTGCGGCATCGAAAGCATCGATGTTGCCCAGTATCTTCACCAGCAACACATCTTTGCCCCGACGGGCGGCCACGTCGAAGCTCTTTGGCCGGATTGCACAGCGGTCGCTGACCATGAAGCCAGCGTCTTCGAGCATCGCTGTGATGTTACCGACCAGTGCAGATCTGGACATAGCGTTTCTGAAGAAGAGTAGCTATTCGTCACATATATAGATTGTGGCACTAGTTAGTCCGCTGTCATGGGGTTTTGTTATTGTCCCAGTGTTATTCTGGTCCGAACCGAACTGCCTCTGTGGTATGCCCTGTGACAAGAAGTTGTCAGCCAAAATCACACAGACCTCGGTTAACTAACGGTCAAACTCTGCGGGCAGGGTTAAATGATGGTTTGACTCTTTGATAGTGCTTTATTATCCCAGATAGAAGTGAGAAGTATGCAACGTCGACAGTTCATCGGTGCCGCTGGGAGTACAATACTAGCAGCAGTAGCCGGCTGTATCTCAAACGGTGACGATGACGAATCAGGTGGACAAGACTCCGATAATGGAACGCCAGCAGGCAATGAATCCAGCAACGATACCCCTGCCGGAGGAACGCCAGCAGGCAATGAATCCAGCAACGATACCCCTGCCGGAGGAACGCCGACAGACGGTGACGGTAACCAGCCCGTCGGTAGTAACTGCCCGAGTTTCAGCGATAAGGTAGACCGGACGGTCTGTGCACGCTCAGAGACAGACAGCCAGATATATCCGACCATCTCCAAGCAGGTGTTCGAGCCAACAACCGACGATAACACCGTCGAGAACCTCCAGATTACGCTTCACAACGAGAGTGACAAGACGTTTGGACTCAATCCGTATGCGTGGGCGCTCAAGCGACAGACCGACGACGGCTGGTCGCATGTTGCTCCTGAGGCGTATATCCAACCCTGGGAGAACGTCGAGTCCGGCGGGCGCTACAACTGGAATTTGAGTGTAGAGAAACATCCCACCCCAAGCGAAGAGCAGACAGTCTGGATTGCCGAAGATCTCGAATCCGGGACCTACGCCTTCCAAATAACTGGCATGGCAAGCACAGAGTCCGACGACGATGGCCCCAGAATCGAGTGTGTTGCTCAGTTTGAAATAAAACGCGACTAAACGAAGCAAAGACGGAGATTTATCTCACTTGATTGTCATTGATGATCTCAAACAGCAGGTGACAGACACTGCTCTTTCCCCTCCACTGCCCAGTAGGGGGGACCCACACCGCAACGAGTGACAGTTTAGCTAAAATCCATCAGCAACTCGGTGAAACATACAGAAGGTAGATTCATCAGGAGAACCGAGAAAACGGGCAACCTGAATATCCCTTCGAGGAATCCTCGCCGTTTAGCGCGGGGAGGATGTCAATAGTCCCCGCATCAATACACCTATGACTGCGGTCCGAAAAGCCGAGATATGAGTCAAGAGTACGACAAACTGGTTCGGGATAAGATTCCAGAAATTATTGAAGCGAACGACGAAGACCCTACAACATACGTCGCTGATGGCGAGGAATACGCTACTCGGCTTGGTGAGAAATTGACCGAGGAAGTAACAGAGTACCAAAAAAGCGGAGACATTGAAGAGTTGGCGGATATCTTGGAGGTCGTCCACGCGATACGAGAGAACAGTGGGGTTTCTGTCGACGAATTACAAGAAATACGGGACGAAAAGGCCGAGCAACGAGGACGCTTTGAGGATGGTATTGTACTGGAACGAGTCAACAAATAGCCCTTCTATCTGGACCGTAGGGACCAGACGCCTGATATGCGCCTTCCATTCAGTAGTCCCGATAAAAGCTGACAGATATGAACTGTTTTCGGCGGTGATGGAGTTGCCAAAGAACGTCCGCTGTGGCTCTGATGGCAAATCAGCGCGAACAAGAGTGAAAAGCCCGGCTACTGTGCTGACCGGTTTGTGGCTGCGAGAGCGTGTGCCGGACTACTGACCGAGACGTACGTTCTATCTTGTGTGGTGTAACGAGCGGTAGCTGTATCTGATGAATACAGCATCTATCAGTCCAGATCAATTGAGTCGTTGTATTCTTCGCTCAACGGAGGTACTCTCTTGTAAAATGGTACAGACGACTCTCTTGTCTCGAAAGCGGTTAGTTTGACTCGCTACTAGGACTGGTAGTGACAGTCATCGGCCTCGACGATACCGATTCTCGCAGTCTCGGGATGTGTACGACTTACGTCGCGACTCGGCTCGCCGAGCGGCTGGCTACTGAAGGCCACGTCGAGCGGACGCTTTTAGTTCGCTTGAACCCGGCGGTCGAACACAAGACTCGGGGGAACGCAGCTCTCGCAATTCATTGTGATGTAGCCCCTGAGCGGGCACTCGAGCTCGGTGAAACAGCACTGGAGCACGCAGCAATCGACGATGACCAGACAAATCCGGGCCTCGTCGTCGCTGCCGGCGAGCCCGAGACAGTGCCTGACACTGTAAGGGAGTTTGCTGCCGATGCTATTCATAAAAAACACGACCGCGGTACTGCTATGGCGCTAGCCAGCCGTTTGGGATATGCGGTCAGGTCACGGGCAAATGGCCGCGGCGTCATCGGCGCACTGGCTGCTGTTGGGGCGTGGCAGGCCTTCGATGAGTGGAGTTATGAGTGTATCTCCTACCGAGAGCGCAAGCAGTGGGGCACCGACCGCGAAGTTGAATACGACTCTCTGTTCGAAGCAGCCGATGAGGGGTATCCGGCAGTGTGGGACACAGTCGACCGCGGTGAGAATGAGGCTGTCTGTGTTCCCCGAACACCGTGTCCGATTCTCCATGGAATCCGTGGCGACAGCCCCGACGCAGTAAGGGACGTGGCCAGAGCAATCGAGAGCGAACCGGTCGACCGCCGCCACATGTTCGTGACCAATCAGGGAACCGATACACACCTGCAGTCGGGGTCAGTATCAACCGTTTCCGAAGATGGGGCGTACCGGCTGCCGGCCGAAGTCGTTGGGCCACCTAAAACGCGGGAAGGTGGACACGTGTTCTTTACAGTCGCGGAGCCGGGAGACGACGACTCGGAGACTAAACATCTCGATGTTGCAGCGTTCGAACCGACAAAGCGGTTCCGGGACCATGTCCGCACTCTCAGAGTTGGTGACCGACTCACCATCTGTGGAGAAGTGAGTGACCAAACGCTCAAACTCGAAAAGTTCGCCGTGCGTGACCTCGTCGAAACAGAGCAGGTCACGCCGGACTGTCCCGACTGTGGGAACTCGATGAAATCTGCCGGTCGGAACGCTGGCTACCGTTGCCGTGACTGTACGACCAGTAGGGACGGGAAAGTTTGTCGAGACCTCAACAGGACGCTGAACCACGGCTGGTACGAAGTGCCGCCATGTGCCCGCCGGCATATCGCGAAGCCGCTTGTTCGTGGCGGGTTTGATGCACCGACACACCCCGAACGATAGCGAAGGCGTCCATGGAACCCGATTAGCTTCTGGCGACCGACAAGTTAGCGGTCGGCAATATCTACCTGCGTAATCTCAAACCGTGCGCCACCAGCAGCACTTTCAGTCACATCGATTGACCAGCTGTGTGCCTCAATCACCTGCTGGACAATCGAGAGGCCAAACCCGGTTCCACCATCTGCAGTCGAGAAGCCAGTCTCGAAAACGTCTTCACGTTTTTCGGAGGGAATTCCCGGCCCGTTATCTTCAATATAGAAGCCATCCGAGAGGTCGCCAACAGTAACCACCAACTCTCCTGTCGTGTCGGCTCTCTCGTTGGCCTCTATGGAACTGTTGTCCGCGCACTGTTCAACAGTGTCGACAGACGGTGTAATTGATCCATGGTCGATGGCGTTCCGAATGAGATTTTCGACCAGCTGTTGCAAACGATTCTGGTCTGCCTTGACAGTTATGTCGCTATCAATACAGATATCAGCATGTGCTGTATTGACGTTCTTCCAACAGTTGTCGACAAGGTCCGCGACGGAAACCGGCTTGGTGCTGTCGAGTGTCTCACCGTAGCGCGCCAGCGTAAGTAGGTCATCGACAAGGACACTCATTCGTTCGTGGGCACTGGCAACTGCTTCGAGATGGTCGTTGTCGTTCTCATCACGAGCCAAATCAAGACGGAGTTC
Organism: Halovenus rubra; assembly: GCF_026586665.1. Lineage (GTDB taxonomy): Archaea > Halobacteriota > Halobacteria > Halobacteriales > Haloarculaceae > Halovenus > Halovenus rubra. The sequence continues at coordinate 78,375 of NZ_JAODIY010000048.1, forward strand.
AGCAACGTTCAACGGATTTCGAAGGTCGTGAGAGACAATGCTCGCGAATTCGTCAAGACGGTCACGTTGCCGAACGAGTTCATTCTCGCGTTCACGGAGGGCACGTTCGCGCTCGATTCGGTCGAACGCGATGGCTATCGTTTCTGCCCAGAGTTCGACGTGTGCAATGTCCCGTTCTGAGAAATCCGTAGTCTCGGTCGAGCCGATATTGAGGAGACCATACTCTCCAAAGGGGACAAGAAGTTCGCTTTTCAAGACAGTGTCTGGATTGTATCGCTTCTCGTAATCAGACAAATCATCGATAACATACATTTCACCCTCTGCAAACGCCTCCCAAGAGAGTGAGTTTCCTGGTGAATACGATGGCATCTCCGGAATCAGCTCGGCCCCCCGCTCGGACTGTCCAACCGGCTCTAGACGTGTTCGTGCATCGTTTGCCTCCCAGACCGCAACGATATCGAAGTCGAGCACATCCTCAAGACTCTGAAGAACGATGTCGGTCGCCTCGCCGGTATCTGTTGTTTCCATGAGTTGTTGGGTCGTCCGCTGGAGGCGTTCGAGTGTATTGCTGTAGCGCTCAAGTTTGCGTTTGTCTTCAACACGCTCGGTAATGTTCCGGCTGGTAACGACAAACCGGTCTTCGCCATCGATATCGGTTCGTTTAACATGAGTCTCAACGGGGAACGTTGACCCATCTTTGCGTCGAAACCTCCCTTGAACGCGCCGGCTGTTACCGGTGTCAATCTGCTCCCAGAATGCCTTTGCTTGCTCAGGGTCGACTGTCTCGTCAAGATCCCAGACGGCCATTTCAGTGAGTTCTGACTCGTCGTATCCGGTCTGTTCACATAACTGAGGATTGGGGTCAATAATATTCCCTTCACTGTCGTGGATATTAATCATATCCGGTGAACCCTCGGACAGCGCTTTCAATCGAGACCGAGTCTGAGTGAGTTTGTTCTCGCGGCGTTTCCGGTCAGTAATATCGGTGATAAACCCTTCCAGCGCCTCAATCGTTCCGTCGTTGTGATAGATACCTCGGCCCTGCTCCCACATCCATTTCGTTTCGCCGTCTTTGGTTACGATACGGTATGTGACCTCGAATGTACCGTCTTCAGACAGGCACTCTTGGACTGTCTCCCAGATCTCGGTCTGATCGTCGGGATGAAGGATATCTTGTCCCCAATTTACATTGTTTTCTTCTAGAGCCTGTGCCGAATACCCGACAAGTGATTCGGCATCTCCCCGGACTGTTTCCATCGGCCAGTCCGGTTCGTTGAGACAACGATAGACAATCCCCGGAAGATTGCGTATCAGTGTCTCCAATCGCCGTGTCCGCTCGCTCAACAGTTCGGTTGACCGGTAAGCTTCGACAGCGTTGCGAATCCGGTTTGCGAGCACTGTATACTGGCCAGTCCCACTCCCTTTCTGTAAGTAGTCAGTGACCCCGGCTGAGATAGCGTCACTCGCTATTTCCTCGGAGCCCTTGCCGGTATAGAGAATGAACGGGAGGTCCGGGAACGACTCTCGGACTGTTTCGAGAAACTCGATACCGTTCTGTCCCGGCATCTCGTAGTCTGAGACGATACAATCCACATGCTCTCGGTTGAGGTACCGTTCTGCCTCACAGACACTCGACGCCGTTTCGAGGTCAAACGCCTCGTTTTTCTCCTCGAGAATCGTTGCAGTCAAGTCGGTGAGACTTGGGTCGTCGTCGACGTGAAGAACCTGAATTGTCTTCAGCGTGCTAGGCATCTGTGATAAATAAACACACACAATCAGTGGGTATAAATCTTGACAGGGAACGTCTCACACATCTTGCTCGATAAAGACAGGCTACCTGCTGTCACGCTCGGATACGAGACTAGAAAGAAGCCAAAAGAAGTAACTACGACCGTGACGCCAGACCTCATAATGGAGATAGGGCTCGTCATTCTCTGGCTGCTTGCGTTTCTTGTGCTCGGTGTTGGGGCTCTTCCGTTCGCTGCGTGGCTCTTGCCCGGAACCGAGTACGCCGGCTTTGCTATCCCGGTTGCGCTGACGGTTCTCGGTGTCGTTGGCCACCTAGTCGGTCACCTTGCGTTCGGCTGGCCCGCCCTCTTAGCCGGGCTTGGTACCCTCCTCGCTCTCTCGGCGATTACTGCCACGCGAACCGACACCGTCATTGATATCGACCGCGCAGCGGAGTATGGGCTCGTTTTTGTCGCCGGATTCCTGCTTATCGTCCTTATTCGGGGAATTGACCCAGCCGTGTTGCCATTAGGCGGCGAAAAATTCCTCGATTTTGGGTTGTTACAGACACTCAACCGAACCGGCTCACTTCCACCGGAATCGATGTGGTTTGCCAATGAGCCAGTCAAATACTACTATGGCGGCCAACTTGTTGTCTCACTGCTGGCGACAATGACCGGGACTGGCACCGCTTACGCCTACAACCTCGGTCTTGCAGGGTTCTACGCGACGTTGCTGACCGCCGCCTATGGTCTCGCCGCCTCCATTGCCCGGCCATACGACGTGTCGCAGTGGGCTGCCGGCGCGCTTGGGGCCTTTTTTGTCGGTGTGGCAGGCAATTTGTCAACTGCGGTGCGACTGGTCGCGTGGCTTCTCCCGGATTGGGTTGCCGAGGTGCTGGTTTCGACCGTCGGCATGGAGGCCGGGACCGTCGACTGGTCACCCGGTGACTTCTGGTATTTCGACGCAAGCCGCATCATCCCCGTCGAGCCACAGGCTGACAGCGGATTCGAGGCCGCGACGGAGTTTCCCTTCTTTGCGTGGCTCAACGGCGACCTCCACGCCCATATGCTGAGCCAACCATTCATGCTACTCACGGCCGCTCTCCTGCTTGCTGCGTGGCGAGGGCCTGTTTCACACCGTCGGCTACTTCTGTTCGTGTTCCTCCCGCCACTAGTCGGACTCATCGGGGTCCTGAACCTCTGGTCGCTCCCGACTGCTCTCGGGTTGACGACTCTTGCTGTCTTCGTTAATTCGGACCACCCGTCAGCGTTGCTGCCGAAGCGATTACAGACCACGACCGACTCGCGAAGCAGGCTGTACGAAGAGGGTTCGCGGCTCCTTTTGGCCCCGCTCGTCGCCGGTATCGTCTTTCTCGGAGGCATTCTCTGGACATTTCCGTTCTGGACGACGGTCATGGTCAACGGACCCAGTCGTTCGGTCACGTACTGGGACCAGTGGACGCCACTGGGGTCGCTTATTCTCGTCCTCGGCGGATTCCTCGCCGCATTCAGTGCGTACTTCGCTCGGGCGCTCTGGACACAGGACAACCGCGCCAGCCCGACGGTCGTACTTACTACCAGCGGGTCTATCGTCGCCCTCGCGACGCTACTGGGCTGGCCTGTTCTCGGGGTGACACTCCCGCTGGTTCTCGTTGGCTGGTGGCTACTACGAACCGATGCTGTCGGCTTCGAGACGCTGCTGGTGGTCGCCGGGGCAGGTATCCTCCTGTTTGTCGAGTTCGTCACCATCGAAGGCGAGCGGTTCAATGTTATTTTCAAACCTTACGTCCACGTCTGGCTGTTCTGGGCAATCGGCACTGCAGTTGCACTCCCCCGCATGGCCGCGGGTTGGCCGACAATCGACGGGGCCAATACCGCGCGACTACGACAGACCGGGACTGTCCTCGCAATCGCGCTAGTACTTGTGACAGTTCCCTATGCTGGGTTTGCACTGCACGGCCACGTAACAGCAGAGACAGCGACGACAGACGAAGTTGGGACAACACTGGATGCAACGGCGTATCTGGAGGTCTTGCACCCTGATGAAGCGCCAGCGATTCGCTGGCTCGACGCGCGGTCCGGCCAGCCAACACTTCTCACCACTGCGCCGGCGGGCTACCGCTGGAATCCAAAAGACGGCGATGGAGCGGCCGCACCAGCAAGCCTGACGGGTATCCCCACTGTCGCCGGCTGGGACCACGAAGCACAGTACCGCGGCGACGAGGTGTACGACAACCGCGTTGCTGATGTTCACGCGATGTACGGCGGCGACCCCGAGGAACAACGGCGGCTCCTCGCCGAGTACGGGGTGGAGTACATCTACGTCGGCCCGGCAGAGGAGAACGCACCGCAGTTCGAGGTGACTGTCGACAAACTCGATGCTGTCACAGCCGCCGTGTCCTGGGAGCACGTGACAATTTACGAGGTTGACCAGGAAGCACTGGACGAGTAACCCCGAGTTTCTTGATAGCGGTCCGGCGACAGCCAACCACAGTAGCGTATGCCACGTGCATAGACTGTTCAAGAGAACGAACTGAACGAGTTACTCACGCTGTACAGGATGCTCAACCCGGACGACCCACCGCTCGAAGGCGACGAACCGCTCCAGAAACAGTGCCAGGAGATGCTTGCCGACGACCAAGATTGCTACAAAATCATGCTCCTGACAGGATCGGACAAGGAGTGGAAACACCGGTTTTAGGAGACGTGTGGCTTCGACAGCGAAAAAACGGGGTTCGTGCTCAATTTCTAGCTCACGGAGTGCACCGGCACGCAGCGACCGTCAGCGTCCTCGTCGAGAGCGGCCACCGCCGAGGTAGGCACTTTCTTGATCCCTCGAACGCCATCACGACCCATGGACGGCGACAGAAACCACTCTTCCTCGGACTCTCAAAACACCCGCATCGACGCGGTCGAGGAGAGTTTCTCCGTTCTCGGAGACGAAACCAGGCTCGAAATCCTGTTCGCACTCACCGAAGAGGCGAACAAAAACAGAGTCGGAGCGGGCCTCTCGTTTTCCGAGTTGCGGACTCGTGTCAGTGTCGAGGACAGCGGTCGGTTCAACTACCACCTGAACAAACTCAGCGAGACGTTCGTCACACAAATCGACGACAAGTACGTTGCCCGATTGCCGGGACTCGCGGTCATCGCCGCGGTCTATGCCGGAGCATATCACGACACAGGCACTGTCGAAACGAAGAGTGCCGAAACGGAGTTCACGTGTGTGTGCTGTGGAAAAGGAGTGACAGCCAACTACGGCGAAAATCCACTCTACCCCGGAGTCTGGGTCGAGTGTGAAGAACACGGCATTGCTGACCGGTACCCAGTTCCGCCTGGAGCAAAATCGGAGCGTTCGGTCGAGGAACTGATGCGAGTCGGATACAGCAGACTCTGTACCAATCTGGACCTCGCGCGGCAAGGCATCTGTCTCCAGTGTTGGGGGACCGTCTCTATCGAGTACCCTACCGACCCGCCGACAGAGCAGTTCAAAGACAGCCACATCCCGACAAAGGTGAGCTGTAATCGGTGCTGGAACCAATTCCCGGCCCTGCCATTGCGGATGTTGTTCGTCAAGCACCCGCTGGTTGCAAGCCCATTTCGAGCGCGTGGACACACGCTACTGGAGACGTTACAGCAACTGGCTCGAACAGGAGACGACGCACCCTGTGAAACGACGGTTCACGACGGAGACCCACCGCGTGCGTCCATCGAGATAACGCTGGACGACGAAACGCTCGTTCTCGACGTCGACGACTCGTGTACAGTCGTTGACCACCAGTGGTGTTGAGAAGGAATTGATTCTCCGTTCAGAGCGACGATGGAGTTCTGCTAGGGACAAAACCGGAAAGCTGTTGTCAGGTTACGCTTCAGCCTGCAGTACGTCGATTTCCGCTGCGTCGACAGCTTCAACATCGAGGTGCATAGGAATATAGTTGCGTCGTTCGTAATCTTCGCGCTCGTCTTCGGAGCCGACTGTACACCACAACTGCGGGTTGTCGGGACCGTGCCAGTCACCCTGCCGGTTGATGCCAAAGCAGATGTACTCCTCGCCGGCGTACTCGATGACGGCACCCTTCCGAATTCCGGGGTCCCCACGAACGATGAGTTTTTGCATACACGAGGCTTTGACTGAGGGTTCCTTAATCACTTCGGAGCTAAGACGGTTCGTGGCTGTCTCCGGGCAGGCCGCCACTGTCTGTTCCCGGTGTGCGTCACCACCTCGGAATACTTCGGGGTCTATTTGTGGCTGGTGTGGGAAGGTATCGTGATGACCTATCGGACACTGGACGAGCTCGACGAGGGACAGCGCGTGCTCGCGCGACTAGATCTTAACTCACCCGTTTCTGTCGGCGTCGTCGAGGACAACCGCCGCTTTTCTCGACACGTAGAAACCGTTAGGGATCTCGTTGAGGACGGCCACCGTGTCGCCCTGCTCGCCCATCAGGGCCGCCCGGGCCGTGACACGTTCGTAACCCTAGAACAGCACGCTGACATCCTCGCCGACCATCTTGACCACCACGTCGAGTATGTCCCCGACACGTACGGCCAGACGGCGCTCGATGCAATCGAACACCTCGACGCCGGCGAAGTTGTCCTGCTCGAAAATGTCCGCATGACCGATGACGAACTGCCCGAGCGCGATCCCGTAGAACATGCTGACTCGGCTCTCGTCCAGACGCTTGCACCGGAGTTCGATGCGTTCGTCGGTGACGCCTACTCGGCAGCCCACCGCAAGCACGCCTCCATCGTCGGCTTCCCGCTCGCAATGGACTCCTACGCTGGTCGAGTTATGGCCGGGGAGTACGAGGCGAACTCATCTATCGCAACCCGCGATTTTGACGGTGAGGTAACGATGGTTGCCGGCGGGACAAAAGCAACAGACGTTATCGACGTGATGACTGCGCTCAGAGATAAGGTCGATAACTTCCTGCTTGGCGGTGTCGTCGGCGAGCTCTTTTTGCGTGCGGTCGGCTACGATGTGGGCCGAGATATCGACGAAAACGACCTCTATGAGAGTCAGTGGCTCGCCAACCGCGACCAGATTACGGACCTCATCGAAAACCATCCAAGCGACCTTGTCTACCCAACTGACCTTGCGTACGCCGATGGAGACGATGAGCGCGCCGAAGTCACTGTTGCGGAAGTCAAAAATAAAGATCACGACTACCTCGATGTAGGGACCGACACCGCCGAGCAGTTTGCGGATATTGCTGCGAACTCGTCGGCAATCTTCGTCAAGGGTGCACTTGGGCTGTTCGAGGATGACCGGTTCAATCTCGGAACGGTCCGTGTGTTAGAGGCGATCGGAGAATGTGACTCTTTCTCGGTTGTCGGTGGCGGAGACACGTCGCGTGCAATCGAGATGTACGGCATGGACGAAGACGCCTTTTCACACGTTTCGATTGCGGGCGGTGCCTACATCAATGCACTCACCGGGAAATCACTCCCGGGAGTCGAAGTTCTCAAAGACGACAGCGACTGGTAGAGAGAGATTAGTTGTTCGTAAAGCTCTCGTCGGCCGTTGTATCCGCTTTGACGTCAGTGTCGATATCGAGTTTCTTGACAAGGTCGACGAGGTCGTGTATCTGCGGGAACGTGTAGACTGTCAGATCAACATCCGTCGACGGGGCAAGAATCTCCGAGTCGAGAACGAACACAAGATCTTCGTCGGGCCACCCACCCATCCGCTCGATTATCTCATGAGTCGGGCCATAGGTGAACGTTGGTGTTCCCATATCGATTGTGGTGTCGAGGACGTTCGCCCAGCCGTCGATGTAGCCGGATGTCATGATGTTCCCAATTTCTTGGATGGCAGAGCGTTCCATATCACTAAAGCCATCTGTGTCGTCGTCGCCACCGTCACCCGGAATCATCGACTGTGCAAGTTGCTTGCTGGACGACGGTTCCAACACAAACAGCACGTACCCGTTTGGCGGGTCAGTAAGCTCAACGAAGATGCTAACCTTCTCTTCGTCCCCCAGATGAGTCTTGACGTCTTCCATGTGGAGAAAGTTGATTTTGGCAACCTCGATCTCCGCATCCAATCCCGCCATCTGGTTGAGGCTGTGAGCCACCTGCCGCGAGCCCTCCTTGGAGATGTTGTTGAACACCTCCAGTTTCCTGACGTCGACCTTCATACTGCTCATTGCCTAACCTATGTAGCTATCGCCCCGTAAATGTCAGGGTGTTACGATTCGACTCCATCACGCATTTTGACCGCCATACCGGTTTCGAAGGCGAGCATCCCCTCCCCGGCCAGTTCTGCCCGTCCGACTCCCAGAAGCGTTCCATCGTCGCGAGTGACGAGGACTTCATCCCGCGGACGGATTGTTTTGTCGGCATGCTGGACGAATTTCGCGAATGCGTTACGCCCCTCGCGGACAAACGGGTCGCTTTCCTCGCCGACGACGACACGGTACGAGGTATCGGGCAACGCGTTGTTGAGGCGACGACCCCCTTCGATACCAAGTCTAAACCGACCGTCGCGTTCGTAGGTCGCAATTCGTCCGGCTTCTGCGTGTATCTGACGGGGCCGCCCCGAGGTTGTTCGCGTCACGTCAAGCGGTTCATCGGTCGGAAACAGTGCCTCAGCCGCGTCATCACCAAACTGATACCGGGCAATCGTTCTGAGGTCAGCCAGATCAGCGGTCATCTATATTTGCTGTCCCACTGTCTCCTCAGTGGCATTTTCGACGAGTCGTTTCAATACGTACGGTGTACCGACGGCATCGACAGCCGCAGCACCGATCATGAGTGCTTGGGTGATCGTATTATCGATAAAGAAGACTGCAACGACGACAATAGAGAGTGAACTCATAAGCCCGAGGAGGACTCGAATGTTCGAGTTTGCGAACGGGTGATTTTCTATGTCCATGTTCGATACTGTCGTCGCCGTAGTATAAAACGCTGTTATCTATTTCTGAGTCAGTCGTTCACGGGACGGAACGAGTCCGTCGTCATCATCATCGTCCTCACCACCACTCTGGCTGTCATCGTCAGAGTTGTCGTCAAAATTAAGCCACCAATCAGTCTCTGTGATATCAAGAGAGGCCCCCACACCATCGAGTGTCCCTTGGGCAATCGATAACGGCGTCGTCCCACACTGCTGGCGTTGCATATCCGAGGATTGGTTGACAAAGATCGCAGTCGTCAGGTCGAACTTACAGGAGACACCACTCCCGTCCTGTGGAATCGTTACCTCGCTCCCACTGATATCGAGGGCAAGTTGGCCAGCGACTTCGACAGTGCTCTGTTCGCCACGGTCGACATGGGTGGCAAACCACTCCGGGACGTTCTTGTTGTCCATCTCGATACGGAACGTTCGCTTCTCCGTCTCGCCCGGCGGAATCAATCCTTCATCCGTGACTTCGAGAACCGTGACCTCGTCAGCATCCCAGTCGGCGACCCGAATGTCGTTCATCGCGACGTAGCCGGTGAACGCGGGCGTTGGAATCGGGTAGGCGTTTGGGTTCGTGATATCTACCGTCACGAGTATATTGGTCTGTGCCTCGGTCACGTTACCCCACTCTGTAGTCACCGAATCAACCTCGACTGTTGGCTCAATTGCTGTACCATCAGGAGCAGTCAGGCCGGTCTCTGTTCCACTGTAAGTTCCCTCGAACGTCGAGAAGCCGCGGTTGAGTGCCCCCTGGATATCGGTGTCGATAGTGTCCTCGTACGTTCCGGACGGCGAGCCCGAAAACGGCCCCGAAGAGACGTTTGCAGTCGCATTCACCTGAAGGTCGCTGACTTCGTCGTTGCGTAAGTGTCTGTACCACCACTCTGAAAGTCGGTTGTAGAAGAGGTCGGTTCGGAACTCGTGGGTGCTTTCTCCTGATGGCAGGCTCAGTCCGGTGCCTTCACCCTCGGCGAGGCGGACACCCTGGAGTGCGACGCCGTAATTAATGGCACCGTCTCCCCCACCAACAGGATTTGGGTTGTCGACCCTGACAGTAGTCAGTACTTCGATACGTTCGTCCTCGACCTCGCCCCAACTGTTGTCGGCCAGGCCGGCATCTGGAACGCCAATGAGACCCAGTGCGGACAGCCCACCCACAAGAGCAATACCCACAACGACGACCAGACCGCCGATTTTACCAAATCGTTTGACCTTCTCCCAGTCCATGCTCGCTACACATCGTCGGACCGATAAAGTGGCTTGTGGCCACGGTATCACTGATAGAAACTGGGAATCCCGGCCCAGTAGAGAATCCAAAGAAAGTTTTCCATACAGGACACAGGTCCAATATGGCCGTCAGTAAGAAACTAAAGACGAGTGTTCGTGCTCGGCCGGTCGCCGTGACAATCGCGGTGACGGTCGTCGGGTATGGACTGGTCATTGGAACCTTCCTGGGGGTTATCGACTTTTATCCAGACCTCTCGAAAGGAACTGTCGACGTCCTGACACACCTCATCGCCGTAATTAACACTGGTGCGCTTGCCGCGTTGCTTGCTGGTGTTTACTTTATCTCGAACCGAGACGTGCACAAACACGCAATCTCGATGTTAATAGCATTTTCACTTATTCTTCTCTTTTTGGTCGTCTACGTCTTCCGTGTCGGCGGCGGTGAGACGAAAGCAATCGTCGCGCCAGACCTCGTTACGACGGTCTACCGCGTGATGCTTGCAATACATATCCTCCTTTCTATTGTCTCTGTGCCAGTCGTGGTGTACGCCGTCGTACTCGGGTTGACCCGAACGCCAGCCGAACTGGCTGAATCACTGAAATCAACTGTCGGACGTGTTGCAGCCTCGGCATGGATTCTGAGTCTTACTCTTGGTATTGTGACGTACTTCCTGTTGAACCATGTCTATGATTCGAAACCGCTTGAATCGGTCCTGATTGTCGGTCTTGTGAGTCTTCGCCCGCTTTCGCCACTGACGGTCTTTCGGTCGCTACTAGCCCGGCTACACCAGTAACCAAAACAAACGCAGTTTGATTCGGCGGCTTCAGAGAAAAAAGACAGTCTGTCGAAGCTATTCGAGGTCGAAGCGGTCAAGCTTCATGACTGTGCTCCATGCATCGACGAAGTCGTGGACGAACTCTTCTTCTCCGTCGTTGGTTCCGTAGACTTCAGCGATAGCGCGCAGTCGGTCGTTCGACCCGAAGATGAGGTCGAATCGAGTGCCTTTCCATTCGACATCGCCCGTCTCACGGTCGTATCCTTCGTAGACGCCGTCAGTGTCTGACTCTTCCCACTCGTAGCGCATATCAAGCAGGTTCGCAAAGAAGTCGTTGGTTAGCGTCTGTGGCTCATCAGTAAACACTCCAAGGTCGGAGTCTTGATGGGTCACACCCATCGTTCGCATGCCGCCGACAAGAGCCGTCATTTCCTCGGGAGTCAGCGACAGGAGGTCGGCTTTGTCGACGAGATGCTCTTCGGGCTGGTGTGGGAGGTCCGCTTCCATGTAGTTGCGGAACCCATCAGCCTTGGGCTTGAGCGCCTCGAAAGAGTCCTCGTCGGTCTGCTCGGGAGATGCATCAGTCCGGCCTGGCTCGAATGGCACCTCAACATCGTATCCGGCATCGGCTGCTGCCTGTTCGACGGCTGCAGCGCCACCGAGTACGATCAGGTCAGCAAGTGAGACGCGAACGTCGTCGGAGCGCGAACTGTTAAACTCATCCTGTATTTCTTCGAGCGTTGAGAGGACTGTCTCCAGTTTTGCGGGCTCGTTGACTTCCCAGCTCCGCTGTGGTTCAAGCCGAATACGGGCACCGTTTGGGCCACCACGCTTGTCGCTGTCGCGGTACGTCGATGCCGATGCCCAGGCCGTTTTCACAAGCTGGGTAACAGAGAGTTCTGAATCAAGAACGTGCTCTTTGAGTTCAGCAATCTCTTCGTCACCGACCAGATCGTAGTCAGCATCGGGCAGTGGGTCCTGCCAAATCATCTCTTCGTCAGGCACTTCAGGTCCGAGGAACCGCTCTGGCGGTCCCATATCGCGGTGGATCAGCTTGTACCACGCCTTTGCAAACGTGATACCAAACTCCATCGGGTTTTCCTGGAAGCGCTCGACAATTTCCCGGTAGTCGGAGTCCTTTTTCAGTGCAATATCTGTCGTCAGCATCATCGGGGTGCGCTTTTCGGAGTCGTCATGTGCCCCAGAAGCCGAGTTCTCAAGCTCTTCGCTTTTTGGCGTCCACTGCCAGGCCCCGCCCGGACCCTTCTCGGCTTCCCACTCGTAGTCGAGTAGGTTGTTGAGGTAGTCCATGTCCCACTCGATAGGTGACTGCGTCCATGGCCCCTCGATACCGCTAGTAATTGTATCGTCGCCTTTGCCTTCGCCATAATCACTCTCCCAACCAAGTCCCTGTTTTTCGATGGGTGCCGCTTCGGGTTCCGGGCCGACGTGGTCGTCTGGGTCGTCTGCACCGTGGACTTTCCCGAACGTGTGGCCGCCTGCGATGAGCGCAACCGTTTCCTCGTCGTTCATCGCCATTCGGCTGAACGACTCGCGGATATTTTTTGCCGATGCTTCCGGTGCCGGTTCACCGTCTGGGCCTTCAGGATTGACGTAGATAAGACCCATCACAGTTGCTCCAAGACCATCTTGGAGGTCTCCAGGTTCGCCAAAGCGCTCGTTAGTTTCCATCTCGTCTTCAGGCCCCCAATCAACTGATTCGTCGGGCGCGAAGTCGTCTTCGCGCCCGCCAGCGAATCCGAAGGTCTGGAAACCCATCGACTCCATGGCGACGTTGCCGGCAAGAACCAGCAGATCAGCCCACGAGATCTTGCGACCGTATTTCTGTTTGACCGGCCAGAGCAAGCGCCGTGCTTTGTCGAGATTTGCATTGTCAGGCCAGCTGCTAAGCGGTGCAAAGCGCTGTCGACCGCCCGCTGCGCCGCCTCGGCCATCGGAAGTGCGGTACGTGCCGGCGCTGTGCCACGACATCCGAATAAACAACGGACCGTAATGGCCGTAATCCGCTGGCCACCAGTCCTCCGAATCCGTCATAACAGCTTCAATATCTTCCTTCAGAGCCTCGAAATCGAGTTTCTGGAACTCTTCTTGATAATTAAACTCCTCACCTCTCGGGTCGAGTTGCTGTGCGTTTTTGTCGAGTATATCCAGATTAAGTCGGTTCGGCCACCAATCTTGGTTAGACCTATTCATCGCCTATAGATTGTCGCTTTGGCATATTAGTGTTGTCGGAACAGCAAGGAAATATTCGTTACAGACCAACCAATCTATAGGATAGATGAATATTGTTGCTCATAGCAACGGCACAAAGAGCGTGTGGGCTGCCTGAGAGGGCGTCAGGGGGGAAGGGGGTG
>NZ_JAODIY010000005.1 GCF_026586665.1 Halovenus rubra
GTATCGAGAATTCCGTGAACTTGCGCTGATGTGTGCAGTATACAACATCAGGAAGGCCGCAGAACAGGAGATTCCACTCCCTTCAGGTGATTAAACACGGCCCTTGACCCCGGCGAATACGACCGCACTGCTGTCACAGTTCAGGATGAAAATGGGACACAACTGGGCACTGTTGAGGTCAGAGTTGCAGATACGTCTGCAAAGCGACGAATCGGGCTGAGCAGGACAGCGTCTCTTGACACAAACAACGGAATGCTGTTTGTTCATCCAGAAAGCGACAGCCATCGATACAATATGGACGATATGTCGTTCCCACTGGATATCATCTTCGTTGCCAAGGATGGCACAATTACGAGGATTCATCACGCTCCGGTCAGCGGTGGATTTCTGGGAGAGACGTACACCGGCAACGGGAAGTACGTCCTTGAACTCAAACGCGGCTGGACAGCCGAACGTGGCGTCGGCCCCGGTGACGTGGTTCAGGTGCCAGAGAACCTGAGCGCCAGCGATTCGTGGCTGTGGTTCACTTCGTCCTCAGAGCGACTGTATGTAAACGATTATTACTGGCGAGTGGATAGACGGTGGCAAGAATGAACGCTCAGAACAGCCGGGTACTGGTGCCCGGGTTCGCTCTTGTTGCAGTCGTACTGACCACACTTGTCGTCATGGTCGCGGGCGGTGGCATGATGGAGATTGCATACGCACTCGGGGCCGGGGCCGGAGTCGGCGTCGTCGTTGTTGGTTCGTATACCATTAGTAGCAAGAAGGGACTACCAAACTCCCACAGTGTCGCGATTGCGGGTATCGCGCTTGGTGTGCTTGTGATAATTGCAATATCAGCTCGCCTGTTGACTAAGTTTGGCGCGTAGATGTCGACCACACCGCTGACAGGACTATTCCGACGGCGTGATCTATATTTCCTAATCGTCGCTGTATGGATCGAGTTGTTCTTGCTTGTGGGGTATTTCATGGTTCGTCCAGAGCGACCGACTCTGCTCCGGTACACGCTGTACCCGTTCGTCTGGATTAATGTTGCAGTCCTCGCAGCGTTTCGCGTTGATGTTCCCGATGTGCCGCGTCGTCACTCACTGCTTGCGGCCACGGTCGCAAGCGTCTATTTTCTGGTGTTGCTGTATCTCACGGGTCTTATCGGCATTCCAAGCGACGACCTGCTCCAATTCTCTGGAACAGTCGATATCCAAGCTGGCTCTCCCGGCACGGAGCGACTCCGTGTTATCACCGACGTGTTTCATATCTCAGTTATTCCGTACCGGACCGTCGGCTTTCTGGTCCTTGCGTATCTAGTCTACGTGACCTTGCTCGATTTCTCCGGCAGTCTCGCAGCGGGCGCACTTGGGCTGTTCAGCTGTGTCGGCTGTGCGTTCCCGATTCTTGTCTCGCTGTCGACCGGCCTATTTGGAAGCTCTGCTGTCGCAACTGCTGTCTATAGCGCACAGTTCGATATCTCGACAGCCGTGTTTGTCCTCGCTATTGTCATTCTCTACTGGCAGCCCGGAACAGAAGGCACACTTGGCAGCGTCGGCTCTCAGGGCACCGACTGACCGTAGTGTGTGTCAGACGCCGCTTCGTCGGCTACTTTCACTTTCACTCTGCCCGTGGCTCGCCTTCATATACAGAGGCCTCGTCTATATCGGTATGCTCAATCAACTGTCGGCCACCTGCGAAAACAAGAACTGCAACCGGGACCTCTGTGAACAGGACTGTATGCTCGTCTATCAGACTGAAGCTGGTGAACGTCGTGCGTATGAGTGTCGCTGTGGCACCGTCACAGTCACTGTTCACCGGCAAAAATAAACTGTGGCGTCGACCGGCCCGATTCCAACCGTTAGCCGTTTACTTCGTCGCTGAGAATAGCTGCTATGACCGGAGCGTGGGTCAGCCTGTTTTCGGGGGGCAAAGACTCCTCATGGGCACTCTATCAGGCACTCGAACAAGACCTTCCCGTTGAGCGACTGGTGACTGTCCACCCACCCGACGATTCGTACATGTATCATGTCCCGGCGACCGAACTGGCGTCGTTGGCTGCCGAGAGTATTGGTATTCCGCTCGTTGACGTCCACCCTTCGTCGTTCGGTGCCGACGATGTTACCGACGCGGGTGCACAAGGTGACAGAGAAATCGAGCCGCTTGAAACTGCACTTACTGAGCTTGATGAGAGTCTCGAGAGTGGTATTGCTGGGCTCACTGTTGGCGCTGTCGAGAGCGACTTCCAGAACTCCCGTGTTGGGGCGATGGCTGACCGGCTTGGTGCCGACGTGTTTGCGCCACTCTGGCAACGAGACCCCTGTGAACTCGGCGAAGCGATGCTCGATGCTGGATTCGAGATTACCATTATTCGCGTTGCCGCTGGCGGGCTTGACGAGTCTTGGCTTGGACGGTCGCTTGATGTTGAGGCTCTCAATGCGCTTGCTGATCTCAACGAGCGGTACGGGGTACACCTGCTCGGAGAGGGCGGTGAGTTCGAGACGCTGGTGACTGATGGACCACACATGGAACGACCGCTCCGCCTAGAGTACGAATCTGAGTGGGACGGGACGCGTGGCAAGCTCCGGATTGAGGACGCTTGGCTCGGCTAAGAGGTTACACAATCGAATCAATTCGGTCCACAGGCATCACCGAGTAATCAATCGATAGTGTATCCTGTGTCGCCCGAATCTTTCCGACGAACGTGGAGATCTCGTCAAGGTCACCTTCGAGAATAAACAGCTCCATACAGTAATGATTCCCGACATGGTTGTGGACATGTGACGTGACAATCGACTCGTAGTCGTGCCGAAGTGTCATCATCTTGTGTTCGACATCAGTCGATTCGTAGTCGAACAGCACTGTTATCACGCCCATCAGCTCGCGGTCTTCGAGTTGCTTATCATTGAACTCGCTGAGTAGGTTTCGGGACGCTTCCCGGACAACCTCGCTGCGCCCTGTGTAGCCGTGTTCATCCGCAAACCCATCGAGTCGCTCCAGTAGTTCGTCGGGCATCGAAACGCTGACGACTGTCATATGTTAAGATACCGTGGTTGTGTTAATGAATCTTTATTATTTTGTAGTTACCCCGAAAGCAGGGGCTGTGGTTGCGGACAGATACCAGTGCGGTACGGTCCTGCCCTTGAGACGACTAGGAGAGATATATTCTCCTACCAATAGAACTATATGGTGGTGTGGTAAATCATACCATGTATGGCGTCTGCACCGGTCGATGACGACATGTTCGACGAGTTTCTCAACCAGCGCGGTCACGATACGGAAACTGTCGGATGGGAAGAAAGCTATAACAAAAAGCAATGCCCAGATTGCGGTGGGCTCCACGATTCGGGTGCCACAGAGTGTTCAGTCTGTGGTTGGTCGCCAGTATAACAGAACAACTCGTCTTTCAGTAATTAATCGGCTGTTGGCTGTCTTGATTTGACGGAGTGACAACGCCGACTGCGTCAGTTACTTGCTCAGCGATGTCCAGAATATCGTCAGGACAGTGCGAACTCGTCAGTGACTCCCCTTCGAGGAGCACCTCACAGCAGGTATCGTCATCCGGTATCTGCTCGTCGGCACCGTACTTATGTGAGGCACGCATAATAAAATGCGATTCTTGGCCACGGCCGACGAACACCCACATCCTGAAATCGAGTGGTGAGGGGTTGCGGGCAACGATGTATGTATCATTGACGTTGTCGGAATGGTCAGCGTTGAACTGCCAGATGTTGTACTTTCCGTGGACTTCCGAGGGCTGACCACGTGGCTCCCGCGGTGCTGGCTCGTCTGGTGGGAGGTCATGTTCGCGGCCGTAGCTGGTCATATTGATATCAGTCATTGCCTGATACGTTGCTTCTGGTCGCGAATATAGTTTGTGACCGCCGAGTGATGTAGCGCTCGGACCGTTTATCTGTACAGTCAGTATTGACTGTCCCGGTGGGTTTTTATTGAGGTGATTAGAATATCCAGGCATCACCGACCGTTACCGAATCGAGGAGAATGTGTGTATGACGACGCTGCATCTAACGGAGAGAACGTATGCGTGAGCGATTTGTAGAGTGGCGGCCACGAATTGACGAGGCAATCGAAGAGTTGGTACCACGAGTCATCGACGAGACTTATCTCGGTGACTTTTTTGGCGAAGCAACCTATCAGTACCAGTCTGAGGCAATCCAAGCTGCGCTGGCGGACCCGCTCTGGAATTTGCTTGACCGCGGTGGCAAACGCTGGCGTTCGGTTCTGTTTCTCGTCATGATTGAAGCTGTCGGCGAAGACCCCGCTGAATATCTTCCTTTTGCTTGCATTCCGGAAATTCTACACAACGGGACAATTATTGTCGACGACGTGGAAGATGGCGCACAGAAGCGTCGTGGGACGACGGCACTACATCATGTTTTCGGGACGGATATCGCACTCAACGCGGGTAACGCGATGTATTTCATCCCGCTGAAAGTTATCGACCAGAATGACGATATTCTCGACGACGGACAACGCCTCCAGACCTACGAGATGTTGACACATGAACTCAACCGGACGCATCTCGGGCAAGGAATGGATATCTACTGGCACAATCAGGAGGCTGTTTCCGTTGACGAGCAGCGCTACTATGAGATGTGTGCCTGTAAGACCGGCTGTCTGGCGCGAATTGTCTCCCGGCTCGCAGCTATTGTCACCGACAAGCCCGACCGCGTTGAATACCGGCTTGCGCGCTATGCTGAGGAAATGTCTATTGCGTTCCAGATTGGCGACGATATCCTCGATATTGAACACACTCTCGACAAGGCTGGCGAGTTCGGCAAGGAGTTCGGAAACGATATTCGTGAGGGTAAAAAGACGCTGATGGTCATTTACACCGTTGAACACGCATCTACAGAGCAGGCTGCCCGACTCGAAGAGATTCTTTGGGCTGACGATAACACGGATGAAGAGATTTTAGAAGCTATCGACATTATGCAATCTGTTGACGCCTTGGCATATGCTCGTGAGCGGGCACAAGACCTTGCTGCTAGTGCACGAGGCCATCTTGACGAACTTGATCTTGAATCCGAGGCCGAAACTGACCTCCAAGAGTTCACGCGGTTTGTCATCGAGCGCGAGGCGTGAGCGAGCTGTGACAGTTATCCTTTTAATCCACTCCCAGTGAGTGGCACGACAACGTCTTCGTCCGGTCCAATTGCGCCGCGCTCACGGAGTACGTCGAGTCCGGCGGGTGCGACTGCACACGTTGGCTCGGTATAAAACCCGTTCCGGTGTAGCTTATCAAGCGTCGCAGTCGTCTGGTCGGCACTGACAGCGATTGCAGTTCCGCCGGTCGAATCGAGTGCGTCGAGAATTTGGCCTTTTCGTGGTGGTTCACTTATCTGGATGCCATCGGCTGCGGTGTTGACGCTCTCACTTTCGCGGTTGTTCTGTTCAGCAGCAATGGGTGCAATACCTGCTGCCTGTACGCCATAGAGCCGTGGCATCTCGTCTATCCACTCGGCTGCTTTTAGCGCCCGGAAGCCGCGGTACGCCCCAACGAAGAGCGTGCCGTGTCCTAGCGGTATCACCACCGCATCAGGTGCAGACCAGGACCCACTTTTTGGGTCACGGCTACGCTGTGCACACAACTCGAAAGCAAACGTTGCTGTGCCAGCGAAGAAAGCGGGCTGATATGCGTGGCTTGCATACCAGCTATCTCCAGCTTCGACGGCTGTGATACAGGCCTCGGTGACTGCTTGCCTGTCGCCCGGGACGCGCTGGACTGTTGCCCCTGCCCGTTCTATCGGGCCAATCTTCCCGGGTTTGGCGTCGGCCGGAACATAAATATCAGCGTCGAGCCCGGCACGGGCGGCGTAGGTTGCGATGGCTGCCCCAGCGTTGCCGGAGGAATCTTCGACGATATGGTCGACGCCTAAACCAACGGCATGGGAGAGCGTTGTCGCTGCTCCACGGTCCTTAAAGCTGCCTGTCGGAAAGCAAGACTCCAATTTGAACGTGGCGTTCCAGTTTTGGGCGTCGACCAGTGGGGTCCACCCTTCACCCAACGTGACTCGCTGTGTAACTGGTAAGAACGCGTCGAACGCCCAGAGGCCACGGTCACGGTCGACGGTCGCTGGCGGACCGTTTTCGGGCAGCGGCGTCCGGTCGAAATCAAGCGGGTGACCACATGAACAGCGCCATGGCGCTGTCGCGCGCTCTTCGTAGCTCCGGTCGCAGGCTTGACAGCGGTACATAGCTGTGCTCTGGGGTGGCCGCTTTCTGTACCTGTCGACCTGCTCTGTCAGCTTATCACATACCCTGGCAACTGTTTTTATATCAGGATACGTTGAGAGGAGTATGTCGTTATTCCCCACTGAGATGGAAAGCAAGCGGCTCAGGTACGAACGCCTCCATCCGAAAGACGTTGACCCATTTGAGTTGTATCGGTATGTCAGACGCGGTGCTCCCCATATCGACGAAATAACTCGATATGTGACGTGGGACCCGTACGACCACCCCAAGGAGGCCGTTGACTGGGTTGAACAGTCCGGGACAGCCTTCGAAGAAGGAGACAACGCCACGTACGTTATCCGTCCAAAGGAGGGTGAGCACGCAGGCGAGTTTGCCGGACTCGCTGGCCTCGGCCCGGACTGGGACCGCCGAAGTGCCGGACTCGGGACGTGGCTTCGAAAGCCGTTTTGGGGGCAGGGATACTCCGGCGAGCGCGCCGCTAGGCTGCTTGAAATGGCAT
Source organism: Halovenus rubra (assembly GCF_026586665.1). Lineage (GTDB taxonomy): Archaea > Halobacteriota > Halobacteria > Halobacteriales > Haloarculaceae > Halovenus > Halovenus rubra. The sequence goes on from NZ_JAODIY010000005.1 coordinate 6,701, forward strand.
TTGATAGACTTGACCTCGACCTAGTCAGGGTGAGCCACGCCCCTGACAACGACCAGTCCCAGCGCGCTATCGAGAAGTACGTCGACCGCTTTGGTGGCCGAAAACTGGGCCGTGTCAGGAATCACATTGTTATCGACGGTGAACCACGCGATTCAATCCGATACAGTATTTCTCACGAAGAATGGGAACGGAACCGTATGGAGAACTAATCGGCGCTGGTGGGTCGCTTTCGGTGTTCGGTGTTCGTTACTGGCCGAGTATTGCAGGGAGATCATTAACCGAGTCGACAACTGCTGCTGTGCCAACCCGCTCAAACTTTTTCCGACCGTGTTCACCGGTTAACCCGCCGGTTAGGACGCCTACACCTCGATAGGTCCGACTGTCGGCTGACGCCGCATTAACTGCTGTTTTGACGTCGTCGAGCGTGTCGCCCGCGAACGCGATGCTGTCTGCCGAGAACTGTTCTGCCAGCCTGATGAGCGCATCAGGGTCGGGTTTGCCGCTATCCCAGTCGTCCATGGTGTACCGATGGGCGTCGGGAACGTCGAGACCAACCCGTTCTAGGGCGATATCGGCTTCTGCCGCTGGGCGCCCGGTGAGAACGCCGACTGCATACTCCGACTGAAGTTGCTGGAGCGTCGCTTCCGTAGCCAGAACCGGCTCATCGTGAATAAACCCTTCTGTCTCCAGCGAGGGTTCTTTGTCTTCGAGGTCGCGGTAAAGCGAACTTCCAAGGTAGAGTTGTTGGAACGTGTCGCGGAGATGGTCGTGGTCCCAGGTGGCGAACACACGCTCGCGGTTGGCTAGCGTGAGTTCCTCGGAAGTGACTGTACGGGCCGCTTCAAGGCCGCCACCCATCGCGGCGATGTCGGTCGTAAACTGATCGAGCGAGAGGTCACAGCCTTCCCGGCAAGCAAGCAGGTACAACGCTGCCGCGTCGGTCAGTTCCCAATCGTTGTTGAATCCCCCTGCGTCCTTGAACTGCTGGACATCAGAACGAGCGATGGTTTCGTCGTAGACGTGGTCGAGCGACTCCACAATTGCACGACGGTAAGAGTCTGCTACGTCTACAAGGACGCCGTCGATATCGAGCACAACTGCGTCGACGTTCATTACTGCATGATGATGTGCTCCGGGTTCATGCACGTTGCGGATACCACCAGTATTGGTTGCTGGTTTGACCCGTGTGTCGGAGCTCCGTGGGTCTCACCGGAGCAAACGGCGGATAGTTGTCTGTCTCCAAGTGGTCTTGTCCCTGACAAAGCCTATGTACCAACAGCACTCAGTATCCGTATGCGCGAAGCCAGTCGGACAACACGGGAGCGGATAACTGACCGCTTGCGCGAGGAACCGCTGACCGTGAGCGGACTTGCCCGTGAATTTGAACTCAACGCAGCGACGACACTCACACACGTTGAGCATATCGCCAAGACGCTCGACCAGACCGACCAAGAACTGCTCGTTGCCCCGCCGGAGTGCCGTGATTGCGGGTTCGACCGCTTTGACGACCTCATCAACCGACCGAGTCGGTGTCCCGACTGCAAAAGTGAGGCTATCGAAGAGCCTGCATTTCGGGTGAGATAGGCGGACGCCATCCGCTACAGGTAATTTCTCTACTTAGACTCAACGATCATAGCAGTACAAAACTATAAGCCTCTGTCTCGACTGAACCGATATCCGACTGCTCAGTGGATAGTGTCGCGCCGACCCGGTACACCCCAGCGACAGCGACACTGACTTTCTCTTTGGCTCACGATGAGTGCCAACTCTTCACGTGGGAAAGGAGCCGCCACTACTAAATGCTAGGTAAACCGGTGCCGTCTAGCACGTTTCTGGCGCAGTTATAATAAATGCTCGTGGCGTCGCTCAGCGTAGACTCCGACAGACTCGTTTTGCGACGCTTGACAGGGCTTGTTGCCTCTCAGTGAAATCCGCGTCTAGTCATCAAACCTCTTGGGAACGCGGAATCGAAGGGCTTAATCATGGGACCCTCATCTGAGCAAAGTGCGGGACCGTGGGGTAGCGGTATCCTCGGCGCATGGGGTGCGTCGGACCTGAGTTCGAATCTCGGCGGTCCCATAAAAAATTTTACAAGACGCCCACACCCGGAGCCTTGGGTGTGCGAGCGTCCAAATTCCTGACCGCTTCGAGACGGAAATAAGTCGGTCTTTAAATACCGATGACCCGGTTCTCGCGTTCAAGTAGCTTCGACTTCTCACAGAGCTGTGTCGACGTGACCGCTGGCCGTTCTCACCGACTACGTTCGTCTGGGAACATCATCCTACAGCTCTTCTTTGCCGTCATCTTCGGCCAGCGGAAGTCGGACTTTCACTCGTGTGCCGCCCAGTTCAGTGTCGTGGGAGAACAGTAGTGTTCCACCAGATTTGTCCACCAGCATTCTGACCATCCAAAGTCCAATGCCGGACACATGCTGTAATGCGGTTTCCTCACCGGCTTCGAGCGTTGCAACTTCCGTATCGTTGATACCTGGCCCATTATCTTCGATTGTGAGGACCCCCTGCTTTGCTGTCGTCGAGACGCGGACGCGGAGCCGTATCTCATCAAGGGCTCGTTCATTATGAACCACAGCGTTGTCAAGCAACTCCCGAATCGCACGATGAATATCGATGTGTGCACGGACAGATACATCGTCTTCGAACGCAGCGTCCACGTCGACTGCCGGATACTCGCGGGTGAGAGACTTAATTTCACCCTTGACGACGCTTGTCAGACTTCCGGGAGCAGGCTGGGTATCTGAATCGATAATATCTCGCAGATCAGTCGCCTTTTCGCTGTGTTCAAGGAGTGTGTCTGCTGTTTTGTTAATTTCACTCGTGTGTTCAGCAACCGAACTGTTGTTTTCTTGTCTCTCGATTTCCACGATGTGGCCTTTCAGAATCGTCAACTGGTTTCTGATATTGTGACGGAGCACGCGTGAGTGAATCTGCTTGAGCAGTTCGAGTTCACGTTCGCGTTCGCGAAGCTCGGTTACTTCCCGGAACACGAACACTGACCCAGAAGTTGTTTGCCCCCGGCTGATTGGACGGACATTGAGTGAGAAATGCCGAGGTCCTGTCTCGGTATCCAGTGTCACTTCCTCGCTGCACCGTTCACCCGGTTCAACAGCAGTGAGCAGTGAGGGAAAGTCACGACAGAACGATTCAAGCGAGATTCCTGCGACGTCGGTCCCCTCAGTCCGAAAAAGGCGTCGTGCAGCCGGATTCACATCAACCACTGTCCGGTTTCCGTCGACCGCGATGACGGGATCTGCCATCGTCTCGACTGTTGTGTGGCGACTCACCGGAACCAGCCCTAGCAGATGGTAGCGAAACAGGGCAACGCCCCACAGGACGGCACTCACCGAGAACGCCAGCGGCGTGAGGTCGACGTACATCGGAACTGCGTCGATATTTCTGAAGATGTAGGTCTGGAGCGTTCCCGGGAACCCGATTACCCACCCCCCAAGCAACAAGGTGAGTTGGTTGCGGTGTGCGCCGTCTGCTGAGAGCATGTCGTTTGCCAGTATGACGGCTGGCGGGATGACAAGCGAGACGGTAAACAGGATAAACAAGAGATACCACGGACCAAGTTCGAATGCCCCAATTCCAGCAGGGTTTGTCGGCGTCCCCGTGGCCAGCACTAAATGATGGTCTGGGTTTGTGACGGCTAACCCGAGCGTAACAACAGGAAACACGAGCAGCAGAGCTACGACTGACTTCCGGGGCTGGACACGCCGACTCCTCGTGTATTCCCAAACGAGTAGCGGCCAACCAAATACGACGAGAAACTGGAACAGCATCCGACCCGCCGTATTCAGGTGAACAGGCATCAGTCGTGTCGGCCACGTGAGTGCTGCAAGCTGAATCGCCCAGCCAAGCGCCCCAATCTGGCAGAGCAAAAACCCTCGTGCACCCGGCTTTTCCAGGTTTAGGCTAGCGTAGGCTGCAAGCCCAACGAGCGGTGCGGCACTGACAAGCATCAACATCGACATTGACTGTGCCGCAGTACTCATTACATTGTTATTTGTTAACGATTAATTAAATCTATCTGTCGGGCAATAACGTGCACACTGGGAACCCACCCTCCTGTCGAATAGGACCGGACGTTCTGATTTAGGCGATAGCAGGGGCGACACTCCCTTCCTCAAGGCGTCGTTCGGTACTCAGATAGTTTCCTAATGGTTGCCATTCCCGATTTCTGGACGACACTGCAGTCCACGAAAGCGGACAAGAAGCGCAGTAGGGCGGCTACAGTGCCGTCATTGTGTTACATACATTGTTCCGTTACAGACCCACAGACCAACGTAGTTGTACCTTCTATTTACTCACTCCACTACCGACTAATACTCTCCACTACGTCTCGGCGTGGGGTACTCACTGAGGAACTGACCCAGCTCAACAACGGTGTCGTCTGCCGGCGTCTACTACATGTCGCCTTCGAGAACGGCATCGATGACCTTCGATTCCGCTTTCTGCAGGTGTTCACTCGCAGTCACCGGAGCACAGTCCAGTTGCGTAGCCACGTCCTCGTGGGTCCCACCCCGTGGCTGGTCGTAGTAGCCCAATTCGTGGGCGACTTTCAGAGCCTCCCGCTGTCGGTCGCTCAGGCGCGCAAGCGGCTCGTCACTGTGACCGCGAAACCGTCCGACAGATTCAATATGAATGGGGAAATCTTCCTGTGCACCGTCGTGGGTCTGCTGAAGGGCTTTGGCGGTTCCAACTGCTGTCGTGTGCATCTTCCCATTGCGGTAGATGATTGGCATTCTGAGTACGATACCTGAGGACCCGATGCTGTGAAGCATCTCCGAGAGCTGTGTTTTCTCAGGGTTGGTGGTCAGCAACGCGAGGGTCCGGCCAGCGTCGCCATCCGCCGAGAAAATTGATTCCACTTCTGCTGTCTCTCCTACCGCCGCGACGAACCGCTCAGAGTCTCCCTCAAAGGCTATCAGCACCGTCTCACCGTCCGAATGCGCGCTGTTTACTGCAAGGACACGTACCGGCCCGACACCGTCGGTGTGGGCGAGCAGTTCGTACAGCTTTGGTGCCGACCCGGGATCGATGTCGACAGTCGCTTGAACTCGTTGCATTCTCTCGAAATATACAGATTGTCATAATAAACCCTGCTTCTATACCTCACAAAATACAGAGGATGATGGGCGCGGTAGGCTGTGGTACCATCCGATGTCAGACGACTCACTCCACAACACCGAGCACGAACGGACAACAACTGAGACCGACAAGGAGGACAGCTCCCGTGCAGTCGCAGTCAAAGACCTATGGCTGACGTACGCCGATGGGACCGAGGCCGTCCAGGGACTTTCCTTAGCTATCGAGCGCGGCGAGTTTTTCGGGTTCCTCGGCCCGAACGGGGCGGGCAAGACGACGACGATCAAGATTCTGGCCACGTTGCTTGAACCAACGAGAGGTTCCGTGACCGTCAACGGTTTCGACGTGGCCAAAGAGCGGACCGCCGTTCGCGGGAGCATCGGCTACATGCCACAGGAAACCAGCGTCGACGAGGAACTTACCGCCCGCGAGAACCTTCGTTTTGCCTGTGGAGCCTATGGCGTCCCCCGTGGGGACCGGGACGACCGCATCGCAGAACTGCTCGAACTGATTGATTTGGCCGATGTGGCGGACACGCCGGCCGCGCAGTTCTCCGGTGGGATGAAAAAGCGACTCGATGCAGCCACCGCGCTCGTTCACGACCCACAGTTAGTGTTTCTCGACGAACCGACGACGGGGCTAGACCCGAAGGCACGGAACCGACTCTGGGACTACTTCCAACGTATCAACGATGCGGGAACAACGATTTTCCTCACGACCCAGTATCTGGAGGAGGCTGACGCGCTCTGTGACCGACTGTCTGTCATACGTGATGGGTCCATTGTCGCCGACGGTTCGCCCAAAGAACTGAAACGCCGGGTTGGCGGCGAAACCCTGAAACTGGAAATCGAGAGCGGGTCAGATGTGGTCGACCGCGCTTGCAAAATCAGCCGCCAGAGCGACCTGTTCGAAGCGGACGCGACGGTTGAGACTACCGGCGAGACGGTCAGAATCACGACCCGCCGGGCAAGAGAACAGGGTTCGAAACTACTGGTCAAGTTACAGGAATCCGATATCACCGTCACTGGCTTCGATATCGAGGAGACCACATTAGACGACGTGTTCCTCGCTATCGCAGACGAGTCGGTTGCGGAGCTAGAAGGGGGGCACGCGTGAGCACGCCCGAAGCCGGTACCCGGTCGGGCAACTCGTTGGTGAGTGACACCCTCGTCAACTTCACCCGGTGGAACCGAAAGTTACTCCGGAACCCGACTTCGTTCTTGCTGGAGATTGTCGTCGCCGTCTTCTCACTGTTGTTGTTCTCGGCGGTGTTCGGTGAAGTCGGGGCGTTCGCGCTCCAGCAGGCCGGATACGTCGGTATTGACTACATCACCTTCCTGTTGCCAGCGGTCCTCATGCAGGCGACAATGGGGTCATCGTTCAACTCAGGTATCGGTCTCGTCAAGGACCTCGACAGCGGGATGTTCGAGAAAACGGTCGTTACGCCTATGAGTGCAACGGCGGTATTCAGCGGCAAGGCCGTCTCGGAACTGCTCCGTATCGTGGTTCAACTTGTCATCATCCTCGGCCTCGCAACGGTGCTTGGGGCCTCAATCGATCTGGGCATCAGTGGTGCCCTTGGTATCATCGCTGTCTGTCTGTTGGTTGGCCTGTTGTTCATGTCTATCGCCAACATCGTTGGTCTACTGGCCCGTGACGAGGAGGCGCTGAACGCCGCCTCGATGTTGTTTATGTTCCCGTTACTGTTCCTCTCACCGGCGTTTATACCGCTGTCTTCGGACATTGAACTGCTAGCGACTTTCAACCCGGTCACCTATGGCGTCGACGCCATCCGTGCCCTAATTGTGGGCGAAGATGTAATGACCGTCCTAACGGTGACGCGGTTTGGCGGGCTGTTGAACACACTCGTCCCGGCCGTCGGCATCCTCTTGGCGATGAACTTTGTTTTCGGGAGTCTCGCCGTCTGGCTTCTGGGCCGGGCATCCAGTACCGAGGGCCAGTAGACCGACAGTCCGCCGTTTCGGTAGTTCACAACTGACTGCCAGCGCTGTATGTGGTTCAACAAAGAGAGTAAATAGAGGGGGTTGAACGCGTGTGGGCAGCGTTAGCTGTGGATACCCATCGCCTCAATTTGCTCTTGATAGCGGTTCCGAATCGTTACTTCGGTAACCTGAGCGACATCGGCGACTTCGCGCTGTGTTTTCTTTTCATTACACAGTAGCGAGGCAGCATAGATAGCGGCAGCAGCGTATCCGGTGGGTGATTTTCCGGAAAGAAGCCCTTTTTCGGCGGTTGTTTCGATGATTTCGTTCGCCTTAGACTGTACCTCTTCGGACAGATTTAGTTCGGAACAGAAGCGTGGAACGTACTTTTTTGGGTCGACTGGCTCCATCTCCAGGCCCAGTTCCTGTGAGATATACCGGTAGGTTCGGCCAATCTCTTTTCGCTCGACGCGTGAGACGTCGGAGATTTCTTCGAGGCTTCGAGGAATGCCTTCTTTCCGGCAGGCGGCATACAGCGCACTTGTAGCCACGCCCTCGATAGAGCGGCCACGGATGAGGTCATCTTTCAACGCACGTCGATAGATGACTGAGGCAACCTCTCGCACTGACCGGGGAACACCGAGGGCAGAGGCCATCCGGTCAATTTCGGAGAGTGCAAACTGGAGGTTTCGCTCCCCTGCATCTTTCGTCCGGATGCGTTCTTGCCACTTGCGCAGTCGATGCATCTGGCTTCGCTTTTTCGAGGAGATAGAACGACCGTAGGCGTCCTTGTCTTTCCAATCGATAGTCGTGGTCAACCCCTTATCATGCATCGTCTGGGTCGTCGGTGCGCCGACTCGCGACTTTTCTTGTCGCTCTTGATGATTGAAGGCTCGCCACTCTGGGCCTGGGTCAATACTGCCTTCCTCCACGACGAGGCCACAGTCATCACAGATGAGTTCCCCACGGTCAGAACTCTTGACTAGGCTCTCCGAGCCACACTCCGGACAGTCCTGTACATCTTCGGACTCGTCCTGTTCAGTCGTAGATTCACGCTCGCGCTCCCGCTGGCGGCTGGACCGTGTCATCGCATTTTTATAGTAGTATCATAAGCATACTTAACGCTTGTGCCGGTATCTGTTGTTTCACATAAAACATGATATATAGATATACTGTGTGTGGTGCCTATTTCGCTTCTTTGAGCGTCTGTGCCAACACAGAACCGAAACGTATACAATCAGTTCGATGCTGAGGCAAGTGTCAATGGCCGTCATCGAGTGTGACCCAGATAAAGCGCGCCAGCGGCTAGAATCAGCAGGTGTTGAGACAGAACCCGGTAACACCGAACACGAGCGCTGGCGTGCAGATGTGGACGGGGCGACAGCTGTCGCGTACGACGGTAAAGTTGTTATCCAAGGGGGTGACAGCGCTCGGCTGGAAGGCTTGCTTCGGGAAGATAGTGGCCGTGTGCATGTCTATTTCGACGGCGCCTCACGGGGGAATCCGGGGCCTGCATCTATTGGTTGGGTTCTCATCACAGGAGATGGAATCGCCACAGAAGGTAGCAAACGCATCTCCGACACGACAAACAACCAGGCTGAGTACGCTGGGCTCGTTCATTCCCTTGAGGTAGCCGATGCCTACGGATTTGAGGAGGTCGAAATCCGCAGCGACTCTGAACTCGTTGTCAAGCAAATTCACGGCGAGTACAACGTCAACAGTCCCGACCTCCGAAAGCTACGGGTCCGTGCGATAGAACTACTCGACGGTTTCGACTCGTGGTCGCTCACACACGTTCCGCGCGAACTAAACGAACGCGCCGACAAACTCGCAAATGAGGCGTTCGAAGATGGGTAATGACCACGACGATGCCGGCACGCGGGACGAACAGCCACTCCCCGAGGATGTCGTCGACCAAGCAGAACAGCTCACACGCTGGGCGCGTGAGGCTGTCGACGATAAAGAAATTGCTGCCTATCGTGAGGAGCGCGAGAAATTACTCGCCGAACACGAGTACCGAGCGCGAATCCGGGAGGAAGAAAACGACGTGCTCGTACTGTACCCCGACGAATGGCTCGAAGATGGTGTCGTTCAACTTTCTGTCGTTGAGAACCTCGACCGAGGTATTGAGCGCCCACTCGAAGGCCCCGGCGACGGTGACCAGTGGGACACAATCGAGAACCATAACCGTGAGATTGCCGAGCGCGTCAAGGCTGAACACGGCGAGGTCCATGGAGCCAATGCTCACGCACTCGCTGATTTCGCGAGCAACCACTACGCGAAACGTATCGAGCAGGTGACGGGCAACGAGTTACAGGAGTTTGCCAAAGAGTACTTCCCACGCAATGCATGGCCGAGTGATGACCAGCAGGCTGTTCTCGATGCCTCTCTCGAATATGTCTTCGAGTGTGTGAATACGGAACCGCCAACGTGGCGGTCAGAATCAGCCTAGTTCGACTGCTGGACAATCTCTTCGATATCGCCTGCACGCTCCTCGTCAGTGACAAGGCGTTCGAACGACCATTCGAGCTGGTCGAGAAGTGTCTCGTATCCTTCGTCAGTCAACGCATACTGGTTCGTCCGCTTGTCGAGCTCGCTCTTTTCGACAAGACCGAGTTCGACGAGGTCGTCGAGGTTTGGGTATAGGCGACCGTGGTTTACTTCAGAGTCGTAGTACGATTCGAGTTCACGCTTGATAGCCAGTCCGTATCGGGGCTCCTCGGCTAGAATTGTCAAGATATTCTGCTGGAACGCAGTCAATTCACTTGCGATACCCGGCGTGTCAGCAACTGCTTGTGCCTCTGACATACCTGTCCGAAAGGAATGTCTATATTTAACTGTTGGTAAACTACGTTTACGTTGTCAGAAGTTAATCGCAACACAGTAGCACAATAGTGATGCATCTGTTTCGGTGATTACCTGTTCATCACCGAACCGGCTGCGAACCCGGACCGTGTGCCTACGCATCGTAACAACTCATACCGAAAGTAGTTTTTGACCGAGGTGCGCACCGACAGGTGATGGTGAACCTCTGGGAAGACCTCGAAACGGGACCGAACCCACCTGAGGAGATATACGCAGTGGTTGAGTGCTTGAAAGGCGAGCGGAACAAATACGAATACGACAAGGACATCCCCGGTGTGATGCTGGACCGGGTCCTTCACAGTAACGTCCACTACCCATCGGACTACGGGTTTATCCCGCAGTCATACTACGACGACGAGGACCCCTTCGACGTACTCGTTCTCGTTGAAGACCAGACGTTCCCGGGCTGTGTTATCGAAGCTCGTCCGGTCGCGTTGATGAAGATGGACGACGACGGCGAGCAAGATGACAAAGTTATCGCCGTCCCGAGCGAGGACCCCCGGTACGACCATATTGAGGACCTCGAAGACATCCCACAACAGACGCTGGACGAGATTGACGAGTTCTTCGCGACATACAAGAACCTCGAAGAAGGCAAAGAGGTTGAAACATTGGGCTGGGAGGACCGTCAGGCTGCTTTCGACGCAATCGAACATGCCCAAGACCTCTACGAAGAACACTTCGAGTAAATTGAGTACAGGTCGGCTGTCTATGGGCGGGTACCCGACGCCACCGGCAGCGACCAAATAAGCCAATCGTTTTTTTAGAGGTCAGAAGACGCTCCCGAGAGCCTACAGTTCGCCTTTCGTACTCGGGGCGTCGCTTCGACGCTGGTCGATTCGCGTCGCGTCGTCGAGTGTCCGTGCCAGTGCTTTGAATAGCGCTTCTATTTCGTGGTGTGCGTTCTCCCCGTCAACGCTTGCATGGAGTGTCAGGCCCGCATTCATCGCCAGCGACCGACAGAAGTGATGAGCCATGTGACTGGTCATCCCGCCGACGGAATCGTGTGAGAACGCTCCCTCGAACTCGAAGTGAGGGCGCCCGCTCACGTCGACAACAACAGCCGCCAGCGATTCGTCCATTGGAACCCGGCGGTCGGCGAACCGAGAGATGCCGCGTTTATCGCCAAGCGCTTCATCGAAGGCTTGTCCGAGCGTGATTGCAACATCTTCGACGGTGTGGTGGTCGTCGATGTTTAGGTCGCCATCACAACTGACCGTAAGGTCGAACAGGCCGTGTGTTGTAAACGATTCGAGCATGTGATCGAAAAAGCCGATGCCGGTATCGACAGTTGCATCTCCGTCGCCATCAAGCGCCAGCACAACCTCGATATCTGTCTCTGCTGTCTCTCGGGTGACTGCTGCGCTTCGGTCTGTCATACCTTCTCCGATGGTGGCCGGACACTTGGCGGTTATGTCACTCGATGGTCGTCACAAGCTCGTTCATGCGGCCGCCTTCGTACTCAACCGCTTCGATGCGTTTCTCAACGTCGTCACCGTCGATGCCCGCAACGTTTTGCATTGGGACAACCTGCTTTCGGTCGCTGTCTGTGGCTTCCGCGAGGAGTACGTCACCGACGAGCTTTGCCGTCTCACATTCGAGTGTCTGTGTGCCGTCCATCGGGGTGTCGAGGAACACGGTTGCTGTCATTGCGTTACTATATTCTACGGGCGAACGCATAAATGTAGAGCCGGCTGCTTGGTAGCTGTGAGCTCACTCTTTTGTCTGCTTGTCGATGACTGCCGGCTTTATTATGCTGTTGTCCGTTCGTTCGTGTATGTGTGGCCGATATAGCCTGTTTACGCCGGCAGAGAAACTCGCCGAGCGGTTCGATGTCGACGTGTCAGCGTACAAGCCACGGTACAACGCTGCCCCCAGCCAATCGCTCCCAGTCATCACCGACACCGAGCGTAACACGCTCAAAACAGTCGAGTGGGGACTCGTCCCGCAGTGGGCAGACTCTCGGGATGATGGAGGGCACATCAACGCACGTGGCGAATCTCTGACAACCACAGCAAGTTTCCGAGATGCATTCGAACAGCAGTCTGAGGGCGAACTCACGGCCGGGCGCTGTCTCGTCCCTGCGGATGGGTTCTATGAGTGGGTCGAGACCGATGGGGGCAAACAACCCTACCGCGTCGCACGAGCGGATGAACGACCATTTGCTATGGCTGGTCTCTGGACACAGTGGCACCCACCCACCACACAGACCGGCCTCGGCTCGTTCGCCGACGGGTCAGCCAACGTGGAGACTGATATCGTTGAAACGTTTACAATCGTTACAACAGAGCCAAACGACCTCGTCGAGGATTTACACCACCGAATGGCTGTTATCCTTGAGAAAGAAGACGAACAGCAGTGGCTCAATGGCTCTGTATCTGTGGCAGAATCACTTCTTGAACCATACCCCCCAGACAGCATGCAGTCCTATCCGGTCTCCAAGGCCGTCAACAACCCAAGTAATGATTCACCAGCACTCGTCGAGCCAGTCGATGTCGACAGTGGCAGCTAACTGAGCCGACACTGAACCACCGGCACTCGTCCTATGTTTCTTCGTCTTTCAGTTCTTCGAGCTCCGATTCGACTTCCGACTCGTTGACGTTCTCTTCGATATCGTCGAGATTGACATCCTCCGTAGCCGGCTCGGCTGTCTCCTCGGAGACGTCGGGCTCCGCTTCGACGGACTCGTCTTTGCCCATCTCGGATTTGATGGTATCAAGCTCACTATCAACAGCGCTTTCGGTCGATAAGTCCTCAAGCTCTCGGTCAAGGTCGCTCCTGTCCGAAACGGCATTATCGAGTGCGCCACTCTCGCGGAGTTCGTCGAGTGCTGAGGCGCGTGCCTCCATCTCTTCGGTCTGTTCCTCGGCGCGTTCGATTGTCCGGCTGATATCCTCCATTTCCTCGCCGGCTCCGGTCATCGCCTCGTTAACGCGGGTGCTGGCCTCGGCCGCCTGGTAGCGGGCTTTCATCGTTTCCTTGCGGGTACGGAACTCTTCGATTTGCTGTTGAAGCTGGTTTTTCTGCTTGATGAGACCGTCCTGTTTCTTTTCGAGGTCAGATATCTGGCGTTCTAGGCCCTCTATCTGGTTCATTTTTTGCTTTTTCTTTTCGAGCGCCCGTTTGGCGAGGTCATCTCGGTCCTGTTCGACGGCCTGTCTGGCCTGCTCGTTGTGCTTTTCGACGTTCTCTTCGAGCCGACGTTTCTGAATCTCCAGTCGCTTTTTCTGTGTGGTCAGGTCGGCGATACCCTGTTTGACGTTTTGCAACTCATCACGGAGCTGTTCGTAGGAGTAATCCAGCGTCTCTCCCGGGTCTTCTGCCCTGTTAAGCAGGGAGTTGACTTTCGACCGGATGACGTACGACGTGCGCGATAAGATTCCCATGCCAAAGAACAAGAACCGACGAAACTTAAAATTCTTACTTCTGTTTATTAGCTATGAACAAACGACTCTCGATTCCAGGCACCCGGTCGCTCGATGCTTCGCTTGATACAACTGACAGCGAGATGGCCATTGTCGCCTGTCCGCCCCACCCTCAGTTTGACGGTGACAGACACGACAGCCGGCTTGAAGCCGTCAGTGACAGTCTGCTTGGGGCTGGTGTCGACTGTCTCCGGTTTGACTACGGTCCGTGGGATGAGGGCAACGCCGAGCAGACAGATGTTCACCGGGCGGTTGCGTGGGCACGTGACCGCTATGACCGCGTTGGGCTGTTTGGCTTCAGTTTCGGCGCGTCGATGGCGATTCTTGCTGCCTCGTCAGCGGCCGAGGGCTCAACGCCTGACGTACTCTCGGCTCTCGCCCCTGCCGCGCAAGTAACTAACGAAAAAGACGTATGTACTAGTCTCGACACGCTTGCAGTTCCGACACAGGTCGTCTACGGCGAGCGCGACGATACGGCGACATGGAAACCGGTTGTCGACAGAGCACGAGACAACGGTGTTGCAGTTCGGTCGTTCCCGGCCGACCACTTCTTTGTCGGACAACAGGCGAAGGTCGCAGGCGTCGTGAGCGAGTTTCTTGTCAACCATCTCAGAGCGGAGAGTCCCTAACCGAAATCACGTGACAGATACCCTCTCAAAGCAACTGGTAGCCCATACTTGAACTAGCAACCAGTCAGACGGTGTTGGCGTACCCCGCCTCCCGAAATGGTGGTTCGAAACGGTTTTGCCTGTTGCCAGCGGACCGTCGATATGCCGACTGAATCCGATACAGGCTACGATCCAAGCCTGGGGCGGAAGTTCATTTTCGTCACTGGTGGTGTAATGTCCGGTCTCGGCAAAGGAATTACTGCCGCGAGCACTGGGCGGCTGCTGGCAAACGCTGGCTTCGATGTCACCGCTGTGAAGATTGACCCGTATCTCAACGTCGATGCGGGGACGATGAACCCGTTCCAGCACGGAGAGGTGTACGTGCTCAAAGACGGTGGTGAGGTCGACCTCGACTTGGGGAACTACGAACGGTTCCTCGATATCGACATGACTTCGGACCACAACATCACCACCGGCAAGGTGTACCGAAACGTCATCGAAAAAGAACGAGCTGGCGATTATCTTGGGAAGACGGTCCAGATTATTCCACATATCACTGACGACATCAAGCGCCGTGTCCGCGAGGCTGCGGCAGGTAGTGATGTCTGCATTGTTGAGGTTGGGGGCACCGTCGGCGATATTGAAGGGATGCCGTATCTGGAGGCACTCCGGCAGTTTGCCCACGAGGAAGACGACGACGATCTTCTGTTCACCCACGTTACCCTCGTTCCGTACTCGAAAAACGGCGAACAGAAGACAAAACCGACACAACACAGCGTCAAGGAACTCCGGAGTATCGGTCTCCAGCCCGATGTTTTGGTTGGACGCGCCACCGAGCCACTCGATGCGCATACCCGCGAGAAGATTGCGCTGTTCTGTGATGTACCACAAGATGCAGTGTTCTCTAATCCCGATGTCGACGATATCTATCACGTCCCGCTGATGGTCGAGGATGAAGGACTCGACGACTACGTAATGGAATATTTGGGGCTTGCTGACGAAGCACTCCCGCAGAAAGAACGCAACACCGAGTGGCGTGACCGCGTCACCCAAGAGACAACAGAGACAGTTACCGTTGGACTCGTCGGGAAATACGGCCTCGAAGACGCCTATATCTCTATCCACGAAGCGCTGAAACACGCTGGACTAGAGTGTAACATCGAAGTCGAACGCAAGTGGATCCATTCAGAGAGCCTCGCCGACGGGCATGCGGATGAACTCACTGACCTCGACGGTATTGTTGTTCCCGGTGGCTTTGGGTCTCGTGGGACTGAGGGAAAAATCGAAGCAATCCGATATGCCCGCGAAAACAATGTTCCGTTCCTCGGTCTCTGTCTTGGCTTCCAGATGGCTGTTGTTGAGTTCGCTCGGAACGTGCTCGGACTCGAAGACGCACACTCGGCAGAACTCGAAGAAGAGACCCCAAACCCGGTTATCGACCTGTTGCCCGAACAGGAAGGCCTTGAGGATATGGGCGGCACAATGCGTCTTGGCAAGCATGTCACGGAACTCAACGAGGGGACGATTGCGGCCGATATCTACGGAGGAACGACGTGTACAGAGCGCCACCGCCACCGCTACGAAGTAAACCCCGAGTACATTGATGAGCTTGAAGACAACGGCCTTGTTTTCTCGGGAGCATCCGGGCGGCGGATGGAAGTACTTGAAATACCCGACCATCCGTACTTCCTTGGGACCCAATTCCATCCGGAGTTCCGCTCTCGGCCGACTCGCGCGAGTCCGCCCTTTGTCGGGTTCGTCGACACAGTAAGCGGAGCCAACGGAGGTGACCGCTGATGGTCGATGTCGACCCGTTCATTGACGAGAAAATCGAGGAAATTAGCGAGTCCGTTGGTGATGCAAACGCTGTCATCGGCCTTTCTGGTGGGGTGGACTCGTCGACGGCGGCCGCGCTGGCTTACGAGGCAATTGGCGACCAACTCACCGCTGTCTACGTCGACACCGGTCTCATGCGGAAAGGCGAGACCGACCAGATACGCGAAACGTTCGACTATATGGATAGTCTCCGTATCATCGACGCGAAAGACCGATTCCTCGACGCGCTCGAAGGTGAGACCGACCCCGAAGAGAAACGACATATCATCGGCGAGCAGTTCATCCGAGAGTTCGAGGAGGTTGCCCGCGACGTTGACGCCGACTACCTCGTTCAGGGGACTATCTATCCCGACCGCATCGAAAGTGAAGGGACAATCAAATCTCATCACAACGTCGGTGGGCTACCCGAGCGCATCGACTTTGCTGGCATCGTTGAGCCGATGCGGGACCTCTACAAGGACGAAGTCCGTGAGGTCGCCCGCAAACTCGACTTGGAGTCGATTATTGCTGAGCGGATGCCGTTCCCCGGACCGGGGCTTGCCGTCCGGATTCTGGGTGAAGTAACCGAAGAGAAACTGGATGTCGCTCGTGAAGCCAATCACGTCGTCGAAGAAGAACTAACGGAGTACGAGCCATGGCAGGCGCTCGCGGCGGTCATCGGTAAGGCGACCGGCGTCAAAGGAGATAACCGTGTTCACGGTTGGGTTGTCGCTGTCCGCTCGGTCGAATCACGTGATGGGATGACTGCACGGGCACAGGAAATCGACTGGGAGACGCTCCAGCGAATCCAGTCGCGTATTACCGGTGAAAACGAGACCGTCTCACGTGTGGTCTATGACGTAACCCACAAACCGCCCGCAACCATCGAGTACGAGTAAGATGAGTGAACTACACGTGGTCGTCAGCGGAACCGATGCGTACGATATCGGAGACGCCATCAGTGACGCAGGCCACAAGGTGACGACTGTCGACATCGGTAACCGCCCGTCGCTCGAAGAAGGGGGAATTGTCGAGTCTGATGTCTACGTTCTCACGGACGTTTCACAGGCAACCTCTATCCCAGTCGCCAAAGACCTCAACCCAGAACTGAAAGTTGTCGTCTACGCTGACGGCTCACTTGCCGATTTCGCGCGTGGACAGGCCGACCTCGCTCTCGACCCAGATCTGTTCGACCCCGCAGATGTTGCGGCGGAACTCGACGCGTAGTGACGCGCCCTGAGTGAACACACCGTTGCATATTTATCATACTGAATATGTGTATATAAACATATGCGAAGACGTCGCTTCCTCGGAACAGTCAGTGGAATTTCTGTTACTGGTGTTGCCGGTTGTCTTGGCCAAAGTGACGACGGAGACAGCTCCGGCGGTCCCGCGACGCAGGCCACTAACAACCAGAAAAGTACCAACCAGCAGACAACACAGGACGACAACCAGACTGAAGACGGGCTTGGACCAGCCGAGACCGTTGTCGAGTATAGTCGGACTCGTGCTGAACTGCTGTCGACTGAAGAACAGTTCTACCATAGCCTGTCAATGCGCGAACCAGTTGAAGTCCGTTCGGTCGAGGGCGAGGTCATCGAACGAGATATTGACACCGCGACTATCGTAGAACGAACATCGCTCGAGGAGAGCACTCTTAGTCCCGAACTCAGCGCTGCTGAGACTGCACTGGTTGAAATAAATATAGATGTAGTAAGGGGCAGTGAACAGGAACAGACCACTACTGAGTGGTTTCTCGCCACTGAGGACGGCGAGTGGCGTATCCTTGAACAGGCCAACCAATTCGAAACCGACACCGGAAGCGAGGGCACGGAACAGGTTGCAGGCAACATAAAACCCACCAGTCAGGTCGGTACTATTGGTGTCAACGGTGCGGACAGCAACCAAATCGGTGAAATCCGTCTCGTCGTCCAGCCTGATGCCGGAAGCGCTGATATTAATCTTGCTGACCTCACCCTGCAGTACGTTTCTGACAAAGATTTTGCTAATATCGTCGTTGGTGCAGTCGACGGGGAGACTGCAACGGTGGATGCCACACCCAGCGCTATCGAAATTGACGATACCGACAAACAGCAGTATAACGTCGATGTTGTCACTGCCGAGAGCGAGGACAACCTCCTGATGACCGACAGCGCCGACCGGTACGAACTCGTTATTCCACTGAGCGACGAACAGGACAGTCTCCCGCCGCTCAACGAAGGGGCGACAGTAGAAATAACCATCACGACGGCGGGCGGCGCGCAGACGGTCGTCTTCCTGGAGGTTCCCGACACGCTGAGCGAGGAGGCGGGGACGAACGTGACGCTCTGAGCGAGAGAAGCGAACGTTTTCCGTCCAGTTTAGCGTCGAGACCCAATAGCCTCGGCGACAGTCGCGTACTCTGGGTCGACAATTTCGTCGACGACGACCGACGATGATTCGGTGACGCCAATCAACGACGTCCCATCAATCGAAGACAGGTCGAGACATGCCAGGACGGCACTGTTTAGATCAGCTGATGGCGGATGAAGAGGACGGTTTAGAGCTTGTATCTGTTGAATCAGTTGAAAGTGATAAGAAAATCTGAGTTACTGAGTATTACCATATTTTAAACATAATACTGTATTTAACCATCACGTCAGAGTTATTTTTGATGTGTGACGCTGTCGTTTTCGAGTAAGTAGTGCTGGTACGCCGAGTCAGAGCTGAGATTCGATTGCGTCTGCGATATTCTTGAAGATCTCGTCGGGAGGCCCTTCTACAGGGACCGATTTGTCGGCGACGATGGGCGCTGGTGTTGCCCTGACACCCCAGTCTTCGCCCATGCTCCGGTCGCTCTCGACCTCGTCGCTGTAGCTCTCCTCCTGGGCGGCTTCGCGGGCGGCTGCACCGACGCCCCCGGCCTCGTCGGCGACCATCTCGATGACGTCGTAGGAGTACTGCCCTTGGCGGTCGAACATAGCAGTAAAAAACGACCAGAACGCGTCGTTTCCGGCCTCGTCGAAGACTGCCCGCGCCGCGCTGGCGACGGCGGGAGACCACGTCTCGTTGACTGGAATCGGGAAGTCCACGTGGAAGTATAGCACGTCACCCGGCACGACGTACTGCTCGAAAATCTGTGGTCTGACCTGTCGCTCGAACCGTGCGCAGTGGGGGCAAGAGAAGTCCGAGAAGACAGCCATCCTGACGGGAGCATCTTCATTGCCGCGGGCGGGTCGGTCGTCGGTTGACAGCGAACTGATGTCCGAGGAACCGCCGCCGATACAGCCCGCAAGCGCCGCTGCGAGTCCGCTGCCAGCGGCTGCAAGATACCGTCTACGACTCGTTGGTGTCATATCAAAAGCAAAGGACAGGATTCCTATGAATCCTCTGTTTGTGTCGAGATACGTACGTACTTTTGAGCGTTCGAAGACTGCCTTACAGGAGGTCTTCGACGTTCTCGACGACTTCCTCTGGCGTGTCGCCGACCGGGGCACCTGCGTCTTCGAGCGCAGAGATTTTGCTCTCTGCTGTGCCGGTCCCAGAGCCGGAAACGATTGCGCCTGCGTGACCCATGCGTTTACCCGGCGGCGCGGTGCGCCCGGCGATGAAGCCAGCGACAGGTGTGGTCATGTTCTCGTCGATGTAGGCAGCGGCTTCTTCCTCGTCCTCACCGCCAATCTCACCGCACATGACAACAGCGTCCGTGGCCGGATCCGCTTCAAACAGCTCAAGTGCTTGAATGAAGTCAGTCCCGATGATTGGGTCGCCGCCGATGCCGATGGCCGTCGACTGGCCGATACCGCGGCTGGTAAGACTATCGACAATCTGGTAGGTGAGTGTGCCAGAGCGGGAGATGAGGCCGACGTTACCGGAGCTAAAGATGTTACCCGGGAGAATGCCGAGCTTCGCCTCGCCGGGGGTGATGATGCCGGGACAGTTTGGGCCGATGAGATGGGTATCAGTATCCTGCAAGCGCCGGTAAACACGGCTCACGTCCTGTGTCGGAATGCCTTCGGTAATCGCGACAACGAGATCAAGCGGTGCGTCGAGCGCCTCGAACAGTGCATCACCGGCGAATGCAGGCGGGACGAAGACAACCGAAGCATCAGCGTCCTCTTCACGGGCTGCTTGCGTGACAGTGTCGTAGACGGGGACGCCTGCAACTTCCTGTCCGCCACGGCCGGGAACGGCACCTGCGACGACGTTCGTGCCGTATTCGAGCATTTGCTCGGTGTGGAATTTCCCTTCTCCGCCAGTGATACCTTGCACAATGACACGCGTGTCGTCATCAACAAGGACACTCATGCTTCCACCTCCTCAGCTGCGGCGACTGCAGCTTGGACGGCATCTTCGAGCGTCTTTTCGACCTGAACAAGTTCTTCGTTGAGTATCTCCATGCCTTCTTCGGCGTTCGTACCTGCAAGTCGGACGATGACCGGCTTTGGTATCTCGTCAAACTGATCAAGGGCGTCGTTGATACCGTTTGCCACCTCGTCACCGCGTGTGATGCCACCAAAGATGTTGAAAACGACGGCGTCGGCGTTCTCGTCGGAGAAGACGAGGTCAAGCGCGTTAGCGACCCGTTCGGCCTTGGCGCCGCCCCCGATATCGAGGAAGTTGGCGGGCGAGCCACCGTAGTAATCGACGAGGTCAAGCGTCGTCATCACGAGCCCGGCACCGTTACCAATGATACCTACGTCACCCGACAGACGGACGTAGTTCGACCCCTCGAAGCCATACTCTTGGGCTTTGGCTTCAAGATCGTCGTCGGCGGCTGTCTCTTCCATCTCTTCGAGGTCTGGGTGACGGAACAGCGCGTCACCGTCGACGTTGAAGACTGCGTCAGCCGCGATGATGTCGTCGTCAGCAGTGACCATCAGCGGGTTAATCTCCGCGTCAGAGGCGTCGCTGTCCTCCCAGAGATTGTATAGTGTCTTCAGAATCGAGGCAACGTCGCCTGCGAGGCCCGCGTCGATGCCAGCTTCATAGACGACTTTCCGTGCTTGGTAGTCGTGCATACCGAAGGCTGGGTCAATGTGTTCGCGGGCAATAGCGTCGGGGTCTTCCTCGGCAACCTCTTCGATGTTGACGCCGCCACGCGTCGAGACCATGGCAACTGGTTTCCCTTCGCCACGGTCCATTGTGACACCAATGTAGAGTTCGTTAGTAAAGTCGACGGCCTCTTCGACGAGGACTCTGTCGACATGGTAGCCCTTGAGGTCCATCCCGAGGATATCGTCAGCAGCCTCACGAGCCTCTTCAGTGTTCTCGACGAGTTTGATACCGCCGGCTTTGCCGCGGCCGCCGACGTGTACCTGTGCTTTGATAGCGACCGGGTAGCTGATGTCGTCGGCTACCTCGACCGCCTCGTCAACGGTGCGGGCCAACTCCGACTCCGGCGTCGGGATGCCAGCCTCCGCGAAAAGACCTTTTGCCTGATATTCGTGAATTCTCATGCTGAACTCAGCCCCTAATTCCAGCGTCCGACTGTTAGGAGTATCGAATCAAGTTTGAGAGTCACGGACATATCGACTCCGGTTCGGTACGTTTAAGCACTCGTCGCCACCCCATAGGGGTATGAACGAAACAGGGAACCGACCGCTAGACGTACTCGAGGCAGCCGTCGACGACAAAGTCACAGTCCAACTGAAGGATGGCGAGTCGTATACCGGCGTCCTCACGGGCTACGACCAGCACATGAATCTCGTGGTTGAGGCGGACGAAGACACAACGATTATACGCGGCGATAACGTCGTTTCGATACAACCATGACCAAAGGAACGACTGGGCAAGGTGTGAAAAACAAGAAGAGTCACGTTACGTGCCGCCGCTGCGGTGAAGCGTCCTATCACGTAAAGAAGAAAGTCTGTTCATCTTGTGGTTTCGGCAAGTCAAGCAAGCGCCGAGATTATGCCTGGCAAAGCAAAGCTGGCGAATAAGCCCCGAGAGAAGTGCGGAGTCGTCGGCATCTCGCTCGAAGACCGAGATGCTGCACGCTCGCTCTACTACTCGTTATATGCACTCCAGCATCGTGGGCAGGAGTCTGCGGGTATCGTCACACATGACGGGTTCCAACAACACGAACACGTCGAGATGGGACTTGTCGGCGATGCATTCGACGAGAGTGACATCGAACAGCTTCCCGGCACGCAAGGTATTGGTCACGTCAGGTATCCGACGGCCGGGGGTGTCAACGAGTGCTGTGCACAGCCGTTTTCGGTCTCGTTCAAGAGTGGCTCGCTTGGCCTCGCGCACAACGGCAACCTCGTCAACGACGGTGAGGTTCGAGACCAACTTGAAGCGAGAGGCCACGCGTTTACCTCTAACGGTGACACCGAAGTTATCGCACACGACTTGGCGCGAAACCTGCTAGACGAAGGACTCGTCAGCGCTGTCCGGGAAACCGTCCAGCGGATTCATGGGTCGTACTCACTGACGGTCATGCACGGTGAGAAAGTACTCGGTGTCAGAGACCCACAAGGCAACCGCCCGCTGGTTCTTGGCAAAGTCGATGACGGGTATGTTCTTGCTTCAGAATCGTCCGCTATCGACACGCTTGGTGGCGAACGTATCCGTGATGTCGAACCCGGCGAACTCGTCATCTTGGAACCAAACGGTGCGGGTTACGAGAGCTATCAAGTCGCCGATAAACCACAGACAGCACACTGCTTTTTCGAACACGTCTACTTTGCACGGCCGGACTCAGTTCTTGATGACCACCTCGTCTACGAGGTTCGTCGCGAACTGGGCCGCAAGCTCTGGGAAGAGTCCGGTATCGAAACAGATGTCGTCATGCCGGTCCCTGACTCCGGGCGAGCCTTTGCATCCGGGTATGCTGAGGCCGCAAACGATGTTGGCGCGAAAACTGAGTTCGCCGAAGGGCTGATGAAAAATCGCTATGTCGGCCGGACGTTTATCATGCCAACACAGGGCGAGCGCGAACAAGCTGTCCGACTGAAGCTCAACCCCATCAAGTCGACAATCGATGGGCGGACGGTGACGCTTATTGACGACTCAATTGTGCGTGGGACAACCTCCTCACAACTTATCGAACTGCTCTATGAAGCCGGTGCAGAGGAGGTCCATGTCCGCATCGGGTCCCCATCGATTATCGCGCCGTGTTACATGGGTATCGATATGAAGACCAGAGAAGAACTTATCGCCGCCAACCGGTCAGTTGAGGACGTGCGCGACGAAATCGGTGCTGACTCTCTGCAGTACATTTCTATCGACGCCATTACGAAGGCTCTCGATAGTTCGTCTGATGACCTTTGTCTTGGCTGTGTGACTGGCGAGTACCCCTACGATATCGAGGGCGAAGACCTAGACCGAGATATCTCTCGGCCAACCTTCGGTAGCGCTGATAACACAGCCGATTGACCGGTTGCTCTGTTTGCTTTCGTTGTATTCTCTCAGAACAGCAAAACAGTGCTCTATCTGTGTTTCCGAACCATCTGGACCGTTCGATAGGAGACAGCGTAGCTGACGATGGCAATTCCAAACGCGAGCAGGAGGTTCCCGAGAACGAGCCGAATAAGGACATCTCTCCCAGTATCTAGACTGAGTTCGAGCGTCGTCATTTCGGGTACCGGGCCGAGAAGTGTAACGCCAATAACGAAGCTCAGGCTATAGATACCTCCTTTTACTACTGGGTTCAGAATTGCTACTGCCGCAACGAACGCGAGGTTGCTTGTCCACGCGACTTTCTTTCCAATCCACATCAGGGCCAGCACCGCAGCCCCAAAGTTCGGAAGCGCAATAGCGAACATTCCGAACGCAAAACTTGATGCGACTGCATGTGGCGACCGGTCCTCTGAGAACGCCCCCCTGAGCGTTGTTTGGACACCCTCGACGTATCCAGTCACCCGACTGGCACTCATCACTCTCTGTTATACACTGCCAACATAAAATATCCCTGACCGGTGACTCCGGCTCTTTTTTTATTCATTTTCACGTATATGGTCGTGTGTCGGTACCGTTATTTTGACTGTCGTGCCGTCGTCGGCCTCAGTAATCTGGACATCGCCGTCGTATCTGCTGACGATGAGGTCGACGAGAAACAGACCAAGCCCTTCTCCGTCGCTGTCGGGACCGCGATTGCTTGCATCAAATGCCGCTTCTGGTGGTGAGGAAGCCAAACCGGGACCGGTATCAGACACCTCGATGACAACCTCTTGGCCGATGTCATTGGTTGTCACCGTCGCCGTTTCAGACCCGTGTTTGGCGACGTTGACGAAGAGTTCGGTGAGGGCATTCGAGAGTAGCTCATCGGCACGGACCGTTGTGTCCGTGCTTCCCTTCCACTGGATTGATAGGTTCGATGTACACTCCTGTGCGTCATTACGTGCCGTCTCAATTACGTCGGCGACCGGAATATCTGTCCGGGTCTGGACAGTCGTCAATACCTCCATTATCGGTTCGAACCGGTCAACTGTCGACTCCATCTCTCTTGCGTGTCTGGTTATTGACTCGGTCGCAGTTGCGGTCTCGACTTTGTCGGCAGCGAGCAGTTCCGACTGGCCACTAATAGCACTCAGGTCGTTCAGAAGCTGGTGGCGAAAAATCCGGTTGAGCGAGTAAAGGGCCTCCTGTTGCTCCTCGAGAAACGGCCGCTGGGTGGGTTTGTCACTGTGTTGCTTGACGACTGTGCGCGCTTGGACGCTGTAGTATCCGATAGTTGCACCGAACAATGCGCCGATTGTAAGTACGGAGAGGCCACCAACACCCGTTTGCAAGCCAATTTCGATGGCGTTCTCGCTACTAATCATCAGCCAGCCTCCAAATGCTACCGCAGTAATACTTCCGAGGCCTGTCCAGCCAAGAACACGGGCGAGCTCTGAACCATTGCGTACCGTTGTTGCGAGACGAGAGCCAAGCCCCAACAGAGCAACAGCGGGTACCCCTACTCCGATAAGTCGGACTCCTTCGACGGCCGTTAGCTGCCTGTCAATAAGTGTCAAGATGACACCGATGGTCAACAGCAACGCCCCGATGATACTCACGCTGTAATGCGACCAGTCACCGACTTGCACACCATCGAGTCTTGTCGCCATCGTGGTGCGCGTAACAGGGGTTTGGTGATAAGTGTGCTGGCAGCCTCCTTTTTATACAATCTACAAATCCGGACCTTTGAGTTACCCGGCCACAAACGGTACGACGATGACACTGGTTGCGTTTGACTTCGATGGCACGCTTTCGGATTCCGAGATGACGGTGCTCCTTGGCCAGCAGTGTGGGGTGGCTGATGAGATGGACCGCATCACGGAAGCAGCGATGAACGACGAAATAGCGTACGCCGAGAGCCTCCGCAAACGGTGTGCGCTCCTTGACGGGTTGGACAACGAGCAGGCCGAACAGGCGTTCAAACAGGTACAACTCAGGCCAGACACGGGAGACGTGCTCGGCTCACTCACTGCTGAGGGGGTTGATACTGCTATTCTCACCGGTGGGTTCGAGCGCGGCGTCAATGCAGCGCTTACAGAGGCAGACACGATGGTTGACACGGTCGTTGCAAACCGACTGCCTGTCGGAGACGGCGAACTGACTGGTGAGGTTGCAGGACCACTTATCGAGGGAACAAAAGATGACGCACTACATGTCCTCTGTGCAGCTATCGGTGTTGACCGCTCCGAGACTGTCGCGGTCGGCGACGGCGCGAATGACCTCCCGATGCTGGAGGCAGCTGGCTTGGCAGTTGGCTTCTCTCCAAAGCCCGCCGTCGAACCGGCGTGTGACGTAGTTGTCGAGTCGATGGACGAACTAGAGACATTCCTCACGTCTGAAGGGATTCTTTGAATAGGGGTGGCTCCCTCACTCCGATAGATGAGCGAACCGCCTACTGAAGATGAGCAGACCATTGACCGAAAAGACGACCATATCCGTATTGTCCAAGAAGAAAATGTCGAAACGGGTGGAAGTGGCTTCGGTGACATTCAACTCATTCACGAGGCACTTCCGGAGATAGACCGGGCAGAGATAGAAACAAGCGTCGAGTTTTTGGGACACGAACTTGCGGCCCCGTTTGTTATCGAGAGCATGACCGGAGGGCACCCAAATACGACAACGCTCAACCGGGCACTGGCAACGGCCGCCGAAGAGACCGGTATTGCGATGGGTGTCGGAAGTCAACGCGCGGGCCTCGAAGAGACTGACGAGGACCTGCTCGAATCCTACACCGTTGTTCGCGATGTCGCCCCGAACGCCTTTCTCTATGGAAACATTGGGGCGGCACAGCTCGGCGAGTACGGTGTCGAGGGTGCTGAGCGAGCGGTCGAGATGATTGACGCCGATGCGCTCGCAATCCACCTCAACTTCCTTCAGGAGGCCGCACAGCCTGAGGGAGATGTCGACGCACGCGGCTGCCTCGCGGCTATCGAAACCGTCGCAAGCGACCTCTCAGTTCCTGTTATCGTCAAGGAAACCGGAAACGGCCTCTCCAGAGAGACAGCAGCACGGCTCGCTGACGCCGGCGTTGCCTGTCTCGATGTAGCCGGAAAAGGCGGTACAACCTGGTCTGGCGTCGAGGCCTACAGAGCGGCGGCCGTCGGCGACCGTCGTCACGAACAGGTTGGCGAACTGTTCCGGACCTGGGGGATGCCAACTGCGGTCAGCACGGTCGAAGCGACCGAGCACCACGACTGTGTCGTCGCAAGCGGTGGTGTCCGCTCCGGGTTGGATGTTGCAAAGGCCATTGCACTCGGTGCACGTGCTGGAGGATTAGCGAAACCATTCCTCACGCCTGCTGGACAGGGTAGCGAGGCTGTCGTTGAGTTTATCGAAGACCTCACCGCCGAACTGAAGACAGCGATGTTTGTCACTGGCTCAGCATCTGTCGCCGAGCTACAGAAGACCGATGCCGTTGTGCTCGGTCGGACGCAGACATTTCTCGACCGATAAACGGCAGCCGGCGTAGACGGTTATCTCTCAAGAGTTACTCCGAGAAAAACAGTAGCAGTGGTCTAACAGAAGCCGCTGACCGCTTTACGCGTGTGCTTCGTCGGCGAACAGGTCGTCGTACTCGCCGTCGTCAATTTTCTGCTTGAACTCGCGGGGGTTTTCGCCATCGATAGTAACTCCCAGCGAGGTGCAGGTGCCGACGACTTCCTTAGCGGCGTTTTCCAAGTCGTACGAGAGCAGGTCCGGATGTTTCTGCTCGGCAATCTGCTGAATCTGGTCAACCGAGAGGTCGGCGACGAACTCGTCTGCGGGTTCGCCACTGCCCGTGTCGAAGCCTGCCTCGTCTTTGATGAGTTCGGCCGTCGGTGGGACACCAACTTCAATCTCGAAGGAGCCATCCTCCTCGTAACTTATCGTGACGGGGACTTCGGTTCCGTCGAACGCAGCGGTCTGGTCGTTAATTTCCTGGACGACAGCCTGCACGTCCACCGGTGTCGGGCCAAGCTCCGGTCCGAGGGGCGGGCCGGGCGTGGCCTCACCGCCGGGGACGAGTGCCTCGATAGTGTCAGCCATATCCGATACTCAGTCGGGACAGGTTTAAGAATTCCTTTTTGCCCGCGGAGTGAGAGGTCCTACCAGGCGATGACTTGACCCTGTTTAGGCGACAGTTATCCCGTTTCGAGTGAGAAAGTTGCTGACGCTCTTTATCTCGACCGGGCTTCCGATAATACGGACACTCCCGTCTTCGCTCCGAACAGTGACAGTAAACTCTTCTTCGATGTCAGCACTGAGGCCAGCAAGCGCGTCGCTTGGCAACAGAATTTGCGTGCTATCACGCAACCGGGCGACATCGCTCATTACTCGGTAATTCACCCGCTCATTGTATTAGTGTGTCGAAATAAATCCGTCACTGTTATCAATACTCATGGGTTTGTACCGACCGCTGACACCCGGACTGACAAGCAGTTAGGCAACCCCGACTAGCCTGAGGAACGCAAAGAGAATATCGCCATACGTGAACGCGAGCACCAACCCGAAAAACATTGGAACAATAAATGGAAGACCGGGCGATATCCAAACCTCGTCCTCGTCGGCGAGCATTTCCAACCCGTCACGAAGCATCTCGGGTGTTGTTCCGAAGGCGTTGCCGTCAATATCGTCGAGAAACGCCGCTGCGCCCCATGGGTCGTCTTCGGGCACGTCACCGACGTCGCCTCTCGTCTTCTTGGGAGAGTCGGTTGCTGTCACATCAGTATTTGCTATCGAGCCGTTTCCGGGTGGATTTGGTTCTGCGGGCAGCGATGCGGGGTCACAGTAACGTTCGGGGTTGTCGCGAAGTTCCGCAAGCGTGAGGTCTCGCCACTGAAGATACATCCGCAACGCGTCAAGGTCCAACCGTCGCCACGAAAACTGCGCTCGCAGGCCTGACAGTGAGCGAACATCCCTGAGTCGCCCCTCCACAAATTCGAGCAGGACGCCGTACTTCTGGGTAGCTTTGCCGGCCTGAATCGGTGTCGCAACGAACATTCCGGGGGAAATATACCCAGAGACACCGTTTTTTGCTGCCAACGCAACTGGGTAGAGTGCGCCGATAAGGACCGTATTCGCCAGCACGGTCAGAGAGAATACGCCAACCTCAGTATCTACCACTGGCAACGTCGAGAGTGTCCCTTGAATATCGAACACCCAGAGATTGAATTCGGGATAGGTCGGTAAGAGCAAGGCGATGGTCATAAACGCCTTTGTGTCGGCTCCCCCGAACCCACCGAGCAACCAGAACCCGTAGGCAAGCGGGATGAGAAAGAACACAGAAATCGCGGTCTGTATCACAAACAGCCGCTGGTCGTATGCTGTCGTATCGCCGGTAAACAACACGTACGTGTCCCAGACGAGTAACACGAGTGCGAGTGCGATAAGGGGATACCACGTCCGTCTGGGAACACGCCGGGTCTTGATGTCCCGCCATGCGAGATAGCCAAAGACCGGTAACACGACCAGACGGAGCATATCCGGAATAGTTGCGAAGTCAGGCACAGTAGCCGATGTGTCGCCTTCGTAATTAAGCGTTTGTACGTGTCTCGTTAGTCGGCCCTGACAATGGACACTGCTCTTGTATCCCGAGGGCATTTGTTCGACTGTGCCGACCGTTCGACTCACCTACGAAGAGGGAACAATACGAGTCGAGGGCGTCGAGACGGCAGGAGAGACACTCGCGTCGGTCGACGGTATCGAGTACGACTCACGAACCGAGTGCTATCGTGCCCCTGCGTTCCGCTACGTCGATATCCGTGAGATACTTGTGGGTGCTGAGGCCACTATCGTCGACGAAGGACTCGATGTATCAGCGCTGTCGCTTGAATCGAGTTATCGCCTCCGCGAGTATCAGCAAGATGCCCTTGAGGCATGGGAAGGGGCCAACTCGTGTGGCGTCCTCGAACTACCGACAGGCAGCGGTAAGACCGTTATCGGCCTTGGCGCAATCGAGGCCTGTGATACCCCGACGCTGGTAGTTGTGCCGACAATTGATTTACTGACTCAGTGGCAACACGAACTGGAGTCAGAGTTTGCGGTCCCTATTGGTCGGCTTGGGGGTGGTAAACAGCGAGTCGAAGACATCACCGTCGCTACCTACGACTCAGCGCATCTACGGGCGGATGAACTTGGTGACCGATTTGGGTTGGTCATCTTCGATGAGGTCCACCATCTTGGTGGCAAAAGCTACCGTGATATTGCCCGCTTGTTTGTCGCCCCCGCTCGTCTCGGGTTGACAGCGACGTTTGAGCGGCCTGACGGCGAACATACCATTATCGAGGAGGTGCTTGGCCCGCTCGTGTATCGGGCGACAGTCGACGAGCTATCTGGCGAGCATCTGGCTCCTTACGATATCAAACGTATCGAGGTCAGTTTGACGCCCGAGGAGCGGGACATGTACGAACGCCACCAGACGGTGTTCACTGAGTATCTCGCCAGCTCGAACATCACGCTCCGGAGCGGGAGCGACTATCAGGAACTCGTCAAGCGCTCGGGGACCGACCCGAGAGCGCGCGAGGCGCTTCTGGCGAAACAACAGGCCCGAGAGGTAATGATGAACGCCGAGCGGAAAGTCAAGCGCCTCGCCGATATCCTCGATCGACACACCGATGACCGTGTTATCATCTTCACCGCACATACGGACCTCGTCTATCAACTCTCCGAACGGTTCCTGATTCCGGCTATTACCCACGAAACCACAGCGGGTGAGCGCCGCGATATTTTGAAGCGGTTCCGCGAAGGTGAGTACACACGTGTTGTCACGGCGAACGTCCTGGATGAGGGTGTCGATGTGCCCGATGCAAACGTTGCAGTCGTTCTATCAGGGAGCGGGAGCGAACGGGAGTTTACACAACGCCTCGGTCGGATTCTCCGTCCGAATGCTGACGGAGAGCGTGCGCTGCTCTATGAACTCGTCACCGAAGAAACGGCAGAAGAGCAGGTCGCACGACGGCGGCGCTAGACTAACTCAGGCGTCGCCGTTTAGTTCAGTTTTCAACTGACCGAACTCGGCAACACGCTCAGCGTGAGCGTTGTGTTGGTGAATCGACTCGTCGTTCGACTGTTTCATCGTGACAACAGCATCCTCAGAGAGGTCTGGAAACTCTTTGACAACGCCTTTGGCCATCGAGCGAACGCAGTCCTCGACGAATTTGGCGTCGCTGTGGGCATCGTAGGTCATATGATCTTCGTCGGGTCGCTTGGCGAGGTTGTATATACGCGCGCTCATCGAATCCCGAGCCACCTCAATGAGGTCGCGCAGGTCAACTTCGGGCGCGCCCGAACTTTCAATCGTGACGGTGGCGTGACCGCGCTGGGAATGGCCCGGCTGTGGGACCTCGTCGAGGAACTCTTCGACAGTATCTTCCTCGACTCCGAGGTTGGCAAGCGTTTCGCGTGCACGGCTTGCTGACATCCCTTGTGAGCATGGACACACTGTCATACCGGTAACAGTAACACCGATTTTCTCGTTGGTTCCGTCTTCAGTCGCGGTTGCGGCTGCGATAATATCGGCAGAGAACTGTGTTTCTCGATCACTTGCCGGTGTTTTCTCACGGACAATATACTCGGCTTCCATCTGAACTTCTGCTTTCGTCGTATACTGGTGTTTTTCGAGAAGGCGCTCGGCAACATCACCACAGACATCTTCGGCGCGATAGGTCGGCTCACTGACTGCGTCTTCGAGTGTTTCGTCGACGACTTCCATATTCCGACTCATATCCGCCCCTTTCCGCCAGGACGGCAAGTCGACGTACACGTCGAACTCTGCCATCAGAATGATGGGGCGTTTCTCCGGCCGGGCAACCTTTACGAGTTTTTCGACACCCGTAACGCCGACCCGGTTCAGACCGACAGTTACATCTGGGCTGTCGGCTTGCACGTCTGGCAATTGCTGACTCATTGACCGCGCCTAGGGAAAACTGTGGGTTAGTGTTTTCGGTACCGGGGAAATAGGGCTAAAACAACTTATTCGTCCGCTGTGTCGAGAAGAGACTCGTCATCGAGGTCACGGAACGCCGCCTCGAAGTCGTCCTCATCGAACGATGAGATCGTCTCGTCGAGGTTGCCCTGAATCTCGTCCATTTGTTCTTCGAGTTCGTCAAAAGCATCACTCTCGGCCAGCTCGGACTCAGGTTTGTTGGCCACAAGTGTCGCGTGTTTGGCTGTCAGTGCGTAATACTGACGGAGACGACTCTCATACTCGGCGGTCGTGAGCAACCGTTCGATAGTATCGAAGAGGTCCTCACGTGAAACTGGCTTGATAACATAATCGTCAAAGGGCATCTCGATAATATCGAAATCAGGGTCGACAGCAGTTACCATTGCGACGCGGATTTGGAGATCACGCTCTCGTATCCTCTCGAGAACTTCGTCACCCGAGATTCCTGGCATCCGGCGGTCAAGCAGGACAATATCGACCACCTCGTCTAGCTTATCGAGCGCTTCCTGGCCACCGTAGGCGGTCGAGACGGTGAACTCGCCCTGAAGTTGTGCCGCGTACGCATCCGCCACGTCGGGCTCGTCGTCCACGACGAGCACTGTCGCAGGCTCGGAGCTACTCATTCGTTAACTCCTAAAGTCGACTGGATGCAAAAGGTTTCCGGGTGGTTGCTTGATACGTTTGTTATGCTGTCAGTTCTAGCCGGAAATGTTGGCGTTCTTTTGTATCTGGGCCACGAACACAGATAGAAAGGAACTGTGCCAATCAAGCAACAAGTAGTATGACAAATAACTCTTCACCTTCCAATAGAAATCGTCGCCAGCCCGCACCGGGTTCCACTGATGACCCCGCTGAGTGGCACCACGAGACAGCATATCTCAACAACATTGCTGTCCATTACGTTACAGTCACACCAAATCTGGACGCGGTCGACCACCCGACTGGGGCTGCGCCGCTGGTTGTGCTCTTACATGGGTTCCCCGAGCACTGGTATACGTGGCATCACCAACTGTCGAGCCTCGCTAACGCGGGGTACCGAGTCGTCGCGCCGGACCTGCGTGGGTACAACCGTTCGTCCGCCCCTGCTGGGGTCGAGAGCTATCGAACGGCCGAACTCGTCGCAGACGTCCGTGGACTCGTTCATCACCACGGTTCGTCACGGGCAACGCTGATTGGACACGATATCGGTGGACTCATCGCGTGGGAGACTGCCATCCGCGAACCAGAACTCGTCGACCAGCTCGCGATACTCAACGCACCGCACCCGGACCTGTACCGTCGCCATCTGGGCAGGTCACCGACACAGCTGTTCCGGTCGCTGTACGTTTTTGCCGCGCAACTGCCGTGGGTACCTGAACGCATCCTCGAAGCGGATGGATACCGGGTTGTCGCTGAGACACTGACTCATCTTCCCGGGACCGAGGCGTTCACCGAAACAGACATCCGGCGCTTTCGTGCAGCGATGGAACAGAGTGAATCACCTGCTGGTCCGCTGAACTACTACCGTGCAGTCGGGCGTGACACTGTCGAGACCGGCCTCCGGATGCTTTTGGGGCGCGAAGAACAGACCCAGCGTGCAGTCGACGTGCCGACACTCGTGTTCTGGGGAGAGCACGACCCGGCACTCGAGGTGACACTACTCGATGGATTACATCGGCTGGTCCCAGACCTACAGGTCAGCCGGCTCCCGGAGACCGGGCACTGGCCTCATATTGAGCATCCACAGCGGGTCACCGACGAGATACGGTCGTTTCTTGCTAACGCACAGACAGGCGGCTGAGACGCCTAAACTTCACACGAGGGTGAACCAGTCGGCGTACTCTTCGGGTTGAGAGTCGACAATCTCGAAGAAACGCGCCTGAATATCTTCTGTCACGGGGCCTCTGGTTCCCTCGCCGATAGTACGGTCATCAACCGTCCGAATCGGCGTCACTTCGGCAGCGGTACCGGTAAAGAATAGCTCATCGGCC
The DNA here is from genome assembly GCF_026586665.1 of Halovenus rubra. Lineage (GTDB taxonomy): Archaea > Halobacteriota > Halobacteria > Halobacteriales > Haloarculaceae > Halovenus > Halovenus rubra. The sequence goes on from NZ_JAODIY010000005.1 coordinate 39,781, forward strand.
GTATACAACTCTCCGCGGGAAATTGTCGCATCGTCGTGGACAGTGTATCCCTGATCGCGGGCAATCTCGATAACGGACCGGCGCGTGATGCCGTCAAGAACGCCCTCGGCAAGTCCCGGTGTGAGCACTTCACCGTCACGGACAACGAACAGATTTTCGCCGGGTCCTTCCGCAACGTTCCCCTCTTTGTTGAGGATAATCCCTTCGACGTAATCGTGGGATTTGGCCTCTAATGAAGCGAGGACACTGTTTGCGTACGGCCCGGTCATTTTCGCGTTCGTCGGAATCTGACTGGATGCATGCTTGCGCCACGACGAAATACCCACGTCAACTCCCTGTTCGAGCGCGTCCTCTCCAAGGTAGGTCCCCCACGGCCAGACTGCGATTGCTGTCTCAACCGGACAGCCACTTGGGTTCAGACCGAGCATTTCGTATCCGTAGAATGCGACTGGCCGAATGTAACAGGAGGCCAACTCCTCGCGGCGAATAAGTTCAAGCGTCGCCTCGGTCAACTCGTCGGGTTCGAACGGAATCTCCATCTCGAATGGTTTGGCCGATTGATAGAACCGTTCGAGGTGTTCTTCCCAGCGGAACACTGCGGGGCCGTCGTCAGTCTCATAACAGCGAACCCCCTCAAAAATCCCAGTTCCGTAGTGAAGTCCGTGCGTCAGGACGTGCACCGTTGCGTCGTCCCAGTCGACAAACTCACCGTCCATCCAGATGGTTCCCACGTCCATCTCATCGAAGCTCATACTCACTCCATTTACCCCGATGGTTAAGAGTGTTTGCGCTCCGGCGACGTTCAGATAGGTGACTGTAACGAAATCAACCTCGCGGAGACCCCACAGTCGTGTATGCTGCCTGCTTTTCGGGCGTGAACTCGCTCTCTGTTCAGTGTGTCGCTGAACGTACCGTGAAACCAAACACCAGCCGTTCAGGCCGACGAACTGCAGTCTGTATTCACAGTGAAGACGGGGACTGGCGACGACCGAATAACGGCTTCGGTAACGCTCCCGACAATTTCACGCGCGTCCCCGGTTCGCCCGCTTGTCGCCATCACAACCACATCAATATCGTGCTGGTCGGTGTATTCGAGAATCGCTTCTGCGGGGATGCCGGTGATAACCGCTGTCTCGACGTTATCGACGCCGTTCGAACGCGCTTGCTCAGCAATTGTCTCGGCAGCCTCTTGACCGGCACGCTCGATCCGTTCAACTGCCGTCTCAAACTCTCCATCGTCAAGAGCGTCGGTAGCTCCCGTCTGTTGCACAACGTGGACCGCATGGAGGGTCGCATTATACTGCTGCACGAGGCTGGCTGCGTGTTCTAGAGCTTCGTGCATCCGCTCTGAACCATCCGTCGGAACCAGCACATGATCGTACATAGTTCACCATTCTATGGCAACCAGAAAAGAGTTGCTGTCAGTCAGACAAACCGTTCGACAAGTTGGGCACCTTCTATGAACGGGATACCCTGTGCTTCGGCGTAGGTCGCTGCATCCTCGGGAGCGACCGCCTTTCCTGTTTCGTCATCGAGCATCTCACAGACGACAACCGCGGGTGACTGGTCAGCCGCGTGTGCGAGCGTGAGGCCTAATTCAGTGTGACCCCGCCTGTCTGCGAGCAGGTTCGTCGCGCCTCGGAGGATGTGGACGTGGCCCGGCGTGCGAAACGACGAAGCGAACGCTGTCTCTTCTGGTGTGTCCGCCGCTGTGGCAAGTTCACGAATCGTTAGCGACCGGTCCTCGTCGGTGATGCCGGTGTCGGTTTTCCGGTGGTTCACCGGCAGCGAGAACGACGAGCGGTCGTCGTAGGTGAGATCGTGATCGCCGGCAGCCGGGTGGTCCAGCACATCTTGCAGGAATGGGAGTCCGAAGGCATCTGCGACCTCGCCATCGACAGCGACACAGATAAGACCGCCAGCGTCGTTGCGAAGCCGTGAAACTGCGTTCGGTGTCACTGCTGTGGCAGGGTAGATAATATCTGTTTCGCCCTCACGGTCGTCAGCATCGTGAATACAGACCGGATCACCACGACGGAACGTATCGATGGCACGGTCAACAGCTGTTGGTTCACCAGATGACCTACTACTGCGTGACATGAATCGCCACCTCCGTTCCATCTTCGAGTGCAAGTGTATCACGCAGTCGTTCGGGCGCGATGAGTTCGAGGTGGTCATCCCCATGGTGTGTCCGTTCGGGCGTGATTACGTGTGCTTTCTCGTAATGTTCCTCTTCGAGTGTCACAGCTGCCGGATAGCAGTAAGCGGGGCCATAGGTTCGGTCGTCGCTCTCCCAGCCTTCGATGACAACGGGTTCAACGGCATCTAGCCGAGTGCGGGCTCGGATACTCTCATCGGTGAGATCGACATTTAGCGTCCCCGGAAACGGCTCGTAGCCGAGCTTATTCTGGAACTGGCGCATATATCCTGGAAGCGTGATGTAATGGCGTCCTTCACCCATTCCGCTTGTTACCTCGCCCGCAAGGACAAGCTCATCATCGTACTCGAAGATACGCCGGTAGCTTTCGTACTCACATCGGAGTCGCCGTGCCCCGTCGTCAGTAATCGTTATCCATTGGCCGTCACTGACGACCTCTCTGGTAATGAATCCACCCTCCTCCAGTTGCTGGAGCCGGCGTGATGCTGTCTGTGTTGAGGCGTCCAGCCGGTCTGCGAGCGCGGCACACGAGAGTTTCTGCTCGCCGTCGATTGCTCCGACCAGTGCCAGATGTTTTAGCGTCAACACCTCTGCACTGTCGAGTACTCGCCGTGTCTCTGCCATGGCTAGAACTGATGGTCTGTGCCGTATAAGTATAACGGAGTCGTTACCCATCTCAAAATTGTTATGGGCCGAGTACTTATCTGAGTCGAATAGTTTGTATGGAAGTTGTATAACTGCGTCGCTTCCGAGAAAGTTGGGCATAACACGACCACAGGCTCTTCTTTCAGCTGGTGACGATTCCAGCGGTAGTGACCATTTCAGTCCTGTCTGTCAGAGGACGAACCACCGTCTGACTCGACCTATGTGTCGTTTGACACCGAACCCTCGTCAGATACCGCATCCGAGGACCTAGTAGAGTCACTGAGCGAGTCCATACTGACCTGCGCCGGTTCCCCCTGCTCACTGTTGCCGACGTATTCGGCGACGTTTTGTTCCGTTGCATCACCGAATCCTGCGCTCAACATCCGCGTCAGCGCGTCCTCAACGCTATCGTCGATTTCGTAATACCGGTCTGGCTCTACCTCAACGACGAAGCCGGTCGTAATGTTCGGTGCGGTTGGTAAGAAGAGAATCTCACGCCCGTCGGCCGTCCGGTTACCCGTCTTAAACGCTGTCATCCGCAACCCGTCCCAGACCTCTAGACGGACGGGAGCCTGAAGCCCACTTGTCCCACCGACGGCAGTCTCGACTGCCATTTTCGATGCGTTGTAGACCACTCGCAAGCCAGGCAGAGAGTTCATCAGGTCGTCAAGGGCGCTTTCGGCAACAGCACCGACTGCTGTTCGCATTAGGTATCCAATCGAAAACACGACGAGGATAAATATGATGATGGTGAGTGTGACCTGAAGGGGCTCTTCCGGGAGATTATATGCATCAGCCAACTTCTCGACAGGTATTGGGACCCGCGTGAGATAGCCATACAGCCAAGCGAGCACGATTACCGTCACGAGGATAGGGATGAGAATGATGAGCCCACTCGCAAAGTCACGTTTCCATGACGCCATTGATTGAAGTACGTGACGGCCAACTAATGAGTCCTTTTGTTTCTTTTCGATAGCTTGTTTATCAGTTCCTCTTTGCAGTTTGCGAGCTATCCTGTCTTCTTTTTTGAGCCCTTCTTGTTGCCGCTGATACTGGTCTGACCGACGAAAACGAGAGAAGCGGGCTTGATTATAAAAAGGATTAGGCCGTATCCAGATGTGATGGCAGAGTCGCAGTTTGCGATTCAGGTTCGCCCCACACGACGCTACCCCCACAGCGGCGGCGTCGAATACGAGGGAAAAATGCTGTTCAGACTGGTTCCGGCGACAGAGCGGCCGACCGAGACACTGGAAGCCACACTTGCATCTGTTCTCGATACTGGGCCGTACCGGTATGGCGACTTTTTCTCGCTCCCGATGCCACTATATCTCGTCCGCGACGAGGATACTTGTGACGTGTTTCGTGTCTCCATCCGAGACGGCGTTATCCGGCTCCATGTGCTACCCGAGACCGAATCCGCTGGGCTCCGAGCGATGTATGAGCGACTCACAGAGCGAACAGATACTAACTGGCACATCGAACGAGAGATGGACCGCTCAGACCACAGTCACGCTTAATCCTCGGCGCACGCTCCCTGCCTACCCGATGAAGACATCGTTGTCGGCGTAAGCGGTGTCGTTATCGCAAACAGAATACCAGCGCCCACAACGAACAGCACGCCGAGCACGGCCACGGCAGTAACCGGTGTCGAAACGTCGGCAACAAGTCCCGCAAGCGGCTTCAGTGGTGCGCGAACGACGGCGTAGCTCATTGATGCTGCACTCAGTACGGTTGCCCGCTCGGTCTCAGCAGTTCTATCATTAAGATACTGGCCGACAAGCGGTTTCGAGAGCGCTTCACCCCCTTTCATAACGAAAAATACCGGGATAGCGACCACCGGTAACAGAACTGGAAGCACGAACACGGTTGCGACACCGACGGGGACCGCTATCAGTGCAGTTCGAAGGCCAACCCAATCACGGACCGCCTCAGCGTGATAACTCGCCACCGCAGCAACGATTGCGAACCCAGCATAGACGAACCCGAGGGTCGCCTCTTCAGGGACTGCCAGTGGTGAGAGGTTGGCCGGCAGTATCGCACCCTCTCCGAGTGCTGCCCCCGATAGAATATCGATGATAATTGGCTGGATATAGGTATCTGCTCCGGCGACGATACCGAAAAACAGCGCAACGAATGCGACGAAAGCGCGAAGCGGCGGTCGGAGGAATTGTGTTTGGAGCACGCGCAGTGACCGTCTGGGATGTGTCGTCGATTCGACAGCAGACTCGAACTGTGTGTTCTGTGGCATCGACAACACGACAGCGACTCCCCCAAAGTTGAGCAGCGCCGATGCAATAAACGGGTAGGTGGGGTGTACAACGTAGAGGAAGCCCCCAGCAATCATCGTCCCCGCCGAACCAAGCTGATACACTGCGCCGCCACGGCCTTTAATGCGCGTAAATGTCGTCTCGTCTGCAGTCGCTTGTAACGTCGCGTACAGCCATGCATCGTCAGTTCCGTGGTGTAACGCCAACGACACTGACCAGATACTGTACAACACTACAAACGCCAAGAACGTGTCCGCGATAGCGAACCCTGCAAGCGAGAGACTCATTGCTGCCATCCCGGCAGCAAGTGTATTTCGTCGACCGAGACGGTCGGCGACGTAGCCTGTCGGCAACTCAAACACGACCACAAGCACCGCTGAGATGGCGCTTAGGGTTCCAATCTGTGTGTATGTGAGGTCATTCCAGAGCAAGAAGAGTGTAAAAACCGGCCAGATAAAGCCGACTGAGTCGCTAAGCTTGTACAGATAGTATTTAAGAACAGCTGAACTGTGATACCACTCCGATAGCATGTGTGATACAACAGATAACAGCACTGCCGGGAGCAAATATGCTTGCTAATGCGCGTTTTAGCAACAAATATGATATGACAGGTAACGTCCACGGGAAGACACAACAGTAATCAGAGAGCCACCCTAGCCAGAGCTATGGACAGCGGGGATTCCACGGGAGTCTCTCCTGCAACTGCGTTTGCGTTGCTCGGGCATGAGCATCGTGTCGACATTCTTCATGCGCTGCTGGACGCGAACCAGCACTCCGTGGAGACACCGATTCCCTTTTCAAAACTGTTTGCTCGGACTGAGATAGCGGTCAGCTCACAGTTCAGCTACCATCTCGAAGAACTGACCGGCCAGTTCATCAGAGATACTGGGGACGGCTATGAACTCCGCTATGCTGGATGGAAAGTGGCGACGGCGATTCTTGCAGGAACGTACAACGAACACGCTTCGTTTGGCCCCACATCTGTTACAGGAACCTGTCCCAACTGTGGGATGGAGATGCTTGTGGCAGTCTATGAGTCGGAATGGCTTGCTATTTCTTGTCGAGACTGTGACACCAGACACATTAGATACCCGATTCCGCCGGGAGCCGTGCAGTCCCGGTCAGTCCCTGCGCTGTTGGAGGCGTTTGACCGGTATGTCAGGTCACACATGGCCCGCGCGAGAGACGGCGTCTGTCCCGCATGTCTGGGCGTCATGGAAATCAAAACAGACCCGGACGATAACGACACCCTCGCAACTGGTGTCTGTCAGCGCTGTGGGAACCGGCTGTATCCGCCAGTCGGGCTATTCTTCCGCGACCACGAACGAGTAACCTGGTTCCGTCACGAATACGAGACCGACCGGTTGACAGTGCCGTTCTGGGAACTTAACTGGTGTGTGACTGACGACGCCGTTGAGGTGACCGGCACCGACCCTTGGCAGTGCCGACTGGAGATTGCGGCGGAGGAGGCCTCGCTTGTACTGTTGCTTGGTGACGGACTGGCTGTTCACTCGACAACCATTGAAAACGCATAGACCGATGGGACGGGAATTAAGTTTGTCTCGCTCCGACAGTCGTATATGAAGATTTACACCGGGCGTGGCGACGAGGGACAGACTGACCTTCGAACAATGGACCGGGTCTCGAAAGCCAGCGAACGCATCGAGGCCTACGGCAGCGCCGACGAGGTCAACTCACTTGTTGGACTCACCCGACCGACCGGATACGACGACCTTGATGATGACCTCGCGATGGTCCAGAACCACCTCCATATCGTGCAAGCAGATTTTGCCAACCCTGAGCCCGACGAAGACGACCCTGTTGTTCGTGAGGAACACGTCGCGGAACTCGAAGCAACGATTGACCGCTACGACGAGGAACTCGACCCCCTAGAGAGTTTCATTCTCCCGGGCGGGTCAGACAGCGGTGCCCACCTCCACCATGCCCGTTCTGTCTGCCGTCGCGCCGAGCGCCGCGCGGTTGCGCTCGTCGCTGCCGAAGACGAAGTCAACGAGACGGCGGTTGTCTATCTTAACCGTCTCTCTGATGCGTTGTTTACACTCGCACGCTTGCTCAACCAGCGCGATGGCGTGCCCGAGGAGAGCCCAACGTACTGACCTCTGCTTTAGTGTCGGTTTATGAGCGGTTTCACAGCGGCAACAGCGCGGAAGCCCACGCTTTAGCCGTGGGAGGAAGCGCGTAAACTCTCTGACCCAACCACTAGCTATGGCAAGCCTGACTCCCCCAACGCTGGCACAGAATATATAAAAAAAGTGGTTCGTATGTGAATTTGAGATGGAGGTCACACGCACCGTCCCGGTCAAACTCGACGTACCCGGCGAGCGGCGCGACGACCTCCATCAGACCATCGAACAGTTCAACACCGCCGCCAACTACACTATCGACCACGGCAGCGACGACAACGGCGACCTGATTCTCAACAAGTCCACCATCCACGACGAAGTGTACCACGACCTCCGGGACGAAACCGACCTCCCCGCCAACCTCGTGGTGCGGGCCTACTCGAAAGCCGTCGAAGCGATGAAAAGTACCGTCGCGGAGTGGGAGAAGGGTAACAACCGCCCACTCCCGTCATTCGATGAACCCTCTGCCGTCTACGACAAGCGCACGCTGACCATCAACGACGAGTACGCCACGCTCTCTACCGTCAACGGGCGCGTCAAAGCCGACTTCGTACTCGGAGAGTACCAGCGGTCGTACCTCAACGATGACGACTACGAGAAACGGATGGGAACGCTCCACTACCGTCCCGACGAGGATGCGTTCTACCTCCACATCGTCATCCAGAAAGAGGTTGACCAGCGTGACGGCGACCGGGTGCTTGGCGTGGACTTGAACCTGAAGAACGTCGCCGTGACCAGCACGGGACGGTTTTTCGACGGTGGCGAACTGCTGTGGGGGCAGAACCACTACTTCCGCGTCAGATGGAGCCTTCAGGACAAAGGCACCCGTTCCGCTCGGCAGGCGTTACGGCGACTGTCGGGACGGGAAAACCGCTTCGTCCTGAACCGCCTGCACACCATCTCGCGTGGAATCGTGGAGGAAGCCCTACAACACGATTGTTCGTATATCGCCGTCGAGAATTTGACCCACATCCGCGACCGAATGGACGCCCACGACGACCAGTTGAAACGACAGATGCACAACTGGGCGTTCCGCGAACTCCAAGAGCAAATCGCGTACAAGGCCGCCGAGTACGGCATCCAAGTTGAGTCGGTCAACCCTGCCTTTTCTTCGCAGACCTGCTCGAAGTGCGGCCACCAGTCCAGCACAAACCGAGATTCGGATGGCTGGTTTGGTTGTAACGAGTGTGGGTACGAAGTTGACGGCGACTACAACGCGGCGAAGAACGTCGGACTGCGACTTTTAGCTTTACCAGAGGGCAAACGTCCCTCTGGGTTGGGCAACAGTCAGCTTGCCCTGAAGTCGGGGACATTGAACGTGAGCGACGTGTCCAACGTCCACTCCAGCATAGAGTTTGAACGGGAGTCCACCGACAAGCCCACCCCTTCAGGGGTGGGTAGCTGACTGGAGGTAAAGCATTACAGCTGCATCGACATCTGGAAGATAATTCTTAAGTCCGGTGGCATAGAAATTGGGTATACTGGGTTGGTGGTCTAGCCCGGTTATGACGGCTCCTTCACACGGAGCAGGCCGGCGGTTCGAATCCGCCCTAACCCATTTTTGCCACGAATACCCGATAAGTGATACATCGGTATTGGAGTCGAACCATACAAATCGTGCACAACAAAGTGAGCACGTCTGATTTCGGTGCACGTCCGTTCGACCCACTCGTTTTCTGGCATTCCTGCAGAAACTGGCGTAGGTCGGCATTCCCGCCGGACAAAGCAAGATGGGAACCAGCGGAGACTATAAAGAGTATGCCGGCGTTCAAATCTATTGTTCTCACTTTGTCGAGTGCTACCCAACTGACAGCAGAATATCTCATTCCGTTCTGACGGTGTAGTAAGCTATCACAAACCAACAACGAGACTCCAGTCACTCAGCTACAGTAAGGTACATTATTAATTTTAATCTTCTAATACACAAGGGATTTATTAGTCACTTTCTAAGCCGCCCGGCAATGGGTATGACACAGCGGGCGAGTTGGATACAGCGACGACTGCTTGAGTATCAACATATTCTGGTCTTTATCGCGCCAGCGGTCTTTGTGGCAGTGGTGTTAACCGGTGCACCATTACCAGCACAAGCCGGTGATGGATACTGGCTCGAATTCTGGTGGTTATTCCCGTTCTTTTTGCTTGGCGCAACAATCGTCAACACTGTTGGGATTAGCGGCTCAGCGCTGTTCGTTCCGTATCTCATCTTTATCTTTCCGGTGTTGATGCCAGTGCTCGCGCCGGATGCAATTATCTCGGCCAATCTGTCACCATCGACAATTGTCAAGATTGGACTAATTAGCGAGTCATTTGGCTTGTCCAGTTCGGCGTTTGCGTTCATCAGGTATGGACTGGTTGATCGACGGCTGGCAGTAGCTCTCGTCGGCGGATCGGTCCCGTTTGTTATCGGTGGGGCACTGCTTTCGTTTATTATTCCAGAACCGGTGTTCCATGCCTTGCTTGGTATCGCGTTGACTGCCGCGGCATATATGCTGTTCAAAGCTGACCTCAGCCACGAGGAACCAAGTACGGTTGGGAGTGAAGACACCCATCACGTCGAAGCTGATGGCGGACGTCCTCTCCCTGACGACCGCGGTAAGCCTGGCTCGGCAGGCGTCAGGACCGACGATGGAGAAGTAACTCGTGTTGACCGTCACGGTGACGACTACCGATATGAGCGAACGGGGTATCTAGAACGGTTTGCCAACTACAGTATCGGTGGCATCTTTCAAGGACTCGCCGGCTTTGGCATTGGCGAGTTAGGCATCATCTCGATGATTCGGACGAAAGTCCCAGTCAGAGTTGCAATTGGAACAAACCACATTGTGGTCGCAATGACTGCTGTGCTCGCGTCGCTCGTCCACGTTTTTGGTGGTGGACTCGTTCCCGGTGGCCACTCACTTGACCTCGCGACGACACCGTGGAATATTGTCGTCTGGACGGTCCCGGCAACGGTACTTGGCGGTCAGGTTGCACCTTACGTCTCCGATACGTTGGATACTGAAATCCTCAAACACGGTGTCGGTGTGCTGTTTACGATTATTGCGACCGCGCTGTTCATTATGGCAAGCAGCGGCTTCTTTTAAGACTGGCTGCTGTCATCGCCTTTGACAGCGCGTTGTCATCACTGCCAGTTCGGCGTTGTCTTGACAACCTGCGATTCTATTATTTGTGTCTCCTGATGGGGCCGTCCTGTTGGTAAGTCCTGTTTACCTCCGAACGGAAAATCCACGGTTGCTTATCCAACTTTTGTTGTGTCTGTGTGTGGTTTAGGGACGGTTCGAGGCGACCGGCTTGCTATTGACAGCGGAGTTGAAGCCGGCCACGGCGTATTGTTTTGCTCGCAACGTCGAAGTGACTACTCAAGTTTGCTTACACTCGGTACCGGGTACCGACGTAGCGAACACAAAACAAAGCTCGGATACGCCGTCCAGAACGTTTTAGTCTGCACCCCTATTGCAGTAATATATGGTATCCGACCCCCACAGCAGGTGTTTCGCACGCGAAGTAGCGATAACCCGAGGGTTCGGATTTTTTGTTTTCTGAGCCGTGGCGCGTGGAGCCGCTCATCAGGTGAGCCGGTGAAACCCGCCAGTTGGAACGGGAACCGTTAACTAACCGACCCCCGGTGTATCCACCAACAATCAATGCAACTGCCACCAACACAAGCCGCGGTCCTAAAAGCGGCGGACGCACAGACGAAACGAGACGTAACCGAGATTGCAGCTGAAACCGATGAGAAACCCGAATCGGTCACACGAGCCGCGTTTGAACTCGAAGACCGTGACCTCATTACAGTCAGCGAGCACGTTGAGGTGAGTGTCGAACTCACTGAGGAGGGCGAACGATACGCCACAGAGAGTCTGCCCGAAATTGCGCTCTATGAGGCCGCCGTTGACGCTGGCGCGGCCGACGACCCTGTCGCACTTGGTCGCCTCATCGGAGACGCAGGACTTGACGGCGATGCGGTCGATATCGCACTCGCAAACTTCGCGCGCAAGGGGTACGGTGAAGTCGACAGCGGTGAGGTGACTGTCAACCCCGCCGTCACATCCACAGAGGATGCCGAAATGGCAGCACTCGACACGCTCGTCGAGGGCGGAAGTATCGAAGACGAATCGATATTAGAAGAGATTGACCGCCGAGGTCTGGTCGAACGCTCCGAGCGGACGGTTCGTGCAGTCACCTTGACCGACGAGGGTATTACAACGCTGATGGAAGGCATCGAGACAACCGAGACAATCGACCGGCTCACGCCTGACCTGCTGACCAGCGGCGAGTGGGAAGATGTCGAGTTCACCGACTACAACGTCGAGGCAGAAGCCTCGGAAAAACAATCCGGTCGGAAACATCCCCTCCGGCAGACGGCTGACCGTGTAAAAGACGTGCTCGTCGGCATGGGTTTTCAGGAGATGCAGGGGCCAACTGTCGATGCGGATTTCTGGATTCACGATTGTCTGTTTATGCCCCAGGACCATCCTGCCCGCACGCACTGGGACCGGTTTTCCATTGAGAACCCTGGAAAAATAGACGATATCCCGTCGGACCTCGTCGAGCGCGTCGAAACCGCCCACCACGAGGGCGTTGGTCAAGACAGCGAGGGGTACCACTCGCCGTGGGACGAAGACTTTGCCCGACAACTTGCACTTCGTGGACACACGACATCACTGACCTCGCGGCATCTAGCTGGGGAATCACTTGGCGACCTTGAACCGCCACAGCGCTTTTTCAGCGTCGAGAAGGCCTATCGGAATGACGAACTTGATGAAACACATCTGCTTGAGTTCTACCAGATTGAGGGCTGGGTGATGGCAGAGGAACTGTCAGTCCGTGACCTCATGGGAACGTTCACCGAGTTCTACGAGCAGTTCGGTATCACCGACCTACGGTTCAAACCGACGTACAACCCCTATACAGAGCCGAGCTTCGAACTATTTGGCCGCCATCCCGAGACAGACGAACTCATCGAAATTGGCAACTCCGGACTCTTCCGACCAGAAATGCTCGAACCGCTTGAGGTCGACTGCGATGTGATGGCGTGGGGACTCGCACTCGAACGTTTGATGATGCTCGCGTCGGGCGCTGAGGATATCCGTGATGTTCATGGAACGCTTGTCGATCTTGAATTCTTGCGGACCGAGGAGGTGACATACTGATGCCAGTTATCAACGTCGACGCCGATGAACTCCGTCGGCTGACCGGTCAGGAGAACAAATCAGAAGAAGAACTGCTCGACGATGTTTTCGAGCTAGGTATCGAGTACGAGGGCGAAACAGAGGAAGGCGATCTTAAACTTGAGTTCGAACCTGACCGCCTCGACTGGCTCTCAGTCGAGGGAATGGCGCGTTCGCTCCGCTACCACTACGGCGAGGACCGCGGCCTCGATGTGCTCTCGATGAACGACCCCGAGTGGACGATCGAAGTCGATAACACACCGGAGGAACGCCCCTACGTCACAGGTGCAGTCGTCCGTGGTGTCGACCTCTCGGATGGTGTACTTGACTCGCTTATCCAGCTTCAGGAAAAACTCCACGCTACGATGGGACGTGGCCGTGCCAAGGGTGCAATCGGTGTCCACGACCTGACGATGCTCAAGGGCGCGCCACTCACCGACGGTGCCGAAAAGTCTATTCGCTACACGTCGATGAGTCCCGACGAACGGTTTGTCCCTCTAGAGAGCAACGAAGAGATGACTCCACAGACAGTCATCGAGGAACACCACATGGGTTCGGAGTACGCTGACCTCGTTTCTGGCATGGACCAGTATCCAGCCATTTACGACGACATCGGCTTGTTCTCGTTCCCGCCGGTTATCAACGGCCAACGAACCGAAGTCACCGCAGAGTCCCGGGACCTCTTTATCGAGATGACTGGCACCGACCAGTGGACTATCGACCGTATGCTCAACATCGTCTGCTATGCGCTTTCGGCCCGTGGTGGACATCTCGAAGGAGTTAGGGTTTCGTACTCGGACGATGCACCCGGCGAGTACGCCGGCGCACAGGTCGAACGGCCAGACTTTTCGACGAAAATAAAGACTGTCTCACACGACCGTATCGAGACGACACTTGGTGTCGGTCTCGACCGCGAGACAGTTGTCGACTGCCTCGAACGGACAGGGCTGGCCCAGACCGTCAAAGAGGACGACGAGACCGGCGCTGTCGAATACGAAGTCGAAGTCCCACCGTACCGTGTCGACGTGCTCCATCCGGTCGACATCATCGACGACATCGGGCGTGCGTACGGTTTCAACGAGTTGGAGCCACGCTATCCGGACGTCGCAACTGTCGGGAAGCGCCACGAACGCTCTCGGCTGGAAGATGCCGTGCGAGAGACACTTGTCGGCCTTGGCTTCGAGGACCTGTTGAACTTCTACATGACAAACGAAGCCGAAAACTACGAGCGGATGAACCTTACGGTGCCTTCGACTGACGACGCGAGCGCCGAGAGCAACGAGAATGCTGTCGTCGGCGACGACGAGCCCGTCACCATCTTGGAGACGTACAGCGAGGAGTACACCATCATGCGGACATGGGCGCTCCCGTCTATCATGCAGGTCTTGGAGAGTAACACGCACCGTGCGTATCCACAACACCTCGCTGAGGTTGGCCTCGCGATGACGGTCGACGAGAGCGAAAACACGAACGTTGCGGAATATCGCACGGTTGCGCTCGCAATGGCTGATACCGAGGTCTCTTATGAGGATATCCGCGGGCGGCTACAGGCACTGACCCGACAGTTCGACGCTACCCTCGAAACACCACCCACGGACCACCCTTCGTTCATCTCTGGACGGTGTGCCGAACTCGTCATCAACGGAACTGCTGTCGGCGTAGTGGGTGAAATTCACCCCGGAGTCATTGTTGACCACGACATCGAGGTCCCTATCGTAGCTGCAGAGTTTCGGCTCGACGCGTTACAGTAACCATCTCACTTTTGAGAACCATAACAGTATTAGTATAGTATGGCGACCAATAAGACGCGATGTACACAGGCGTTGTCGAAGCCACAGGGCGGATTGAGTCGAACACACAGGTTGAGGACGGGTGCCGACTCCGTATTGAGACCGAGACCGCGGAACTGGAACCGGACAACAGCATCAACATTAGCGGGGTCTGTCTAACCGCAGAGGCGGTCGGTGACGGCTGGTTCGATGCGTTCCTCTCGGCTGAAACTGTCAGTCGGACATATCTCGCCAACGCAGCAGTCGGTGAGCAGGTAAATATCGAACGGCCACTGGAAACTGACGGACAACTCGATGGTCACGTTGTCAAGGGAACAGTCGATACGGTGGTCAACGTTGCCGATATCACGTCTCTTGGTGAGGACTGGCAGTTCACGTTTACCGTTCCGGACGGCTACGAACAGTACCTCGTCAACAAGGGAGCAGTCGCGCTTGATGGGGCTAGCCTCACAGTAACTGACCTTACTGAGGAGACGTTTACCGTTGCTATTGTTCCCCAGACCTACGAGATAACGACCTTTTCGGATAAGCAGGTCGGCGACCCGATACACTTCGAAGCAGACATCCTAGCGAAATATATCGAACGACAGCAAGCCCTGGCTGGTCACTCGGAGTCTTGCCGAGCCAGCGAGTCGTCAGGATAGCCGATTGTCTGAAGTGCTTGCCGTCGTTCCTCGTCGGTCAGTCGATACGGTTGGAGTTCCGTGTGTAGTGGACCTAACTGTTCGCGGCGTTGCTGGTGACCCTCAAGGAAGTCGGCTATTGTCGCCGCGGCTAGTTGCTTGAGTTCACCGGTCAGTAAAGAGCCGTCGCGATACTCCTGGGCCAGGCGCTGGACCCGCTGGTCGTCTTTTTCGAAGAAGTAGTATAAGAGTAAGTAGGCAACATCCACATCAGGGTTGCCACCCTGTTCGCGGTGTTTCGCAACGCTGGTTTGCCCACCAGAGTAAGCGTGTGTCTGTATTTTCTCACGAATAGTTTCGCGGTCGTCTGACAGGAGGATACTCGGCGTGTCGTCAGAAGAACTCATCTTGCCGGGGCCATCCAAGCTTGGGAGGAACTTCGAGAGCAGTGCGCCGGGTTTTTCGACGTCGTGGCGCTCCTTGCCAGCAACGTCCCGACAAACCCGGACATGGGGGTCTTGGTCAACTGCGATGGGAACCAGTGTCGGCTGTCGACCCTCAACCAGTTGCGGAAGCAAGAGGTGTGTCGCCTGAACTGCCGGATAAAACGAGAGGCCGACGTTCTCAGGGTCGCCGTAGGTTGCATCGACTGTTGCCTGTGTAATCTCTTTGCCCAGCGCCGATGCAACTGGGTAGACAACATCTGCGTCCGCACTGTCGACGACGATACGTGTCCGTTTGGGGTCAAATCCGACGGCAAGCAAATCCCTGAGATTCTCGCGCGTGTGGTCACTTATCGACTCTATTGACTGGTCTTTTAACAGATACTTCTCGTCGTCAGAGAATGGAATGTACACCGTTGTCCCTGCTGCCCTTTGGAGATAGCGAGCAAAATAAAACGGAAAAATGTGGCCGATATGCATCGGCCCTGATGGGCCTCGCCCGGTGACGAGAGCGTGGTCATCCCCGCTGTTCGCAGCAGCGAGGAACGGGTCAAGATTACGCTCTGCGTAGAATACTTCCCGGCGGACGAGCGGGTGAGTTGGGTCTGGGAACCGTTTGCGTTGGTCCGCTGTTAGTTTGTCTGCGCCAAACTGGTTGAGTAACTGTTCGTAGTCGACGTTCCCGTCGACGCTGTACGGCGTTACGGTGAATTCAGATTCTGCTGGCATTGTTTCTGGTGACTGTGGTGCTCAGTTGATGAGCGATACACGAAAGAAAGTGAGTGAGCACCGCGCCCAAAACGTCGGGTGAGGCCCGACGATTCAGGTGGCGATACTATCCACTCCCTGGCGGAAGCGCCAACGCCAGCTGTCTGCGACGGGAGTAGATAGCACGTCTACATCGGTAGCAAACACACAGTAACAGATAATTGCTTCGGGATTCGACGAGCTGGCAGCTTGGTTCGTCTGGCACCCTCTGAACTGCTCCGTTCGGATACTGCTTTGCCGCTCGTGGTTCGAAGCCCTTAATTACGGGCTCATCCTTCAACGCATAAGAACGACCTATGTCGGACAAACCAGCCTCGATGTACCGGGATATTGACAAGCCCGCCTACTCGCGACGCGAGTATATCACGGGCATCCCCGGTTCCAAGATTGCACAGCACGAGATGGGTGACAAGCAGACTGAGCCCGAAGATTACGCCGTCCAGATTTCGCTTGTTGTCGAGGAGTCCGTCCAGATTCGCCACGGCTCCCTTGAAGCAGCACGCCTATCGGCCAACCGCCATCTCATCAAAGAGTTTGGTGAAGGCAACTACCGGATGATTCTCCGGAAGTTCCCCCATCAGGTCATCAGGGAGAACAAACAGGCAACTGGTGCCGGTGCGGACCGTGTTTCTGACGGAATGCGCCAAGCCTTCGGTAAGATTGTTGGCACTGCTGCACGCATCCAGAGTGGTGAGCGACTGTTCACCGCATGGTGTACGGTCGACCAAGCCAAGGAAGTCAAAGAGGCCTACCGCCGTGCCTACAACAAGATTACGCCTCCTTGTCGCATCAAGGTCGAACGCGGCGAAGAACAGCTCGTCTCCTAATATCGCCTCATTTTTCGCCCTGAAAAACGACGGAAAGAATAATAACAGACAACGGAAAGTCCCTCACACCGGTTGATCTCAGATGCTTGTAACTGCACTCGGTGTGTTATCTCTTGTGCTTGGTACAGTCATCGCTTGGTACGCGCTTCGGTCGCTCGTTGTCGTCCCGAAACTGCTTCGGGCGGACGTAACCCCACCAGCCGATATCGAACCTGACAACTCCTTCGTTGTCTGTCGTGGGACCGCCACTGCCACGGACGACGCTGTCGCCAGCCCCTTTACTGGGACACGATGTGTCGGCTTCGAGTTCGCTGTGTCCGAACGCCAGCCCGGACCTCTCCCTCCTTGGTTTGTTGCGTCGATTGACGATGGCGTCTCGTCGATTCCGTTTCGACTCTCGGGCCAAGCGGGAGATATCGACGTTAATCCACCCTCGCGTCGTTTCTCGCTCGATACCAACGCGACAGTTATCAAAGCCGGCTCGAACGAGACACCTCCAAAACGAACCCAACAGTTCGTTGAGAAACACGACCGTCTCAACCCGGTAGCTGGATGGATTTCGATGATACCTGGAATGGGGACACGTCGGTACGTTGAGCGCCGTATTGACCCCAACGAGGAGTACCTGATTGCTGGCCAGACAGCACAGCGAAACGGCAAAACCGAGCTTACCGGGAACCTTGTTATTACCAATAAATCGCTGCGACAGTTTGTGCTTTCCCGTCTGAAACGTGCCGCGTTCCCCGCTCTTGTCGCCACTTTCTTTGTGGCTGTTGGTGGTGCACTACTCTTGGTCTAACCCAGAGGGCAGACACTCGATACTTTTGGACAACCCAACGCTATGGCTGCCGTAACTCTGACAGCCCATCAGGGTAGAACACACTGTTGCAGATAAGCCCGCCGGTAATGGCAATGGATTTGTACGGTGTCGAGAATCGGGAGTGGACCTCGTTGAGGCTCGGGGTGATGATTTTGTCCCGGCCCATGGCAAAGTTGATCCGCGACGACGCGAGGATTGAGGCGTTCGCTGAGGACGCTGTCGCCAGCAGGCCACCGAACAACATGGCGACGGCACCGACCGGTCCAAGAAGGCTGTCCGCAACCTCAACGACGGCAATCTCGTCGCCACCGATCCCGGCGATGAAGCCGGGTTCGAGGGACGCACTCATTACGGCTGACCGCGCCCGAGACACCGAGGATGAGCTGAATATACTCATCAAATCCGACCATGTAGAACGCCGAGGCGAACGCCAGCCCGAGCCAGTTCGCCCACCCGGCGACTGAGCCAAAGAGCGGACCAAGCGCATGGTTGACCTAAAAGTATGCCCCGCCAGATTTCGGCATTGCCGTCCCGAGTTCACTGGCAGACAACGCCGTCAGCAGTGCGATGACGCCGACGACGACGAACGCGGTCACCGCCCGATACGGCGGTCGTGACAGCTTCGCCTGGCAGGACGAAGATTCCCGCCCCGATCATGGTGCCGACTCCAATAGTCAGCGCCGCGAGTGGGCCCAGGTCTTTGGCGAGTTCTTGTTCACTCATTCGTTCGAGTCAGCACGTGGCAGGGCAATTACGGGCCGATCCGTGTCCGTGACAAGTTTAATCGAGATGTCGCCAGAGAGGAATCGTGTGAGTCGATTCCCCCCGCGGGGGCGGTACGCGATAGCGCTCGCTCCGACTTCGTCGGCGGCCTCGAAAATCGCTTTGGCGACATTTCGGCCGTAGGCCGTGTGATCGTCAGCGTTTGGAAACACGCTCTTGACGGCAGCATACGACTCTTCGGCGATTGATTCCGACTGCTCGACGGGTGTTTTGTCCGGCACACCGTCACCTTTTTCGATGACGTGCAAGGCGGTCACTCGAGCGGGCTGATACGGTTCGAGTGCAGTAGCCGTTGCCACTGCGTCTTCTTCGGTAGCAACTGGCAACAGAACGTGAGCAAGTATATCCTGGCCAGTGTTGGCGTCTGTACTGTTCATATCTGGCAGTGACACTCCGGTCTGTTAAGATTGGGTGTTCTGTGGGTTCGGCGGTAATCGCAATGTCATTTGGAACGATCATACCGTTGTCATTAATTGCTTTGTATATGTGGTCTTAGAAGACCGTTATTCCGATGGTGTCTTGCGATTTTGCTATGGTGAAATCGACTTCGCTTCTGGCATGTTGGTCACCTCAGGCTAGTGTAGACATTCTTATCCGATTTATCCGAAGTACGCGTGATGCAGACACAGCCAGCATGGATGGCCCTTCGCTGCTGAAAAAGCGTGTAAAATTCGCCGACCATAAATGATGAATTCTCTGAGCGGAGCGAAGACGTCGAAGAAGTAAGCGTCCTGGCGGAGATTTGAACTCGTGAAGACGGTCGGCCTTGCTCCGCCGCTGTGACTTCCCTGCTCAAATCTCCACGCGGCGTTACCTGCAGTATAGACTCCTCGCTACGCTCGTCGTATTGTGCTGCAAAGAAACGTCCTGGCGGAGATTTGAACTCCGGTCCCTGGCTCCGCAAGCCAAGAGGATAGTCCACTACCCTACCAGGACTCACTCATCCGTAATGTGCTACTGATTAAAGGGGTTACGATTCTCTTATCAGATGGTGCCACAATCAGCATTCTTATACGCGCCCGATACACAGTATCTTGTATGGCTGAGCGGGCAGGGCGGGACAATAATATCGATCTTTCGGAACTCGATAATGCATCCAACGTGTTACTATTGGTCCCGTCGTTGGGGAACCAGGGGCGAGAAGCTTCCCTGACGCTTCTTACACGAACACCGCCGGGTGAAACGAACGTTCTTTCGGTCACGTATACAGACACCGCTCAGGAGTGGGTAGATTTCTGGGACGACTTCGTGAACACAGAGCCAATCCGGGGTGGCGTCGTCGATATCGGTCAGCAAGATGGTGGCGTCGACGACCCTGTATGGGCGGTCAAGACTGTCGAAAACCCATCCGACCTAACTGGCATCGGTATCGAACTGAGTGAATTGCTCCAAACGATGGCCAGAGCCGCTCCCGATAGCGAGGAAATAGCGTTCTCTTTCGACTCAATCACGTCTCTCTTGCAGTACGCCGACCTCCAGCGTGCGTTTCGGTTTCTCCATGTTGTCACCGGGCGCGTCAAAACCGTTGACGGCACCGGATATTACCGGATCGACCCCGACGCCCACGACCGACAGACGCTGGCAACGCTGAAAGGACTATTTGATGCGGTCGTAGATGTCGACGAAGACGACAACTGGGAGATTCAGCAGTAAATAGCGAGCCAACGTCTTATATACGAAGCCGAACCATCCCCCGGTGATGCGACATTTACTGGAACCGTACAACAGCAAATGGCAACAGGGCAGTACAACAATTCCAACGACAACGCTTAAGCGGCGACCACTCCTGTATCCCGTACAGTAATGGGCGCGATTGAGGACATCTACGCAGATATCGATACGGACGTTCCTGAAGAGGAGTTCCGGGAGGCAATCGACGAGAAAGTCGAACAGATGGATGGGCTGGTCGACGAAGAAACAGCAGCTCAACTACTCGCACACGAACTTGCCGACAACGAAGTCGACACTATCGCAGACATCGAGCCAGCGATGGACGAGGTAAAATTCCTCGCCAAGGTGCGATCTGTTGGCGAGCTACGGACGTTCGACCGCGATGACGGAGAAGGACGAGTCATCAATGTCGAGGCTGCAGACGAGACGGGAAGTGTGCGTCTCGCGTTCTGGGACAAACAGGCTGAGGCAATCAGCTCTGGAGAACTTGATGAAGGGGTCGTGTTGCGTGTGATGGGGCGTCCCAAAGAAGGATACAATGGGCTGGAAGTAAGTGTCACCAAAGCTGAACCAGACGACAGCGTCGATATCGACGTTGCACTGGGTGGCGACAGCATCGACGCACTTAGGCTTGGACAGTCTGATGTCGCGCTCCGTGGGTTGGTTTTGGGGACCGACTCTGTGCGGACGTTCGACCGTGACGACGGCTCTGAAGGCCGTGTATCGAACCTTACACTCGGTGACGAGAGTGGTCGGATTCGCGTGACCCTGTGGGATGAACAGGCAGATCGTGCAAACGAACTCGACCCAGGAACAGCAGTCGAAGTCGTTGACGGATACGTCAAGGAGCGCGATGGCGACCTAGAGCTCCACGTCGGTGACAGGGGTGCGGTTGACGAAATCGACGAAGCTGTCGACTACGAACCCGAGACAACAGCAATCGAGCATGTGGCTATTGACGAGACAGTTGACATTGCAGGCGTTGTCCGCTCGACAGACCCCAAACGGACGTTCGACAGAGACGATGGCTCTGAGGGACAAGTTCGAAACGTCCGTCTGCAAGACGATACGGGTGATATCAGGGTTGCACTATGGGGTGAGAAAGCTGACCTCGATGTCGCCCCGGGTGACGAAATCCTCACTGCAGACGTCGAAATACAGGACGGCTGGCAAGACGACCTCGAAGCATCGGCCGGCTGGCAGTCGACGGTCGTTGTACTCGAAGACGCGGATACTGGTGTCGGTGATGGCCCAGTTGGTGCCACGGAACAGACTGCTACCGCGGCAAGCGATGATACGGCTGTTTCCGACGGCGGAGATGCTGGGCTTGACGCGTTTGCGGGCGATGAAACGCCCACTACGAGCGAGGCGACAAGCGAGGCCGACGGCGACACAGTCGAGTTTACCGGCACTGTCGTCCAGACGGGCGAGCCGGTCATTCTTGACGATGGAACAGAGACAATGAGTGTTGAGACTGATGCAACTGTTCGTCTCGGAGAAGAAATCACGGCCCGTGGAATGTACGACGGAGAAGTTCTTAATGCAGAGGATATTTTGTAACAGTTGTGTCATCGTTACACAACGCTTAAGATTACCACACCCCCGATGTGGCGTATGAGCGTTGAGTTACCGTTCGCCCCGGTTGACGACATCATCCGACGCAACGCCGACGGCTTGCGGGTCAGCGCCGGTGCGGCAGAAGAACTCGCACATCGTATCCAGGGTGAAGGGACTGAACGAGCCATTGTTGCGGCCGACCGCGCCGATGCAGATGGACGCAAGACGTTGATGGAGGCGGATTTTGGTGTCTCCTCCCTTCCTGATAAAGACACACTCAAACTCCCGATTGCGCCGGTCGACCGTGTAGCACGGCTGGACATTGACGACCGTTTTCGTGTCTCCATGGACGCTCGTATCGCCCTCACAGCCGAGCTAGAAGCATGGGCAGACACCGTCGCAACCGCGGCGGCAGCCCTTGCACGGCACGGTGACAGACGAACCGTCAAAGCTGAAGATATCCAAATGTACTTCGAACTCCACCAGTACTTCAAATGAACTTTGGCTACTGTGAGAGCTGCCTCCAACACGAGACAGGAAAGCGCCATCCTGAGAGCCCCGACCGCTTGCGAGCCATTCGTCAGGCGCTTGCAGAGAAACACGCAGTCGAGTATGTCGTCCCTGACTCGGTCAATCTTGAACGAGTCCACGCAGTCCACGATAAAGAGTACGTCGCGGAGTTTGAGGAGTTCTGTCAACAAGGTGGCGGTGACTGGGACGCAGATACGGTCGCCAGCGAGGAATCGTGGAAAGCTGCACTTGCAAGCGCTGGCATCGCCGAATGGGCCGCGATGGCTGCACTTGACGGAAAAGACGGTCGAGAGACGCCGTTTGCACTCGGTCGGCCACCAGGACACCACGCGGTCGAGGACGACGCCATGGGCTTTTGCTTTTTCAACAACGCCGCTATCGCCGCACGCTCGGTCATTGACCGAGGACGTGCCGACCGCGTCGCAATTCTTGACTGGGATGTCCACCACGGCAACGGCATCCAAGACATCTTTTATGATGATGAGTCGATTTTTTATGCTTCTATCCACGAGGACGGGCTCTATCCGGCTACCGGTACAATCGACGAAACCGGTACTGGAGAAGGCGAGGGCACGACGATGAACATCCCGTTCTCGCCCGGGACGACACAAAGTGCGTATCTTGCCGCGCTAACCGAACTTTTCGGCCCCGCCTTAGACGCGTTCGACCCGGACCTGTTGTTGATTAGTGCTGGCTTTGATGCCCATGAACATGACCCAATCTCCAGAATGCGCGTCTCCACCGAAGGGTACGGACTGCTAACCAAGCGTGTCCGACAAATTGCTGACGATACGGGGGCCGCTCTTGGGTTCGTGCTCGAAGGAGGGTATGGGCTCGATACACTCACAGCCAGCATCGGGATGGTCCACGAGGTATTCAGCGGCTATCAACCCGCACCCGACGATGGTGAAGTCTCAGACCCTGCGCGGGATGTTATCGACCAGGTTAAAGCGCAGGGATTCATCGGCGTTCCCGAGTAGCGCTGGACGGGGCCACCGCAACCACTTTTTTTATGAATAACCGAAGTCGTCAATGGTATACCCGATGACCCACAAGCGAGAACGATGACCGACGGAGGGTCCGGCGATGTCCTTGATACCAACGAGACGCCGTCCACGCCGCGCCAAAGCGACGGTGACGGGTCAGTCACGGTCGTCGGGACGGCACACGTCTCACACGAAAGCGTCGAGGAAGTCGAGCAGACAATTGCACAACGACAACCCGATGTTGTGGCAGTAGAGCTCGATGAGACGCGCTACAGACGGCTTAAAGGAGAATCGCCGGAAGATATCGACGCCGGAGAATTAATATCCGGCAAAACTGTGTATCAGTTCCTCGCCTACTGGATGTTATCGTACGTACAGGCTCGCTTGGGTGACCGGTTCGATATTGAACCCGGCGCGGATATGATGGCAGCTGTTGAATCCGCGGAGGAACACGGGAGCGGTGTCGCGTTGGTCGACCGGGATATCCAGCTGACGGTGCGTCGGCTCTGGTCCCGGATGCGCCTGCGCGAGAAGCTTGGTATTGTTGCTGCCTTGCTTGCCGAAATGGGTGGTCCCTGGACAGCCGGCCTTACTGTCGGCTTTTTCATCGGGACCATTGTGTCGATTATTGCCGGTGCGCTCGGTGGTCCGTTCTTTATCCCATCTGGGATTGAACTGGGCGTCCCGCTCATTGGCGGGATACTCAGTTCGTTACTTGGCCTTGCAGACGGACTCATCGTCGCAGGACTGGTCGCGTTCGCGATTGGACTGCCGATTGCAGCCCTCATCTCACGGTCGACCGAAGACCTCGAGGATGCAGAACTCGATATCGACCGGCTCACTGATGCCGATGTCGTAACGGCGATGATGGAAGAGTTTCGTCGGTTCTCGCCGGGAGGTGCAGAAGCACTTATCGACGAACGTGACGCATACATCGCCCACAAACTGGTTGCCCTGCGTGAAGCAGGCTACGATGTTGTTGCCATTGTCGGGGCGGGACACCGTGCGGGAATTGAGCAGTATCTCGAACACCCAGAGACGTTACCGCCAGCCGATTCCCTTGTCGACGAGCCAAGCCCAAGTCGGATACGGGCAATTGCGTACAAGGCAATTGGCTACGCGTTCACGCTCGGTTTCTTTGCATTCTTCGTCCTACTCGCAGTCGCTGGTGTACAGGGTGAGTTCCTGCTGAGAGTTTTCGGGGTCTGGTTCCTCGTCAACGGTATCGCGGCAGGCGTTCTTGCAAAAATTGCTGGGGCACACTGGACAAGCGCAAGCGTCGGCGGTGCGGTCGCATGGCTGACCAGTGTGAACCCGTTGCTCGCACCGGGCTGGTTCGCCGGGTACGTCGAACTCAAGTATACCAGCGTGAACGTTGCAGATATCAGCAAACTCAACGATATGCTCAGCGACGAGGAGCGACCGATGTCCACACTCGTCCGAGACATGCGTGATGAAGTTCCAACGTTCCGTCTTATCCTCATCGTGGCGATGACGAACCTCGGAAGCTTCCTCGCTAGCATCTTCTTTGCAACGGTGCTGTTGCCGTATCTTGCCTCCGATATTGGCGGGGTCACCGAACTCGGGCAACAGATGCTCAGCGGTGCTGAAGAGAGTGCACGTCTCATCTGGGAGACGCTGACGTAACAACAGACTGTGATACATATGTATGAGATAGCTGGCATCAAGTTCTACCGGGAGGAATTGCGCGATCTAGCAGTTGCCTGGCTGGCGCTCGGGGTCGCGTTTACGTTCTTTCTGGAAGGTGACTTTCTCAGGGGACAGCCAATCACGACGCCGAATCCGGCCATACTCGTGCGTGTGTTCTGTCTGAGCATGGTGACTGTCGGTACTGCTTTCCTGTTACACGAAATTTCTCATAAGGTCGTTGCGGTCCGCTTTGGACAGGTTGCAGCGTTTCGTGCCCAGTATAATATGCTGGCGCTGGCGGTTGCTTCCGGTATTGCAGGCTTTTTGTTTGCCGCACCGGGGGCAGTCCATCACCGTGGCCACATTACGCTTCGGGAAAACGGCCTTGTCGCCGTTGCAGGTCCGGTGACGAACCTGCTTCTCGCGGCTGTCTTTGTCATCCCGTTTCTCGTCGGGTCGGGCTTTATCGCTGAGTTGGGGTCGATGGGTGTTGTTATCAACCTCTTTCTTGGCGCGTTCAACATGGTTCCCGCCGGCCCACTTGATGGCAAGACTGTCTATCGGTGGAACAAAGCAGTATTTGCAGGAGTCTTTGCTGTCGCTGTCGGTTCCGGTCTCGCCTTCTTGTTGGTGTTTTTCCTCTAACGATTGCCCTAACTGTCTGTTTTGAATTACTGCGGTTCGGGTTTTGTGAGATCGCTGCTACTATTAGCTACCGGCAAACGGTGGGCTTTTGCCCACTCCCACCACTCTCACGACCATGAGCGAGGACGCGGACGAGACTGACTCGGAGGAGGGACTTACCTACGCAGAGACTGGCGTGGATATCGACAAAAGCGAGGCAGCAACACACGCGCTTATCGGCGCGGTTGGCGAGTTTGAAGGCGACTACGCGGGCCTTGTCGATATTGGTGACCAGTATCTTGCCCTGGCAACTGACGGCGTTGGAACGAAATTACTCGTTGCCGAGGCAATCGATGACTACTCCACCATCGGCATCGATTGTATTGCGATGAATGTCAACGACCTCGTCGCACAAGGGGTTGAACCCGTTGCATTCGTCGACTATCTTGCAGTCGAACAACCGGACGACGAAACTGCAACAGCAATTGGTGAGGGGCTCAGCCGGGGAGCCGAGCAGGCGACAGTCCAACTTATCGGTGGCGAGACAGCTGTCATGCCAGATGTAATCAAAGGGCTTGATATCGCTGGTGCGTGTGCTGGTCTCGCTCCGAAAGGAACGCTATTCCCCGGTGACGCCAGTCCAGGCGACGTACTCGTTGGCTGGCCCTCTAGTGGGGTTCACTCGAATGGGCTGACGTTGGCACGAGAGGCGGTGACGCGCGACCACGAGTATACGGACCCGTTCCCGCCCGAACCCGACAATACAATTGCAGAGACGCTACTGGAACCGACACGTATCTACACCGACTTGCTCGGACCGCTCCGCGAGCAAGAAACGCATGCGGCCGCACATGTCACTGGCGGCGGCTGGACGAACCTCACCCGGATGGGAGACCACCGGTATGAGATTACCGACCCATTTGCGGCCCAGCCAATCTTCGAGTTCGTCCAACGTGAGGGCAACATCGACGATGAGGAGATGCACCGAACGTTCAATATGGGGACTGGGTTCGTCGCTGCTATGCCGGAACGAGACGCTGAGGCTGTTCTGTCAGAAACTGAAGATGGGCGTCTTATCGGAAGCGTTGCCGAGTGTGATGAAGGCTGTGTCGAAGTACGTGAGTTACGCATCGCCTGACGCTCAGTCCGAGAAAAGACCAATAAAAGCAACCGACCACAAACAGTTACGTGATGGTCAAAACACCCCGTCTTTATGGGTACTGAGCACAGTTCCTATTTTTAGAAACCAGTTGTTTCTTATACCATCGCGTACCGACATAAATGGAGGAACGATTCATATCTGTGTTTAATTCACACGAAACACCGACAATCCCACAGTCAGAGCGTGATTCGGTCCGAGCGCTTGACTGCCCTCCTCGGCCGACTATCGTTAGCATCAGCGATATCCATGGCTTTCTCGGTGAGGCACGAAGCGCTCTTTTGACGCTTTCTGATCATCCTGACTACGACCCAATTGTCAAGACAGACCCAGCACGTCGACTGCACTGGGCAGGCGGCGAAGAGTATGTGCTAGTAATTAATGGCGACCTTATTGACAGAGGGCCACAAAGTGGCCGGGTTGTCGATATGGTTGACCGACTCATTGATGAAGCTCCGCGTGGGCACGTTCGGGTCACGGTTGGCAACCACGAAATGGGGGTATTGAACCAGGAACTGTACGGCTGGTCGGATTGGTATGCCGGGCAGCGGAGCCAAGACGAACGTCGTGCGTTCATGGATGCGGTTCTCGATGGCCACGTCGTCGCGGCCTACGAAGGGTATACTGTCACGTATGCCCATGCTGGTCAACCCGAGCCATACGAGATTAAGACGGTAAATGACGACCTCATCGACGGTGTCCAGCAGTTACAGGACAAACTTGGCGAACCCGAGGCAACGGAAAAACAGCGTGAACTCCTCGAAGAACATCCACAAGTGTTTGGCTTCGGGAACGAACATTCCCGAGGGCCAGGAGCAGGAATTACATGGCTTGACTTTGAATATATGCCCAGCGACGCCCCACCACAGATCGTTGGTCACAGCCGACATGATGCGCCGACTCGGCGTGGGGATGTCATTTGTGAGAATGTTATCCGCTCAAACCGCCGCGAGGATGGTGGTGAAGCGGTTCTTGTCGAGACACCCGAATCGATTACTGCATTGGGACGAACAGCTGACGGAAGTGTTGATACACACACATTCTCTTTTCCGAACCGGGACAATTCTGCCTAGCTACTTGGGCACAGATACTCAGGAGAGATAGCGTGCGATATCTGCCTCGGTGATGATACCGACGGTCTCTCCGGCTTCAACAACGAGTACAGCATCGTTATGGTCGAGATGAGCGTCGACAGTGTCGAGCAGGGCATCAGGCTCGACGATACTAATGGCCTCTCGCATTACCTCCGCAACCGGAAGGTCACCGACATTTCCTTCGGAGCGATGTCTAATATCTGATGTTCCGATTAGTCCCTCGGGAGTTCCCTCGCGTACCACAGGAACCTGCGAGAACCCTCGTTCGTTCATCATCTCTGTCGTTTTGTGGACGCTATCGTCGGGGGCAACACTTGTTACCGGTGCGTTCATCAGGTCTTTTGCCCGGTTGAGTCCACCCTCTGCCTCTTCTAATGCATTGACAATGCGCCTGAGCGTTGAGAGTCGTGGGTCAACATCTCCGCCTTCGATACGTGCAACCAGCGGCTGTGAGACTGACGCGCTCTCGGCTAACTCGCTCTGTGTGAGGTCGAGCTCAAGCCGACGCTCGCGTAGCTCCTCTGGCGTTGGGAGTTCCATACCCTTCGATAACTTGCAGTAATATATAAAAGTATCGACCGTTGTCTGGCGATGGGAGTCAGCCAGATTCCTCTTCGTCGTCGATTTCGAGGGTTTCGATGACCGTCAGTGGGACATCCCGCAGTGCTCCCCCAATATCGCTTTTGGCGATACGTTCGGCGTGTTCGTCACTCTCGGCGTTGAAGACTTTCATCTCGAGCATGAGTCCGACCAGCGATGTGTCTGCGGCAATAAACGCGGAGTCGAAGGGCTCAGCACAGGCGGGACACTCCGTGAAGCCGACTTCAACTTCCACGTAGTCCATATCTTCCTCGTTAAGACGCTTGCCAGCTTCGCTCACTGCGACACCAATGGCGTCGTCAATGTCATCGACGTCGTGAACCAGCCAGGCCGCTTCCAACACAACACGATAGTTCATAGCCTAACTATACTGGGGCACATACTCGTCCTTTTTGATTTCATTCCGCGAGTTGTCCAAGCGTACGTCACAAAAATTATCGCCATAACTTATACAGACATGGTCTCGGTGTAACCCTTTTCTTCTCTGCATATTGAGATCCTCTTGCATTTCATTTTGTATGGGACGCTATCTTTGGTAGATCATACAAAACACAATGCTGATCGGTGATAGCGGGGCTGTACGACTACACAGCTGATGAGAACTGCTACCCAAGGCTTATATATACGAACTCTCTGGTCAGGTGTATAAGACGATGCAACGCCTGTACAATGCACTGCTGTTGACGCTGTACCAACTAACGCTACTCACCGGCATCGCGCTACTGCCGGTCGCACTGCTCACGCGCCGTGTTGGCGTCACCCTCCCAATAGACCGCGCAGTCCTCCGCCTCAAGGAGGCCTACGAGGCACAGACATCGACAGGACAGTAGCCCGATTCGATACTCAACTCCCAGCCGTATTTTCTCGAACGAGAACCTTATTACGTCACCGGCCGCTACTGAGGTATATGCACGACCAATCGTTCGGCTCCGACGTTTCACCAGGTAAGCACATGGCCGGGCGCTACGACACAGAACCGTACGAGCCCGAGCTGGGTTCTCTCCCGAACGGTGACCGGGACGAAGAAGCTGTCAACAAGACTGGAACGACGACAATCGGCATTTCTACCGATGAGGGTGTTGTCATCGCTACAGACATGCGAGCCAGCCTTGGCGGCCGCTTTGTTTCAAACAAGAATGTCCAGAAAGTCGAACAGATTCACCCGAACGCGGCGCTGACACTCGTCGGGAGTGTCGGCGGTGCACAGTCCTTTATTCGTACACTGCGCTCGGAGGTCAACCTCTATGAGGCACGCCGCGGCAAGGAAATGAGCATGCAAGCGCTTTCGACACTTGCGGGCAATTTCGCCCGCGGTGGCCCGTTCCTCGCGATCAATCCGATTCTTGGCGGTGTTGACGACGAGGGCAGCCACGTTTACAGCATTGACCCCGCTGGCGGTGTCATGAAAGACGATTACACGATTACTGGCTCCGGCCTCACCGTTGCCTACGGGACGCTCGAAGACCGCTACGAACCGGACATGTCGCTTGACGAGGCACAGCGGGCTGCTGGCGCAGGTATCAAAGCTGCTGCCGAGCGTGACACTGGCTCCGGAAACGGGATTTACGTCGCAAAGGTCACCACTGACGGCGTGGAAATTACCGATTACGGACTCGACGAACTCGACGTCTAATCGGTCCTTTTTATTCTGTTTTCGAAAGCACCAGCGCCACGCTTAGGTCGTTTCAATACCTATACCCTGTATGGAGTGGCTGTTACTCAGCATCTTGATTGGCTTCCCGCTTTTGGCACTTGCTGCCGGGGCGGCGTACGTCTACTCTGATGCACTCGACCACGACATGGAGCCACGAAAGTGGGCGGCTCTGGCGTTTTTCGTGCCGTTTTTCGGGTTTTTTGCGTATCTGTTCGAGCGTGACGAACAGAACTTGGACACGAGCGACCGCGAGGAGATGTTCACAGATGGCCCGTTCCAGATTCACAAGTCGCGTGCCCAGGAGACACCCCTTGCACGGACCGAAGACGAGGACGGTGCTGAAGATACGTACCGGGACGACAGTTAACAGGGCGGCTGGACTCAGTGCGGCCAACAACTGCGTCGATGTGACTGGTTATAACGGGAACAAGAGTCTAACATCGGTGTGATTTAATCCCACCAAAGCGTTTTACTTGATAATGAGCGTTCAAGAGGAGTTTGACCAATGGGCTCAGACAGGCAAGGATAGAGGCATGGAAGAGCGACACTGGCACACTGCCAAACACGCGCTTGCACGGATGCCGGTCGAGTCCGGCGAAACGGTACTTGACCTCGGGACTGGTTCAGGGTACGCTCTCCGAGCACTCCGTGAAACCAGAGATGTCGGCCAAAGTGTGGGTCTCGATGGCTCCCCACAGATGGTCTACAACGCCAGAGAGTACACTGACGACGAGTTACTACGGTTTGTTGGTGGTGATTTTCATACACTCCCATTCGCCGACAATAGCGTCCACCACGTCTGGTCGATGGAAGCGTTCTACTACTCACAGCGTCCCGGCCAAGTGTTGCGCGAAATCCGGCGGATACTCCGTCCAGGTGGCACCTTCTACTGTGCGGTCAACTTCTTCGAGGAATCTCGATACACCCACGAATGGCAAGATCGCATCGAGGTTGAGATGCAACTATGGAACAAAGAACAGTACCGCGAGGCATTCCGTGAGGCTGGCCTTCACGTCGCTGAACAAGATACCATACCAGATCAGGAAATCGAAATACCGCCCGAATCGGAGTTCCCAACCGAAAACTGGGACAGTCGGGAGGCAATGGTTGACCGGTATCGAACCTACGGAACGCTGCTGACTGTCGGTGTTGCTCCGTAAACGAGGCTGACGTATACGATTCTCAGTCGTCAGCGTGCTTTGCGTTTGGGTGAACTTGGCTGCTTTCGGACCCGTTGAATTTTGCTTGGGCGTAGGCGAACGTCGTCGACACGACGAGTAGTCCAAATATCATCTGTGCCGCGAACTGGTGCATCATTGACGCGGCGACGCCAAAGTTGAGTACTGTGTTCGCGCCGAAGAAGACTTGGACTGGCAGGAATACAACTGCAAGCGACGTTGAGAACTTGAGGATCCGACCCCGGTCGCGTCGCCATGCCATAATCGCACCACCAAGAATCATAAAGCCAACAATCATGGCCACGAGGCGGTGGAACCATTCGACGAAACTCAGCCAGTTGGCTGGGAACAGGCCCATCCAGCCGTCACAGAGCGGCCACCGAGCTTCACAGGTAAGTCCTGCGCCGATTTTCCCGGTGTACACGCCCAGCAGTATCAGGAAGAAGGTACTCACTGTCGTGGTCGCCAAGTAGTGGCGAATGGGAACGCGCATACGCGGATATTCGTGTGCACCTATTTCAAAGGCTTCATTCTTCCCGTCCGGTGAGAACGAGTTTGTCACCCCCTACTAGCTACTCCGCCCTGCGTCTGGCCGAGAGTCTCTCTACAATTCGGCAATTGACGAAGGTATCTTCGATGCTCTTTTTGTGACGGCCTCGGTGGTTTCTGGTCATGGGACTCGACGAGGATGCACTTGACTATCACAGCTCGGAACCGCCGGGAAAACTCGAAATATCGACGACAAAACCGACGAACACGCAGCGTGATTTGAGCCTCGCATACTCGCCGGGGGTTGCTGCACCCTGTCGCGCGATTGACGACAACCCCGAAGACGCGTACAACTACACGGCAAAAGGAAATCTCGTCGGTGTTGTCTCCGACGGAAGCGCAACTCTTGGTCTCGGTGATATTGGACC
Source organism: Halovenus rubra (assembly GCF_026586665.1). Taxonomy (GTDB): domain Archaea; phylum Halobacteriota; class Halobacteria; order Halobacteriales; family Haloarculaceae; genus Halovenus; species Halovenus rubra. The sequence goes on from NZ_JAODIY010000005.1 coordinate 71,841, forward strand.
ACAGGCGTGTAAACCAGTCATGGAGGGCAAAGGTGTCCTGTTTAAGCGGTTTGCCGATATCGATGTCTTTGACATCGAACTTGACCACGACTCGACGGAAGCGATGATTCAGTCGATTCGGGCAATGGAACCAACGTTTGGCGGTATCAATCTCGAAGATATTGCTGCCCCTGCATGCTTCGAGATTGAGGAGACGCTACGCGAGGAGACCGATATTCCCGTCTTCCATGACGACCAGCACGGAACGGCTATTATCTCTGGTGCTGCACTACTGAATGCGGCTGACATCACCGATAAGGACCTCGATGACCTCGATATCGTCTTCTCGGGTGCCGGTGCAAGCGCGATTGCTTCTGCCCGGTTTTATGCCTCGCTCGGTGCAGACAAGGACCGAATCACGATGTGTGATTCAACTGGCATTATCACCGAACAGCGTGCCAACGCGGGCGAAGTTAACCAGTACAAAGAAGAGTTCGCTCGCGACGCCCCAGAGGGCGACCTTGCCGACGCGATGGAAGATGCTGACGTGTTTGTCGGCCTCTCTATTGGCGGTATCGTCGACCAGGAGATGATCCAGTCGATGGCCGACAACCCGATTATTTTCGCGATGGCCAACCCAGACCCCGAAATTGGCTATCAGGAGGCCAAAGAAGCACGCAAAGATACCGTTATCGTCGCCACTGGCCGGTCTGACTACCCCAATCAGGTGAACAACGTGCTTGGCTTCCCATTCATCTTCCGTGGCGCGCTTGACGCTGGTGCAACGGAAATCAACGAAGAGATGAAAGTCGCCGCTGCGCGGGCACTTGCGGACCTTTCCCGAGAAGACGTACCCGACGCGGTGGTCAAGGCTTATGGCGATGAACCGCTGCAGTTTGGCCCAGACTACATCATCCCGAAACCGCTTGACCCACGGGTGTTATTCGAGGTGGCTCCGGCAGTCGCACAGGCTGCAATCGAGAGCGGCTGTGCCCGACGGGAGCTCGACCCTGCCGACCACCGTGAGCAACTAGAGGCTCGCTTGGGCAAGTCCCGAGAGATGATGCGGGTCGTCTTGAACAAGGCAAAGAGTGACCCCAAACGACTCGTATTGGCCGAAGGGGACGACGAGAAGATGGTCAGGGCAGCCTACCAGATTGCCGAGCAGGGTATCGGCTCCCCAATCCTCCTCGGTGACCAAGACGAAATCTGGGCAATCATGGAGGAGTTGGGACTTGACTTTTCGCCCGAGATTGTCGACCCGGACCAAGACAATCTGGATGCCTATGCCGACCGTCTCTATGAACTCCGACAGCGCGAAGGAATCACTCGTCGCGAAGCCGAGGAACTCATCACGGATGGCAATCATCTCGGGAGTGTCATGGTCGAAGTTGGCGATGCGGATGCTATGCTCACCGGCCTGATGCATCACTACCCTGAGGCACTCCGGCCCCCACTACAGATTATCGGTACTGCTGATGACGCTAACTACGCCGCCGGCGTCTACATGCTAACGTTCAAGAACCGCGTTATCTTCTGTGCCGACGCTACCGTCAATCAAGACCCTGACGAGGAAGTTCTCGCCGAAGTCACCCAACACACAGCCAAAATAGCACGCCGATTCAACATCGAACCGCGCGCGGCGCTCCTGTCGTACTCCGACTTTGGCAGCGTCGACAATCAGGGCACCCGGAAGGTTCGTGACGCTGCGACACAGCTCCGGGGCGACCCGACTATCGACTTCGCTGTCGACGGTGAGATGCAGGCCGACACAGCGCTCGTCGAGGACATTCTTACTGACTCCTACGAATTCTCAGATCTTGAGGAGCCAGCGAACGTCCTCGTGTTCCCCAACCTCGAAGCTGGCAACATCGGCTACAAACTACTCCAGCGCCTCGGTGGCGCAGAGGCAATCGGTCCAATGCTCGTTGGGATGGACGAGCCTGTCCACGTTCTCCAACGTGGTGACGAGGTCAAAGATATTGTAAACCTCGCAGGTGTTGCTGTCGTCGACGCACAGGAACAGTAGTTACTCACTCGCTGTCTGGTCGGATGCGTGACTGACGACTGATTTCGCTTTTAGTGCTTTTGTCTGTTCGTTGACTTCGGAATCAACTGGTGGATTTAGGTACAACGCATCAGCGACGAGTAATGCATTTATCAATGCGCTCCCGCCGATAGCGACGTAGCCTGGTACCGACAATACAACAGCGAGGCCCATACCAAGCCCAAGCAGTAGCGCAATCGCAGCGAGTAACAGGTCGTACCGCGATAACTGACCACGCAATTGGTCCCAGACACTCACTTTCTCACGGTGCTCACTGATGTCACTAACTACCATTTCTATGCTCCCTCCAATCTGTATCTCTGTTGGTTGTCCCACTTAAAATTTTCTTCAGTGACGTTTGTAATGTCAGATAAGATTAGCAAAGATGCAGCTGCATACTGAGCTTTATTAGCAATCTCGGTGGCGCTTCGTGTTCGATAAACGCCAAGTCGATCTGGTCGATACTACCGCTGAGGCGGGCGTTTTTGCCCATGGACACTCGAAAACCGGGCCGCCTCACTTTTCAATCCTTATCTGAACACCGCCATTGGGTGAGACCCAAAGCCTAAGAACGCTGAATACATACGGTTAGGCGATGAGCACGGACACTAGCGAACAGAGTCCAGAGGATGAGCTTCGTGAGCGAATCACGAACTTCCTGCGTCGGAACTTCCCGCAGATTCAGATGCACGGTGGAAGCGCAGCAATTCAGGACCTTAACCTAGAAGAGGGTTCGGTCACTGTCCAACTCGGCGGCGCGTGTTCGGGCTGTGGTATTTCACCGATGACGATTCAGGCGATTAAGACCCGCATGACCAAAGAGATTCCTGAGATTGAGACTGTCCACGCCTCGACAGGCATGGGCGGACAAGAAGGAATGTCTGGTGGCGCTGGCGGTGATAGCGGTATGAGTCCCTCGTTCCCGGGCGACACTTCGGGTGACGGCGAGGAAGACGAAGGCCCACAAGCACCCTTCTAACGGGTTTTTTCTTTGTGGTTTTTTTATTGCCGAATAGCCATACGGCTACAGACGGAGGTCGTTTTCTTTCTCCCATGTCTTGATCAGCCCAGTCAGTGTCTCGTTGACGGGAACCGGTCTGTTTGCCTGTTCGACGACATAGCCGTTGATGGCGTCGATTTCTGTCCGACTTCCTGATTCGATATCCTGTAACATCGAGGAGCGATTCCGAGCGGTGGAGGCCGCGACCGACACGGTGGTTTGGGCTGCATCCGCTGGCTCGAGTGAAACTCCCTGTTTTCGACCAGTCTGTACGGCCTCGCGTGCAGCGTGTCGAGCAACGTCTTCTCCTGGGGTTTCGACTACTGCGCCGTTGGGTACCCGAGCGAGTGCCGTCGCCGCATTGATTCCTGCGTTAACAGCGAGTTTCTCCCAGAGATAGCGCGGCATCTCAGCGCTTACTGTCGTCTCGATACCACTTTCGGTGAACGCCTTACCCACGCTGTCGGCCAGAGTTGACTTCCCACCATCTGTTGGTCCGAGTACCACTTCTCCAAGTCCAGTACACTCAACAGTACCCGGCTCGGTTCGGTGAGCCCCATAGGTGGCGGTGCCTGCTAACACTGGAGCAGCGAGCTCGGCGGCAAGCTGTTCCTCGTTTCCCATCCCGTTTTGTAGTGAGAGGACACCGTCCAGCTCTACGGCTTGAAGAGCTTGTGCGGCCGCCTCAGTATCAAAACTTTTCACCGTTACAATAGCAAGCTCAGCTGTTGCCGGAACTGTCGTCACCGCATTGAGGGTTGCGCTCCGGTCAACAGCTCCAGTGATGGCAAGACCATCCGCTTCGATAGCGTCGACGTGTGGCTGTCGGCCGACTAATGTTACTTGGTGGTTGTCGGCGAGTAACCCACCAACGAGGCTCCCGAGGCTGCCCGCACCGAAGACACAAATCTCCATTACTGGTCGGTCTGTCCTCCTGCAAGTAATAGATATCCTCTCTCCCACTTTGGGAGGCGTTAGGTTTCGAGTTAGCGTTTCTTTATGTTGTTGTCGCTCATACAGGCCGAACATCTCTTCGAGGATGACACACACCAGGTTGCCCATAAGAGACAACGAGTCTTTTTTGTCCCTGAAGAGCAACCAACGAGTGACATGGGAGTGAGCTCTCTGTTTGGGCTAGAGGGTGTCGCTCTGTCGCTGGAGATTCGATTACTGTTCTCGCTGGTCTTGGCTGGTGTTGCCTCCGGGTTGGTTGTGCTGGTCCGCCGTCTTCGACGACGACTCGCCAAAACGTACATACCGATTGTGGTCGACCTCGCTACTTCGGTCATCGTCGTCGGGATTGTTGTCGGGACAACGCTTGTTCTTGCTGATTTGTGGGGCCACACGGAGACGCTTCGCGACCAGATAGGCTTTCTCAGCCTTGACAAACATGCCTCTGAGGTCATCATCTCGCTGGTTGTCCTGATTGCAGTACAGGTATTTGCCGGTGTCGTGGCGCGCCTTCTCGACAGCCTTGTGACCGAACAGGAGGTACTGAATCACCATCAGCGCGAGGTAACGTTACGTATCTCACAAGTCATCCTCTGGGGAACTGCCGCACTGCTTATCCTCGGCATCTGGAACATTGACCTCACTGGCTTGCTTGTCGGTGCCGGGTTCCTCGGTATCGTTGTCGGAATGGCCGCTCGCAAGACGCTTGGCTCCCTGCTTGGCGGCGTTGTACTCATGCTTTCACGCCCGTTCGAAGTTGGTGACTGGGTTGTTATCGACGAGAAAACAGGCATCGTCTCGGACATCACGCTGATGAGTACCCGTATTCAGGGGTTTGATGGAGAGTACATCGTCGTCCCTAACGATGTGGTGACGAACAAGACGATTACGAACCGTTCACGTCAGGGACGGCTCCGAGTCGCTGTCGAGGTCGGGGTGGATTACAGTACCGACACCGACCGTGCGCGTGAGGTGATTACTGAGGCTGTCGATTCAATCCAGACAGACAACGAGTTCGTCCGCGCCAGCCCTCCACCGAATGTGGTCGTTCGCACATTCGGCGATTCGGCGATTATTTTCGAGGCTGCTGTCTGGATTAATGAGCCGACGACCCGTCGAGTCATGCACACTGAGGACAGACTCGTGTCGGCAATCAATACTGCCTGCCGAGACAACGATATCAAGATTCCGTATCCTCAACGCGAACTCACAGGTCGTGAACCGCACGACGGCGTTGTTCGTGACAATCCGACCGAAAAGTAGCCTATGCGTCGATTTCGTACCCCGCGTCTTTGATTGCTGTCACGACATCTGTGTCTGACACGCCGTCGCCGATGACTTCGACCGAATTGTTCTCGTGGTCCGCGTCTACGTGGCTTACACTGTTAATCTCTCTGACACTGTTCTCGACGTTTTCCTCACAGCCGCCACATGACATGCCGGTGACGGTGTACGTTTGCTGTCCCATATTTGTGTTTTGACGCCTCTGATAATGTTGATTACGACTCTTTGGCGTCTCTGAGGTCTCTTTACTGAAGTTCAAGGCGAAAGCCTCGGGTTTCAGCGCGGGGAAGCAGACAATAGCGAACCATTCCAGATGAGCGGGCCATCCTGGAGTTTTATGTTTGATTGAGATGTAAATTAGGACTACACCGAGTCGGCCTCGCCGCCGTGGTAAACGGATAATATCGCGATTCGGCCCATACCATGACTGAAGGAATCCCCTTCGGGCTGCTGGCTGTGGATTCCGACACGACGGTAACTCTGAATCCCATGCCGGGATAGGAGTAACGGCGGCTTGGCCCCGCCAGCAGTCCGGTCATGCCGACCGCACTGCAAACCTGAAACTCCCAACGTGGGAATCTTCGCCCTTCAGGGCGGAGAAAAGGTCAACGATAGAACACTCTCGTCTCCGTATTGCCTCACTCGCCAGCCCGGCCAAGCGCGTCGCGGGGGTACGTCGATTTAGCGCTTTCGGCGATGTCGGGGTCAATTTCTGTTGTCGCAAACGGGTGGTCACTGTCGGTTCGAGCCAGAACGGACCCATCTGGGCTGATGACCCAGCCGTTCCCACCAAAGGTGACGCCGTCAGCGGCCCCGGCACGGTTTGAGGAGGCAAGATACGCTCCAGCTAGTACCCCCATCGTCTGGCTCCCGGCAAGCCATTTCTCCGTTGTCCGGCGTTCGGTGACTCGGGGGTTAATGAGCAAGCCGACGTCAGCCTGTGCGTACTCTCTGATTTCGTTACTTGCCCAGAGGTCGGTACAGACGAGCAGCCCCGATTTAATGCCTGCACACGCAACGGGTTCGAACTCCTGACCGCCTGCCTCGTACCATGTCGCTTCCCAGAAGCCCGGCTCGTCGGGGAGGTAGTGTTTCAGGTGGACGCCACGTGTTTGATCGTGCGTTCGGATAACTCCTTCATTTACTCGTCGACCGTCTCTGGTGGCCGGACGAGAGTAGACGACTGTTGTAGTCTCAAACGCATCGAGCTTGTCTTGCCACTGCTCATGTGTGATTTCGGCGTCTGCCCACGCCGTGTCGACGGAGTCGCTTGGCTTGCTAGCTGCGAGCCACGGGCTGAACGGCATCTCGGGGAGGACAACGATATCGCTGTCATGAGAACGAGTGTGCTCGACCAGTGCGTCAAACTGTGTCTCGAAGGACTGCGCCTCGAAATCCGGCAGTTCACAGACGGTGATTGTGACCATATGACTCGGTGAGGGTGGTGGCTCCAAAACGGTTCCCCATCGACGCTTGTTATCTCAGAGTTTCTCATCAACGCGAAGGAGTCGGAAATATCTGCCAGACGAGCAACGCGAGCACCACGAACAGAAGAACCCAGAACAGAACTGTCCAAACGATGTCCCCTGTGGCATCAAGCGTGGGGTGAACAGACTGGACGTCGACGACGGCCAGCACAGCAACGCCGACACAGAACCCGGCGAGTAACGTTGTCCGTCGGACCATACAATCTATTCGAGGGCTAATCGCTTAGGCCTTCTTGCCAGTTTCTGTAGCCGTAACTCAGGCGAGGACTTCGAGCGTTCGGACGAAAATCTGTGCCCCGTTGTATACCGCATGGCCAATAATCGGGACAAGCAGGTTCTCAGTTACGGCATAGCTCACACCAAGGACAACGCCTAGTGAGAAAAACAGCCCCAAGGCGAGCAATTCGCCACCGGTTCCAACCGAGACATTCGTGTGGACGACTACGAAAAACAGGCTTGCCACACCGATTGCGACGGCAGTATGGAAGCGCTGTTCAAGACGGGTCTGGACGAACCCTCTGAAGAACGCTTCTTCGATCGGCACGACAACAAGCGTCGAGACGACGAGCAAAACGACATAGAAGACAGGGTCAACAGCAACACCGGTAGCAGACTCGACCGTTTCGATATCAAGAACTCTGAACAATCCCGTCGCCAGCGATGCGACCACCATCATTGCAAGTCCGGTCGCTGTCCCGTAGAAAGCGTCCCATTCTGTCGGTCGCTGGATATGGAGAAACGACCGCCACTCTGCGCCCTGTCGCCAGATAGCAACACAGATAACGCTTCCAAAACCGACAATTTGGAGCGCAACGACGCCGACAAGCAGTTCTGAGATACTTCCTGACTCGCCAACCGTGATGAGCTGGCTGGCAAGCCAAGAGGTCGCTCTCCCAACTGTCAGCGCGGCACCGAAAGACATCGTGATGAACACCAGCAATCCCGGGCGGCTGTCGATTATCTTCTCGCTCATCCGTGCCTCTGGCTTTTCATACTGACAGCCATCTCATCGCTTGGAAAAAAGCGTTTGTCCTTCTTTGGCTACTCTTCGCCGGGGGCAACGGTGACAGTCGATACTTGATCGTCTTTGTCCGTCGTCATGACGGTAACACCCATCGTGTTCCGTCCCTGCGTTGATATTTCTGAAACAGGACAACGCATAATCTGTCCGCTCTCGCTCATTACGACGATGTCGTCGTCAGTCTCGACGGCTTTGACTGTTGCCACCAGCCCGTTGCGGTCGTTTGTCTTGATGTCGACCAGCCCTTTGCCGTAGCGTGACTGTCGTCGATACTCTGAGAGAAGGGTTCGCTTGCCGTAGCCGTTCCGTGTGACCGTCAGGAACGACCGGGCGTCATCGTCGTCTGTTGCGACCATTCCGGCGACCCGGTCGTTGCCTTCAAGGTCGATACCACGGACACCACGGGCGTTCCGTCCCATCTCCCGCACTTCTGATTCATCGAACCGGATTGTCATCCCCTGTTCGGTGGCAATAACGAGGTCGCCAGTGTCGTCGGTAACCTCAACGTCGACTAACTCGTCGTCATCTTCAAGCGAGGCGGCGATGATACCTGTCGAGAGGATATTGTCAAACTCCGTTACACAGGTTCGTTTGACGTACCCATCTCGGGTCACCATCGTGATACATTCGTCATCCTCGAACTCGTCGGTGTTAACAACGGCAGTTATCTCTTCTTGATCGCCGAGGTCGATGATATTGACGGCTGATTTCCCCCGAGCAGTGCGTGACATCTCGGGTATCTCGTACGTTTTGAGCTGATAGACTTGTCCCTGATTGGTGAAACAACAGAGATAGTCGTGAGTGTTAGCCCGGAAGACCTTCGAGACGCGGTCTCCATCCTTTGGATCTGACCCGATGATGCCTTTGCCTCCGCGGCCCTGTGGGTCGAACGTATCAGCAGGCATCCGCTTGATGTAGTCTTCCTCGGTGATAACAACGAGACAGTCTTCTTCCGGAATAAGGTCCTCGTGAGTGACCTGTCCTTCGTCTTCGAGAATTGACGTTTGGCGGTCGTCGCCATACTCGTCGACAATCTCTTGGAGTTCATCTTTGATGACTCCGAGTAGCTTTTTCTCGCTTGCGAGGATACTTTCGAGGTATTCGATTTCTTGTTGAAGCTCCTCGTATTCGGCTTCAATCTCACCAGCCTCCATCGACGTCAGCGACCCAATCTGCATACGAAGAATATGCTCGGCTTGCTCTTTCGAGAAGTCAAACGACGACTGCACCTCGGGGTACTCTAACTCCACGTCGAGCGTTGTTGGGTCGGTCTCGCCTTCGAGTACCTGCTGGGCTTGCTCGCGGTTGGCAGACTCAGTGACGAGGTTCACGATGGCTTCGGCCGTATCGACAGCTTCAAGGCGGCCTTCGAGGATGTGAGCGCGCTCCTCAGCCTCGTTAAGGTCATGCTGGGAGCGACGGCGGACAACCTCTTTGCGGTGGTCGATATAATGTTCTAGAGTCTCCTTTAGCGTCAGAACCTGTGGCTGCCCGTCGACCAATGCGAGGTTGATAACGCCGAACGTGGCTTCGAGATGATGGTCGAGAAGTTGGTTTTCGACGACATCGACATTAGCACCCCGCTTCAGGTCGATAACGATGCGCACACCCTCGCGGTCAGACTCATCGCGCAGGTCCGAGACGCCTTCGATAATACCTTCGTTAACATCGTCAGCAATGCGCTCGACGCGGCGAGCCTTGTTCTCTTGGTAGGGCAGTTCGGTGATAACGATACGGTCCGCACCTGAATCGTTTTGCTGTACCTCGTACTCCGCCCGCATCCGGAGGCGACCGCGGCCGGTCGAATACGCCGAGTAGATGGAGTCTTTCCCGACGATGTTCCCGCCTGTCGGGAAGTCGGGACCTTTGATATGTTCCATCAGGTCTTCGACCTCGCAGCTGGGATTGTCGATAAGATGGACAGTCGCGTCGACTACTTCGTTCAGGTTATGCGGGGGAACGTTGGTCGACATTCCAACTGCGATGCCCGAGGAGCCGTTAAGCAACAGGTTTGGGAGTTTCGCCGGAAGTACCTCGGGTTCGGTCAGTCGGTCATCGTAGTTTGACTGGAAATCTACGGTATCCTTGTCGAGATTCTCCAGTAGTTCCTCGGAAATCGAATCCATCCGAGCCTCCGTGTAGCGCATTGCAGCGGGCGGGTCACCGTCCATCGACCCGAAGTTCCCCTGTCCGTCGACAAGCGGATACCGAAGCGAGAAATCTTGTGCCATCCGTACGAGCGTATCGTAGATGGCTTTGTCGCCGTGAGGGTGGTAGTCACCCATCGTCTCGCCAACAATGGATGAACATTTACGATGGCCTGACCCCGATGTGACGCCCATCTCGTGCATAGCATAGAGGACACGCCGGTGGACTGGTTTGAGTCCATCCCGTACGTCAGGGAGCGCACGACCCGCGATGACGCTCATCGCGTAGTCGATGTAACTCTGTTCCATCTCGTCTTCGATTCGAACGCGCTCGACGTTCGCTGCCGGTACCTCCATGTCGTCGTCAGGGATATCTGAACTCATACTGTGTTACCTCAGATGTCGACCCACTCTGCCTCAGGAGCGTGCTCTTTGATGAACTCCTTGCGCGGTTCAACTGCGTCACCCATCAGCACGGAAAACATTCGGTCTGCCGCCGCGGCATCCTCGACTGTGATGCGTTTGAGGATGCGGTTTTCGGGGTTCATTGTCGTGTCCCACAGCTGTTTGGGATTCATCTCACCAAGTCCCTTGAATCGCTGGACTTGGCTTGGGCTTCCGCCACATTTCTCTGCGATTATCTCGTCGCGTTCGGTGTCGGTCATTGCGTCGTATGTCTCGCCACGGTATCGGATGCGATACAGCGGTGGTTGCGTGGCATAGACGTAGCCGTTTTCGAGCAACGGCTGCATATGTCTGTAGAAAAATGTCAACAGCAGCGTGCGGATATGTGCGCCGTCAACATCGGCGTCAGTCGCCATGATGATTTTCTGGTAGCGCACGTCGTCAAGGCTGAACTCGTCACCAATGCCCGCGCCAATTGCCGTGATGATGTTCCGAATCTGGTCGTTTTCGAGAATCCGGTCAAGCCGGTGTTTCTCGACGTTGAGCACCTTTCCACGAATGGGCAAGACAGCCTGGAACTCGGGGTTGCGTGCTTGTTTTGCACTCCCGCCTGCAGAGTCTCCTTCCGCGATGAACAGCTCTGCCTCGGTCGGGTCCCGAGTCTGGCAATCTGCGAGCTTGCCCGGCAGTGCGGTCGAATCGAGTGCGCTCTTTCGTCGGGTCAGCTCTTCGGCTTTCTGTGCAGCTTTCCGCGCTTTTGCGGCCTCGACTGCTTTCGTGACGATTGTCTCGGCAGTGTCTGGGTTTTCCTCGAAGAAGGTCCCGAGATGCTTGTGCATCGCAGACTCGACGATTCCTCGAACCTCACTGTTGCCGAGTTTGGTCTTGGTCTGGCCCTCGAACTGTGGGTCGGGATGTTTGACCGAGAGCACGGCCGTCAGTCCCTCCCGGATGTCGTCGCCCTTGAGAGTATCATCGAGGTCCTTGAGCAGGCTGTTCTCGCTGGCATAATCGTTGACAACCCGTGTTAGAGCGGTCTTGAACCCAGTCATGTGGGTACCACCTTCGCGGGTGTTGATGTTGTTCGCAAAGGCGTGTAGTGAGCCTTGGAGTTCATCTGTCGCCTGTAAGGCAACTTCGACGTGGACGACACCGCTCTCGCCTTCGCCCTCTATTTGGCCGTCGGTCTCGAAGTAGATGACATCCTCGTGAAGAACGGTCTTTGTCTCGTTGAGGAATTCAACAAACTCCTTGATACCGCCGTCGTACCGGAACGTCGTCTCCTCACCGCTGCGCTCATCAGCGAGCGTGATTGCGACACCGCTGTTGAGAAACGCAAGTTCGCGCAGTCGGGATTCAAGTGTCGAAAACGAAAAATCAGTGGTCTCGAAAATATCGTCATCCGGCCAGAACCGGATTTTCGTTCCCGTGTCCTCGTCAGGGTCTCTATCGCGGACGCGCTCAAGATCGTGGTCTGGTGCCCCTCGGGTGAACGACTGCTGCCAGACGGCCCCGTCACGCTTGACTTCGATATCCAGTGTCACTGAGAGAGCATTGACAACAGAGACACCGACTCCGTGGAGCCCACCCGACACTTGGTACGACTTGTTGTCGAATTTCCCGCCTGCGTGGAGGACAGTCATGATAACTTCGAGTGCGGGACGACCCTGCTCCTCATTCGTGTCGACGGGAATCCCTCGCCCGTCGTCGCGAACGGAAACGGAGTTGTCCTCATGTATCGTGACGGTTATATCGTCACAGTGGCCAGCAAGAGCCTCATCAATAGAGTTATCCACTACCTCGTACACCAGATGGTGAAGTCCTCTACCGTCTGTCGATCCGATATACATTGCCGGTCGTTTCCGGACCGCTTGTAACCCTTCGAGCACCTGAATTTGGTCTGCGCCGTACTCACTATCCTGGGACATAAAATCGTACCGAAGGCTAACCACCCCCTCCTCTTAAAGCTCACGCACGCGTGTGCGCGCATCGCGGTGATAGGATAATCCCTCGATGAACGCCCGACTGTTTACTTCCGCTCTGGTTGGCGATAACATTTAAACCCGGGTGCGATACATAGAGATACAAGATGACATCGTATCAGTCGCAACTCGGCAGCGGAGACGGAATTGCCGAGGAACTGGCCGAAGGCCAGCGAGCGATCTCAATCGCCGAGTTCTTCGAGAAGAACAAACACATGCTCGGGTTCGATTCCGGAGCCCGTGGACTGGTGACTGCAGTCAAAGAAGCCGTCGACAACAGCCTTGACGCCTGCGAGGAGGCGGCTATTCTCCCGGATATCTATGTCGAGCTACAAGACGAGGGTGATTATTATCGGCTCATCGTCGAGGACAATGGACCTGGTATTACCAAAGAGCAGATTCCGAAGATTTTCGGCAAACTCCTCTATGGCTCCCGATTTCATAAACGCGAGCAAGCACGGGGCCAGCAGGGAATCGGTATCTCTGCGGCAGTGTTGTACTCACAACTCACCTCGGGCAAACCTGCCAAAGTCACTTCCCGAACACAGGAGCGCGAGGATGCACAGTATTTCGAGGTTATCGTCGACACCGACGAGAACGAACCCGAGATAAGCGTCGAGGAGACAACTACTTGGGAACGCCCGCATGGGACCCGAATCGAATTAGAGATGGAAGCCAACATGCGCGCTCGCCAGCAACTCCACGACTACATTACCCACACTGCGGTCGTCAATCCTCACGCCCGAATCGAACTCCAAGAGCCCAAAGCCGAGTTCAAATACGAGCGAGCGACAGACACCCTCCCTGACGAGACCGAAGAGATTCGCCCACACCCACATGGCGTCGAACTCGGAACGCTCATCAAGATGGGAGAGGAGACCGATTCATACTCAATTTCGGGCTTTGTTCAAGAGGAGTTTACTAGAGTCGGCCAGAAGACGGCAAACTCCATTATCGATAGTTTTCGAGACAGATATTTCGGGCGTGAGATGGCTTGGCGCTTACCACAACAACACGAAGACGCTACTGTCACAGATGTTGTCACAGATGCTGTCGTCAACAAGGGACAGGACGCGACGGCTGATTTTGCGGCTGGTATCACAAAGCGACTCGAAAACGGCGACCGCGTTGCCCACCATCAGGTAGTTGAGGCGGCCGAGGAGGTCGGTGACGAGGTACAGACCGCGTACGGTACAACATTTGGGTCGACAGTCCGAGAAAATGCTGTCGAGGCCGCCTGGGACGCAATCACAGCCGAACGCGAATCGGATATCTACACACTGGTCGACGATGCGACGACAAAACGGAAAGACGACGCAGTGATTCAGGCAGTAACCGAGCGCCTCGCAGCAAAATTCGCGCAGGGTTCCCATCACCGCGTGACCGGTGGCGACCTTCGAGAGTACGTTGACCGTGCAGCCGATATGACCGAGGAGCGCGACGATGGGACCTTCGGAGATACTGCCCGTGAAAACATCGTTGACGCGCTTTGGGAGACTGCCAAGCAGGTTCCCGACGATCCACCGAAAATCCATGATGTGGCCGCCGACCGCGACAGCGCTTCGGAATTACTCGATGCAATGCGTGCGGTCGATATCATCTCGCCACCCACGGGTTGTCTTGCTCCCATCACCGAGGAACTTGTCGAGAAAGGCCTTGGCAAGGAGTACAATGCCGACTTTTTCGCAGCGGCGACCCGCGATGCCTCGGTACACGGTGGCGACCCGTTCATCGTCGAGGCTGGCATTGCCTACGGTGGCGATATCGAACATGAGGGCAGTGCAGAAGTACTCCGATTTGCCAACCGCGTCCCGTTGGTCTACCAACGTGGGGCCTGTGCGACGACCGATGTCGTAAAGAACATCAACTGGCGAAACTACGGACTCGACCAGCCCGGTGGGAGTGGTGTTCCCAACGGCCCGGCTGTGATCATGGTTCATATCGCCTCGACGAATGTCCCCTTTACCAGCGAGTCGAAAGACGCCGTGGCGAACGTCCCCGAAATGGAAGACGAAATCGAACTCGCTATCCGCGAGGCCGCGCGCGAACTGAAGAGTTTCCTGAACAAGCGCCGCTCGATGCGCCAGCGACGCGAGAAACAAAACAAGCTTGCGACCATTCTGCCTGAGATGGCTGAGAAACTGTCCTCGGTTACTGATAAAAAAGAGCTTGAAATTGACAACACGATGGCCCGTATCATGAACGATGTACTGGTTACTCGGGAGCGCGAAGGCGAGACAGTCCGGCTCGTGGTCGAAAACAACGACGACAGCAACGCCGAACTGGAGGTGACGGACATCGTGGATGCTGAACCAACAGCCGTCAACGGTGCCAACGTCGTCAAAATGGACGATGAGTGGTTCATCAAGTGGAATCCAACAGTTGGAGCTAGCGACGAATCCGTTCTTGAGTACACGCTCACCGACGACGCCAACTGTGACATCGCAGTCGACGGCATCGAGGACGAGAAACTGACTGTTGACGCCTGAAACCTAAAATTCACAATGAGTACTGACGACACATCCGACGCACGCGAACAGTTGTTGAGTCTTGCCAACCAGTTTTACGAGCAGTTCGACGATGGAACCGTCCCGAGCATGGAGGTACCCACTCGGACAAAGACCAACATCGAGTACAACGAAGAAAGCGATGTCTGGGTCTACGGCGACCGGACGTCAACCCGGAGTGCAAAATCAATTCGGGGCGCACAGAAGCTGCTGAAAGCGACATATGCTATCGATTTCCTCACCCGACAGCTCGAAGAAGATCGCTCCTCAACGCTGCGTGAACTCTATTATCTCTCTGAGTCATGGGATCTTGACGAGGCCCAATTCTCTAGCCAAGACGAGTCAAACCAGTTAATCGAAGACCTCGAAATCGTCTCTGGTGTCACGCGCGAGGATTTCCACATGCGCCCGGAAGAATCCGGCGCGACAGTGATGGGTCCCCTGAAGATTCGTGAGCAGACCCGCCGAGGCGAGCGTGAAATCCATTGCCAGAAGGATGTTGGCGAAGGGGGGTACCAGATTCCCAACAACCCCGACACAATCGACTTTCTCGACCATGACGCAGACTTCGTGCTGGCGGTCGAGACCGGTGGTATGCGTGACAGGCTCGTCGAAAATGGATTCGACGAGGAGTACAACGCGTTGGTGGTTCATCTCAAGGGACAACCTGCCCGTGCAACTCGGCGACTCACCAAGCGCCTGCACGACGAACTGGACCTTCCGGTTATGGTCTTTACCGACGGTGACCCCTGGAGCTACCGTATCTACGGCTCCGTCACGTACGGTTCAATCAAGAGCGCACACCTCTCAGAGTATCTCGCCACGCCCGAAGCAGAGTACGTCGGTATTCGGCCTGAAGATATCGTGGAGTACGATTTGCCGACGGACCCGCTCAGTGACTCAGACGTAAACGCGCTTGAATCCGAGCTGGAGGACCCACGGTTCCAGACCGAGTTCTGGGAGGAACAAATCAAACTCCAACTCGACATCGAGAAAAAATCCGAACAGCAGTCACTCGCCGCACGCGGGCTTGATTTCGTGACCGATACCTATCTTCCCGAGCGCCTGACTGAGATGGGTGTCCTCTAGGTATCCTCAGTCAGTGTTGACTCCTCATCGTTCTGGTCGGCTGCGTCCTCGGGTGTGTTGTCGCCGTTGTGTGTCGATTCCTTGGTTATCTCGGCAAGTTCGGCATCGAGGGTGTTAGTTACGTTAACACTCGTTTCTCGGCAGTCCTCGCAATACCAGTTCTCACCGCGCTCGATAGTATACAGTGGGACACCTGCGACGACATAGGACTGCTCGTACTCCCGCCTGATACCGCGTTCAACCTGGTCGAAACAGACAGAACACGGCTTATCGGTGCCCGTGACGTACTGTTCGTCAACAGATGTGGTTGGTCCAAACGTCGTCGGTGGGTGGCGATTTTCGATACGCTTGCGCGTTGGTGGCAAAAAGAGCATGGCCAAAGTTAGGCAGGCAACCGTAAGCGTCAGCCCTACTGGAGTGGTTCCCATCGAAGTAAAGATACTGACACCGATGACAACCGCTAATAATCCCTTGATGTACCCTGACATGGTTCCATCTTGGCTGGTACTGTCAGCTTGTTCACCGACAGCGGTTGTCGACTGACCGCTGGCGCTCGGTGCTGTATCGCTGCTGTGAGCACGAAGGACTTTTCGCGTGGCGTTGTGTTCGTAGTGGTACCAGCCATAGAAGATATTTCCCAGTCCGCCAGTGAACATAACGAGGAGAACGTGAATCGGAATAGAGCCGTACTCCCGGTCGATGAGTGCAACTTCATCGCCGCCGTCATACTGCAGTTCCCACCCGTTGGCAACGTGGTCACTAACTCGGGCACGGAACTGTTGGTGGCGTTTCTCGGTCGAAGCTTCTGACGCTGCCAGCTGCCGTCCACACTCTCCACAGTAACTGTCTTCCGGTACGACGCTGTTGCCACAGTCTGGACAGTAGGCTGTTGAATTGTCGCTGCCGCCGGCGGTTCCCATTATGTTTACCCTGTTGGTCTAGATAGAAAAGTTACCTTGTCGTGTTTCATTACATGGAACCACGGAACCGCACTCTCCCCCAGCATTCCCTCTTTTGGGGCTGTCCTTACTTTTCTCGGCTGCTATCCTAGCCGTATCACTGGTTGGTATCACATCTTCAATTTCTATGTATATCATACAAACTTATCCGATATAGCGTCTTCCGGCCAAACGATGGTAGAAGCAACCGTCTGGTCAGTGTTGCCACCACTCGTCGCCATTGGGTTGGCAATTATCACACGGAAAGCAATCCTATCGCTGTTTCTTGGGGTCTGGACAGGGGCTATCCTGTACACAGGAAATGTGGGCATCATCCAGACATTCGACTGGATGATTGCAGGTATCCTTGCCGACGACGGCTTTCACGTCCAGATTATCCTGTTCACGCTGTTACTCGGCTCCGGGGTAGCGATGATTTGGCGACTTGGGGGGGCGCTGGCGATACGAAACTGGGCAGTACAGCGTATCGACTCTCAGCGAAAGGCCGGTCTGATGGCGTGGGGGCTTGGGACTGGTTTCTTCTTCGACGACTACGCCAACACGGCTATCGTCGGGAGTACGATGAAAGACATCTCCGACAACCTCCGTATCTCGCGGGAGAAACTCTCCTATCTTGTCGACTCGACTGCAGCCCCGGCAGCGACGCTTGGCATCTCATCGTGGGTTGCGTTTCAGATTTCGATGATAAACCAGGGGTATGCAGAGATTGGGCTTCCTGAAGAGGAAGTGCCTGGCGGATTTGATGTGTTTCTGAGCGCGTGGCCGTTCAACATGTATTCGATTCTGTCAATCGTGATGGTGTTGTGTATTGTCGTGACAAAGCGAGACTTTGGTGAGATGTTACTCGCCGAGCGGCGGGCCGCTAGAACTGGGAAAGTAAACCGTGACGATGCGCGACCGATGCAGGACGTAGAGGGTGACCTAGGAAAGCCAAAGAGTGATAATCCACGTGTTGCGACGTTTATCGTTCCAATACTCGTACTCGTTACTGTTGTTCTGGGTGTCGCTGCTTGGACGGGGAACGGCTTTCAGGGCGCAGGAGCCCAAGAGTTCAGTGATAACGCTGATTTCACCCTCGCGTTGTTGCTTGGTTCTTTCGCGATGGTCGCATCGTCGTATGCGCTTGGCTACGCGTATGGTATCCTCTCGCTCGAAGAGAGCGTCGATACGACTATCGACGGGTTCGGTCTCATGTTGACTGCCGTGACGATTCTCGTCCTTGCGTGGTCGCTTGGCGAGGCCGTCTCTGCGCTGGAAACTGGCAAGTTCGTCTCCGAACAGATACAGGGCGTCGTCGGTGAAGAGACACTCCCTGTTGTCGTCTTCCTCGCGGCCGCGTTCACCGCGTTCTCGACCGGTTCCTCGTGGGGCACGATGACGATACTGACACCGATTGCTATTCCTGTCGCCTGGGATATCGCCGCAAGTCACGAACTGGTGTCGGTGATGGTCGGCGTCATCTTTTCGGGCGCTATCTTTGGCGACCACAGCTCACCTATTTCGGATACGACCGTCCTGTCGGCAACGTTTAGCGGTGCCGATCTCATCGACCACGTTCGAACGCAACTATACTACGCTGTCACGGTGGCTCTCGTCGTCGTTGTCCTATTACTCATCTGGGGTTACACAGGCATCACGCCGTGGCTGCTCCTTGTTCTCGGGATTGTTCTGATTGTAGGACTCGTCTACGCACTCCCTGCAATTCAAGAGCAACTGTTTAATGTCGACCCTGTCCAGGAACCCGAGTACGAGTAACGGATAGGTTCGACAAAACACCACACGTTTCTTTGTTCTCGTTTCTTACTCACGGTCGTCAGATTCGGTGGGTAGCCACGGCTCACAATCACGCCAGTACTGAACTTACACGAAAGGTGGTGCTCTGTCGCCGCTTAGAGCAACCGTGAAAGGAACTCCTGACCGCGCTCGGTCTGTGGCTGCTCGAAGAACTCTGCTGCCGGTCGACGCTCGGCAATTTTCCCATCAGACATCAGCGTGATGGTGTCTCCCACCTCGCGCGCAAAACCCATCTCGTGGGTGACAACGAGCATGGTCATCCCGCCTGTTGCAAGGTCTTTCATTACGTCGAGCACTTCGCCCACAAGTTCCGGGTCGAGCGCGCTCGTCACCTCATCAAACAGCATGACTTCTGGATCCATCGCGAGCGCACGAGCAATGGCGACCCGCTGTTGTTGTCCGCCCGAAAGCTCTTCAGGGTAGGAATCTCCCTGATCACCGAGTCCTACCTCGTCGATAAGTGACTCTGCCCGTTCCCGGGCTTCGTCCTCGGGGATTCCTTTGACCTCTGTCGGCCCGAGCATAATGTTCTCCTTAGCAGTCATATGCGGGAACAGGTTGAACGATTGGAACACCATGCCGATACGCTGGCGGAGTCGGTCAACATCTGCGTCCGGTGCAGAGATTGCCTCGCTATCAAGTCGAATCTCACCGCTCTGAATTTCTTCGAGACGGTTTGTACACCGTAACAACGTTGACTTCCCGGACCCCGATGGCCCGATGATGACGGTTACTTCCTGTTCCTTTACCTCCATGCTTACATCTTTGAGGACGTGTGTCTGGCCGAAGTACTTGTTCACGTTCTCAAATTCAACGATTGATTCGTTACTCATTGTCGCCTCCCGAGTCCTTCACCGATAGACCCAACTAGTCGCTTGAGGTGCGATTCACTCTCTTCTTGCTCGCTGCTCCAGTCAGCCCGCCGTTCAAGGATGCTGATGAGCAGGCTCATCGACATTGTCACCAAGAGATAGAACAAACAAACCCAGACCAGCGGCGTCCAAGGGTCGAGTTGGTTGCTGTTGATGTTCCGGAAGACGCTCATAATCTCTTGCAGTGCGATGACCGTCAGTAGCGAGGTGTCCTTGACAAGGATAATCTGGTCGTTTCCGATGGCTGGGAGCGCGTTACGCCAAGCTTGTGGCAAAACAACTCGCCGCATTGCTTGCACGTTAGACATGCCAAGCGAGCGGGCGGCCTCTAGCTGGCCATCATCGACAGCAGCGATGCCCCCACGAATTGCCTCTGCCACGTACGCGATGTGATTTAGCGTGAGACCGATGATAGCCGCAGGGAGTCGCCAGTCGCCGGCATACGAAAAGCCTGCAATGGCAATCTCCCAAGACCCAAGCGGAAACTGCCCGACAGCCCAAAGTCGTGGAATACCGAAGTAGATAACGAACAGTTGAAAGAGCAGCGGTGTTCCACGGAAGAACTCGACGTACACCTTCGAAATGCGCGACGTAACCGGTGACGACGATGTTCGTGCAAGCCCCATAAGTGTCCCAAGCGACACTGAGAGAATACTTGATATGACAACAATTGTCAGGACAAGCTTGAATGCCTCGACAAAGCGCGGAAACACAGACTGTAGAAGGCTATAATCAACCTGTGTAAACATAATCCAGCCGAGAAACGAAGCGACAGCCAGTCCCAGCGTAACAGAGAGGAGTTCACCAAGGCGTCTGACAAACGTGTCGTTTGCCAAAACCCCGCCGCTGCTTACATCCGATTCATTCTGTGAGTGAGTTTCTGACATGGGTAGATTCTGACCTGAATCTTACTAATGTTGAAAAGCCAAGTTATGAAGCGAGTTATCCAGCGAAGAACTCGTTGTAAATCTCGTCGTACCGCCCTGACTCTTTGACTGCAGCAAGTGCCTCGTTGACTGCTTTGTTGAACTCGTCGTCTTCCTGACGGAACGCGATTCCGTAGTTTTCGACTGTCAGCGTGAGATACGGCGGCGCGTCTTGCCCCGCTTCTTCGGCTGCGCCTTCGCCTTCAAGGAACCCAACACCGTCCTGTTCGGCGACGAACTCTCCGTTGACCGTGTTATCGTTGACGACCGCTGAGACCTGATTGTTGATGAGTGCATCAAAAGCCCCGGTAATCTGGTCGTAGCTCTGTATCTCAAGGTTACCGCCGAGTTCCTCTTTGAGTTGCTCGGCTGCGGTTTCACCTGTTGTTCCCTTCTGGACACCGACGGCTTTGCCCTCCAAGTCCTGCTTGGAGCTGACATCGCCGCCTTCGATTACGACGACTGTCTGATATGCAGTGAAGTATGGCTCTGAGAAGTCTACTTTCTCAGCACGCTCGTCGTTTATCGTCATCGCACTCATGATGACACGGAAGTTCCCGTTGTTTAGTGATGGGATGATTCCGTCCCACGCGGTCGGCTGGAACTCGTAATCAAGCCCCATTTCGTCGACGTAGATGGCTTCTGCCATCTTTACGTCGAAGCCGGTCAAATCACCATCCTCCGTTCTGTACTCGAAGGGTTTGTACGGAATGTCGGACCCAACGGTAACAACTCCGTTGCTCAGTCCGTACTGGGAGTCGCCCCCGTCGCTACTTTCATCGTCCCCATCGCCCCCATCGCTACTTTCGTCGCCCCCATCGCTACTTTCATCGTCCCCATCATCTCCGCCACCAACACAGCCAGCCAGTGCAAACGTTGCACTACCAGTTGCGATTGCTTTCAGGTATTTGCGCCGTTGCATGCTCCTCTGTGTAACCTCCTACTACTTAAATGACGGGGGAACGATTATTAGTATTGTTTTGTGACATGTACAGAAACACGACAATCAGCGGCTCTCTATTCGAAAAATACCGCCGCTGTCGGTGTGTTATCTGATGACGTTGTCGTTAATACCGCGCGGGAAGTAAGTCAGCTGTTCGGTCCCATTTTTCGTCACCGCGACTGTATCGGAGTGGCGATACCCTGCCTCGTTGGTGTAAATTCCCGGCTCTATCGTGTATACATGACCGGGCTCCATGACAGCATCAGCTTCGTCTCGACCGTCGCGTTCCTCACAGTGGGCCCCCCAGCCTCGGTCGATGTAGGGCGGTTCGTGAGCACCCATCCCGATGTTGTGTCCGACGTGATGTTGGGCAAGGTCAGTAACGCCCTGTTCCTCGAAGTACGACCAGACGGCGTCGTCGACTGCCGCGAGTTCGACACCGGGTCCCATCGCTTCGATGGCGATTGTCTGGGCTTCGAGCATGAGTTCGAAGTAATGCTCGTCCTCGTCGCTGACATCCCCGACGAACATAGTCCGTTCGAGCTCCGAGTGATAACCGTCGATGTTTGCTGAGGCCCCTGTAATCAGTACGTCTCCCCGCTCTAACTGTCGGTTTGCGGTGTGTCCGTGAGGGAGTCGTGTTTGCGGGCCGGAAATAAATCCCGCGTGAGCCGGGCCATCGCCCCGAACTGTCGGGACATACCGGTCACCCAGCGTGTCGAGCATGGACCGAGAAGCGCGCAAAGAAGCACGCTGACTCACTGTTGCTGGATGTGCACCGGGCTCAGTCTCTTCGGCAAGGTATCGGTGTGCCAGATTCCCCCAACGTGCCGATTCTCGGATGAGGTCAACTTCTGCGTCGGATTTTTCCCACCGCATCCGGTCGACCCACGATTGGCTCTCTACGTCGACAAACATCGATAATGCTGGCCCTTCGTAACCCATCACGCCGGGTGCCCCATCTGCGTCTGCGATAACGCTCTCTGCATCGAGTTCTGAAAGCATCTCGGCAACCGTCTCTATTGGCTGACCCTGTGGGTAATCGAAGTAGGTATGGACGCGGTCGATACGCGGGTTCGGTGCGACACGCTCAGCTTCGAGATGTGGGAGCGTGATAGCGACGGATTCTTCAGAAACTGCGAGCATAGCGGGACGCTCGGTCTGAATATGATGGAAGCCGGTCAGATAGCCGATACTAGTCGCACCAAACCAGCCAGCGGCGTCAGCGTCGGTCTCAGCGAGTTGCGCGCGGACTGTCTCTATTCGCTGTTCATATTCGTGTGCAGGCAGCTCCGTTGAGAGTTTGGCAGGCTCTGGCATATCCGGGTTTGGAGTGGTTCCATCCTAACCCTTTCCCCCACTCACTCGCTGTGTTCGTCTATGTCGACGTGGTCAAGCACCCATTCGATATGCTCGTCGAGCCGTTGTTCGCCCGCGTCAGTCAACGCGTAGATGTCATGAATACCCTCAGTTTTTGTCTCGATAAAGCCCGCATCTTTCATTGCTTCCAGCGCACCATAAAATGACTTTGGGTCGATCCGAACGTCGTAGAGCGATTCCAGCCGAGATTTGAGCGCCTGTGCTTGCCGTGGCTCTTCGGCAAGCAAGACACAGATATCTCGGCGACGCCCGCTCTGGAGAAACCTCGCCATGGTTCGAGTATGGTGGGCCTGTTGTTTGTGCATTTCGAGGCCGGGTCGGAGTCACTCCCTGAAACCCATCCCAAGACCTATGCGGATGAGCATCTAGCTCACGGATATGAGTACCGAGGCGCCCGCGCCTGCCTTCGACAAGCAGGACCTGTTGCCGGCAATCGCACAGGACGCTGACTCCGGCGACGTGTTGATGCTCGCCTACGTTTCCCAGGAAGCACTTGACCGGACCCAAGAGACCGGACTCGCTCACTACTACTCGCGCAGCCGTGAGGAACTCTGGAAGAAAGGTGACACGAGCGGCCATGTCCAGCACGTCGATGATATTCGTGTCGATTGTGACGGGGATTCGATCCTGTATCTCGTCAACCAGGAAGGGGGTGCCTGTCACACTGGCTTTGAATCGTGTTTCTACCGCTCACTCGACGGCGAGCGTGTCGCCGAGCGCGTGTTCGACCCTGACGATGTCTACGAATAACCTCTCAGAGCAGTCCGACCTCATTGCTGACCTCGACCGCCTAGAAGAGCGTATCGAGGAGGCTGAAGAGCACGTCGCGGAGTTTGGCGAGGAAGACTTACAGGAACTTGCCGATGTCTATGGACAGTTTACCGACGTGCTCGACCGCTTTGAGGAGGACGTTACCGACGATGGTGGCGATATCGAAACCAACATCGAATTCCAGAGCGCGATTGCCGAGGTTGTCGAAGATGTTTCCGATGACTTGTTGCTCTCGGAGACGTTCGAGGAGTGTGACGAGTCGCTCCAGAAACGCTGGTTTCATGAATCCGATTTCGAGGAGGTACGCGAGCTACTCGAACCGGTCGGCGACCTCGTCTCGCGACTCGAACGGCGCGATGAACTAATTTCTGAGTATCAAGAGAAGCGCGAAGATATCCGGTACCGAATCCGTGACCTTGACGAACAAATTATAGAGCTTGACCGGCTTGCTCGGCTCTCGGATGCGGACCTTGAGGCGCCAACAGAACGGCTCCGTGGCCCAATCGAGAGATACAACGACGCAGTCACCGATGCATTCGATTCGTTTATCCGCGAGTCATCGTCCCGTGAGGTAATTGATTTCCTCGTTGCTATGACGGAGTATCCACTTGTTTCCTTTGTGGAACCAGACGAGGAACTGGCCTCCTATGTTCGGGAGTATCCACTCGGCCAAGAGTCTGTTTCAACGCTGCTTGAGTATGCCGATTACTCTAACTCGAAACTCTCACACTACGTCGATGACCCTGAAAAGTTCACGCACGCCGTCGGGCGCAAACAGACCTACCTTGATGGGATTGACGGTGAGGCCCTGACTGTATCGTGGCCAGCGCCGCCAGCCGATGAGCTTGAGTATCGCTGTCGCGAACTTACTGCGGCAGTCAACCGGTTCGCACCGGCTGTCGTCGAACAACTTCGACATGTCGAGGCACTGCCCCGCGAAACAGAGTATGGACGCCTGCGCGATGCGGCGGTCGTTCGTGAAACCCTCTCTGATGAAGAACGTGACCGCATTCAGAACGCCGATATCGCGGCTGAACTCTCCGAAGCACGTGACCAGCGAGAAGCGCTCGAAACCGCACTCGAAGCGTATCCCAAACTCTAAAACGTCGTAAGCTGACGCCAATCTGTTCGGGTTAGAAGATATTGGCTTGCTGGTAGACAGAGATTCCGTCGTCAGTCATTGCGTAGGGTTTTTGCTCGCGGGAATGGTTTGCGTTTCGAATCTTTTGGATTTCGACGGCTAGCCGCGTCTCCTGTGTCTCGCCGCGGACATACTGGAGGATGAACACTGCGTCAGTAAGATATTCAATGATTCCATGCCGGGAGGCATACGGGTTCGTCTCGCTTGCTTCACTTGTAAGAAACGTCGTTACGCCGGCGTCTTTTAATGACCGTGTGAAATCGAACACTTCGGTGCGCCGGTTCGCTTGGTTGTCGTACATCATTTCGAGTAGTGACACTGAGTCGAGAACGAGTCTGTCAGCGCCAAAGTCCTCAATAAGCTCGGGCAGCTCCGCCTGAATATTATCGAGACTGTTTGCCATTTCTACCGGGTCGAGGTCGACCACGGCGAGTTTTCCGTTGTCCTCGTACGTATCGAAGTCCCAGCCCCACTCGTTTGCAGTTGCGTTGATTGCTTCATGGCTCTGTTCGAGCGTAATAAAGACCGTTTTTTCGCCGTTTTCGAGGCCATGATTGAGGAACTGGAGACCGAATGTTGTCTTGCCTGTCCCTGCACTGCCGATGACAACCATAAGATGCTTGCGCGGAACACCGCCCTGAACCATCTGGTCGAGGCCCTCGATGCCGAGATTCAGACGTGGAATGTCCGACTCATACTCTTCTTCAGAGAGTTCGTTGTCGTTCTTTGAGGAACCCAACGCGTCGCCAAATCCCTCGTCGAACAATTCGCTATCGTCTTCGTCTTTCCCACTGCTCTCTGGGCCAAACGAACCAACCGCGTCGTCACTGCTGTCGTCCGGACCGATACCTTCTGTCTCTGTGTCAACCCTTTCGGTCCAGTCTGTTGTGCTGTCTCTCTTTTTGCCGTCCTCAGTACGGCTATTGCTTGCCACGGTGCTGGTGTCTGTCTCATCAACATCGTCGACCCAGCTGGTCGTCCCGTCGTCTGCTTTGTCACTCTCTGTGCCTTCTGGCACCTCTTTGGTGTCTTCGTCCTCACTAGCTGCGTCCCAGTCTGACTCTTCTTCAGCGGCGTCGTCCGTCTCGCGTAGCCCCTGTTCGAACCAATCGTCGTCACTCCTCTCGTCGTCGCTCACTCCGGTGACACCCCTGCCAGCGCAGTCATGTAAGGCTGTTAGATACCCTGCCGGTTAAATGTATTCGCCGAAAGGGCAGGCATTTGGGGTCAGCGCCGGTCGTGTGAGTCCGATACATCGAAATAGTCCGACGCCGAAACGCTGGATATGACAGATGACAACGGCGATACGTCCGAGTACGACCCACAGGAACCGACGCCACCCGAGCGAGAACCACCGTACCGGCAGACTGCGCCACAGAGCACGTTCACTGGGAGTCAGGTTGGTATCGGATTGATCGTGACGCTGGTGGGGGTCGCCGTCACGTTTGGCGTACCGCTTCTCCTTGGCTGATTCCATGTGGATGTCTGTCGATGGCAACTCCGGATGAGAACGTTAAAGACAACCACCCCGTTACCATTGAGTGCGCCCGGGTGGCTTAGCTGGTCATAGCGCCGCACTCATAGGGTTTCACTAACGCGGCAACTCCGGCATTCCCGTGGGGGGTTTCCCCCACACCTGGGATATGCGGAGATCGAGGGTTCGGAGCCCTCCCCGGGCATACCTAAAAAGGGTTCAACACCCTCTTGCGTTTTCAATATATAAAGAGCAACTGCATAGAGTCAGATATCCGCCGCCGAGTCAGATGCATTCGACTCGCTCGTCCGTTTCTCGGTGAACACGCGCGACAGCATATGAATATCGGTATGCGAGAGCGGTAGAGTCGTGAGTTCCAAAAGACACTCATGGAGTTGTCAGGCTCTGGTGAATCGCCAGACGTAGCTTAATTTTGGTGGGTAACGGCTCGTTTGATGTTGCAGACGAAACACATTGCGACGAGTTCGCGGAACTCGCGGTACCACGCTCGGGCACGCACGGCGTGGCCGAGCGTACGTTTGATCGAGGAAAACACTGTTTCAGAGAGTGCTCGTTGACCGTAGTCAGCTGCATCGATCCGCGCGTCGTGTGCGTGATCGATGGGGCGGACTCACGATGTTTGATCAGTGGTCTTACGCCCTCTTCTCGTAATTTCTCGCGTAACTCCTGCCAGTCATAGCCTTTGTCAGCGGCGAGGCTGTGCAGGTCGCCCGCGTTGCGGAGGGCGACCTGCCAGCCGATCTGCGTGTCGTGGCGTTTCTCCGTCGTACAATGAACGTCAAGCACAACTTGTGAATCTGTGTCCACGAGCGCGGTTGTTTTCAGCGTCTGGACACGGTAGTTGGTTCGACGGCAGTAGTGTTTGCTGGCGTTCTCACGGTCGAAATACGTCGAATCGATGGCGGCGTGTCCAGACGGCTCGTGCTCCTGCGCGGAAAGGCGCAGGAGCACTCGCCAGACCGCCATCGTGATTCTATCAAACCACTTGACTAACGTCGAATGATCAGGTAGATCGTCCGGTTCGAGCCCTATTTCAGCCAAAGTTTGCTGTATCTTACTCAGCAAATCTAGTGCTTCGCGGTAGGATTTTGCCAAGTAAATCCGCAGACAGTGCAGGGAAACGACGGCGTAGTCGGCGAAGCCGCCACCCCCTTCGGGGGCGGCAGCTTCACCTCGGCCACCAACAGCATTTTTTGCTAACGTCACCACTCTCTGCGTGAAGCGGGAAATCTTCGACATAGGATAATCGCGGTTTCCCGCTTCAACCTTCTAGCTCTGACGGTTCGTTCCAGTGCCGTCTAGTGATTCACCAGAGCCCCATGAACTAACGCAGAGCCAGGCCCAGAGATACCCATCTTGCCTAATCTGAAGAGCAATGTATATATCACCTTCTCCTTTGAGTTCTCGGTACTATTGATGGACACTGTGTTACATCTTTCTGTAGTAACTACAAAAATTACTATGTCGGATCTTGAGTGAGTATAAATTGATATGGTATGTTACTCTTTTTCACTCAGAGAAAAGCTCCATTCAAATTGTTGTTTATCAGATTCTTTTTGCTGTGGCTTCGTAACTGTGAACGTAACCTCAAACGCAAATTCCGCAGGAATTTCCTTCGGGAGATCTTCGGTTTGTCTGCCGACTAAGACTAGTGGTTGTGTGTGAGTTTCGTCTGGTGATAGTTTGGCAGTTTGAATTTCTGCGTCGATACTTATCGGCGTCGAGGCTTGCCAGAAACCTAATTCTTCGTTGTACTCGTAAGGGCGCTCACCTTTTAGTAAGAGTATGAATTTATTGATTTCTAGAAATATACCTAAAACTTCACGCCGTTCATTGTACCTGATTAAATCATTTGTATTATTCGTCACTGAGATCTCAATCGTCAGTGGTGCCTCTTCTGATTGGATATCTGATTGTAGTATTGTGGCTTCATGGTGAAGTGGGCGGCTTGACGACACCTCTTTAGTCGTCGCTGTATATTGTTGGATTTCGTCTGAATCGGTAGATAAACACCCACTAAACGTGATCGTACAAAGACTTCCCAGACTGGAGAGGAATACCCGTCGTTCCATACAATTATATTTAATTTTAAATGGGGTATATTTTTCCCCGTAAAGAATTGTTTAGATTACTTTCAGTGTAAGGTTGTTTTGAGTTGTCGATAAAACCTGCACTGGTTATTATAAAATGGAACTTATTTAAGTCATAGACGGACCGCTGTTTGACTGAACACCTAGGATTTATGAAAACAATTTGTAGGGACTATGGTGGCAAATTATTGTTTGATGAGGTTTCGGCTGGTGTAATTAAGCCAACCAGGATAGACCGAACTTGCTGGTCAACCATCGCCATTATTCTCCTCGGGATCGTTGATGAGTTCGTATAGGCCCACGTCGTACAGGTTGACGACATGGTCATGCTCCTTGAAGCGTTGAAGGCGCTGGCCGATGTGCCAACAACTGTTATGCTGAATGAAAGAACAGCACTGTACTGCTCACGTACCAATAGCATAAATATCGCCAGCTGCCGTTCCGAGAAAAACACCGTCCTCTGTCACGACTGGTGCACACGAGACAGCTCGTTTTTTCTCGTGACCCACGATCCCTTCTTCGACTGTTTGTTCCCACAGGTGCGTCCCATCCGTCAAATCCAGACAGACTGCACGATCACCGGGAACGAGAAGTGTCTCACCCGCAATCACTGGCGCACTGCCGATAGATGTGTCACTGAGACTCTCTGTCCACTGATGTGTTCCGTCATCGCTATCAAAAATCTTGATGGTGTCCATCACAGGAACGTATACCGTGTTGGAGGTTGCTGCAACTGATGCACTCACATTCATCTCCTTACTCCATGTTTCCGTGCCTTCGGTAGCGTCGAGTGCGTATAGCCGGTCAGCAAAATCGGAGGCGATATAGACTGTCTCATCCACGACTGTCGGCGGCATATGCACCCGATCTGCCGTTGGAAACTCCCATTGCTTGTCGCCTGTCTCTGCATCTATTGCATACACGATACTTTCCTTGCCACCACCGACATAGACTGTCCCGTCGGCGACCGCTGGGGTTGGTGACATCTGTCCTGTTGGAAACCGCCAGAGCACACGTCCATCAGCAGCGTCTACCGCGAGAATTGCTTTGATCAGTGATTTACCGCTTTCAAGGGCAGAGACATAGATGGTCCCCTCAACGAGTGTCGGACTCGATATAGGATTAATTGAATCCAGCCACCACTGTTCGCTCCCGTCCGACAGGTCAAGTGCGCTGAGGCCGGCCTCGCCTTCCTTGTTCCAGGCCACGTAAGCAGTCTCAGCTGAGAGGACGGGCGTAACCGCAGGAGTCCGTCCGTTCTGACCAGATTCAGCCCGCCAGCGTTCGGTTCCGTCGCTGGGGTCAAGCGAATGAATCGCCTCCCGTGTCGCTACGACCAAGTGATCTTCACGGGCTACAAGCCCATCTATCGGCTCATCGTTAGCGTTTAATTCGTCTCGGCGTTTCCGCCACAGCAGATCGTTATCCGTCGGTGGACTCGTCCCGGTGACGTTCGTGTTCTGGGCGTCGTACTGGTACTGCTGGGGCTCAGTTGGGGGCTGTTCCGCTGGAGGGAGATCTCCGAGGGATCCTGAGTTGAGGCAACCAGCGAGGCTGACGGCGATTGCGGACCCACTCAGGGCGAGAGCGGACCGTCGTGTATATTGACGTGTCATTTATCTGTCTGGCCGTCTGAAACAATGGACGTATTGGTAATCAATTTTTTGCAGGCTAAAACGCCGAGGAATCATCACCTGCTACATACTGTGAAATAATTATACCCTGTATAGTTTTTTTATTTGACTATTTATAAGATTGTAATTAACTATGGACTCCTTGAGATATTTTCCCAACTTCTACCCACCACCCAGGGGTCTCCAGTCTCAGAAAACTACAGACATTCTGAAACCATGGCTGATGTTTACTCTTTCTCGGGTTTTTCCTACTGACAGCTATCATGCTGGTAATTTTCCTATGAGTGCGATTGAACTCCCGACCACGAACAGAAGCGACAGCAGAACCTCGAACACCAACGACTGACGGGCATGCAAAGCTCGGGTGTAGAACTCTCTCCGGGCATACTTTCAAACAATAACGAAAACTGTGAGTGATCGGTATTCGCTTTTATTTCCCAGTTGGAAACTTTGGCCTAATAGCTACTTGCTGTTCGTTTAGTACCACAAAAAGTAGTCCCGGGAAGATTCGAACTTCCGTCGTCAGCCCCAGAAGCTGACAGGATTGGCCACTACCCCACGGGACTTCGATTTTGCATAATTCGCGGGTGTATTTATGCGTGTCGAAGCAGCCGAATGGTATGTCACTTCTCAACGCACTAGCTAGCGACACCCCCTGAGTTTATATCCTCTGACGGAACCAGACGTCTCATGCGCTGACCAACTACCACGAAGCGACACACGAGAGTCCGGCAGACCGCTTCGTGTTTTTCGAGAGCTATCTGGTTATTAGCTCCCGTGTCGGCTGCTGGTTATTTATCTTACTGGCGGGGAATTGCATCACAGATAGCCAAGCACTATCGACACCTACATGCCACCTCGCGGGCGACACTCGGATAGCATGTACGTTGGACGGTTTGTCGTCGTTGGGCCCGAAGTAGGCGCGTACCGCGTCTCCTCACGGTCGTTCCCGAATAGACAAGCAACCGAGCGCGGAGACACCGTTACTGTCGGGCCGACCGCACAGGCAGCGGAGACAGAGAATCCCTACATCTCCTACAACTGCCTGCGACTCACCGACCGCGGTGCTGTCATCGGTAACGGCTCACACGTTGATCCTATTGCTGAGAAGCTTACTCTTGGCTATCCTGCCCGGGATGCACTCGCGGAGACACTACTTGCGTTGGATTTCGAGAAAGACGACTACGACACGCCGCGCATTGCTGGAATCGTTGGCGTAACCGACGACCCAACTGTAACGACATCACCAGCAGGATATATTGGAACGGTTCGCAGAGATGGCTTGCTGGTCAGGGAAGTCAACGAGCCAACGCTGGTCGCCACATACGAGCGTGACAGCCCTGTACAGTTTGACCTAACAGCCACTGGAGCAGCCGACGCGGCACACGAACTGTACAACCACGAGTTCGAACACGCAATCTGTGCCACAGGTGTCGAACTTGCTGATGGTGGTTTCGAGACTGCAGTCGTCAACGAGAAGTAACAACTCACCGGAGTGTCCGCGACAGTGTCTTTTTGGACATGGCGGTGGATACGCTGGATATGGCTGAGACGAACGCCGACGCTATCAAGTCGGACATAGCCGGGTACGATGGGGTACTCGTCGCGTTTTCAGGTGGCGTCGATTCGAGCGTTGTTGCAGCGATTGCACACGACACGTTGGGAAGAGATGCTGTAGCCTGCACCGCTCGGAGCGAGACACTTCCGGAGGCAGAACTCGCTGACGCGCGCGAGATTGCTCAGGAGATTGGCATCCGACACGAGATTGTCGAGTTCAGCGAATTAGATAGTGAGGCCTTCGTCCAGAACGACGAGCAGCGTTGCTATCACTGCCGGACGATGCGACTCGGTGCGATGTACGACCACGCTAAGAGTCTTGATATTCCCGTTGTCTGTGATGGAACAAACGCATCTGACCCCGGCGAAGGTCACAGACCTGGACTACGTGCGGTCGATGAACTTGATGTTTACTCTCCGTTGCTCGAACATGGTGTGAGCAAAGAGGAGGTCCGCGAAATTGCCCGTCAATACGACCTCTCTGTGAGTGAGAAGCCATCGATGGCTTGTCTCTCCTCGCGTATCCCGACTGGCCTCGATGTGACTGAACAACGACTCACCCGTATCGAGAAAGCCGAGAGTCTGCTCCGTACTTGGGGGTTCAAGCAATTTCGTGTGCGCGACCATGATGGGGTAGCTCGCATTGAGGTAGGGGAATCGGAACTTTCAGACGCACTAGATCCGGAATTTGCTAGAGCCGCGTGCGACCATATTGGGGATTTGGGATTTGACCACGTTACGCTTGACTTACAAGGTTACCAAACCGGCAGCGTCAGCCCTGACTAGAACTGAGAGAAGCAGTTACCCCGACGGAACTGTGGGATTTATCCTGCTCGCGTTCTCTGTTATGGGTATGGAGGCCGACCCGTCACCTCAACAGTTCCGCAACCTGATGATTGAGGAAGAACCGGGGCTACAGGAGGTACTCACCTGCGTCTTCGGGATTCAGCGTCACGAGGCACGCACGTACGAGTTGTTGCTGGATAACCCCGGTAGCACGGTTGAGGAGCTAGCGGAGAAACTCGACCGCGACCGGAGTAACGTCAACCGGTCGTTGTCTACCCTCCGGGAAAAGGAACTCGCCAAGCGCGAGCGTCGTTTACTCGACGGTGGTGGCCACATCTATCAGTATAACCCAACACCGCTCTCGGAGAGTCGTATGCTAATGCATGATACTCTCGACGCTTGGGCGGCGTACGTTCACGAACGTATCGACGAGTTCGGCGAATAGTCCGGACCGAAACACCCCTGATTTTTACCGATCCGTCTCTACGTGCCGATAATGACCACAGAATCCCACTTTGATGTCTCTGGTGAGGCACCCCCATCTGCAACCAACGGCGTTTGGCTCTCGTGTGTTGCCTGTGGTACAGAGTTTGCCCCATTCGAGACGGTACGGTATGTGTGTGATGACTGTGATGGGTTGTTGGAGGTCAGGTACGACGACTTGCCGGGTTGGGACGATTATGAGGGCGACGGCGTCTGGCGATATGCCCACTCACTCCCGTTCGAGGAAGGGGTTTCGCTTCCGGAAGGAGCAACACCACTGCACGAGGTTCCGCAACTGGAAAACGAGTTGGGTGTTGACCGATTACGCGTCAAACATGAGGGATTGAACCCGACTGGCAGCTTCAAGGACCGTGGCATGACTGTCGGCGTTCGGGTTGCTCAGGAGATGGGCGTCGACAGGTTAGCTTGCGCGTCGACAGGGAATACGAGTGCCGCACTCGCGGCTTACGGCTCCCGTGCCGGGTTGGAGACACTCGTTCTCCTTCCCCAAGGGAACGTTGCTGCCGGAAAGATTGCTCAGGCAAGCCTCCACGGAGCACGAATCCTCGAAGTTGAGGGCAACTTCGACACTTGTCTCGATATCGTCGGCGACCTCGCTGACAGCGGCGAGGTTTATCTGTTGAACTCGCTCAATCCATTTCGACTAGAGGGACAGAAGACCATCGGGTTCGAAATCCTAGAGCAGTTCCGTGACGAAGAAGGGACATATCCCGACCGCATTGTCCTCCCCGTTGGTAATGCCGGCAACACCGCCGCACTGTACAAGTGTTTCCGTGAGCTGGTAGCAAGCGGTGCGCTTTCTGAACGTGATGTCCCGAAGCTTACCGGCGTCCAGGCTGCGGGTGCGGCCCCGATGGTTGAGGCGGTTGAGGAGGATCTCGAAGAAACACGGCGGTGGGACGATGTTGAAACGCGTGCGACTGCAATCCGGATCGGTAACCCTGTCAACGCACCCAAAGCACTTCCGGGTATTCGCGAAACAGGTGGGACTGCAATTGCGGTTTCAGACGAGGAAATACAGAGCGCCCAGCGTGAACTTGCAGCCGAAGGCGTCGGCGTCGAGCCCGCATCGGCGGCCTCGATTGCGGGGCTTCGATTGCTCCGTGAGAATGGGGTCGTAACGGCGGACGAACGTGTCGTCTGTCTCACAACCGGCCACCTGCTAAAGGACCCTGATGCCGCGTTTACTGCCGGTGCTGATCCTGAAGACGTTCCGGGCACCACGGAGGGTGTTCGTGAGTATCTCGGCTTAGGGCACGAGTGACATCCTCCGCGCCGTGAACGGCGCGGCTTCCCACGCATGGGGAATACCAGCTAAGTTTCTCTGTTGCTGGCAGAGGGTTCCGACCCGTGGAACGCCGAGAGAGTCATTTGCGAGTGTTTCTCGCTCGTCTCTCGGTGGGTCGTGGTGCTGTCACAGGCACTCCCATCCCAAGGCGAGTCATTGCCTGCCGGTTTCAGCGGCACGCTCTCTCCCCACGGGTCAGCCCGTTGTGCAACGTTGATTGCGCCGTTTATGTCGCCCTGAAACTCCGATACGTGGCACTTGTCGTTGGTACACCGGAACGTGGCTTGTGCAGCTCTGTTTCCGATGTGGCCGCAAGCGTGGCACGTCTGGCTTGTGTACTCCGGTTGGACGTACTCGACAGGGATACCAGTCTCTCGTGCCTTGTCCTCGACACGGTTCTGTAACCGAGCGAACGCCCACGCATGGAGTCGCCGGTTCATGTACGAACCGTAGTCCAATTCTTCGCGGATGTACGTCAGATTCTCCATCACGAGTACTGGATTCTCGAATTGTCGGGCGTACTCGACAGCCTGCCGAGACGCCTTCTCGACAATATCGGTGAGCGCGTTCTGGTAGTGGTCGAATCGCTCGTCTATCCGCCACTCAGCGGCATCACGCTCTTGGAGTCGTTTCAGGGTCGTGTGCATCTCTTTGCGAAGATGCTTCGCACGGCTCCCGTCACACACGAACGGGCCAGTTGGTGAACCGTCCTTGAGGGCACAGCCCGTTATCAGGGCGGTTTCACCAATGTCCAGACCGATGTGCGTCACGTCGTCGCCGTCCGTCGCGTAGTCGGGTTCTTCGACCGGAAATTCGACAGTGACGTGTAGAGTCCACGATGTGCGATTCTGTTGCAGTCGGAGTTGCCCCGCCGAAGCATCCCCGTCTACGAGGTCGTACCACAGACCCTCTTGTTCGGGATTGATACGAAGTGGTATCCAGAAATTCGTCCCTCGTCCGGGTTGCGGTGCCCACCATGTAAACCCGTAATCTCGTGCCGGAGAGTGGTCAAACTCGGCGGCTTGGTTGGTGAGCCGAACCGGGTGGTCGTCGTCCAACTCCTGTGCGTCGTAAGTGTCGTGAAGTTGTGGGACGTAGTTGCATAGGGCCGCTTTCGCCTGATACGGCAGGTCGTAGGGCGTCACCACGTCACTGGTTGCGCTCATCGTGTCGCACCCGGCGTCGAACGCCTCGTGTAGCCCCTCACGGTAGGTTTCGAGCAGGTCACACAGTTTCCGCCCCTTGTGTGCTGTCGGTGGGGCGAGAGTCGCTTTGAGCGTCTTAGTCGTCGTTTCCATCCGTCTCTAATCCTTGTTCGATTAGCTCGCGGTAGGCACGCGGATGACGGATACCATTCTCACGGGCGTACTCTTTGACCCGCTCGTGAAGATCGCCACCGCGCTCCATATCTATCTCTGTTCGCACAAGAATTTGTACGTTTCTCTCCCACTAAATACTTACGTTGGGTATTCAGTCAGGCTACGGTCACGGAGATTGTGGCACGGAGCTTACGCGATTCACTCCCGCCCTGCTCAGTCCTCGGTTCCGACTGAGCGTCGGAACGCTCGTCTTTCGCGGGAAGGGCGGGATTCTCTCGCTGAATCAAGATTCACTCCCGCCCTGCTCAGTCCTCGGTTCCGACTGAGCGTCGGAACGCTCGTCTTTCGCGGGAAGGGCGGGATTCTCTCGCTGAATCAAGATAGCAGCGACGGTTACGAGCTCGCGAGGCCAAGTACTTCAGTTGCGGCCGCGCCCACAGCGTCTGTCTTTGCTTCTGGACAGTAGACTCCGAGCCGCCACCGTGCACGTTCGGCAGCCCTGATGCTCGACGCGAGTTCGGAAGCATCTTCGAGGCGCTGGACCATGCCATCAACGACAACGTTCGTACCAAGCTCTTTCATCCGGGGTCTATCCGGAATGTCAACAATAACAGTTCGAGGAGCGACGCCCGCAGCCTCCGCAATCTCGCGTTCAGCCTCGCGCTCAGCCTCATAGCTCACGTCGAGGATTCCGGAGGGGACACTGTCGAGTCCTGCCCAGATAGCACGTTTATACAGGTTACGTTGCTCAACTCGCTTGCCTAGGTCGAGTGGCTGTAGCTCTACGAGCAGGTCGTGATCAGCCATTCGGCGGAACTCTTTGACAGTCGTGTCGCTCGTTTTGATGTAGTGCTCACAGGCACGGTCAAGCATTGCGCCCGCAATGCGGGAGACGTGATGTCGGTAGACAATCGCGTTCATCAGTGAACGAGCAAGTAACAGCGATTCGGCTGTCGGGACGTTCCCTTCAGCGAGCGTGAGAGAGTCCTCTTCGAGGCGGAGTTCACGAACGAGTCGTCCGTGGTCAATTGTTCCGTACGGCGCGCCAGTATGGTGGGCATCTCTGACGAGGTAGTCCATTCGGTCGACGTCAAGCTCGCCCGCGACCAGCGAACCAAGCCGACCGTTCCCTTCAACTAGCTCCGCGACACGTTCCGGGTCCAGACCGTGTGATTCGAGCACCTGACAGACGTGCCGATCGCTGTCTGTAAGTATCCAGCCGATTTCGTCGTGGTCTGTTCCCGTTCGCCGACGAATCAGGTCCTCTGTCTGGTGGCCGTACGGTCCATGTCCCACATCGTGCAACAGCGCCGCCGCACGTACGTGTCTTGCAGTTTCTTCATCGACCGTGAGATGTTCGAGCGCAGTACTCGCGAGGTGATAGACGCCGAGACTGTGCTCGAAGCGGGTGTGGCTTGCCGAGGGAAACACCAGCCGAACTGTCGAAAGCTGTTTGATATGGCGCAACCGCTGGAATGTCGGGGTATCCACAAGATCTGCTGCGACCGGGTCGAGCCTAATATAATCATGGACGCTATCTTTGACCGCGTTCATTATCGGAGCAACCCGCTCGTGCGCTATTGTGGTTTCGTTTCGAATATTGGACGGGTCGGGACGCTCTGGCCGACCCACGTGGCACCCGTAAGTAGTTATCTCACTCTACCGGGGCGGTCACTGCTTGCAAAAAACTGTCCCGTTGGAACGGCTTCGTTATATAATCGACAGCGCCCGCCTGCTTTGCTTCGATTATTTTCTCTTCTTGGGCATTCCCTGAACAGATAACAATCGCTGCGTCGGGGTCGTAAGCCATAATCTTTTCAGTTACACTGATTCCGTCAAGCACTGGCATCCTAATATTCATCACCACAACATCGGGGTTGTGTTCTTTGTAGGCATCCACACCCTCGACGCCGTTCGACGCTTCCCCAACAATAGTTAACGCACTCTGCTCGAGGAGAACACGGTAGAGGCTTCGCATAAACGTCGAATCGTCAACGAGCAGAATAGTCCCCATCTGTCTCAAAGCGCGTCCGCTATCGGTATAGTTTCTGGGGTGTTTCAGGCCTCGTCAACTAGTCTCTGGAGGTGCTCGGGTGGTACTGCACCGCGCGCGCTGTGCTCGCCGTAACTGAACGTGGGTACACCCGTTATTCGCTGTCGTTTTCCAGCAGTGAACGCCTCTTCTAGCTTCGTTTTGCTCTCGTCGTCATCGAGTACCTCAGCAACGAACTCTGCAGGAATCTCAGCTTCCGTCGCAATCGATGTAAGCACCGACCGGTCCTCGATGTCACGGCCGTCTTCCCAGAGCGCGTTGAAGACACCCCGGTGAAAGTCGACGAATGCGTCAGGAATTTCCGCAGAGACGCGGAGTGCAACCCGCTGTGCATCGTAGGAGTCAATATCCTTCCTGAGATTCTGTGCTAACTCGACACCGTAGCGGTCTGCAAGTTTCTCGACGTTTTTGCGAGCTTCTTCGTAATACTCCTCGTCTTTGCCAGTCTCGACATCGTGGTCGATAGTTCCATCTGGCCGTCTCTGCTGTGCACGAAGGTCGAAGGGGTGCCAGTCGACAGCCAATGGCTCCTCGCGTTCCTCGCGGTACTGGTCAAGCGAGGCGTACCCGAGATAACAGAACGGGCAGACGTAGTCGGCGTACACTGTCAGAGACTGGGTTGTCTGTTTGCTCATAATCGCTGTATGTGTGCTGGATACAAAGGCCCGTCGTGGCCGTCTCTGGCGTGAAACCTCCTTCTTTAAAGCTATAATAGCCGGTTGTACTCGTCGGCGGTTAGCGGGATGTCTGCCGCAGCGATATTCTGCTGGAGGTGGTCGTAACTCGATGTACCGGGGATTGGGAGTGTCACGTCGGAGTGTTCGAGCAACCATGCAAGCGCAATCTGGTGTGGTGTGGCATTGTGATTTTGTGCGACTGCAGCTAGCGTGTCTTCTTTGTCACCGAAGTCACCAGCAGCCATCGGGTACCACGGGATGAAGCCGATATCGTACTCCTCACAGGCTTCAAGCACGTCTTCGTCGTCGCGGTACGTCACGTTATACCGGTTCTGGACTGTTGCAATCTCGACGTGGTCCCGGGCTGTCTCCAACTGGTCGACAGAAACGTTTGAAAGGCCGACGTGGTCAACGAATCCCGCGTCTTTGAGTTCTCCAAAGGCTTGGACACTGTCTTCGAACGGCGTCTCAGGATCCGGTCGGTGGTACTGGTAGAGGTCGATGGTATCGACACCAAGTCGGTCTTTGCTGGCAAGTACTTGATTCCGGATGTAATCTGGGTCGCCGTGTGGTAGCCATTCGCCCTCGCTGTTCCGAAGCAACCCCGCTTTCGTGGCGAGTACGACGCCGTCGTCGGGCGCTACTGCCTCTCCGAGGAGTCGTTCGCTTACACCCGGGCCGTAGGAATCTGCCGTGTCGATGAAATCTACGCCCATATCGACTGCTTCCCTGACGAGTTCGATTGCAGCTGACTCGTCGTCCGGTTGACCAATAATGTCCTCACCGGTAATGCGCATCGCACCGTAGCCGAGTCGATGAACTGTCAGTTCGCCGCCGATATCGAACGTGTCCGTGGACAATGCCATTGCCCTCTGATTCGTTGGCCACACAAAAACACCCCACGGTCGGTCTACACTTTCTTGATGGACGTTTCCCTTTCTCTGACTGAAGAACTCTTCAGTAACGGCTCTTACAGAAACTTAATTCTGATTACACTTATGTGGATACACCTCTTTGATACAGATACAATGAATGACCTACAACAAGCTGTAGACCCAACGAACCGAACGGTTAAATCCTCTGGTGACCGGACTGTTGGTGGCCTCATTGGAATGATACTGTTCTTCCCGCTTTTTATTGTGACCATGGCTGTTCCCGCTTTTGTCGTCGGCGTCGGACTGGGAGGTTTCGGTCTTAAACTCGCCGAGCAGTTGTCGGGCCATCTAAACGGAAAGAAAAGCAGTGCCAACTGCACAGACACGGTACGTACTCGCCAACTGGCGTGAATACACGACTTCCGAGATATTTTCTCCCGATACTGAAATCGAACAGTTGTTGTCGCGGGCCAAAGTGCCCTATTCGACGTATGTATACTTGCGCTCACCCATGCGACCCCAGCCGTCAAAGACAAACTCGTTGTCAGGCGTCGTCAATGGGTCCATCTCGCGGTTTTCGTCGTGGTTGTGAGCATCGTGAATCCGTTCGTACTCGGCAAACGAGATGTCCCGGCGCTGTTCCATCTGTTCGTCGATGTTGAGCTGACTAATTTCGTCCTCCCAGCCGGACTGAATCGTCTCGGCGTGGATTTCGGCCTGTGCGCCGCTGCCGTAGGAACCGATGAGAAGCTGCTTGCCGGTGAGGTCACGACCCTCGTCTAGGGCTTCCTGCATCCCTGCGGCACGGGCAATGTGCACGGAGCCGGTGTACCAGTTGCCAACGTACCGAGAGATAGCGAGCGTCGGCTCGATAGTCTGTTTGTACCAGTCTGTGTACTGGTCTGTCTCTGTGAGCGTCTCGGTATACTCTTTTTGCGCGTCGAGATAAGCCTCGTGTGAGTCGAACTCCTCTTGACGGGGTTGGCGGCCAATTTCTTCGGCGACTTCTTCTTCGACTTCGTTGCCACGAATGCAGTGGCGAAAGCCAAGCGCGGCGGCTCGCCGGACCATCCCGGGGAACGGCGTATGGAACGGAATAAGCGCGAAGTTGTCTGGATGGGTGTCGCCGCCGTTGCGCTCGAAGTCTTCCATTGCCTCGCGCATCCGAGCGAGATACACCTGCATCGAGCGTTTCCCGTCGACACTCGGGAACTGCTGATTGGGTTTGAGGAAATCCGTCTCGTCGGCGCTACCAAAGCCCTGCTGGTCACTGAACGTGACTAAATCTGGATTCTCGTCGACAACCATCGCGACCGCGCCGGCACCTTGTGTCGCCTCGCCAGCGTCGTCTCGGGCATACAGTGCGGTATCGGTAGCGATGACCAGCGCTTTTCGTCCTCGATTTCGGCCCGCACGAATCCAGTTGTAGGCGTCGTCGAGTGCCTGTGTTCCGGCAACGCAGGCGAATTTACGCTCGCCCTTGTTTGCGTGATGCAGGTCACCCTCGAACACCTGTTCGAGACAGCCCGCCACGTACGTCGACACCGGCTTCGATTTGTCAAAGGCGCTCTCGGTTGCCACATCGATTCGGCCGATATCCTCCAGTGAGATGTCTTTTCGGTCCAACAATCGGCGAGAGGCGTTGGCTGCCATTGTTACGATATCCTCGTAAACATCCGGGAATGACGACGTGAACAGGCCAAGCCCTTTCGTGTATTTTTCGGGGTCGTCTCCTTGTGCCGGGGCAAACGTCTCTGCTAAATCCAGTTGCAGCTTTCCGGTTCGTATCTCCATGCCGTCGATTCCTACTTCTGCCATATGTGTGGGTCGTGGTATCTGATATAAGTGTGTGTCGACTGTTCATTCGTCGATTGTCGAAATAACGAACCCACGGCACTGAGCGATAATTGTTTTTCGGACCAAGAATAAAGTCAGTCGACTGAGAAGTAGCGTCCATGGACATCGGCATTCTTTCTGATATCCATGGCAACAAAGTCGCACTGGAGACAGTGCTTGAAGATATGCCGCCGGTCGATGGCATTGTCTGTGCTGGCGATATTGTCGGATACAATCCCTGGCATGGTGAGTGTATCGAGACGATACACGAGCGCCAAATTCCGACCGTAATGGGCAACCACGACCGGGCTGTCGCTGGCAACTCTAGCTTTGGGTTCAACAGCATGGCAGGAGCCGGTGTTCAGCATGCCCAAGAAACGCTTTCAGACGACGAGACCGATTGGCTTGCAACACTCCCAGAACAGCGCCGAGAGTTCGACGGACGTATAAAAATTGTCCATAGTCACCCTGAGCGGCGTGGTCATTACACCTATCCCGAAGAGTTTAGCAGAGACCTTCTCGGTGAGGAGTCAGTCCTTGTATTGGGTCACACTCACGTCCAGCATCACGAAATCTACGCTGATGGCATTGTAATGAACCCCGGGAGTGTCGGACAGCCCCGTGATAGCGACCCCCGAGCAGCATACAGCATTCTTGACCTTGCGGACCTAAGCGTCACCGAACACCGGGTTGAGTACGATATCGAGCGCGTCCAAACGGAAGTCGACCGTGCCGGACTCCCCGAACGTATCGGGAACAGACTCGTCGAAGGGCGGTAAACTCAAAACAGGGTCTGTAGGAGTTCGAGCGCGTGGTCTCGGTTGTCCCAGTCGACGAAAATAGACACCGAAGTCGCACTCGTCATCACGTCGTTGATATGAATGTGTTCGTCCGACAGCGGTTCGAGCAACCTATGCAGTGAGCCACTCTGTTCAGGCAATTCTCCGCCGGTAATACGAATGACTGCAAAGTCGGAGTCGAGTGTTACGCTCGACATAACCTCGTCGTCGACAACCTCGTCGTGAACAAGTGTCTCCGCAGCCTCGGCACTTTCGCTCTCGGCGTAAAATGTCAATGAGTCCATGCCTGAGGATGTCGCTTCGACGTTGATACCTGCGTCTGCAAGCGCTGTCGAAACCACCGCGAGGATGCCCGGCTGGTTACGAATTGCGCGACCGGCCACCGTGATACAGGTAAGTTTCCGTTCCTGTAGGTCGATGAGGTTCTCAAACTCGCCTTCCACTGTTGTTCCGCCAGTGAGAAGGTCACCGTGCTGGTGGTGGACGACCCGTACTCCGAGTTCGTCTGTTTTGTACGTGAGTGCTGAAGGGGCGATAACCTCTGCACCGCGAAACGAGAGGCTCCGGATTTCGTCAACAGAAATCTCACCGACATTCCGTGCACCTTCAACGACGCTTGGGTCGCCAGTCATGACACCCTCGACATCGGTAACAATGACAACTTCGTCAGCATCGACGAAGTTTCCGAGCATCACCGCGGTCGTATCGCTTCCCCCTCGACCGAGTGTCGTGACGCTATCATTGTAATCTGCTGCGAGAAAGCCTGTGATAACTGGAACGACACCGTCATCGAGCATCTCTCGACAGTGCTCGACGCGCTCGTTTGTCGCGTCGACATCTACTTCGCCGTAGGCGTCGGTAATAATTGGCCACTCATCGTGACCTGGCTCCAGAAAGACAGCATCAATTCCTTTTGCTTCGAGCGCGCCCTTAAGCATTCGTACGGCGGTCCGCTCGCCCATGCTTACAATTTCTGCTCGGTCGTCTTCGCTTGCGTCGAACTCGATTGCTGATAGGAGTCGGTCGGTTGTCCCACCCATTGCGCTGGCGACGACGGCAATTTCGTGTCCCTCTTCGACGACTTCGGCAATCGACTCTGCAGCGCGAGTGATTCGCTGGCCATTCCCGACACTCGTCCCACCAAACTTTGCTACGACACGCATGCCGAACTCCTCCGTTTCGAACGCATTTCGTGCATGCTGGCGCTTTCGATGCCATCGTGGATAACTGCTTTCATTGTCGCAAATATCGACAACTGCCGTTACTCCGGCGACACTGCCTTTCCAAGAGCCGCCATCAACGAGAGCAAGATGAGCATCGGTGCCTGACAGACAAAAATGAGGACGAGAACCTGGTTTAGTGTCAGCCCCAATTCAAAATAGAAAACAATTTCGGGAAGTGCCCACCAGGAGACTGCGGCAACCAGAAACGACAGCACGACGAGGATGGCAACGAGATTACTCGGTGCAGCGAGGAACTGATTGTACCGTTCGACTCCCTCCCGTACGCGCACTAAGCCCAGCAACACGAACACCGCTCCAAGAACCCAAACGGCAACCAGTGGGTCGACGACGGTGAGTTGCTCAACAACCTCAGGAAGCACTTCACGGTTGAGATAGAGAAATGGTGGCCACGAAAGCAAGAGATAGCCAAGCAAAAACCCAAGGACGGTTCTATACCCTCCTTCTTTTTCCATACCGAACAATCTTCTCTCTTAATAAATATAACTTGTCACCAAATAATAGGAATAGGGGGTCGCTCAGAGAGTTGGGCGACACGATTATCGTAGAATGCGGGCTGAGCGCGCTTAGAGTGATTGTGTCCAGGACGCAATATCTTCGATAACAGATTTATCGACCGGGTTCGCGAGCGAATACTCGGACCGGGTTGACGGCCCCTCAGCGTACTGGAAGATGTGGTTAAGATTCTCATAGAGTTGGAACTGGGTGTCTGGACGGTCTGCTAGTTCGGTCTGCCACCGTCCGAAGTCTTCTTCGGGCGAGACTTGATAATCGCGATCGCCCTGCAAGATGAATGCGGGGGTATCGATTTCCTGTGCCGTCCCAATCTGGTCGTACTCGTCGACAGTTCGCCA
Source organism: Halovenus rubra (assembly GCF_026586665.1). Classification (GTDB taxonomy): domain Archaea; phylum Halobacteriota; class Halobacteria; order Halobacteriales; family Haloarculaceae; genus Halovenus; species Halovenus rubra. The sequence goes on from NZ_JAODIY010000005.1 coordinate 115,535, forward strand.
GAGTGCGCCGGGGTAGTCGAGGATGATATCTCCATCCGAGTAGTCGCCGTTGCGGATCCGGTCGATTCGGTCTTTCCACCGCTCGTGGACATTTGCCATCTGCGTCCACTCATACTCACCGACTGTTGCGAGGTGATCAAACTGTTCGATGAAGATTTCATAGAAGTTCCGGGCCGGGCCTGCGAGCATGGCTATCCCCGCAAGGTCTTCGTCACGCTTTGCGATACGCGGTGCTGCTAGCCCACCCAGACTACTTCCAGCGACAACAGTCCGGGTAGAGTCCACTGCATCTACTCCACGAAGCTGTTCTAGCGCGACCAGCGGGTCATCAACGGTGATAGCATCAAGCGTCCACTCCGCAGCAGACAGTGAGTTTGGACAGGCGTGTGACCGTCGGTCGTACCGCAGGACAGCGACGCCACGACTTGACAGCCCTTCTGCCATATCTTTGAACGGTTTCGAACCGCCTGTGCTGAGGTCCTTGTCTGCACCACCGATAGCAGGGGGGTCACTCCCGTGGACAAGGACGACACCCGGCACATCCTGTGCATCTGTGGGTACTGTCAGTGTTGCGTCCATCAGACAGGACTCCGTCTCGACAGTCGCCTCCTTTATGTTGAACCGTTCGGTATCGACGTAGTCAGGCCGCTGATACTGGTCGTTGGCGAAAATACCGACAGTTGAGAACCCCTCTTCGTTGTCTACCAACACACGCATCACGTGTGTTCCTCGTTCGAACTCAAGTGCCATGTCTACGCCGTCGAACCCTCCCTGAACGATTTCTTCTGTTTCACCGATTCGCTGGAATGGGCCACCCACGGCAGTGTACGCGAGCCATAACTCTTCGATTCGCCCGGCAGAAAGTCCCTGCTGTGCGTCCGAGCGGAACCGGCCGAGTGCCTGAGGGAACGCGCCGTCTGCCATATCTCCGACGAGTTGCTTCCCCGCTTCGACAGCGTCTTCGGGGGTGTCGGGTGTCGGTGTGGCCGTCTCTTCTGGTGTGGCCGTTTTCTCGGGGGTTGGTGTTGGTGTAGCCGTTTCGGTTGGACTCGGTGTTTGTCTCTCAGTTTGGGCTGGTTCGGGTGTCTCGGTCGTGTCTCCATCACCGTCACCGAGACAGCCAGCGAGACCTGTAACTGCACTTCCTGCAACAAGAAGAACTGTCCGGCGTTTCATACCTGCTGTTTTCCGCTGAAAGAATAAAATATGTGTGCCTTTTGTTTATCGGTGGAAACACTACTGCAACCGCGCATTGTTGTTCCAATACAAACATTCCAGATAGTATTTACAGTTATAACACAAGACCTTGCGTGATCGTAGCACGGTTGGTTCCAGTTCTGTTGTGTCTGACGAGAGTCTGACCGGTATTTAACTGTCAACGAGACCGTCTTTCTTCCTGTCCCATGCCTTTCCCCCCGCGTTCCGCTCTTGGTCTAGAAAACATCGTTACGTGCACACTTGATGGCCTCCGAATGACTGCCTTCTGGGCAGCTATTGCTCTCCCATTCCTGCACATCCCACTTCTGTATGATGGGACACAGGATGTTGGTGCCCTCTTGGCACTCGTTGCGGTTAACGTGTGCTGTTTGCTGGTTGGTCACCGACATGCGCGGTCGGGTAGCTAAGTCGAGTTCCGTCAATGCCACACTGGTGGTGAACCGACAGCGTTTCAGTTGCGCGGTCCATGGCATGGATAACGAATGAGTCGCGACTACATCGAGGTTCGCGGGGCTGAGCAACACAATCTCAAAGATGTCGACGTAGAGATACCACGTGAGGAACTGACGGTCGTGACAGGCTTGTCAGGATCAGGGAAATCGTCGCTCGCGTTCGAGACGGTGTACGCTGAAGGGCAGCGACGATATATCGAATCGCTGTCAGCCTACGCCCGCAACTTTCTTGGGCAGATGGACAAGCCACAAGTCGAGAACGTTGAGGGACTCTCGCCCGCGATCTCCATTGACCAGAAAAACGCCGCAAACAATCCTCGCTCTACTGTCGGGACTGTGACCGAACTCCATGATTACCTCCGTCTGCTCTATGCCCGTGTCGGCACGCCACACTGCCCCGACTGTGGTCGCGAAGTCGACGACCAGAGCGCCCAGCAGATGGTCCGCCGACTCATGCAGGCTCCGGAAGAAACCCGAGCAAAACTCTGTGCCCCCGTCGTTCGCGACCAGAAAGGCGCATTCGAGGAGTTGTTCGACGACCTTGTCAGTGAGGGGTACACTCGCGTCGAGGTTGACGGCGAACGCTACGACCTCACCGTCGAGACGCCAGACCTTGACGAGAACTATGACCACACTGTAGATGTGGTTGTTGATCGCGTGAAAATCACCGAAAGCGAACGGTCACGACTCACCGACTCGGTCGAAACCGCTCTTGAAGAAGCTGATGGGCTCCTCAAAGTCATCTTCCCTGACCCGCCGGCTGAGCTTAGTGTTGGCGGGTCCCGGACACGTTCGACCGGTGACCTAGCCAAAGAGGAAGACACAGACAACGTGAGAGACGACCGCTTTATCGTCGAGTTTTCTGACGAACTTGCCTGTACACACTGCCACATTGATATCAGCGAAATCGAGACGCGCTCGTTTTCGTTCAACAGTCCACACGGTGCCTGCCCCGAATGCGAGGGGCTTGGCTCGACAAAGGAGGTTAGCGAGGACCTCGTGGTTACAGACTCATCGAAACCGCTGAAACACGTTTTCGAACCGTGGAGTTACAACCGGACCTACTACTCTCGTCAGTTGGATAACGTTGCCGAGCATTTCGGCATCTCGCTTGACACACCATTTGAGGACCTTGCCGACACCATCCAGCGACAGTTCCTCTATGGCACTGATAACCCGGTGCACTTCGAGTGGCAGACGAAAAACGGGACCCGCGAGAAAACCGAACGTTTCGAGGGCGTCATCCCGAACCTCGAACGCCGTCATATCGAGACAGACAGTGACCGCGCCCGCGACCACATTGAGGAGTTCATGGCTGTCACGACCTGTCCGATCTGTGAGGGAACACGCCTGAAGGCTGAGTCGCGGTCGGTCCTTGTCGATGACCGCTCGATTACAGCAGTCAACGAGATGTCCATCGGCGACGCACTCGCCCACTTCGAGGAGATGGAGGCCCACCTCAACGAACGCGAGACGAAAATTGCCACCGAGATTCTCAAGGAGATTCGCTCCCGGCTTGGGTTTATGTGTGAAGTTGGCCTCGATTACCTCACACTAGACAGAGAGGCCTCGACACTGTCTGGCGGGGAAAGTCAGCGTATTCGACTTGCGACTCAGATTGGCTCTGGCCTCGTAGGAGTGCTCTACGTGCTCGATGAACCGTCTATTGGGCTCCACCAGCGGGATAACGACCGCCTGCTCGACACGCTCGAAGAACTCCGAGACCTTGGAAACACACTGCTCGTGGTTGAACACGATACTGAGACGATGCGCCGGGCTGACAACATCATCGACATGGGTCCGGGACCGGGCAAACGCGGCGGCGAAGTCGTCGTCAACGGCTCTTTTGAAGACGTTGTCGGCGGTGAGGCGTCCATCACTGGGGACTACCTCAGCGGCGAGCGGTCGATTCCGGTCCCTACCAGCCGTCGGGAAGCAGACGGCCATCTCACTATCCGCGGCGCTCGACAGCACAACCTTGGGGACCTTACGGTCGAGTTACCCACCGGCTGCTTTACAGCAATTACCGGTGTTTCGGGTTCAGGCAAGTCGACGCTGATGCACGACGTACTCTACAAGGGGCTGGCTCGTGGCATGAACGACAACACGAGCGTCGACCCCGGCGACCACGACGCAATCGACGGGACCGATGCGGTCGAAACAGTCCGCCTCATCGACCAGTCGCCTATTGGCCGGACACCACGGTCGAACCCTGCAACCTATACTAACGTCTTTGATTTCATCCGTGAACTGTTCGCCGAAACGGAGCTGTCAAAACAGCGTGGCTACAAGAAGGGACGGTTCTCATTCAATGTCCAGGGTGGCCGCTGTGAGGAGTGTGGCGGGCAGGGAACGGTTAAAATCGACATGAACTTCCTCTCAGATGTGTCTGTTCCCTGTGAAGAGTGTGGCGGTGACCGGTACAACGACGAGACGCTTGACGTGACGTTCAAAGACAAGACTATCTCAGATGTGCTGGGGATGAGCGTTGACGAGGCCCACGCCTTCTTTGAGAGCCACAACCAACTTCGTCGGCGGCTGAAGCTTCTGAAAGATGTTGGCCTCGGTTACATGCGCCTCGGACAGCCATCAACAACTCTCTCCGGTGGCGAGGCCCAGCGAGTCAAGCTCGCCGAGGAACTCGGGAAAAAAGACACCGGCGAGACGCTTTATCTGCTTGACGAGCCGACGACGGGCCTCCACCCAGAAGACGAGCGCAAGCTGATCGACGTGCTCCATCGCCTGACTGATGACGGCAACACGGTCGTCGTTATCGAACACGAACTTGACCTTGTGAAAAATGCCGACAACATTGTCGACCTCGGTCCGGAGGGCGGCGAGAACGGCGGCGAAATCGTCGCTACGGGTACTCCCGAGGAGGTAGCCCGAACCGAAGAGTCCTACACTGGAACGTACCTGCGCGACTTGCTCCCCGACGTGGACCTAGAAGGACCACGTGCCGACCGAGAACTCGGTGACGACAGGAAGCCGGCCAAAGCTGACGACGACTGACGGTCACTGTCGCTTTCTATCAATAGATTCGCTCCTCTGTCGACATGGACGGTCCAGAGTGACACGAACACGCGGATTTACTTTCTGCGTTGATAACAAGGACGGCCTTACCTGATTGCATCAGGTGAGGTGATAAAATACCGTTCGTTTAACTAGCTCGATTCATCCCGACACATCCGTCTCTGAGACGAGAACGTAGTCGTATCCGCTTGCCTCAGCACCCTCGATAGCGATTTCGACGCTATACTGTGAATTAGAGTGTCCTTGGACGATATTGGCGCGGTGGCTCCCGACGCCTTTGATTGCGTCTACTGACGTGCCGTTCCGGTACGTCGCAGTCAGATTTGTGACGATGAGACCGTGCCCAGCGTCGAACCGCTCCGGGGCTGCATCCGCAAGCGTCTGCGTCCCGTTGAGTTCTGTGAGATCGATACTGACCTGCTGTGAGTCGTGGCAGTCGCCGCTTGGTTCCGAAATCGGCGTCGGTGTTGGCTTGTATGGCCCGAGGTAGGTTTCCTGCCAGCACGAGTTCCGGCTGAAGTCTTCGTTGCTCTCGACAAAGGTAACCTGCATCGTGGCGGTGGCGGATTCGATTTCCTCGGGAACGCCACCGGATTCGATTGTGTACTCGGCGGAGATGTTTTCGGATGGCGATTCTGCAGACGAGTCGGCTCCCAGTCCGAGACAGCCGGCAGCCACAACGAGGACGAGGAGGGCGACGAAGGAGACCGTTTGTCGCATACCTGACGATACTGTGGATGTTGAAAATACTTTGTGTTTCATTATTGTTGGCACAGTTCGTCTGGCGTCTTCCAGAGTTGTCACAGGCCACCGGTACCGCTGTCACCTACGCCACTGGCCTCGGCCATCGCTTTCTTTTCGGTGTCGCTTGTTTCTTCGGACTGCCTTTGGGCCGAGCGTAATTGCTCCGAGTGCCGATGCAGTGCCACGGAAACAACGAGCACGGCAATGCCCAAGACGCCGACGAACGCGCTCGGACCACCGACGACGGACAGGCCGACACCACTGATTGCGAGACAGGACAGCACTTTTGGGCATATATTCAGTCGAAAGAGGGCAATCGAAGATGACATCGACGTAACTTCTGTCGGGTATAACAATACTGTCATTCCCTGTTTCAACAGCTCCGAGCACAGCAGTACCGGCCTGCAAAGAAAATTCAGCGCGTGTTACGTCCCGGTCTGGACGTTCAGTGCCTTGCGCATAATCTGACCAAAGCTAATTGAGACGAAGGCGTACCAGATAATCCAGACTTGCATTGGCCCGATGATGCCAGTTGTCCAAGTCTCGATTTCACCAGCCAGTGGCAGAACAATCACCGGCGATGCAACGGTGATGCCGATGTCCCGAACAATCCAATACATCCAGAGGAACATCGGGATTGTAAAGGACATAATCCAGATCATCGGCCGGAACTGAGCTTTGAACATATCGAGGTTCTCGCTCATCATCGCCATCTGCTCTTCTTGAATTTTCTGGAGTTCCTCGTCATCGCCGCGCTCCTTTGCCCGCTTGCGGCGCTCTTTGAGGTCCTGTGTCTGTTCTTTGTACCCTTCCATGATTTCTGCGTTCATCAGGTTATCCTGAACGAGCGCCGAAAACAGGCCCGTCAGAATGGCGAGTACAAGAACAACGAGATAAAACGGTAATGTCTCTTCGAGTGGCCCAAGAGCGATGTTGAGTGTCTCGCCGACAAGTGTTCGGACAGGAGTGTAGGCGTATCCAATCATCATCACGAACACTGTCGCGACAGCCATCTTGTCGTAGGTCGTAAACGAGAACTCGACGCTATCCATCATCGCCGTCGGGTCACTGTCCTCAAGTGCATCCCGGGCACCGTCGGGGTCATCAACGACGAATCCATCACCACCTGCGTCGACGAGCAACCCTTTTTCGATGAGTCGCCCCCATTCACCGGAGGTGATGTCATCGCTTACATTGGCCCACGTGACAGCCCCCTGTTCCTCGGCTGTTTCGAGGACCGTCGCGAGGGCATCTGTCATATGCTCGCCCTCCTCGGCGAGTTCATCTACCTTCTGTTCTGTTCGTGGCATCGTCTGTTGTTAGTTATTCGGTGGTCATCCGGTTTGTATTTCCCGGTCTCTGCCGCGCCTGATTGGCCGTCGCTACGCGTCGGTCTGCTCGTCGATGGCCTGCTTAATATCTGTCCAGACATCGTCCGGTGACTGCTCGCCGTCGATTTCGACGAATTCGCTTTGGTCGTGGTAGCTCTCGATAACGGGCTTGGTGTTCTCATCGAAAACATCGAGTCGGTTCTCGGCTGCTTCCTGTGTATCGTCCTCGCGCTGGATAAGGCGTTCACGTACCTCTTCGTCGTCGGGCATGTCGTATTTGACGTGGTAGTTGTCGCCTGTCTCGGGGTCGACACGGCGGCCGGTTAGTCGGTCGAGCAACTCCTCGTTTCCGACTGAGACCGACAGCACTACATCGAGGTCGGTCATGCTGTCGAGCTCTTCGTTCTGTTCAGGATTACGAGGGTAGCCGTCGAGAACGAACCCATCGGCATCGTTGAGTGCTTTCTCGACGATGGCATTGACGACCTGGTCTGGGACGAGGTCGCCTGCATCCATATACTCGGCTGGCGTGTCGTACTCGGTATCCATGTCGCTGATATCCATCTGTTTGTTCGACCGGAGGGCATCGCCGGTGGTGATATGCTCAACATCGTAGGCATCGACGATGTTGCTGCATTGTGTCCCTTTTCCTGCGCCCGGCGGTCCCATGATGAGAATCTTCGGCGCTGTCATACGTTGCCGTTGCTATCCGGTAGTTAAATCATTGTCCAAATCGACGTGCCAGATAGTGACCCGTCACCATGTCCAGACGACGAACGCGCCTGCGACCGATGAGCGGTTCGACGTGTCGCTTCGTGGCGTTGGTGTCGACACAGAGACACGCTGTGACCACTGGCACAACGAGGTCGACGTGGTGGCACTACGCTTTGCCTGCTGTGAGACGTACTACCCCTGTTTTGAGTGTCACGCCGAAACAGCCGACCACGACCCCAAACAGTGGCCCCGAAACCGGTTTGACGAGGCGGCGGTCCTCTGTGGAGTCTGTCAGACCGAAATAACTGCTGAGGCGTATCTTGACTGTGATGATACCTGTCCTGACTGTGGCGTCTCGTTCAATCCGGGCTGTCGGGAGCACCGGAATCTGTATTTCGAGTTGTGAACGTCAGAACGCAAAACTGTCTGCCTCACTGTTGTAACCCCATTCGATGTCTGCTGTCTCAAACAAAGGGTTGATAATCCCGAACAGTGGATTTTCTACAGTGAATGTCTGTCGAACAACTCGAAATCCTACTTTCTGACCCTGCAACACAGGAGGCTGTTGCCGTCGTCTTTGAGCGGTCCGAAGGCGGGTCCAAGGAAGTCAACTGGAGCGATGTCAGCGATGAGTTAACCGACTCACAGTGGGGTAAACTCCTCGAAAAGGAAGTACTCGTTGGCGCGGGAACAGGATTTGCCCTCGCGGAACCCGAACGGGTTTACGAGCAGCTGACTGACGCCGATGAAATTGACGACCGTGACCTGTCAGCCTTCGAGCCCGCACCGGGACCGTCCGATGAGTCTGACTTGCTTGATGATTTCGAGTTGCCCGAGGTCGAACCCGTCGAGTGGTCAACATGGGATAAGGCCGCTGGTGGCTTCGCGTTGCTCCTCTTTACTGGATACTGGAGTACTAGTATCCGTGACGCCATCGCTTCTGTTGAGAACGTCGTCGTCGACTCGGCACTCGGAGCAGTCCCTTTCTACCTTGTCGTCTTGCTGTTGGCTACCGTAACCGGCTTTTATTCGACGTGGCTGCAGCGACGACTCGTCGACCAAGACAAACTCCAGCAGTACCGCGACCGCATGGAGAAATTAAGTGAGTACCGTCAGATGGCAAAAGAGAGTGATGACGAAGAAGCGATAAAACAACTCCAGGAAAAACAGCGAGAGGCTGCCGGGAGTCAAATCGGCATGATGAAACTGCAGTTTCGCTCGACAGTCTGGATTATGCTTCTGACGATACCGATTTTCCTCTGGCTTCGGTGGAAGGTCCGGGGCGGCCATCTCGGGGCTGACAAGGGTGAGTTAATACTTCCTCTGGCTGGTGATGTGACTTGGACACAGTCGCTTGCCGGACCAATGGCGACGTGGATTGTCTGGTATTTCGTCTGTTCTATGGCGTCCAGACAGATTATCCAAAAACTTAGTGAGTTCTGGTTCGAGCGTTCCGGGTAGAAACACCTCCTGTCTCGTGGTCGACCCGCGGAACGGCCATCTGGTCAGTAGTCACCGAGTACGCCGAGTCGGCGGGCACGTTTGGTTGCATATTGGAAGACAAGATAGCCCCCGATCAGGTAACCAAACGCAACCGCGACGAGTGTTCCCAACTCGACCGCCGAGAACTCCCAGAGGCGTGTCCCATCGACCATCGCACGCTGGAGGAGTCCGCTCCCATGGGCAAGTGGAAGAATGCGCAACAACGGCTGTTCGACTATTGGCGCAGAGATGAGCGGAATGAACAAAAACTGGAGGAGGTTTAGCCAGTTCCCGACACGCTTGTACAGCACTGTAATGCCGCCCGCAGCAAAGCCAAGTCCAAGTACGGACAAAACACTAAGCGTCGCGATAGTAACCGTCGTGACAATATTCAACGCAAGCGTCGTTCCAGTGAGAACGAGCATCACAACGAGCACAACAGCGGACGTGATGAATGTCCGAACAACTTTAGCAGCGCCTTTCAACAGGGCGACAGGAGCAAACCCAAACGGCGTCATGATGTGGCGTTCGAGAGTCCCCCACTGCACCTCGCTCCCGATGTCGTTGGCGAGTGACTGGTAGGACCCAATCGAGAGCGTCCACAGAAAATAACCGACGATGATTCCTTCCAGTGAGTCGTTGAGCGCCTGACCGCTAAGTACTTGTCCACCAAAGAAAAGCACGCCAAAGAAAAACAGCGAGATGAAGACACCGCCGACTGCGTTGGCCGGATATCGGACGAAAAGAAGAAACTCTCGGTAAAGCACCGCTTTGATGAGTTGGAGGTAGCCAGCGGTCTGTTGTCTTTCCCCCACAGCGTTCTGGTGGGAACTCATTCTAATTCACCGCCCACAGTGCGTGTATCTTGGTCGGTCAGGTCAAGGAAAAGGTCCTCAAGCCCAGGCTCGACAGTCATAACCCGTTCAGGCGTCACATCGCGTGCGCGAAGCCAGTCCATCAACTCATAGATACCGTCTCCTTCTGTTTCAACCTCGACACGTGCACCCGGTGAGAGCGCTTCGACGGTTGTCACTTCGAACATCTCGCGAAGCCTGCTGAGAATCTTTTCGTCGAAGTCTCCACTCACGATACGGACACCGTAGACGTCAGTACTGCGAAGTAGCTCCTCGACGCTATCGTCTGCGACAAACTCGCCGTCGGACATGATAAGCACCCGGTCACAGACTGTCTCGATAACATCCATATTGTGACTGGACAGGACAACGGTGATGTCCTGCTCGGTGGCAAGCCGCCGGAGTTCGGTCTGCAGCGTTCGGGAACTCTCAACATCGAGTCCGAGCGTTGGCTCGTCAAGAAAGACAAGTTTTGCACCGCCAGCTAGCACGCTCGCCAGTGAGACTTTCTGTTTCATCCCCCGTGAGAGGTCCCGAACAGCAACGTCGGCTTTCTCTTCGAGGTCGAGTTGCTCAAGCAGGCGCTGGTGCTCGTCAGCAACAGCGTCCGGATGAACCCCAGCGACTGTCGAAAAATACCGAAGGTTCTCTCGAACAGTCAGCCGCCAATAGTCGTTGCGTGCACCTTCGAGCATCGCGTCGACCTGTGCGTATGCTGTCCGAGGTTGGTCGCGGATATCGACCCCGTCAAGCCGAACAGTCCCGTCGTCGGGCAGCACCATCCCCAGAATCGACTTGATAAGGGTCGTTTTTCCCGCGCCATTTGGCCCAAGAAGCCCAACAATCGAGCCGGACTGAATTTCGAACGAGACGCTATCGACTGCCGTGACGGTTTCTGCTCCGTCACCGAACCGTTTGGAGAGATTGTCGACCTCCAGTGCAGCCTCTTCGGCGTCGTTCGACTGATTGTGACCTCTCTTGTGAGAACTCTCATCGACAGTCTTGTGGTCCAAGTTGCCTAAGTTTCCGTTCATTGCTGATGTGTTTTCGTTGTCGTTTTTTCGTCAGTACTTGGCCTTATTTGTGATTTGTCACGCGTATGTTTCTACATAACCGATACTTTCCTCGATTATAATATATCCGGTTCTCGTTGTATGGAACCATACCACAACTGGGTGGTCCTCTCACCAAGCAGGGTAGTCAGTGGCTGCCTACTGATAAATGTTATTTTGGAGTGACAGTTTCCGGGGACATTATAACCGCATCGGCCAACAAACAGCGTATGACGTTCAGTATCTGTGTTCGCGAGCAGTATGAAGACGACGAAGGAACTGAACAGTACCGGTTCGGTGTCGCCGTAACGACACGACTGGCCGGTGTCGGGACGCTTTGTCCGTTCGCCAACGAATATGGTGCTGTTGCGACACAGAGTCTCGTCAACGTCAATCTCGGTCGAACGGGAATCGAGTACCTCGAAGACGGGCTAGCTGTCGGCGATGCCCTAGAGGCACTGCTGCAGGCCGACGATGGGGAATCACAACGCCAACTCCATGGTGTCGACAAAAACGGTGAGTTTGCCTTCTCGGGGGAAGAATGCAAAGGCTGGTTTGGCCACACCGTCGGCGAAAACTACACTGTTGCAGGAAACCTGCTTACCGGCGAATCGGTTATCGATGCCACTGCGGAGGCGTACGAGGAAAGTAAAGACGAGGACCGCCCGCTTGCGTTTCGTCTCGCAGATGCACTTGCCACAGGGCACGCTGAGGGCGGTGACAAACGAGAGGAGTTACACGTTCAAAGCGCCGCACTCCTTGTGCGGGATACACAGGAGTATCCGCTCGACCCCTCGTATAATGACATTCGAGTCGACGCCACAGAGACGCCAGTTGTGGACCTCCAAGAGACACTTGCACTGGCCCAAGAGGGCCACGAGATGGCGATGGAACGATACGAGGAAGAATATGAAGAAGACGAAATGACGGACTAACGACTATTTGTCTACATTGTTGCCCTTTCTATATGGAGTGTAACGGTCTACACACAGATTGCTGCTCGTGGACTTCCCGAAGAGTGCAATAGTCGTTGTCCACTTTTTCACTCAGAGTGATTCCGATATTTATTTATTTTGACTATATCAATTAGTACAGAAGCATATGAGCCTGACAGTCATCGCACACAAAGAGATTGCGGATACACACCGCTCATATACGTTGATTGGAACAACAGTACTTTTCACTATTTGGGCCAGCTTTCTTGCTATAATCCAGTGGGTTCCAACTATCTATCGGGATAGTGAGCTGTCGACAGCCACGCTGGCGATGATGAATAGCATGCAACAGTCTGCGGTGGTTTTTGTCCCGTTTATCGGGCTGATGCTTGGGTACGCAGCAATCGTTTATGAACGGACGAATGGAAGTTACAAACTCCTGCTCAGCCTCCCACATACTCGCAGTGAGTTCGTTTTCGGGAAGTTCTTGGGCCGGACCGTTGTTCTCTGGACTGCCATCTCGGTGAGCTACGCTACTGCCGCGATTATCGCTGTGCTCACGTACAGTTCGTTTTCTCTCCGTATATTTCTCTTGTACACGCTGTTTACGCTACTCTACGGGGCGTATCGGAATCGGGTTGTCGGCATTTATGCAGTCTAGAGGCAAGGCACTTGTAGCGGTAACTGGATTGTATGCACTGTTTTTGCTAGTTTGGGACGCATTTCTTGTACTCTTGCAGTTTGTGACAGTCGGCTCAGAGCTTCCGGAGAGTGGTCTCCCAGAGTGGATTCGATTTGTTGGATTATTGAATCCAACTGCAGCGTTTCCGGTCGCTACACGGGCATTTATCCCAGAATTCTCCGACCTGACACGACTGCCGGAATCGGATACAGTGTTTCTTCAGGACTGGGTTGGATTCGTTGTCCTTACGCTGTGGCTCGTTGTTCCGATTGTCGTCGGGTATCTGCGATTCAATCGGGTTGATCTTGGGTAGACAGCCGAGATGAGTTGCTGCGTTATAAGCCGAGCGTCGGGTCGTTCTCTGTGGCGGTAACTATTTTATATCATGCGAACGTAAATTCAGATATGGTATCAGAAGCCGGTGTCAAACAGAAACAGTGTTTCAAGTGCCGGTTTGAGGCGGCTGCCGACGCCGGGGAGTGGGTAACAACGACACATCCCTCGCTTGGAGACATTACACAGTGTCCGGAGTGTGGCTCGACAAACATCCACGGAATCGAATAGCTACCGACTGGCTTGCATTGCGACGACCGCAGCACTTTACGCCCGTCACTCCCGAGTACGCGTATGACAGACCTTTCGTGGGAGACACTCGACTCGGACATCTCGTACACCTGTGGCGGATTTGATGTCATCAACGAACAGGTTCAGCTACCCGACGGAACGGCAGCCGAGTTTGACTATCTTTCTGAGAATCCAAGTGTGGTGGTATTACCGTTTACCTCCGACGGCGATGTGGTCCTCATCGAAGAGTGGCGACAGGCAGTCAAGCGACACAACAGGGGTCTCCCAGCCGGCGGTCTCGAAGGCGAGGAGTCACCCGAGGAGGCAGTCCACCGAGAACTCCGTGAGGAGACAGGATACGAAACTGACGCTATCGCACATCTAACGACGGTTGAACCGGCTAACGGCTTCTCGGATGCTGTCTTTCACTACTATGTTGCAAACGATTGCAAGCCAACCGGGAGTCAACATCTCGATACGGACGAATCTATCGAGGTGAGAAAAGCGCCGTTTTCGGCGGTACTGGAATCAGTCCGGACCGGTGAGATACGGGACGGTCGCTCAGCACACGCCCTCCTCTATTACGCACTGTTTGAGCGTGACCTGTAGTGGGGCCGTTCGCGCTCTGGCAGTCACTCTATCCCACGGGTAACACTGTGTTCACTTCTTTCTTCTCCGAGACGTTGGGTAGTCACAACCTTTCAAACGAGACGGTCAAGCGTCTGGTGTCAAACCTCTGGCCTGTTGGTGTCTCACTGAAGCGTTGTTTGCCGGTGTCGTATTCTGTGTTGAAACTGCCCATGTATGACCCCGATGAGCGAAACTACGCACAGTATCGCGGTTTGACTGACATATACCCATAGATTCATCTGACTCCTTGCCTGAGTATTCCGTAATGACTCATCGGATTCAGGTAGTCCATCTCGAAAATGAATCCGAAGCCAGAACGCTAACAGCCGAACAACTTGAAGGGGGAAACGACCGAATCGAGGTCACATCTGTCCCAACAGTAGACGAAGCGACTGAACGTTTGTCCGACATACCGGTCGACTGTGTACTTTCGGAGTACCAACTGCCAGAGTCTGATGGACTCGAATTCCTCTCGTGGGTCCGTGAGCGCTGGCCAGAACTGCCGTTTATTATGTATACGGCACACGATTCCGAAGCAGTCGCGTCTGAAGCACTGAGTGAAGGGGCCACAGACTACATCAAAAAATCCAATCTGGGCGAGAACTACGAACTGCTTGCACAGCGAATCGTTACTGCGACTGAACAATACCGGGCGAACAAAAACAAGCGAACAGCAGATCTTGTCAGAGAGATTCAGTCAACTCTCGTTCAGGCACAAACCCGCGAAGAGATCGAGGACAAAGTCTGTACACTGCTCACTGACGCCAACCCGTACGCTTTTTCCTGGATTGGCTCTGTCGACGTTGCACACAACAAAGTCGAAGCACGTGCCTCAGCAGGCGATAAAGATGGCTATCTCGATGCAATCGAGACCGCTATTGGGGACAGTACAATCGGGCAGGGACCGACAGGTGAAGCAATACGAACGCGCTCATCTCAAATTGTACAGGATATTTCGAACGACCCGGTGTCCGAACCGTGGCGTAAGGAAGCACTCGACTGTGGCTACCGGTCGAGTGCCTCGGTTCCCATCGAGTACGAGAGAGATCTATACGGTGTGTTGAACGTGTATGCAGCCCATCAAGGGGCATTCGATACGGCCGAACTGGCGCTGCTCGAGGAAATTGCTGAGGCTGTTGCACACGCGATGCATCAGATACGTATACAAAACCGGTACGAATCTCGCTATCAGTCGCTGTACGAGGATGCACCAGTGATGATTGCGCTGATACGCGCCGAGGAGGGTGAGCCAGTCATCGAGGACTGCAACCCACAGTTTGCTGCCAAGTTGGGGTACCCCACAGTAAACCTCTCTGGGGTCCCACTCGCTAACATATACTCCGATGAGTCGACAACGAAACTGCTCGATGAAGGAGGTCATCAGCGAGCCATCGACGGCGAATTCACACCAAGCGAACGTGAACTCATTACGGCCGACGGCGAGCGGCTGGTCACATTACTCCAAGCCTCACCGCGTCGTGACAAATCGGGGACCGTTGTTGGAACGTATGCAATGTTCGTAGACATCACCGACCGCAAACGAGCGCAGTCCGTCCTCGAACAGGCTGAAGCGATGGAGACATCGATGGACGGGATGGGTATCCTCGACGGTAGTGGTGAGTTCGTGTATCTGAATCAGGCCTACGCGGAAATTCATGGCTACGATAAAACGGACAGGCTACTTCACAGTACGTGGCAACAGCTCTATGACGACGATACAATTCAGCGATTCGAAGACGACATCATACCTGTAGTCGATGAGACTGGAGAGTGGCGGGGTGAAATAACCGGGCTACGAGCCGACGGGTCCACATTTCCACAGGAACTCTCGTTGACAAAACTCGACGATAACAGCTTTGTCGCTGTCGTGCGTGACATCACCGAACAAAAAGAGCGCGAACAAACGCTTGAGAAAATCATCAGCCAGATTGATAAAATCATCGACGCCCGGTCAAAAGAACAGATGGGCGAAATCGCAATCAACATTGCCGAAGATGCGCTTGGTTCACCGCTAACCGGCGTCCATCTGTTATCGCCTGACCAACAGCGACTTGAATCAATTGCTTTAATTGATCAAATCCGCGGAGAGTTCTCGGAGCCACCAACGTACGAGCGCGCTGCTGATAACATCGTCAGCGAAGTCGTCTGGAACGCATTTGAGCAGGACGGGCCACAGTATATCGACGATACGCGAACATACCAGAATCTCGCGGAACAGACGCCGGCGCGGTCGGCTGTTTTGCAGCCGCTGGGCGACCACGGTATCTTGATTATCTCGCGGACCGAGACACATGGGTTTGACCGGACCGAGCGAAATTTTGCTGAAGTTCTCTCACAGGTACTTACGGCCGGGATGGACCGATGTGAGCGCGAGAAAGAACTTGACCGTGCCCAAGAACGGATGCGGGCCCTGTTCGACGAAGCACCGGACTCGATAACGGTCCACAACACAGACGGCGACATTGTCGACACCAACGAGCAACTTACAGAGAAGCTCGGGTACACCCGTGACGAACTCACCTCGATGAATGTGCGCGATTTTGTGGCCACGGCCAATACCGAAGATACACAGGAAATCTGGCGTGGTCTAGATATTGGCGAGACGCACAAGACAGAGATCACCCACAGGCGAAAAGATGGGTCGACATACCCCGTCGAGGTCTGGCTGTCGAAAGTCCAGACCGGAGGGAAACAACGCTTCATCGCACTCAGCCGAGATATTACTGAGCGCAAAGAACGCGAGCGAGAGCTAGAACGAAAGCGCGAGTTTCTACAACGGACACAAGAAGTTTCTGAGGTCGGTGGCTGGGAGGCAGACCTCGAGAGTGAAACTTTGCGCTGGACCGATGAGGTGTACACAATTCACGGAAAGACACGGGATTTCAAACCGGAGATAGATGACGCTATCGAGCTGTATCACCCGGAAGACCGCGAGACAATCAAGAAGCTGTTTGACCGGCTGACGACCGAAGGTGAGAGCTATGACCGCGAGTTGCGTATTGTCAGAGATGATGGCGAGGTTCGATGGGTGCGTGCACGCGGGACACCTCAATATGATGACGATGTAATCGTCGGCGCAAGAGGAACCTTCCAAGATATCACGGACCGTAAAGAACGCGAACAGCAGATTCAGAAGCTCAAAGAGCGACTTGAACTTGCGGTCGAAGGTGCCGAAATCGGAGTCTGGGATTGGAACTTACGCACAGATGACGTGACTTACAACGAGCAGTGGGCAGCGATGCTCGGATACTCACTAGACGAAATAGACCAGAGCATCGAAGCCTGGGAAAGGCGTGTCCATCCAGACGATCTCGACTCAGCCCAAGCGGAGCTAGATGCCCACTTTGCCGGCGAGGTTGACTACTATGACGCCGAGCACCGGATGCGGACGGCCGACGGCGAGTGGAAGTGGATACGCACGCTCGGAAGAGTGTTTAAACGGGACGACAATGAAAATCCAGTTCGTGCTGTTGGGATTCATATCGATATCAACGGACCCAAACAGCGCGAACAGCAGTTAACACAGTTCCAAGCAGCCGTCGAACAGACTGCACAGGCAGTTTATATCCTCGACTCTGCGGGAGTAATTGAATACGTCAACCCAGCTGTTGCGGTCATTACCGGCTACACTGAAGACGAGAAACGTGGACAGACTGCCCAGTTCCTCGAAACCGGTTCTGATACCGATGAACCGTCTGCGTCTCTCTGGGAAACGATAACGGCCGGGGACCGCTGGGAGGATGAAATTCTCTACGAGCGGGCCGACGGCGAAGAGATAATTCTCTATCTGACTATCTCACCAATCACGGGTGACGAAGAAAAGCCAACGAAGTTTGTGGCTGTCGCCCAAGATGTCACCGACCGCAAGGAGTACGAAAAGACACTCGAACAGGCACAGGAGACGCTCAGAGAAATAATCGACTTGGTGCCGGATCCAATCTTTGTGAAAGACAGGGATGGTACGTTCCTTCTGGCGAACGAGGCAACTGCGGAGGTCTATGGACAGGCCCCAGAGACACTCGAAGAAAAAAAAGAGTCTGCTGTCGTTCAGGATGAAGAGAAGATTGCGACGTACCGACAACAGGACCGTGAGGTCATCGAGACTGGAGAGCCGATTCGGATTCCCGAACAGGACGTGATAACTGCCAACGGTGAGACGCGTATCTATCAGACAACCAAGATTCCGTACAAAGTCCCCGAAGTCAAAGAGGTAGCAGCTCTCGGATACGCCCGTGACGTGACCGAAATCAAAGAGTACGAACGTCGACTCGAAACTCAGCGTGATAACCTTGGCATCCTCAACCAGGTTGTCCGACACGACATTCGCAACCAACTCCAGCTTGTGTTAACGTATACTGAGGTTTTGCAGACAGAGCTCGGAGATGGGACTGACGAGTACATTACTCAGGTGCTTGAAGCGGCGCGCGATGCGATAAATATCACGAGAACGGCACGAGACGTTACTGAGGTGATGCTTCAGCCAGATATAGAGCAGCAATCGGTGCCACTGCGTTTCACGCTCGAAAACGAAATCGACGCCGTTCGCTCCAACAACCAACATGCACTAATCAAGATCAAGGGAGCTATTCCCAGTGTCAAGGTGCTTGCCGATGATATGCTTGAGTCGGTGTTCCGGAACTTGTTGAGCAACGCAATCCAGCACAACGACAAGGAGGTCCCTGAAATAACGGTCTCGGCGAGTCAGAAAGAAGAGACAGTTGTGGTGCGAATCGCAGATAACGGGCCTGGTATACCCGACGAGCAGAAAGACGATATTTTCCAGCAGGGTGAGATGGGTATCGACAGTGACGGGACGGGACTAGGACTGTATCTTGTCGACACACTCGTTGACCGCTACGACGGCAAGATTGAGGTCGCTGATAATGAACCCGAGGGCGCAGTGTTCGTGCTGGAACTCTCGACTGCAAAACAAGGGGAACTACAATCGCTTTGATACTGGATTTGCGTGTCGGCTGATAGTCGATAACTTTCACTCAGAGAAACGTCTAGTCGGAAAGTGATAGGAATGCCTGTCGCTGTGTCTGCCGGCCAAGAACACAATCCTTACCGCCCGTGCAACCGGAGCCGGTGGTAATGCGGGACAACTTTGAAGTCCGGAAGTACGACGGTGCGGGGCGACTCGGCAAGCTTACGGTCCCACGGTCGGGCGTGACCGTCGAAACACCAGCCCTGCTACCAGTTGTCAATCCCCACGTTCAGACAATCTCGCCCGCACAGCTTGAGTCAGAGTTCGGCGCTGAGATTCTCATCACGAACAGCTACATCATCTACGGGAGCGACCAGTTACGTGAGCCCGCAGTCGAAGAGGGGCTCCACGAGATGCTCGATTTCTCTGGCGCAATCATGACTGACTCGGGGTCGTTCCAGCTCGCGGAGTACGGCGATATCGACGTGACTACTGAGGAGATTCTTCAGTTCCAACACACCATTGGCTCGGATATTGGAACACCGGTTGACATCCCGACACCACCCGATGTTCCTCGTGAGCAGGCCAAAAGCGAGTGGGAGACAACCCGAGACCGTCTCAGTACTGCAGAGTCCGTCGATACCGACGAGATGCTGGTCACTGCGCCGGTTCAGGGGTCGACCTACCCCGAGTTGCGTGAGCGTGCTGCCCGGGAAGCAGCCGAGACGAGCCTCGATTTGTTCCCGCTCGGTGCGGTTGTCCCGTTGATGAACGAGTATCGGTACGACGACCTCGTCGAGGTGGTTGCAGCCTCGAAACGCGGTCTCCCCGAGAGTACGCCAGTCCATCTGTTCGGAGCTGGCCATCCCATGATGTTCGCACTGGCTGCTGCGCTTGGCTGTGACCTGTTTGACTCTGCGGCTTACGCGTTGTACGCCCGAGACGACCGCTATCTCACGGTCCGAGGGACGCGACACCTCGAAGACCTCGAATACTTCCCGTGTGAGTGTGCCGTCTGCTCGGCACACACTCCCACAGAGGTCGAGCAGATGGACGAAGACGACCGACATCGTCTGCTCGCCGAACACAATCTTGCTGTCTCATTCGGAGAAATTCGGCGTGTCAAGCAGGCCATCCAAGCCGGGACGCTGTTTGAGCTCGTCGAAACCCGTGTTCGTGGTCACCCAACACTTGTTGATGGGTATCGTACTCTGCTCGATTACGCAGAGCAGCTTGGAACGACGGACCCAATCACGAAAGACTCCTTTTTCTATCTCTCGGCCGACAGCGCGCGCCGCCCTGAGGTCAATCGCTACCACGACCGGCTTGAGCGCCTCGATGTTCCAGAGCACCTCCTCATCACGACCGGTCAGCACAGTGACCGGTACGACGAAAGTTGGCGACTCGTCCCGCCTTTTGGTCCAGTCCCGCGAAGTCTCTCGGATGTGTACCCACTCACTGCTACCCGGCCCGAGCGCCTCGATAACGCGGCCTACGAGGCGGCGGCCGAGGGTGTTGCCCGACTTGTCGAGAGTAACCCAGAAACGACGGTGACTGTCGTCCATGACGGCTGGCCTGATGGCGTGTTCACTACGATTTCGGATACCGTCGAAATTCACGACTACAAGCTTGAAGAGCAAACCGACGATGCCTCCGACAGGGACTGTAACAGTTAATACCGCTTCACGACAAGGGCGCAGGTATGGCAGTTGTTCTGGTCGGCGTCGGTGCTGATAGCGGTAACATTACACCCGTTCCAAAACTCGGAGAAAACGGCCGGTTCGAGTTTCTCCCGATACCCGAAAAGGCACCAGCGACAACCGAAACCCGGACGCTGGGCTCGATGTCCCAGCGATACGGGGACGGCCCTTTGGCGGAGCTGGTCGACGGTATCAGGCCAAATAGCGACGAGGATTGGATTCGTGACGAAAAAAGAGTACGCACGCATCCGGTTCACTACGACCCAAACCTCGAGGCGTTGACCTACGGGGAAGGAGGAAAAGACCAGAACGTCAACGCCATCGAGGAGCATCTCGGAGAGGGTGATATCCTCGCATTTTACACCGGGCTAGAGACGGCAGGACGGATGCATCGGTACGTCTTTGGCTATTTCACACTTGCTGAGGACCCGATCATCATCAACCCGGATACTGATGAGGAAAAAAAAGAGACAATCCTCGAAAACCACCCCGAAAACGGACATACCAAACGGTTCAAAGACAACGGCGAGTTGTACGCACTCGACCCGGAGATGTCACAAGGAGCCAGTCGTGTCGCAATCGTCGATGGCCGGAAACCGGGGAGGTTACTCGACCGTGCAGTCCGGCTTAGTGGCCCCGCAGACACAGGGAATTACTATATGAAAGACAGCATTGAGGAGACACTCAACCCTAATACAGCATATCTCGGCGGGTTCAAACCACCAATCCGGTGTGATATCTCGGCTGCCGACTTCGTCGAATTTGTCGAGAGCCAGCAGTAACGACACTCAGTCTGCGGCTGGAATACCGCGTTGGCGGCGAATCTCATCTTGGATGGCGCGACGCTTGATGAGGAGAAAGCCGGTAAAGATGAAAACAAACCCAGCAACTGTCGCCAGCGACACGCCTTCCGAGAGAAAAATCCAGCCTGAAATTGCCGCAAAGACTGGCGCGACGTAGGAGACAAGGTTAATTTCGATTGGTCCGAGCCGCTCCAGCAAGTCGAAATAGATGAGAAAGCCAAGCGCGCTAGCGACAACGGAGAGATACATCAGTGCGACCAGTGCCTCTGTTGTCCATTCGATGGCGGCGGGGGACTCGCCGAGTCCAAGCGCAAGGACATGCATCAACAGACCACCCAGTAACATCGCCCACCCTTCCAGCGTCTCGATTTCGAGGCTCGCGTTGGAACGGCGAATGAGGACGCTCCCAAATGCAAACGACCCGGCCGCGATGAAGACGAGTAGTTTCGAGACGGTTCCCTGTCCGGCTAGGTTCGATGGGTCGGGGTTAGCGAGAACAACAACGCCAACTAAGCCAAGCAAGAGACCCAGAACGCCAACGACAGTGAGCCGTTCGGCAGGGAGGAGAACGCGAGCGAATCCGGTCGTCAGAACCGGACTGAGACTGACGAGAACAGCAGCAACCGCGCTTGTCACTTCGGCGTCAGTCTGGCCGATAAATAGGAAAGCGTGATAAACCGCGATGAGGAACACTGCACCGATTGTGACTTGCCCCCACTCGCTGCGTGTCGTCGGGACTGGGTTGTCGGCTACCCAGGCGGCATAGCCAAGCATGATGACGCCGGCTACATCGTAGCGAAGTGCCGCGAACGTTACTGCCGGAAAAAAGTCCAGCCCAAGATTGATTGCCATGAATGCCGAGCCCCAGATGGCAGATAGCAACACAAACAACAGCGCGTTCCGTGATGTCCCCGTGAGCACAGAACCCATTTGACTTCGGGTATACTATGCGTTTCGGAATGGGCTGTTCGGTCTGGTCTGTCCCGGAAAATACCTACCTTGTAGTTAGATTCTGTCCCTGCTCGTGTCTCTCTGATACTGTCTCACTCTGTGTTTGAGAGACCTGACGAAGCCGGTACCACGATTGGGGTAGCTCTTGTCTGGGAGGGACTCGCCGAGGCTATCGACGAAGAGACTGTAATGACAGTTGGAGCGATGGAACTCATAGAGACAGAGGCCACAACTATCACTGCTTTTCTTATCTGTGCTGGTTGTCTCTGTCTCTGGGCTGTACGATACTGGGCAGACAGAGCCAAGAGCCCCGCTTACTGGCGCACTACTGTTTGAGGCGATAGTTTACACGGCGGTCAATCCACTTCTCAGGGCTTTCGGTGGCGACATTAATCGTCAGCTGGCGGCGTAATCTGGGGTTGGGTCTAACGAAATCGGAACCGACGAACTGTTATCGGACGCAAACGGATAACTGTGCATGAGCATCTTCGGTTCACGAGCTGAGAGACACTCCTATCGGCTGGAGGGGCACCGATGACGGAGTACTTTGAGGTACACGAGCGAGATTCTGCTGCCCGCCTCGGCGAGTTACGTCTAAACCAGTCACGGCAGACACCTGCACTCGTTGACGACGTACTCGAAGACGCTGGTAGTCTCTGGGCAAGCGACCGTGACGTGCCTGAAAGCGATGAGTCGTCTCTAACTGTGCTCCCCCATCGTTCGCTCCCGGGTGGGACACCTGATGAGGTTCAGGACACCTTCGCTGTTGAGTATCCCGACGTAGAATATCCAAGCGCAGCAGCCGTCTCACCGGAGACAGCGGGCGACTACGGGGCAGATGCCTATGTTCTCTCGAATGCACAAGAGATTTCGGGACATGCCAACGCGTTTGTCGACACCATCATTGAGACACGAGACGCCATTCCCGCTGATACTGCTCTCTATCTTGCTGGCGTAGCAACACCTGCAAACGCCGCGATTCTTGCGTACGCTGGGGTTGACCTCGTTGATGCCGACCGCGCTGTCGTGAAAGGAACACAGGGGAAATACCTCACCACGGACGGTGAGCGCTTCCTGTCTGCGCTCGATGAGCTTCCGTGTTCCTGTCCCGCCTGTCAGGTGCCCCGCGATTCGTTCGACCGCGAGGCCTGTACAGAACACAACAAGAACGTGCTTCGGGCGGAACTGCGTCGCATCCGCCAACGAATCCGAGAAGGGCGGCTTCGTGACTACATTGAAGGACAGTCTCGTCACGAGCAGTGGCACACCGCGGTGTTCCGCCGTCTTGACCAGCAATACGGCTACCTCGAAGAGCGAACACCTGTAGTTCGACAGGCTGACCTGACCGCGGCAACCGACGACACGCTTTCACGCGTCGAGATTCAGCGGTTTGCCAAGCGGGTGACCACGCGCTATCACAACCGGTTCGACAACCCGCTGGTACTGGTCCCGTGTTCGGCGCGAAAGCCCTACAGCGAGTCACAGAGCCACAGCCAGTTCCATGACGCTGTGCAGTTCCGCGCCCACACCGTCTCGATGACCTCTCCAATCGGTGTCGTTCCGCAGGAACTCGAACTCACTTACCCAGCACAGCACTACGATACCGTCGTCACTGGCGAGTGGTCACCAACCGAGCGTGATTTCGTCGCAAACGTACTCGAAGCCTATCTCAAGCGCAACGAGTACCCCCGCATTATCGCACACGTCTCTTGTGAGGGGTATCGCGACATCTGTGAACGCGTTGAGGACACACTCGGTCTCGACTTTGAGTACACTGCAGTTGACCATCCGACTGCGACTGAATCACTTGCCAATCTCGCCTCAACACTCGCTGACGAATTGAAGTACTCGAAACGCGAGCGTGAACATAACACAATCCGAGCCGTCGCGGACTACCAGTTTGGCGACGGAGCGGGAGACGAACTGTTCGGTGAGTTTCAGACCGGCGCACGGTATCCCAAACTCCGTGTTAACTCCTCAGATGGCGAACAACTGGCAATGCTCGTCGCGGGCTACGGCGTCCTCTCGCTGACACCCGCCGGCGCGCGTCGGTGGGTCGACAGTAACGTACCAACGAAGCGCATCGAGATAGACGCGTTCGTCCCGCATGGGTCTGTCCTTGCACCCGGTGTTGTCGATGCATCCCCGGAAATCCGCCCCGGCGACGAGGTTGTTATTGAGGGTCCCAAGGCCTTTGGCGTGGGCCGAGCGGCGATGTCTGGGTCGGCAATGGTTGAGAGCAGTCGGGGTATCGCAAGCTCCGTTCGTCACGTCGAAGAGCAGTAACCGGATACAGATACAAGAGCATGGAGCATGAAACCCAACTATGTCAGCAGGTGGCTCCGGCAAACAACTCGAGTGTCGCTGCACGCGGTGCAAGTACAACAACAACGGACAGTGTGGTTATACTGGGCGAGTAGTCATTGACACAAACGGCGAGTGTCAGTCCCGCGAGGATAGCTTCGGTAACGGTCCTGGTCCCTTCTAGCGGAAGTACTCGGGGTCCTCGAAGGATTCTTCGGTCCCAGTAACGTCAAGCACGTCAAGTGCTGTCACCGTCGCTTTCACGCTGAGTTCACCCGCAAGACTCGGTTCAGTTCGGCCTTCGTCACTGCTCACGAGTTCTTTGACGTACAGTCCACCTTCGCCGTGGACCTCGATTGTTGCATGGTCGTCAGCCTGTGGCGTGCCTTCGATTTCACTCTCTTCGCTTCTCATCTCCGGGCTCTGGTCTGGTTTGCCGAGGTGGCCGGATATCCCATACACCTCTCGGGTACGCGTCTTCGCAGCCCGGCGGTGGGCCACCCGCTGTGGGGTGTCCTGGTAAATCGTTGCGCCATCAAGCGCGTCGAGTGCGTCCTGTAACGCTGTTTTTGCCACGCTATCCTCGAACTCGACGGTCATCCGGTAGGTTTTGCTCGCGTCGAGTTCCTTGACACGCTCGACCATCTCGTAGGTTGCAAGCCGTATTCCCTCGACCTCGGCTTTTCCGTCGGCAAACTCGTTCATCTCGGCTTCCAGTGTCTCTTCATCGACAGCACGAACGCGTGGCTCGTCGATTTCAATGACGAACGGGCGACCTGATTGGAGCATCAGGGCGTCTACATCCTCGCGGCCAGCGCCGTGAAACGTTGCTGACTCCCCTTCCATTGCTTCACAAACGACAGGGGCCGTAAGTTGTTCGACACTCTCGTCGTACCGATAGCCCGAGCCATCACAGCCCTCGCAGGGCTGTCCTTGAACGCGACCGGTCCCGTTGCAGTCGTTACAGGGCCATCTCGTCTGTGGGATATCCCGCTCTAGCTTTCGGTAGCGCCCGTAGACGAACGCGGAGTTGACGGTAATGTCTACCTCGTCGGTTGCAAGGTCACAGAGAATCTGCACATCGGGCCGCCCGAGGTCAACCTCTGTCTCGGTCTGTTGTCCAAACCGCTTCCCAACCTCACGGTTGTACTCTTTTTTCATGCGCTCGCCGGCATCGGGCTCAAGACCCGAGTCATCACGAAGTAGCTTGTCGTTCTCTTCAAGTAGCGGCGGGACTTTCGTGCCAACTTGGTAGGTATCGAACTCGTAGCCCCGGACTGCAGTGGCGGCTTGCTCGGCCCACCAGTCGAACCGGTCACACTCGTCCTCACAGACCCAGCACATCCCGTCCTGTTGGTCAAAGTCGTCATCGTCTTCAAGAGCAAGCGCGACCCGTAGGCCCCGTCCACGTTCGGCATTGCCGAGTCCGAAACTCCGGTCTGCCACGAGTCGACCGAGGCAGTTGTTACACACCGGCCCGGTGGCGAGTGCACGCCGGGCGATATCCAGTACTGTCATTACCGGAGCGTCGGCCTTACCGCGTAATTCCCTTTCGGAGTTACCGTCATCTCCTGTCGTCGAACCGAATGGCACCTTTCAGTGTGGGCCAACATCTGAACCAAAGAGGCTATCAAACCGATGTACAATGACATGGTATGGCACAGTTAGAACTCGACGATTTCTATGATCTGTCGACGCCACAGCAGGTCGCCGTTTCGCCCGACGGTGACCGCGTCGCGTTTGTTACACAGGAGTTCGACCCGGACGAAGACCAGAGTCGAACGTCGCTATTTGTTGTCCCTACTGACGGCTCTCGGGACCCTCACCGACTGACTCGCGCCTCCGACGCTGGTATGCCGACGTGGTCGCCCGACGGCCGCTATCTCGGATTTATTGCCGCCCGTGACTCCGATGTCGAACGGTCTGTCGGCCGTGACGATGACGACGAGTCCGACGATACTGACAAATCTGAGGGTGAAGCTACTGACGACACCTCTGAGGAAGACGGTGACGAAGATGATGTTGCTGACACAGATGGCAAGAACGGTAACGATGGCCCAAAGCCACAGGTCTGGGCCTTCGATATGGAACTGGGAGGTGACGCTATCCAGCTCACGGACAGCGATGAGGGTGTCCGTGAGTTTGACTGGGGCCCCAACAGCGAGCGACTTGTCGTTTCGGCACGGGACCCAACTGATGATGAACAGGAGATGCTCGACCAACGCCGGGATGACGGCCCCATCGAGATTGAGCGCCTCCAGCACAAAGCCGACGGTCAGGGCTGGCTCGATGACGTGACTACCTATCTTTTCGTTGTCGACATTGATACCGGAGACAAGCAACGCCTCGACGACGCATTCGGTCAGGGTGCTCGCGAACCGCTGTTTGGTCTCCAGCCCGCATGGGGACATAGCGGACGTATCGCCTTTGGCAGTAACCGGACAGAGAATCCCGACGATTCCGGGGTTATTGATCTCTATACTATTGACCCCGATGGAAACAATATACGCAAGCTAACAGACTCGACACGACAAGTATACGGGTACGAGTGGAGTCCCAACGGAGAACGACTTGCGTTCGTTTCGGGAGACCCAAACAACTGGTACAAGCCGGGACAACTGTGTGTCGCCAACCCTGATGGAACTGAGAGTCCACCGTTGCGTTCGGTGACAGACTCGCTTGACCGGACGATTGCAATGCCTCCGTCATGGCTTAGTGCCGACCAGATACTCTTATCTATCGGTGATGAGGGGCACACACGCTTTGTTCGTGTCTCAGCGACCGAAGACACGCCAGACCAGACGTTTCCGGCGCTCACACGTGACCGGACGCTTGGATTTTCAGATGCAGCGGGTGGCACTGTCGCCACCGTCATCTCGGATCCACAGGCAGGCAGCGACGTGTTCGCGCTCGAAGCAACTGACCTCGACGATGAAGACCCTGACTCGCTGACGTGCCTCTCAGAGCTGAACGCCGGCCTGCTCGATGGACTGGAGATGCCGGATTGCCGTCGTGTGACGACCGAGAACAGTGACGGTATCGAAGTCGAAGCGATTACCTACCTGCCCCCGGATTTCGACCCCGAGACGGACGGACCGCGGCCAGTCATTGCCTCTATTCACGGCGGGCCAATGGCCTACGACGCGCCGACGTTCCAGTTCGCATTCACGTACTGGACGAACAAGGGATACGTCGTCTATCGCCCGAATTACCGCGGTTCAACCTCTTATGGGCAGGAGTTTGCGGAAACACTCAAGGGTACACGGGGCGACCTCGAAACCGATGACGTCGTTTCTTTGCTTGACGAACTTGCTGACCGTGGCTGGGTCGACGACGAGCGAAGTCTGGTAACTGGCTTCTCCTATGGGGGTATCACAACAGCGAATGTTGTTACACGGAGTGACCGCTTCGCTGCCGCTGGGGCTGAACACGGCATCTATGATTTTCGCTCGACGTTTGGAACCGACGATAACCACCTCTGGCACGACTGGGAGTTCGGGCTGCCATGGGAAGAGCCCGAACTGTTCGAGGAGATTTCTTCGATTACGGACGTAGACCAAATTGAGACGCCACTGCTGGTCAACGCCGGCGAGAACGACTGGCGGTGTCCACCGACACAGGCCGAGCAACTGTATGTCAGCGTCCGCAAGCAAGGTGTTCCCGCGAAACTGGTCATCTATCAGGACGAACACCACAACATTAGCACGCCTGACCGCGCCATCCACCGGCTTGAATCCCTTACCGAGTGGTTCCAAGAACATGACCCAGGGTCCGAAGTCGGCGACGAAGAGTAACGCTCGCGTCGAGTACACAGCACACTGATTCTGACAGGAAACCGAAAACGGTGTGTACGTACCGACAGTATCGTCGGTCACGATGTACCGAGACGTGCTGGTTCCGACTGACGGCAGCGAAACCATCGAGCGTGTATTCGAGCATACGGCGGAGGTCACTGACACGGCGGGAACTGTCCACCTCCTCTATGTTATCGACGACCAAGTGTTTCTCACACTGGCAGATGAGATGCAAGACGACGTTCTCGTCGACCTACGCGAGGAGGGCGCAAGCGCCGTCCGTGCGGCACGGGAACCGCTTGAGCAGAGGGGGTATGAGGTGTCGACGAGTATCCGAGAAGGGAAGCCGGCGGACGAAATCAACGCCTACGTCGAGGAACACGATATTGACCTCGTCACGATGGGAACGCGAGGCGACGAGTACACCCAGAATATGCTCGGCAGTACCGCACAAAACGTGGTTACGAACTGTCCAGCACCTGTACTCACTGTCGACCTCAGAGAGAACTGACTGCTGTCTGAGGCCGCTTTTTTACGTTCGAGTTACTCGGTAACACGTCTATGGCTATCGCTCTGGGAGTTCCCAGTGACAGACAATTGTCCAAGGCAGCGTACGATGGGATTATTCGGAGATTTGCCTGCTACATCGAGATATTCCTGACCAGTGGTGGTACTTATTTTCTACTCTCAGCGCAGAAGAGACAGTCTTAATCGCACCGTCGAGGAGAACCACAAGCTGGGGGACAGACAGCCACCCAAACCACTCGCGCGCCGTCGTCGCGCGCCACCTGTATCGGAAAAATATCAGATATGACGCAACATTAGGCAGGTAATACTTGACACATCTATACAAATTGATATATAACTAGTCTGTGACCAGTTTCGGTGGATAGAAACTCTCAAACGTATGATTATCAGGATTTTAACCACCCAATCAGATATTCAGACGGGCCCAGAAGGCACTTTCACGGCCAGAAAACACCTACAAACCTGCAAACTCACTGGAAAGAATCCGGCGAATTTATACCATGGTAGAGTAGTATATAGAATCGCAATGGAACTCAAGAATTTGTTCAAAGAAGATGACGCAGTGTCACCCGTGATTGGTGTGATTCTGATGGTCGCTATTACGGTTATTCTGGCGGCTGTTATTGCGTCCTTCGTGATTGGACTTGGCGACACCGCAGGGGAAACGCAACCGCAAGCAACATGGGAATCAAACTACGTTGAGGTTGGGGTTAGCAACTGGAGCAGTCCAAGTAATTCTACGGTGAACGCAGCAGACCTTAATTATGTAAATGCTGTTGACCACACTTACGCCACACCTCAGTTCCTAGGTAATTGGCGGAGTACGTCTGGTGGTCCGGGTCCAGCGAGCACCTCGAATGGAACGCTCTCATTTACCGTGAAATCTGGAACTGATGGTGTTCCGGTTGACAACCTCTACGTCCGTGGCGACGGAATAATTGAGGATGCAGAGTCGGGTGTCGGTACGACAGATGAGATTAAACTGACGAATCTTAACACAACGGACAGCTTCTCCGCAAGCCAAGGCTTCATGATTGCGGTGACGAGCGACTACGACCTTGAACTCGTCTGGGACACTGGCGACGATAACGCCATTCTCGTCGACGCACAAGGCCCTGACGCATAACGCACGACGACCAACCCACCGTACTTTTTTTGCGTGAGAAAACCACCGAACAGTGACGACACAGTGTACCCAACGCAGATACGTGGTGAATCTATTCTCCGGTGGTCTCCCACATCTCTAACCAATTACAACCGACCAATAGCAGCGTTCTCACTGTCTGTCGTTATCAGACACTCCCGAAACTGGTTCGCGATGACTAGCACGTAGCGTGCCATCGTCTCCTGTGCCCGTGACAGCCTTTCAGTGGCTGGGAATTGGCATACCGTATGTCCTGCCTTCGTCGGATTGTGGCGGCTCTTCGCTCCGTGTGAGGACAGCTGACTTGTCACCGTAGTTGTCGAGATGCTCATAGGACCTGAGCCACGCCGTACAGGCATGTTGGTAGTCACTGCCGTTGGGTAACAGTCGGGTGCCGTCGACGAGCCAGTGCTGGCATACATCGAGTACAGGAGACCATCGTCGGGGATGCTGGTACCGTTGCCAACCATGGTGGTCGGGTGCTGAAAGCGTTTCAGTGGTTGTTTCCATGGCTGCCTGCCGGCGAAGACCGTGACGAGTCTTGGTGTGATAGACACCACTAGTCTGGCTGTCCCAAACCCACCGTTACCTTGTTAGCAACACAGTGAGACTGTAGCTCACCGGTATCGTCAAAACCAACAACATCGAACTGTATACCTGTGACCGCGATGGTCTTCACGGTAACCTCCCTGTTTCTACTCGGCCAATCGACCAGTCGACTTCAACACGCTCGTTACTGGTAATCTCGTAGAGGGGTGTCGCAGGAACGAATCCTCTGAAGGCTTCACGTTCTAGCGGGAATAACTGACCGCCGCTAACTCTCTAGACATAAATTCCGTAAGACCGAATACATATCTCTGTTGAGTCGATACTGTGCTCTCTGAATCGCCACCACGCTACGGTGTGGCAACGATACTGATTATTGGCAGCTGTTCGTTGATTGGGCTCTTGGGTTCCATCGAGCAAGCGGGCGAGACAGGACCGTTGAAAACGTGGCTCTGGATAGGAATGGGGCTTGCTGGACTCTATTTGCTTACTGTTATCGCCAACGGTGTCGACCAGCTTAATCCGGATCACTGACTGTTCAGTGCCGCCGCCGATTCGTCGTTCATCGCTACTCTCTCCCAAGCACTCTGGACTCCCATATCCCTTGTAGTGGCCCAGGTAGGCGGCCGCTGAGACTGTTGTGTGCGTTTTTCTGACACCCATGTTGGACACGCAGGGCGGGTTTCATCACTGTTGGGGTCCAGGCGGTGAAGCGTGTCGGCGTACCGAGACCGATTGTGCACGACTGTCTCGGACACACCCTGCTGGACCTCGCCTGTGGCCGCTCTACTTACGGCAAACACCTCCAGTTCCCTCGGAAAAACCACGGGACACAGACTCTCGACTAACGGAACAGAATTCCCTCCTTCAAAATCGGTTTTTCTTTCGCTACTAACCTCTGAGTAATTTGCCATTAGAGTGGCTATACCATTTAAAGAGGCGAAACCTCGGAACGAAGAAAGGTCGTAGTGGACTCGTCGGGATTTGAACCCGAGGCCTCTTCCTTGCGAAGGAAGCGATCTACCACTGATCTACGAGCCCGCGAAATGCCCCTGCGCGTGGGGCCCGTGCCGGCGTGGCACGTTCAGTCTTCGAGGACGATCTCGATCGACACGTCGTTGGGAACCTGAATGCGCATCAATTGACGCAACGCGCGTTCGTCCGCGTCAATATCGATGAGGCGTTTGTGGACGCGCATCTCCCAGTGCTCCCACGTCGCAGTCCCCTCTCCGTCGGGGGACTTCCGCGCGGGGATTTCAAGCGTTTTCGTCGGCAGCGGAACTGGGCCCGAGAGCTTGACACCGGTCTTGTCGGCGATGTCCTGAACCTCGCCACAGATGCTGTCAAGATCTTCAGGGCTAGTTCCGGCCAGCCTGACGCGTGCTTGCTGCATGGATTACCGCTCGTTGACCGACAGGACCTGTCCGGCAGCGACTGTCTGGCCCATGTCGCGGATTGCGAACGAGCCGAGCTCGCTGATCTCGGAGGACGGCTCAAGGCTGAGAGGCTTTTGTGGTCGAACCGTGACCTTTGCGGCGTCACCGGACTGGATGAAGTCAGGGTCTTCCTCGGCAACCTCGCCGGTCGATGGGTCGATTTTTGCGTCGATGGATTCGATAGTACAGGCGACCTGTGCAGTGTGAGCGTGGAACACCGGCGTGTAACCGGCGGTGATGACGCTCGGGTGCTGCATCACGACAACCTGGGCTTCGAAGGTTTCGGCGACCGACGGCGGGTCGTCGGCGGGACCACAAACGTCGCCACGACGGATGTCGTCCTTACCGATGCCGCGGACATTGAATCCAACGTTGTCACCGGGGTTGGCACTTGGCACCTCTTCGTGGTGCATCTCGATGGTCTTGACCTCGCCACCGACATCGCTGGGCTGGAAACTGACGTTGTCGCCCGTGTTCATCGTTCCCGTCTCGATACGGCCAACCGGGACCGTACCGATACCGGAGATAGTGTACACGTCCTGGATTGGCAGTCGGAGCGGCGCGTCCGTCGGCGGCGCGGGCTCAGGAAGGCCGTTAAGTGCTTCCAGTAGCGTCTGCCCATCGTACCAAGGCG
The DNA here is from genome assembly GCF_026586665.1 of Halovenus rubra. Classification (GTDB taxonomy): domain Archaea; phylum Halobacteriota; class Halobacteria; order Halobacteriales; family Haloarculaceae; genus Halovenus; species Halovenus rubra. Next base: position 147,993 of record NZ_JAODIY010000005.1, read on the forward strand.
TGTTGTCGGATTCTTCAGAAACATTGTCGCCCTCGAACGCCGAGGTCGGAATAAAGCTCGCCTTGCTTCCGTCGAATGCGACCTGCTTGAGGAGCTGTTTGACTTCCTCGATGGTCTGCTCGAAGTCGGACTCGTCGTAGTCGACGAGGTCCATCTTGTTGACAGCGACAATCAGCTCGTCGATACCCAGCGTCTTCGAGAGGAAGACGTGCTCCTGAGTCTGCGGTTGGACACCATCGTCCGCTGCGACCACAAGCACAGCGTTATCGGCCTGGCTTGCGCCCGTGATCATGTTCTTCACGAAGTCACGGTGTCCGGGACAGTCGACGATTGTGAAGTAGTATTCGTCGGTGTCGAACTCTTGATGTGCGATGTCAATCGTGACACCACGCTCTCGCTCCTCAGCGAGGTTGTCCATGACGTAGGCGAACTCGAATCCGCCCTTGCCTTTCTCTTCGGCTTCTTCTTTGTGCTGTTCGATGACGTGCTCCGGTACGTTCTCGGTCTCGTACAGGAGTCGTCCGACCATTGTACTCTTTCCGTGGTCTACGTGGCCAATCACGGCCAAGTTCTGGTGTGGTTTACCTTCGCTCATATGTCTCACGCGCAGAGGCGCTCTATCCGAGATTTAACCTTGTGCCTCATAAAACCATTTCGATACAGTCTGTAGAGTGTCCGGGCTCCTTCCGGCGATTCTGTGAGGCGATACCATGGGACGACGAGTCAATTTTCCAGTTCTCGAAGGTCGCCCATAATCGCAGTTGCCGTTTCAGGACCACCGGCACCCCGACCTGAAATATTGAGCGTCCCGGCGTGGGTTGTTTCGAATTGGACAATATTCTGTGTCCCAGTCACGGCCAGTGTCCCGTGTTCGTCGACGAGTCGCGGGCCAACCCGGACACCGCTGTCGTCGACTTCTCCGATAAGCCGGATTGTCGAGCCGTCCTGCTGTGCCAACTCCAGCGCGCTTGCTGGAATCTCACTGATTCCTGTGACCGATACATCGTCAAGCGTGAACTCCGTCTCCATCAGGACGTTTCCAAGGATAGCGCATTTCAGTGCTGCATCGGTTCCCTCGACGTCGAATGTGGGGTCTGTCTCTGCCACACCGATATCCTGTGCCTCAGCTAATGCGTGCTCATACGCGAGCCCTTCAGCTGTCATCCGCGAGAGAATAAAGTTTGCAGTCCCGTTCAACACGCCACGAACGGCGGTGACCTGTTTGGCACCCACGTTGTCAATGGTCGAAAACACCGGGATTGCGCCGGCAACAGTGGCTTCGAAGCGGACACGGCCCTCACTCTCTCGCTCACGCGCTTGCACATCCGCGTACCGTTCAGCTACTGGCCCTTTATTCGCGAGGACGACATCGCGATCACGGTCAAGTGCTGTCTGGACGTGCCCGAACGCCGGTTGTGCGTCGTCCAGTGTTGTCGGCGACGCCTCAACGAGAACATCGTAGCTACTGTCGAGAGCTTCTTGGGCTGTTGCTGAGCCGACGACACCATCGTTGCGCTTTCGTTGAAGAACTGTCTCGCTGTCGAGACCGTTGGCATCGATAGCGCCTGTGCTTGAATCAGCAACGGCAGTGACCGTATGTCCGTACTCCTCTGCTAGCTCGACAACTGCTTTCCCAACTGCGCCAGCGCCGACGACTGCGAGTTTCATGCACTCTCACCCGTGGTCAGTGGCTCAACAACTGAAAGGCCCCGCTTTTCAGCGATTTCCTGCAGTGTCGCGAGTGTCTCGGCTGTTTCCTCGTTCTCTGTTGCAAGATGAACGCGTGCGCTCGACAGTCCCCCTGCCCCTTCTGGAGCCGCGAGTGTCACATCGCGGACTGTTGCATCCGTTGACTGCTCGATACTTGTCAATGTCTCAGAAATATCGCCGTCGATTCCCTGTCCGAACAGAATCGCTGTCACCTCTTCTGTGTAATACTGCGAGCCTGCCCGGACGACGGTGACATCTGCGTCACGAAGTGCTGTGACGATTGCTTCTAACTGCTCTGGTGTGGCTGCCAGATCGACTTCCACCGGAATATGACCACGCGGTGTAAGATTACCGCGCTCGTGGAACACTGAACGAAGGTTCCCGCCATGCTCTGCAATCGGCTCTAGTGCTCTTCGCAACTCACCCGGTCTATCAGGGAGTTCCAACCGGACAGTAAACATCTGCCTGTCGACGGAGTCACTCATTGTTATCCCAACACCCAGCCGTGTTCAAATACGCTCTCGTCCCCATGTAGTTTCGTTACGATGCGGTGTATCAATAAGTGTCTCGTCATGGCTGAAAGTATTGAAACAACCGAAAGCTGTTTATCAAAGTAAACACTGCCTGAACTTGGGACTTCTGGCTACTGTCACACCGTGAATTTTGCATCTTCTATCGGTCTCTCCGTAGGCTGGGTGAGCCATGGGCCCAAACGCTCTTGGACACAAACCACAAACCGCTGGCCCGCGTATGATTTAGCGTGGCAGGGCCACTTCGATTCCGTCATTCACCAGATAGCTGGGACCCAAATCGCATTGAGAGTTCCCTCTATCGCCCGCTTGACGACAAGTTCGGTGCAGCGCTTGAACCGCCCGGAGTCAACCCACCGCCAAAATACGAGGCACAGCGCCTAGAGATGGATAACGGCGACCTCGCACTGTTTGCTTGGACCGATAGTGATGCCTACTGGCTGGGTAATACCGAGACACCAAAAGCACTTTGGCGGACTGAGAAATACAGATTCGCTGAAGTCGAGTATCCGTTGGCTCGGTGGGCACAGCGAGAGTTGCTCCGTGACCTCGAAGCGAGCGACCCCTGGCTTACTGCGTATGACCACATCACGTGGTTCTTTCTTCCGGTATTTTTCTCCAAAGATGGTCGAGAGACGACCAGAGCGTTCTTTCGGGACCACGCCGCTGGCTTCCCAGATGCAGACCGTAAGGCCGGACTCACCTTTTATGAACAACTGCTCTCGGCTGGAACGCTTGACGACCACCGGTATACGATGGCAACAAAACTCGGGACAAGCGAACAACTCGACCTCGTTCGGATGCGGGCGGCCATGGCCGAACTGAATACGGCGAAGTTACTGGCCGACGCAGGCCACGCGTTTACGCCGGAAATCACTCTCGAATCCGGATATGCGCTTGATTTTCGCGTCGACGAGACAGGGACACTTGTCGAGGTAACGAGGCCAGAGCCACCAGCACGGCGACGGGCGGGGACTCCCGCAAGCGCGCTCCGAGAGACTGTTGACGGCAAGACTGGAACCCAGCTAAAGGCCCACCCGGGAACAATCCTTTTTGTCGATTGTACTTCGTTCCGTGACGATGAGTGGTTTGCTATCCGTGATGCACAACCATCGGTGGGCTACACGCCAGCCGTCGTCTACAGAATGCGGCCCGGAAAACCGCCGTCAGGGTACGTGATTGGTGAACCAAATCTAGATGTGGAACCACAGCTAAAATCTTGAGTCGGCTCTGTTCGTGGTGTGAAAACGCTCGACATACTAACGAAATGATTTAAGTAGATTCGCGAAAAGCGTACAGTCAACGATTCCGCACGTCCGCCCAGAACCCCGGCGTCAGACCCTTAACTATGTCCCCTCCACCTGACACCAACACAGACGCACAAGCAGAGACGACACTCGAACAGCAAGCCAGTTCTAGCCACGACAGACAGTTCGAAGCTGTCAGTTTCGATACGAAACGTACTGCAACTGGATTGTCCTGGATAGTTGTCCCCACACTCATAACAGCGGTTCTCAGCGTACTCATTGTCAGTGCGATCTACAGTGTCTGGACAGAATCTGACACTCTCCCGATTGCAGGATTCGAAGTCGAGATTCTCAACTGGCTGTACGGACTCGCACTGCTTTTTGTCACTATACTTGTCACCAAACGTGTCATCACTTCACCTGAGAGAACAGCAAAATTCCTTGGCCGCATTCGTCGTCAAAAGACCGTTCTTGTGGCGGCTGTGACCGCTCTCTTTCTGTTTTTGATCGGCTCTATTGTTCCTTTTCTTACGAACGAACCACTACTCGACCCACTTATCTCTCTCCAGCCACCCGGCTGGTCGTCAGTATCTGAAGTTTTCGTGCCCACGTGTCACGGAACAGTTGTTGACGGACAGTGTCAGGGAACGGCCTCCTATCCGCTGGGAACGAATGCTCTTGGTCAAGACGTGCTAGCAATGGGCTGGCTTGGACTGAACACGACACTTCAGGTTGCGATGACAGCGTCAACCATCGCGGCGACGTTTGGCGTCGTTGTCGGAGTTAGCGCCGGCTATCTTGGTGGTCGTGTCGACGAGATGTTGATGCGATACGTCGACATTCAGCGCGCACTCCCGGCGTTTTTCCTGTACATTCTGCTAGTGCTCCGGTTTGGACGGAGCTATCCGCTAATGATTCTCGTCTTTGGGCTGCTATCATGGGGCGGTATCGCCCGGGTCGTCCGAAGCGAGGTCATTCAACTGAAAACGACCTCGTTCGTTCAGGCAGCACAGCTATCTGGTGCCGAGGCCAAGACGATAATCAGACGGCACATTCTCCCGGCAGTAACGGGAACTGTTCTTACTACAGTCGCTGTCTTGTTCGCAAAATTCGCCGTTTATGAGGCTGCACTGGCGTTTCTTTGGTTAACCGAAATCGATGCTGTCTCGCTCGGCAGCGAGATTGCAACAGCAGTTGGTCGGCAGGCGGGCGACAATACTGTTGCTGGGGGGTCAACGTTCGATTGGTGGAGTGTGCCTTGGGTCGTCTACGTGCCAGCCGGCATTCTCTGTACACTGTTGTTGGTCGTGAGTTTCCTCGGTGACAGGGTTCAGGAGATGGTTGACCCGCGAACGTAATTTCACTCGTTCCTGTCGAGACGTGGGTCGAGCGCGACAGCGATGACATCCTCGAAAACGCTTGCGAGGATAATTGTTAGCGAGATCAAAAACGTTACCGTGAGTGCAAGTGGCGCATCATTGACACTGATGGCCCGCCAAGCGACCTCGCCGAGGCCAGGAACTTTGAGCACGGCTTCGACAACGAACACAGAGACAAGGAGCAACCCAAGCACTTCCGCGACAAACAACGAGGCGAGCGGGACTACGGTTGCACGGAGGATATGTCGCGCGAACCGCCATCGACCGACGCCTTTCGCGCGCAGCATCTTCGTGAGGTCAGTATCGAGATGTTCGCCGGTTAACGTCCGAACCTGACGAATCTGTACTGCGGCCACATGTGTCCCAAGAATGAGCGAAGCAACCACCAGCCAGAACAGGTTCCATTCGGCAAAGAATCCAGCCTCAATATCGTAGAACCGACCGTCGATCTCATAGATACGACGCTCGAAATAACCGACTAGTAACGCACCGGCCAGAAAGTTCGGAACCGCGAGCAGCAGATACGAAAGTGTCCTGATAAAGCGGTCGGACCACTGCCCCCGTTTGCGAGCCGCGATGTAGCCAAAACCCGTCGAGATGGCTGTTCCACCCAAGATAGCAGGGGTTAGGTAAGCGACAGTTATCGGGGCACGTTCGGCCAGCAACGCCGTGACAGGCTCGCCATACCGTTGTGAGATGCCCCAGTCGAGCGTTACAAGTGACTGGACCCAATCGACATACTGCACGTAGACCGGGTCTCCGGGATTCCAGAACGGCTCAGACCCAGAGAAGTTCCCGGCAAACGTCTGTTGAGTCAGGTCGCCAATCGAGTATGCAAACAAAAACAGTACAACTGTCACAACAAGGCTCGCACTGCCTGCCCACACGAGTCGATACCCCAGATACCGTTTCCAGTTCACGTTGATGAACGCATGCCGGAGAAACCTAAAGTGTGGGGTAGCCACAAGGATATTTTGAGCTACCTGTTGAGTGACTGTAACCAATCGACGATGTCACAAACGGGTTTTCGCCGGCGATTAGGGCACTCAGATCTCATAACCGCTTGAGAGCGAGACGCCGGGTGGCGCCAATCACCACTGTTATGTATGATTCCGATGCTTATGTAACCAATTACGATGAGTGAGGAACAGGACAAGCGAGCCACCCGTGTTAGCCGACGGGCAGTACTCGCATCAACAGCTATCGGCTCCGCCGGGCTTGCCGGCTGCTTGGGCCGACTGCGGACAGTCAGGAACCAAGACATTCCTGACCAACTATCGCTTAAAGTGCTGACAGTTCCTGGTGACGATGATGCTGTCGCAACCCAAATCGGCCGCATGCTTGCGGACAATCTCAATACAATCGGCGTGAACGTCGACCTCCAGCTATTTCCTGAAGATGAACTTCGTCGGAAAGTGCTTGTCAACCAGGAATATGACCTATTCATCTCGGCCTACCAGAACATCGAGCGACCGGATGCACTCCGTCCGCTGTTGCACTCCTCGTTTGTTGGCGAAGTTGGGTGGCAAAACCCGTTCGAATTTACGGATATTGGCATCGACGAACTACTCGAAGCGCAACAACAGCAGCGTGGCTCACAGCGCCGCCGAACGGTCGTCGACTTACAACACGAAATTGTACGAAAGCAGCCGTTTATCCCCGTCGCAGTTCCGGATCTGATTCGTGCATCCCGAACTGAAGAGTTTACTAACTGGCGGTGGTCATCCCGGGACCTCTCACAGTCACTCGTCAGAGTCAATAGTCGCGAAGCTGACACTGATACCCTTCCACTGGTCTCGACTGACGCACAGATAACACGAAGCCTCAACCCGATTGCAATTCAATCGCGGAACAAGGGACAGATTTCCGGCCTATTTTACGATTCACTGGGCCGATACATCGATGGAACTGTCGAGCCCTGGGCTGCCACAGGCTGGGACCTCTCAACCACTGATGAGGAAACCACGCTCACGGTAACGCTGCGGCCCGAGCTAACCTTTCATGATGGCACTCCACTGACAGCTGATGATGTCGCTTTCACAGTCGAACTTCTGCAAGATACGAGCCTCGGCGAGTTCGAGGTACCAGTACCGGCGCCACGGTTCCGTGGACGCTCTTCGATGGTTGAAAGCGTTACTGTACTCGACGACAGAACAGTCAAGTTAGCATTTTCCAATGTAAATCCACAGACAGCAGTTCGAATACTGACAGTCCCAATCTTTCCGGAACACGTATGGAGAAGCAAGGCGCGCCCAGCAGAGATTGCAGGCGTCGACATTTCCGAAGCGGTGACGGAAGCGCTCGTCTGGCAAAACCCCGAGCCGATTGGCAGTGGGCCCTTCAAGTTCGAATCGAGCGTCGAAGATGAGGAACTGGTCGTCCAGCGTAACGATGCCCACTTGCTCCATCGGAACCCTACTGCACTTCCCAAGCAGGTCGCCGAACGGTTTGCCGATGGTATCCCATTCAATCGGCTTCGTATCCAGATTGTTCGTTCGGACGATGCTGCGCTTGGGTTGCTTACGAGTGGGAGCGTCGATGCCACTGTCTCAAACCTGGGGCCCAGCGTTGTACCGCGAATTGGCCGCGAGCAGAGCGTCGAACTCCATGTCGAGCGGTCGCCGAGTCTGTACATAATCGGCTGTAACACGCTGAAAGAACCGCTCGGGAACCCACACTTCAGGCGACTCATTGCACGCCTTATTGATAAGGAAACAATTCGTGAGGAGGTGTTTGGTGGATTCGCTCGGCCAGCGACGAGTCCGCTGACGGGTACCGAGTGGGTACCTTCTGACCTCCGATGGGCCGGTGTCGACCCGGAACTTCCCTTCTTTGGCACCAACGGATCGCTCGATATCGAGGAAATCCACAGCTACCTACGCGACGCCGGCTTCGAGTTTTCTGACAACGATAACCTACTCCAACAATGACTCTCCTCATTCAATACCTCCAACTGGTAACAGTCGTGACTGTCTGTCTCGGCGTTGGCCTATACACAATTGTCGGACCTGCCCGAATCCGCTCATTTTACGTCGATTACCGAACTCGTCTCTGCCATGGTTTAGCCCATCTCAGTGTACTGGGTACTGTGTTTGGAATCAGTATGTACTGGCGACCGATTGGCGGTGAAGTCTCTTGGACCCTAGAGTATAACATCACACATACACTTTACAGCATCGAAGGTTATCTGGTCCCGACAATTCAAGAATTGGCGACGACGAAGTTAACGTGGGCTCTCTCGCTTGTGTACGTATTCGGGTATGTCTTTTTGGTTCTCTTTCCGCTGGTTTCATACCTGTTTCTTGACACGCTCCGGCCGTTCCGTGTGACCGCGCTATCGTACATTATCAACTATCTTATCGGATTGGGAAGTTACACACTGTTTATCGCATATGGACCACGGAACTACATGCCCGGAGAGGTCCGTGGTCTCATGTACGAAGTCTGGCCCGAAATCGAAGCGTTGACCACACACATCAACACGAACACCAACGTGTTTCCCTCACTTCATACGTCGCTTGCTGTTACAGTTGCATTGCTTGCGTGGTATACGCGAGACAGTTACCCAAGATGGTTCTACTTGGCTTCGGCCCTTGCCGGAACAATTGCCTTCTCGACGATGTATCTCGGTCTTCACTGGGGCACCGATGTTGTAACTGGGGCAGCCCTCGGTATCACCAGCGTCTGGGCCGCCTCATACCTCGCCGCGGAGTCTGATGAGCAGAGCCGAATTACCACAACGGGGCAACAGCTATTCGCAACTGCTGGTGACTACATCAAACAGTACCGGCCATGACTGTGTCTGGCTGAAATACAGGATAGGAACCATTGATATGTAGAAATATTGCATTTCTAGGGCCTAAGAGTGGTATTTTCCGATGTCGTGCTATTTTAATACAAGGGATATATATTCCTTATATGGTATTCGACGCACCTGACCACAGGGACCACGAGCAGGTAACACACTTTACAGATGAAGAGACGGGGCTAGAGGCAATCATTTCGATTCATGACACGACGCTGGGACCGAGCCTCGGTGGCACGCGTATTCTTGATTACGATACCGAAGAAGAGGCACTCACAGACGTACTCCGTCTCTCTCGTGCGATGACATACAAAGCTGCCGCCGCAGACCTCCATCTTGGTGGCGGCAAGGCTGTCATCATTGGTGACCCTGAGGAAATAAAAACAGACGCACTGATGCGGGCATACGGTCGTGCCGTTGACTGTCTTGACGGCCGATATATCACGTCTGTCGATGTCAACTCTGGTGTCAAGGATATGGAACTTATCGAGAGCCAGACCGACCACGTGGTTGGAACGAGTGACGGACTTGGGGACCCGTCGCCAATCACCGCACACGGTGTACTTCACGGACTCAAAGCCTGTGTCGAACACGTCTACGGAACGGATACGCTTTCAGATATTGACGTTGCAGTGCAAGGCCTCGGAAAAGTTGGTCACGGGCTTGCTGTCGGACTGGCCGAACGCGGTGCCTCGGTGACTGTCACAGATATTAACGAAGACAAGATGGCAGAGTTTACTGCTGAGTACGACGCGGAGGCGGTTGCCCCTGACGATATCTATGATGTCGACTGTGATGTGTTTGCGCCGTGTGCTTTCGGTGGCGCAATCAACGACGACACGCTTCCGCGTCTGACGTGTGATATCGTGGCCGGCGCAGCGAATAACATCCTCGCGGACGAGGAACGACACTCCGAGATGCTCAAAGACGAGGGTATTCTGTATGCACCTGACTACGTTATCAACGCTGGCGGCCTCATTACGGTCTACCACGAGCATCAGGGCGGTACCGAGGAACAGGCCTTCGAGGACGCCAAAGCGATTGGCGACCGTCTTCAGACAATGATTGAACGAGCCGAAGACGAGGATATAACGGTTCTCGACGCGGCAGACGCATACGCCGAAGAGCGAATCGGAAACCAAGATCGGACAACGCCTGCCCGGTCCTGGTAGAAAGTCAGTCACCGGACGTTTTTATTGACCGCCCCGAAACGGAGAGTATGACACTCGACCCCGTCCACGTGGACGGTATCGCGCAACTCGCGCGCCGGGTCACGAAAGAAGTCGACGATCAAGACCACACTGACATTGCCCAAGAGGCCTTCGAAGAGTTCCTCAACCCGCTGTTGGACCGCGATGGGGAGATCATTCTGGAACCTCTTGATGAGCTCAGCAGGCGACAGGTTGCCGTTGATGACGTGGCGCTCACCGAGTCACCGTTCCCGACACAGCATGGACTCGATGCCGGAACAATCAACCCAACAACGTTCAAGAACGGGCTGGTCATCGATGTCTCTCAGGCCGCGATGGCTGCTGTTCCCTCGGATATCGACCTGCATCGTGCCCGGACAATTGTCATGACTGTCCACACGAACGACGACACAATCGACGTACAAGACGCTGATTGGCGGATGGACGACGAGGGGTATGCGCGACGGCGTGTTCTGCACGCACCACGAGTCGACCGCTACGAGCAAACTGTCGTCCACGCACTGGCGCTGTATCGTGCCGAGAGCGAGCATGCCCTTGACCAGACAGACGTTGTCGACGACCTGCTGATTCTTGACGGCCCAATCTATCCAACAGGGCTGTTGAAGTGGGTTGAACGCGACCCCGAACTCAAACGACTCATCATCGAGCGGTCGGAGTTCACCGATGTCATCGAGAACTATCTCGAACTCGTCGAAGCGTTTGCAACACGTGATGTGCCCCTCGTTGGGTTCGTCAAGAACAGTAGCTCGAAGGCTCTGACACGCGAACTCCGACGATCGGTTGGCGCACCGTGGCTCAACGACGAGGCGTTTTTCCGTCGAGTACTCGAACGGACCGATGATGACGGCGACCTCCGAACTGACGCACTGACGTTTACAAACTGGTTTCGCTCACGCGCCGGAACGGATGCGGTTCTCTCTGATGAAACACTTTCATTGGATCACAGCCGAACACTGGACGACGAGGCGTACGAAGTCACCTTCTTCGTTGTCTACGACCCGCGGGAAGACCTTGTCTACCGCATTGAGTCACCACACTGTGTTACCCGCGATGAGAAGACCAGAGAGCAGTTGACAACACAGATACTTGCAGAGGTTGCCCGGGAGCGTGGGCCCCCACTAGCAGTTGAGAAAGCAGACGAGTTGGCACGCATCGACCGTGAGGGAAAGCAAACGCTCCGCCAGCGCATCGAAACAACCTTTGAGACGAGTCGCCAGCGGAGCTACAACGATAAACGGTGGGGCCCAATCGAGGGAATGGATATCGAGTAACGGTGCTAACTCGACAACGAAGGGACTCACCGGCTGCGCTGTCGTTTTATACGTTCCGAAGGGATTAACCAACGACATACAGCCCGAGAGGTGTTTACTCACTCCGGCTGAAAGAAAACAAAAATGCGACTGTTCGATACCCTGTTTGACGAAGATGCGAAATAACAACTGACTACAAACGCCGCGGAATCGAAGTACGCCATTGTCCTAAACGATGACCCGGACAACAGTTGGCATTGAGCGATTGGTATACACATGTCACGTCTGTTGCAGAACTCATAAACAACGGCGACGAAATTATGACAACTGGCTAGTTGCCGATGTGTACGCCTTTCTCAGCGATGGGCCTCGAATACGTTCCTGATGAGTTTCGTTTCAGCGGTTCGCAGGCGTTGAGATGTCGCCGACTTTGAGATGCCGAGTTGTTTGGCGAGCGTCGACAACTCTACCTTGCGTGGTCGCTCGTAGTACCCTTCGTGTAGAGCGAATTCGAGCGTCTCACGCTGCTTGTCGGTCAGCGTCCCTAACTCAAGCGTAACTACCTGGTCGTCGGTAAGTGTTGCTGGCATAATCTTCGCTGTTGTGGTGTCGACGCTCGCGTGCTGTATCGTCTGAAGGAGGTCCTGCAGTGCCTCCTGACCTGTCACCTCTAATACAACCTGTCACGGCTTGCTTCTGTCTGAGTTGTACATTTGTCTTTTGTGTGTCGAAAGGCTGAGCGACCGAGTACTGTTCGTACACGCGACAAAAGTCTACCTGAACCCGCTAGACAAGGGTGATTAGCCGAGTAGATACCGAAGCCACCTGTTGTTCTGGACGATACCTATCTCCTCAATGATGGAATCAAGCCCGACGACACGGCCAGCACCCCAGGCACCCAACCCAAACAGTAACAGCAGGTAGACGAACGTGCTGTCGACGACGTAACCGTGCTCAACTGGGAGACCCGCCATGAGACCGTCCTGCCAAGCAGCAGTCCAGAAGAACAACATCTGGATACCACCCATCAACGCAGCGAATCGGACCAACACGCCAAACAGAAGCGCTATCCCGATGAGCACCTGTCCGGTCACGACTAGGGGATCAACGACTGCCGCGAAATCTGCAAACCACATGAAAAGTCCATGTAACGGGTTTGAACCGGGGACAGCGTTTTCAAGGAATCCTCGAGATGACCAGACAACGGGGTCACCCCAGCCGCCTTCGGACCACTTTTCGAGACCGGCTTGTAAGAATACCCACGCCATCACGATTCGCAGGCTAAGCAGAGAGTATCCTAACCACGTCCCTGAGTAATTGAACGAAACATCTCGTCCGAGGAGTTCAGTATCAAGTATCTTATCATCCGACTGTTTAGTTGCCATTGGTCCTCACCTACGTGACAATACATCGAGATGTATAATACAGATTCTCCTGTATATTGGTCTTCTTTACGTACAATCCGCCGATTATACAGATTCGTATCCGAATGAATGCTGTCTGTGTACCTGCGCTCTTTGACTAAAACCACTATATACAGATTTAGTCTGTTACATAGGAGTTTATGTCAGTATTATCAGCGTTTTTATATCGTAGCTCCATGGTTGCACCTGATGTTCATCTCACTGGGACAGCGATGCCAGTACAACTGCACTATCAACTTGGAGGTCAGCAATAGCGTTGACACGTCTGTTCTGTTCTGTGGGCCGAGTACATCGCTGGCTGGCAACGGTGAGAGGTGAGTTCCGTTGTCTTCATCCCCACTCAGACCGCTCAAACAGTTGATTCCAAGCGTTATTCGCAAACATTACCTCGCAAAGTTTGGCTTGATTATCCTTGTAGTGATTCTTGCCACTGGTGGTGCCGGATTTTATTTTCAGCAAGAAGCATCAGCGGAGCTAACTACCCAAGTACACAACCAAATGGAGACTGTCGCGAGCCAAGAGGGAGATAAACTCACACAGTGGACGGATGAGCACCGCCAACACGTCAGGACACTGTCACGCGATTCAGTGTTTGGTTCCGGTGACCGAACAGAGATCGCCACAACACTTCTCTTTCTCCACGAAGATCAGCCTGATTCCGTTACTGCTATCCACTACGTCAATACCAACACCGGTGAGGTTCTCGAAAGCACAGCCAAGAATTGGAAAGGAGCCAATATAAACGACACACTGCAGTGGCGGGACAGTCCTGGGCTGGAATTTCGATTTACTCAATCTGTTGGCTCTTCACAGGTGTTCCAGTCTGACGGTGTGGACAAAATGGCGTTTACAAGCCCAACACACGCCAATACTGACAGCAGGGCTGTCGTAACTATGGTCAACACGGCGGAGATAACCGAGTCATTTCGGAACCCAATCGAGGGTGGTTACACACAGGTCATCAATAGCCAGCGTACTATCGAGTTAGCGAAGGAGCCAGAACAGATGCTGACCACCTACCGTGGCGCGACGGCTACCGCGCTCATCGACAGGGAGAAATCAGGAGTTGTAGAACTAGCGGAGACAGATGAAGTCGTTGCCTATGCACCTGTTTCAGGCATCAACTGGGTTGTCGTTACACATGCTCCCCAATCGAACGCCTACACGGTCATCTCAGCAGTCCGTAGTGAGTTTCTGTTTGTCATCGGCATTGCACTCGCGGGCTTTCTCATCCTCTCAGTTACCATTGGTCGCAACACTGTACGATCTCTCAACAGGCTAGAAACCAAGGCTACAGCGCTTGCCAACGGGAATGTCCAGACAGATATCGAACAGACAGACCGGATTGACGAAGTGGGGCGTCTCACTAATTCGTTCCAAGAAACACAGGCGTATCTTGAGACGGCCACAAAACAGACCGATGCAATCGCGACTCAAGACTTTGACGCCCCGGTCCTTGATGAAGAGGTACCCGGGACACTTGGCGACTCTCTTGACCGGACACGAACTGACCTAGAACAGTCGATCAAGGCACTTGAATTCGCACGCAAAGAAACGGAGACTGCTAGGAAAGAGGCCGAAGAGATGGCCACAGCCCTCACCGAGCAGGCAGCGGCGTACTCTGAGACGATGGAGCAAGTCAGCGACGGTGACATGACTCAGCGCATGACTGTCGATGGCAGGGAAGCGGCGATGGATCGGATTGGCACTGAATTTAACGAGATGGTTGATGAATTGGAGAAGACGATTGGACAACTCCAGAGTTACGTCGACGAGGTTGAGACAGCAGGAGCGGAAGTTGAACACAGCGTCAATACAGTACGGACAGCCAGTGAACAGATTGCAAGCTCCATTCAAAAGATATCTGATGATGCCCATAACCAGCGAGAACAGTTCGAGCATCTTTCGGAAACTCTTGGGGAGATTACAACTGAGATGGATAGTATCGCAGCGGAGACGGAACGGTCAGATATTAAGCAATTGTCGAAGCAACTCAAAGAAACTGAATCAGCAGTTACTGAGATGATTGACCTCAGCCAGCAGACGATGTCCGAAGCACAAACGGTTGCTGGAGCAGCACAGGAACAGGCTGCGGAACTCAACGGCGTCGCCGAACGAGCGGATGATCTCCAGCGCTATGCAGAACCGTTACGAATAATCCTCGAGCAGTTCGAGACTGAGCAACAACACGAGTTTGTTCTCTCTATTGGGTCTACTGGGTCAATGAGCCCATCAAAACTGCCCGGTGCAGACGAACAATAGCTAGCCATTTCGACCTGCGTTTCAATGTGTAAAAAGCGCGATGAAAGCTCTCTTTATGACACTATGTCACTACTATCGAACCGGTACTCTCTCTCATTTTCTAGGACGCATTTCAACCACCCACCATAGCTGGGATAACCTCTCTTTTTATCTGTGGGAGTATTCCCCGACAGAAATGAGTCGCTCTACAGACTCCACGTTTGTCTGTCCTGACTGCAACGGACCGATTGACGTCACCACCTCTACGCGCGAAGCCATCCTCAAAAGCGGTTGCCCTCGATGTGCTACACCTGTCTCACCCGACGATTTCGCTTGAGTACTGCTGGGTGCCTGTTGGTATCTCGGCGTTTGATTGGCTTGCCGATGGTTCCGTGCCGGATTCGTATGACAACTGCTGTCGAGAGCATCATGCTGTCGTTGGCCAGTTTTCTCAATATCACTGTCTGACGACTGTCTGACACCATTTAATTATGATGTGGGTCATAGTAAGTGTATGCGCATACGTCGAGGCGAGTTAGAGCGGATACGGTCGGTGCTTGAACAGACCGACCGGGAACAGCCGATGACGGCGCGCGAGATTCTTGAAGTACTCGACGAGCACGGCGAAGAGTTCGAGAGCGCACACCGTGTCGCAACGATTCTTGGTCGACACGCTCAGAACGGAACTGTCGAGGTAATCCGTGACCAACCCTACCGCTACCGGTTCATCGAAGAGCATAATTGACGGTCCCGTTGCTCATTTTTTGTTGTTACAACCTCACTGATAGCGTGACCTGACTGCAGTGGTCGAACGTAACTAACTCGGTTGTGTCTGTCCGAGCGACTCTGATAAACTCACAACTGCGGAAAAGTTTTCCCAGATAAAAATCTTTTTCAGCGGCTACCGGGTAGTACGTGTATGGTCAACAAAGACGACCTGCGCGAGCAGTTCATCGAAGCGTTTGAAGGAGCAGATTACCCGATCAAAAGCCCTATGGACCTCGTTCCGGCACTCCCGCAGGGTCCGTCAACGACGTTCGAGTCAGGCGACTTCTCGATGACTGCAATGGAACTGAACACAAAAATTAGCGGAGGCGACTGGCCCTACGACGACGTCGAAGCGTTCGTTGACGACGTCATTGACCAGCTTGAAGACCAAGACCTCTTCTAAGCGACTAAGATTCGAGTCTTCTCAGACGGTTTTGCACCGGACTGTGCTAGGCGTCGCCTACCCTGTCTGAGAAAGTAATGTACTTGTATGTCCAATCGGTAAGATTGCGTGAAGCCTTGTGGTGTAGTGGCCAATCATAGCGGCCTTTGGACGCATTCGGTTGTTCCGTCTGCGGAAGATAGCCGCTGACGCTGGTTCGAATCCAGCCAAGGCTACTGTTTTTTGAACACGCGCTGTCGAAGACCTCGCGATTGTGCACTCGGTAGGGTTAATGTGCTTCCAGCCAAGAAAGCGGTATGAGCATCCACGTTGCTATTATCGGTGCCTATGGAAGTGCAGGTGCTGCAGCCGCAGGCAAACTCGTCGACGAGTCGGAGGTCGAGCTGACACTCATCGATGACGGGGACCCCGGTGGCGGCCTCTGTATTCTTCGGGGTTGTATGCCATCGAAAGAGGTACTTTCAGCAGGGGCACATCGCTATCAGGCACGCCATGACGACCGGCTCGAAGGCAATCTTCCTGATGTCAACCTTGACCGTGTTGTCGAGCGCAAGGACGACCACACACTCGGATGGGCTGGCCATCGTCGTGACTCAGTCCAGGAGTATGCTGAACAAGAGAACGTGACGTTCATCCGAGACACTGCGACGTTCGTCGATGACCACGTTATCGAAGCCGGAGGCGAAACAATCGAACCTGACTACGTTGTCGTTGCTACTGGCTCGTCAGTGAATGTCCCTGATGTCCCCGGTATTGAGGATATTGACTACATGACTAGTGCAGACGTACTTGACGCCACGTCATTCCCCGATTCAGGTATCGTCATGGGGCTTGGGTATATCGGTCTGGAGATGGTCCCCTATCTTGCCGAGGCCGGTGAGATGGATATCACTGCAGTCGAACACGATAACCAGCCAATCGACGAAGCGCCGCCGGCGTTCGGGCAAGCTATCCTCGATATTTACCGTGAGGACTTCGATGTCGAAATCCCGACGAACGTCCACGAGCAACGGCTCGAACCGACCGAAGATGGCGGTGTACGACTCGTTTTAACAGATGACGATGGGAGCGAGATGGTCAGGGAAGCCGACCAACTGTTCTGTTTTACTGGTCGCCGCCCGTCGCTTGACCGCCTTGGACTGGAGAACACCAGACTCGAACCTGAAGGCTGGTGGGTCGAAGAGACTATGCAGGCCACTGATGACGAGCGTGTGTTCGTCGTTGGCGATGTGAATATGAAAGAGCCAATTCTTCACGTCGCAAAAGAACAAGCGTTCCAGGCGGCCGAAAATATCCTTGCACACGCAAACAGTCGAGAACTGGGAACCTACGATAACGTGCACCATCACGTCATTTTCTCGGGTCTTGGGGTCTATCCGTTCGCACGGGTCGGTCACACAGAAGAGTCCGCACAAGCAGAAGGCCACAGAGTTATCACAGTGACACGACAGGCAGCTGACGATGGGGTGTTCAAAACTAAAGACGTGCCCGCCGGCCTGGCAACGCTTGTTGTCGACCGCAACGATGGGACCGTGCTCGGCTATCAAGGACTGCATTACCACGCTGACGTGATGGCCAAAACGCTCCAGGTAATTGTCGAGCTTGGCCTCGACGTTCGGGACGTTCCGGACCGCGCGTACCACCCGACAACGCCAGAGATCCTTGACGGCCTGTTCCGTGAAGCTGCTGAGGCAGTCGAAGACGACTGACTGTTAGCTATCTCGCTCACCCGCAAGTGCTTCGTCTCTGAGCTCCCGACACTCTTGGGAGCCGACGGACAACGTCTCAACCGTGACTGGTGACTGGTTTTTGTCGACGGCAACGAAAACAAAATAGGAATCAGTCGTCTGTTCGCGCTCACCGGTTCGCGGGTTTTCGCGGTACACTTGTACGCGGACTCGGATACTACTCTCGCCGGTATCGTACGCATAGGATTCGATAACGCAGGTATCTCCCTGCGGCACTGGTCGTCTGAAATCGAGGTCGCTGATGTGTGCGGTGACACAACTCGTGCCTGCATGTCGCATCGCGCTCATCGCCCCAACCTCGTCCATCCATTTCACGACATTGCCCCCGTGGGCCGTCGCGTGATTGTTCGTGTCGTTGGGTTGGACCCGCTCTCGGTTTTCGATATGTGTCTCACTCACACTCGTCATACTATTTTATGGTATGTGTTAGCAAAAAGAGCGGCGCACGCTGTGAGGCAGACACCCATCGTTTTTCATCCATGATACTATTTTGCTCCGTCACAAAGTATCAGTTGATAATGGGTCGTTTCGACGGACCGAACCGACAGTCACGGCGGGCTATTCTCGCCGTCGCCAGTACAGTTGCGACAGCTGGCTGTCTAGATACACTCCAGACTGGTGGCTCAGATGGTAAACAGTCACAGACTGATACGGCAGTTGACGGGGCAACCGATACTAAACTGTCCGACGAACAGACAGCGACGGAGACAGAAACACCCGAGTCACACCCCTTGGCGGGCCGAACAGCAGTAGTCAGTATCGAACAGGTTGAGGCTGACCGCACGCGTCTTGAACAACTGCTCGGTGAGGCAATCACGTTCTGGAACGAGAACCACGAGCAGTATCTCTCCTATACAACGACCCTCGAATACAAACCTGCAGCAGACGACCCGACTATCGCTGTCTCAGAACGCTCCTCAATCGACGACTGTGGTATCCACGATGGCGGCGATTTTGCTGGCTGTGCGACGTATCTCACCGCTGGTGATGATGAAGGGCTACCAGCAGATGTGCGACTGGTCCCAGACGAGAGTGACTGGCTGTACCGGATGGTCATCAAACACGAATTGGGTCACGTACTAGGGCTTAGTCACGAAGACGAGCCTGCAAACATCATGGCAACTGCTATCAAAAAACGCTTTCCAGAGTTCGAGAAACGCCAGACAGTTTTGGATCTCCGCGACCAGTGGGTTATGGAGTACAACGCCGCTGCTGACACTCTCTCGACGGCGTTTGACCACGCCGAAAACGGCGAGTACGAGGCGGCTGCACGCGAGTACGAGACCGCCGGAGAGCAGTATCGGGCTGCCGCCAAACTGATAACATCGGCGTCTGAGACGGCAACGGAACTGAGTACATTCGAGCCTGCCAACCGTGACCGGCTTCTCGAAATGCTCGATTCAGAACAGGCGTTTGTCGACTCGATGCAGTCAGCAATCAAACGACTGCACGCGGGGAGTAAGCAGATTGTCGCCGATGAGGACGGGTACGAGACGTACAACAAAGGCGTAGACCTATACAACGCGACGATACAACAGTCACTGCCCGAAACTGAGGCATACATCGCGGCAGTCGGACTGGTGCATATCACCGTCGAATCTGACGACGAGTGAGTTACTCTTTGGCGTCGCGGTTGTAGATGAGGAACTTCATATCGCCCTCGAAAACTGCCACGTCGTCCTGATTGGTTACCACGGTGTCGATAGTCACCATGTTAGCATCGTCGACGCTGTCTATTTCCTTTTTCTCGATGACCTCCATCTCCATTGAGATGGTGTCGTCCATGTAGACGGGTTCGTTGACATCCATGTAGTTCATTCCGAGGAACGCGTAGACAGTCCGCTCGACGATACCTGTCCGGTAGACAAACCCGGTCGCAAGAGTGAACGTCATCGGGCCGTGGGCGACACGGGCACCGAACGGTCCGTCTTTGGCGTACTCGCTGTTGCTATGGAGCTCTGTCCAGTCTCCAGTGAACATAGAATGGAGTGTAAAGTCCGACTCAGTAACTGTTCGTCCGACCGTCTCGAAGGTCTGCCCTACTTCGAAATCTTCCCAGTGGTGTGGCTCATAGCTGTAGGCCATATCCGTGTTCTCTCAGAGAGCCAGTAAATACGTTCCGTTCGTACATGCCTCCGGCCAGGGTCGGCCACAGTTAAGACTCCGCGTAGAGAAGTATTGCTATGCACACGACGACCGATGAGGGCGTGCTCTACATTACCTTTGACAGACCGGAGTCGCTGAATGCATTCAACGGCGAGGAAGCGACTGCTCTCGCGGATGCAGTGGCAGATGCCGAGCCCGGGAGCCACGATGCTGTTGTTCTTACTGGGAAAGGAGAAGCCTTCAGCGCAGGCGGCGATATCGAGGCGATGGCCGAGCGCGAGGAGACACCACGGGCTGCGTACGAACGATACAATCGCACGTACGGGCGAGTCGCTGAGGAACTGTTTCGGTGTCCTGTTCCTGTCGTCGCCAAAATCAACGGTGACGCTGTCGGGGCAGGCCTCGCAGTGACCGCTCTCTCTGACTTTGCGTATGCTGTCGAGACCGCGACCTTCGGCTGTGCGTTCGTCCATGTCGGGTTGATTCCCGACACCGGCGGCTCGTATCTCCTGCCGAAACTGGTTGGGCTGCGGGCTGCCAAGCGCCTCGCCTTTACCGGCGAGTACTTTGACGCGACGGAGGCTGCTGACCTGGGACTGATAACTGAGACCGTCAGCGCCGACGAACTTGATAGTCGTGTTTCTGCCCTTCTCGATACACTCGGTGACCGGCCAACTGAAACAATCGCACTGGCAAAAGAGGCCATACACAACAACCTCGGACGACAGTGGGACGATGCAAGAGACCACGAGACGATGTTACAGATACAGGCCTACGGCTCCAAATCTCACGAAGAAGGCGTTGCAGAGTTCCTTTCGGACGGCAGCGAGTAAATAAATGGGCTCCGTGCATAGATAGTTGTATGCAGGATGCCTATATCGTCGATGCAGTCCGGACACCCTTTGGCAAACATGGGGGGTCGTTCAGGGACACACACCCACAAGACTTGGCCGCCGAACCGCTTCGGGCACTCAATGAACGGAACAGTCTCAACGGCGGCAACCCTGTCGAGGACGTTATCTATGGCTGTGTCTCGCCTGTTGGGGAGCAGGGAGTTAACATCGGGCGTCTGGCACCGCTTATTGCTGGGTGGGGCGAGGAGATGCCCGGTGTGCAACTGAACCGGATGTGTGGCTCAGGCCAGCAGGCGGTCAACTTCGCTTCCGGGAACGTCCGCGGTGGCCTCTCGGACGTGCTCGTGGCCGGTGGGGTCGAACATATGACTCGCGTCCCGCTCGCGAGCGACGTTGATACTGACGGCCAGCATTACGCCGACGAAAGTATCGTTACTGAAACATACTTCGAGCATTTTGATGAGCTGACAACACAGGGAGAGGGGGCAGAACGCATTGCTCAACAGCACGGACACGACCGCGAAGATGTCGACCAACTCGCGGTCGACTCACAGCGGCGCTGGGGCGAGGCTGTCGACTCCGGGGCCTACGACGAGCAAGTCGTGCCCGTCGAGACAACTCTCGATGGGGAGTCTGTCGTCGTAGACGAAGACGAACATCCGCGTCCTGAAACGACTCTCTCGACATTAGGTGACTTACCGCTGGTCTTCCGTGAGGAACAAGCGGGTGTCGTTCACGCCGGTAACGCTTCGGGAATTGTTGACGGCGCGGCAGGCGTCCTTGTCGCTGCTGGTACTGCCTGCGAGGAACACGGCTGGAAGCCGATGGCTCGTATTGTCGATACTCACGTCGTCGGTGTCGACCCAGCGACAATGTTGACGGGACCGATACCGGCAACAGAGCGTATTCTTGAGGAAAACGACCTTTCGGTCGACGACATCGACCGCTTCGAGGTAAACGAAGCATTTGCCCCGGTCGTTACCGCGTGGTTGGATGAAACTGGGGCAGACTGGGACCGGACGAACGTCTGGGGTGGCGCAATCGCTCACGGGCACCCACTTGGAGCAACTGGCGCAGCACTGCTTGGGAAACTTCCATACCAGTTGCAGGCGTGTAACGGGCGGTACGGTATCGCCACAATGTGTATCGGATTCGGGCAGGGGATTGCGACCCTCATCGAGCGTGTATGAGACGTATCGTGGTCACCATCACATTCTGCACACGGCTGTCTGTTGAAGCAGATGGGTTGTGATACGTTCCTCTCTCTGTTGACGATGAAACCGATATTTAGAACACGCTCGCTCTCGGAGGTACAGCCATGGTAACTGCAAGCGCCCCCGGCAAAGTCTATCTCTTCGGGGAGCACGCTGTCGTCTACGGCGAACCGGCGGTGCCGTGTGCAATCGGACTGCGCGCAAGCGTGACAGCGGAGGAACGCTCGGCGGGAATGCGTATCCAGGCGAGTGACCTCTCGCTGGATGGGTTCACTGTCGAGTACGACGGCGAGGGAAGAGACCATCCCGACATCGATGTCCCTGACACGCTTGTCCAAGCGGCGATGGGATACGTCGACGAAGCCGTTACACAGGTCAGAGAGGCCGCTGACGCCCCTGAGGCGAGCTTCGAAATCACCATCGAGAGCGAGATACCACTGGGTGCGGGACTTGGCTCCTCTGCAGCTGTTGCGGCCGCGGCAATTGAAGCTGGAACACGAGAACTTGGCGTCGAGATTACGCCGACCGAGATAGCTGAGCGAGCGTACCGAGTCGAGAACACCGTCCAAGACGGGCAAGCATCCCGTGCGGACACGTTCTGTTCGACGATGGGCGGAGCAGTCCGCGTTGAGGGCGACGACTGCCACTCTATCGAGTCGCCTGACCTCCCGTTTGTCATCGGATACGACGGGGGAGCAGGTGATACGGGTGCACTCGTGGCTGGCGTCCGAGAGCGACGCAAAGAGTACGAGTTCGCTGCCGACACCATCGAAGCAATTGGCGATGTTGTCCGGCGTGGCGAGCAGGCCCTCACGGCGAATGATACCGAGGAAATCGGCAATCTGATGGATTTTAACCACGGATTGTTGTCGGCCCTCGGTGTCTCCTCACGAACGCTCGATTCGATGGTTTGGGCAGCGCGTAACGCTGGCTGCCTCGGAGCGAAGCTGACCGGAGCCGGTGGCGGCGGCTGTATCGTCGCGCTTGACCCGACTCCCGAGACGTTGACTGCGCTCGAATACACACACGGCTGTGAGGAAGCCTTCCGTGCGGAGTTGGACACGGACGGCGTCCGCGTCGAATCGGAGTAACTGCCCATGAGTACAACTCATTCGCTGACTGTTCTCAAACTCGGCGGCAGCCTTATCACGCACAAAGACCAGCGCGAAACGGTCGACTGGAACTCACTGGACCGCGCTTGCGCCACAATCGGGACTTTCCTCGGCGATCTGCCCGATGAACACCGGCTTATTATCGTCCACGGTGGCGGCAGCTTCGGCCACCACAACGCTGCAGAACACGGCGTCTCCAGCACTGAAGGAAGTACAGACGCTCGGGCATTGACGGCGATTCATCATGCGATGGGTGAACTAAACGGTGCAGTGCTTGGCGGACTCCATGACCACGGTATCGACGCGCTCCCAGTTCGCCCACTGTCAGTGGCTGCACAGGATGGACCCCTTCAGTTCCCAACGGCGTCCGTCGAGGCCATGCTAGATGAGGGATTCGTCCCGGTGACACATGGTGATGTCGTCGTAGACGACCGAAAGGGGGGAACGATTCTGAGTGGCGACGACATTGTCGTCTCACTGGCACGCACGCTCGGCGCTGACCGGGTCGGTCTCTGTTCGACGGTCCCTGGCGTCCTCGACGACGACGACGCGGTTATTTCACAGGTCGATACGTACGACGACGTCGCGTCGGTGCTGGGGGGCAGTGACGCGACTGACGTGACTGGGGGGATGGCACATAAGGTCCGTCAGCTTCTGGCACTCGATGCAGCCGCCGCTATCTTTGCACTCGACGACCTCTCCCAATTTCTGGAACACGGGACAGCAGGAACCGTTATTTCCGGACACGACGAGGAGAGGAGTCACTGACTCCGGGTTGTCGCCTCGCGGTTCGTCGGAATTTATTTAGTCGTCGTTGTTGATGCAATTGATATGAATACTGTTGATGTCGGAGAGAGTCTGACGTATGGGTTCAAATTATTTGTCTATCTCCTTGGAATCGCCGTAGTTGGTGGTGGTGGGATGGCACTTGGCGGCGCGCTCGCCGGTCCCGAAATTATCGATGGGACAGTGACAGATAATCTCAGCTCACCCGAGTTATTGGGTGGAGCCGTACTCGGCATACTCGGGCTGACTGTCTGGCTTTCGGGCTCGCTTGGACTGACCTACAAACTCCTCGCCGACGCAGTTCAACGGGGAACCCCTGCTGCAACAGACCTGACTGCTGACTCACAAGAAACTAATCAGAAGCCGACGGTTCAACGACCGCCCGAACCAGTAGGACCGTCGCCGGGCGAGCAGGCAGCCCGTCAGTTCGGCCGCGGTTCGACCGTTCCAAGCGCCGCCAACGTTCCGGACAGAGCACGACACCCAGTTGCTGAATCTGACTCGGGGACGGCCCAGACGACCGAGAAGCAGCCTGTGGACACCACCACTCAGCCTCCTGAGCCGGCCGTAGAGACCGAGTCGCCAGACGAGACCGGTGTCACTGAGGATAACTCACCGACAAAACCCGAGTCAACACCCAACGAACCACCGACCGATGGAGACGACTCGACGACAGAACAACAGCCGGCGACCGATGTCACTGAGTCGATGGCTGCTGACAGCACGGACAGTGCTGTCGCTGAGGATAGTCCTTCTCAGACAACAAAACGGGAGTCCGACGACGCGTCGGCTAGTCCGGGTGACCCGAAACTCTTCGATGAGAGTGAGGAAGCCCCAGAAGAGAGACCGGACACGGCTGAGACTGAAGACACAACCGGCGAAACGGACGACGCCTCAACGGAACGGACGGCAGAGGAAATTGCGTTCGGTACGGGTGAAAAACCAGCTTCCGAGGTGCCAGCGACACAGGAAGCAGGTCCCGACTCGGCTGACCAGTCTACGCCGGAACACGCCGACGACAATGAACGTGACACGCCGACGGAAACTGGCTCTATTCCCCCCTACGAAGAGATGGATGAATCTGAGCTGGCAGAGTCTAGTGAACACGAGTCTATCCGGCAGGAGACTGACTCCACACAGGGAGCCAACAGTAAAACCGAGGACGAATCGGATGCTGAGAACGGTTCCGTAGATTCAGATACTCTGCTTTCGCCTTCTCATAGCGAGGACGACCAAACCGAGACGCCCAAACCAGAGGTGGGAGACGATGCTGACGAAACCGACGAGCACGCCGAGGACACAAACAGTGATGATGCCGACGATAACTCCGACACCGGAATGGACCCACTTTCCTGACCCCATCGAAACGGCGCGGTAAGCAACGAGTCACAAAGGTTGAAGATGGTCCTGGCCTTACGGTTCTGGTAGACAATATACTCAATGTCATCAGTGCTTGCGGATTTTGTGGCCCACTTTACGTCCGAGACAGCCGACTGGGACGACCCAACAGAGGGACGTATCTTGTTGAGTGAATCACAGCTTGTCTTGGCCAAAGACGAAGAACAAAAAGAAGTAATTGGGCTAGACCAGGTGTTCGATATCAATACGGAGACAACGCCGAAGTTTGTTGAGCCGATGCCGGGACGACCGGTAACTGTCGCCTATCAGAGCGGAAATAACCGTGTAACTGCCGTTGTTTCCGCAGATAAGACGACGAGCAAAAAATTCGAGACAGTGTTGTTCAAAGGGTTACTTAGCGGGACCTACATGGTGCTCAAACATCCAGCGAAAGTTGGTGGGCGTGTCATGGACACAGAGTTTCAGGGGGGTATCATGGGGCTGTCGACAAATGCTGTCACGTTCGAAATTGATGAGGGACCGGTGACGATTCCGTTAGACAGTGTCGTAGATTTCTCCCGTGAACAGCGGACTGTCAACGGTGAAAACCGGCCGGTGCTCGTAGTTAGTCACATGGATAACGGCGAAGCACTCGAAACCGTCGCAGCGAGCGACTCATCGCGGATTCTGTCGATTCTTGGTCGATATTTCAGGGGTACATACGAAGAGTTGCTCGCCTCGCTCCAGCAAATATCACTCTCAAATGCCGAGACGGAGGCGTTGACAACTATCTACTCAACTGGAGATATGGATGTCTCACTGCCAAGCGTTCTGGGGATGGACCCAAAGAAGGTAAAACGCGTGTTACACTCACTGCACGATAATGGCCTCATCGAAGCGGGCGAGAATGGTCCGGTGTTGACTGCCAAAGGCCAGATTGTTGTCAACGAATATCTCGAACGAGTCAACGAGTAGCGCCGCGCTCCCGCCTGCTTTCGGGCACTGGGATTCCAACCAACGTTCTTTTAAGGCTTGCGGTAGCATATACGCGTATCCGAGCGAACGGTCGCCCCGGGAAACGATACGGGCGACCGGCGTGCCGCCGGAAGACGACGTGCTTGGCCGTTTGGCCAGCACGCCAGACGGTGGCCGACCGACAGAGTCGGGACTCCACACGACCGGAGAGACGGTCGTGCTGGCAGTCGCCGGGCCACCCGGGAGACGACCGCCTCGGCGTAACACAATGGAAATCGAAATCGCAACAATCGGCGGTTACGAAGCGGTTGGACGCCAGATGACGGCAGTCCGAGCAGGTGACGATGTCGTCATTTTCGACATGGGTCTTAACCTCTCGAAGGTACTGATTCACGACAACGTTGAAACCGAGCGAATGCACTCGCTTGACCTCATCGACATGGGTGCGATTCCGGATGACCGCGTCATGTCCGATCTCGAAGGCGACGTTAAAGCAATCGTCCCCACCCACGGCCACCTCGACCACATCGGTGCAATCTCGAAGCTAGCTCACCGGTACGACGCGCCAATCGTCGCATCGCCGTTCACGATTGAACTGGTCAAACAAGGGATTCAAAGCGAGGAGAAGTTCGGCGTCGAGAACGACCTCGTCAAGATGGAAGCCGGCGAGACGATGCGTATCGGTGACCACAACGAACTTGAATTCGTCAACGTCACTCACTCTATCATCGATGCAATCAATCCGGTGCTTCACACACCCGAAGGGTCGATTGTTTATGGACTCGACAAACGTATCGACCACACGCCAGTCATCGGCGACCCTATCGACATGGAGCGGTTCCGTGAGATTGGCCGCGAGGATAACGGTGTCCTCTGTTATATCGAGGACTGTACGAACGCTGGAAAGAAAGGACGCACCCCGAGCGAGGCGACTGCTCGTCGCCACCTCAAAGATGTCATGTACAGCGTTGAGGATTACGACGGCGGTATCGTCGCGACGACGTTCTCCTCGCACATTGCCCGCGTGAAGTCCCTCGTCGAGTTCGCCGACGACATCGGACGCCAGCCCGTTTTGCTTGGGCGGTCGATGGAAAAATACTCCGGCACCGCTGAACGACTCGACTTCGTTGATTTCCCCGAGGACCTCGGGATGTACGGCCACCGCAAATCCGTCGACCGGACGTTCAAGCGAATCATGAACGAGGGCAAAGAGGACTTCTTGCCCATCGTGACCGGTCATCAGGGAGAACCACGAGCGATGCTGACCCGGATGGGCCGGGGCGAAACGCCGTTCGAACTCGATGATGGCGACAAGGTCATATTCTCTGCCCGCGTGATTCCTGAACCGACCAACGAGGGACAGCGCTACCAGTCTGAGAAACTCCTCAGTATGCAGGGTGCACGCATCTACGACGACATCCACGTTTCGGGCCACCTCAACCGCGAGGGCCACTACCAGATGCTTGACGCGCTCCAGCCCCAGCATATTGTCCCGGCACATCAAGACCTCTCTGGTTTCTCCTCGTACGTCGACCTCGCGGAAGACGAGGGCTACAAAACAGGTCGTGACCTCCACATCTCACGCAACGGGCAGATGATTCAGCTGGTCGAGTAAACGATGACACGACAGCAGGCAGTCGAAGGCACTATTGCACGGTGTCGACAGCAGGTCAACGATGCAATTCAGGAGGACCTCCCGGTTTCACAGCCCGAACGGCTCTACGAGGCGTCACGATATCTTCTCGATGCCGGCGGGAAGCGGCTGCGCCCGACAATTCTCCTCCTTTCGGCTGACTCGCTTGCTGATGCAGTCCCCGACGCGAAACCGTACCGTCAGTTCCCGGCTGCTGACAGCAAGCAGGTCGATGTACTTTCGGCCGCGGTCAGTATTGAGATCATCCAGTCGTTTACTCTCATCCACGACGACATCATGGACGACGACGACATGCGTCGCGGTGTCCCGGCTGTCCACCGCGAGTACGATGTGTCAACAGCAATCCTTGCTGGTGACACGCTTTACTCGACGGCCTTCGAGAATATTCTTCGGACCGGTGCACCGCCAGACAGGTCAGTGCGGGCACTCTCAGAACTTGCGACAACCTGTACCGAAATCTGCGAGGGTCAATCGCTCGATATTGAGTTCGAGAGCAGGGGCCATGTCACGCCCGAGGAGTATTTGGAGATGGTCGAACTAAAGACGGCGGTACTGTACGCCGCTGCAGCCTCCATCCCGGCAGTATTGTTGGGATACAACGATGCAGTCGACCCACTACACAGCTATGGGCTTGATATCGGCCGGGCCTTCCAGATTCAGGACGACCTGCTGGATTTGACGACGCCAACAGAGAAACTCGGCAAACAACGGGGAAGCGACCTTGTCGAGAACAAACAGACGCTCATTACTGTCCACGCGCGACAGCAAGGCGTTGACGTGGATTCGCTTGTCGAATCGGATTCCGTTGATGAGGTCTCAGAGGCAGAAATTGTAGAGGCTGTCGGCGTACTCGAAGACGCTGGCAGCATCGAGTATGCCCGCCAGACAGCTCGTGACTTCGTTCAAAGCGGAAAGGAACGGCTCGATGTTCTCCCCGATAACGAGGCTCGTGAGCGTCTTTTCGACATCGCTGACTATCTGGTCGAGCGAGACTACTGACAGACCTCCGTGAGCCCGAACTGAACGCGTCGGGGCACTTTTATCAGCACGCCTCCGAACAACGCGGTAATGGAGACAATCGAGTACGAGATTCACGACCAGCGAGCGACAATCACAATTACGAACCCTGAGCTTCGAAACGCGCTGACTCTCGATACAGCAACTGCGATATCTGATGCGCTGGCTCAAATCGAGGATAGCAACGCCCGCTGTGTCGTCTTGCAGGGCTCGTCAGGGACGTTCTGTGCTGGTGGCGACATTGAACTGATGATGGAAGGGTTGACCAGCGAACGCGATACTGCAGAACTCATGGAGGAAGCGGCCTACCCCATCAACCGAACCGTCCAACGTGTCTATGAGTGTCCGCTGCCGACAATAGCGAAAGTCGATGGGGCGGCGTTTGGTGCCGGCGCATCGCTGGCAATCGCCTGTGATGTCGTGCTCGCGAGCGAACAGGCAACCATGAGTTTCGGCTTCCGTCGCGTTGGTCTGTCGGTCGACTCAGGAACCTCGTATCTCCTGCCGCGGATCGTCGGCGAGAGTACTGCAAAGGACCTCGTTTACTCAGGCGACCTGCTCGATGCAGCCGAGGCAGCAGAGTTAGGACTGTTCAACCGCGTCTACCCGACCGACACGTTCGATGAGAAGGCAAACCAGTACGTCGAGAACGTCACAACAGGTCCAACAGTGGGATTAAAACACTCGAAACAGCTCCTCCAGCGTGGACTTGACCGTTCCTTTGAGGAAGTAATTGATGCCGAAGTGGATGCTATCGAGACCGCATTCCAGACCGACGATTTCGCCGAAGGCGTCGAGTCGTTCCTCGACGAAAGCACGCCGACGTTTGAGGGAGAGTAGCTCTGACCTGTGTCGCCGTTATAGCTTGTTTTCTGCGTCTTCGGCGAGTTCTTTCATCCGCTTGCCGACACGCCCAGCGTCGGAAAACTCGTCGTCGCTCATCGCGTTTGCGAGGGCGTTTCCGAGCACGAAAACAGCATGCTTGTGTTCGCTTTTGGACATATGAACGTCGTCCGGGGTAACTTCAATTTCGTCGTACTGGTCAAAGAGAGTATCGTCTGTGGTCTCAAGGCTGTCGAAGTACTCCATGATGATGACCATCTGCTCGTGGAGTTCTAGCAGTTCGTCCTTGTGCATTGTTGTATCCAATAAAGAGGTATCGGTTCAAGTATGTTTGGTCTTTGCTCGAACCGTACTCAGAAGGCTGTTCGCGGCCAAACCGAGTGCAACTCGAAGAGCTAGAAGACGTACTCGTCGTCGTGGCCCATCATACCGTCATCTTCATACCCAGGTTCATCTTCATCGTCGACTGGGCCGCTCGTCTTGTAGGCTTTCACGCCAGTGGCGACCAGTTCCTCGATAGCTTCCTCACGGTTGAGGAACTCTCCCTCGTCGACGAGCTGGGTGATCTGCATTTCGAGGTGCTCCGGGATAGTAATCTC
Source organism: Halovenus rubra (assembly GCF_026586665.1). GTDB lineage: Archaea > Halobacteriota > Halobacteria > Halobacteriales > Haloarculaceae > Halovenus > Halovenus rubra. The sequence continues at coordinate 178,207 of NZ_JAODIY010000005.1, forward strand.
TACCTTTGGCATCTAACGTGCGACTCTTTGCCTGAGGTGTATTTAAAACTAACGGGGAGTATCATTTGCAACAGTAGACTAACTCCTTCCGGGTCTTGTTCGTGTTCTGTCGCCGTTTTTTCGAGTTTCCCTTGCTGGACTCTGGTTGTCCCTCGAAGCCAATAGTCAGGCTCAAAGGGCCTGCGTCGTAAACCCAACAGAGATGGAGTCTACCCGTGGTGATGAGGTGGCTGCTGGCGAGCCCTGTGTGGTTCAGGGCTGTGCCATCGAGATGCCGTCGCTCCGCTCGGCGCTGGAACTATTCGACGCGCCACGGACAGGGTGGGTCGCGCCGACAACCTCGGTCGTTGCTGGAGGCACAACTGCGACACTTACCGCAACTGGTGCCTGTCGGTTTGAGAAACTTCGGACCGATGCCAGGGCGTTGTTCAGACGCGTCGATACACCTGACACGCTTCCTGATGGAGCACGCCCCCGACTGTTTGGCGGCTTCTCGTTTACCGGAACTGAGAGAGACACGAATAGAACGATGGAGAATGAACCCTGGGCGGCGTATCCAGACGCACATTTCGTGCTTCCAGCGGTTCAAGTAAGTGTTACCTCAGATGGAACGTGGCTGACGACGACAGCGCTCGGGGCAGACGCGAAAATGAAAGCCAGCGAGCGACTCACCCGCTGGCGTGACCGTCTCACGGCTATCCCCGAGTTCGACCGTGGTAATCCGCCCGGTGTCCAAAGCCAGCAACACACACCGACACTCCCCGGCTGGCGGGACGGCGTCGAGTCTGTCATCGACCGAATTGACCGCGGAGCTGTGAAAAAAATCGTTCTAGCAAAAGCGCTGTCTGCGCGTCTTGACCGCGAGCTGAGCGTTGTCGACGTGCTTGCCCGGCTTGGTGAGTCTTACCCCGGCTGTTACCGATTCCTCTTTGAACCGGCCGGCGGTGCGACTTTCTTCGGGGCAACTCCCGAGCGACTAGTCAGTCTTCGTGGACGGACTGTCGATACGGAAGCGCTTGCTGGGTCGATTGGCCGTGGCGAAACAGACGATGAGGACGACTGGCTCGAACAAGAACTCCGTAAAAGCGACAAGAACAATCACGAACACGACTTAGTTGTTGATACGATACACCGGCAACTCGATAGTGTAACCGACAGCGTCGAAACTGGTTCTCGGACCGTTCGAAAACTATCAACCGTCCAGCACCTCCAGACACCGATTCGAGGGACACTCGACGGCGATAGACACGTGCTTGAACTGGTCGAACGCCTCCATCCAACGCCCGCAGTCGGCGGCCTCCCGCCTGTTGGGGCAACCAGAGCTATTGAGGAACTCGAAGGGTTCGACCGCGGCTGGTATGCCTCTCCAGTCGGGTGGATGGACGCAGATGGCAACGGGACGTTTGTAGTTGCGATACGCTCGGCAGTTGCCAAAGCAACGGAGGTCCGACTGTTCGCTGGTGCAGGTATCGTCTCCGACAGCAATCCAGATGAAGAGTGGGATGAACTCCGGTTGAAGTTTCGTCCCATTCTCGATGAGCTATGACCGCGCCAAATCGGAACACGCTCTGGGCTGCAGTGCTTGTTGACGAACTGTCTGCCTGTGGCGTCGAGGCTGTCTGTCTCTCGCCGGGGTCGCGGTCGACACCGCTGACAGTTGCCTTTGCCAACCACGCTGATATCGAGACGTTCTCCCACCTTGATGAGCGTTCCAGTGCGTTTTTCGCACTTGGCCGCGCTCGACGGACGGGGACACCGACAGCGTTGGTCTGTACGTCTGGCACTGCAGCGGCAAACTTTCACCCCGCAATTCTTGAAGCCAGCGAGAGTCGCGTTCCACTCATCGCACTTACTGCAGACAGGCCACCAGAACTCAGAGACAGTGGCGCGAACCAGACAACCGACCAACTCAAACTGTACGGTGATGCAGTCCGGTGGTTCAAGGACCTCCCGAAACCCGAACCTGACGACCGGAAACTTCGGTCGCTCCGCGTGACGGCGGCCCGGGCTGTTGGGGCTGCAAGTGGGATGCCAGCGGGGCCGGTCCACCTGAATGTCCCATTTCGAAAACCGCTAGAACCAACCCCTGTTGAGGGTGACATCCCGACCAATTTTGCCACGGAGGCTCCGCTGGCCGTCAATGGACGGGACGGTCCGTTTGTGGAAACGACACGGGGACGACAGACTGTCGACACAGCGGACCGCGACCGTCTCGCCGCGACGCTTGCCGACACAACGCGCGGTCTTATCGTTTGTGGACCGGCTGACAGCCCGACACCATCCCGTGAGTCACTTGCTGCTCTGGCCGGGGCGACCGGCTTCCCAGTCCTTGCAGACCCACTCTCTGGCCATCGATTCAGTCCGACTGTCGACACTGCACCGCTATGTGGCGGTTACGATTCGTATCTCGACGACACAGACTGGCCGGCACCGGAAGTTGTGCTTCGGTTTGGTGGGTCACCAACATCCAAAACACTCCGGAAATATCTCGCAGATATTGAGACCAGACAGTTTATTGTCGACCCTGCAGGTCAGTGGCCCGAAGCGGAGTTTACCGCAACAGATCTTGTCGTTGCTGACCCGTCACACCTTGCTGAGTCACTCGCTGATACTGTCGACAACTCAACAACGGCGTACCGGGACCGATTTGCAGCAGCCGAGCGTCGCTACTGGGACCTTGTCGATGCGGCTCGCAGTGAACAGTTGTTCGAGGGTGGTGTCGTTGCCTCGGTGGCTGAGAACGCGCCAGACAACGGGACACTATTTGTCTCGAACAGCATGCCGATACGTGATCTTGACCGGTTTGGACGACCGCGGGCAATCCCGCTGACGGTCCTTGGTAACCGTGGCGTCAGTGGTATTGACGGCATCATTTCGACGGCACTGGGTGCGGGCAGTGCGACAGCGACCCCTCTCGTGGTTGTGACGGGTGACCTCGCCTACTACCACGACATGAACGGGCTACTAGCACTTTCCCGCGTTGGCGTCGATGCAACGATTGTGCTTATCGACAACGATGGTGGCGGTATCTTCCATAAACTACCAATTGAGGCGTTTGACCCGCCGTTTACTGCGGAGTTCAGAACACCCCACGGACTGGACTTTGAGCTAACAGGCGATCTGTACGGGCTTGAATTCTGTCGAACACCCGACGAAGCAAGCTTTGTGTCGGCGTTTCAGAAGTCCCTTGACAGAGACGGGACACAGGTACTCTCAGTCGAGGTTGACGGCGAATCTAGTCACCGATTCCGCGAGCGACTCCACGAACGAGTCCAATCTGAGATTCAGTAACGGTGGCCGACTCAGCCAGCAGTTATTGGCCGGATAGCGATGCGTGTCAACGTGGAAAGACCAAGCGGGAAGACGACTGCCGTGACGGCAAAGACGCTCTGTAACGAGAGGATGTCGAAGCCAAGCCCACCAAACAAAAGTGGTGGAAGTAAGATAGTCCAGCTGCCAAAGACGAGTATACCGATTTCGGGGACGCTTTGCAGGAAGGCGATGACAAAGATGACACAGGCCGCAATAAAGAGGTTGATCCCAAGCGGAAATCGCGGGGTGAGCGCACCAAAGAGCAATACAGGATAAACGAGAAATGTCGTCCCAAGCAACACGAACGCGTGTTGGTTGCCAAAGAAACCATCAAACCCTAGTGCATCTACGCCCCGCTCGACTGCATACGCACGGTCGCTACTCCAGACGTGCCATGCCCTATCGTTCTGTCCGGACGACTCTGCTTGTGTACTCTCCTCGTCAGTGCGTGCCCATGCTGCCCCTGATCCAACATTTTCCGTGTTTGAAGTGGCTGTGCCCCGTGCCTGGCGCTTGCGTTCTCGGTTTCCGTAGGTGGCTTTTGTCCTGCTTTTGTTTCGTCTTTTATCTGTTTCACTGACAGTCTCGCTCCAGTCGTCCGCTTTCGGCCCGGAGGTCGCTGTCTCGGTACTTGCACTGACGTAGGACTCGTGTCCCTGACGGTCATATCGCTTGCGCTCTGTTTGGTCAGTGAGTGTCTCCTTTGCTTCGATGAGTTCTTTGGTCTGCTCGCTGGCGTCGTCACTGTCGCTGACGTCCGGGTGTGACTCCTTGAGTCGCTCGCGGTATGCTTGCTGAATTTCTGCGGTCGACGCACTCTCGGATACCCCGAGCAACTCATAGTAACGCTCGGCCATTCGAAACTATATGTATTCAGTAGCAGGCTCTGCGGTAAAAATACTACTGACACACCAGTCCTCGGTCAATCTGTGTAACGGAGTAAACCAAATACGTGGAGAAACTGCTGTGTCTTAGTCTTCGATGGTGGTCTTTTCGATGTCTGTCTCCTCGCCAAAGTAGATACTGGCGCCATCTTTGGCGACTTTTTCGGCGAGAACAGCACACTTGACACGCATCGGCGAGATATCGACCCCGAGCATTTCAGTCATGTCGTCGCGGTCCATCTCTTGTAGTTCGGGGATAGTCTTACCGACGAGCATCTCCGAAAGCATCGAGGCAGCGGCCTGCGAGATTGCACAGCCGTCGCCTCGGAACGCGAGGTTTTCGATGACCTCATCTTCGTCGTCGAGTTGCACGTCGACTTCGATCGTGTCACCACACATCGGATTTTCGCCGACGTGGGTGAACGTCGGCTCCTCTAGCTCTCCGTAGTTCCGCGGGTTCTTGTAGTGGTCCAAAATCTGCTGTCGGTACATGTCGGAGCCGCCTATTCCCATAGCTATCTTTTCTTTGTGTCGGTGACAGTAAAAGAGTTCCGTCAGGGGCTTTTCTGGGTGATACCGATGCGATAGAGTTTAGTTCGATGACCCAGTATGCCCGGACAGCGGGCCTGTAGCTCAGTTTGGTAAGAGCCCCCGGCTCATAACCGGGTATGCGGTGGTTCAAATCCGCCCGGGCCCACTCCCATTTTACCCGACGACTGACCCACTTACCTCCGGGTATAGCGGGTCTGAAATGCTATAATTCGGCAGATTCACGTTCTCAGAATCGGCCGAAAAATGTTACGTTCACTCACTCGGCTACCGATTACAACACCGTCGGGCGATTAGCGTTAGCCGAAGGCGATGGCCGTGAGTAAAGCGGTCACCGGAGAGGTTGAGCAGGATGTCTCCGAGACTGTCGTGAGAAACCGGTCTCGATACGCCGATCTACTCCACCGCCCGGACCCTGACAGCGACGACACGCGCCCGGCGTGTCCGACTCGGGAATCAGAGAAAGAGTACACGACCGTTCCGGCCGCCGCCTACTTGGGGCACTACAAGCTCTGTGGGAATCCAGCGTGTTTCGGGGGTGATTGGCGGTGACTTACCAGTCGCCGCTGTTCAACTTCGAGGATGACTTGGCGGAACTGACCGACGCCGAGCGTGAAGTCTACCAAGCCGTTGAACAGGACGGTATCGGTCCACGACCGTTTCCACGAGGTGACACAATCCGGCGTTATCGTAGAACAGACTGGCGACCAGTACACGATAACCGTCACCGACCAGAATACCGAACTGGACGGTGGACGCGAAAAGTCCCAAGTAGACGCGCTTGCCCGTGCGAAGCGCATCTGTGACGAATACGGTGTTGAGGTGCTGTTCAAATACGAGCGTACAGGGTCGCGGTGGCGGCGAGTGCCGTCGTCGATGAGTCGTCACTGCCGCCCAGACAGCCCCCAAGGAGGCCGCCACCGAGAATTGCCCCACTGCCTTTGATAGCATCTCTGCGTTCGGTACTTCGTGTTGAATCGCGGCACTGTTTTTTTTATCGTTAGAACTTTCCGTTGATGATGTTCGCGACCCGCTCACGGTCGAACAGCCGTTCGTCGACCGGGATTTCCGGATAGGAGTCTTCGCTTCCATCGGCGGGCCACTCTCCGAAGATGTCCGGATACAGCTGTTTCGCCGTCATCTCAAGTTGGAACAGATGCATTAGGGGTCCCTGGAACGGCGTCCCGGAACTGTACACGCGGTCGCTCTGTACGGCTGTGAGTTCGCTTCCGACGGAGTGGTCTTCCAGCGTCTTGCGAATCGCAGCCACGTCGAAAAAGCCGCTGATACCCTGACTGTGGAGGATTACGTCCGGGTTGGCTGCCAGCATCGCTTCATAGTCGAGGCGTCCGTCTTCGTTCTCGTTGTATGTCTGGTCGCTGTCGGCGAATGCATCCTGAACACCGAACGGTCGGAGGTGAGCTTTGGCGAACCCAGGGTTATTCAATTTGTAGGGGCGGAACGTACCGTCACTAAACACGATGAGGCCGACCGTCGGTCGCTCGGACTCCGGCGGGAGGTTCGCCCGAATCCTGCCGTACAGTTCCTCATACTCAGACCGAAACGCCTCGAACCGTCGGCCCTCGCGGAAGACCCCAGCGACCCGCTCCGAGAGTTCCCACAGGGTGTAATATCGGTAGTCCTCGCGACAGCCTTCGGGTGGCTGCGTGTGCTCACGGCTGTAGCGGTTTCCGAACCAGGGTCCGATATTTTCTCGCACCTCTTCGATGTCCTCTTGCTCCCAGTTCTGTGCGAAACTCCTCAGCCAGCACGGGTCCTGAAAGTGGACGTCCGCATCAAGGTCGTAGAACAGTTCCTTGTCGACTCCGTCGCTCCACGCTGCTCTGAGGTCATCACTCTCGATCGACGCCCCATCGATGGCGTCATAGTAGTAGTTCATCGATGTCACGTACGCGTCGGGAGCCCCGAGTGACGCGATGGCGTCCCTGTGACCGAACGCAACCGCCATGTCGGCGTAGTGCGGACTGTATGCGTAGGCCGTCTCAGGGACCTCCTCGAAGATCACCTCGCCCATCGGCGCCATCCGTACCGAGTAGGTATCTTCGGTCGCGGTCTGGGTGGGTGTCGCAGTGTCGGTGCCCGTCTCCGACGGGGTGGGCGTCCCCTCCGAGCTGGAGTCGCTGGTACAGCCAGCCAGCAAGCTACCGCCGATGATGGCCCCGCCATACTTCACGTAGTCTCTGCGCGTCGGTGCCTCGGTGGTTTCGGTGTCGTCGTTCATTGTTAGAGATCTCCGTTGATGATGTTCGCTACACGCTGGTGGTTGAACAGTTGTTCTTCGGGCGAGAAGTCGGGATACAGGCCGCCATCGTATGACGGCCATTCACCGAATTGCTCGGGATACAGCTCCTTGGCGGCCATTTCCAGCTGGAAGAGGTTCAGAATCGGACCCTCGTATTGGATCGCCTGCGGGTGGATCCTATCGTTCTCGACTGCCGGAATCTCTTGTGTAACCGGATCGTTTTTGAGTTCGTTCTCGATCTCGACCCAGTTTCCACGCTCTCCCATCGAACCGGTGCGGAGAATGACGTCCGGCTCGGCCGCGACGAGCGTTTCCCGATCGATCCGTTGGAACCGTTGAAGATCCGGGAAGGCATCGTTCGCTCTGAGCGGGCGGGTACTCGAACGATAGAACCCTGGGGCATTCAGGCTGTACGCCCAGATTCCGTCGCTCAGGCCGGTCCGGGCGATATGTACGTGTGCCGTCCGTGGACGTTCCTTCTGTGGCGGGAGGTTCGATTGGATGGTCGAGATGAGATTCGAGTGGATCTCCGAAAGTGCCTGATACCGTCGCTCTTCCTGGAATACCTTCGAGACTTTCTCGAAGATCTCCCAGAGCGTGTAGTACTGGTACTCGTCGGCCCACGGTTGCGGAGCTTCTCTGTGTTGCCCGCTGAGTGTGTTTCCGAACCAGGGGCCGATGTTCTCGCGGACTTCTTCGATGTCCGCTGTGTCCCAACTGTCCATCTGCGCGGCGACGTACGCCGGATCCGTGAGGTGAATGTCGCTATCGAGATTATAGAGTGTCTCTTTGCCCGCATTCCAAGAATTGGCGAGATCCGACCAGTCGACGGAAACGCCATCGAGGCGTTCGAGGAATATTGGGTAGAGCTTGTCGAAGTCCTCTTGGGTGTACATCGCATTAATGGCGTCGCCGTATCCGAGTGCGAGTGCCATATCGGCGTGATGGACGAGGACAGTGAAGATGCTCTGTGGGGGTTCCTCAAATTCGACCGTCCCGACAGGCGACATCGTCACTGAATATGACTCGTCCTCAGCCGTTGTCTGAGAACCAGTGGTTTCGTTTGTGTCGGTCGAAGTGGATGCTGGATCAGTATTGCCCGAGCAGCCGGCGAGAAGACTGCCGCCGATGATGGCCCCGCCGTACTTCATGTAGTCCCTGCGCTTCGGTGCCTCGTAATGTTCTGAATCGTCTGCCATACTGTTTAGGCCAGCCTAAACTCTTAAAATGGTTTTGAAACTCCGACAGCCTGTTCTGTTGAATAGTCCTCTCTGAGTGAGGGTTGAGCGTCTTCAGCTCTGAGATCGCGGGGCTCACCCACTCACGAGCAGGCCCAAATTCAACTGGTATAGCCAACCACCGCTATTCAACAGAGCACCTACAACAGGAAAGAGAGACTTCCATGCATGATTGTGAAGAAGAATATGGCTCCGATGGCGCCAATGGGGGAGTGTTTCCAGAGTGTCGAGAAGTCGCCAGCCTTGACTTTTGCCACTAAATCGGCAGCTCTAAGCTTTGATAATCACCTTGAGACATGTGGATAGCCAGTTCGAAAAACAGATTACTCTTCTTCGTCGGGTTGGCGGACAACGATACCGACGAGTTTGCTAGCCAACAGTGCTGGCAAATCGCTGGGTGTCGTGATGTACTGGTCGGCGACGACCATCGCGAATGCCACACCAAGTAGTGTGGCTCCGATTGTAAGATTGCCGTCAATGAGGACTCCTGCACCAGCAAATGCGGGCGGAATCGCAACGAGAGCAATTGTCACCCACCCGAACATCTCTAGAATCCCTCGTGCCATTAACACTCCTAAATGTGGGGTAGACATACGGTTAACGCTCTCTTGACCTCTTGGACTGCGATACCTCGCTGATGCGTTTACCTACTCAATTTCGGGGCCCAGTGTAGTGCGATGCGTCCAAAAACCCGTCTCTTGAAATGAGTAATACAGACGATTCACTCATCGAGAAGAGCGTTACAGTCGGCCGCAAGCTTAGTCGCCCTCTCAATTGCTGCCGCTAGGGCTGTTGCGTCCTCGGTTTGATGCACTAATGAGCGATTTGCGTGCATCACGTTGTTCCGGTATCTCGCTATTGAGTCGAAACAGTCTCTGCAACTGTTTTTCGAGGTGAATCCCAGTCCGGTTCGCAGACGGCTGATGTTGGTAACAACTACCTTCAGGTCCGTCAAATTCATAAACTCGCTTAGATGAAGCTCCGTGTTCGCATCCTGCTCTTCACGCCAGCGTTTGATAGCTCGTGTTGTGTTGCGGTTGTCAGCATAAACCTCAGCTAACTCGGCGCTCCCAAATTCGCTTTCGAGAAACCTGGATACCGAGTTGGCTACCTTCGCAAAATAGGGATACAGCCGCTGTTTAGCAACACGGCTGTTTAGATCCGCGAGAGTCATGAATCTGTAACAGGCCGTATCTGGATGGGTGACAATTACGAATGGATACTCGGTCAGGACGTTAAGACAGCGTAGCACAGTGCTCTCATACGAGACGTGTTGGGCACGGTCAACTTGGTTTACCGTATCATCGGCAACGTCAAGATACTCTCGCAAGTCGTACGGCCGTACCGGGACGTAGTCATAGCTTTTCGAGAGAAAGCGCTGTCGTTCGCGCCGCCGTTGTTCTGTGTGCTCCACATCAGTCTTTGCGACGAATTCAATCGGTGAACTGATATCCTGTGCAGGAACCTCATTCGGATAGATGACGACTTCTTCAACGGCCTCGCTATCCCAGTACATCTGTTGTCATACTCGCAGGTGAACTGTAAAATAGATATGGTGGGTGTGTGTCTCGGAGTGATTAATAAAACGTTACTTCTGTCTGACACTGACTAACTCGATTGAGTATTTGGTTACAGAAAACTAAGTGAGTGACAGTATCTACCGTCAACACACCTGTTAGGACAGCATGGATAAGAAACGCTGAGCCAACGGTGAACGTTTTCAATACGCGGCCTCGGCAACCTCTAGTAAAAAACACTTCTACAATCTGTACCGCGAATGGTGATCGTCAGTTGTTAGATGAAGGCGTATTGTTTGGGAGTTCGTGTTCGGAGATGGTCGCCTCCGGACGGAGGAACTTTCGGTAGTCAAACTCAACCAGTTCATCATCATGAGCAGCCCGAGTCGGCCAGTCCGGGTTTGCAAGTGCACTTGTCGCAAGTGTCAGGAGGTCTGCACCGTCTTCGAGCGCACTGCGTGCGGCCTCGGGTGTTCCCAGCCCCCCGTTCGCGATGACAACTGTGTCGTCAGTAACGTACTCAACGGCAGCCTCTCCGAGCGAAAAGCCAGCCTCACCGAAAGAAGAGACTGTCGCGTCGGGCTCGGTCGTGTGTACGAAATCTGCGCCGGCAGCCGACAGTTCCTCGAAGAACACCGCCGCCGCGTCCTCTCCTTCTTTCCACTGGTGTTCAGTATCAGTCACCATCGTCTGTGAAATCCGAATGCCGACAACGAACTCTTCGGGGACGGCATCCGCGACCGCAGAGACGACTTCGGCTGGATACCTGACACGTGCTTCTGGCCCACCACCGTACTCGTCATCGCGCTGGTTCATGGTTGACGAGAGGAATTCGTTAAGGAAATACCCGTTTGCACCGTGTATTTCGACACCGTCAAAGCCAGCCTCAGCAGCATTCTTGGCAGCTGAAACGAATCCTTCTCGCGCCGTGTCGAGGTCGTCGTGGGTTGCTTGCTCTGGCACTGGGTACGAGCCACTCCCGCCGTACGCTTCGGACTTTTCAGCCTCTGGCTGGACCGCCGAGGGCGCGATTGTCTCTTGTGGTTCGGAGGGTGGCATCCCCTGGTTTTGGGCCCCACAGTGCATCAACTGTGCAAAGATTGGTGACCCAGCATCGTGCACAGCGGCGACCACTGTCGACCACGCATCGACGTGGTCGGCAGTGACAAGTCCCGGTTGGCTCAGGTAGCCTTTGCTGTACGCGTTGTCAGTGTAGACTCCTTCTGTGACGAGAAATGAAAACCCACCATCGGCGAATTTTGCGTAGTACTGCGCCATCTCGTCGGTCGCACACCCGTCTTCCGTCGCGCTTACCCGAGTCATCGGTGCCAGGCCGACACGATTGTCGAGCGTCAAATCTTTCAGCGACGTTGAGTCGAACAACATGTCGATAGTAGCTATGTGTTTGACCGGAATAGTCCACTCGCTTTGTTCCTGCCAGAGCCAGCACCGCGACCATCGCAGTTATCGCTTTCAGAGACCCGTTTTACCCTCTCTCGCTATTGCCAACTCTGATTTGGTGGCGACCGATGGGAGTACCGAAACGGTTCACGAGGGCTCTGCTTGACCCGTTTCGGTGTAGTTTGATTCAGTGACCGGTACTGTTAGTCACTGTCCGACTCAGTAAACTTGCTAGCTGCTAAAACATCATAGCGTCCGTAGTCATCGACTGGCCCACCCCCAGGCTATCTCAACGTTCGTAAACTCAAAGCGGACACCGCCGTCGTCTCCTTCGGTCAGTTTGACATCCCAGTTATGTGCTTCGGCCACCCGGCGCACAATCGAGAGTCCAAACCCTGTTCCGTCACTACTTGTGGTGTGGCCGTGGTCAAATACCTCTTCGCGCTGATCTGTCGGAATGCCTCCTCCATCGTCCTCGACGAAAAAGCCGGTCGTCGAAGAAATATCGCTGGTGGTGTCCTCAATCTGACCGACAGTGATTGTGACTGGCGGCTCGTTGTGGTCGATTGCATTCCGAAAGAGGTTCTCTAGAATGTGTAATAGCCGTTCGCGGTCTGCGTTGATATTTACACTCTCCTCGATAGTCAGTTGTGCGCTCTCTGCATTGACGTGTTGCCATGCCTCTACTGCACCGCTTTTGAGTGAGACGGCTGTTACATCCTCGATTGCTTTGCCCGCACGAGAGAGCGTCAACAGGTCGTCAATCATCGCTTCCATGCGCGTGAGGCCGTCTTCTATCTTCTCGAAATGGCCTGCCCCCGGTTCCCTGCGTGCAAGTTCGAGACGAGAGACCACTGTGTTGAGTGGATTCCTGAGGTCGTGGGCCACGATTCCGGTGAACTGTTCGAGCTGATCTTTTTTCTGGCGAAGTATCCGGTCTGATTCAACCCGGGTCAAGGCAGCAGCGGCGAGCTTTGTCAAAATGCGCATAATTTGGCTGTCCGTCCGATCGTATGCGTTGGTCTTTGGATCGCCACAGCTGAACACTCCATGGTCGCCAATTGGTACGTACAGCCCCGACCGTAACGTCCCCCGTTCGTACTCGTCTTGGGTTCCAGCCAAATCGTCGAAGACTTCGGACTCATTACGGCGATAGCTCCGGGCAGCCGGGACATCCTCTCCGACGTGGTAATCCGGGCGCTGCCCAGCGGCTTCGACGTTTTCTTTTGTTGTCGCATACACCCGGAGTACCGTCTCATTCTCGTCAACGAGACGAATGACTGCCCTAGCGTATCCGAGAATGTTTTTCGCTGCTTCGATGGTTATCTCTGCAACGTCATCTCGCGACGTTGCTTGCATTAACTCTTGTCCAGCTGAGTGAAGCACCTTGAAGTGTTCCTCTCGTTGTTTGAGGTGTGTAATATCTTGACAGTATCCTCTGACACGAATGCACGAGTCGTCGCTGGGCACGCGCTGCCCACGAACACGGACCCACTGCCTGCCTTCGGTCTCTAATTGCAGTATCTCATCAACGCTTGATCCCTGCTGTGTCACTCTATGAAATTCCTCTGTAGCTGTCGCTTGTGTTTCCTGTGTGTACAAACTAATAAGCTCGTCGAGTGTCAGCCATCTCTCACCCGATAACTCATGGATTGTCCCAGCGGTTTCATCTAGCCAGATTTTACCTGTCTCGGTATTATACTCCCAGACACCGATATCAGCGATATCGAAGGCGGTTTCAAGTCGCTCGCGCTTTTGTAACCGGTTCTGCCGGACGAGCGTCTCGATACGATCGCGGAGTTCGGTGTACCCAGCCGATAACTGCTCGGCCCGGAAGTACGCCGTGATATTTGCGTCTACCACTGCGCCCGGGCTAGGCTCTGTTTTTGCGCTTGCAAGAAGAGTCGTTGGCCCCTCGAAAAGAAACCCGTTAACCTCCGAAATAAACTCTGTGCCGTGTTGCTCTGGGAAAACGTATTCAACGACGATGCAGTCAAAACACTCCGAATTGAGCGCTGTTCGCGCTGTCTCAGAGGTCGTCACAGTCGTAATAGACAAATTCTCTGACCCAGCGTCGATAGCGCTTACAATGTCGTCAGTCCACTCATCGCCGACGTACAGGATACTGATGGGCTGTTGTGGTGGTCCAGCTACAGCGGAGTGCCACCCTTCGGACTGTCGTGTCTTATCTCCTTGTCCCCCTGTCATTCGATTTCACTGCGATTCAATAAACCGCAATATGCCCGACCTGACGAGACAACTGTGCTTGGAACTACTAGCTGACTGTACGTGTATAACCTTTTTGTGGTCGCGTCGACTCCGCTGTCCCTGTCTGAAGGCGGTCTCTGTCTGGCCTGCTGTGTCTGAGTAGCGCCCCAACGTTGGGCTGTTTTTCGCTTGGAACTGCCCCGGTGTTCCAGCATGGCTGTACAGAGTTTTGCAGTCTGACTCGGCAAATATCCAACACACAGTCGTTGGTAGGTGTCTTTGTTGGTTTCTCATACGTCTGGTGTGTGTCTCATAAGTTCGCGGTCACTGTGTTCTCTATTATTTAAAAACATCGAGACGACGGAGATAGGATACGACAAGGAAGTTGATATAATTCAGGAGGCCGCTGAACAGGGCATGCTCACGTGTCCATACGTCTTCAATGAGTCCAAACCACGCCAAATAACCGAAGTAGGTGCCGACATCATTGTTCCACATGGGACTGATAACATCTGGTGATAGTGGCGCGGAAACGGTACTTGAGCCTGATACTTTCGCTGAGCGCGTCCAGGCACATCACGATGCTGCCAAGGCGGCGTCTGAAACTGTGGTGAGTCCCTGTCATAGCGGACCAACTGCCTGGCCTGACGATGCCGAATACATCTTTCCCGAAACGGCTGGTGTTGTCGGTTTCTCTAGAGCGTCGAATCTCGAAGGACGTCCGACCGAAGATGCTATCGAAACGCAGGCACGAGAGTTCAAACAGATAGAGTTGTAAGATGGCTATTGTTCTCATCGGAACGCTGGATACGAAAGCCGAAGAGATAGCGTTTGCCAGAGATGTTCTTGAAGCCAGCGGTACAGCGGTTCACGTCGTCGATACGGGAATTCTTGACGAACCAGGATTCGAGCCTGATACGACAGCAAGTGAAGTTGCTACCGGTGCCGACACGTCACTTGGGGCAGTTCGTAACAACGCCGACCGAGGTACGGCAATCGAGGTGATGGCTGATGGTGCGGCGACCGTCGCAACTCAGCTTCACGAAGAAGGCGTTCTCGACGGCGTTCTCGGGCTTGGTGGGTCCGGGAACACATCGATTGCCACCACGGCGATGCGGGCACTTCCTGTCGGCGTTCCGAAGGTAATGGTTTCGACGATGGCGTCGGGAGATACTGAACCGTACGTTGGAGCAACTGATATTGCAATGATAAACTCTGTTGTGGACGTGGAAGGACTAAACCAACTCTCCCGACAGGTCATCACAAACGCTGCGATGGCAGTTGTTGGTATGGCTACCGCCGACCCTGCTGTCGAGGTCGATACTGGACCGACAATCGGTATCACGATGTTTGGTGTGACAACTCCGTGTGTACAGGCTGCCCGAACCGCTCTCGAAGATGAGGGGTACGAAACGATTGTCTTCCACGCTACCGGAACCGGTGGGCAGGCAATGGAGTCTCTGGTTCGTGAAGGGGTTATCGACGGCGTCCTCGATGTCACGACGACCGAACTTGCAGACGAACTCGTTGGCGGAGTTCTCTCGGCTGGCTCGGCCCGGCTTGATGCTGCTGGCGAGGCTGCTATTCCACAGGTTGTCTCGCTGGGTGCACTGGATATAGTTAACTTCGGACCACGCGAATCTGTCCCCGAGGAATTCGAGAACCGGCAGCTCCACAGTCACAACCCACAGGTGACGTTGATGCGTACGACCCCAGTAGAGAACAAACGACTCGGCAAACTCATTGCAGACAAACTCAACGCAGCCACCGGGCCGACGACGCTTGCAGTACCACGGGGTGGACTTTCATTGCTTGATGTCCCCGGTGAGAGCTTTCACAACCCTGCAGCTGACCAAGCGCTTGTTCGGTCACTCAAAGAACATCTAAACGACGATGTCGAACTTATCGAGTCCGAGACTGACATCAACGACGAGGCTTTCGCTCAGCGACTCGTAAAAGCACTTATGGCAGCGATGCGTGACTGAGGTGGCAGTGTTTCTGCTTGTAGCGTTGCCGAAACTGACTCAGCAAGCACAACGGCACATTACTATGACAGAAACTGGATTGTGACGACGCTGCCTCGTGGCTCATTTTCACTGAATGTTACCGTGCCATCCGAGTACGTGACAATGAGATGAGCAAGCCAGAGGCCGAGACCGCTCCCGTGGTACAGTTGTTCGATTGCGGTGCCATGAGTCAGTACTTTTCGGTCCATCTCGGGGATACCTGGCCCATCGTCTGCAACGTGGAGTGTTGAGTTACCGGAGTTTGCCAATAACTGTACCTCGACAGATGGCTCTTTTTTATCCGAATGGACTACTGCATTCTCCAGTAACTCGATAAAGGCCTGTTCGAGTGTCGACGTTGCATGTACTGCACAGGCGTCTGGCAGGTCACACGAAATATTTGCTGCCGGATATTTGTCTGATATCCTGCCACAGACAGATTCGACGATGGTAACGAGGTCGACGGTTCGCTCGCCTGGCTGTTCTGTCAGGAATTTCGTAATCTTCCGTTCTTTTTCCACAGTGCGGTTAATTCTCTGGCTTGTCGCATGAATTCGTTCAGCGTCTGTGGCCGTCTCACCGCTGTTTGCTGCTGCTATTTTCTCGGCAAACATCCCGATTGTCGTCATATTGTTGCGGAGATTATGCCTGAGCACCCTATCGATTACTTGCAACTGGTTTTCTCGGGTCTGGAGACCTGTGATATCCCGACAGATTGCAATTGTCCCTTCGATTGTTCCTTCTTCCCCGTAGTAGGGATATCGGATTGTCGAGAAGGTCGCAGACTCAACCGTTGAGAAACTGGGTGAAATCGTATACTGAACTGCGTGCTCCTGTGTGAGGACTTGTTGCTTGCGTGCCTCGATACGGGCGGCTGATTCCTCGTCCATAAACGCATACTCTGTTTTGCCCAGAAGCTCCTGTTTGGTGTGTCCAGTGTACTCCACTAAAGCTTCGTTGACGAGGCAGAAACGCCCATCACAATCTTGTAACATAATTGGATCGCCGACACGCTCAACGATATCTTTGAACCGCTCAAGTCGGTGCTCGGCCTCGACACGTTGTGTGATATCTGATTGCAGGGCGACGAATTTTATCGGCTCGCCGTGTTCGTTCATAACCGGTGCAATCGTCTGAAATGCGTGGTACACGCTGTTATCTTTTCGCTGATTGATGATTTCTTCTTTCCAGACCTCGCCGCCAGAAATTGTATCCCACAACCGGTCGAAGTACGCCGGACTCATTTCCCCGGAATCAAGCATCTGTGGTGTTTCCCCTAGTGCTTCAGATGACGCGTAGCCAGTCATCTCCTCGAATGCGTGGTTGACATATTCGATAGTCCCATCGAGAGCAGTAATATAGATAGCGTGCCCGGCCGCGTCTGCTGCCTGCTTGAACTTCCGCAGCTGTTGTTGTTTTCTGTCGAGTTTGAGCGACTGTGACCGAAGACGCAATAATGCCTTTGTCCGCCACTCTAACTCTGCTTTCTTGATTGGCATCGACACGACCTCGTCGACGGTTTCAAAGACGACACCGTCTGCAATCTCGCCTTGGTCTGTACTGATAACCGAGATATCCGCTTCTGGAAGGAGCAAGAGACACGGCAACAAAACCGATTCAGCCTCACGCTTTCTCTCTCTCTCTCGAAGAGTCTCGCCATGCGTTTTTAATGCATCCCCATCGAGGATACAGCAGTCGAAATCAGCCGAACTGACCTGTTCATCCGGCGAGACAAGTGTGTATACCTCGTGTGACTCAACCCAGTTGACCAGTAGGCGCTGGTCTCCATCTCCGGTAAGCAATGGGAGAATCCGTGTTGCCTCGGAGTCAGGCCCCGGCTCGTCAAACGACCCCTGACGAACAGTCATGATGAGACCACCGCACTGTTGACCGAACAACAGTTGAGTCCAACTGGTGACGCCTCGCTAATGATTTCGTGTACTCGGTGCCGGACGTGGGCCAGCGTTCTGTCGTTAGATACACGCTTGTCCACGTGCTTCGAAAGCGGACAGAAGCGGTCCATCTGTGTTAGCGTGTTTTGAGATCCGTTCATGATTTTGCCGGGAATGTATTGTGTTTCCTCGCTGTACCCTTGTTGGGTCGTTGTCGAGAAGCGAAACAGCTACTCCGTCTCACTACCGGAGGGATTCCACTCCGGGGTGCCCGTGAGAATGCCCCGAAGCTGTGGCAGGGGGTCTCCAACTTGAATGCCGTCTTTTGTTATTTCGAGTTCACGAAGGCTCCGCTCGAAGTCGCTCGTTCGCATTTTTAGCGTTCCGATAACTTTCCGCATCTCACCGCCGTACTCGACGTGGCGCAGGAAAACGATGTTGTCGGCAAGATTGCTTGTCCGTTCCTCCGTTGCCTGAAAGTCGCCAGTAATGTTGTGGACTTCGTTGATAAGAAACGTCGAAACACCGACAGCCCGCAGGAACCGACCAACTCGCAACAGTGCGCTCGTCGGGTCTTCGATCCCACGGAGATTTTGCTGGAAGCCCTGTGTTCCATCAATCATCACCACCTCTGTCCCGTCCGAGACTGTCTCTCGGACCATGTGCTCGAACTCACCGACTGTGAACTCGTTTGGGTCAATCTCGACGACAGAAAGCTGTCCATCTTCCAGTGCAGTCTGTAATGGGATACCGATGGCGTCGGCCCGCTTTTGAAGTGTCCGCTGGGACTCTTCGAATTGGAAGAGAACGCCTTTCTTGTTACCAAGTGCGGCTTGAGTCAGAAACTGCAACCCAGTCGTGGTCTTCCCGACACCTGTGGGACCACTCAAGATTGTTACGGTCCCCTGCTCGATGCCGCCGTACAGTAACTCGTCGAGTTCTGAGACGCCTGATGACAGCGTGCCAGCTGGCACTTCCCGCGTTTGTTTGCCCGGGACGAGTGTCGGCCAAACAGTCAACCCATCCTTGCTAATTCCGTAGAAATGTTTACCACGTCGGAACGAAGAGCCTCTGAACTTTGAGACAGTCACTGCTCGACTGCCCTCGTCGACCTCAAGCGAGATGACCGCATCGACGAGAAACTGCAGGTCGTCGTCGGTGATAGCCCCACTAGCCTGTGAGGTGAGCATCACTGTTGCGTCCACGTCCTTGAGATGGTCGAGCAGGCCAAGAATTCCTGTCCGGAACTGCCGTTCATCGCTCGTCAGATACCGGAACTCTGTTATCGGGTCAAGTAACACCCGGTCAGGGTTGACATCGGCAATTGTCTCACGGAGGTGAGCGACGAACTCCGGTTGCTCTACTTCGGCAGATTCAAACAGCGAGTAAGAGCTGTCTTCTGTGAACTCTTCCTCTGT
The DNA here is from genome assembly GCF_026586665.1 of Halovenus rubra. Classification (GTDB taxonomy): domain Archaea; phylum Halobacteriota; class Halobacteria; order Halobacteriales; family Haloarculaceae; genus Halovenus; species Halovenus rubra. The sequence continues at coordinate 196,895 of NZ_JAODIY010000005.1, forward strand.
TGGCGAGAGGTTGTGAAAAGAAATCTCCTCAGCCTCCAGACCGAACGTCTCAGCTGTCTCTTCGACGTACGTCTGTGGCTCGCCCATGTTGACATAGAGACTTGCCTCTCCAGCCTTAACGCCCGCTGATAAAAAGTAGAGCCCAAAAATCGTTTTGCCGGCGCCCGGCGGCCCGCGGACGAGAACGTTCCGGTTGTTGATGAGGCCCCCAGCCAACACCTCATCTAGTCCCTCGCTGCCGGTCGAAACACGTTTGATTTTCATTATTATATACCTGTTTTAAAGATACTTTATCTTGTCGGGCACTGTGTCGGTAGTGAATTTGAGAGGGTGGGGCGTTCTTGGAGTCGGTGTTCATGCCACTCACAGAACTCTTCGAGAAGGGTTTGACGGCACAATACAATGACGTGGGTCTTCGATAGAGTGTTGCCGTCCTATCGTGTCGAACAGTTTCGACAAGTCACCACTCACCCGCCACAGCGTTTATGGACCAATCGAACGAATACCACATATGGATATAAGAGATGCGCTACCATATGACAAACCAGCACTGAGAGATGTTGCACGTCGCTCGCTCGAAGCCTCGTACCCCCTTGACCCAACTACTATCACGGCGGCTGTGGATGAATGGTACGCCAAGGAGACGCTTGATGAGCGTGTTCAGCAAGACAAACAGCTGTTGCTCGTCGCCGAACAAAACGAGCAAGTGGTTGGCTTTGCAGACGCCGAACAGACCGGCGAATCGACGGCCGAACTCTACTGGCTCCACGTCGACCCAGCCTATCGAACAGAGTCGTACGGCGAACGACTGTTTGAGAAGGTCAGAGCAACGTTTGAAAATCGTGGCGTCCCAAATCTGCTAGGGCGCGTACTCGCTGTCAACACAGCAGGTGGGGGATTTTACGAACGTCACGGAATGGAGAAAGTCGGCGAGGAGACCGTCGATATTGACGGGACGAGCTACGCCCAAGAGATTTATGCGGAAGGTGACACAGATGCTGAGGCACTTCATGTCGACGGGACGACGGTCTATATCGACCACACGGCGACGGAGTCGGGGTCACTTGGTCAGTTCCACCTCGTTTACGCCGAGGAAGATGGTGAGCACTACGGCTACTGGTGTGCGAAGTGTGAATCGCTTGCCAACGCAATGGACGCGATGGGTCGTATCCAATGTGACGGCTGCGGGAACACGCGGAAACCGACTCGCTGGGACGCCGCCTACTTGTAAAGGACTGCGACTGTCGACCGTTGTACAACTGCTTTGGATGTTCTCCTAACCAGCCATCCAAGCGAACGACGTTCGGTCACACTTCTGTTCGCAACCTCGGTAACGAAGCTACACCATCACTCTCGGACGAGAAATACCTGAGATTGAACAGCTCTGTTTTTGTGTCGGTATCTGGATGCCAATGGCACTCTTCTTGTATTGTCATGGCTGTTTGGTGGTGCTGTCTCTGTCGGATGGTATCCTCGATATGGGTCTGCACGGCCAGTACGAACCGGCTTTGAGTTAGACGCTCAACGGGAAGTGGCTCCAGCGCGCTGAGAGGCTGTCGTCTATAACATGGCCGCGAAGTACGACAGCAGTGCCGGGAAGTGGAACAGGGCCTACGACACCGCCGATACGACTGCTTCATTGTTCCTCTCTCTTTGTTCAGGAACTTTGGATTCGTCAGCGCGGAGACCACTGCTGCAAACTCCCTGTGAGGCCGAGTTGAAGCAAGTGTTCGGTATCGTGGGTAGCCGTGTCCGTCTCGGGAGCTGACTTCTATTTCTGAAACAGAGAAAATGATACACAACTAAGTACTTCGACACTTCACTGTCATGATGAGGTCCCCATGAAACGACGAGACATACTCAAAACTTCTGGAGGTATTGCGCTTACACTTTTTGCCGGTCGGACAGTAACTGCACAGGAGAGCAGTGAAGCGGACGACGCAATCGATTTGATTCCCGCGCCGTCGGAACTTGACGGTACATTCGTCCGACTGACACGTACCGAAGTCTCTGAAGACTCGGAGTCAATGCGAGGTCACGGTGCTATTGCCAAACTCGACGAGCTCGATCCTGACAACGTTGACCACGTTGCTTGGGCCTTGGCTGATGAGGAAGTGTCGATCAGTGCTGTCAAGGGCACATTCGACCGCATTGAGGCCGGTGACGAAGTCGAAACTACTGATAGCTGGCGAGTCAGCACGCTTAACGACGAAAAGCTTGCAGTCGCAAGCACCGACGGTCTGGCTGTACTCGCTGAAGGCTCCGACAAGGAGAGTCGTATTGAGGTAGCGAGGACTGGCTACGAGGTCGGTACTGGCGACGCAGACGCCGCCCTCGACAGTATTTCGTCTCTTGATGTGGCCTTCGAGCGGCTCAAAGAGTACAAGATGTTTGTTTATGTTACGGATCTAACCTCTGGGCTCCCTCCGGTGATAGCAGAGAATCTTGCATCGATCGGGGGTGGCTTTGAGGTCCAACCCCCACTCCGTGGCCAAGAGGGAACGTTCAAAAACGAATTCGTCTTCGAACAGGCTTCTGAGGCTGATCTTGACGAAGATCAAGTTTCGGAGATTATCCAGAAAATCGCAGTGGGTACACTTGTCGACAGCGAAATAACGTTTGATGATGACTTTGTCTACGTCTCGACAGTTATCGAGGCACCACCCGAACAAAGTCGGGAGGCGTCGCCCGATGCTTCAATCCGGCTGGAGAATAACCAAGCCGACGGCACTGCCACGCTCACACACAAGAACGGTGAGGCGATTCCTGCTGACGCACTCGAACTCTGGATTAACGGCGAGCGTGCTGACGACCAGCCCGCCGACAACATAGACACCTTCGAGAGCGGTGACTCGCTTACCGTCGACACCGGACCAGTGGCGAATGTCTTCCTCCAGTGGGTCAACGAGAAGGGAACGAAGTACTTCGATTATGTCGATGAGGTCGTCGGAGAAACACTGTTCGAGTCGATGTTTGACCCAGCAGCAGAGACAGTCAAACTGACCTACACGGGCGAGACGCCTGTCGACCCTGATTTATTCCTGATCGAACATGACTGGCACGAGATGGTCGATGGAGAGCGTCAGTACAAGGATGAGAAACTGACCGAACCGCTTGAGTCTATCGACGGCGACCTGACAAATGGCGACTCGATTGTTGTCGACGGTATCACGCTGCGTGACTCTGTCCACCTCGAACTCGATATTCCTGACAAGCCAGCGGGCACGTTCGGTCCGCAGAAGACAGTTATTCGGTACCGTGCTCGGCCACCACAGATACACATCGGTCGGGAGCCCAACGAAACAACGGTCGTGGAGTATTTCGACGATACGGAACGTGACGCCGGCAACTTCCGTATTCTCGTCGATGGAGAGGCGGCGGAGACACAACTGGCCGACAAGCACGAGACGCTCGAACGTCAGGATACCGTCGAACTTGAGTCGGCCGAACTTGGTTCGAAAGTTTCTGTCGAGTGGACTGCCGGTGACGAGTCAACGGTTATTCAAGAGCGTGTGCTCAAGCCTCTGGTCAATTTCACGATTGAATACGACGACGAGAACGGGACAGCAACAATCACGCACAGACGCGGCGAGTCGATTGCCGCGGACGCGCTCGAAATCAGTATCAGTGACGAGCCAGCAGAGATACAGCCAAGTGACGAGTTTACTACGTTCGACGAGGGAGACACAGTGACCACGGCGGTCGAGCCGTTCACGAAGGTGTCTCTTAGCTGGTCAGACAACGGTGCAACCGAGGAGCTCAGAAGCTCTGTCGTCGGGGAGAATCTGTTTGAGGCGAGCTATGATCTCAAGACAAAGCAGGTCGAACTAACGTACACCGGCGAAGAATCTGCTGACCCAGAGAGAATCGATGTCAAAACGTTCGGAGCGACTGAATCTCCAACTGAGAACCCATTTGCTGAGAAACACGAAACCTTGTCTGCTGGTGATAGTGTGACAGTCGAGGATGTCTCACCGGAGTTGACAGTTCAAGTTGTGTGGACTGAAGCTAACGAGTCCTCTCAAACAACAGCGAACGATATTCTCTTCTGGTACAGACCAAAGCCACAGTACGCCTTCGACTTCGAGACTCGTAACGGGACGCTCGTTGCGAAATACGAAGGAGAGAACCCACGTCAAGCCAATCACTTCCAAATACGCGCTGGGGGTTCGAAAACGGAGGCACAGTTTACCGACGAGTACGACACGCTCGAAGGTGGTGACGAACTCGAAGTGGGTTCGTTCTCACCGGGAACAACTGTCGTTATCGAGTGGGCCAGCGACGCCGAGGACAACGAGTTGCAACGACACGTCGTCATTCCGACCGCCGAGTTTGAGGCGAGTTACGACGAGGACGAGAGCGAAGTTCGTATCAAACACGCCGGCGGCGACGATATCAAAGCGACATACCTCGACGTATACGTCTCACAGGTAACTGACGGACTTGTCGCCTGGGACGGCAAGGGAACAGTCACTGAAGGAGACTCGACGACCGTAACTGCTACAGAGAAACCCAAGCAGATAACCATCGTCTACCGCGAGGAGTCAGCAATCGACGAAATCCGCCTCGAAAAGTAACGTCGGCCACCTGAAGTAACTTTCTCGAGCGGTTACGCGTTCTGTGTCGGTGCCGAGTCGACAACTGTCGAAAGGCGTGCGTTTTCCTTGATTTTGAGACCAGCACCGCCGACTGTGAGTGGGACGCGTGGCAACGACGACACTCGAATTGTTGGATGGGAGACGCCGCGTTCCAGCACCGCTTCCCGTGGCTGAACTGTCACCCTTGTTCCCCCAACAAGTGACTCGTTGTACTCGATAAGGTACGTCCCTGCGTCCAGATTCCACCATTCGTAGTCGTCGTCGGGGTTGCGCTTCTCGCGCTCGTGTGGGCTCACGCTGGCGTCTTCGAGTTCCCCGCCGCCAAAATCGACCCGCCCCGGTGTTTCGACGACGTAGATGTTGGCGACAGTCAGGTCGAGACCGTGACCCGCTGTCTGTGTGGGTTCGTGGATGATTCCATCGACCAGTTCGGTGAACTCGCTCATGGCCAATATATCGAACACGAACGATGTTAAACCACCGTGGTACTCTCAGATGGTTCCTTCGAAGGCAGGGAGTGCCGGGTCGTTCCGAGGACAACGGCCGAACGCGGCGTCGTCGATGTGGTCGGCCAGTTCCCGTTCTAGCGCTGATTCAAGCTGGTCTACACTGGCAGGCGTCAGGTCACACGCGGAGAGAAGGCGGGCGTACTCGTCGCTCTCTGCAAGCCGCTGGAGTCGGTCAGTCAACTCACGGAGGCGTGCAGGCGGTTGGCTCTTGACCCACTCTTTGTCGTCGAGCCCAAGCCAGGCGTTTCGTTCGGCATCGACCACCCGCCCAGCGAGGACGAGCGCAACCCGCGATATGGTCCGGTGGCCACCGAGGTCCGCTGGGTCGAGTTCCGAAACGACGCCAAGAACGCGGTCACGTTCCCAACTGGAGAGGTCAAGCGAGTTACACAGTGCCTGGGTCACCCGAAGAACGTCTAGTTGTTCGAGGCGGTCGCTGTTGCCTTGCAACTCGGCACGGCGTTCCTCGTGAAGGGCACGAACGCGCGGAGCCATCTCGTTTTCTGGCTTTTGAGCGTAGCCGATACGTGTGGCGCTCGGGGTGACCATATCTCGCCGTCGTGGCTGTGTATCCAGAGATTGCGTTTCGCTAGCCGGGTCGTCTGTGGCTGTCGTCAACCAGTCGGCGACTCTGGCGGCCACTGCTCCGATGTGGTCATCGCGCCGGTCTGTTCTGTCGTGTGTGCTCTCGGTCGCTGGTGGGTGTTCAACGCTCATAGATTGTAGAGTGGACTCTCTGTCTGACTGGCAATGGGGTCCGGTTGTGTTGTCGGAGGCAATGTTGCTGGCATCTCGGTCGCTGATTCGAAGCTATTCTAGTATCTTTGCCGGACCCGTAGCTACCGTGAACTGATAGAAAAAAGCAACGATTTTATTTCGTATGTTTTCTTCGTTTAATAATATGGGGCGCATATATAAAAAACCTTTGCCACTACCAGCAATTGTCACTCCTATACGGCCACACTCTCGGCACCGACCACAAAAATCTATCATCCAAGGCCACACTCAGCACTCGCCAAGCGGGACCGAAAGCACGTCGCCATCGCGCTTGACCTGGACATCGTAGGGGGCCGACCGCTCGGCGATGGTGTCATGGACCCAATCGGCAATTGCGCCTGTGGCGAGCGTCGCTGTTTCGTCTTTAATGTGTATCGGGACAACGCGCAACTCGTCAAGGGTTCCGTCGGTGACGACCAGTTCGAACATCGCACTTCGCTTGTTGCGGACGCCTTGCCTGTCGACGTAGTCGACGTAATCGTCGACAAAATCACCTGCATCGTAGATGATTGGCCGGCCTTGATACACTTCGAGCCCCTGAAGCACGTGAGCACTGTGTCCGTGAACGACATCGACGCCCTGCTCGACGAGCCACCGAGCGAATCCTTCCTGTGTCTTGTCGGGTTCTGTCTCCCAGTTGGGGCCCCAGTGAAGCGACGCAACAATGAGGTCCGGGTCATGTGACTGTGTGCGAGAAATAATATCCTGAACAAGTCGTCGTGTCGAGGGAATCGAATTACTGAGTTCGACAAAAGCGGTACCGGCCTCGCTTTTCCCAGCTGCGTATTCCTGATACTGGTCAGTCAGTGCGAATGTGGCAACAGTCAGTCCACTGCTCTCGAATACAGCCGGCTCAACTGCCGTATTCCGCTTCTTGCCGGCACCTGTGTATGCTATCTCTGCCCCGTCAAGATGGGCTTGTGTCTCTCTGAGTGCAGTACTGCCGAAATCGAGAGTATGGTTGTTTGCCAGTGAGACCACGGAAGCTCCTGCACGCTCCAGTGCAGGGATGGCAAACGACGGGTCTGCCCGGAAGTAGTACGTTTTGCCCGGCCAGCGGTCGCCATCTTCGGCAATGCAACATTCTAGGTTGAGCACAAGACCATCTAACTCCTCTACCTGTGACAGTGTTGACCCCCAGACCCCAGCCGGATCGCCCCCGGTCCACCTTTCGTTCACACTCCGTCCAAGCATTACATCACCGACAAATCCAATACGAGCACTGGCCGCTCCTGCGTTGAGACACTCGACGGTCTCTCTAGAGGTGTGACTGCGTGAGATGATACCGGAACAACCGGCCAGACCGGCAAATCCCGTAGCCAGAACGCTTCGACGTGTCCGCATTCTGTATAGCGTGTCGGTCAGTGGTGAGTTAAGACTGTTGGCACTACGATAATGAGTGGTCTGTTTTCAACTACGGTGGCGTCGTAGTCTGGGGCTGTTCTCCTACTCAGAGTACGAGCCAGGACAGTCTGGCCGGCGCAGTTCAATCGTGATTCGCGTTCCGTCGAAACGGCCTGCGTCGACGTGAAGGCTTCCACCGGAACTGCGGATAATCCAACGAGTGAGCCAGATACCTATACCGGTACTGTGAGACAGTGCGGTTTCTGTCTCCGCTGTCAGTACTTTTTTCTCGATATCCGGAAGGCCAGGGCCATTATCTTCGATTACGAGACTGATATGCGTCGCGGGATTACAGGAACTCTCCGATAACTCAACCCGGATACGAGCAGGGTCCGAATTGTTGTGTTCGACTGCATTCTCAAGGAGGTTATCGATTGCATAGGGAAGGAGTTCGTGAGCAACGGCAGGCGCGGGCTGTTGACTCGGTGTATCGATGTGGACAGCCGGCCAGTTTTGTTGAAGACGGGTTAGCCGATTGTCGACGACAGAATCCAACGAGAACGTTGTAAGCGCTTCTTCTTTTTCAGTGTCTCGGAGTTTCTCTATCTGTCGTGCACGGTTACTCAAACTGACAACGTTTTCGAGGTGTCGTTCAATCGTCTCGATGTGTTCATTGTCTTTTCCGATGGTGTCGGCGATGAGTTCAAGATGGCCTTGAATAACCGTGATATCGTTCCGGATATTGTGTCGCAGTACCCGATTGAGAACAGTAAGGCGCTGCTCTCGTTGCTTTTGAGCGCTAATGTCGCTGATGACGAACGTTGCGCCGGTGAACGTATCATCGTGGTTGTACAGCGGCGCAGCCCACAGACGGACATCGAGAAGTGACCCGTCTCTGTGGTGACACTGCGTTTCGATTCCAGTCAGATGTTCTCCTTCTTCGAGTTGTGAAACAGACGACGCCACTGTGTCCGACGTGTCTTGGAACAACTGGACAAAGAACTCTCCGAGAACGCTCGACTCTTCCCACCCGAATATCCGAGTTGCACCTTGATTCCATAGCTGTATTGCCCCGTCGTCCCCGACAACGACAATGGCGACAGGTGCGACCTCGATTACTGAGACGAACCGATTGACGACGTACTCAACGGTAGTGGTGAGAATATCGACCTCCTCCTGTGGCGTCAGTTCACGGTGAAGAATCGTCACGAGGTCAGCCACGAGTTGATCAAGCAACTCTTCACGGTCCGTCGTTGCGTGTGATTGATAGGTTTTAAGCAGTAGCTGTTGGGCCTCACTATGGCCCTGTGTGTCGAGCACGTCGAACAGCGCACCGACAAGTTGCTCTCTATGCTTGCTCATCTTATCAGCACATCGTTGTGGCAGTTTGTGGCCGCTGAGGAACAGTGACCGTCCAGAACCGAGTTGCAACGAGCGGAGGTACTCGTCGAAAGTCTAACGTGATATCTTCTCTCATCGGACACTCCGGCGGAATCGACCCCTGTCAGCCCCGGCCAGAACCACTTCTCACTCTTTGGATGCGTTCTCATTGGTGTTTTGGCTCCGAGTTGTGTCCGACAACGTGTCATTTTCGTCGTCATCGACGCTATCGGCTGAGCCAAACAATGCGAGATAGAGCCACGATTTTAGTTGGCCGCGTTGTCGGCGAGGACCTGGACTCATCAGATATCAGGCCCTCCGGAGTAGGTGCTGACGAACGACATCCTGACATTCAGCACATACCGTGTACAAACGTGTCAGGGTGGACAGAATGGGATACTCAACTGGAAGATCCTGATAGAGATACGAAACCAGTTGCTCGTGTTGAATCCCGATATCGGCACTTTCGCTGGTACTCGTTTGTATAAACGCCTGCCGTTGCTGAACAAGTTCGTCACAGCGGTCACGATATCTACACAATCTCTCATGCCGCTCTCGTAACTCGTCGAACCCCTCGTCAGTCAGTGGTGTCTGGTCTACAGTCACTATCCACTGGGTCATCTCGTCGACAGCCTCACAGGCAGCGTCGATACGGGTTGTCTCATCTGTAAGCACTTGACTGAATATCGAGACCTCTGCTCGGCGCGCATTCGCTTCCGAGAGGAGTATCTCTTTGAGCTCTGTGGAGAAACTGGTTTCTGTTGTCGGGGCAAGTGCCACCGCAACTGAGTTCGTAAATTCGCTTCGAATCGTCTCAAGCAACGATTCGGAGCCGTCGATATCGTTGAGACTGTGTGGATGGACCGTCTCCGCAAAAGCGGTCCGCACTGCTCGGCAACGGTCATCCGCCGACGAGTCAGCACCAAAATGCCCACCGCCAGTAGCCGTGATACCGGGGGCTGTCGACGACGGCGACTCGACGGAAAGCTCGGTCACTCGGTCGATAAACGAATCAAATCCGTCGATTTTGCCATCCACGATTTCCTGTTCATCTTCAACACGAACGCGTGCCTGGTTGATATTTTCTTTTATTGACATACTATTGGTTTGCAGTTATTGGGGCGGTAGCGAGACCATTCGGTTCTGCTGTCTCTGCGAAGACAAATGTGGCTTGCCAGCTATTGTTCTGTTCGACGACGCGAATCGAAGCGGGGGGGTGACTGGGCCGGCGACGGTACAACTCAATTGCGATTGGAAGAACAGGGAGTCGGCCACGCTGGGGCGTAAGTTCGTACTCCGACAGCTGGACGACAACTGACCGGGCACCTTTGTTCGGGTGGAGAGACCATGGTGAGCAAGTGTGGCTCCCGAGCAGTCCTCGTTCTTCGAGCGCATTGAGTGTCACTGAGAGGGGCTTGTGTGAGATGTCGGTCGGCCCGACTCGGGTTGCGGCTTCCGTGAGCACTTGCCCCTGTTTGGCAGGCTCCAGTCGGCTATCTAATTCTGTCGCGATACCTTCAAGCAGACACAGACAGAGGTCGTCCGGGTTGTCAATTGACTCGGCCAACTCGAAATAGGCATCCATAACTGCTGTTTCGACGGTCTCGAACTCAAAATCAGAGAGCGTCTCGAAGACGGCCGCTGCCACCCGGTGACAGAACTCGACACGTTCGGGACACGCTAGGTCAAGCGAAGAGCCGTTGAGTACTGGTTCTGAAAGGGTTTGATACCCTCCACACCCCTGGTTGTCGCTGCGTTCCGTTCTCAATGACTCCAGTTCTTGACAGACAATCAGATCGTAGTACGGAACTTGTGGGTCGTACCGCCGGAGTGCGGTTCGATACTGTTCGGTAGCACGAGCCGCGCTCCGTGCGGTCGCCCGGTCGTCGAATCGCTTTCCAGCGGCTGGCACTGGCCGTTCACGTGTCCGGCTGCAGGCAATATAGTAATCGCCTGATTCGCTGGCAAGTTGCTCGATATGCGCTCTAATTTCTGAGAGTGTCGTTCCGACCATATGTTGGCTTATCTCCGTGTCTGCCTGATTTTCGCGTATGCCGCCCGTTTGCGTGAGTTATTGTTGGCTGTCGCCTCTCTGCGTGTGGTCCGAGTTGAACCGATTACTTCGGCACCTATGATTTAGGACAACCTAAAACAATAAAACGACTTCGGTTTTGGCAAGCCTAAAAAGTAATACACAGACAGTAAGCATGCTATGCACTATTTGTTGTTTACTATGGCGTGGTGTGGTCTCGTTCTATTGTCGCAGATTCTCTTGAGAAAGGCTACAGTACCCGTGGGCCGATAACTGCTTTCGAATCCCAACAGAGGTGAATACAACAGATAGTCGTCGCTGTTCAGCCGTCAAGTTGTGAAAAGAGCCTAGGCCGGAATTTGAATCCGGGGTCTCGTCCTTACCAAGGACGCGCTTTACCGCTAAGCTACCCAGGCGCGCATCACTTTGTTACCGCGATTGGTCTTTGAACGTTTCGATTTGAGCGCAGATTGTGGCGCGTCCACATACTACTCATCGTACTCGTCGACTTCAGTTGCCTCAGGCGCGCTAGCAAGCGTCTTTAACCGCTCTTCGACGCCTTCGAGTGCTGGCTCGGGCTCGGAAAGCGGTTGGGTCCCGATGTCCCGCGCAAGGCTCTCCCCGTACGCGGTAATCGACGGTGGGACCGTCTGGAGTGCCATATCCGCGCCCGCGTTGACCGCGAGCGCGATGAAATCTTCTTCCAGCGAATACTCTTGTTCAGTTAGCTCACCGTTTTGGTCGTATGTCTGGTATCGCCCAAAGCGTCGTGCCGCCTCAACGGCTTGGTCTGTCACGCCTGAATCAGCGAGGTAGTAATACCCCCTGGAAACCAGGACGGCTGCAGCCAGTAAGTCAAGGTAGTAATTTCTCTGATTACTGTCTTGGGTCCATAACTCATCCGAGAGAATCGAGCGTGTCAGCCGAAGCCCCTCGTAGGTGAGCTGGACGCCTGCAGCGTGAAGTGCACAGGAGGCCTCGTCGAATGACGGTTCGAGTACCCGTGCAGTCCGAACCGTGAGGATAGCTGGTGTCAGAGACACGTCGCCGAGCGTGTTCCGGAGATGGGCCTGGAACGCAGGCGGCTCGACGTCCGCAAGCGAATGCGCCAGTGTCTCTCTGACGACGGAAACTTCTGTCACTGTCCGTACCTTGGTGAAGGAGCTAAAAAGCTCTTTGAAACTACCCTTACATCACCGGAAGACCCAGACAGCCAATCATTGGGGGGTCAATGACCTCGTCTGGGGTCTCTCGTGGGGTCGGCGTGCACAACAGGAAAGTACTCCCGGGACGGACTGGGCCATGTGCAACGTCTCGAAATCAGCACCGACGTGTACCTCCCTCCCGAGGATGTTTACGAATTTCTCCTCGATTTCCCGCGGTACGCACGCTACTCGAAGTATCTCGACCGTGTCGAACAGTACGGTGACGGAGACCCCGGCACCGAGTACGACCTCGTCTTTTCGTGGTGGAAACTCTCCTATACCGCACGCTCTGCGGTCACTGATGTCGAGCCGCCGTGGCGTATCGACTGGGAAACTGTCAAAGATATCGACGCCAACGGGTACTGGCGCGTCGAGACGGCTGACGAACAGGTGGATGACGACACTGAACCGGCCTGTGAGGTGTTTTTCATCGTCGAGTTCGATACATCAACCGCGACACGGGACGCGTTCACGCTTCCACGTTTGATTTCTTTCGATGCGATTCTTGACCGCGTTATCCCGAAGATTCAAACCGAGGGCCGAAGAGTTGTCGAACGGGTCGTCGCCGACCTTGAGGGAAAAGAACGTGATGTCGAGTTACGCGTCCACGAAACGCCATCACTCTGAGTCGGTTGCTGGATGATAAACAAGGGTTAATTACCGGAGTACCCTACATAACTGTATGACTGTCGAGGTGGAGCGCGCGTTTGACGTCGAAGCGCCGATTGATGTGGTCTGGCCACTGTTGTCTGACGAAGAGACAAGAGCAGAGACAATCGGCGTTGTCGATTCCTACGAGGTCCGCGGTAAGAGCGGTCACAACAACGTTATCTGGAATCTTAGCTTACCGATTCCTGTTATCAGCTCTACAGTCTCGGTCCGGACACGAGATGTCGAACGCGACCCACCAAACTATGTCAAGTTCGCTGGCACATCGAAGGTAATGACTGTCACCGGCGAACACGAACTGAGCGAGACGGAAACTGGATGTCACGTTGTCAACCGGTTTGTTGTTGACGGAAAAGTGCCTGGCATTGAGAGTTTCTTCAAGCGGAATATCGACACGGAAATCAGCAATTTCGAGCAGGCAATTCAGGACAGTGCGGCAGATGTCGAGGAGATCTGAGGTGATTGACACAAGTGTCGACGGCTCGGTTCGGGTAGTTACACTTGACCGGCCGGCTGCGAAGAATGCGCTCACTCCAGCAGGACTCGACGCGCTAGAAGCAGCCTTTGAAGATGCTACGGAGCCAGTGGTCTACCTGCATGGCGCTGGTCGTGCGTTCTGTGCTGGGGCTGACCTTGATACCGTTGCATCTCTCGACCGCGAGTCAGCAGTTGACTTCGCCGAGCACGGTCAGCGTGTGGCCCGAACAATCGAACAGTACGACGGTGCCGTCGTTGCCGGTATCGACGGTCCGGCACGAGGTGGCGGTGTAGAACTAGCGCTTGCCTGTGACCTTCGTGTTGGGACGCCGGAGGCAACGCTGGCCGAAAGCGGTGTGTCGCTGGGCCTGTTTGGCGCGTGGGGTGGGACGGCACGGCTCCCTGCTATTGTCGGTGAAAGTATAGCACTAGATATCGCACTCTCGGGGCGCGTTCTCTCAGCACAAGACGCTCTCGACGCGGGAGTACTCAGCCGCGTCAGCGCTGAACCGAGAGCTGTCGCTGACGAACTCGCGGCCAACGACGAGACGGCACTCCGAACAATCAAGCACAGAGTCAGAGATACGGCTCCACAGGCTGAACAAGAAACGCGCGAAGCGGCAGCGTTTGGCGAACTTATCGAACGTCCTGACGTTCCCCACCGTTTCGATGAGTGATTGTTTTCTTTCTCACGGGACGGTTTCAAATGGTCGAATGGTCCACTCACCGTCACGGTACGCCTGCAGATAGTAGCTGATTCCTGGCTGGTGGGCAGCGCCAGTGATGATATGGACTGGCGTGTCTTCGGGAGCGTTGTAGAGCACATATGCAACAATCCGCTCGTTGCGCGCGTGCGTGAACAGTTCGAGTTCAGGGTCATGTCGTCGCAACCACTCACGTTCGAGGGGTTGTGGCAGAAACACTGTCTCGTAGTACTGTTGTAACTCCACGAGCTGGGACGGGTTAGCAGCAGCCTGCTGAGAGAGTTGGAACGAGACGAAATCCTCGCCAGTTGCAAGCTCCTCATGTGAGGTCAGAAACCCCGATGCGATATCACCCAAAGCAGCAGTGAACCGGTCGCCGTACATGTTCTTCCCGGCGTCGATGAGCGTGAATGTCCGTTCGCGAAATTCTGAGGCGACCGACCGGAGGTCTGCTCCGAGACGCTCGTCAGCGGCAAACTCTCGGTTAATCTCTCCCGGTATGTGCGAATCGATATTCTGTTCGCGACAGTGATGCATTGCCCACCGGTAGTCGTCGACCTGACAGACATCGTCCATATCTGCAAAGTACATTGGGCGGATACCCTGTTCACAGTATACCGCGGCCCCGTTGTCGAGGTAATTTGTGATATGCTTGCGGAGGAAGCACCGCTCTTTTTGCGTATCGGCGTGCGTAACGCCGTGGACGAACACCGGTCGGCCATCGACGGCGACTCGTGTCCCTGGTATCGTACTCTCTGTGCTCTTTGGGCCGTCTATTTCCCGTCTGTGGAGTATTTTCCAGCGTTCTTTTGCCTTGAGGTAGGCATCGTGTTCTGACACCGTGTCGATAATCGACGTGAGTGCGTCGAGTGTGTCAGCGTTGCGGACTGCATCGAGCCATGTCCGCTCTTTTCCCGTCAGACTGCCGCCGCCTGCTTTTTTGGCTGTGTCTGACTCGTCGGCCATGCTGTTACATTTTGCTGTGGTCATAGTAAACCGTTGTCCTGACAGCCGTGCCTACAGTAGCCTGTCTCGTGCATTGATCATAGACTGTCTGTCGCGTATCTAACTGAGGAACTATCTTCGCATAACTTTCTGATCTGTCGTGTCAATTCATTCTGTCTGTCTCATTACCGCCAGTCGCCAGTACAGTTTTGGTGACTGCGAACCGAGTCAGTGGTATGGATGGGGACCACTGCAACGAGACACCACCCGAACATGGCCACTCGGACAGGTGGCCGACGTGGCTGTGTGAGACAGTCGACACTGTTCACACGGTACTCGATGAAGCACACTCCCCGGCAGCTCTGGGAACATCTCTCGTCGACTCACTCATAACTGTTTCTGGAGTCGGCTTCGTTTGGGTCGGGACCGAGCGGGGAAGTACACTCAGAGTACGTAGCGGGCCATCGA
Organism: Halovenus rubra; assembly: GCF_026586665.1. Taxonomy (GTDB): domain Archaea; phylum Halobacteriota; class Halobacteria; order Halobacteriales; family Haloarculaceae; genus Halovenus; species Halovenus rubra. Next base: position 212,003 of record NZ_JAODIY010000005.1, read on the forward strand.
CTACGTCACTCCCGTCAACGCTGGAGCCAGACGGTGAAACACTGACGGGAGTTGTCGAGGCAAGCGGCGATGTGTGGACGGGAGCAGAAACTGACCATTCCGATGTCTCGAGAGTAGTGGCTGCAGCTGGTGCAGATATAGACAGGTACGCATCGTTCGTTGCAATCCCGCTTCACGGAGACAAGGGAAAGTACGGCGTGTTTCATTTGTATTTGGACAGCTCCGACCGGACGCACGAGGAGACTCTCTCGTCGGTCGGTTCGGCAATTGGCCGACGAATCGATGCCTTTGAGACAGCCTCCCAGTTGACACGCGAACGCAAGCGACTGGAATCGCTGCGGAGTCTCGTTTCTCACGACCTCAGCAACCCGCTGAATGTCGCCTCCGGTCGGGTTGAACTCGCATCGATTGACGAGGACACTTCTCATCTCGATACTGTTGAGGCCGCTCTGACTGAGGTGGATGAACTAATGAAACGTGGTGTAAGCCTAGTCGAAGTTGGCCACCCTGTCGAGGAAACAGAAGAACTCTCGCTCGCGTCGCTAGCACAGGACTGCTGGTCCGATGTGAACACACAACAACACGACCTTGCTGTCGAGGACTTCCAGTTTGTTGGTGAGCGCGCACGTGTGAGAGTACTATTGAACGAACTCTTGGAGAATGCCTCTCTCCATAGCGACGATACGATGACCGTCGAGGTCGGCCCACTCTCGGAAAGCGTTGGGTTCTACGTCGCGGACAGCGGGCCTGGGATTCCCGCTGATGAACGTGAATACGTCATAGACGCTGGCTATACCACGTGCCCGGACAGAACTGGTGTAGGACTCTCGATAGCGACAGAAGTCGCTGGGGCACACGGATGGGATATTACAGTTGGTGCTGGGGACAGGGAAGGAACGCGTGTCGAAATCGTTGTTAGCCACTGGTAAGAAGCACATACAGAAATGGTACGTACATATGCATGACGGAGAAGATGTGGTAGAGGCGGTTGTCGTCGATGACTCTCAGTTCATGCGTGTCCAGATAACTAAAGTACTCGAAGAGGGGGGTATCACTGTCGTTGACGACGCACGGAACGGGACCGACGCTATCGAGACAGTCGAAACGCACAATCCAGATGTCGTAACGATGGATGTCAAGATGCCGGGAATGGACGGTATCGAGGCTGTCAAACGAATTATGGCGACACATCCGACGCCGATTCTGATGTTGAGCCGGTACACCGAAGAGGGAGCAGAGACGACATTCGAGGCACTTGATGCCGGTGCCGTCGATTTCTTTATGAAGCCCGGCGGTGAGGTGTCGACTTCTCTTCTTCGGTCCGCTGAGGATCTTGTTGATTCGGTCCGTCTCGTGGCACAAGCCGATGTCTCCGCGATACCGTCGACATCCACCGAGACAGCAACGGCAACGCCGGAACCGCTGCATTCGACATCCCCGGCGACAGTGGTCCTCGCTGCATCGACCGGTGGGCCACCAGAGGTACAATCAATACTCTCAGCGCTCCCGGAGACGTTTGATGCCCGTGTCTTCGTTATCCAACATATGCCCGATGAGTTTACTGCCCGGTTCGCCCAACGACTAGATACCCTTTCTGAACTTGCTGTTCAAGAGGCAACGCATCGAGGCTCAGTCAAGCCGGGTGAAGCTGTCGTCAGCAAAGGAGGCTATCATCTGGTTCCTCGAAACGACAATGGGACAGCAATATCTTACGACCTCACACAGAGTGAGCCAGTACACAATGTCCGCCCTGCGGCCGATGTGACACTTGAATCTGCTGCAGCAGTCTGCCAGCACCCACTTGTTGTTGTTGTCCTCACTGGGATGGGGTCAGACGGTGCAGTCGGTGTCGAACACGTCGCTGATGCCGGTGGGACTGTTATTGTCCAGAAGCCAGCAACCGCGAGCATCGCCACAATGCCTGAACACGCAATCGAGACTGGCTGTGTCGACGATATCTGTCCGCCACAGGCGATTCCAGAACGGATTATCGAGACACTCAGAGATTCATAGCAACTTGGTGCTTTTCTGGGAGGGAATGCTACGTACCGGTATGACGACGCTAATTTACGGTGCATACGGCTACACTGGTGAACGCATTGCCCGTGTGGCAGCCAAACGCGGTCTTGATATTATTGTTGCTGGTCGACACGGGACAAAAACGCGCGGCCTTGGAGTCGAACTCGGCGTCGAGTCACGAGTATTTGAGCCGAGCAACGCAAACTCGTCCCTGAACGAGGTTGAGACTGTTCTCAACTGCGCTGGTCCTTTCGAGCAAACAGCCGACCCGATTGTCGACGCCTGTCTCGATACAGGGACAGCATATCTCGACATCACCGGCGAGCTTCCGGTCTTTGAGGCACTTGCCGAGCGTGATAGAGAAGCCGAGGAAGCCGGTATCCCGCTCCTCCCCGGTCTCGGGTTTGATATTGTTCCAACTGACTGTCTGGCCTGTCATCTTCATGACCGCCTCCCGGACGCAACGCAGCTCCGGCTTGGTGTCGAGGCACGGACTGACGTCTCGGGTGGAACTGTGGCCTCTGCAGTTGAGCATGCAGGCCGTGGTGCATGCATCCGCCGGGATGGTGTCTTGGAACGTGCGACGATTGGTTCTCACTCGCAAGAAATTGACTTCGGTAACGGCTCACGGAACGCGGGTCTTCTCCCGCTTGCTGATGTTTCGACAGCGTACTACACTACCGGTATTGAAAACATCGAGACGTATATGGCCCTCCCTGAACTGGCTACCCACACACTCCAGCTAACCCAGCCCCTTTCAGCGCTGCTCGCGGTCACGCCGGTAAAACGGACAGTTCAGCAGTTGGCTCGCTGGCTAGTCGGTTCCCCTTCCGAACGTGGCAGTGTCTTTGTCTGGGGCGAAGCATCACATGGCGAGGAAACCGTCTGTTCTCGACTCGAAACGCCTGATCCGTACGCATTGACCGTCAATGCCACAACAACGGCGCTCCAGCGCCTCAACGCGATGGATACACTCCCAACTGGGTTCGAGACGCCTGCAGTGGTCTTTGACGCTGACTTTGTCCTTGGCCTCGATGGGGTTGAAGGGTTCCATGATGACCCAGTGACCGGTTCTGTCTGAAGTAACAGATCTATGGACGCCGAGCGCAAACTGTCTGTATGGCCGACCTGACAGAGAAAACCGACCGATACGAGCAGTTGCTTGACGAGGCGCTTACTGCCGCTGAGATTGCGTCACAACCGGAGACACCACTGGCGAACGGTGCTGCTGATTGTGTCGAGATGGCCCGTTCGTATCTCGAAGATGGCCGTCACTTCCGTGAGGAAGACGACCTCGTGAATGCACTTGCCGCATTCTCTTATGGGCACGCTTGGCTAGACGCGGGCGCGCGCCTTGGACTGCTTGCTGTCCCACAGGAGGGCCATCTGTTTACCGTGTAACGTAGCCAGCACCTATTTCGTGCATATTCGACGCCGTGATTGTTATATTGGTCCGATTGATACGGTCCTAATTGGACTGTTACCCACGATAAACACAGGGTACGTGTCTGTACATGTGACGCGACGCCGAACCCCTGTGTGTCCGTGAGATTTCACACTGCATAGCAGGTGTCTCTGTGTTTTAACTGTACTCCGGGATTACGTCTCCGTCCTCAAGGAGCAACGCAGGGGAGCGGAGCGACCGAGTAGGGTAGTTCACCAGCGCCACGTGTTGGCAACCATTCACGATTGAACTTACTCTTCGGAGAGTAATCCGGCGTTGCTTCCATAGTTTTGTTCGGCAAAGAGCAGTGCAACCAACGCAAAAATAATGATTCCATAGGAGCCAGCAGCGAACAGGGCATCCTTTGTCGAGGCGTATTCGCCTGTTCGAAAAATAATGGCTTTCCGAACCATCGCGATGACTCCGGTATAGATAACAAGCTGGACGATTCGTCGGGTCTTGTTTTCCTCGACGTACGCAAGAACCGTCTGGTATACCTCGACAATGATGAGCAACAGGAGACCTGTATCTATAAATCCAATAACGACGAGCGGGTCAGTGATACTCCCAGACTGCATTGCCTCAAGTATCTGTAACATCAGGTCGATGACCCCGATTGCAAAGAGTATTGCAAAAACGGTAGCCGCAGCCAGTTCGACTCCCTGAACAAAGCGGCCAATAATGCGCGAGTATTGTTCTTCTAACGACTTCGAGGCGTCTGGACTATCTGTGTCGGACGGACCCTCTGGACCGGCGGACTGCTCATCGCTCATTGATAAATCATACTGCTTGTATCCGGGTCGGTTACTGCTCACCCAATGAAATGTATGTGCGCTAGACACATATATCGCCGGTCGTAGTAAGTTGAAACGGTGACTGCTCACCGGCCACTGCGTTCCTCTGGTCACACTGCCCGGCCCACACGAGACACTTTCTCAATACATACTCGCGGAATAACACACGCTATTCTGATCTTTGTGGCCGTATTCGATGCTCTCTACTATAATCAGATTGTAAAATAGTGGGGTAACTTTTATATGTGTGAATTACTAACCAGACATTAGCGAAACGACCGGCAGACATATGTAGGTTTGTTATCCGGCAACAGAAAATCCAAAAATGAGTGAATCACCACCCCGTACGCGAACGACCGAGCGAACGACCGAACACGACGAGACAGAGAAAGAAGACGTCTGTCCGGAATGTGGCGGCAGTCTTGCAACAGATGCAGAACACGGTGAGACTGTCTGTACCGACTGTGGACTAGTTGTCGAAGAAGACGAAATTGACCCTGGACCGGAGTGGCGTGCCTTCGATTCGAGTGAGCGAGACGAGAAATCCCGCGTCGGTGCACCGACGACAAATATGATGCACGACAAGGGCCTGTCGACGAACATTGGCTGGCAAGACAAAGACGCGTACGGCAACGCGCTGTCGAGTCGCCAACGCGAGAAGATGCAACGGTTACGTACCTGGAATGAGCGGTTCCGTACCCGCGACTCCAAGGAACGTAACCTCAAGCAAGCCCTCGGCGAAATCGACCGGATGGCCTCCGCGCTTGGTCTGCCTGAAAATGTTCGGGAAACAGCAAGTGTCATCTACCGACGCGCGCTCGAAGACGACTTGCTTCCCGGCCGCTCTATCGAAGGGGTCGCCAGTTCGTCGCTGTATGCGGCGGCACGGCAGGCCGGAACACCGCGCTCGCTCGACGAACTTGAACGCGTTTCTCGCGTCGACCGGATGGAACTCACCCGAACATACCGCTACATTATCCGCGAACTTGAACTTGAAGTTAAACCCGCAGATCCAGAACACTATGTCCCGCGGTTTGCCTCTGAGCTTTCCCTCTCAGAGGAGGCTGAGCGACGCGCGCGGGACCTGATCGAACGCGGCCGCGGACAGGGTGTTATCAGCGGTAAGTCGCCCGTCGGACTTGCGGCAGCTGCCATCTACGCTGCATCACTACTGACCAACCAGAAGCTCACCCAGAGTGAAGTCGGCGATGTGGCCGACGTTTCTGAGGTCACAATTCGGAACCGCTACCACGAACTGCTTGAAGTCAACTCGGAAATACAGTCCTGACGCCGCCACACATCTTTCTGTACCGTTGTGCCTGAGTGTTTACCAACATTCAATCAAGACAACTAGTTCATACCTTCAATCGACTATCACACTCGTTTCGATTCGACGGCCTTAAACAATCCTGCCTCCTCGGTATAGATACGAAGCAGCGCGGGGCGACGTTCCCCGCCGAACCCGTCTGTCGTTCGACGCCCTTAAGTGATACAGGGCACTCGTGACAGACTGTAAATCACCTTACTCCGGGACGACCCGGGGCAAGGCAATCCGATGCCCTTAAGTGGAAACGGGCATTCCGGGTGAATACAACGAGGTTCGGTCGGGGTCGACAACGCCCGACTGCACTGGACACGATTCGATGGCAACTCGAAGGGTTTATACCCTTCACCGCCAAACAATCTGGTCCGAAGGAAATGAGGATTCCACCCCTGCGGTCCGCCGTATAGATGGGATCTGATGTTAGCTCTGGTAGTTCGGTGACACTCGGTCGGTTCTCGAGTGTCCCGATAGTCGATAGCAAGTTAGCAACACATACCGTATGTGTTCCCGCCTAACCGCCTCCCTCTGGGAGGCAACATTCCGGTTGATCCTGCCGGAGGCCATTGCTATCGGAGTCCGATTTAGCCATGCTAGTCGCACGGGTTTAGACCCGTGGCATATAGCTCAGTAACACGTGGCCAAACTACCCTATGGATGAGAATACTCTCGGGAAACTGAGGCTAATTCTCAATACAGCTTCCATGCTGGAGTGCA
>NZ_JAODIY010000006.1 GCF_026586665.1 Halovenus rubra
TGTCGTTGTGTCTGCGTCTCGTTATTGCGATCACCAACTACGAACGAGGAGATAATCCGGGAAGCACGATCATCACGGTGTGACAAGAGTTCTATGACACCCTCAATGCAGCCAGCGAGACCGACTGAAGCGCCGGCTGCAAGCAGTAATTTGCGACGAGTTACGTTCATTGCTCTATCTGGACAAACGGTACGGATAAATAAATCAATTCTCTACGTTCAAACTCCGGTTTAATCGTTTCTTCTATCTGTCTTTCGAGGCTTGACAGGTACTCCGACAGCACAAGCAGTTGTCTACGTTACTGTGAGTAAAGAAGACGCATCGAACAGTTCGCAGACCTTTTTGAGACGGTTTGTAAATAGAGAAAACCATCGCTGATACTGATGGCTGTAACTACGATTACATACGCAGGAAAATATAGTAGACGATTGGTGAGAAATCGAGAAACAGCCTACGGACTGTTCTCTGATGTCTTCAGGCGACGCTGATCTCTCTGTCTCTGTACCATTCACCTGTCGTTTCAGAGACGAACTCAAGCGCTCATTCCGATGTACCTTTCCCGGTTGGCCGCGTTACTTACGATATGAACGCGAAGTTGCCGGCAGCTTCCGCACAGACGCTGCCACCACGTTCGGAGGGGTACGTATGACCGGAAAAGACGAGTACTACAACCGGGCAAAACAACAGGGCTATCGAGCGCGGTCGGCGTTCAAGCTCGCACAGCTCGATGGTGCAGTGAACCTCCTCGACGACGGTGATACGGTGGTTGACCTCGGCGCTGCACCGGGAGGTTGGATGCAGGTCGCTGCCGAGCGAGTCGGAAACAGCGGAACCGTCATTGGCGTCGACCGCCAGAGTATCGACGAGCTTGAAGACGTAAATGCGACTGTTGAGTATATCCGCGGTGACATCACTGAGGAACGGACAAAAGACCGGATTCGAGACGTAGTAGCCGGAGACGACGATAACCCAGTTGACGTCGTTATCTCGGATATGGCGCCGAATATGACCGGAGAGTACGACCTCGACCACGCACGGTCGGTTCACCTCGCGAGACAGGCTTCCGAAGTCGCCGACGATATCTTGACCTCAGGCGGTGACCTCGTGGTGAAAGTGTTCGATGGTCGCGACCTCGATGACCTCGAATCGAGTATCGAGTCTGCCTTCGAGTATGTCCGGCAGATGCGACCCGACGCTTGCCGTGATGAATCCTCGGAGTTGTATCTGGTCGCCCGTAACCGACTCACTGCGCCGGTTCGCTCGGGTGATGAGATCGATGTCGAGATTGTCGATACAGGGTCAGAAGGGGATGGTATCGCCCAAGTTGACGGCTTCACAATTTTCGTCTCGGACGCCTCCGAAGGTGAGCAGATCCATGTTGAAGTCACTGACGTGAAACCGAACTTCGCCTTTGCCGAGCCAATTGATGAGAGCTAAGGTGATAGGGGTCGGACGGTAGATAGATGCCTGATACCGGTAAGATAGACCGCACGTTTTTCGAGACTGTCATTGCATCACGGCTCGGTGCGACACGGCAGGATGTCACCAAGGGACCAGCCCACGGCGTCGACTTCGGCGTTATCGATGTTGGTGACGCTGCGCTTGCGCTGGCAACGGACCCTATCTCGATTCTGCCCGAAATCGGGCTGGAGCGGGCTGGAAGGTTCGCGATTAGGTTTCTGCTTACCGACGTTGCAGTCTCCGGACTGGCACCAAGCCACCTTGCTGTCTCGTTCTCGTTACCTCCCGGAATGACAGACGAGGAGTTTGAATCAGTCTGGAAAGCAATCGACCGGGAGTGTACGGACCTCGGAATCTCTATCGTGACCGGCCATACGGCTCGCTACGAGGAGTGCTCGCTCCCTTGGGTTGGGCACGGAACCATCATGGCTGCTGGGAACCATGAGGACATTATCTATCCTGACGGTGCGCGGCCAGGGGATGTCCTTCTCGTGACCAAAGGGCCGGCAGTCGAATCGGTCGGACTGTTGACGACGCTCTTTCCGGACCTAGTTTCTCTCGATGAATCGACGCTCGACACTGCGCAGTCGTTGCTCGATGAAGCCAAGGCGACTCGGGACGCGATGGCTGTTGCCGACACTGGCGGTGTCAGAGCAATGCACGATGCAACAGAGGGTGGACTGGTCGGTGCATTCCATGAGATGGCGGGCAGTGCGGGCGTACAGTTCCGTATCGATACCGACGCTATCCCGGTCCAGCCCGGCGTTCGCCAGGGTGCAGACGCGCTCGGTCTCGATATCTGGCATGCAACTTCTTCCGGAACTCTCGTCATCGCCGTCCAAGAAGAGAAAACAGAGGCCGTCATCGAGACGCTCGAAGCAAGAGGAACGTCGGTCGGTATTGCTGGTCGTGTGACTGATGGAGATGGTGTTGTCCTCGATGGGTCGCCGACAGATCCACCCTCCGGTGATGCCTCTTGGCCGGTGTACGAACGGCTCCTCGACGAGCAGGCTGAACAGTAACTGTTTGGGCTGGTGACCGAGAATCCACTCACCCAAAACCAAAGTACGGGAGCCCAATACTGCCACTGAATGCGAGACACCGACAACCGCTCCGAGAGACTGTAAACTACATTTATATCGGAGGCCGTTGAAGGGACAATTGAGGATGTTACTGGAAGACCGAACCTGCCTCGTCACAGGTGCATCGAAAGGGATTGGAAGGGGAATTGCAGAGGAACTTGGAGAAGCCGGAGCTAACGTTGCGGTCAACTACCGTTCATCCGAGGAGGACGCGTATACTGTTCATGACATCATTAATGAAGGGCCGGGCTCTGCAGTCGTCGCACAGGCAGATGTATCGCGTGAGGACGAGGTTGTGGCGATGTATGAGGCAATCACCAAGGAGTTCGGACAGATCGACGTGCTTGTGAACAACGCTGGAATTACAGTCGACAAAAAGTTCGAGAACATGACCCGAGAGGACTGGGAACAGGTTATCGACGTCAACCTCGGTGGCGTGTTCAACTGCACGAATGCGTGTTTCGACGATTTACGTAAGGCCGACAATGGAAGACTTATCAATATATCTAGCGTCGTCGGCCAGCAAGGAAACTACGGACAGGCAAACTATGCAACGACAAAAAGTGGTCTTTTCGGGTTCACACGGACTATCGCACTGGAACTCGCAGATCATAACTCCACGGCCAACTGTGTCGCACCTGGGTTCGTGAAAACAGATATGCTCGAAGCAGTACCTGAACGGGTCAAAGACCAGATTCTTGAGCGGGTTCCACTGGATAGATTCGCCGAAGTAGAAGATATTGCTGGCATTGTCCGCTTCCTCGCTACTGAGGAATCCAGCTACATGACGGGGCAGGTGCTGGGGGTCAACGGAGGCATGGAATGGTAAACGACGTTCGAATCGCCGGTGTCGGAATGACACCATTTGGTCGACAATCCGAGCTGACGGTTCGTGAGCTGTTTGGTAATGCAACTGCCGAGGCATTCGACGACGCCTCAGTTCCACGTGACGCTGTCGAGGAGGTTTATTACGGCAACTACATGGGTGAGTTTGCCGAACAGCAAGGTCATCAAGGACCGATGGTCGCCGAGGCTGCCGGAGTCAAAGCCCCGGCCACTCGCATCGATAGCGCCTGTGCATCTAGCGGTGTGGCAACACGCCTTGGCTACGAGAAGATTCGGACTGGTCTCGCCGATGTGGTGCTCGTCGGTGGTAGCGAACGAATGACAAACCTCTCAACGTCAGATGGAACCCAGGCACTCGCCGCCGCAGCGGATTCCCTGTGGGAAATCCGAGCGGGCGTAACATTCCCGGGAGCGTACGCGCTCATGGCAAACCGTTACTTCGAGGAGTTCGGCGGCTCGCGTGAAGATCTTGCTCACATCGCTGTGAAAAACCACGAACATGCCCTCGAAAATGAACTGGCACAGTTCCAGCGCGCAATCTCACTCGAAGATGTCATCGACGCTGCAGAGATTTGCTCGCCGTTTGGGATGTTCGACTGTTCGCCGATGAGCGACGGTGCGAGCGCCGCAGTTCTTGTTAGCGGAGAGTTTGCTGAATCACACGGGCTAGACGCACCAGTCAGAATTACTGGTTCTGGACAACACAGTGATAACTTCGCGCTGGCTGACCGAGCATCGATGTGTCGGATGCCAGCAGCAGACCGCGCTGCAGAGATAGCTTACGACGACGCAGATATCTCGCCTGCCGATGTGGATGTTGCCGAGGTCCACGACTGTTTCACGATTGCCGAAGTACTCGCACTTGAATCGCTTGGGTTTTATGAACCAGGTGAGGCAATCACTGCCGCCCGCGAAGGCGAAACGTCCATCGATGGTGACCTTCCTGTTAACCTCTCAGGTGGCCTGAAAGCCAAGGGCCATCCTGTGGGGGCGACAGGCGGTGCACAGATTTCAGAAATGACAAAACTCCTCCGTGGCGACCATGTCAATTCCTCGGCTGTTGACGACGCAACCGTTGGACTGACTCACAATGCAGGTGGCACTGTGGCAAGTTGTGTCGTTCACGTACTGGAGGTGGCAGAATGAGATACGACACACGAGACAAGGGGTTTGACGACTTCCTCGATGCTGTTGAACAGGGTGAGCCGTATTATCTAGAGAGTCCAAGCGGCAACGGGTGGCTCCCGCCACGGGTCGTTGACCCCGAAACTGGTGAGGAAGACCTCGCGGAGGTGGCGCTTCCAGAGCAGGGCGAAGTGCTAACCCACACGAAAACACACGTCGCCGGTCCCGATTTCGCTGATGATGCTCCGTATACTGTTGCAATCGCATCGTTTGGACCGGTAAACGTTACTGGACAGGTCCGGAACATCGAAACTGGCAATATCGAAATAGGACAAGCAGTCAAGCTCGGTGTTGAGCGAACCAAGACAACTGAGGATCGCGTGCTTGTCTTTTATCCTGTGGAGTAGCGACCCTGCACTACTCCTAACCTGGATGTTCGACTGCTCGTGCAAGCGAGTAGATCTTTTCTGACTCATCGAGCAGTTCGGGGTAGGCACCGACCACAGTGAGCAAGTCACCGTTGTTCGAAAGCCGACCGACGTGAACGAAAACGGTCACCGCAGCCCCGGCAACCTCGCGTTGTGTCTTGTAGCGCGTCAACTCAACATCAGTACCGAGAATCGAGACCACCTGTGTCGACTCTGCTTCGAGACTTCCCTGCTGGCCGCTGACCTGTGCAAGGAGTTGTTCGTCGTCAAAATTATCGATCGGGTTGATTTCGTTCCCGGCGACTGTAACACTCGGAGTCGAAAAAATCCGGAATGTCGCAGCGTCCGCCCCAACGTCGCCGGCACCTTTTCCATGTGTAACGAGCCAGTTCGTCAGCCTGAGATCTCTGGACTGTCCAAGCGCATCGACAGTGCGCGTGAACTGTATTTCCTCGTCTTGTCGATGTTCAAAACCTGTTTGGTCGAGAGCCGGTTGTTCAACACCGGCGGGAGAGGCGTTCTGTTCGAAGGTATCCTGTAAGACGCCACAGCCAGCGAGCGAGGCCACTCCGGCGACCCCAAGGACTCCGAGAACGCTCCGTCGCGTTTCCATACCAGCACCCAAGACGACCGGACGTATAGTTTTTATCGCCGAGTGCCAAAAGCGAGCCTTGTCAGTCGTCAGCCGGAACCGTTGGGTTTCCGTACTCGATTTCGCCGGCATCGAGGTCAGCTTCGACTTCACGTGTTGCCGTGACGAGGTTCTCCATTTTCTGGTATGCGGAGTCACGGGGAAGCAACTTTAGCCCGCAATCAGGACTGACTGTCAACTGCTCTGGCGGAACAACTTCAAGACCTTTCTTAATGTTCTCCTTGATTTGGTCGACGGACTCGACTTCTTTATCGTGTACATCGACGACACCGAGCGCGAGGTCTTTCGTGAATTCGTGCTCGGTAAACACGTCGAGTTGTTCGTAGTCTCCGTTACAGAGCTCAACGTCGAACTCGTGGACAGGGAACTCCAGAATTTCTGGGTAGATGCGCGAGTAATCGCCATAACAGACGTGCAAACCAATACGTACGTCCTCAGGGATGCCGTCGACGATGCGTTCGAGACACTCACCGACGATTGCGTGGTCGTCAGGCGTCGTGGCGAGAGCAGGCTCGTCAATCTGGATGTACCGTGCGCCGGCTTCGACAAGCTGTTCGACCTCTTCGTTGACGAGGTCTGCGAACTCGTATGCGAGGTCTGTCTCGCTGTTGTAGACCTCGTTGAACGACCAATTTGCAAGCGTATACGGTCCCGTAATCGGAACTTTCACTGGCTGCTCGGTGACCGTCGATGTAAACTCATACTCGGAGACGAGCCACTCCTCTGCGTAGGAGATTTCTTCGACGACACTTGGTTTGTCGAAGTAGTTATGCCCCCAGACTTTGACCGGGCCGTTACATTCACAACCATCGATACGGTGGGCGAAGTACTCGACCATCTCGTTGCGCCGCATCTCGCCGTCAACTACGGCGTCGATGCCGGCACGTTCGTGTTCTTTGGTAATCAGGCGAGAGGCGTCGTCTTTTGCCTCCTCGAAGTCCTCATCGTCAACTTTCGATTCGTCGTCGTTCCAGAGGTCACGAGCACGGTGGAGCCATTTCGGTTTTGGATACGAGCCGACCACGGTCGTCAGCAAGAAGTGATCGTGAGGGTGGTCTGCCGGGCGGAACTGCTCTCGTGTCATGCCACCACCTCCTGTTTTGTTGCCTCCTCAAGCACAGCGAGTTTTTCTTTGTAGCGTGACACTGGCAGGTACGAGAGTTCGACGTTTGCTGTCGCGTACACTGTTCCGTACTCCTCCAGTGGGGTTTGTTCCTCAAACCACGCAAGCCGCTCTCGAACTGTGTCGGGATCTTCGACAAGCGTGTTCTGTCCGTCAACGACCCCAAGAGCAACGTCGTCAGGTGACCCATACTCCTGGATATTATAGATGTTGTTGTCGTGGTCCGAAACGAGGTCATAGCCAAGTGCAGCGAACTCGGCATCGAGGACGTGCGCGTAGACGTGTTCTTCAAGTGCACCCCAGTAGGGGAAAACGACAACATCGGTGTCCGTTGCTGCTGTAACAGTATTCAGAGCTTCAGAGACGGTTTCTCCTCGCTCGTTCGCGAAGGGGTTCTCGACGAGGGAAGGTTCAAGCAGAAAGACTGTCTCAACATCAGGGAACGCATCTAGTTCGCCTGCAAGGAACTCAGCGACAGCGGCGAGGAACTCGTCCTCGTCACCATAGTGTTCGTCTGTTGCTAAGTCAGCAAGTGAGTACGGACCCGGCAACACACCTTGTAGGCCAGCATCGACATGCTCACTTGCCTGTTCGAGTTCGGAGGCAACGTCACCATCAAACGTTAGGTCACCGGTGACAACCGGTTCGCGATAGAAGTTGTTGTTATCGTAGTAGCGAACGATGCCGTGTGTCTCAACGTTCTCATGAACAGCAAGCGGATGTGCCAGAAAGTCGTCCCAGCGACCCTGTCCCTCAACAACTCTATCGAGGTCAGCGTCCTGTTGTTGGGCAATAAGATCGTCACGAACCTGACTGTAGGTCTCGGAAACGGCTTCATCTTCAGTGCCATCAATGAGGTCTTCTCTCTGATTTCCTTTCAGGTCTTGTAGCTGGTCTTTGGCCCAATCGGGGAGGGGACACAATCCCGGTGTTGTTGATACGTACTGTGTCATTATACCATCGTTTGTAATGCACTGTTATAATATTTTCTATAGTGTATTATACATTGCAGTAATCAAAACGCAATGGAACTTGTTCCGAAAAGCAAAACACTAGCTCTACTGGTCTCGTTGGGCTTTTCGAAACGTTCGCCTATCAATAACCGAGCCATCGAGGTCATCTGCTGGTGCCTCTTCGAGCGCCCAGCGGAACTGTTCAGCCACATCTTCGGGCTCGTGACCGTTCGGACCATTCAATTCGGTTGCGACAAGCCCGGGATCAATCACACCCACATCGTACTCTGTATCCGCGGCAAAGCCACGGGCAACTGCTTCGGCAGCAGCCTTCGAAACAGCGTAGGAGCCGACACCTTCCGCTGTTCCCCGTGCGACGACACCGGATGTCACAAGCAATGTGGCGTCGTCCGCGAGGTGTGGAATAGCCTCTCGAAGCGTAGCAAAGACACCACGGGCGTTCGTGTTGATATGGTCATCAAGCGCTGTGTAGCTCTCCTCTTGTAGCGGTGTATGACCAGTTTCGCCGTGATACACACCTGCGTTTGCGATGACAGCGTCGATTGTGCCCCCCTCAGATGCCGCAATCTCCATCAGATGTTCGACATCGTACTCGTCACGCACGTCGACGCGTTTCGTTGTTACCGTGCCGCCTGCATCTCGAATTTCGTCTGCACTTTTCTCGAGGCTGTCGGCACTTCTAGCGCAGATGACAACATGTGCACCCGCTTTTGCAACCTCGGCGGCAACCGCTTGGCCGATTCCTCTGCTCGCGCCTGTTATCACGACGGTCTTTCCGTCCATATGACCCCATTAGGCGGGTGCCCTCTAGAACCTCTCGGTCCTGCTCTTTGCCAACATCTAACGATGTCTGACGTGGGTCTGACGTATGTTTTTGAGGACACAAACCATAGCAAGTTACGGGAGGCCGTCATTCGAACTGTTATGACCGCTGACAACACGATACTCGGACGCTGTCCAGATTGCAACGAGCCTATCTCGGAGACGGAGATGGTTATCGATTACTACAGTGAACGTGGCAACCGTATCACGACAGCTACCTGTCCGTCGTGTGTTGCCGTTGTTACCGTTGTTTGAGACCTTCGGCACTCATAACAAAAGAGTCTGCTGACTGTTTCGACCGGCTTATATTATCTGCTTCCATACGTGTTAGCATGGTCAGTAAGGACGAGTTTCTGGCATATATCCCGCATTATGTCGCGATGGTGGCTATCGCATTACTTGTGATGACAGCACTCAGAGAAGTTATCGGTGAGCAGCATGTTCTCGTCGAATTCGTGTTAATTCTTGTTCTCATTTTCGGCTACCGGCCCGTTGTCACACGTCTCGATTTCGTGCCGACACCCAAACTCTGGGATGAGCTAGAGTAGTTACGAGAGTTCTCCGCTTACTTTCTGTACAACGGTCTCGATATCGGCGTCGAGGAGTGTCCCGTTACCAAGAACAAGGCGAAGACGTGGCCGTCCCATCTCGATAGGGACTTTCTCGGTGTCGATGACGCCGGCTGATTCGAGCTTGTTTTTTGTTCGGGAGAACGTTGCTTTGCTCGCGAGTCGGACATCTTCACCCCACCGGCTGATATCGTACAGAAGTTCCCTGTTGTTTGCTGCCACAAGCAACGCAATACTCACTTCATCAAGGCCTTGACCGTCGCCTTCTGCCTTGTCTAAGGTCTCTAAGCTTCTGTTGAAGTCTTCGACGGCTTTGTCGCCAATGTCTTCGGCCATCGTCTCCCGGACATGTGAAAGTGGTGGCGTTCGCAGGGAGTAGTCAGCCGAGCGGTCCCACCGGCGAGAATACTCTTCGTACGTCGATGTGACAAACGAGGCATCTGTCGACGGGAGGGCTACAACACTACCCCCGCTTTCTACAACAGAAACAAGCACCTCTTTGGTCAACAGCAGTTGTGCACGGGGAACCTCGTCAAGCGTTCGGATGACAAGCTGATCTTTATTGACTAGGTCTGCAAGTCTGCTAGCGATAAGGAAGTCATCGAGAATTGGCTTGAGCGATGATTCATCGACGAACAACCTGATAGTTGGAGAGTCAGTGGCCGCGGTCAAACTTGTTACGAACTGAGTGATAGCAGTTCGCGTGGGATTGATAACGAACAACTCCGACTGGGCTGCGTTGATTCCTTTCTCGACAACCTCTGCCATCTCCGCAACGTGGGTATCGGTGAAATCCATCGATTGACACACTGTACCAACCGCTCTCACTTAATTTTACCTAATTTTGAGTGAATGTAGTGGTGAAATTTCGATTCTCTAACGTGTTTTGGTTTCTGACAACAGCCAGTGGTGTGTCCAAGGATTGTGGGCTGTGGAACTTCTTACTGTGACCCTTGCATAGCAGTAACAGTTATTCATTGCTCGTCGCCTATCTGTAGGGAATGGCTACGTACTGTCTGGACTGTGGGGAATCAGTTGACTCGGGAGACAGTTTCTGTTACTACTGTGGAGAACCGCTTGACCAAACAGATGCTGAAGGAAACAATGCTGCTGAAATGGCTCTTGAGCGCTCCTGTCTCGACTGCGGTGAGCTCGCCCGCGCGGACGATACGTACTGTTATTTTTGTGGCGAACGCCTGCCAGCATATGACGACAAAAAGACAGCTGACGAACCGACACAAGTTCACTGCTCGGCCTGTGGTGAGACTGTTGACGCGAGTTCGACGTTTTGTATCTACTGTGGGGACCGAATGCTGGAACGGTAGCTTTGGTGGCTCCTGTAAGAGAGCGAAGAGTTGCGACAGCTGTCCCTGCACAAGATAGTCTTGTCTAGCTCGAATGTATCCAGAGTAAACCCTAGTTGTGATATATCCTTCCGGTAGGCAAATACGGATATAAACGGACGCTCATCGGGGTGTCAGCCGTTCAGAGTGGACCACGAGACACAAATATCGGGTGGCCAAACATTTAGGTATGGTTTCAGAGATATTCGACAGTTCTGAGTGGGAGTCTGTCGACGCCTTCGACTTTGAGGATGTGACGTATCACCGCGGAACGGATGTCCCAGCGGTACGCATTGCGTTCGACCGACCGGCAGTTCGCAACGCATTCAGGCCGGAAACGGTCGACGAACTGTATAGGGCACTTGACCACGCCCGAAAACAGGCAGATATCGGTTGTGTTCTTCTGACAGGGAACGGCCCCTCACCGAAAGACGACGGCTGGGCGTTCTGTTCTGGAGGTGACCAGTCCATTCGCGGCGACTCCGGGTACGAGTACGAAGACGACAAAGATGAGACACCGGCGACACAGGAAGGGGTCGGCCGTCTCCATATCCTCGAAGTCCAGCGGCTCATTCGGTTTATGCCAAAGCCGGTCATCTGTGTCGTTCCCGGGTGGGCAGCCGGTGGTGGCCACTCCTTGCATGTTGTCTGTGACCTCACACTCGCCAGCGACGAACACGCGATGTTCAAACAGACGGATGCTGACGTGGCATCCTTTGATGGTGGCTTTGGGTCAGCCTACCTCGCACGACAGGTTGGACAAAAGAAGGCTCGTGAGATTTTCTTCCTTGGCAAGAGCTATGATGCTGCTGAGGCCCAAGAGATGGGGATGGTCAACGAAGTGGTGCCACATGATGCGCTTGAAGCGGTGGCACTTGATTGGGCCGACAGAATTACGCGCAAGTCACCGATGGCTATCCGGATGTTAAAATACGCCTTCAATATGGTCGACGACGGTATGGTTGGCCAGCAAGTGTTTGCAGGTGAGGCGACCCGACTCGGCTATATGACTGACGAGGCTGCCGAGGGTCGGAATGCGTTCAACGAGGGCCGAGAGCCACGTTTCCGCCAGTATCCTTGGCATTACTGAGGGCGTGTCGCTACCGACAACGTAATCGAAGCAAGCAGTCTTCTGTTTGCAGCCTAATTGCAGGCTATGAACAGACTCGTCGACGGAGAGTGGCGAACAGAGACATACGAAGCGACAAACGACAATGGTGAATTCGAGCGACAGACGACGCCGTTTCGTGAGTGGGTTCGCGACGACCCTGACGCACGGTTTCAGCCTGAGAGTGGACGCTACCACCTGTATGTCTGTTATGCCTGTCCGTGGGCACACCGGACACTGCTTGCTCGCTCGCTGAATGGACTTGAAGACGCTATCTCTGTTGATTACGTCGACCCATTTCGGGCTGAGGGTGGCTGGCAGTTCACCCCGGATAAGGAGGGCTGTACCGAAGACTCTCTGTACGGAAGTGATTACCTCCGAGAACTGTACGTCGAAGCGGACCCGAACGCTTCCTGTCGTGTGACTGTCCCGGTGCTCTGGGATAAAAAAGAAGAGACCATTGTCAACAACGAGTCCGAAGAGATACTCAGAATGCTTGACACCGAGTTTGACGATGTTGCCGAGCGGAGTATCGATCTTTATCCAGAGGGGTCTCAAGAAGAGATCGACCAAATCATTGAGGATATCTACGAACCAATCAACAACGGTGTCTATCGGGCCGGGTTCGCTGAGTCACAGACGGCATACGACATGGCAGTCACGGAACTCTTCGACGCGCTCGATCACTGGGATAACGTGCTTGCTGATCAGCGGTATCTAGCTGGTGATCGATTGACAGAAGCTGACATCTGTCTGTTCACAACGCTGGTCCGTTTTGACCAGGTTTATCATACGCATTTCATGTGTAACAAGCAGTTCATCCACCAGTACGACAACCTGTGGCCGTACCTCCGGGATATCTACCAGACACCGGGCGTCGCCGACACTGTCCGGATGGACCATATCAAAGAACACTATTATACAACACACCCCGATGTGACGCCAACCCGTATTATCGCGGCAGGGCCTGAACTTGGCTTTGAGGCGGCACACAATCGCGATGAACTCGCCGGCGAACCGCCTAGCTCTCTTCTTTCGGCAGGAGAGTAAGCAGGCTCGACAGTAACGGACGGCTGGCGCATTCCCGGTAGGGTACACCAATCCGGACGGAGTGATACGTCTAGTACGACCAGATTTATTGGTGTAACTGACAAAAAGGGTGATAGCTGGATGGTCGCATCGTTCTATCTTCCCTTGATGCTTCTTGCCGCCGTTGTCGGTATTGGGTTCGCGACTTTTGCCTGGGTAAAACGGAACAATCGTGGAGAGACAGCACTGGTCGTGTTCTTGGTGAGCGCTTCTCTCTGGGCGCTTGCAGAAGGACTCACAGTTGCTGTCGGTCAGCTCGATACGATGTTGTTCTGGCGGCGTGTTGGTCACTCACTATCTGTTGTTGTCCCAGTTGCGTGGCTCGTGTTCGCTCTTGGATATACTGGAGCTAGACAACGAATTGGACGAGTGTTCTTCGGAGCGTTACTGATCGAACCAGCAGCTTTCATTTGGTTGGTCTGGACAAACGATGCCCATGAGACTGTCTGGTCGAGTACAAATATCATTCCGGTCGGAGATGGGCTAAACGTCTTGACAATGGAGTTTGAACTGGCGTTCTGGGGGCATCAGGTCTATTCGTATCTTTTGCTGACTGTCGGGATGGTGCTGGTATTGCGACTGGTGATGCGCGCGAACAAGGATGTCCGTCTGCAGGGAACAGTCCTGCTGACAGCCATCACAGTGGCAGGAACGCTCAATGCAATCAACCTGTTTGGTCCGCTCTCGCCGAATCTTAACCCTGCCGGGGTGGGATATACCTTTGCCGGGCTAATTATCGCGGTCGTCGTACTAGAACCGGAGTTTGCCAGAGTCGCACCGGTGATGCGAGACGCGGGCCGTGAGGCACTACTCTCAGAACTTGACGACGCAATTCTCATTCTTGACGATGACGAGTACGTTATCGACCTCAATCCTGCTGCCCGGGAACTATTCGATGCTGAGGACGCACTTGGCCATCAGCTAGCGACAGTGTCTCAGACACTCTCTCAGCGACTTGATGGGAGTGCAGAGCAAGGGACAATCAAGCTTGACCGGGATGGGAAACGACGGACATTCGACCTCCGAGTGTCAACGCTCTCGGGGGCATATGAGACACTTTCCGGGCGAGTGGTGAGCCTCAGAGACGTAACCGAGCGGCGTCAACGCGACCAACGCCTCGACGTGCTCAACCGATTGCTCAGGCATAACATCAGAAACGAACTGAACGTGGTCCGGGGAAAAATCGAACTGGCAAAGATGGCGTCCGAAGACGAGCCAGAGACACTGTCAGACGCTATCGAGACGCTCGACGGTGTCGTCGCACGAAGTGATAAGGTCGGGCGTCTTTCACGGTTACTGGACGCCGAGGAAACGGGATCGCTCGACATTGCTACTGAACTCCGAGAACAGTATACCTCAAATACACAAAACTACCCAGACGGAAAAATTGCGGTTGATCTGCCCGAAGAACTATCCGTTAGCGGCGGGGTGTGGCTTGTTTCTGCATTCGACGAACTGGTGACAAACGCACTCGACCACAACAACAGCGATGACCCGTTTGTTGAGGTTTCAACCGACGAAGCCAGTAGCGATGACAGCCATGTCGTCATTACGATAACCGACAACGGCCCGGGAATCAACGAGCAGGAAATCGACACAATTGGGAAAGGGAGAGAGACACCGCTCAATCACTCAAGTGGCGTTGGACTCTGGCTTGTTCACTGGCTTGTCCAACGAGCGGGAGGGACCCTCTCATTTGTCAACACGGACTCTGGCTGTACTGTCCGTGTTCGTCTACCCAGAGAACCTTCGCCGTAACGATTGCTACTACCTGAAGACGCTGTCTTCAGTTGGCAAAACAACCTAACTAGTTAGCAATACTCTCTCATTCGGATGGTTACCTGTTTGGTATATGCTCTATGTGAGTGTAGCAGTTATATTAGAATAGAGATGGACGAGTTTGATAAACTCATGAGTGAATTTGAGGAGAAGATGGACGGGTTTGAGGACACGTACGCCGAATATGAAGCAGAGATGAACACATACACGAGGGTTATGGAAACAATCAGTATAACAGCCGAGAGCTAACGTAACCCAAAAGCAAAAGCGTTCTGTCGAGACTGTGTTTGGTGACTGACGTTCTTTAGCTGTCCACTGTCTGAACGGTGAGCTAAGAACACTGTGCATCCGTCTTTAGCCAGGAAACAAACCGCGTGACAGCAGCGGCTTATCGTGGCTCCTTTTCGAGAGAAATAAGGAACAACAAGTGTGCACAACGAAGTCTCCTCATCGAGAATCATGCGTCGACTCACTACGCTTTTCGATCTGAGTTTCTCGAAGAGCACGCCGAAGAAATCGGTGTGGTCAAACGGAAAATCACTGCGTAGTGGGTGTAGGATGTACTCTATGAGATACTGTTTCAGTATCAGAAACTCAAGAAATAGAGTATACAGACAGCTATACAATACAGCGTATGCCCTCGAATACCCGAATCCCCGAGGCTTGGCACATTGCGTTTCTCGGAACGATAGCTGCACTACCCACCACTGTCTTGATCAACTGGCTTCCAAACTCCGAGCTGACTGTCGGTGGTGGGGTAATGTTGGTTGGAGCCACAATCGCAGGAGCTGTCGCAGTTAAACGCTCGGTAGAGCCGAGTGCTGCTGGCCTCCGTGGCGGATTTCTGGGCAGTATAATTGCAGTCTCTGTATTTATTCTCACAGAAGGGACGACTGTAGCGTGGTCTCTCAATACGATCGTGTTCTTCCTTATTGCCGTCGTGATGTTTCTGAGTATCTCGCCGGTGTTTGGCCTAATTGCCGGCCGAATTGGTGGCTGGATAGCAAACTCTGTCGCCGAGTTCAGGGTCGGTCACGCATCGTGATCAAGCGAGAATGAGCTACCTCCAGTACAGAATCCGTGCTATGTATCTCATAGGCCGTTGCTATCAGGTGTTGTGAGTATCAGCTTACCGTTAAACTACGGCACTCACAAAGTGAGAGTTGGCAACACCATTGAATCGCCACATGCAGCTGTTTCTGCTACCTACTACGAGCGACCGCTAGCTCGCAAACACTACTGTGACTGCACGAACGACCGTGTTCAACCAGTGAAGCAACGAGACGCATCGATACCGATACCCCAAGCTGTCCTCGACGGTTACTGCATAGCTAACAGAAAGGGTAGCGACGCCGAACCCTATGTACAACTCTCTTGGCGCTACCCAAGCAAGTTACAGTCACTTACCGACGATAAAGGGTAGAACAGTCAATCCTTACAAGCGAAGCTCGTTACCGCTACGCAACCGAGGTGTATGGCCTAAGTAAAAACGGATAGAACACTGTGAAGAAGCATCGGTATGCTTTTGTTGCGAACGAGGATGTGGGTGCATATATGGCTCGTGGGGAGCGAGAGCAAATCGCGGAAAAAATCGCAGGAGAGATTACTCTCAGCGAGGACCCAGGTGCGACGCTCAAGAAATGGCGAAAGGACTTCGAGGTTGCACAGACAGACCTCGCCGACGAACTCAGTATTTCGCCGTCAGTCATCTCAGACTACGAAAGCGGACGGCGGGAAAACCCGGGTATCGATATTATCCAGCGGTCAATAACAGCACTCCTGAATATCGACGAGCAACGCGGTGGGAACCATATCCACCAGTTCACCCGTGTTCTTTCGGCGGGGTTCGACAGTGATGTTGTCCACGACCTCCGTGAGTATCCTGCCAATATCCCACTGGACCGATATTATGATGCAATCGGGGCAACAGAACTCGTCAGTGGGAGCCGAGAGACGGTCGCTGGCCACACTATTATCGACAGTATTGAAGCAATTCGCCGCCTCTCAAGCGACGAGTTCTACGACCTCTACGGGAAAAGCACGAATCGCGCACTGGTGTTTACTAACGTCACACGCGGAGAGTCCCCATTGGTCGCGATGCGCGTCGTCAAACCAACGCCTCATGCTGTTGTCCTCCACGGTATCGAACCCGACAAGGTCTGGGAGTACGCCACTGATCTCGCTGAAACTGACACGTTCGCACTTGCGGTCTCGAATGTCGACCGAGAGACGCTTCTTGAGCAACACCGGATGCTGCCCTGATTATCGCTGTACTCAGAGTGACACTCTGGCATTATTTCATCAACATATCCGAATAGCTTAGTTCGTGTACAGTGTTGGCTGTGTCATGGTTGAGCGTGTCATTGATTGTGGCCGACTTGTTGACGGAACTGAAAGCAATCCACTCCGGGATGCACGATTACTAGTTGCTGATGGGCGGGTCGCTGATGTTGGCACACAGGAGTCTGTACGGAAGCCAGATAACGCCAAACATACGAGCGTTCCGGATGCGACAGTTATTCCCGGACTCATCGATGCACATCTCCACCTGACAGGCGGTCGGTCGATGGACCCTTTTGACTGGATTACGACGCCAGTGTCACAGGAGGCTGCGCGCGCGACGGCAGACCTTCGAAAGCTCGTCTCAGCAGGGTTTACTACTGTTCGTGATGTGGGGTCAGACACAGGCATTGGACTCAGAGAAGCGGTCAACGAAGGAGCCATCCCTGGTCCACGGATTTATACCAGCGGACAATTTATTTCGCAAACTGGCGGACACGGTGACGACCATTTCTTGCCCCACCAATGGGTGCGCGAGGAAAACAACCGAGGAATTTCGACACTCGCCGATGGCGAAGACGAATGTCGTAAAGAGGCACGAAAGCGCATTCGGGATGGGGCTGACCTGATCAAGATTATGACGACAGGTGGAGTCCTTTCGGAGAAAGATGCGCCGGACCAGACGCAGTTTACCGAAACCGAGATTCAGGCCTTCGTTGAAGAAGCCCACAGAGTCGATATTCCGGTCGCGAGTCACGCACAGGGGAGCGAGGGAATCCGTCTGGCCCTCGACAACGGTGTCGACACAATTGAGCACGGGTTCTGGCTTACCGAGGAAGTTATTGATGCATTCTTGGAGACTGGGGCAACGTACGTCCCGACGCTGTCTATTATGCACCGTCTTTGTGAATACGGCGACGAGTATGGAGTCCCTGAGTACGGACTGAAGAAAGCACACAACGCACGTGAAGCTCACTTCGACTCTGTTAAACGCGCCTACGAGGCTGATGTTCCAATCGCGCTCGGCACTGACTTCATCGGCCCGGAACTCGTGCCACACGGCGAAAACGCGCTCGAAGCCGAACTGTTCGTCGAGGAAGTCGGGATGGACGAACACGATGTTGTTCGTGCCGGAACTGCAATCGCAGCGCGGACGCTCCCAGATGACGACCTTGGAACGCTCGAACCCGGCAACCACGCTGACTTCTTGATTCTCGACGAGAACCCGCTTGACGATATCAACGCGCTTCGTTCTGCCATCAGAACAGTTTACAAAGGCGGCGAACCTGTTTTAGGCTAATTGGTTACCTGCCTCTCCCGCAGGCGATACCCATTTTATCGCCCGTCCCATTACCCAAACATGAAGCGCCGTCAGTTTTTGACCGCGACAACGCTTGCCGTAACTGGTATTGCAGGCTGTTTGTCTCAGGATGAGACTGCTGAGACTGAAAGCACTGTCCACGATACACCTGACACGGACAGTGATGTGTTCACAGACCTGCCAGACAGCGTTGGTCTGGAACCCGTTGCTAGCGGTCTCACGGGACCACTTGATGTTGCCTTCGCCGATGGAAAACGGTACATCGCCGAACAACGCGGGACTGTACAGGTCCACGAAGAGGGAGGCGTGCGTTCTGAGCCATTGGTCAAGTTACAGGATGACCTCGAAACCGGTGGAGAAAAGGGCCTGCTTGGGCTTGCTGTCCACCCAGAAGACGACACACGACTGTTTGTCCGCTACTCGGCACCGTCACGGCCGGGAACTCCTTCGGAATTTAGCCATACGTTCGTTCTTTCAGAGTTTCGCGTTATGAAGAACGGACGGAGTGTCGACCGTGAGACGGAACGGACCGTTCTGGAAATCCCACAGCCACAAGGCAATCACAACGCCGGTGACATCGAATTCGGCCCGGACGGATACCTCTATGTCGCTGTCGGCGACGGTGGCGCTGGCGGTGACCAAGGTGCCGGCCACGTCGCGGACTGGTATGACGGGGTTGCGGGTGGGAACGGACAGGACATCACCGAGAACTTGCTCGGGAGTATCCTCCGAATCGATGTTGATGCCGACCCGACTAGACCGCCCCTACGTGGAAATCCGTCCGACTACGACGACGAGGCTGGGTACGCAGTGCCGTCAGATAATCCACTTGTCGGGACTGATGGCCGTGACGAGCAGTTTGCTTGGGGGTTACGGAACCCGTGGCGGATGGCTTTCGACGGCACAGACCTCTATGCTGGCGATGTTGGTCAGTCTGAGTATGAAGAAGTCGACCACATTGAATCCGGAGGGAACTATGGCTGGAACGTCAGAGAGGGGCAACACTGCTACCGTACCGATGACTGTCCCGGCACCACCCCAGAAGCTGTAAGAGCCGGTGAACCGCTGGTCGAACCAGTCATCGAGTACCCCCACTCGGGTTCACCGGTCAGTGGTATTTCGGTCATCGGAGGCAACATCTACCGTGGCTCGACAGTCCCGGGTCTGAAAGGGATGTACATCTTCGGTGATTTCCGCGCTGGAGGCACACTCTTCGTTGGGGGGCCAACCGAAGACTCAGGCTGGCCGACAACCGTGCTCTCTATTGCAGACGGCGACGCAGAGAAGTTACAACGGATTCGGTGGCTTGGCCGCCACAACGGGGAGATGTATGTTGCCGGCGTCGGCGCTGGGTCCGGTGCGCTTCATCGGCTTGTTTCAGCTGAGAAATAACACCAGACCACCCGGACGAGAGATGAGCCCGGATAAGCGGGTCCGCAGTTGGCTTTGTCGAGAGTTACGAATTAAAAGAGAGGTCGCTACTGTGGTTCCAGCGGTGTCGAACATCGCATACAGAGAGTGCTGTCCCCAACCCAGTTGACATCACTCGACCCACAGTTTGGGCACTGGTATGTCGCATTGTTGTACTCTGTCGTGCCACGAGGTGCAGCGAGATACCCGGATTCGAGCACTGAACTGAGAAGAGAGGGGAACCGCTGGCGCTTGAACGCTGTTCTCTTGGCGAGAAACTGCCCTGGTGTCGTTGGGTCGGTGCCATGAAGGTCTTCCCACGAAATTGCGATTTCACCGTTAGCTGTGCTCCGTGCCACCTGTTGGAGTGGAACTGTTGCTGCCTGAAATAACGGAGTGGTGCTCCGGTACTGTGGGTCGTCGACGGCCTCGGCAGCCTCGTGATATGCGTCAGTTGCTTCACGGTAGCTGTCAGCGACATCGTTCAGTCCGCCGGCGAGCTTTGCATCCGCGACCAATTCCTGTAAACAGGCCTGCTGTGCGGGATGGGTCAGCCCTGTCTGTAAATCGGCGGCAACGGCAGCAGTCTCCTTTGCGCGGTGACCTGCCCGATTTTCGGCTTCAGCAACGCGATAACAGAGCGCACTTGTCAAATGATACCGAATTCCAGTTCCGACCCATCCTTTCTCATCTGCGCCAAACGGTGTTTGGTCGGGCCGTGGGGTGGCCAGCGTTTGCCACCCGGCCCGCGCAAACGCGTCACCAGCTTTCTCGTACCGCCGTTTCGCGATTGCTGCCACGCCGCGGTCGAAATGGTCGTTCGTTTGTGGACTCATGTGACACTGTTGGGCTCGACGGTAACAAGCGTTCCCAATCGGCAAAATCCGCTCTACTGTGACGGTCGATTTCTGTCTGGAAGCTACAGGTCCACCCCGAAAGCAGAGATCACTCAGTCTCGCTGTTCCCACTCGTCAATGAGCTCATGAGCTTCGTCCAGATCATTGACGGTCGCTTCGAAAAACGAGTACTCGTCTCCAGGGCGCTCGAACTGCATCTTTCCGACGACAGAACTGCCCACAATCCGTATTACTGCGGAGGCATCATGATTGTGGAGTATCTTTTTCCCTTTCTCAATTGTATTGACTCCCTCCTGTGGCAGCGGCTCGAACTCTCTGATGTCGTTGATAAAGACGAAGTCATCGCTTGCTTTCTGTACCATCGTTTCCATCTCTTCGACCAACTCTTCGGCCTGCTCGATGTCGAGCATCCCTTCGATTCGGATTCGGACAACGTCTGCTGAGAGCGCATTTTGTTCGTGGTCCAGCTCGTATGATGCCATATGTTATCATGTATTTAGCACAGTATAAAAATAACGCAGGTGATTGGTGACAGGTACTGCGTTTACTCTGCTTGCGTATCTGCCGTTCATCGCTGCTAGGACCTGACACAGAGATGATTACGGCCCTGTCTTTAGCTACGCCTCACACCTTCGTAGCGGAGTTGATACTAGTGGTTTTGAGCAAAAAACGAAGCAACTGGCTCTTACTGCGTGGAGTAACTAACAACGAATGGGTTCGGCCTTCCCACTCACAATGATGAGACCACTCAAGACTCCGATAGTAGATACCTACTGTGGGAGAGTTGCATCAGTTGCGGCGACCAACTGCTTGGTTCGGTTCCTAAACCACTGTGCCACATCTCTGTGTTGGCCAGCCCACAGATCGTATGCAACGTCAGTATTTGGCTGTCCTTCTGGAGCATCGGGGAGAACCACCCCAAGCTCGTGTCGGCAGAGCCGTCTGTCGGACTCTTTGACGACAGCAAAATCAGCAGCGGTTGGTTTGAGACTGAATGCTTCCCAGACAACATCTTCAACGCACGATTCGAGGTCCTGATACTCTTCAAGATGTATTTTTACCGGAGAAATCAGGTCACTAATGTAGGCCTCCTGTGTGTCGTGAAGCAATCCGATTAGTTGGCGTCGACGCGATTCACCACGGGAAGCAAGATCCTGGCTCACGTAGATCGAGTGCAGGCCGACGCTATAGAAAAACCGCGCTTGGCCCGAGGCACGACAGAGATTCGCGAGCCCGTGAGCGATATCTTGCAGTCGAACGTCACTGGCACTCGGGTCAAACGGTGTGAACTGGACACCGCTGACCGTCGTCATCGCCGATTCCATCGGTGGTTGTTTGCTCTCGGGCATAATTGTCGATTAGAATGGATTGTCGATATTAAACCTCTCGTTGTCGACACGGTATGCTTGTTCTTTTCATGCTCTTTTTTCGGTTGCACTCTCGGTTGTAGTCTCGACAACTCTCAAAGCTTTGCAGTCTGCTTACCACGATAGTCCGCTTTGCTTAACTCTGTGCTCGAAAAATTCGTGGTATGAGCCGACTGCAGGCCAGTGCCCGTTTAGTTGCCGGGCAGATTCGTCGGGTTGGTCGTCAGCGCTGGCGCGACCTCCGTCGCTGGTTGGAAGCAACACAAAATATTGTTCATCTGTCTATCTTACTGCTCGTTCCGTTGCTTATTGGCCTTGTAACTGCGATTTCGAATGCTCTTCCCGGACTGTCGTTTCTCTTGTACCCGCCACTGGCAGCCGGAGCATTTACGCTTTTTGCAGATCCTGAGGGGCGATACGCCTCGGTCTCACGGTTTGTTGGCGGTTTGACCGTTGGCGCTGTCTGTGGATGGCTCGCTGTTATCACCGCCTCGGCGCTGATATACGAGCCAGCACCGAACAAAATCAACCCTGTGGGTGCCACTCTTGCAATTTTCCTTACAGGCCTTGTAACGTGGCTACTTGACACTGAAGAGCCTGCTGCATTTTCGACTGCACTGCTTACCCTGTTTGTTCAGGCACAGGTCGACCGTCCTGAAATATACGTACTGAGCGTTGCTGCCTCCAGCGCGCTTGTCGCAGGTGGCTTTGACCTCTGGCGTCGAGTGTTGTACGAACGACGTGACCAGTACCTCTACGAGGCGACCCAAGGCGATGACCATATTCTCGTACCAATGCGTGGTCCACGGGCAGAGAACACAGCAAAACTGGCTGCCAGCCTCGCTGAAGCCCATCGTGCCGGCAAGGTAGTTTTGCTGGACCTTGTCGCAGAGGAATGGATGGCAGACGCCGAGCGGGCACTTCTCGCAGAGCACAGCACGACGCGCCTACCCCAAGCGACCGGACGTGTTGATAATCCCGACGATGTTCCAGACCACGAGGCAGTCGCCGAGGCTGTCGACCGCCTCGAGATCCAAGCACACGAAATCGAGCGCTCGGCTGATGTTCCCTGTGAAGTCATTGTTGCGGCAGGCGGTCCGGAGCCAGCACAAACGGCACTTCGCGCAGCACAACGGGCGAACTGCGACCTCGTCGCAACGCCGTATGAGGCCGACGAGGAGCAACTCTCACAGTTCGTGCGCACGCTGTTCAACGGTGAACATGACGTACTTGTCCACCGAGCAAACAGTGACAAAACGACCTGGAAGCGCGTCTTAGTTCCGGTTCGTGGGACGAGCGATGTTGCCCACGGAATGGTCGATTTTGCAGCACGGCTCGCTGGCTCCACGGGATTCGTCAGCGTCGCAAACTGCACTGGTTCCGGTACTGAACGAGGTCGCCGTCAGGCGGAATCAATGCTTTCGGACTTGGTTGAGCCGTTTGCCGGCCCTATCGAGACTCGTGTTGCGACAATGGATATTGACCCATTTCTCGAGCATAATGCAAGTGAGTATGACTTGGTCATCATGGGTGCAAGCCGAAACCGGAGTCTAGCATCACGACTACTTACGCCGCCGACCTTCCAGCGGGTTGGCGACCTTGATACTGACGTGATGATTGTTGACCGAAACTGAAAGCGAGCGCCTACGACGAGACTTTGGGAAGGGTCATCTTGACCTGTGTTCCCGGCTCTGACTGAGTTATATTTAGACAGCCACCAGACCTATCGACGTACCAACGCATCAACCATAGCCCGACCCCGGAGCCATGACTCAGCGCTGTCTCTTCGTTTTCTTGCAGAGGGGTCACTTCATTCGGTGGAATACCGTCGCCGTCGTCTGTGATGTATAACTCAACAAACTCATCCGTAACTTCTGTCTGTATATCTACCTGTACCGGTTCACTGTTGTGTTCGACCGCGTTCTCGATGGCATTTTCGATTGCTACCTCAAACCCTTCGACAACCTGTACCTTCACATCTGTAACCGCTACCCGGACACTCACAGCATCTCTCTCAGGGTGACAAGTAGAGACAGCAGCTGAGACGAGTCTTTGAAGAGGACACTCAAGAAATCGTACATTTGTATCCAAAACCTGTTTGATTTGCTGTGCTTTCTGTGTATGGTTCAGAAGCCGGTTCGATGAATCGATAGCAGCTGCTGTACTCCGTTGAACATTTGCCTTCTCTGTGTGCTTTGTTATAAGATCTAGATGCCCCCGTATCACGTTGAGTTCGTTCTTTACGTTATGCCGGAATACTCTGGAGTAGACGTCTTTTAACATCGATAACTCCAGCTCACGCCGTTTCAGGTCTGTGATATCTCGTAGCACGAATACGCGCCCCTTTGCAGCGTCTTGCCCTATCGGAGAGACAGATACAGAGAAATACCGTTTTTCACTATTGACTTTTATTGACACTTCTATCTCATCGTCGATGCGGCCAGCGAGCCTCGACTCTATTTCATCGTCAACTACGTCAAACACAGCAACTGCTTGCCGTCCAGTGTAGTCACTGTCAATATCAAACATTTCCAGTGCGGTACGGTTTGCATCAATGACACGGTTTTTTTGATCGACTGTAATGACAGCATCGTTCATCTTCTGCACTGCAGTTCCGCGTGCGACGGTCGTAACGTCCAAAAAATACCCTTTGAACAAGACTATCGTAAGCAGTAGTGCCGACAAAATATACCCAAATGGGGAGATGTCATAGAGAGTGACTCCACCTGTTGTCAACGTTACAATATTCGCAACAATAAACGGAAGACTACAGACTGCCAGCAGTGCCATCTGATTTTGCCGGAGGCCCTGTGATCGCACAGCCTCAACAGTAAGACGACCAACCCCGAAAGCGACAAAACCATAGCTTACTGCGACCTGTATCCAGAAGGCTACCCCG
The DNA here is from genome assembly GCF_026586665.1 of Halovenus rubra. GTDB lineage: Archaea > Halobacteriota > Halobacteria > Halobacteriales > Haloarculaceae > Halovenus > Halovenus rubra. Next base: position 24,536 of record NZ_JAODIY010000006.1, read on the forward strand.
TACTCCGGAACGAGCACAGTTCCTGCCATTCCAAACTCTCCAGAAAAGACGAGATGATGGAACGAATTTGTCCAGATGAGGAGCTGAATGCTGGCGAGCCAGGTAAGGAGCATCTTAACTGTCTTCCACGAAACGCTATCTGGTTTTGTAACACTAATTGCTAGTAAAAACCAGCCAACAGCAGTAATCTCAGCGCCAAGGAGAGATAGTTTATACGCGATAATCGATACTAGCCGGTTGCCTATGAAGTTGCCAACAGCGAGACACCATAACCAGATGCACACCCCAATAATTGTACCACCAAATGCAACGGCACCCGGTGTGTCGCGATTCTCATACACCGGCTTGAGAAATAGGAGGGAAAGTACACCTGCTATGGCCTGTCCACTGCCGACGACCAGATGCGAGGGACCCATCATTTTTCAAACTGTTTCACGCGCATTTAAATTCATAGAATCTAGTCGACAAGTATTACCGGCAGTGAGTGAATATAATGATGAAAAACGATTGTAGACGCTTTCAATTGGCGGTTTTCGTTACCAATTGACATATGAAAGATAAATCAAGTATGTGATAGTGTTTATTTTGTGGTGGGCTGTTCTAAAAATCTACAGGCCACCGCAACGGACAGATTCCTACGTTCCCGTACCGGCAGTTGTCTTTCTGTTGGGCCTTTGACCTACCGGACAACAGTCACTCCCTTTGGGATTTTTGTTTATATTTTGACATGCTTACAGCCACCAGCCTTAGTCGTGGTGTGCGGTCAGACGACACATCCAGAAACCCAATCGGCTTAGTCGCCGCGACTACCTGTCTCCCGGTGCAGCCTCTGTCGGCGCGTTCTCTTCTAATAACTCCTCGTCACCGTACTGTTCACGAAGGTCCATCTTCGAGAACTTGCCCGTGGCAGTTTTCGGAATCTCGTCGATATAATTGAAGCCGTCTGGAAGCCACCATTTTGGATACTCACCGCGCAGCATCTTTTTTAACTCCTCGGTTAGACTCTCACGGTCTACCTCCTCTGAGACGACGACCATCGCGACTGGCCGTTCCTGCCATCGTTCGTGTGGCACACCGATGACTGCAGCTTCTGAGACCTTGTCGTGAGCCATGATTGCATTTTCGAGCTCTTGGGAAGATATCCACTCACCGCCGGATTTGATAACGTCGTCAGCACGGTCAACAAGTTCGATATATCCATCTTCGTCGACTGTCACGATATCCCCGGTTCGGAGCCAGTCCCCTTCGAAATCTGCCTTGTTTGCTTCGGGCCGCTCGTGGTACTCTGTCGTTACCCACGGGCCACGGACGAGCAATTCACCGAACGCTTCGCCGTCCCACGAAACTTCCCTTCCGTCGTCGTCAATGACTTTGAATTCTAGGCCGGGGACGATGATTCCCTGTTTTCCCCGCTTTTCGAGCTGGGTCTCGTATGGCGCGTCCTGTAAGTCATGTGTGAGATTAGCAACTGATCCAACTGGGGACATCTCGGTCATTCCCCACGCATGGACGACCGAAACATCAAACTCGTCAAACTGCTCGATGACAGCTTTCGGTGCCGCTGCCCCGCCAATAACGATAGAGTCAAGCGTCGAAAGGTCGCACTCATTTTCCTCCATGTACTCAAGCAGCCCCAGCCATACTGTTGGAACTCCTGCAGCAATAGTGACGCCTTCCTCCTCTATGAGGTGAGCAATATCTGCGGGTTCAGGTGCTGGCCCGGGAAAAACCTGCTTTGCTCCGGCGGCGGTGGCAGCAAACGGCATCCCCCACGCGTTTACATGGAACATTGGCACAATTGGCATAACAACATCAGAATCTTGGATACCGAGTCCCTGTGGCGTCAACATTGCCATCGTATGACTCCACATCATCTGTTGTGTGTACTCCACACCCTTTGGCTTCCCAGTTGTCCCTGATGTGTAACACATCCCGGCCATATCATCCTGCGAGACGTTCGGCCAGTCGTATTCCGTCGGTTCGGCCTCGATGAACGACTCGTAATCGGTCAACGGCTCTAGTGGGAGGTCGGGAACAGTCGAACCGATTATAACGAACTGTTCGACGCTCTCGAAGGCATCAGGGTCGTATGCTGACGCAAGCTTTTCGGCCAGCGATGGGTCGACAAAGAGGACCTTATCAGCGGCGTCTTCGACAATGTACTGGATATGGCTGTCCGGCAGTAGCGGGTTAATCGTGTGCAACTGTGCTCCCATATTTGGGACGCCAAAGTACGTCTCGAAATGTCGGTCGTGGTTCCAACAAAAGGTCCCAACCCGGTCGCTATGCTCAATACCGAGGCTGTCGAGGGCGTTAGCGAGCTGACGGGTTCTGTCTGTAAACTCGCTGTACGTGTATCGTTGTTTCCCCTCGTGCGTCCGAGCAACGATTTCACGATCTGGATAGATACTTTCTGCACGCCACGAGAACGATTCGAGTGTCTGCTGACATCCCTCCATGGTAACAATGTTCACATCCTGTGGTATTAGTAGTTGCCAAAAGAGTGGTTCCACTGTCACGTCAGGCATTCTCGTCAGAACACCTTTTGGGTCAAAATCAGTACGTTGAGACGTTTGTGTGTAAGAAACGGACTGTTACCCGTGTTCCCCGTGGCTCGACACTGGTAAATTGGAGTTCTCCCTCAACGTGATCGACGAGCCACTTGACAAGCCACAATCCTACACCACTCCCGTGTTCGAGCGCCGTTTCCTCCCCGCGATCCAAAACTGCAATTTCGGAGTCAGGAATACCCGGTCCGTTGTCTTCAACAATTAGCTCGACCCAGGTAACATCCTCGTCTGAAACAGTATGAAGGCGGATGTCGACGTGTGGCTCCCTGCTATCGTTGTGCTCAATTGCGTTTTCGATCAAGTTATTGATAACAAAATCCATGCCGTTTCCAACTTTTGCGTACGTTTTAAACGAGAGCGTCGCAGATATCGTAGCTTCGGGATACTCATCACGATGGTACTTGACGCTTTCTTTCACTACCATTCCAACATCTACGGATGAGAGGTTTTCAGGGTCCGTTCCAACGATTTGCTCAAGATATTTTGATTTTTTCACCTTTCGTAACAACCGTTCGGATGTCGTGACGATCTTTTCAAACTCAGTTTCGTGTTCTGGCGGGACATCATCTGAGACACTCTGTGTATACAGTAATATACTCGTCAGACTGTTCCGAAGGTTGTGACGCAACAGTCTGTTTAGGACCGAGATGATAACTTGTTGCTGTTGCAGTTCTTCGTTACTGTTGCTGAGTCGTTTGCGCATTCGCTCTTCAGCACGGATTGCCAGTGATAGTTCGGTTATCCGCTCCTCAAGCGAGTCGCGCATGCTATCGAACCCATCGTACAGTTGGCCAATTTCGTCTTTACGACTTGTTGAGAAATCGACATCGAGATTCCCATCTTCAACTTCCTTGACCTGTTCTGCGAGTCGATTAATCGAGTAGACGGTTCCGCCTGCAATCGCGATACCAATGACTGCGAGCCCAACAAGTGAGACAAGGATCATCTGAATGAGGTTCGTAATGATATTTGACCGAATGAGATAGACATCATCTTCTGGCGCATACGTCACAACAGTCCACCCAGTATTTGTCATCGTAGAGTAGGCGGCGACGTAATCTTGCTCAAGCGACGCCTGATTTGGCACGTCCCGCATAAACCCGGAACGATCAGTAAGTATAGCGGATACATTGTCGGTACTACTCTCCTCTGCGTACCGTCTCCCAACGTACTGGTCGCCCCTTGTGTCCATTATGATTCTGTCATCGTCATCGATGACGGTAATGAACTGGTCCTCTCGCTGCTCTGTGACACGGTTGAGTCGAGTCTGAGCACGGGTTACTGCGACAATAGCTCGTTCAGGACGCTCTGGAATGGGCGCAACGAATGCAATAGCGGGCACACCCTCATCACGGTATGCCTTAGAAATGAATACATCAGAGAAATTCTCGAACGAGAGATTCTGTATCCACGGAACTTTTTGTAACCATGGTGTTTCTTCTTTGAACAGGACGGTTCCCTCCTTGCGTCTCTCATTGCTGGCCACTATTTCTGTCGAGGTGGTATTCAGCAGATAGACCAACCGGACATCTTCTGGCACATTATCTGGCTCCTGTTTTGGTGAGATAGTGTTGTCGGCTTCCTGTTGCAATGAGATTGCAATCGGTTCGGTGTTGTTACTTTGCATTACCCCCGTTTTCGAAAGGCTGTTGAGCCACCGTGAACGTTGTTCTCTCCATCTTTGCAACTCTTCGGTTTGTCTGCCTACATCGCTCAGCAGTTGCTCTGAGACCTGGTTGTTGAGTGTTTCCGTTGTCTCGTTAATCGTGAAAACCCCGGCGACTGAGATTAAGAGAAAGACGAACAAAAGCGCAACCCCGAATTTCAGAACATAGTTCTGTCGAACAACCTCTGGAAGCAGCCTTCTGAGCCCGGACACGATTTTCCCAGTCGGTAGACCAGCTTTAGAGGATTCGTCATCTTCGGTACTGCCGGTCATGTGTCTGCTCTCTCTGTTTTACTCTCTCGTATCGATTCTGTCACGCATTTTGTATGGTCTCCCATCCGTTTTGATATGCTGTCGTGGTGTCGCCGACGTGTTCAATGAATTCGAGATTCTCCCGAAGATAATCAGGCGGATAAACTCCCGGATCATCTAATAGTTCCGGCAGCACCTCCGTTTTTGCCTCTTCGTTGGGCGTCGCGTAAAATGAAAAGTTAGTATTCCGCGCTGAGATTGTCTTGTTTAGCGAATAATCGATAAATGTTAACGCCGCATTTGGATGCTGGGCCTTTTTGCTTATTGCCAGCGAATCTACCCACTTTACTCCACCCTCTCTTGGAATACGGTATCTAATTGGAGAGCTCCCGTCCTCGTAGAGCTGCTTTCGGGCCGTAATGGCGTCACCAGAGAATGTGTGTACTGGGGTTGCCTGCTCGTTGATGAGGGTCTGGGTGAATCCAGACTCAGCGTATGAATTGGCTAGTTCTTTCTGTCTGACTAGTATCTCAGTCGCTTCGGCAATTTCTTGTTCATCAGTTGAGTTCAATGAGTATCCGAGTCGTTTGAGTGCAGCTGCATACAGCTCACGAGGGAGCTTGAGCAGTTGAATCTGCTTGGCAAACCGTTTGTCCCATAAGGCGTCCCAGCTTCCAGTGATATCTAACTCATCTATTGGTTTGTTAACAAGGTTCTCATGCCACGCGATTCCGGTTGTTCCCCACAGTGAGGGAACGGAGTAACGTTGACTCCCGATATCATAGGGTGCATCACTGATCCAGCGAGTATCGAGGTTGAACCAGTTCGTGAGCCGATTGACCTCAATCGGTTGTAACAGCTCCTCGTCGATCATTCGAGAGACCATCCAGCTACTTGGGACGATAATATCCCACATATCCAGCCCATCTTTAGCTAGTATCTGGTAGAGCTCCTCGTTGCTTCTGTAGTATCTGCTCGTGACCGACACATCGTACGCTACCTCAAAATCCCGAATCGTGTTTGGATGCCAGTACTCCGTCCACACCAACAAGTTCAGCTCCGATTCGATATCGTCTTTTGGCTCCGGTAACCCGAGATCTCGTCTGAATTGCTCATTACCAACTGGTTCAATTGCGCTCGTTACCCCGCTTCCTCCACCGCCTCCAAGGCACCCCCCCAACCCAACTGTACTACCTGTACAGAGGACTGTCGCACAGAACGAACGCCTGTCACAGCTTCTGTTGTCCCGCCCCAGCCTCGGTGCCCTGTTCCCCATTCTCTACCAGTAAGTACGTTCTACTAATAAAGTATTATGTTAACACATAACAAATTATCTGTCTATACATAGAATAGGCTGGTAACTCCGGCACCACGGGTCTTCGAACATATAGTATCTCACACGGAACGCACGAGATTTTCTGTTGAGGCGTCGACCTCTTGTTTCCCAGTCACGTAACGACACGTTCCGCTGTTTCCAATCGGGGTTGTGTGAGGCTATCGACGCGCCGATATCTGATTGCCTCCACCGGATTGGCGACCAAACCGCAGAGCGGACTCTGTTGATTATTACAGCTGACCACGGCCATATAAACACAGACCCAAACCGAAACATCGGCCTTTCGGCGAACTCGACAATGATGGCGAATCTCAAAGAACACGCGAATAGGACGCCTGTCAGGATGGTCGCCAGCCCGCGTAACGTGCATCTCCATCTTCGTGAGGGGACAGTATCCGAAACGCGACAGGCGCTATCAGACTATGACGCTCAGAGATTTACCCGGAAAGAAGCATTCGACCGCGGCCTGTTCGGTGATTGGCCCGTAACTGATCGATTTTGTAGGCGGTGTGGCGACCTGGTTGTCACTCACCGTGATTTGGGAATGTGGGTTGGTGATATTGAGCCAGATTAACGGTCTCTGGTCGGAATGCACGGTAGGCTCAGTCCAGCAGAAATGCACGTTCCGTTCACAGCGGCCCGTCTCTCAGAGCTGGTGTAACAGACTTTCTCTCACTACTTTGACTGTTTTCTGTGATTATATCTGTCCTAACAGGTCTTCTCTTAGATGTTGCACCGCCATAATATGGCTGTGACTGGTTCCAGAACACGCTCATAGAGACAATACGCTTGGACGATCTTTCCAAACGACTAGGTATCGGCTTAGATATTTCCGTTGATAATATCTGCGACACGTTGACGGTCAAATAGCCGTTCTTCAGCAGGTATCTCGCCGAACCCATGCCACTTACCGTACTCTTCGGGATGCAACTGTTTTGCGAGCATCTCAGTCTGGAAGAGGTTGATTATTGGCCCCTGTGAGCCGGTTCCGCCCGGATAGAGATGGTCGTCTTGTACTGCCTTAACCTGTTTTGTGACTTCGTTCTTTTTTATTACATCAATCGTCTTTTCGTAGGCACCGGCGTTTCCGTAGACGTTCTCTCCACCAAACGAGTTCACCGCTTCGTCGAAAATAATCACATCGGGATTGATATCGAGCAACTCTTCGAAACCGGCCTTCATACCGTAATGACCGCCTTTCACATACTTATCCTCGAAGGCATCGATTACACTCAGATGACCGTACTCTCTGTGTTCGTGTGTCTTCTCGTTTGCAGGCTTTGGATTATTCACCCCGAAAAAGCCGCGATTTTCTGGATTCGTGAATGCGTCGACAGATGCGATAGACGGCCGCTCCGATTCTGGCGGGAGTCGTGAAGTTATATCGTCTATTGTCGACTCGTACAGGTCAACCATCGCCGCTGCTCGCTCTTGTTCACCGAAGAGTCTCCCGTACCGCTCGACGAATTCAGGGATATCGTAGTACCCATACTCTTTTTTGTTTGGCCATACTGCCCAGTCGGGTGCACGCTTCGAACGGCTCTCGTTACCGAAAAATGGGGCAATGTCTTCAGCAAGTTTTGAGACCGTTTCCGTGTCTGAGCCATACCAGTTAATGAAGCGGTTTGGATCGACTGCCAGTAAGTCTGGGTCGAGGTCATACACCAACTCTTCGTTGATCCGGTAGCTTTTCGAGACCGTTGCAGGGATCTCGGTCGTGTCCCGTGGAGAGACGTTAGGCAACAACTCGTAGAATCCTTGGTACCAGAAGCCGGGCCGAGACATACCGACAACTCTGTTGGCTTGGCCAAGAGCCATGAGAACATCCCCGACAAAGCCCCAGCCCCCTACCACAGTCTCCGGTATTTCTTCGAACGAGAGCTCTCCGACCGGCGCCATCGAGGCAGCGTAGCTAGTGTCTTCTTGGGATGTTTGGGACGTAGGATTTGTCTCTTCGTTACTGTTTGTCTCTGTCGTTGTTTCTGTTTGAGTGGTTGACTGCGACGAACCCTCAGTATCGGAATCATCGTCTCCACCACCGCCGACACAGCCCGCAAGGAGACTCCCTGCAGCAACCATTCCACCGTACCTGACGAAGCTTCGACGTGTGGACTCACTACAGTCATTGTGTCGTCTGACCATGTTTTTTAGGTTTCCCTAAAAGTATAAAACTGCTACGTTTTTTAGGCAGGCCAAAAATAGCGAGAGTCTAACACGCTGGTATGGTAAACAGCTGTTGACTGACGAAAAAAGCTAACTCCGTCTGTCGAACTAAAGGAGACAGACAAGCCATCGCCTGCTGGAATAGCTATTGATAGAAAGTGAGGGTTCTCTGTTTCGGACGCGCTTGCCAGACGTTTACGACATTTAGTCGGTTCCTCACGTAAGACACAGACAATCGTGTTGAGTGAGGCTAGTCCATCTGATGTCTGTGGATCTACTTCTCGGTTATTGTTGCTCCATTGACGTCAAATTCGGACAGCTGACCCTCCAATTCATCAGCCTGTTCGACGAGAGCTGTTAAGTTGGTGGTTATCTCTGTAATCGACGATGTCTGCTCTTCGGCGGCCGCCGAAACGTTTTCTGCGCGGTCTGCGGTTGTTTGACTAATATCGGCCACATCATCGACTCGTGACACAACCCGTTCAGCGGTGTCTGCCTGGTCTTCCATCGCTTGGCTAATCTCTTGGATTCCGTTGTTTGTCTCTTCAATATTGGTTGTCACTTCAGAGAAGGCGTCGACAGTCTCATCAACTGCGTCGGTTGCCTGGTCGACGCGACTCTCGGCTAGCATAATTTCGTCGACAGTCGTTTCGGTCTGTGATTTAACTGTCTCGATGAGACTTGCAATATCTTCAGCAGAATTCTGTGTCTCCTCGGCAAGCTGCTTGACCTCGTCAGCAACAACGGCAAAACCATCACCACTCTGTCCACCTTCACCGCCAGCCCGTGCGGCTTCGATATTTGCATTCAGTGCGAGCATGTTTGTCTGCTCGGCGATATCACTGATCAACTCCACAATATCGTCGATTTCGATCATCAACTCGTTTAAATCTTCGACGTTGCTGACCGTCGTCTGCATCGTCTGTTGGACCGACTGAATACCCTCGATGGCTTCTTGGGCTGTTTGTTCGCCGCTTTCTGTGATCTCTGTTGTCTCACTGGCTGTCTCGGCGACGCTCTGGGCTGTCGCAGCCACTTCTTCGATTGTCGCCGAATGATTGTCCATCTCCTCTGCCACATCCTCAAGACTCTCTCGTTGTGATGCAGTCCCTGCGGCAATCTCTTGCACCGAATCACTTACTGTTTCACTGGCTTTCTTGACCTCGTTTGTGCCGGAGCTTGCCTCTTCACTTGCTGTCGCAACCTCTCCAGAGAAGGCTTGGATTTCGGCAACAGTCTCTTCCATCGTCTCCAGCATGTCGTTCACGACGACAGTCACTTGGTCCATCGCCTCGTTGTCTGTCGTTGACTCGACGCGTACAGTCAAATCCCCGTTTGCTGCATGCTGGAGTGTGTTGCCGGCCTCCACTGCCTGTTTTTCGAGTTCTTCGGCGAGCTGTTCAATCTCATCTTCTCGCTCTCGTGCACGTTGTTTCGCTTTTTCAGCCTCAGCTTTCTGTTCTTCTGCCTGTTCTTTGGCACGTTCTGCCTCCTCCCGCTTTTTTTCTGCCTCCTCCCGTTTCTGCGCACGCTCCGCAACTATCCCTTGCATGTCCTCGACAATCGCAAGCGTCGCTGTCCCTCCAATTGCAAACACTCCGACGGTCGTCGTCATTAACGGTCCTGTTGCAAGATCGAATATCTCTGTTGCCACACCAGCTTTTTCAAGCATAAGGCTGACAGTCCATGTCGCTCCCAACAGTGAAGCGAAGCTAAACGCCATCCAGAATGCTGCCTCGGCTTCGCTATCGCGGTAGTTTTTGTATCCGAGCAGTGCTGCGCCGAGGAATCCAAACGCTCCGATTCCATCTCCTATCGGAGCAATTACTGAATCGACAAACGACGCCACGTCAACCATGCTGACCACCATCTCCGTGCTGGTTCACGATACGTTGTCGTCGCTGATATGCCGCATACAGAAAGACTACTCCTGCAAAGCCGATTCCAACAACGTGTTCGGTCATGTTCAGAACGACTGGGAGAACGACACCCTCTACGTTAGTGGCTAGTATCCCGACGACCAGCAGTAAGTACCCTGCTGTAAACCATTTTGTGTCTTCCTTGTATTGGCTCAGGACTGGTACCAGCCCCAAGACTGACACGACCATTCCGACGAATTCCAAAACGGCGAATGGGCCAATTTCAGCCATCACCGATAATTGATTATTGTATTATTAATACGTTTCTCCGTAATTGTGGTTTTTGATAATGAGTGTTTAAAATATATGTATTCCTAAAATTATAACGTAAATACTGGTAAAATTGTTTGTCTTTGACTGGCATAAGCGTGATAGATACAGAATCGCTTCTTCTCTTTTTCCTCTCTAACTTTGGGTTTGCGGTGTTTTCTGTGCAAAGTAGCCCTTTTTACTTGCTCCATTAGCAAGCAAGAGCCGTGTAATGTAAATGTACTATATCAAACCATATTCAGATATGATGTAGTATATATACACCTCAGACGGCAAAAAGCCCAACATGCAGGTAACACAAATAAAAATAAGCGATGGAGCCAGCAACCGGGTCGCCGTATTTGATAACGCTACTATGTTGCCTTGTCCTGACCAGTTCGGTCGCTGTTCTTGTCTGGCGGGAGCGACCACAACCTGGTTCGACAGAGTTGGCAGGGCTAATGTGTGCTATTCTTTTATGGGGTAGCATCTATGCAGTCGGGATGATGACTCACACTAAGCCGGCACGGAAACTAATTGAACGGCTAATGTGGTTCGGTGTGGCGATTGCACCGGTTGCCTGGGTTGTCTTTTCGCTTGTCTACACCGGAAGAGGAGGTGACATCACCACCGGGCTAATCGGATGGTTGGTTGCCTTATCGGCAGTGATTGTCGGTCTCATTCTGACCAACCCGGTCCATACCTTGGTGTGGGCTGATCACGAAGTAGTTATGACTGCTGATATAGCAATCGCACGACAGTCTTTCGGACCGTTGTTTTGGGTCATTTCCTTCTATTTATATATATTAGTTCTTACTGGGACGTACTTCCTTCTCGAACTCGCATTGACTGGTGAGGGAATCTATCTCGACCAGTCTATTGCATTGATTATTGGTGCCATTATTCCGGCAGTAGCAAACCTGTCTTCAGTTTTTGGGATTGTGCCTATTGATGGATTGGATATCACGCCGTATGCATTCTCGATAAGCAGTATCGCGTTTGGCTATGCGCTCGTACGTCATGACCTTTTGCGGTCAGTGCCTGCCGTACGCACACTTGGGAAAGATACATTAATCGAGAGCATCCGTGACCCTGTTCTTATCACTGATGAAGAACAGCAGATTGTTGAGGTAAATTCAGCAGCAACAGTCCAGTTTGACCTACACACTGAGCAAATAATCGGGACAACAATCACTGACCTGTTTCCGGAATCAATTCAGCAAACATCGCTTGACCGGTCGAACAAAACAACAGTACAACATGCCAATCAAGAGTTTGATGTTATCGCGTCACCGGTCGCAGATTGGCAAGACAGGTCTCTCGGATGTGTCTATGTGTTCCGCAATATCACTGACCGAATTCTCCGTGAAGAACGACTGAGCGTATTCAACCGCCTCTTACGACACAACCTTCGGAACGAATTAACGGTTATTCAGGGCCGTGCCGCCATTCTCAGCGAGAACCTCGGTGATGGACAACAAGAACACGTTGAGCAAATTCATAACACGGCAAATCGGTTAGACCATCTTAGTAACAAGGTTCGGACAATCGATCAGAGAATTAATGCCGAAACAGTCCCGTCAGAAGTTGACCTGGCTGAGCGTGTTGAGTCGGTCATCGCTACTCTCTCCTCAGAGAGACAAGGGACGACAATAAAAACAAATCTTCCCGATGAGCTGACGATATCGTGTGTACACTCCACACTTATTGACCTCATCGTCAAGAACCTCGTCGAAAATGCAATCAAACACAATGATAGCGACGACCCTCTCGTTGCTGTTCGGCTGAGCATACGCGGTGAGCGAAACGCACCAGTCTCCTTAGTTATTGCAGACAATGGTCCACAGATTCCGCGTCACGAAATCAAGGCTATACGCTCAGACAAGAAAACGCAACTTGAACACTCTGTCAATATTGGGTTGTGGACAGTCAACTGGTGTGTCCGTCGTCTTGGCGGGTCACTGTCGTTTGATACAAGCCAGTTTGGCGGCAACCGGATCACGATTACACTGCCGTCTACACCGCTTCAGCATGAACTCGCCGAGGACTGGTCTGTTCCCCAGCCTGAGTAACCAAACAACGAGACACGCTGGCTGGGACAACTCAGAGGTTCTTCTGAAACCATGCCCGAGAGACGGGACACAGACGTGCTAACGACCGGTTGGGAGAAAACATTTCCGTCGACCCGCAATCATCTTCGTTTCCCTGGGGATCGACGGAAAACCGACACCGCCGACGAGAGGCAGCCCCAGAAAGAATCTAACTCTCTGCTCACTGGCTGTGTATAATTCTATGACACGCATACGTTCTAGTTTAATCCCGATCAAATTCGCTGCCTAAACTAGAACGTGTGGCGTAGAATGATGATTTACGGATAATTATTCAACATGGTTGTAATATAGATACAGGAATCCGTACCCAGGTCCATTGAATACGAAATATGAGAATAGATACGCAGATGTTGGGAAATAGAGATTCGCCGCGATTGCTGGAACAGCAGATGCGAATGCAACGACTGCAATCCGTTTTGAGAAATGTTGCTCAGGTGTGTTTTGATGTGTATATGCACCTAGCGCACCAAACAGCAGCCCCAGTACTGAGACCGGAACAAGTCCAATAGGATTTGCACCCAGGAGTGACACGCTCTCGGGCAGAACCCCAGCTAAAGACAGAGCAACCACATCCGCTGGTAGCGTAATCATGACGACTGCTGTGAACGCTGGAAGTACCTCAGACGATCTGTCTGTACTTCTCACGGAGTGATTAACATCATCCATACTTCTCTGGGTCGTTCTGGAAAAATCAATATTCTGTTTCCGGTTTGTTTTCTTATATAAAGCGATACGACAATATCACTTCACGGAACAGCGCTGGTGTAAGTCGGTAAACTAGAACGGATGCTATGACACGCTATACCCAAGAGCGGAGTGAAAAACAGAATTTTGACGAGTGTTTGGCGACCTTCTTAGAGATGGTGGAGCACCTCAAACGCCGACTGATTCTCGGCAGGGGTTGCTGAATAGAATCGCCGTGTTTTCAACTACTGTTGGGGTCTGCAGGATATGTCACTCTCTTAGATTTACTAATTTTGCAGGATGTGACCGATAAACACACATATAAACCTTCCGTCAATTATATATACTGTCATTCAGACTTGATAATGTGAGAGACAATACAGAGTGCCCGGCGTTGCGGATTTCTGGCCCTTGTAGCCCCAATTGCGGACTACCTAAGCCACGGCAGCTGGTTGCCGGACACTCCGACAGGTCCTCACTGGTCGTTTACCACGATTGTCCGCCCTCCGAGTCGTTCGGGGAAGTGGGGCCCGTTCACAATCTCGGTGGCCACTCGTGTCGCGGACGCGATATTGCGACGACCACGACCGCGGTTGCCGTCTTTCCCGCCGCCGGTGTCAACCGGTGGGTTGGAACCAATCGCTGGAGCTTCGAGTGAATTTATGATAAGCGAGAATACATCAGTAGAGCATGAGGATTCGGACGCAAAAAAACACCACGAATGGGACACGCTACGGGGGGGTATGGACCGGACTGGGTCGGCTGGCGACGCGCCCACCGAGGCCGTCCGGGCCGCCTGGACGTATGAAGGGGACCGCGGGCTCGACTCGGCCCCCGCCGTCGACGGTACGACAGCGTACATCGGCGACAGTAGTGAGGTGGCCGCCATCGACATCGAGAGCGGCGACCGGCTCTGGAGTTTCGAAGCCGACGACACTATTGGGGGCAATCCAGTCGTTGCCGACGGTACGGTGTACGTCGGCAGCTACGACCAGCACTTCTATGCAATCGATGCTGACACCGGCATGGAAGAATGGGCCTTCGAGCCGACCGGCAGCGGTTTCAGCATCGTCGTATCGACGGCGACTGTCGTTGGTGACAAAGTGTACGTCGGCTGCAACGACGGCAATGTCTACGCTATTGACACTGAGAGCGGTGAAGAGCGGTGGTCGTTCGCCACGGATGACAAGATAACCAGCTCGCCGGCGGTCGTGGACGGCATCGTCTACGTCGCGAGTCAGGACACGACTCTCTACGCGATCAACGCCGAGACCGGTGTCCGGGAGTGGGAATATGAGGCCGGCGGCCGTGTCTCGATCGAGTCGTCGCCCGCCGTTGCCGACGGAACTGTCTACCTTGCCGGCAGCGGCCGGCTCTATGCGGTCGACGCCGAGACTGGTCAGAAACAATGGTCATTCGACTGTTCCTCGGGCAAGAAAACGCCGGTTGTCGGTGACAATCGAGTTTATTTGGCTGGTCAGGGCGAACTCCACGCCGTCGACACTGCCTCCGGCGAGGAGGTCTGGCAGGCCGAGTTCGAGTACGATCTGGATCTCTCCCCGGTGTATGCCGATGGGACACTCTACCAGCCACACTACGATACTCTGGTTGCGCTGGACCCTGAGAACGGCGACAAACAGTGGACATTCGAGACCGGTGACTCCATCCAAGCCGCCCCGGCAGTCACGTACGGAGCGCTGTTCCTGACGAGTCAGGACCGGAACCTGTACGCACTGACCGAGGATGGCGAGCCGGTTGACGTACCTGAAGCTGCCATCGACGACAGCGATGACGACGGTGAAATCGACGTGAGTGAGGAGCCCGGCTGGTCTACCGACCGCGGCGACCTCGCGCGGACAGGCCATAGCGAAGGTGTCGGCCCGACCGAACAAGTGGAGGCCCGCTGGAGCTACGAGCCCGAGGACACGAAACAGGGTATCGCGGCACTTGACGGGACAGTATACCTGACCGATGAGTCCGGTGTACTCGTAGCTATCGACCAGGAGACAGGGGCGCCCGAGTGGGAGTTCGAGGCCGGCCGGGGTATTCCCTGTGCACCCTCGGTCACTGACGGTACCGTCTACGTTGGAAGCCGTGACGAACACCTCTATGCGGTCGACGCTGAGTCCGGCGAGGAGCAGTGGTCGGTCGAGGCAACCGGCAGCTTCGCTACCTTCGGCTCGCCGCCGACCGTCGCCGATGGGGTCGTCTACGCCTCCTGTGAAGACGGGACGCTGTACGCGGTCGACGCCGACTCTGGATCTGTTGAATGGACCT
The DNA here is from genome assembly GCF_026586665.1 of Halovenus rubra. Taxonomy (GTDB): domain Archaea; phylum Halobacteriota; class Halobacteria; order Halobacteriales; family Haloarculaceae; genus Halovenus; species Halovenus rubra. The sequence continues at coordinate 39,763 of NZ_JAODIY010000006.1, forward strand.
TCGAGCGCCGGAGCGACTTTACCTGTAGCCCAGCCGTTGTCAACGGCATGGCCATCGCCGGTGCCGGAAACACTCTCTACGCCGTCGATATCGAAAGCGGCGAGATGCGCTGGCAGTTCGAATCGGGCGGCATCGGCGACATCGATTCCTCGCCCGCGGTCGTCGGAGACACTCTCTACTTCGGCGGCACGGAGAAAGAATTCCACGCGCTCAGTGTCGAACAGGGTATGGAGCAGTGGACCGTTGAACTCGACGATTCCGTTAATAGTGCCGTGGCGGTCGTTAACGGCACCGTCTACGCCGGTGCTGACGATGCGACGCTGTACGCCTTCGACGCAGCAACCGGTGACGAGGAGTGGGCGGTTCCGGTCGACAACGCGATGCGGAGTGCGCCTGCCGTCGCCGACGGTATCGTCTACGCGACGAGCGGGTCCCAGATTCAGGCCCACGACGCCGACAACGGCCGGGAACTGTTCTCGTTCGAGCATACCGGCGATCTCTCTCTTTCGCCAGTCGTGGCCAACGGCACGCTGTACGCCGGCGGCTACGAGTTCAACGCCTTCGGAGAGTACCGTCCGGACGCAGTACCGAGCCAGGACGCTAAAGATACTGACGAGGACGCCGAGGCAGCCGCTGAGGACGCGGACGAGGCTGACGACGCGGCCGAGGACGTGACAACTCCGGACGAAGTCGAAGGTTGGGCAACCCTTCGAGGGACCGTCGACCGGACTGGGTCGGCTGGTGACGCGCCCACCGAGGCCGTCCGGGCTGCCTGGACGTATGAAGGGGACCGCGGGCTCGACTCGGCCCCCGCCGTCGACGGTACGACGGCGTATATCGGCGACAGTAGCGAGGTTGCCGCCGTCGACATCGAGAGCGGCGACCGTCTCTGGAGTTTCGAAGCCGACGACACCATCGGAGGCAACCCAGTCGTTGCCGACGGTACGGTGTACGCCGGCAGCTACGACCAGCACTTCTATGCAATCGACGCTGACACCGGCATGGAAGAATGGGCATTCGAGCCGACCGGCAGTGGTTTCAACTACGTCAAATCGACGGCAACTGTCGTTGGCGACAAAGTGTACGTCGGCTGCAGTGATGGCAATGTCTACGCTATTGACACCGATAGCGGCGAAGAGTGGTGGTCGTTCGCTACGGACGATAAGATAATGGGTTCGCCCGCGGTCGTGGACGGTATCGTCTACGTCGCGAGTCAGGATACGACCCTCTATGCGATCAACGCCGAGACCGGTGTCCGGGAATGGGAATATGAGACCGGCGGCCGCGTCTCGGTCGAGTCGTCGGCCACCGTTGCCGACGGGACCGTCTACCTTGCCGGCAGCGGCCAGCAGCTCTGTGCGGTCGACGCCGAGACCGGTCAGGAACAATGGTCATTCGACTGTTCCTCGGGAAAAAAGACACCGGTCGTCGGTGACAATCGAGTTTATTTGGCTGGTCAAGGCGAACTCCACGCCGTTGATACTGTTTCCGGCGAGGAGGTCTGGCAGGTTGAGTTCGAGTACGATCTGGATCTCTCCCCGGTGTATGCCGATGGGACACTCTACCAGCCACACCACGACACTCTGGTTGCGCTGGACCCCGAGACCGGTGACCAGCAATGGACGTTCGAGACGGGGGACTCCATCCAAGCCGCCCCGGCAGTCACGTACGGAGCGCTGTTCCTGACGAGTCAGGACCGGAACCTGTACGCGCTGACCGAGGATGGTGCGCCGGTCGATGTACCTGAAGCTGCCATCGACGACAGCGATGACGACGATGCAATCGACGTGAGTGAGGAGCCCGGCTGGTCCACCGACCGGGGTACTCTCGCTCGAACCGGAGCTATTTCGGGGAGCGGTCCAACGGAGGAACCAACGTCTCGGTGGGAGTACGAAACCGACGACCGGAAGCAGGGCATCGCGGCCCTAAACGGGACGCTGTATGTGACCAGCGAAGACAGTACGCTTACCGCGCTTGAGCCTTCGACTGGCGCGGCCAAGTGGGAGTTTGAGGCCGGCCGGGGGATCCCCTGTGCACCCTCGGTCACCGACGAGACCGTCTACGTTGGAAGCCGTGACGAACACCTCTATGCGGTCGACGCCGAGTCCGGCGAGGAACAATGGTCGGTCGAGGCAACCGGCAGCTTCGCCACTTTCGGCTCGCCGCCGACTGTCGCTGACGGCGTCGTCTACGCCCCCTGTGAGGACGGGACGCTGTATGCAGTCGACACCGACTCTGGATCTATTGAATGGACCTTCGAGCGCCGGAGCGACTTTACCTGTAGCCCAGCCGTTGTCAACGGCATGGCTATCGCCGGTGCCGGTAACACTCTCTACGCCGTCGATATCGAGAGCGGCGAGATGCGCTGGCAGTTCGAATCGGGTGGTATCGGTGACATCGAGTCCTCACCGGCGGTTGTCGGAGACTCCATCTACTTTGGCGGCACGGAGAAAGAACTCCACGCGCTCAGTGTTGAACAGGGCATGGAGCAGTGGACCGTTGAACTCGACGATTCCGTCAAAGGTCCCGTAGCAGTTGTCGACGGCACCGTCTACGCCGGCACCGACGACGCAACGCTGTACGCCCTTGAGGCTGAGTCCGGCGACGAGGAGTGGGCGGTTCCAGTCGACGACGCGATGCGGAGCGGCCCCGCCGTCTCCGACGGTATCGTCTACGCCACTGCCGGGACCCAGATACAGGCCCACGACGCCGACAACGGCCGAGAGCTGTTCTCTGTCGAGCAGTACGGCGACCTTGATCTGAGCCCCGTCGTCGCCGACGGGACGCTGTACACGGGTGGATACGGATTCAACGCTTACGGCGACCTCGACGACGCAGGAAACGAATCGGCAACTGATGAGGCCGCTACGGACGACGCAGCCGACGACACCGCGGCGACTGCTGACTCCGGAAGCGTCTCGTCCGACCACGAGCCCGACACCAACTTCGCCGCCAGCGCGGCCGACGACACCGAGGACCCGAACGACGACCAACTCAAAGAGGCCATCCTCGGCGTGCTCTGTGACGAATGGCAGCGGTTCAACCGCGACGTGCGGCTGGGCTTTGACCAGATCACGGACAGGGTCAGCGAGGTCCTCCCCGGCGGGACCGAGGGCCTGGTCAAGCACAACGTCCAGCGGCTGGCCGAAGATGGCTACGTGGAACTCGGCCCGACCGGTGAGACGGTGTTCCTCCGGGCCCGCGGCGTGGGCAAGTACCAGAATCTCAGCGACGAGCGTGTCGTGCCCGACGCTGACATCATCGAGGTACTGGACCCCCTCTACGAGCAGGCTCGCCACCATCCGGACCATCCGGGTATGGGTCGCGAGGAGCTCCTCGAAGAGGTGTATCTCGATGAGGATAAGCTTGACCGGACCATCTGGTTCCTACAGGACGTGGGGATGGACCTCGGCGGTATCATTCTCAACGGCGCCGGCTACATCGATGTCGTCGCCCAGGGCAGTTCGCCGTGGTGGATCAGCGTGAACATCAACAAGTTCGGCAAGGACCTTTACGAAGAGCTCTCGTGATTGAGAGCTTATAGGACCGTCCCGGCCCTGTCCCGATTTTGATATCGGTACGGCGTCAGACCGTCATCCGCACGTGGGCATGTTCTCCATGCCCTGTCCCTGACGGCTATTTCGATTCAAACGACAACTACGGCAGAAAGACGCTATCGGATGCGTTACCGCGGACCTGGTGTTTGTGGCTCGTCTTCGACGTAGACGACCCGCTCTCTGGGTATCTTTCGTTCGACTTGCTTTCCGTCCACCTCGAGGATGAGCGAATACATGCCTGATTCGATGTCATATCGGTACCGCGCCGGCTCATAACTCTTCGTTCCGTCGGACTGTCTCGGGTCTTCGACGATAATTTCCATATTTACTGTAGATAATACTATAATAAAATGGTTGTCATCCAAACTGCACCCAGACCAGCGGCTGCTTTGCACTCAGAAAACGGAGACAGCTACCCGAGGGATCCATCTGGCTAACAGATATTGTCGCGATCAATTGAGCAGGAGTGGACAACCAGCCACGTTTCTGAGTTCAAACCTGGGTATCACGCCCCTCCAGCCAGAGAAAGCAGCCTGTCCTACGGCAATTGGTCGCTTGCCCGCTACCGGGATATCGCGGTTGCGCTCTGACTGGATGTGTTCACGTGATCGATTGCCAGCCAAAAGCGGTCTACGCGATTCTCGCCCGCCGTGAACGGCGGCACTCCCTCGCTGTATGTGGTGGCTTCAAGAAGCACCAGAACGCGCCCTCGGAAGTCTGGCCGCTGTTGAGGGACCATCACCTCACGTATGCAGGCCCGACGGGTTCGACTACCTCTGGAACGCCCTCTAGACGATGTCCTCGTAGAGGTCCTTGCCGGCGCCGTTGAGCTTCGCAGTCGCCCAAGGAGTCTGTCCCGTGCTATGGATGTCGAGGTAGCCGACTGATCCCTTGATGAACAGTAAGTCCTCGACCCACTTGCCGGCGTTCGCGAGATACCAGACGATACGGTCGAGTTCGTCGTCCTCAAGGTAGGTTTGCTCCTGCAGGTCCGCACGCGAGAACCGTGGGTCCCGTGACTCACGTGTCTGTTCATAGAGGGGCTCGAGAACCTCCAGCAGGTCGACATCGTCGATGACCACTTCGCCGGTCACCTCCTCGAAAAACTGGACGCCGGAGGGTCGGCTTGTCACCAGCTGGTAGTCGTTCATGTTGTCCCAGCCGACGTAACCCTTCTCGGCGAGCCGTTCGACATTGTGCCGGAACAGTTGCGCCGTCGCGCCCGATATCTGGTCAATCGCTTCCGGAACGATGCTGTCGGTCCGGACGGTCACCTGCTGGTGAGTGGTCTGCCAGGCGTCGATGACGCCGCCGAGAATCACAGCCCGGAGCTCCTCGTCGGTCGGTTCTTCGGGGTCGTCGATGTTCTCGATGGCGAGCGAGAGGTACTCGTCGCCGCGTTCGACGCCCTCGTCCTCACGGCCGAGATCAGACTCGATGGTCTCCGGTTCGCCCGCCGAACGGCCCTGCGACTTGGGAATCATCGTTCGCAACCGACGGTCCCCGTCGACGAACGCCACGCGGTTGTTGCCGACGGTGGGACCAGTCGGGGAGGCGCGGCTCGCGGTGTTGCGCTGCCAGCAGACCTCGCCGTTGGCCCCATCCAGTGCGAGTATCGCGTCGTGGGCAGCGACGTAGACGGCGTCAGCGACCGCGAGCGGACTTCGAACGGCGCTGCCGGCGTCATGCACCCAGCGACGGTCGCCACTCTCGGCGTCGAGCGCCGCCACCGTGCCGTCGTTGCCGGCGCAGTAGACTGTCTCACCCTCGACGGCTACCCCAGTTCGGAACTCGTTGGCGACGGTGACAGACCACTGCTGGGCCCCGGTCTCGGCGTCGACTGCGAGGACGGAACCCTCTGCCGTGGCGAAGTAGAGCTGTTCGTGTGCGAGCGCGGGGACACCGGCCGTTCCTCGTGGGATGTCGGTCGTCCACTGCTCAATACCGAGACCGGCGTCGAGCGCGGTCAGCGTGCTGCCGGCCGCAAGATACACCATGCCGTGACCGACGACAGGGGTGTGACTGGCGTCGATCTCCTGACGCCACAGATGCTCCCCGTCCGCGGTCGATAGGGCGTGGACTTCCCGATTGTCGAGCGCGTACAGCACGTCGCCGGTGACCGCCGGCGTCTGAAACTCGCCGGTCCCTCTGACCGACCAGACGGGCTCACCGGTGTCGGCCGAAACCGCCGAGAGCTGGTCGCCGTCAACCCGCGAGTCCGCGTCACCGGCCATGGGTCGACAGACTGTATACACCTGATTGCCGTCGGTCACGGCCTCGTGGTCGTCGTCAGCGACCCCGTCGGTGGTCCACAGCACGTCGCCCTCGTCGCTGTCGACGGCGTGGAGGGTTGCGCGGTCGTCGCCGACGTAGACGACCCCGCTGTTGTCCATCGATGGGGGGGAGAGCGCCGCGTTTGGGTCGAACGACCATCTGGCCACGGCGTCCTCGTTCGGCCCGCCGCCACCCGCGTGCCGGCTCCGTCGTGGCGTCGCGCTCGTGACCCCCCAGCTACCGGGAGGTGACTGCAAGCGCTCCATCGATGGCATCGTCACGTCGCCGCTACAGGTCCCGAACTCAGGGGTTGGCGTGTCGTTGTCGGCACCCCGAACGGACAAGACGGAACCGTCCGCACCGCCGACAAAGAGGTCTGTCTTGCCGAGTCCGGGCGTCGTTGTGACCGCCTCACCGAGGTCGAGCGACCAGGTTTCGGTCCCGGTGTGGGCGTCGACGCCGTACAGCCCAGAATCGGTGCCAAGGAAGACCACACCGTCTGAGACGACCGGGCTTGTTGCCGTCGCCCGCTCCTCGAACGTCCACACTTCGTCACCGGTGTCCGCGTCAAGCGCGGTGAGCCCAACCAAGTCGCCGCCGACGAACACCGTCCCGCCGTCGACTGCGGGCGTCGCTATGTTCCGAGAGTCGGTGTCGGTCTGCCAGATGCGTGTCCCGTCGGTTGCGTCGAGCGCGTGGACGGTCCCGCCACGCGCGGCGACGTAGACCCGGCCGTACCGCACGACTGGCGCGTTTTTGACCGACGAAACGTCGTCGAAGGTCCAGACTTCGTCGCCGGTCTCAGCGTCCAGCGCGTAGACCGTCTCGTCGGTGCCGCCGACGTAGACGGTGCCATCTGCCACCGCTGGCGTCGCGGCCAGCGAACTGCCTGTTTCGAAGCGCCACTGTTGGTCACCTGTCTCGGCGTCCAGTCCGTAGACGAAGGCGTCGTTACTGGCGACGTAGACTGTGCCATCGTCGACAACGGGCGAGGTCCGGAACCGGCCTGCCGAGAACGTCCATAGCTCATCACCCGTCTCAGCGTCCAGCGCGTACACCATCTCGCCGCTGGTGACAAAGACTGTGTCGTTGACTACCGCTGGCGTCGTGAAGATGGTCCCCGGCAACTCGACCGACCACTCGTAGGTGCTGGTTTCGACATCGATGGCGTGGATGGCCTCGTCGTTCCCGCCGACGTAGACCGTCCCGTCGGCCACGACGGGGGTAGACTGGACCTCGTGATAGCCGGTGTTAACCGACCAGAACTGCTCGACCGGCGCTGTCGGGCCCAGTGCTGGTTCGTGGTTGGAGTGGGCTGGCCCGCCGCCGAACTGCCGCCACGCGGCGTCGGCCGACGACCCGGTGCGTTCCTGCAGCGCGACCCGGAACGCCTCGACGGTGCGGTAGCGCTCGGCCGGGTCGGTCGCCAGTGCCGTGGTCACGACCTTGTCGACGCCCGTTGGGAGGTCGGCGTGTTCGCTCGGTGTCGCCGCCGGATCGGTAACGCTGTCGAGGACAGCGCCGGTGGCACCCTCGTACGGGCGACTGCCGGTCAAGAGCTCGTAACAGATGACACCCAGCCGGTAGACGTCAGCACGCTGGTCCGGCTCGCCGAACCGCGCCGGGTCGAACTGCTCCGGGGCGGCATAGGCCGTCGTGAGCGCATCTATACCTCCCACGTGCTCGTCCAGCGCCACACCAGTACCCGTGTCGAGCAGGACCGGTTCGCCGTCAACGACGAGAATCCGTTCTGGCGTCAACGCGTGATGGTTGACCCGACGGCTGTGGAGGTGTTCGAGTGCCTCAGCACACTGGCTCGCGAACGCTACCGCCTCGTCGGTATCAAATTGTTCCTCATCGAGCCGGTCCCGCAGCGTCTCTCTACCGGCGCGCTCGGTCGCAACCCATGGGCCGTCCTCAGTCACACCCCAGTCGAGTACGGAGCAGACGCCCTCATGATCGTCGACGGCAGCCCACGTCTCCGCGCCGTCGATGTACGCCGACGCCTCACTTGCAATCGAACCCTGTATCCGCGGGCGGACGAGCGACACCGAACGAGCCTCCCCGTCGACTGTCGCAGTCACCTCGTAGATGTCCGACCCCACCCTGTGACGCTCCGGCACACCGACATCGAGAGACTTGTACTCAATATCGCCACGCGAGTCCACGTACCAATCGACGCGTTCGCTGTCAGCAACGGTCATACCTTATCTTCAGATGTCACATCAATATTCTTTCGGATGCCTGTGTGACACACCAGCTTCCAGATTCGTTGTCACAGTGCCGACATGAGAACAATTATTACTCTATTGTCTGTAGGCACCGGGCATGACAGCCAGCGATGAGGGTGGGAGTGCGCACGTACCTGCGAGCGACGACGCACAGAGCCCGGCAGTCGGCGCAGTCGAACATGGGACAGTCGACGTAGACGGTATCGTTAGCAACGTCGGAAGCAAGACCGTCAAGCGCGTCACATCGCCAGATGACGGGGTAGCGGTTACGAAGCTCCACTTTGTTAACGCCACCAACAGCGACCTCTCGGGCGCGGTCGAGACCTGGAAGTCGCTGTCTGCACACAGACACGTCGTCGGCCTCGTCGACTGGGATGGCGCGGACCGACTAGTGACCGAGCGCATGGACGGGGGGAGTCTTGCCGACCGGCTGGCGGACGACGACGATGGCATCTGGCCAGACGAGGCCGTCTGGATTACCGAACGCCTCTGTGAGGCCGTCGAACACGCTCACGACGAGGGAGCCCTCCACACAAGTATCGGCCCGGAGACCGTCCAGTTTCGGGCGGCGACCGATGGCTGCTGGGACCTGCCGAAGCTCGGCGGCTGGGGAGTTACACGCAAGGTCCGCGCGGACCCGGACGCGGTAGCCGACTTGGACGGATGCTACGCCCCACCGGAGCAGCTCGCGTCGGATCGCTTTGGCGAACCGGACGAACGGACGGAGGTCTACCGGCTCGGGGCCGTCTGCTACGCGCTGTTGGCTGGCCGCGCGCCAGTGACCGGCACCGGCTACGAGGTCCTGCAGGCGAAACTTTCCGGGGCCGAGCTGGCACCGGTCAGCGAGGAGACGGCCATCGTTCCGGCGGAACTCGACGAGGTGGTCCTGAAAGCACTTGAATCCGACCCGGCTGACCGGTACGACAGTGTCGTCGACTTCCGCGCGGCGCTTGAGGCGGTCACGCTCCCCGCTGGTGCGACGACCGCCGCCATGACCGGGGAGTACCGTCAGTATGCGGGCGGCCCGGCCAACCGAAGTCTCGCCGGCAGCCCTCTGAACGGTGACGACGCCGTCGCGGAGGCGTGGACTGCACGCAGCGGTGAGTCAATCGACAGCGCTCCAGCCGTCGCGTATGGGACCGTCTATGTCGGCGGCGAGAGCGGTACCCTGTGGGCGCTCCACGCCGACACCGGAGAGGAGCGATGGGCCGTCTCGCTGGAGGACTGTGCTGACGACCCCGCCGACTCCTACGGGGACCCCTACGCCGTCGAAGCGCCACCAGCGGTCGGAGACACCACAGTGTGTGTCGGCACTGGTAGCGGCCTGTTCGCGTTCGACGCTGTCGACGGCGAGAAACAATGGGAGCGAGCGTTCGACGTCACCGGAGCGGTGACTGTCGACGACGGCCTCGCCTACGTCGCGACTCGGGACGAGACCCTCTGCGCGCTGGACATCGAGTCCGGGGCAACGGAGTGGGAAACCGAACTCGACGGGGGGGTCAGCTCCAGCGAGGCAACTGCGCCGGCGGTCGCCGACGGGACGGTCACGCTCAACACCGGCGACGGCGTCGCCACGTTCGAGGCGGCGACCGGCGAGCACCGCTGGACGTTCCCGATTTCGTTCGCTCGACCTCCGTCCATTGCCGGAGGACAAGTGTACGCTGGCGACGAGGACACCATCTACGCGGTCGATCTGGCGTCGGGCGACAGCGCGTGGCGAGCCGACATCGAGTACGAAATAGCCGGCCCGCCCGCAGTCGACGACGCAGCGGTGTATGTCACGGTTCAAGACGATTGGGGCGGCGTTGAGGCGTTCGACCCCGAGTCAGGGGCTCGACAGTGGACCTACAGCCTCGAAGAGAGAGAGCAGACGCGACTGCCGCGGGCGAACGCGGTTGTCGCCGACGACGCTGTGGTGCTCGTACTCGAATCCATTCTATCGAGCGATGACCAGACAGAGGAGGTGGTCGTGCTCGGTGCCGCCGACGGCCACGAGCGACTCAGCTACGGAATTGACCAGCGCGAACACACGGCACCGGCTGTCGCTGACGACCGACTGATCTGTGCCAACACGGAGTTCGACGTTATCGCGCTTTCGCTGCCGGCGGACCCAGAAGACCAGACGGCCGACGGCAACCGGAAAGCGGCCGACGGAACCGAATCGGCTGACACTGTTGACTCGCCAGCGTTCAACTGGAACGACGCGAAGCAGGTATGTGACGTACTCAGAGCACAGACGATGGACGAAATCGAGGAAGACCGGTTGCCAGACAAACTCGGTTGGAACGAAGCCCGGACCACGGCAGTCGTCGACGGCATGCAATCACGCGGTATCGTCGAGGTCGACAGCTGGGACGACGTTGGTCTCCTTGAGGAGCCCGACTGGAGTCAGAGGCTCAGTGACGACGACCTCCCGAAAATCGACTGGAACGACGCGAAGCAGGTGTGTGATGTGCTGAAAAACGAGGTGAACAATGAGCTGGACAAAGACTGGCTTCCCGATGAACTCGGCTGGACCGAGGAGCGTACCCGATCGGTTGTCGACGACTTACTAGCCCACGACTACGTCGAAATAAACGACTGGGATGAGGTCGTCCTTCTTAGAGAGCCGTCTCGCGACAGCGGGAACAAGACGGACCCGGACGGAAGCGATTCCGGAACGCAGTCTGATGATGGCCGGGCCGACACGACGGATACCGAGGTGACGAGCGACGATGCCCAAACGCTGCTCGATCTCATCGAGGATCAAGAGGACAGCCGTCTGGTCCAGGATATAGTCAAGTTCGAGACCGGCTGGTCGGCGGCGAAAGTCGACGCCGTCATCGATGAACTGACCGCAGCTGGGCAGGTCGCAACCAACCAGATCGGCGGTTCAACGTTCCTCACGATCGATAAGACAGGCGTCGTCGGCGGTATCGACACCGCGGCCGGACAGGCCCGTCCGGACGCGGACGCCCTCGCCGAGAAGATGGCCGACCCTGAGCTCGCAGGGGCGCTCGCAGCGGCCGTCGAAAACGCAAACCCCGACGGGACTGTTGAGCTACTGGACGCGATGGACGACCTCCCGGATAACGAGCAGTGGGGGCTACTCGTCGCCAACGGCTATCTCGTCCAGTCCGGCGACGCGTTTAGAATATCACTGCCCGATGGCGTCGAGTTCGAGTTCGCCGGCTGACCTGAGTAAAACACCTGCTGCTTGAGCAAAAGGTGGTTAATCAGATTGCTGCAAAAGAGCATCAATGATTAGTGTCGGTGGGGCTCCCGAGCTCATCCCTGATTCGCGTGACGTGGTCCACGAAGGCGAGAAACAGCGCGCGAGGGACCAGGTCGAATCGTTCGATGTACCCGTCTCTGCGGACTCAGACGGGAACATGGTCGAGTTGGAACTGAACAACCCAGAGACCGACTGCACAGTCGGACGGCTCGAGACGACGGTCGGTCGGGTCCCAGAAGGGTTGTCGGCCCCAGGCGACGTGGGACACCTGTCGGTCTTCGCGAATCTCCGATAGCAGTCGATCTATCTCCGCCTCAGCGACGGTCCGGTCCAGCATCGTCGGTGTGACTGGCGAACTCCTCGACAGTTTCCCGAAGCGAATCGGCTTCATCTGGGTCTGAATCTGCGAGAAACTGCCTGGCGTCGCGGACCCACGCCTGCACGAACCCGTCACAGTCGAATCGGAAGCCGTCAGCTGGATACACACCCAGCGGCGTCGCCGAGACTCTCGGTCGAATCCGCAGAACATCGCCTTCGACGCCGTACTCGAAGTCAAGCTTTTTCGACGTAGGTGCGTCCCCGCAGTCCCACGGCGATGGCTCACTATCGATTGCTGCCTTTGCCCACTTGCCGGCACAGTTGAAGAAGCGACCGGGTCGACACGTGAGCCACCCGTGGTTCGCCCACAGAGGAACTCCCGGAACGACGATTCTCACGCGGTCTCGGGTCGGATCGTACTCGAATTGCACTGTGTCGATTGGCTCTTCACCGAATGGGTCCGGAGATGAGAGAAGTTGTCGAGCCTCGAGCGCGCTGGCTTCTATCTTGACTTTGTTCTCGTGGCCGTTACGGCGGCAGGGCAGTGCCGACGGCGAGTTCGTCGTACTTACTGTGGCGTTTTCGGGGGCGACGGGCCAGCACCCGCTATCGAAGGTCAGGTCTACGACACGCGAGCCAGAGCGCTCGATAAGTGTATCCAGCCCTCGAACGTCTCCGACGAGAACGATCTGCTCACCGTTGAGTCGAACGCCTGTTGATCCGTACTCGACGCCAGTGAATGTCGGGTCGACGACATCGACACCGACCGTACACTCTTGCTCGGTTTGCCCATCGAGAACTCCATCTGGGTCCGCAAGCGGGATTGTCGGTCCGTCCTGGTCGTACTCGAGAACCCAGCCTGAGTAGACAGGTCGAACGGTCCCGTGGAGGAAACAGTCTGCATCGATATCCACTGGTCAGTCACCTCCACAGTCTCGTGGTCGCACTGTTTCTGGCCCCGGTGTCCGGGCCATGGTGTTGTGCCAAGCCGGCCCTGCTCGAAACGAAGCAACCTCGGCGCGTCATGGGTTGTGCGAGATGATACTGAAAAATAAAGACTGCGCTCTGCGTTGCCCGCCCGACACAACCGAAGAGCGTGGACTCTATTTATCCAACCACGGCGTCGATCTACGCGCTCCCAACCTCGTCGAGGGCGTACAGAGTGGTAGTCTCGTCGTTGTTTCTCCCGACGGCATAAATACCGTCCTCGGTGGCGGTGAGGTGGCCGACACCAGTGGGGTAGCGCCACAGCACCTCGCCGGTCTCGACGTCGATCGCCGTCGCGGCGTCGCCAGCAGTCGTGTAGACGGTGTCGACGACGACGCTCAATTCGGAGGCGTAGCTCCCGGACTCCCAGCGAATTTCTCCGGTTTCGCGATCGAGCGCGTAGACGGGCGCACTCGGCCCACTGGCAAGGACGGTGTCGTCGGTGACGACCGGTGCGTACACGAGGTCGTGTCTGATCCGGGCACTATCGTCCCATTGTTGTTCGCCAGTTGCAGGATCGTAGGCGGTGGGTCCCATGCGAGTGTTGTAGTAGACGGTGCCGTCCGCAACGGTGGGAGTGGCGTGGTATCCCCAGTCGAACATCTCGGGGGTGTGGAGGCGGCGTCGGAGTTCTCCAGTCGTAGCGTCCAGCACAGTCAGACTACCATCGTTCGCGCTGACGTACACTCGCTCACCGTCGGTCGCCACGGGGAACAGAACGCTATTGCCGGTGGCCAGATCGTAAGAAGTGGGCTCGATGGTCGTTTGCCACCGTGGCGTCCCGTCTTTGGCGGCAAGGGCATGGACGGTTCCGGCCTGGGTGCCGACGAACACTCGCAGTTCCCGACCGTCGTTGGTATCGACTGAGGAAACGGTGGGCTGACCGAAAGTTCTTGCTCGAACATCGCGTTGCCAGTCGATAGCGCCCGAAGTAGCCTCGAGACCGACGATAGTACCGGTTGCAGTCCCACTGACGATCGTCCCGGTTTCGGGAACCACTCGCGGCTGTAGCGGTTCTTTGTAGGTTGGATCGGTGACGAGAGAGGTACGCCAGTTACGCTTCCCACTCTCGCTGTCGACCGCCTCTACTGCCGTCGTCGTTCCGAGGTAAACAGTATTTTCTTCAACGACTGGGCGGCCGATACTAGAATCTCTGCCGACCGTCCACGATCGACTGACGTCACCTACGTCGTTCCGGGAGGTCTGGCTGTCGGCCGAAATGTCGTGTGCCCGGTCGTACTCGACACTGACAGTTACGTACGGCGCCTCGGCATCTCCTGAAAAAGTCTCCGCTGATCTATCGAACAACGTATGACCGAGTGGTATTCCATCGCGTTCCAGGTCACATTCGGGGAACACGAATTCCGAGGAGAACTGACCGAGAGTCGGCGAAACTGCTGGGGTAAGGTCCGGATCGGTGTCTGAAAACCTGAAACTAACGATCAGGGTACCGTACTTGTCACGTCCGAGTGACGGGAGGATCTCCTTTCGTACTGAGATTGTTCCGGGTGGATATTCCGGCGACGAATCTATCGCCTGTAGACGCAGTATCGCGTAAACACCGTCATTCCGAGGCGAGTACTCGTCGTGCGAGGCCAGATAGCTGACAGTTGATGAGTCGGTGCGTTCGCTCACAGTCACTATCAGATTTGGTCTGATACGTACTTCAATCCCGCGCAGCCCGGGTCGTTGTAGCTGAAACTGTCGCAGTCTATTGAAAATCCCCCGAGACGAAAAGCGGTGAGGTAACGTACGACTCAGAGAGTTGCCGACACCCTGGGCGCTCCGGCGTTCGGTGGGAACGATGGCCCGAGACCTTCGCTGACAGTGACGAGAGAACTTGTAACCTCGTCACCTGTCGTTGGGTCGTCGGACTCATCGGTCTCGTCGTCTACGACGTAGCGAATGTAGCTATCTTCGGCCGTCCAGTAGTAGGGCACGTCGTGGTCGCCCCCAGTGAGGATATCCATCGCGTTTTCGCCGGGTGGATCGCTACTGTCCGGTCCTGCGTTTGAGATCACGACACTGTCGACCGTTCCATCGATATCGAGGTACCAGGGTCAACCTCGGTTTGACGATGACACACTTCGTCGCTCGTATCTCGCCCGACCAGTTTGCACAGTACCATCGTATTGACCGCACTGTCGACCCCGTGGTGGGGCAAGAGGTACACGTCGGCGTTCTGGTAGGGGCTGTTACTGCCAGAAGCGATGTCACCAACCAGACCATACCTGATGTCAGACGGGATGAGGAAGGTATGGGTCTCTGACGAGCTGTCGGGTTGGTAGGAGATGGTCAAACCGATCGAATTGCAGTCTTTGTGTCTCCCACAAGTACGCTCATCGGATGGCGGATTGAATACGTCGACATCAACGTCACCTAGAGTCCCTTCTAGCGCGCCATTGTCGGCGGTAACCGCCTGCCACTCGTTCGCTACCAATCCGTCGTCTATGTACTCATCCTTTTCTTCGCGCGGATCTGTGCCGGCTTCTGATCCACCGTGTTCCGAGTAGTAGCCGTTCTTTACGTCGAAGTTGTTCACTATGTCTGGAATATACTTCTCGTGGTCCCTGTCACCATGTGTGACGACGAGATGGTCGATCTCATTGATTCCTTGGTCATCAACCGCTTCGACCATCTCTGTCCTGTATGGGGTGTTTGTCCACTCTTCTGGTGAATCGTCCGTACCAGCATCGATCAACATGTTCTCGCCGTTCGGAGCCTCGACGAGGATCGAGGTCCCCTTCCCGACGTTGAGGAAGGTAACCTCCATCCCGTCGCTGTCACAGTCGCCGGATCCGTCCGTCTCGACGGTTTCGGTGAGTGACACCGAGCCCTGGCCGGCGTGGACGCGATCACTGCTGCCGGCACCGACGCCGGGCACCATGATGGAGTCCGCTTCCTCGTCGTCTACGGTCGCCTCCGCGAGACAGTCGTAGTCCGCCCACGGGACGCCACTGTCGCTCTCTGCCGCCTCGTCGGTCATCAACCCTTCGTCCGCCAGCGCGAACTCGCGAACTAATAAAAATCTACTGCGGCGTGGATCTACGTCTTGCCACCCTCGTCGAGAGCGTACAGCGTGCTGGTGCCGTCGTTGTTTCTCCCGACGGCGTAGATCCCGCCCTCGGTAGCGGTGAGGTGGCCGACACCGGTCGGGTAGCGCCACAGCACATCGCCCGTCTCGGGATCGAATGCGGTCGCAGCGTCGCCAGCGGTCGTGTAGACGGTCTCGTTGGCGACACTCAACTCTGAGGGATAGGTCCGTCGCTCCCATTCGATCTCTCCGGTCTCAGCGCCGATCCCGTAGAGCCGTCGTCTGGTCCCTGCCAGTTCGGTTTGACAGTCAGCAGCGACGACGGTCTCACCGACCCGGACTGGCGGACACAAAGTTGGCCTTCTGACATCCTCCCACGGCTAAAGCCGTGGGGTTGAACCCACGGAAACGGAGAGGTTCGCAGGTTCGTCGTCACGTTGGACGATGACCTGCGTTTCGGGCTGTGCCAGTCCAGCCCCCGCCTCGGACAGCGGTTTCGAGAACTTGCCCAAGGCTCGTTTGCCGATATTCAGCGCACCGTTCTTGTCGGCGTTGTCGTCAAGCCCACATTCGGGACACTCGAAACGTCCCTGCGTTGCTCGGACGCCTTCCCAGGCACAGCGGTTGCACGTCTGCGACGTGTCGTATTCCTCGACCAACTGCACCTCAATTCCCGCGTCGTGGGCCTTGTACTCGATGTAGTCCAGCAGGCGGGCGAACGGCATCTTGTGGGTCTTGTCGTTGACGTATCGCCCCTTGTCGTTGTCTTTGCGAATCCTGCCGAGGTCGCCCACGACAATAACCGCGTTCCGCTCCTCGGCATCCTCTACGATTTGCCGTGCAATCTTGTGGAGGCGGTCGTCTACCTTCCGGGCTTCCGCATCACCGATGCGTTCGACCACCTGCTGTCCCTGTCGAGGTTTCGCCTTCCCGATGGACTTCCGCACTAGACACTGACCATCTTTTTGTCAGCGGGCAAGGCGAATGCCGTGCTCGAGGTCGCAGACGCTTTCGATTACACTTTGAGACAACGTATTATGAGTCGTGCCTGCACGTCTCTGGCGTGACTCGCTCGCTCAGTCAGGTGGCCGCCGAAACACTTCGATAGGACTGCGGTTGGGAGAAGCCAGCTTCTGTGAGTGCCTATTCCCATCCAACTTATTAGCTTAACAAACAGTTTGAAATCATAGTGGGCAACGAAAAGTGAAAAGGAGATTGCGAAACAAACAATTTTTGACATTAACCACCATGACTACACTTCATACAGAAAAGACAATAATAAACTTATTTACTGTTTCTTTACTCCACCTATCTTAACGCCGCTTCCAAAACCCTTGTTTTTATCATCAGTTTAATTATGGTAGTGAAACTATCATAACTATCTGGATTCCTCACTGACATGTAGTCCAGCCCACTTTGGTCAACCAGTGCTTCACAATCTCCTTGCCGAGAACATTAATTTCTTCCTCTCACACTCGAAAACAGAATTCATATAACATTCTTTATAAGCATTAATTCCAGATCTAAATAATCGAAACATGGATTTAGAGACCGTATATACCAGCTCACTAGGGTGTGCGCGTGAAATGTGCTTGTATAGGCAAAATGACCCTGTTCTTTTGTAATTCCACACATCTAAACTAATGCCCGAATTCAGGCAGTACAGAGCCTCTATACAGATCGGGGTGCGATAATAACACTACACTGTTATTAAAACTAAATATTTACGTGTGCAGTATGCAGAGCCTCTAAGAGTATCGAATCAGTGCTTTACACTATATATTACTCGTTTTACGTGTGCAGTATGTAGCGGGTTCAAAGGTGTAGTTTTATGATTATTAACTCACTTCGAGAAATTTGATTTTAATATCTTTTTCGTATATTTTTCTCCCAATATTGCGGATTTCAAGTCTCTCAGGCCTTCTATCGTGTATTCAATTTTCGAAATCCCGATGCATATATAAAAAGTTATGGGATTAGAGCTTATTAGCGTTGTTCTAACTCTCTCTAATCGAATACACACCCAAAAAATTCGCAAAAACTTGCCCAAAGGGGAATGGCTAGGACAGTGGATTTGAGGGGTCTTAGGAGGTCAGTGAGCTTGGAGACTCAAGGCCGGGGGGCCAAGCGGAATCATATAAGCCTGTGGAGGTGAAGCAAGCCGGGTGGCTGGGACGGGAGAGATACGCTCCCGGGGGGGAGGGGTGAGTGAGAGTCGGAAGGGGCGGGAAGTAGACGGCTGATGCCGACGGGGGGAGACTGACGGGTATGTCAGATTGGGCATGCTACGCGATGGGAAGGGTGGGCTGGATTCGGTCTCTGGCTGAGGGAGTAGGTCAGAGTAGTCAACCCGCGAGGGTGGAGATGGCGTTGGCCAAGGCAGACGCTGGCCGGTGTTAGGGAGGTGATGTATTCTGGTGGGGTGAGAGTGGAGGGTGGAGAAGTGGGCGCAAGTCCGATGAGTCTGGATGGCGTCGAGGTAGCCGTGACAGTGGGAGACAATCAGAGAGTCGCATGTGACAGTTATTTCGTGCCAAGTCATTAGATTTGGCTCTCAGACGGATCTGACGGCATCGCGCCGCTGTCGTTCGTAGCCAACTCTCTGGCTCATTCCTGATCCGGTAACCGTCCGTACGGACAGATGGGGCAAGTACCCATCAGCTACTCTTCTCAGCGAATATTGGATGGAACGTATTTGTGAGTGTGAGTAACTCATCGACGATTGAGTCAACATAGGTATCGTAAGAATCGTCTTCGATAGCAGCTTCGTGCCCTACCTGTTTGGAACCGATATTGACCTTTCGATAAAAACGCCACTTGTAATCGGGGAGCGACTCAGTATGTCGTTGGGCCATCGATCTTAGTGATTCCCGTTTTTCCTCGGTGAGCTCGTCCGAGCTTTGGATCTGCAATCTAACATTCGTGTGGCCTGAATCACCGGTTTTGCCGACAAACACATCGTACCGAACCGCGTCGTGATGGTCCGGATGCGTTGATTTGAACGAGGTGCGCTTGTTGTACCCTGTATACTCTGGGTCTGATTCAAGATGCGGTATATCCGTCTCAGCCAAAAACTGATCTCGGACTGCATGGAGGGTATCGAAGGCATCGGCTGTAGTTGATGTACGAGACCTCGTCAATGCCGTCTCAAACACATCTCGTATGAACTCCGCTCCATCGTGTGCGCTGTTCCCAAGCTGTTCGAGAACGTCCTCATAGTGGATGATCGAGTCGAATCCACTCTCATCTTCCTCGGACAGGTACCTTTCAGGGGCTAACAAACAGACGGTGTACGAGTCCCAATCGTCACGTTCGACACGGAACCGACCCCGGTTGTAGTATCGCTCAATCTGATCCGGTTGCTTGGTCGCATCTATTTTGTTTTCTACCAACACGATATGTCGGTCCCCACTTTCAGTGAGGAACCCGAACTCAATATCGGATTCCCCTTCTCCGGCGTAACTCGCGTGTATGGCACCCCCGATGTATCCATCCAGGCCAATAGTCGGATCAACTTGCGAAACGAACCAGTTCCTGAATGATTCGGAGGTTTCTACCAACTGAGCCACGGAAAAGTCGATTTCGTGCTCTCCGATAGTCTCGAAGGCTGTACCTTGCTCAATTTTCACCTCCGACGATTTGACCGGCCAAGGTATGAGGTTTTCTACGATTGCCGAAGTCCCCCACCGACCGACAGTTATCAAAGTTTACTTAATCTAACAAGTTAATATTCAATCACAATTTCAGGGTAAAGATAGCACCCCGACCAGTGGAAACGCTGTCAACCATTGGTCTTTAGCTAAGACTCACACCTCGGTTCCGTAGCGGTAGCGAGCGTCTCCCTGATCGACAGCCCCGCCGTGTGGAGACGCACCCCAAATCGCCGGATGAGTATCGGGGTGCGCTCGTTCTCCCAAACGTCTTGACTGTCCTCGTTGAACGTCTCGCTGAGCAGGTCTGCGAGTGACATGAACACCTCTCGCTATGGCCTGCTCACTTCTCAGACTCGCTCAACTAGACAGTGCCAGCCGAACCGTGATCTCAATTGACTAATGGAAGAGATAGACCATCTCTTCCTCCATTCCGAGCGCTCTGAGGGCTGTTTATGATGCAGAGCCGAGATTGTTAGAACTCTCCGTTGATGATGTTCGCGACCCGCTCACGGTCGAACAGCCGTTCGTCGACCGGGATTTCCGGATAGGAATCTTCGCTTCCATCGGCGGGCCACTCTCCAAAGATGTCCGGATACAGCTGTTTCGCCGTCATCTCAAGTTGGAACAGATGCACTAGGGGTCCCTGGAACGGCGTCCCGGAACTGTACACGCGGTCGTTCTGTACGGCTGTGAGTTCGCTTCCGACGGAGTGGTCTTCCAGCGTCTTGCGAATCGCAGCCACGTCGAAAAAGCCGCTGATACCCTGACTGTGGAGGATTACGTCCGGGTTGGCTGCCAGCATCGCTTCATAGTCGAGGCGTCCGTCTTCGTTCTCGTCGTATGTCTGGTCGCTGTCGGCGAATGCATCCTGAACACCGAACGGTCGGAGGTGGGCTTTGGCGAACCCAGGGTTATTCAATTTGTAGGGGCGGAACGTACCGTCACTAAACACGATGAGGCCGACCGTCGGTCGCTCGGACTCCGGCGGGAGGTTCGCCCGAATCCTGCCGTACAGTTCCTCATACTCAGACCGAAACGCCTCGAACCGTCGGCCCTCGCGGAAGACCCCAGCGACCCGTTCCGAGAGTTCCCACAGGGTGTAATATCGGTAGTCCTNGTCAGCCAGCACGGGTCCTGAAAGTGGACGTCTGCATCAAGGTCGTAGAACAGTTCCTTGTCGACCCCGTCGCTCCACACTGCTCTGAGGTCATCACTCTCGATCGACGCCCCATCGATGGCGTCATAGTAGTAGTTCATCGATGTCACGTACGCGTCGGGAGACCCGAGTGACGCGATGGCGTCCCTGTGACCGAACGCAACCGCCATGTCGGCGTAGTGCGGACTGTATGCGTAGGCCGTCTCAGGGACCTCCTCGAAGATCACCTCGTCCATCGGTGAAAGTGTGACCGAGTAGCTATCGTCTTCCAACGTTGTAGTCTCACCCGGAGTTGTGGTATCTCCCGCGGTCGTCTGCGTCGCCGATGACTCGGGCCCCGACTCCTCACTACAACCAGAAAGCAACCCCCCACCAATGATTGCGCTGCCGTACTTCACGTAGTCGCGTCGCGTCGGTGTCGCAGTCGAATGCTCGTCTTCATCGTTCATATCAGATGTCTCCCTTGATGATGTCCGCAACCCGCTGGCGGTCGAACAGCTGGTCTTCGGTTGGGATTTCTGGATACGGTTCCCCGTTGACGTAGCCGGGCCACTCCCCGAACTGGTCGGGATAGAGCTGCTTGGCCGTCATCTCCAACTGGAAGAGATTCAGTATTGGTCCCTGTCGTCGCGCACCTTGGGCATACACCCGTCCTTCCTGCACAGCTGTGAGCTCACTGGCAACATTGTGGTTCTCGAGTCGCTGTCGGATTTTGTCGAGATTGTAGGAGCCTGTCATCGGCCCGAGGACGAGCAACACGTCCGGGTCTGCTTCGAGGAGCAGTTCGTAATCGAGCGTGATGTTTCGGCCGTCGTCGCCGTATCCCTCACCGACGGCGTCAGCCAGTGCGTCCTCGGCTCCCATCGGTCGAGTATGGGCGGCGTAGTAGCCGGGATAGTTCAGCTTGTATCCCCAACCACTGTCCTCGTCCGCCGAGAACAAGGTGATAAGCACCGGGACGTCGTTGACTCGGAGTACTGCTCACATCGTTCTGATCAGAGCGAAAAGGCGTTTTCTGATATTGTCAAAACTGGCTATTTATCTGGAACCCCTGTCATCACGAGCCGGTTAGATGAAGCAAAAGCCATCGTGAGTGATGAAAGCAATAAAATCGTATATGATAGGTTAGATGCAGGTCCTCTCTCAATAGAAATCATGACAGGTGAAGAATGGCAGCAGCGTTCATCCGAATGCGGCTGCAAGCACCTGCGTCGCGCCGACTACGAGATCAAACAGGGCTGCGTTTCCCGACCAGACGGCCGACTCCCGACTGGGGCAGACTGATCCTGATTAACCAACATTTTATCCCATTCATTGCTCACGTTGGTTAATACAGAGGGTTACAATCCCCCGCCATCACGGGAGTTCTTCCGCTACGTCGATGAGTTCCTCCTCAGTCTGCCAGCGATACAGCCGTTTCTCCCGATCGAACAGCTCGAAGACGCCGTCCTGCATCCAGCCAAAGGGGTGTTTTTCATCTACGTACTTTCGCTTGAGGAGGTGACTCTTCGCGAAGAACTCCGTCGTGCCGACGAGCAACCCCTGCTTGACGAGGAAGTCACTCGGCTCTTTTTCGGCGACACCTACTAGGTACGTCACGATGTCGGCGATGAGGCAGAACTTCTGGATACTGTTGTCCCACTCACCCCGGATATCGACCATTCGGAAGGCGTAGGCGTCTTGCCGCCGATTGAGTCGATCGACCACGAGGTCCAGCCGGCGGATCGGCTCCCGGTCATAGTTTCCCAGCACGAAGTACGACCGGTCGTTCTCGTAGACGGGCGTCAGCTCGCTCAAAGCGTGGAGAATCTCCTCGTTGTCCGCCAGTGAGATCTCTTCTTTGTCGAGTTGGTCCTTCGCACTCTTCAGGACCTCCTCGGAAACGGGCGGCCCATCGTCGGACATATACGAACGCTTTCTGCGTCAGGAAATATAGTTTATGAAGTAAATTACCAACTCAACTATAATATCTTACCGTGGAGTAATTTACCCATGGGTAAACTACTTGCCGATAGGGTGCGTATCGTGTCGTATGAGCACTGAATTGGGGACTGCTGAAGGGATGGAATCCCGCGAACTCGTCCACTTTGTCACCCAACAGACGCGGTTCGCCCTCGTCAACAACATCCTCCAGCATCCTGACCAGCTCGCTTCGATGTACGAACTCGAGGAGCTCAACCCTAGCGTGAGCGACGCCACCGTCTACAAACACATCCAGAAGCTCATCGACGCCGGCATCGTCACGGAGGTGTCCCTAGACGACGACCAGCGCCGGCAGGGCTATCCCTGGAAGTTCTACGGGCTCACAGAGGAAGGCCAGGAGTTCCTCGACGACCACAACCTCCTCGCAGCAGAGGAGACGCTCCAGCAGATCTACAACACCATCACAGACAAGCCTGAAAAGATGGTTAAGTACGAGAACGCTCCCCGTCCGGAAGAAGCGTAACTCCCGAAATATCGGCCCAAATTACCCCTCGAAATACGGCTCCGGAGAGCTGCGAGTGAAACCAGTCACTCTAGATAAAACTAATATCAAGGAAAATATATAAACTACGTGTTTGAGTATTAACAACGTAAACAGATGTGGTAATAAACTACGCCCGGAAAGGCTGGTCTTGACTCCACTTCTTCACTTTCGGTGCGATTCGTTTCCCAATTGGTACGTAGGACTTGGGTTCCGGAAAGTCATCCTGATAGTAAGGTTGGTCCGACTTGTCAAATGTGGCCCGCTGTGTGAACTCCTCGTATTCATCCTCTGGTAGTTCCCTGAATCAGGCGTGAGATTTGGCGGTCAAAACCACTGCGTAGAGGGTGTGAGACGTATTCTATGACACGCTGTTTGATTATCAGCCCCTTGCGCCTCATACTTGGTTCACGCTTTCATCGCGTAGCAGCGTTCTTATTAACTAACTACTCCCCCGATTTACGTCGGTTCTAAATACTCAGAACGTACCTTTTCAGGTATGACTGACACTAGGCAGTGGAGCAGACGGGCTGGGTACGCTTCTGTAGTTGGTGGTCTATTGGTAGTCGGCCTAACTATCAGCTGGGCACTTCGTTCCAGTGGGTTAACACTCCGGACGGGGATAACCATACTCGGTGCGGCAGGGATGACACTCAATGGTATCTTTTGGATACGTAACCCCGCGCCACCAGCGTCCGACCGCGAACGCGCTGTTGAAGTCATAAAAAACGGGCTGATTCTCGGACTTATTAACGGCGGAATCTATGTGCCTGAGCTGTTCTGATCAAGCCTCGAACACTCCACAGAAGGACTCGACTATTGGGTAGTTGACCGTTGAGGCACTGTCTAGTTCAGAACCGGTCCAGCCGAAGTCGTGCCATCTAACGCTTGATTCGGTCGATGGCGGTTGTAGTCGTGTCCGAAGCGTCTCAGCCAGTGTTTTGGGCTTGATGAGTGAAGACAGGATCACCGGTGTTTCTCGGATTGGGCGAGAGTGCCACAAACCTATATTCATGACCGCTAATCTTATTGTATGACCGAAGATGATACTGCGGATGGAACGGAGAAACCGGAGATTACGACATGGGATGGCGGACTCAGCTGGATTGCGCATCCGGATGAACGCGGGCAGCGAACCAGTCATGCGCTTCAAACGGAGTCAGGCGTGTGGGTTATCGACCCTGTCGACATGGATGGCTTGGATGACCAACTTGCAGCCCTGGGCGACGTTGCTGGGGTGCTCGTTCTCTTGGATCGGCATACTCGCGATGCAGAAGCTGTCGCCGATCGACACAATGTTGACATTCACGTCCCGGAGTGGATGACACTGGCTCGAAGCAAGTTGGAGTCACCAGCTGAACCTGTGGGGGAAACGCTGCCAGGGACGAAGTATACTATCCATCAACTGATTGCGACCGACGAGTGGGAGGAGGCCGTCCTGGTTGACGATGCAGAGCAGACGCTTGTCGTTCCTGAAGCAGTTGGGACGCTTCCTGCGTTCGAAGGGGAGAGGCAACTCGGGATCCATCCAGGGGTAGACGACCCGCCGATGGCACTTCTGGATTGGGAGCCAAATCGAATCTTGGTCGGTCACGGACAGAGCATTCATAGCGATGCTGATTCGGAGCTTCGAACGGTTTTAGATGACAAGTGAGTGACTATGGTCTCTCATGGATGGGCCCATCCTCGAGACTTTGCCTCAGACTCCGTCACCTTGGTTTAGCCGTCGTGGGGCCGCTCTCAAACCAGAACCATTGGATAGAATTACCTCAACTAGACCGAAGAGCCGGAGGATTGGATGGACGGTAGGTGAATGGCACTCTCTCGGGGCTGAGGCTAGGTCAACAGATATCTGCTACACACATCCTGGGCCCAAAACTGGTGGACGTGACATTCTCACTGCTTAATGCGGAGGAGGATGTCAAATCGGTTGGTCAGTAGTATCGATAAACGCTTGCCGATGAAAGAATCACTAAATCCGTGATCTCTTATTCAATCTAAATCGTAGTTGGGTACTAAACGGCGTTCACTTACTTTCGGACCGCTCAAAGGCACTCCGCCACGCCGACCCAGAGACCACCAGCCGAATGTATGTCGACGTGGAAGCCGGCGAAGTTGCTGATGTAACGGACGAAGTGTACTTGATACAGAAGGTTAGTGACGATACCGGTACTTTAGCCGCGATTACAGACTTGATAGCGTTCCGAGTGCCTATGGCCAGTGGTCATCTGAGACAAACGCGTTTCCGGCTAGCGAGCCACCGAATGAGCCAATCCCACTGCTTTCAACTGAGTCCTGCATCGAGTAATACGGTGGATCTATAAGATGGGAAGCCTCCTCGTAGATGAGGTGTTCGAACTCGGGATGGTCGTTTGCACGGAGGCGGTCTTCTGTGACTGATTGGCATATTACCGAACCCGGTGGTGAGTATATCAAGACCGCTACCGAATTTCTTACAGCAGTAGTTCCAACTGTATCTAATCAGAAGGCCGTGGTGGATTTGCGCGCTAAAATAGAACGGAGGCTATGGGCAGTCAACTGTTTCTCGGTCTGATAGTTGCAGCTTGGAGGATAGTATTCGTGCTGTTACACCGGGCAACGTACTTGTTGATAGGATCAGACGGATGGTGTCCTCGGCTGTAATTCTTAGACTGTACGTTGTCTGGTATATATAATACAGCAAGTATTCATGAACTAAAAATGATGATTAATGCCGAATTACATAGCAAAATCCTATATCATAATGTTTTTATCTAGACATGAAATTCAAAAAACAATGAGAGATACACATACGATTACTGTTGTATTGTTTATAATATTACTTGTTAGCTCACCTGTGGCATCAGCATACTCAGTAAGCCAGATGTCACAACAGACGGCACCGACAGTTGAGAACTATCCAGAGAAAACATGCTCGACCAGCAGTCAGTCGATATGGCTTCACCTCTGGACAACGCACTCCAGGCGCCTGCACAGTTGTTACAGTTTGGACAAGCAGCAGCGAATGTTTCGGTAACGACGGCACATATCCATCACGAACGCGCTCTGAGACAGTTACAAGCTGAGCCAGATTCAGACCAGATTCTGCAGGCTCGGGAATTGTTGAACCAGTCGCTAACAGACTATCGAGGGAGCGTCCGAGTGCAGCGACACACGTCAAGCGTTTTCGCAAACGACACCCGTGTGTTGGAGCTTTTGGACAATTCGACTGTCTCCCAGGAAACCTACGAGACCATCTCAGCCAATCTCCTGCTCGGGGACGGGCTGACCGTGTCGACAGCGATTGATGATGCTCAACGTGCGAGAGTCCAGACTGCCGAGCAGCTTCCAACCCAGACCAAACAGCGCGTCGAAACGCTGATTTCGGAGGCACAGTCGGAGTTCCAGGCTGCCAACGAGTCACTTGCAGCGGATGCTCCCAGTACTACGGCTCTCTCCCATTACGAACACGCTTGGCAGTCCGCACAGCGTGCACTCGATCTGCTGGACAGTGCCACTAGCCCGAAAATAGATATCATCGAACAGCGGGTTACGGACAACGGCGAGCACGGAGTACTTCGCGGAGATATTTTTTCCATTCGGCCCTGGGAGCTGTCGAACATCACAGTTGCAGTCAATGGGACAGAACAGACCGTCAGCCTGGACACGCCATCGATCCCAGCCACGGACGCTCATTTTAATCATACGACACAAACAACTGAGCCGGTTTCAGTGACTGTGTCTGCTGTCGATCAGCGTAACCCAGACACACAGCGGTCCTTCGAAAATGTAACCAGCACGGAGGATGGAACACTGACGATTAGTAACGACACCGAGACAGTCGGACTGTCTCTGGAGACGGAACTTCTCGGAACAGAACTCTCGACGACATCGGCGGAAACGGTTACGTTCGACAACCATACGCTTCAGACAATTACCAACGAGAGCGCAACGAAC
Organism: Halovenus rubra; assembly: GCF_026586665.1. Taxonomy (GTDB): domain Archaea; phylum Halobacteriota; class Halobacteria; order Halobacteriales; family Haloarculaceae; genus Halovenus; species Halovenus rubra. Next base: position 66,587 of record NZ_JAODIY010000006.1, read on the forward strand.
CTCTCCGAGCTGGACTACTGGGAGCGTGCCCACAGCCGCGCGAATAAAAGCGACACCACACACGAACACTGTGGCTGGCTCGGTCAGTGTACATCCTACTATTCCGAGGAATTTACAGTCGATTCTTACTCCGGTGACGTGATCAACGTCACAGTAAACTCTTCAGAGGCGGGCATCGAACTCAGCCTGCTCAGTCCATTTGGCTTTGCCGTTGCTGAGACGACTGCTGAGGCTGGTGAGTCGGCGAGCGTCACCACAAGAGCTAGCCACAATGGGACCTTCACAGTCCAAGTGCATAGCGCTACCTCACAGACGGCCATGAACTACACAGCGTCGGTCCGTCGGACAGAACGGCAGTTCGCGCCTGTTGTCTACTACGACCCGGTTACGATGGCTATTCAGGAGCAGGCGCCAACACAGACCACCGTACACACACCATGGCCTGACGGCACGTCTGACGATCAGATACATGCAAGTACGGAAGACGATCTTAACCGCCCAACTCGTCCTAACAACTACAACTACACGGTTTCGCAACTTGTGCCAGGGACCAGCATCTCGTTTGCGGCAGCCTCGTATACGTGTACGCGTCCGGACCAGACTGCCTACAGTGGAACCACACAGAGCGTGCTCGGAACGCGGCACTACGACATGCCGTGTGCGACGGTGCAAGAGAGTGTCCGCAATCTCCAGATTCAAACGGCCCCACAGAAAGGCGAGAACACGGGCAACGTCGTGATCCTCCAAAATGGGGACCCGGTGCCGACACCTGCTGCAGCCAGTCCCGAACAGCGTAGTCTGCTCGAGATTCTTGGTGAAGAGCGGATTACTCCGGACAACCATCTGAATATTTCTGACCACCAAGGCGTCGTGCTGTTCGAGCTAAGCTCACCAAATGCTGACTACGAAGATGCGTTTGGCTGGCCACAGGAGCCGGATTTCAACGACGCAGTCGTCCTGGTAAATCTTACTGGCAGTGGGGTTCAGGAAACAACCACGACGACGATGGTCGATTGGGATGGTCTCCCGACTGCGTACGAACGCGAGGTCACTGGAACTGCTCCAGACTCACCGAACAGTAATTCGTCTTACACCAGCCCCAATGAGTCGGCAAATGCGTTGTCAGATAGTGAAGAGGATTTCGACAATGATAACGCGACGAATGGCATGGAGTTCTTCTATGGAACGGACCCATTCGATGCCGATACAGATGGTGATGGTCTATCTGACGGGGTCGAAAATCGGTACATCCAGCTGAACGCGACGAATCCTGACACAGACAACGATGGCATAACCGATAGTGACGAGGATTTTGACGGTGATGGGCTCAAAAACGGTGTGGAGGCACAAACAAACGCAAGTCTCGTCGCTTCCGACACCGATCTGGACGGACTCATCGACACTGTTGAAATCCAGACACACGGAACTGATCCTGCCGATAAAGACACTGACGATGACGGACTGATAGATCCAGAAGAACTCGAACTGGGAACGGATCCACTCGACCCCGACACTGACGAAGATGGCATTCTTGACGGTGACGAATCATACACGACAGCGAAAGAAAACGAGACACTTGGTGTCAGCGTCGAAGTGACCGGGCCAGGAAACATCGCAGACAGTGTCGAGATCGAGAACGCAAGCGAGCAGTTCCCCGCACCGACGGTGCAGAACTTGAGTGTCGGTTCGACTGTCGAAATCTCGGTCGACGATTCGCTTAGCGGCGCAAACTTGGCAATGAGATACGACGAGTCACAACTGAATGGCTCGGAGTCGAATCTCGCAGTCTATCGGTACAACGAGACACGTCAGACGTTCGTGCAACTCGATACCCAGGTCAATCCGACAAACAACACGGTGACCGCGACAGGCGGGCCGACAACACAGGTTGCATCGAAAAGCACAGCGAAGGCAAGCAACGCCAATGCAGAGCCAGTGGAAGTTGATGATAGCTCGTCAACGTACATCGTCGCGGACAGGGTTGCTTGGAACGAAGTGATGAGTCGTGAGCTACCCGATGTCGATATCGACGACAGTGAGTACATCGTCGATTCGCCACAGAACGTGAATATTAACGGGTTCGTTGTCCACCGCACGTTCGATGAAAAGACAGGCCGTCCACAGATTTTCATGTATCTCCACAAGGGCAACGAGAAAGTGTTCGGCTCGATGACGTTGGACAATGCAACGATCAACGGCTCGGTCAATATCAACACACAGGGACAAGGAATCGACAACCAAGGAGATAGATATCCCGAGGAAGGGAGCACAGACTCTCCGAACTGTGGAGCTGATGAAGTTTATTTCAAAACACACGAAGTTGACTTCAACCTCAACACGTGTAGTGCTCGCGACGGCTTCTTTACTGCCTACAATGTGAGTGGGGCAAACCCCACTGTTACGTTCAATATCCGGAACTACCAAGGACCGGCAAATAGGCCCATAACGTTGGGCGGTAACGGTCCGAGGCCGATTGTCCAAGGAGTGAAGCTACCGCTGACCAAGGAAAACGCAATCAATGATTCGGACGGTGACGGACTGCCTGACACTATCGAGGAAGGGGGACTGTTCATCGGCCCGACGAAGAATCTGGACAAAACGTTCGTAAAGACAGATCCAAATAACCCCGACACCGACGGTGACGGAGTTTCAGACGGCGAAGAAGTTAAAAAGCGTGGCGATAATGGCGACGGCGAATACTATCTCTTGGCGAGTGACCCAACAGAGAAAGATACTGACGGAGATGGATTGTCGGACAGTGAGGAAATGCAAGAGCGGACAATTCAGTACACGACTAGCCCCTCGACCACCACGGGCTATCTGGATGGCATCAATAGCGACGATCCAGACTTCGAGAAGTTAGAATCCAAGTACTTCACGCGGGGGAATGTCAGGTCGGATCCGATGCTGTTGGACACGGACGGCGACGGACTCTCCGATAGGAAAGAAGGTAAGCTTGGCACAAATCCGAACGCAGCGGACACGACTGGTGACGATATCACTGATACTGTGGCCGTCGAGAACGGAATTAATCCAACGCTGTTCGACATCCAGCCACCGGAGATTGACGTGACCGACTGGGAATGGAAGAAGCCACCGATCCAGCTCAAAGTCGAGTACACTGTCAGCGCTGCCGTTACCGACAAGGCTGGGTTGAATGAATCCACGGTGCTGAAAGACGGCAGCGTCGAAAAAACACACCCGCTGTCGGGCGAGTCGGATCGCATCGAGAGTGAGTTCACCGGTGGGGCCCTCGAAGGAATTGCGGGGCATCTCAAAGGGACCAAAGTCTCTGTCAGGGCTACCGATCAACACGACAATACCGCCAGCAAGGTTGCGATCACCCGCTCGAACTTCTATGGCATGGCCGCCAAGGAACTGGCCAAACAGGGACTTGGAGGAGAACTTGTGGCTAAGTATCTCGGTGTCTTCTCCGGCTTTACCGTCGGCTCTGGCGAGACCTTCAGCACGATTCGGATGTTCCTGGACGATCCGGTCGCCTACATCGAGTCGATGACAAAAATCCTCCAGGCGGTCAAACATCTCGACAAGATTCCAGAGCAGATCGACCAGCAACAGAAGCTGAACAACCCATTTGATGAAGACGACGAGACGACGAAATACCAGATCTATCGGGTCAACTGGTTTCGGGGCTATATCGGCTTTGCTGCCTTCCAGATGACTTCGCCAGGGGGACAGGTTGCCAAGGCACTGAAATCCTCCTCAAAACTCAACTCAGTCGTCAGTAAGGTCGACAGTAGCCGCTTGAGCAAAGCTGTCGAATTCGCACGCAAGGCAAACCTGAAAAAGCAGCGTGCCGTCGCGAAAACCAAGTTCAAAGTCCGCGAGCAGTTGCTCAAAGCGAAGGAGCTGACAAAATCCGGAGCAAATCGGCTGCTCGACGGTGCAAAAACAGCCAGTCAGGTGCTCCGTCGTGGAACGGTCAATAAACAGTTGGATACCCAAACATTGCGGATTATGGCCGACGGCTCTGGCGATGTTGATGAGACATTCCGCCAGGCGGTCTACAGAGCAGCAGATGGTGACACAATTGATTCCTACGACCAAATCGATCAAGCCATTCAAAAAACCGGCAAGTTGGATAGCGCGAAGAAGACGCGTGCCAAACAGTTGGTCATCGAGACTGACGGCGAGGGTCTGAAGCTCATCGGTGAACTTGATGACACGGCGGTAAAGAAACTGACGAGGATTGACGGGTCCGACGCGGATACCTTCCGGCAGTCGCTGGTCCGCCAGTACGCTGAGGGTGCCGTCGACGCAGCCGATATCCAACAGACCATCCAGCAGGTGCGAGAGCTTGACAGCGCCAAGCAACAACGAGCGATGCAGCTAGTCGAAGAGACGCCTGATGCGGGTGGTATCCAACTGCTTGATGAACTGGATACGGACAACCTGGGCTCACTCCTCTCTTCATGTGGAAGCTCGGTGCGAGCGTCTGTGGGCCCCCTACCAGCAGACAGCACCAGCGTGGAACCGACCACGTTGGGCTCGGGCACACGCTGTCCTGGCTTCCAACTGCTGAAAAATGCTGCTGACCCAGACATCGACAACGCCAATCTGAACTCCTTGTTGGCCCAGCTTGACGATGCTCAGACCAAGACGCTTGCAAGAGGGTTGGCTAAGAAAGACAACCCAGGCGAGTTCCTCAACAAGATCGATCCGAAGACGATGAAACAACTCGGGAATGCCGAGACACCTGCAGGCCAGAATGTCTTCGATGTTGCGTACGATATCTCTGCCGATGGATACTCCCAGAGTGCGATCAAACAACTCGCTGACGCGGATCTCACCACGAGACAAACACAGCAGACCCTCTCAAAGCTCAACGCATACAAAGATAATTATAAAACTTCGAATCCAAATGAAATCGCTGAGATCTATGGAGAAGTCGAACTCGAAGCGAAGCTGGGTGACGAATATGAGGTCGTCTCACAAGTCGATGTCGACTATGCTAATACCGAAAGAGATACAGAAATCGACCAGTTGATAATCAAAGACGATACTGTCGTCGGAGCCGGACAACCAAAGAACCCTAAAAGCTCAAATGTCGATAACGCTCTACTAGACGCCAAGAAACAACACAACGAATTCGAGCGTTATCTTCGACAGTACGGAGTAGAAGATCTGTCTCGTCCGGAAGGTAAAGACCCCGAAATAACGCCCGACACCGTCAACAATAATCAGCTATATACACTGGGACCAACAAGTGAATTCGATATCAAGACGCTACAGAAAGACCAGATAAAGATAATTTACCAAGTATTCAGTTCCTGATTCCCAGAAAAGTCATAATGAGCCGTAGATTCAGTATCGTGTATGGTGAAGAAAAATTCACACATGATGAAGTGATAGACCTGTCGTTCGAACGTGATGAATTCATAAACCTAGGTGTCAAAATCAACCCTGGACAGGTCGCTCGGATGGGAAATATTGCCAATCAGTTAGGCGTCGATGGCGACCGTCTGCAGTGGCTGCTTGGCACCACTAAAGATGAAGAACCGAAATCACGTGGACTCGTCGATATCGAGGGTGAAGATCAGGACGAACTACTAGATCTTCTGGTCGAATTAAAATCAGAACTGGAGGACGATCTTGATCTAGGACAGATTGAGGCAGAGTTAGATACGCTCTCTGATTTGCCTCGGGGTGAGCAAATTGAAGCCGTTGGAGAGTATCGATACTACGGCCACAGAATGTATAGCATGAAGATCACGCAACTCATCGACCAGATTGAATTTGCCAAGGAGTATGACTTTCGCCACCGAATTATTTAATTCAAAATCAATATATTCTGTATTTGATCATGGGAGAATTGATATGTGGGGCGCACCAATCTTTGTGGCGGTTGTAAGTGCTTCACTCTCATGCTAAATTTTGAGTAAATCATGGGTCCTGACAGTTTCGGTCAACGATTTCAGCAACCACGAGATGACGGTGGTGGTAATTTCGATCCGAATATAATCCGGACTTCGATGAGAAGGCCTTCGCCAAGCAATTTGACGAACTTGAGGACGCAGAGGACGAAGTCATCGCTGCAATTGCTGATGGGGATATTCCAGTCTCTCAGTTGTCAAATGGCGAAGCCGCCAGTCTGCTCAAAGAATTCAACGAGATGAGAGAGAAGGCGGCAGAGAACGTCTTGCGAGATATCGACGAGGGGACAATCCCTTACGGGACGTTGGACGAGAATTTGGATCTGACACCTCAAGGCACACAGTACGATATCAATGTGGATACGTTTGCGGGCAGTGAGATTCAGTACAAGCGATTCAGCGGGGAGTACACCAAGACAGCAAAGGATATCGACACGAATGTGTGGTATTCCGACAGTCGGCAGCAATTCGTCGACGAGTATATCGACGATCCGGACGATCTCGGCAGTGGTGAAATCGCTGAGAACTTCCAGTACAAATCGCTCTACGAGAAGAAAGGGTACGATCCACTCGACAGCAGTGATGGGTTCTACAAAGAAGAGATGAGTCCCACCCAAGCGGGTATCGACGGACTTGCCAAAGACGGCGACACATTCGTCATCACCGAAGCAAAATACTCTGCCAACAAGAAAGCACTGGGCTACGACCAGCTTAAATCAGACGCGAAGTACGGTAAGATCCAACTGGATGATGATTGGTTGCGAGGGACTCTTGACACAATGAGAGAACAGGATACGATTGGCGAGGAGTTGGCGCAAGACCTAGAAGATGCCATTGAGAGCGGAAAGGTTCGCAAGGAAGTGGTATTCGTCCGTGACACACCAGATAGTGCTGGCCGAACGCTTCGGAATCCGGACAACATCCAGACAGATATTAGTAGACCCGGCATCAGCAATATCGATATCATCCATCTTCCACAGTAACAATGAGAGAGATCACCCTCACAGAAGACGAAAAAGAGCGAGCCAAGAGTTCGGCAGAATATAATGAAAAACAACTCAGGAGGAAATATGACCAGGAATACTTTGAGGAAATTCCTGATGAAAAAGTCCCAACAGTATTATTTGGTAAGGCACTTGACCACGAGTTCCTGGCCAAGTATTCTCTGTTCGAGGGGAAAATCGAACAAGCCAGAGAACACTTCCAACAGTATATCGAGGCATTCGTGCAAAACTGTGAGAAGGTTGTAGTGACAGATGGCGTAGAAGGTGGGATTGTATTAGTACCTCTGAAATTACGAAACGCGCTCTATGCAGCGTTAATACTGGAAGACGAGACTGAGATTGAACGATTGACGACGAAGATTCTCGACCTTCCCCGAGAGGTAGAGTTCCCGTGGGAGGGTGTCGACGAGATGATTGCATTCGACGAAGAAGAATATCATCAGGCAAAGATCATTGCTATGCTCGTTCGTGGTGAAACCGAGGATCTCTCATCACATCTGGATGTGACTAACGAACTCCGCGAGGAGAAAGATGGGTTGGCCGCTCGATATCTGACTGGCATCGATACGTTCGCCAATGGAATTCTCGAAGAAGACGAAGCCACCATCGAAGCGGGAATCACGACGACCCTGAATGCCCATCACAATGACACCCATCAACACGAGAAACGGGACATCGAGGGCCTTATGATGTCTCTGGAAGCGACAGGACATTACAAACTTGCACACCGGCACGGCTTCGACGTTCGTCTCGACAGTCCGTACATTCCCGATTCTGTCCACGAGTAAGGAACGGTCTGTTCTGGGCCGAGACAGTTTGTACTATGCGCCGAACTGCGTGGGCGTCTCTTCACGATCGAGTAAATTCAATATGGGACTGCAAAAATCGGCGCGTTGGATGGGGCGACACAACGCCGGGCGAAGCAGTTCATCGCGGACTCGCCTGATGGGAGTGCTGTCAGGCTCCTTCGCGAGTTCGACCGAGACACCGCCTCGACGTTCTTCTCGCTCGGTTGTTCTGCTGGCCCAAGCAGTTCCTCGACGACCGCGAGTACGACGGCACGCAGTTGTTTCGACGGTGAGGCGTTCCGTGAGGCGGTCAAGCAATCGTTCAAGGGCAATGGGAAGGTGACCTCGGGTGACGCGGCGGACGTTGTGGAGAAGATCGAGCCGCTGAGTGACACCAAGCAGGCACGGGCGGCGGATCTGGTCGACCGTGCCAGCGGGGAAGGTGGTGCCGAGTTCCTCGCAGATGCCAGTAGCACCACGATCAAAGACGTACTCTCATCCACCGTTGACGGTGTTGAGGATACTCTTCAAAAGAAGGTACGGGCCAGTCTGGCACAGTCGTACTCGCGTAATTACTACACGTTGAGCACCGATGATAGTTGGGCAGACAAACTATATAATGTCGACGACTCAACCGAGGTGGCTGGCGAAATTGCCCGAGATATCGACACACTGAATAGTGGTAATGGAATCGACGGTGAGGTAAAAGGACTCGCTCGGACTCTCGCGAGCGATGATGACGGTGGCAGCGGTGCATATCTCGACGACCTCCCCGACCCCGACGCATCTGACAATCCCAACTACGACCCCGCGTCACCCGTCAAGGGTGCCGCTCTCGAACTCCGGACGGCAAGACAGGCAGCCCACGACCTTGACCCTGGTGAGAAAGTTCGGATGAGTGCCGCTCCGGATGTTAACTTCGATCTAGATTCGGACCAGATTGAAGATGTGGACGAAAAGGTCTATGCGGACTCTGAAAACAGTTTGGACGAGGAAGACGTTCTCACCTCAAATCCGGAATTCGACGCTGTCCAAGTAGTTACAGACGAGGACGGCGGTACGCAACTGGCCTATCTCGAGTCTAAAAACACGGGGGGAATTCCGAGTACGCCCAAGGTCCGAGAACAGGCGGCGCGGTTCTTCGCGACCCAGGTGGCAAAGGGCGCGGATATCGAAGACCTAGAAGTGACGTTTGTCACCCGCTCCGAGGAAGTGGCAACGGCACTGAACAAACGGATCGATGGGGATTGGTTCACCGCGAGGGCCAGTTCCACCAGCGACGGGTAGCGCACATAGACAGTATCTTATAGAATGGCTTAGAAATAAAAACATGACACTGGAATCAGTGTTTAGGGTAATTTTTCTTTCAGATTCGGCAGGAAAAAAGACGCTTGATGCACTTGTGTCGGCACTGGACACAGACGAAGAGACGCCGTCGTACAATAGACACAACGAGTATAGCGCCACTGTATTTGGGGAGTCACGCAGGTACGGGTTGGACTGGTTTTCTGGTGACATCTCTAAGATCGCCTACAACGAGGAGATTGTAACACTCGATCTCACGTGCTCGGTGCTGTTTCAAGGCGAGAGTCCAGGTCAGCAGCAATTCGAAGAAACGTTCGATCTCGTGCGCCAATTCTACCAGGGTATCGACGCCCAGTACGTTTTCGGAATGCACAGCGAGCGCATCGAGACGATTGGTCTTCCCGAGAACCGCAACGGTATTCGGTCGCCGATCAGCGACGAGTCACTTGCCCAGAACCGTATCGTTACTCCGACCTGGCTGATGCTCTTTCCACCGGCGATGGTCGAAGAGTACGGCCGGGAATGGCTACTGGACCTGCCAGCTGAACGAATTGAGGAACTCGACGATGGTACGATCATGATCGTTGCCACCACGGACATCTTCGATGCCGACTCGGATTTCGAAATCGCCAACGCCGTCGGTGAGGGTCTGCAACCGCTCGAAGATGCCTTCGCCGAGAAGCACTGACTGTGGAGACACAGCGGACAGTCAGCGAGACACTGCTCGGAGTGGCTTCGAGTAACGCGACCTCTAATTTTTCTCTATCTTGGCTCTGACTGACTGTTCACGTGGAAACAGCCACCCGGGAGTCTGGCGCTGAGTGCGGGCGAGACAGAACTGTTTGGCACGCTCAAACGCGGCACCGACCTGGGCAAGCGTGCTGTCAGGACCAGCGCCAAAGTAGCCAAGACGACCGTCCAGCGGTACCGTATCTCCCGCGGGCTCAAACAACTCGACACGGATCAAATCGACAGAATCGACAGCCTCCCGAAAGCCCAACAACGCAGCATTGCTCGATACCTCGCAGAAGGAGGGGATCCGGCAGTCATCAAGCGAGCGCTGGACTCCAACTGTGCGATTCCCGCTAGATCGAGCGTCAGCCCGACCCAAGCTTGTCCGAGCTTCGATCTGGATTCGCCGATCCGGAAACCCGACGACGAGGCGCTGAAGAACGACATCTTCGAGGCCGTGGGTGATGGCGACATGAGCAAAGAGACCGCGAACAAACTGGCCCGCGGGAATGTCCCCGAGGGGTACCGGCGTGCCGTCGTCGACGCGGCTGGTGAGATCAGGTGACGCAGGGACCGTTGTGCAGAAAATCGATTCGCTGGACGAAACCAAGCAAAAGCGAGCGATGGAGTTAGTCGACCGTGCCAGCGGCGAGGGCGGTGCCCAGTTCCTCGCAGATGCTGCCACCGATACCACCGATACCACGATCGATGACGTGCTTGGGATGACCCTCGATACGAGTGACACACCGTATCCAGACGATCTCGCTGATCAGGTCCGTGTTGGGCTTGTGAAAGAACACTCGCGTGAGCATCTCAAACCAGACAACTGGGCAGGGAAGATCTATCCCGACGCAGATAGTTCGACAGAAGTTGCTGGCAAGATCGCCAAAGAACTCGATGAACTGGAAGATACTGAAGGTGTTGAGGGAATCATGCGGCTCCCTGCGAAGACAAATGGCGCGGGTAGTGGAGCATATCTTATTGATTTACCAGCTCCGGGAGCATCACAGAGCGCCGTTAAAGGAGCCTCGCTTGAGATCCGTGTTGGTTCTGCCACAGCGGAAGGGTTGCTGGATGGAGAGACCCTCAGACTCAGCTACAAGCCAGATGTTGAATTCACAGATATCACAGATGAGGAAATTGATGGAGATCCGCTTGAAGAGATCGCTGAACGAGTCTATAATGACCCAGATAAGAAAGGAAGAGTGAAAAAACATCTTGGTATTGACGGGGATAGTGATGGCAAACAACCTGAATTCGATGTAATCCGAGAGTCATCCGACAGTGACAGAAAGACGGCTTACTGGGAGGCCAAAAATAGCAAAACTCTCCCCCCTAGCGAAATCAGAGATCAAGCAAGTCGCTATCTTGCCTACCGAATACTCAACGGCGATACTGATCTAAGTAATACGGCAATGGTTGTCGTTACTCGAACTGAGACACAGGCAAAAAACCTGAATAAAGCCTTTGATAGTTCGTGGTTCAAGGCTAAGCCAGCCAGCGATATTGATAGTGACCCAATGGCACGGTTCAGTTATCGGTCTTGTGCGCCCCATGTTTTAGCTCACGCTCTCATGGCGTAGCAGCGTTTCCATCGAGTCACTACCGCGATATTGACCAATAATGGTAAATACTCTGGGAAACATGATAAATATATGAGCGAATGGGCAATATACATTACTCTTATCCTTCGTGAGGATTCGGAGATGGTGCTTTCTGATTTATTGGATTCTATCGATGCTGAGGAAAAGTATAATTACTTTCATACGAATACTGAAGTATTATTAGAAAATAGATTGGAGGGGGCCAGTCTGAGTGTAAGAAATGATGATCTACACGCATATTCCTACAATAAAAGTATAATCCTATTCCACGTACTTGGCGAGAGACTCGAGCGGTCATATGGAAGACAACTGCTCGACTCGGCACTGGCCTTCGTCCCGTACCTCTATCGAGAGTGTGATCCCGAGTATATGTTTGGGATGCACGACTGGCGTATTGAGAGGATCGGCGAGAATCAACCGCATGGGTTGCCGTCACCAATCACTGAGGACGGACTCGCAGACAGGCGGATTGAGCATCCGACATGGTTGATGCTGTTCCCGCCCGCAATGGTTGAGACATACGGTCGGGACTGGCTGTTGGATCTCCCTGCCGAGACTGTCGAAGAGTTTGACGACGGGGCGATCATGACTGTTGCGACCGAGTCGATTCTTGACCACGACTCACCCACCGAGATTGCCGAAGCAGTCAATGAGGCCATGGCTCCCATTGAAGACGCCTTCGAGCAGCGCGACCTGTAGAGCCGTTTGAAATTGCGTTCATGTTGGCTTATCAGTTGTTGGTAATACGATTTCTTTATTCAGTCTGAACCACGAATATTTGTCGGGCGATTCATCGTCGTTCATGGATTCACTCACGAGCGTAATCAGCCCTTCCTTTCTGATTCCTGACACTGTTCGCCGACCGGCTTCACGCGGAGTTTACCGAAGCCGTATCGGGAGTGTGAGCCGACCCCCGTGAGGCCGTTCTTTGCGGTCTCTACCGGGCGGTCACCGAGGTACTTCCGCTCACGTAGTCCGGGTGGCCGATGTAGTCCATCCACAGATCCCACAGCACTTGCTGAATCGCCGTCATCGGTCGCCTCCAGTCTGTGAAGTCCTCGATGTACTGGAGTGCAAAGCTCCAGGACTGCGTCCGCCGCAGGTTCGCATCGAGCGTCATGTCGTACTTGTCGCGGTCGGTGTCCAGCGGGTGCGCAGTTAGCCTGAGCGAGGGAAAGCAGTTCACGGCGGGGCGGTTCATGCAGGCCATTGAAGACGACCTCTACGGCCTCGAGATTCCTGCTAAAATCTCAGAATCTATAGATGTATTCGACCGGTTGTTTCTGTAGCCGCGCACCCGACTAAGGCGCCGATTTGGTTTCGACCCGAGAACTGAATAAAGAAACCGCACTACCAACTACTGTTAACGGTAAAACCTATGTGACTAAGCTGTTCTGATCGAGCCTCGAACACTCCACAGAAGGACTCGACTATTGGGTAGTTGACCGTTGAGGCACTGTCTAGTTCAGCACCGCTTCAGCCGAAGTCGTGCCATCTAACGCTTGATTCGGTCGATGGCGGTTGCGTAGTGTCTGAAGCGTCTCAGCCGCCGATTAGGACGGGTTCGTTTCGGCGGTGCCGGTCTCAGCGAGTTCGCCGTCGCGGATAGCCATTCGAAGCGCGAAATCGGCGATGTTACCGCCGTGCTCGGCTGTTCTTGCGAGGCTGTCGAGGGCGCGTGTGAGGCGGTAGTCGGCGTCACCAGATTTGAACAGCTGGCGGTCGAGGTCGGTTATCCGCTCTCGTACAGCCCGGCGGGTGGCAAGGGTCTCTCCGGCAGGCGCAACACAGGCGTCGCCGATGATGATGCTGACGGCGTCTTTGATCACAGTGTGAACGTCCTGCGAAATGTCTTCGAGAGCTGTGACAATTGGCTCGTCAGGCTGGCCGTCGAGGCGGCCGGCGACAGTGCCAATTCGTTCGGCATGATCTGCCACGTGTTCAAGTTCGTTTGCGGTCACCCAGAGGCTGAATAGCTCGGGGCGTGTCAGCCCAAGCGCATCTATCTCGTCGAGCCGGGCCAGTCCTCGCTCGAAGTAGCGGTCGATCATAGCGTACAACCGGTCGGCTTGGTCGTCACGGTCGACCCACCGGTCGCCGGTTGTCCCGGTCGTGAGCGCGTCCATTGCGTCCCGGTACATCGACAAGGCGACGAACTGGAGCTGGCGGACCGACTGTCTGACGGACACCTCGTTGGCGTCGAGAAGCGTCTGAACCGTTACCTGTGATTCAGTCTCTTTGGCAACGGTCACGCCGGTCAGGGTCCGGGCGACGTGTTCGATGGCCCGGTGTTGCTCGTCGGTGTAGCCGTCGGGGTCTTCGAGGGCGACGGTCTCGACGCCGGCAGCGTAAGACGCCCGAAGCAACTGCTGTATTTCTGCCGGGTCGTCGTTTCCAACTTCCAGGGTGACACGGTTTGGCGGCGCAGTCCGCGGTTCTGGGGTCTGAATCACGAGTAGGCCGTCGATGTGCGTGTGGATGTTGACCGTCGTACCGGCCGTACAGCCCTCCGATTCGGCCCACTCTTTGGGTAGGGAAACGGTGAACGTGCCGCCGCCGACGCTCTGTATCTTTCGGCTTTCCATAATTAGTAGAGGAGTTCGGAATCAGTTTCGACCAGGTACAGCGTGCGTGCGGCAATGTTGACAGCGTGGTCGCCAACGCGTTCGAGGTCCCGCAGCGTAAGTAAAAGCCAAGATATGTCGTCGAGGAGTTGCTCGACCGCCCAGCCGTCGTCCGTGTCAGCCTCCCGATCGATGAGATCACGGGCGACAGTCTCGCTGGCTCGCTGACAGAGCACATCGACTTCGTCGTCGTCAGCCGCGATAGCGCGGCACTCCTCGACATCTTCCCGCCGGTAGGCGTCGATACTCCGTTCGAGCATCTCGGTGGCTTTGTGGCCGATTGTATCGACGTTGACATCGGGGACAAGCTGACGGTCGGCCGACTGTGCATACGCCGCGATATTCGTGGCGAGGTCCCCCGCGCGTTCGAGGTCAGTAAGAATCTTGAACGAGGCAGCGACAAAGCGGAGGTCGGTCGCGACCGGCTGCTGGAGGGCAAAGAGGTCGATACAGTCGGCTTCAAGGTCGAGATATAGCTCATTAATCTCGTCGTCGCCGTCGATGACAGACTGTGCAACCTCGGGGTCAACAGTCCGGAGCGCGGTAAGCGCCACGTCGAGCCGCTCAACGACAAGGTCGCCCATGTCGACAACAGCATCCCGGAGTTCGTCTAGTTGTTGTTGGTACGACTCGCGTGACATAGGTTACCCGAACTTCCCCGTGATGTAGTCTTCGACGCGCTGGCTCTCCGGGCTCTCGAATATCTTGTCTGTGTCGTCGTATTCCACGAGTTCGCCGCCGGTGAGGAACACAGCGGTCTGGTCAGAGATACGAGCGGCTTGCTGCATGTTGTGGGTGACGATGACGACGGTGTATTCTTTCGACAGTTCCTCGACGAGGTCCTCGATTTTCGACGTGGCGATTGGGTCGAGTGCCGAGGCCGGCTCGTCCATCAGGATAACCTCAGGATCGACAGCCAGACAGCGGGCGATACAGAGCCGTTGTTGCTGGCCGCCCGAGAGGCCGAGCGCGTTGTCGTCAAGACGATCACTGACCTCGTCCCACAGGGCGGCCTGCTTCAGCGAGTGCTCGACGAGTTCGCCTTCCTTCGCCGTGTCGTCGCGACCGAACAGACGCGCGAGCAAACCTTTGTTGATGTCGCCGTGCTTGCGCGGGCCATACGAGATGTTCTCGCGGATGGATTTCGGGAAGGGGTTGGGCGACTGGAACACCATTCCAATACGTTTGCGTAGTTCGACGAGGTTAGCGTTGGGGTCGTATATCTCGGTCCCCTCCAACTCGACCGAGCCGTCGATGCGGGCGGCCTTGATGCGGTCGTTCATGCGGTTCAGACACCGCAAGTACGTTGACTTGCCACACCCTGATGGGCCGATGAGTGCCGTGACACTTTTTTTTGGAATCTCCATCGAAACGTCCTTGAGCGCGTGGTCGTCGCCGTACCAGACGTTAAGATCCTCGACCGAAAGCTTCGCGTTGCCGTCGAAGTCGTACTGCCGCCACGCCTCGCGGATCCGCTCGTCGCTCTCGCCGGCGGTTGTCTCGGTACTCAGCGAGTCGGTTTCGATCGTCTGCCCGCTGTTCGTTTGCGTGTCAGTGCTTGCCTCCGTGTTGATGCTATTACTCATAGTTGAGTTTCCTCCGGAAGTATGTCCGCGCCATGATACCGACCGCGTAGAACGTTAGCACCACCATCAGTAGGATGAACGCCGTTGCCCACCCCATCTGTGGTGACCCTGACACCCCGGCTGCGATGACAGCCCACACCTGTGTCGGCAGTGACGCCGAGGCTGTCATCAGAGCGTCGTTGACGATAAACGGCGGCTCCGAGACAAACTGGAAGCCGTCGATGACGTTGACGCCGGCCTTCGCGTTCAGCGTCGACCCGAGGACGAGAATGAGTGGAGCAGTCTCACCGGCGATGCGGCCAACGCCGAGGATAACGCCGGTGATAACGCCCGGCATCGCCGCCGGCAGAACAACGCTTTTGATGGTCTCCCACTGGGTCACACCCAGCGCAGCGCTGGCGTCGCGGTACTCGTCCGGGACAGCCTTGATGGACTCTCGTGAGGTGATAAGCACCAGCGGTAAGAGCATGAACCCAAGGACCAGCATCCCGGTCAGCAGAGACTCGTCGCCGCCCAGCCGTGGAATCAGGAACGCCGCCCCGAACAGGCCAAAGACGATGCTTGGCGTGCTCCAAAGCGCGTTTGTCGCGGTTTCGACAACCGCGGTGAACCGGCCCTGCTCGGCGTATTCGGTAAGGAACACTGCTGCACCGACCCCGAGCGGGACCGCGAACAGCGTCGCACCGATGACCAGCCACACTGTACCGATGATAGCAGGCATGATTCCGCCGGGCTCGGCCCCAAGCGGAATGTAGGCCTCCATCACCATCGGCCACGAGATACTGCCCTTGTTGGCGACGGAGACGCCCAGAACAGTGAACGATGTGCTGGTAACAGCTACGTGCAGGCCTAATAGCGCGGTGAATCCGGCTGCACCGACGAGACCGAGTCGCCTCTCCTCGGCTAGGACCCGCCGGGTAATCGTCTCTTCGCTGGACCGCTTTGCGACGGTCGTAAGGGCCACCAGTGCAAGCGAGGCAACCGCGGCTCCGAGTGCGATTACCGGCACGAGGTTTACCGGACCGACCTGTGGATTGATGCCGGCAACGGGCTGGAGCAACAGGGTGGCCAGCAACAACCCGAGTCCGCCGAATACCCCCAGCGTGAACAGCGGAGCCTCGCGCTGTGCGCTGTCCGCCAACGTCGGTTCGTCGCTTGTGAGCACGCCGGCGAGCGGGTAGACTACGAGGCCGCTCGCGGCGACCGCACCGCCGACGACAGCGGCGAATCCAAGCGTGCCGCCGAGTGGCAGGCCAAACGGGGCAGGACCGAGAACCAAGAAGAGTGTGCTGAGCATGACAAACACGAGAACCACGGTCGGGACCGCCCGTCGAATCAAGCGGGCCCGCTCGGACTGTACCCCGACTTTTCGAAGCGAGCCGAACGAACGGAAGAAGGCGACTGCAAGCACCATTGCCAGCGCGGTCAGCAGTAGCGTTCCGATTGTCGTGTCGGGCGTCACCGCGACCGCCGTATCGAGCGTCTTGCCCTGTCGGTTGACTTGAACGGTGTAATCGTAGACATAGCGTAGCGGGGACCCGGTGACGAGCACGCTCGCAAACATCGCGGCGAGAGCGCCGACTGCCGCCAGCGGGAGGACCCGAAATAGCTGTCGAGCGCCACTGTTCCAATCATTCGTGCCTGCAGGTGTGCGAGCGAACTTGACTGCGACGAGAAGGGCTGGCGTCAGGAGAACCAGTGCGGTGAGTGCGCCGACTGTGAGTCCGTGGACGGCGTAGCCGGCCCCCTTGACCGTCACGAACACGACGATTGTCGCCATCACGGCCACCATCAAGAAGGCGTTGAGGTTGATGACGAGGAAGGCGCCGTACTCCCGGCCACGGGCACCGAACCCGGCCCGGCACTTGGCGGCCGACCAGGCCGACAAGAGCATCCCCGATAAAAGAAAGACAGGGATGACCGCCCCACCTGTAAAGCCACCGGAGAGCGTCTGCGGGTTCCATTGCCAGCCGACACCAATGGTGCCGGTCACGATTGTCAGTCCGAGCGCCCCAACGACAATAGCCGTTGGGAGCGTCGAGCCAAGGTCCTCGCGGGGGAGAATCGTCAGCAAGAACAGCCCGACACCGGCGACGGCGGCCCCGCCGAGCCACAGACGTGAGCCGAACCCGGTGAGCGCACCGCCGACGGCTGCCCCCATAACAAGACCGATCACGCCAAGCGCGCCCCCGGAGAGGAGCCCGGCGCTCATGTTTGGTTCCGCGTCTACGAGTTCAAGCCGGGAGGAGACACCGGCGGCAGTGATCGCCAGCGCCTCGGCCAGTAACATGATGCCGAGTAGCGTCGCCATCGTCACCGGAAGGGCCGTCGCAAAAGCGGTCAACGCAAGTGTCGAAACGACAAGTCCCAGTCCGACACCGCGCACCCGCTGTGAGGTGACCGGAACGACGTTGGCATAGGAGGCGAGGCTGGTGATTCCGACCGCCCCGACGACAACAGCAAGGAGCGTCCCAAACGCCGTGGTAAGGGTACTGCCGCTGGCACCAGGCGGGACCAGATTCACGAGCGTGACGAATCCAAGCATGAAACCGACGACGCTCAGCGCGATTGCCGTATCGAGTCCCCGGTCGTAGATGTTCGACTCCGCACTGACAAGCTGATCCGTGGTTGCGTAGGCGTTACTCATTGTTGCCCCTTGAGTTTCCGCTGCATGCGTCGTTCGATGTACTGTGCGACGATACTCATGCTGGCGACGATGACGAACAGCATGACGCCAGCGACGAACAGCACCTCAACAGTGCTCTCAGATGCGCTCCCGTACTGGGTCGCAATCAGGCTAGTCAGCGTCGTGTTCGCATGGAAGATGTCGAACAGTGGGTCAGCGAACTGCGTCCCCGAGGCCATGATCGCGGCGACGGCCATCGTCTCGCCGATGGCCCGGCCTAGACCGAGGATGACAGCCGCGGAGATGCCCGAGAACGCCGCCGGGATGGAAATGCTCTTCATCGTCTGCCACTCGGTCGCGCCCATGGCGACGGAGCCGTCACCCATCGATTGGGGCACACTGGAGAGGGCGTCCTCGCCGACGGAGACGACCGTTGGTAGCGCCATCACACCGACGACGAGGCCTGCGATGAGGAAGCTCGCCCCGTCATCGAGGAAATTCGTCTGGATGAAGCCATTCAGCACCTGAAAGCCGATGAACCCGTAGACGATAGAGGGGATGCCGGCTAGGATTTCCACGCCGGGCTTGATGATTTCTCGTAGGCGGTCGCTGGCGACCTCGGAGATGAACAGCGCGCCAAAGAGGCCGAGTGGCCCCGCCACCGCGCCCGCAATAATGGTGACGACCACCGTTCCCCAAATCATCGGTATTAGCGAGTACGCCCCGCTCAGAGGGTTCCAGAACGTCGAATCAGACGGGAGGACGCTTTCAAGCCAGAAGAACCAGCGGCTCTCTCCATTATCCTGTTCTGGGACCAGTAGCAGATCGAGCCCATGATCAAGAAACGCTGGCAACGCTCTCGCGAACAGAAAGAAGGTGATGAACCCGACGGTCAGCACTGTTAGTACCGTCGCGATCAGTGTGAGAATGCGTGCGACTTCGGCCTGGTAGGTAACCCATCCGACCGCCGTAACAAACACGAACGCGAGCAACATCGGCAGCGCTATCGCTGGCAGAAACAGGAAAGCAAAAATCGTCACTGCCAGTGTCAGTGCTATCGTGACAACGGCGTACGTCGCCCCATCGACTCTGTCTCTACTCGACACCGACTTCCCTTTTTTTGTAGTTATGTCATCTGTCATAGTATGGAAAATCGACCGAAACGGCCGACGGTCGTCCAACTATACCACAGTTGCGGGTGATTACACCTGGTCGGGGAGCTTGGCGCGTTCTTCTTTGCGGCGGCGCTTGCCAAGCTTGAAGTAATTGTTCGGTCCGACGAAGGTGTCCTGACCGAAGTCGGAGAGAATCAGGTTGATGATAGCAGCTTCCTTCATCGAGGTCCCTTCCCACGTGTACATGTGGAGGTCCCGCGAGAGGGGGTATTCCGTCGAGTCGAGGCCGTTCTGGTCGTCCTGGTAGCTGTAGGTTGTTCCTTCCCACTCCAAGGAAATGGGGGCCAACCCGTCAGAATCGATGAACGCCAGCGCAAGGTAGCTAATAGCGTTGTCGGCCTGTCCAACGGCCTGGGCGAGGCGCTGGTTCTGGCCAAAGCGGGTGGCGACGGAGGTGTCCTCTTTGGGATTGCCAAAGACATTGGAAACAAAGGAGGTTCGCGTCCCGGAGCCCTTGACGCGGCCGAGCACCTGAATCTCTTTGTCCGGGCCACCGAGTTCGCTCCAGTTGGTGATTTCGCCCTTGTAGAGGCCTTTGAGCTGGTCACCGGTGACCTTCTCGATGCCAGCGTTAGCAATCTCTTCGGAGACGACCAGTGGCTGGCCGTCCACGCCGACGACGTGGTCGACAAACTGCTCGTAGGAGTCACGGTCCGGAAGTTCGTCCTCAACGTTTCCAGAGGAATTACCGAGGTCGTTCTGGCCGTTCATGACCTTCTCGACGCCGGTTCCGGAGTGAGAGAGTCCAACGGTAAACTCGAACGGCGCCCCCTCCGCACCGCCAGCCTCGAACCCGTAGAGGCCTCCCCAGTAGTCGGCTAGGTTCTGGTCCGTGTCGATGCTGTACTTGTCGTGTGGCCAGTACTCGCTGTCGCTGGCCGGTCGGTTGGCGTTCCAGTATGAGGCAGCGGAGTTGGCGATAGGATACACCGTCGAGGAGCCTCCAGATTCGAGCGCCTTCGTGTCGCTAGAGTCTCCCTCTTGGCTCGTCTCCGTCTCGGTGGTCTCCGTTTTGGTGTCCTCCGTCTCGTTGGTCTCCGTCTCAGTGTCTGTGTCCTCGTCTGAACTTTCATCCGGCTCAGAGTCACTGCCCCCACTAGAACAGCCAGCGATTGCAGCGATACTGGTCGCACCTGTCGTTGCGATAAATTTCCGCCGCGATACGAGGTCTGACAACCCGTTTGAGTCCTGCGCCATCACCAGATTCCAGTGGGACCGATAATAAATAACCTTATAACAAACCTATATTTTCTGCTGTATTACTATATAGATAGAGTGTGGTAAACTCCCACAATCAGCAATTATATATCAGCAGTATTGTCTGCTTTAGGCCCTCGAAATTCCGGATACGCTAGACATATCCAATTTTGATGCCACACGCCCGACGGTTGAGTCGTTTCTTGTGGCGGTTCGCCCGTTTTGTATGCCCACACAGCGGGCATTGCTGGCTGGTGTATTTTAACTCAACATCGTCTGATGGGATGCCGTACCACGAGGTTGTGTGAAGTCCGTGGGCATTGAGACGCTCAGTCTCAACGACTGAGTTGTGAGTACGATTATAGTGAACCGCAATTTACGACCGCTGATTGCTGAGGTTGGAACAAGAACGGTAGCGGGCGACTTTCACGAGCGTCGAAGAAATCGCTCGCTACTGGACCTCTGCTCGCGAACGACGCTTGAGAGACCGTGCTGCGATACCCCCTAAAACCACGTTGAACCCCACGAGAATCAGGACGGCGGGGACGACGACAGCCCAGGGCGCCGGTAGCGAGGAGACGGTAACTACGGCGGCGACGTCTTCTCCGAGGAGGAGCGCTCTGATGGCGTCGACACCATACGTAATCGGGTTCACGATGGCGATTGTCTGAATCCATCCGGGGAGTGCCGGGAGTGGGAGGAACGCACTCGAGACAAACAGCAGCGGGAAAGTCAGCAGGTTCGCGATCATAATCGTCGCTTCCCGGTCACCAGTCACCAGTGCCACGATGTTCGAGAAAGACATAAACACGCCACCAAAGATCACAGCGACGACAACCACACCGAGGAGACCAAAGATTCCGGTCCGTGCGAAGGTACCGAACGACGCGCCCGTCTTGAGCGTCAACAGCGCGAATCCCAGGCCAAGGATTATGAGCGTCTGGACCGCGATTCTGATTACCTCCGACAGAATCTTGCCGAGGAAAATAGCACTCCGATTCATCGGAGAGACGAGAATTGTTTCGAACATTCCTGTCTCCATGTCATCGACCAGTCCAATCCCAGACACGGCCGCGGCGGCCAGCGCTGATTGTACGATGATCGCTGGCGTGAGATACGTCACGTAGTGAACGTCGGCCACAGTCTCTGCAAGAGCGGTACCAGCGATTGCGCCGAACACTTCAGCCACCAACACAAAGAAGATGACCGGCTGGATCAATGACGAAAACGTCACAAACGGATTGCGAGATGTCTTCAGGAGCCACCGCTCGAGGCTGAACCGAACGTCAGTGAGGGTATTGGTCCCGTCGGCCTTTCGAGCGGTGGTGGCACCCACGATGGGTCCATCATCTGAACTTGAACTCATTTCATGACCCTCTGTTTGGCCTCGGCCTCAGCCTCGGTTTTGGACGGTTCCTTGCCGTCGCTGTTGGACTGCTCACCGGTGAGTTGAACGAAGACATCATCTAGCGTAGGCGACCGGATATCGAACCCGGTGACGGTGATGTCGGCCTCGTGAAGAGAAACGAACAGTTCACTCGTCCGCTCCCGTGCGTTCCTGTCTCTGATACGTAATCCAGACTCAGTGGTCTTGACGCTCGGGTCGTCGAAGACGTCCGACTGACGGACAACGCGCTCCGCGCTGTCGATACTCTGTGAGGACGTATCTGTCACTTCCAGTTTGAGGATGTCACCGCCAACGTCCGACTTCAGGGAGTCCGGCGTATCCGTTGTGAGTAGCTGTCCGTCTTGGATGATCGACAGACGATCACAGAGTCGGTCGACCTCTTCGAGGTACTGCGTCGTCAGGAACACGGTTGTTCCGTGGTCGTTGATCGACTGGAGGTACTCCCAGAATGTAAGCCTCGCTTCGGGGTCCAAACCGGTTGTCGGCTCGTCGAGAAAAACCACGGGCGGCTGATGAACAAGTGCGGTTGCGGCGTCCAGCCGCTTTTTCATCCCGCCCGAAAAGGTCTCGGCACGCTTATCGGCCACGTCGAGAAGGTTGACCAACTCAAGCAGTTCGTCAACACGCTGTGCCCGCTCGCCCTCCGGTACTCCGTAAATTTTGCAGGCGAAACGGACGTTCTCACGAGCAGTAAATTCTTTGTCCACGCTGGTTTCCTGAGACATATAGCCTATCGATTCACAGACAGCTGTCGGGTTTTCGGAAACGTCGTATCCGTTGATCTGCACAGTCCCTTGTGTGGGATGTAACAGCGTGACGAGCGTTTTGATAGTCGTCGTTTTCCCCGCGCCGTTCGGTCCCAGAAATCCGAAAAACTCTCCCGAACGCACCGAGATATCTACGCCCTGAACGGCTTCTGTCCCATCTTCGTATGTGACATGGATGTCACGAGCGGTGATTGCGAGATTCTTCTCTCCAGGTCCATTCTCGTCGTCTCTGCTCGGGTTCGTATCTGTGGGTTGCATGGCTAGATGGATTGTTCAGCATCTTTTCGTGCTAAGTCTGTCTCTCAGTGATATGGCAGTTTAAATACGAAGGCGCAGTGAGCGGATAATTTCACGTAAGCAACGGTGGCTGAGTTAACGCCATCGTGATTTCAGGATTCAGCCCCACAAGGGTTCGTCTAAAACAATCATCGGCTAGGTCATCGCCAGAAACCGTCCGATCCAGAAGTGTACCTGTTGATGAGTGACAGCCGACACATCAGCGACGAGCTTCAGAGCAATTGCTGTTCGTCTCGTCCAAGACCCTGTTCGTGAAGTCTGTGAAGCTTCCATTTTCTCGCTTCCGATATTTTAGATATTTCTATACTTCCTCTCTTACACCGACCTTTTCAGCAGGTGATCTGAAGAAGTCCTGTACTCAACTAGCCACTAACATATCTTCCGGACAACACAGGGATGGGACCTCGATACACGGCGACGCTACGGCAGTCCCTCAAAGAAAGTTTTTATTCTCTGGCCGGTCGAAATCAAGACGTTATGGTAACCCCAGACACCAGCCCGCGTCGCACCGAGCCGATGGCTGACGCCGCGCCCTGGAGGCTTCGATGACCGGCGTTTACGAGCGGGCACTCGGCGACGATGTCGACGACCTCCATCTCAACGTCCGGGACCGCTACAGTCTCGGCCCCGAGGATGGCGTCACCGTCGGCCGCGGACGGATGGACATCTCTCGTGGAGTCCACACGCTGCCGGCACTGTACGCGATGACGGCCCGAGACATGCTCTTTCCCGAAGCTGGTGAGGACGTTCGCTTTGCTGTGACCACCGTTGGCTACGAACTCAACGGCCACGAGGCGATGACCACACGCCGAGTCTTCAACTTTGAGGACACCCGCCGGCGCTTCGATAGCGTGACCGTGTGGGACGCCGAGAACGAACGGTTGCTGGATTACCTGGGGCGAGGAGGACCTATTGTGACGGAACTGCACCCCCGCGTTGAGAACGAAGCGCTGGTCGTTGAAGCGGGCCGCCAGTGGCTCCACCGCAAGGGCCAGTACCTCTCTTTGCCCGACGTGATGGCTGCCGGCGTCGAGGTCCGTGACCGCTATGACGAGGCCGGCGAACAATACCACGTCTTGGCGACCGTCAAGAACCCGCTGGCGGGTCACATACTTAGCTACCGGGGGAGCTTCACTCAGGCCGACGAAGACCGCAAGGACCACGAGCTCGAACAGCTCAAGCCGATTGCCCGGCTCCCAAAACTCCCGCCCGCATGAGTACACCCACGCGCGATGGTACCGCTGCAACCGACTCGGTCCCCGCTGTCAGCGGCGTTGCCGGCCCCGACGCGAGCGCCGCGTTCGGTGCCACAATCTGGGCGGTCGCGGTGTTTGTCGGGGCGCTCGGAAGGGTCCCGAGAGCGCTCGCACTGGCACCCCTCGTGCTCGTCCCGCTTGGCGTGGGGATGGCTGCCCGTCGTCCGTTTCCCGGAGTCGCCGGCCAGTGTCTGCGTGTGGCGGTGTGGTGCCAACCTGTCGGCGCACTGGGATTTACCGCCTCACTCGCGCTTGACGTCACGGGCGTGACCGCCGCCGCGCTGGCTGCCCCGTGGCTGCTCGTTACCGGTCTGCTCGGACTGGCCGCGCTCTTTCGGACCACGGAGCGGGGCGGCTTCGCCCTGCCTGAGACAGCCATCGACGCCGGGCTGGCGTACGTTTCCGTCGGCGCGGTCGCCCTATTGCTCTACCACCTCGATATTACCTTCTGGTTTAGCTCGACGATCATCCGCCTGACCGCCGTCCACTTCCATTACGCCGGATTCGTATTACCCGTTGTCACGGGGCTGACCGGCCGCAGCGGTCACCTAGACACCCGTTTGTGGAACACCCTTGTCAGCGTCATCCTGGCCGGGCCAGCCATCATCGCCGTCGGCATCTCTTTCTCGCCGCTCGTTGAGGTGGTTGCGGTGGGCGGGTTCACGGTCGCTGTGGCGCTGTTTGGCTGGTATGTCCTCTTTCATATCGTACCGACCCGGCCCCGCCGGCAGGCCGTCCTGCTCGGCGCGTCGGCGGTCGCGCTCCCAGTGTCAATGGCGCTGGCGCTTGGCTACGGTGTCGCAATCTTCTATGGGATGTCTCTGGGGCTCGACATCGCTACGATGGTCGCTCTACACGGTTCGCTCAACGCCTTTGGCTTCGCGCTGTGTGGGCTGGTCGGGTGGCGTCTCGACGGGACGTAGCGCGGCTATGACGAGAAAGTTTGGGGTAGGCTGTGCTCTGACTCTTTTCGTCGACGAGGATAGACGTCGGTGCGCTTGTCTTCTTCGACGTTACACGGCCGCTCATACTGGTGGCTGTAATTCTTTGAATCGCTGATTCCTGATTCGCCAGACGAGAGCACCTCTTTTAGAAAATACCAGGTTCGAATCTTCACATACTTACAGCCATCAGTATCAGCAGAGGTAACAATTTCCACGGATGAATCATACTGGTGGCTGTAATTCTTTGAATCGCTAGTTCCTGATTCGCCAGGCAAGAGCCTCGCTGTTAGAAAATACCAAGTTCGAATCTTCACGTACTTACAGCCATCAGTATCATGAAGATATACTCCGGACAGTTTCCTGTTTTGCCTGTAGGGTGCCCCCAACTTGGAACCCTGAGAGGGCGTCAGTCGGCGGCTTTAGCGCTTGTTCCGTACGAGAGTAAACTGTTTCAGAATCAGAAAAATTGCACACTTATATAATACCTTCAGTGAAATAGACATAAATACATGAGTTCGCAGTTCGCCCTCGCCGGTAAACTCGGCTGTCCCAAAAGCGCATGAAAACTACTGGTTGCGCGCTCATCGACCGAATCGTGGTAAGTATGGGATTTTAACTCGGGTTCACCAGTACAGCGAGGATGGACACCACACTAACGCCGTTCGAACACGGGAAGACCTCTCAACATATGAACCGACGTACCTTCATTCGCACAAGCAGTATTGCACTCACAGGACTCGTCGCCGGGGCTGCCGGCTGTACGGACAGCTCGGACACTCCACCACCGCGCCGATCCAGCGTCATTGAAACAGTCGCTGTGGATACAGAAGCAGACCAACTCATGGTGGAACTTGAGCCAGCCGGGGATCGCTGGGTCCAAACCCGCCGTGATGTCGATGACAGTGACGTAACCCAACCACAGAGTGATACTGGCTCTCAGTCGTCAGTGTCTTTCTCGCTGATTGGCTCGGCCCGTGCCGCTAAAGGGCGGGGTACCACGAGTCGCGCCAGCACCAGCTACAGTTCAGCCCCCACAACGCATAAAGGCCGAGCACATTACGGTGGTGGCGCATACGTTGGAACGTGGTATAACGACCATGACGACGAAGTTGAACAGTATCCAGTTACCGTCGATACTGTCGGTATGGCGTATATCGGCGATGAAGAAACGTTTGAGGAACAAGACCCTGGGCCCGGCCCGCTCAACTGGGATGAAACTACTGATGACCCTAACGGTGAGGTCCGATTTAGCGCCAATCGGTCTCCGGGTTGGTATCGTATCGGGACTGAAGTCGTCATTCCTGGCGAGGAAAGCGTCGATCTTGGCTGGGAATCCATCGATGCGCGAATTGAACCGGATGGCAGTGAACCAGCAGTCACAAAAGAGTGGAAACTGTCACCACGAATCTAACACCTGGATTTACCGTAACGTATCGCATTGGGTGAGTTTGACGCCGCTGTGTGTTGTCAGCCGTCATGCACGGGGCGAACTTGATATCTCCAATCATAACGTATGCAAATAAAACCACTCATAACACCGTCGAAACAAAGCGTGTTACACGTCACAGCGCTCGTTGTTGCGCTGTGTAGCTTCGCGTACGAACTCGTTTATTCTGAACTGTTAACCATCATCTACGGCGGGACCGTGACCCAATACGGTTTAACTATTGGGTTATTCTTCAGTTCACTCGGAATCGGATCGTACCTCTGCCAACACCTCGATGATAATCGTCCTTCGAATTTCTTCCGTGTTCAACTCTACCTTGCGTTCATCGCTCCGGCCGGGTTTCTGTTCATCTTGTGGCTGAACACTGCGAGCCCACTCGCTAACGTTCCATCAGTCATCCCGCAAGCTATCGCTCGAACACCAGTCATTGCTGTCGGCGTCTTGTCCGGCTTCGAACTCCCATTGCTGTTGTCGATGGTGAACAACACAGAGCAAGACACGATTGCCCACAGCGGTGTTGAACGCGCTCACAACGCGGTGAGTTCTGGCTGTCGCCGCGTCACCAGCGTATTATTTCACACTGCAAGTGGAGACAGTGACTACACACAGTATTCGACGGTACTAGCAATGGATTATCTCGGCGGGCTTGCAGGTGCACTCATCTATGTCTTCTATTTGTACCCTGAACTCGGCCTAATCCCCTCCGTGTTCGTGCTGGCACTGCTGAATTGTGTTGCCGCTCTCATGTTCACACTGCGATTCAGCGCGCGTCCATGGGGAATCTTCAACAGTCAAGAATCTCCTGGTGTTGAATCTGCTGTTGGGACTCGTGAACACGCCGCAGTCTTTATTTCGTTATTGTTGCTGACGAGCGTTCTCGGCGGTGCTGTCGTCAGTCATGACACCGTTGACCAAGAACTCAGTGAATATTACATCGAAGACATCATCGAAGATGAATACCCATCTGACACCGTTGAAGCGTCCGTGTCCACCCTCTCTACAACCCAACACCAGCAAATCGTTCAATACGAACGACGTTGGGTTGGTGACTCTGACAACAAATTATTCCCCGGGAGTTCTGAAGAGTGCCTCCGGTTAGACACCGCGATTCAACTCTGTGACAGCTGGGCAAACTCCTATCATAATGGCCTCGTCGATGTTCCGATGACGATGTTTGAGAACTCAACCGCCACTGACGTGTTACTTCTTGGTGGCGGTGACTGGATTGCTGCTGACCATCTCCGTGAACACGGTGTTTCCGTTGATCAAGTTGATCTTGATGGTGAATTCATGGAGCAATCGAAAACCAACGAGTACCTTTCCCAGTACCACAACGACGCCTACCAGTACGAGCACTTGGACTCACATCAACAAGATGCGTACACGTACCTTGCGAACACCGACGAAACGTACGATCTTATTTTGCTTGATCTCCCCGGTGCAACATCGGATGATACGCTGCGGTTGTACACAACTGAGTTTTACGCGTTACTGAACGAACACCTCTCAACTGATGGTGTCCTCGGGACATGGACGTACTCACAGTACTCCTACGGTGACCATCACAAAGCGTACCTGAACACCGTCTCAGATGCCGGGTTCACGTCCCAACTCCCGTACTGGGCGTACGACGACCTCAACAACAACGGTGAGACGCAACTCGGTGAACGGTTCTACCTGTTCAGCACCGAAAAGCGCGCCAAATCACTCACACCACACACTGGAAGTAACTATGTCCAACGGTACAGTGAGAGGTACAGCGAGGCATCGTGGCAGGATATCCCGACATACGACGGAGTTGAAGTGAACAGCATCTTTGACCCGAATTACGACGTAATCATCGACTCATATCCAGACCCATGACTGCAACACAGTTACACCTCGTCCAGACCAGTGATGAACAGTCACTGGGTGACTACGACGTGAAAACCACCATGACTAAGACGTTACTCGGTGAAACAGCTACATTCGCCGTTATTGGGAGTTCACACTACATTGCCTGCCCGACTCTCGGGTTCTATGAACTTCTGTCCTGTCGTGACCTTACCAGCGTTGACACGTTAACGATTCCACTGACCGTCGGTGAAACAGCCCAAATCACAGCTACTCACGACACTATCACGACAGAAACGGTGATCAATGCGCAACCGCTGCGAGAGTTTCCCGGGCTAGAAGCTGCTGACATCGCCTACCAATTCAGTGAGCAGGCGTATACAACAATCACCGTGCGTGGGCAAACCGAATACGAAACCTATCATACGTACCCGGAGTACGACCTCGCGTTGTACAGTCGAACTATCGCACAGCACCGGTCTCACGCCAACCGCAGCCAGCGGACTGAAGTACAGTCTCTCGGCGCTGATGCTAATCAAACACGCTAATCCGTCAAACGATATCTATGGATTCACAACCTGACGTTTCGACCCAGGACACCGATGAACAGACCACGACCCAATGCACGTTCACGCTCGACCCAACCGATTCGGATGTTAGCGATGAGACATCGCTGACAGAGCCATGGGACTGCCCGCATGCGACACACTCAGACTTCGATCTGTGTCCGTTTCACTTGTCTGTAAGTGAGCGGGAAACAGCGGACATTAGCGATGACGACATCGTCGAGTTAGCCGTTGAGAAACTCACAACGGGCACGCCTGCAGAGCGTGAACTTATCGGTACATCACTTCCTGAACTCCCGTTAGGGTACCTTGACATCGAAAACACTACCCAACACCCACTTGATCTGCGTCACAGCACGATTCGCGGTGATATAACCGCGGTACAGACTCGGTTCGAAGAACAACTCGACGTGCGACACAGCAACGTTGGCGGCTTCATCGCAGACGACGCTCGATTTGAAGATGGGGTCCTTGCAACAGACGCGTCATTTGATGGCGACGTATCTCTGTTTGAAGCGACCGTGAGCGATGGGAACGCCGAATTCAATAACGCACTGTTTGGTGGACATGTTGATTTCAATGAGGTCACGTTCACCGACGACGTAACGTTCGCTGACGCCGTGTTTGCAGGCGAATCCTCTTTTGCCGGCGCTGAGTTTCATGGCCGAGCCGCTGAAATCGATGACAAAACCACGTTCGAGAATGCCACATTCAACGATGTTGCCAACTTCAAACACGCGAAGTTTGAATCAACCGTGTTTCACAATGTGTCTTTCGACGACGACGCGATATTCACTCATATCGCGGCTTCAGAATCGCTCCGATTCACTGATGCCGAATTCTCGGCTGATGCTGACTTCCGTGAAGCCACGTTCAATGGCGATGTAAGCTTCGACCAGGTTGTGTTCGGTGGAGGAGCGCAGTTCACCGGTGCCGAATTCTATGGTGGCGCTGCCGTTGTCACTGACGACGTGACGTTCAGTCACTCAGTGTTCGATGGCGGTACGATGTTTGAACACTGTACATTCGGGTACGCAAGCTTTGAACACGCCACGTTCAACGATACTGTCACGTTCGAGCGGAGCGACTTTGCTGAGGACTTGACGTTCGCTGACGCAGCGTTCCAAGACACGGCAGACTTCGATGAGATTACCGTTAACGGTGACGCGGACTTTGCAACCACGACGTTCCATGCGAACGCTGTGTTTCGCGGCTCAGAATTCCGCGGCGGCACGAATCATCTTGAAGACGATGTGATTTTCGATGATGCTATGTTCAAAGGCGATGCAGACTTCCATGATGTACTGATTTCTTCAGCATCGTTTATGAGAACTGAGTTCTACGGCGATGCGGGCTTTACTGACAGCGAATTTACTAATCGTCTCAACATGGAAGCCGTGTCACTCGGCACAGACACGTACGTAAACTTCACTGACGCCGTCATGCTTGATGGGTCCATTACCCAACCTAGCGATGGCTGGGTCAGATTCGACTTCACGCAAGCCACCATCGGTGACGTCGAACTGGCAGCAGCCACGCAATCAGACCGTCGGGAACTCCTTGATTATTTCCGAATCTGTGATACAGACTTCGACGGGTTTGATTTCTCTGCACACACCGAATACCTTGACCGGAACGGATGGATACTCCACGAATTTGATTCCGGCGACTACCACGACGGCTACACGGTCTCTATGACGCCTGAAACCATCGAACGGACGTATTTAAAGGCCAAGCGAAACGCATCCAATCAAAGTAACATCAAAGCCGCAGGTGAATTCCGCGTGAAACGCCAGCAGAATGCACGAAGTAAGTTCTTTGCCATTGCACGAGATGGGTCCGAAACTCTCCGAAACCGCGTCCGAAACGGACTGCGTGCCGCTGAGAATTACTTCCTCGGGGTTACATGCGGGTACGGACTCCGACTCTATCGAATCGCTGTCGTGTTTATTCTGTTTCCGCTGCTGTCGGCTGGGCTCTTTGCGTTCGGCGGCCCGGTATTCGAGACGGATGCTGGACAACTTAGCATTGCTGAAGCTCTCGGCGGTGAAAAGCTCCAAACTCTTGCGCTGAACGTGTACTTCAGTTATATCACGTTCCTCACCATTGGGTACGGGAACATCGCACCAGACGGCCTCGGCGCGCGCGCTGTCAGTGCGTTGCTTGTATACGCGAACGTGATTCTCGCCGGGCTTGTCCTGTACGCGCTCATCAAACGGAGCGAAGTATGACCGAAATCCTCATCGTTCACATACCTGCACGCAGTATCAACACATAACACGAAACCCGTACTCCTACTACAACAATGACTCAGCCAAATCAGACATATACCGGCGACGTAACGCTCAACGGTGATGAAACGCCACCAGTCGAAGTCACTGGCCCCGAAAATGTCTATCTCAGACACGACAGCATCCGCGGAGACCTACAAATCACAAACGCAGAGTATGTATACACCGCTACTCCGGCAGGTGAAACCGTCGAAATTACCGACACAAACACGACTATCACCGGCGATATTGAGGATGGGTACGCTGACCCTCAGGGTGTTAGCGGTGACGTTGTGGTTAGCAATGCTGAAGACGTATTCATTGAACACGGCGCTGTTGAGGGTGACGTACAAATCATCGGCGATGAACAGCGATTTACCACGCAATCTCCCACCCAGACCCCAAGCCTTGGCAGGCACGACACTGTAATTCAGGGCTGGAAGCGTTCACAGACGGTCCCTGACCCTGACGTTGGCGTAAGTGTTGTCGGCGCTCAAAATACTGTTACAATTCCAGACGTGGAGAATAACTTCGAACTATACATCACCGGCGTTGACAACACCGTCAGAGTTGAGGGACACCGGATCACGGCCTCCATTCACTTTATCGGAGCGGACAACACTGTCGAAACCAGTCCGTACGTGAACACGACCGTGAAAACTGACACCGGAATCGATAATTCTGTCAACACCGATACCATCCCTGTCGAAGATCTGATTGAAACATCAAAGAAAGAAGCCTACAGCAATGCATTCATCGGCCGGAAAAAGATCATGTATCAACAACCAGCGCCCGAGCAACCACACTGCCCATCGTGCGGTGCGGACGCTGATGCAATCATCGAACGATGTCGTGAAGACGCGTGGTTTCTGTTCCGTTATCCGATTTATCACTTCGAAGCCGACGGTGATGTGTACGAATGCGATGAATGTACAACCACAGCGTTGAATGACGTATTGCTTACCGAACAAGAACGTAAACAAGCATTCCAGTAGCTCTTTTCAGAGAGTGGAGCCGAACGACGACTTGTCTCTTCAAATCTCTCTATGCGCCAAAAGTCACCGTCACAGCACGCTTACCATCTGTGACTACATTCAAAATGACCATCTGACCCACGAAGAGGCATGGACGCTCATCACGAGAATTAGCCTACATCAGTGCTGGAATAAGAGCCCCTACGGTACCAAGCTCATGAAACAACTCGACAACTAGGGACTCGTGTCCAGATTTGAGATTCGTTTCGACCAAAGACTGTACTGGTGCTGTGTTTCTCTCTTCATGGATTGTCGCCCGTCAATAAAGTACATAACCGACAGGCCCATGGAATAACGATAGTGGCCAGAGAAAATCGCCGGTCTGGGGACCACAAAGAGAGTACCGGCGAGTATGACTCTCGGCTGGACATTGCCAACAAACTCATTGACCCGGGAGATAACGAAGGGGTATTCAGCAGCCGGATGAGCAATGTGGCAAAGCTTCTGTGTGCCTTTGCCCGCAAGCTTGGTGGGGATATTGACGAGGTATCTGACTTGCCATTTACCGAGGAATCGGGCACCGACGGGATGCCGGAACAATTGTATGTCCGCCACGACGATGAGATGCTCAACCAGCTGACAAGCTGGCTGTTACAGCGCCAGCATATCGGGCTCATCAGCCCCTACGGGACGGGAAAGACGGCACTTCGGGAGATTGCTGCTCGGGACCTTGGCAGTCGTGATGATTTCGTCGTGACGATGATTGAGAACCCGAACGCGACGACAGAGCGGGGTCTCTACGAGACGGTCATCACGGGTGCGGACACGGCGGGGTACGAGATTGACACGACCAACTACTCGCAGATTCGTGACGGAATTCCCTGGGCAACCGCCGAAACGCGTGAGGCCGTCGGCGAAGTTGTCCGAGCTGCAGCCGACGACGACGTGACCATTCTGCTGATCATCGACGAGATTGAGGATTTTCCCGCGGAATTGCTTTCGCCGATGCAGACTGCCGCCGACCTGGGTGTGCGGCTGTTTTTGACTGGAACACCAGACGGAAAACGGCGTCTCGCAAAGTTTCGGGACACGCTCGACTCCCGCGTACGCTACTATGAGCGGATTGAGCCGTTTTCGCCAATCGACGTTGCAGAATACATCTCCCGTTCGTTTGCGTACATGCGAAACGAATCTTACGAGGGACAGAATCCACCCTTATTTACTGCCGACGCGATCCGCCTTATTCACGATCTGACTGATGGAAACCCGCGGGGGGTCCGGCTTGAGTGTATGGATCTGTTTGCTCGGGCAGCCTTTGTCTGGCGTCGTTCTGACCGGCCCGTCGAACGGATCAACATCACACCAGCACTCCGACGCCGCGGGATTTCGATGTCCTGAGACTTACGCGAGACAGTGATCGTTTTGAACTCAACCTGTCGCGGTCAGGCTGGTTGAAAATTCGACAAGAAATCGTCGAGACACAGGGACTGGAGCTGACGGCGTTTGTAAACACGAAAAAACGTTAACCACGATAAGGGCCGTCCGGAGTGGATTCATTGGTTAACTACCGTTCTTAGGAGGTCAAACCCCCACATCACCACACTATTCAGTCTTCTCTGAACACCACCGCTGGAAGGGTACAAAACTACGAAGTGCCGCCAGCAGCTACAGCTCAGATATGGAATCTGTTCGTGAAGAATTTCGTTGGTTTGCAGACTGGGCAGCAGGGACTGCCCCACTGTATGAGGTTCTGGCTAGTCGTACGGCAACAGATACACAACTCCTTCGGATTGCCGACGAATCTCCGGACAGCCAGCCGGCTCCAAACCTGCTTTTTGCCGCTGCCCATTATCTTCTGCTTGATGATTCTTCACACCGACTCGCAGAGTTCTATCCAACCTGTGTTACGGACCCACGCAGCCCCGACAGAGAGGAGACATTTGAAGCCTTTCGCGATTTCATTATGGAAAACGAATCAACAGTCCGGACGCTGATTCAATCACGACGGGTCCAAACAAATGCCGTTGGGCGCTCGGCTCTTCTGTTTCCGGCGTTCAAACAGCTTGTTGAGAACCATGCGGAACAACCTGTTGCACTTGTCGAAATCGGGAGCAGCGCTGGTCTCAACCTGTATTGGGACAAATACCAGTATCAGTACAACGGGTATGGAACATACGGGGCGTCTCACTCACCAGTACAAATTGAGTCAGACGTGCGTGGAAACACTGTGCCGCCGTTCTGGCGCTCGGAGCCAGAGATTGCACAGCGCGTCGGTATCGACAGTAATCCACTCGATGTGACCGATTCGACTGACGCTGAATGGCTCCGCGCACTGGTCATGCCAGACCAACAGTGGCGAGTTGACCGTCTCGACGATGCAATTTCGCTGGTTCGTAATGAACAACCAACCATTGTTGAAGGTAATGCGCTGGATGTCCTTCCTGAGATACTTGCAGACATTCCAAAAGAGTATGATATCTGTGTGTTCAGCACATTGGTACTGTACCAGTTTGAAACCGAACAGATTGCCTCTCTCCGCCGGCTGTTAAATCGGGCGAGTCAAGAGCGCACAGTCCACTGGTTATCAGACGTCCCAACTGGTGAACAGACTCCACCTACCTATCGTTCTGTTTCGTTCGATGATGAAATAACAACGCGAGAAATTGCTGAGTACAAAGCCCATGGTGAATGGATTCGGTGGCGTGACTGACTGAATCCCTGCTTTGCGGTGCTCTATCTTGATTCAGCGAGAGAATCCCGCCCTTCCCGTGAGTGACGAGTGTTCCGACGCGCTGTCGGAACCGAGGAGCGAACAGGGCGGGAGTGAATCGCGTAAGCTCTGTGCAACGAACCACTTGGTTTCTCCCTGCTGAATACCTCACGTCACAAGAGTTATCTGACTTGGGTATATTAGATATGGCAAGGCCAAATGGAGT
>NZ_JAODIY010000007.1 GCF_026586665.1 Halovenus rubra
CAAGAAGTCGTCTACCGAAGCTACATCGTGCAGGGTTGCGCTTGTGTTGGACACACTTCGCGCACCCTGCTGCTTCGTACGTGACGCTTTCTATGACAGGCTCCTTTTCGTTATAAATTAGATGAGTCTGGGCAGAATATGGATATCGACCGGGCTCTGGAGGCCTTTCTCGAAAAGCAAGCTGCGAGTGCTATTGACCGGAGCACTTACAGGGATAAAAACGCAGGGGCAGGCCTGCGAACGCTCCGAAATACGGATTCCGTCGCTGATTTAACACTGAAATTGTTTTCCGATCCGAGCACAGATGCATATGCTGAACAGTTACTGGAAAATCTTCCAGATAGTACCGCCGAAAGTGACGAACTTCTTCGACAGCTTGACGAGCCGCGTATGACGACTCCGCTGTGGGGTCATCAGCGTACCGCTCTCAATAACTGGATCAAAAATGACCAGCGGGGATATGTCGATATGGCGACAGCGACCGGCAAGACAGTTCTGGGATTAGCTGCCATTGCGTATCGGTATGGTGAGCTACATCCTGCCGACCTGGAGTGGGGATTGACCGGTGAGAGTAACCGCGTCGACGAACGCCCTCGTGTTCTGATTGTAGCTGGGAATGAAGTAATTCTCAAACAGTGGCGCGATGAGTTTGATGAGCACCTTGACATTCCAAAAGGACGAACCGAGCCGATCGAGAGCGAGGATGGTGCTATTATTGAACTCGATTGGGGTGATATTGAATTCCGAACAGCCCAAGGATCAGTCGATCACATCGGCGGCCGCGTAATCTTGTCTGATGGCGGTGAATCAGATCGAACTGGTCGTGAAGCGTCTTCGAAGCGCGCTCGTGAGCGTAATCTTCGGGATGAACCGTCGCTGTCGGCGGCGGACCGCCGCCGACGCGACAGCGTCGCCACTCACGACCGCTGTCCGGACCGGTGGACAGCTACCGGAAGAACCGGTCGTCGAGTGACTGGTTCGCTGGAACAGCCCTGCGCACACCGAGCGCTGTCCAGGCGGCCCGCAGCACCATCTCACAGAACTCCGTGAACGACCAGTTCCAGAGGCGGCGCCCCCCGTGGCGGGGCGCCGCCACGTACTTCCAGTGGAGATACCGCCAGCTGTTCTGGAGCAGCAGGCTCACGACAAACATCATCAGCCGTAGACCAGCGTCCTGAGAACTAGTGAAAGCGAGGCTCTGCTTGGCTAAGCGGTAGCTGGACTCGATGCCGAAGCGCTTGCTGTAATGCTCCCGTGCATCTCGTGGTGTGTCGATGAACGGCGCGTCAGCGGCGTAGCCGTGACGCGCCACCCCGTGTTCATCGTATCGTCCTTGCTGGTAGACGCAGTCGATGAACACGGGGAAGGTCACCTCGCCGGCGAGATCGTGTTCGATCTCGCGGCTCCAGCCTCTGCTGAGTTCGTCTTGGATCGTCTCGCCCCACTTGACGATCGGCATCACGTAGGCGTAGTTGTGCGCGTACAGCAGTCCGAGACAGGTGCTGTTGTAGAATCCGCGGTCAAGGTAGACGGCCTTGACGCCGAGGTCAAGGCCGTCAAGGAGTTCGAGAAGCTCAGCGAGGACATCGCTGGTGGTGTCGCCAGCGACAAGCTGGCGAACCGCCAGCGTGTACCGCTTGTTGCGTACCCGCGCGTAGAGCGTCACGTACGCGTGAAACGTCGTTGTCCCCCGTTTCGCCTGTGAGAAGTACAGCGCTTCTGTCTCGTCTTCGTCGCCGTAGTAGGGATCGAGGTGGAGGTCGGCGACGACCTCCACCGGTCGATCCGGGAGTGTCTCAAGGGCATCTCGTTGGAGGAGCGTGTCTCCAACTGCCTCGACGGCGTCAAGTTCGAACTGCTCGGTGAGATGGCCACGGACGGTGTTGGCGTGCGGTGAGTCGTCGGTCGTTTTGCAGACGTGGTTGATCGAGGTCCCGCCGGCGCTGGCGCCGGCGAGGACCTCGTACAGTTTCTCCGTGGTGACTTCGACGTCCTCACTAAGGTCTATCGTAAGTTCCTCGTCGAGGCTGTTGACGACAAAATTAAGCAGGTGTTCTTCCTCTATCTCGCTGTCTGCTTGGGTGGCTTCCACACTCCTCCCAAGCAGACGCTTCCTCTAACCCGATGTGATCGACTGATTTTCAGACTTCAGCTCCGAAATCACCGATGTTGATCGGGAAAACAATCCCAACAGCCCCTTCTCAGAAGAGGTCCGACACGGTAAAGAGATACACGTCACCCCGTTCTACAGAAGAACTCCCATTTTTGTCGAGTTCACGCTTGGGTGTACATCTTTATTGTGTCATGTGAGCTTTATCGCTGTAACGTCGCTATTTTCAGACTTCAGCTCCGAAATCACCGATGTTGATCGGGAAAACAATCCCAACAGCCCCTTCTCAGAAGAGGTCCGACACGGTAAAGAGATACACGTCACCCCGTGACTCGGCCCGGTTTTTCAGGTCAGTCGTATACCCAGAGCGACTGAACAGGACGTACTGTGTCTCTCCATCAGCCGGTCCGTCCGACCATTGAACCTGTTCGGTCGTTCGTTCTAAGTCAGCTAGCACACCTTCACTCACTGGTGATGACGTAAACTTGCACTCGCCAGCAACGAGTCCCTCATCACTCAATCCAAGAATGTCCAGTTCGTGTTCTTTGAACCACCACTGGCCGATGTTCAAGAATTGCCGATTGACGAGGTCAGGGAGCGCCTGCTGGCACAGCTGTTCAAACAGCGGACTCACGTAGTCCGCCAACTCCGGCGCAACGACGGTTTCGAAAGCCTCGTCGCTGAGCAAACTGAGCTGGTCCTGCTTGCCATAGACGAAGCGAAACCAGAAGCGGAAGAGTGGCGAGGCAAGCCGATACCGGCCGCGTTTCGACGACGTTGGTGAAGCTGTCACGGGAATATGGCGTTCTACCAGTCGCAACTGACGGAGTTTCTGGAGATACGTGCTGAGCGATTGTGACTCAACGCCGGCCATGCCTGCAATTTCGTTCGGCGTTCGCCGTCCATGGGCGATCGCGCGGAGAATACTGAAGTACGTGTTCGGCTGGTGAAGTTCAGTTCGGAGCAGAAACTCCGGCTCGGAGTACAGCAGGCCCTGCTCAGAGAGAATTGACTGCTGGATGTTTGCTGCCAGCGACTGTGATGGGTCGATGGTCTGGAGATAGAACGGAGTTCCGCCATAGATGGCCCAGGTTTTGAGCACCTCTTCAGCATCGTACTCCGGGACGAAGGCGGTCATATCCGCGAGAGACAGTGGTTCCAGGTCGATTGTTGCGGTCCGCCGACCGTACAGTGGACTCCCGCCCGCCAGAACCTTCTCTTCCATTACGCTGATTGCCGAGCCAACGAGGACCAGTGTCATCGACGTCTCCTGTAGATGAGTGTCCCAGACACGCTGGATGCGGGAGGGGAGCGAGTCGTCTTCTTCGATTAGAAAGGGGAACTCGTCGATGACTACGATTGCATCTTCGTCACCGAGTGCTTCCAGCAGTGTTTCCCAATCTTGTCGGAGTCGGTCAAGCTGTGGAAACGTCGACGTGACCGTGTTTACGAACTGCTCGAGCTGGTTGTCGGCAGTCGACTCGACGGCCTGGTAATAGACGGCGTCATCTCGGTCTGCAATCGACTGCCGAACGAGTTCACTTTTTCCCAGCCGTCGACGGCCATAGACCACAATGAATTCGGCCTTATCCGAGTCGTAACAGCCGGTCAGTTGCTCGAGTTCCGTGTCACGATTGACGAACTGTTCCATACCTCACTTAAACAGTGAGATGATATAGGTTCTTTGAATTTGGAAATGTGGATTTCGGAAACATTCATTTCGTAATCTAATCTCATAGCCGCAACTCAAATGATCAATAGACCCTATATAAAAAATTAAGACAAATCAAGAGATGGGAAGCGGATACCAACACCGTTTGAAAAATGGAGAAGCCCGTAACCGGCTCTATGAATTGCATATTCTTCACGGTACTCAACGACCCCATCGGCGGGACGCTCGATTATACTCCGACCTCAAACACACACCTAAGCTCACCAACCTCATAGACGAGCATATCCCGAACTCGTATTTCTTGATGAAGAATCTTGGACCACCGCAGGGGTGATGCCGATCATGAGAGACCGACGAGTTCGATCAGTTACGACATTGCTACTCTAGGACGACTAAGCGGGTGGGTAATTCGTCTCCGATAGAAGTGAGATAGTGGACCTGGATGTTGGTGACACTCAGAGCTGATAGGAAGCAATTTCGGATGACCCACATTCGGGACATTCATCGAGATGGGTCTCGAGCGAGCAGCCACACTTCCGACACTCGTGGTGGGTCGGAGAGTCCGCACTGAAGATCCCACGGACGGGATCGAACACACCCATCGCAACGATACTATTGATTGTCATGTGGTATCAAACCTTCTATCTTCGTGCTTCTGCTGTCCACTGTCCATTCCGTCGTACTGTCGTTATCTTCTTTCACGGCGCGTTGTACTCGCTCAGCCATCACAGAACAGCAAGGACCTATACGGAGGGGGCTCCAACCGCACGGTAAGGTTCATGACTGGCTGGGAAGCGTCGACACGGCGATATTCGTTTGGGACGGCCGTCGATCTGCCGGCGCTCCTCAACGAACACCACATCGAGTTTCTCGATGTCGACGACACGCGGGCGGTCGTCATTTTTACTGAAGCTATCCTCAATGTCGAGGTTGACAGCGGCTCGTTGGATCATGCCGACGTAGTGGAGGTGGCAGTGTTTGAGCCGCCAGCCGATATTGATCCAACTGATCAGGAAGCACTCAGGGGTCTCATCGATGAGTTTGTCGACCGGGTTGCAACATGGGCTGGAACCAGCGTTACTCACCGCGATTGACCGTCTCCCAGTTGGACCTCCGATCTGAACTCTTGGGATACAGCTCCTCCAAACATGTGGGGCAGAGCGATCCGTTGGAACGTTCGCCAGGCCGGAACAGCAACCGCACTCGGGGGCATTGTGCGTCAGGCAAGGAGACCGAGCTTATCGAGTTCGTCGGTGATGTGTGTCATCGCGTCGGCACCGTCTTCACGGGCTGTGGCACCCGTAATCACGACTTTGCCCGACCCGAACAAAAGCGTGACAACGTCGGGTTCATCCATCCGATAGACGAGGCCGGGGAACTGTTCTGGTTCGTATTCGACACTTTCGAGTCCGAGCCCGATGGCGATGGCGTTGAGATTGAGCGTGGTTCCGAGGTCGCCCGACATGACGATGTTCTGGATGGTGCTCTCTGGCTCATCACTGATGGAAATCCCGAGAGTCTCGAACTCGTCGAACACGGTCTCGAAACTGGCTTCCGTTGCCTCCACGGTGTTTGCCCCTGTCGAAACCAGTTTGCCGGAGCGAAAGATCAAGACGGCTGCTTTCGGGTCGGTCTGGCGGTAGACCAATCCCGGGAACTGCTCGGGGTTGTAATCTGAGCCTTGGAGGTCCATCGATAATTGCTCGAGTTCTAACTCCTGGTCAATCGCGGTCGAGGCAACGACGTTTTGGATTTCGATGGTCTCAGACGGCTCACTCATATCTTAGGCAGTCCATCTCCCAGCAGTCGTATAACCTTTCTCACACTGTGATGGGCGATCTGTGGCACGATTAGAACACAGACGCTGCTGGGGTTGCTGGTCTACAATCCCACTGAACCACATTCGGGACCTCACTCTTGGGACGAGAGAAACTGCGCAAGATGAAACCTGTGGGGTTTACTGTTGTCCCGCCGACTGGGGGCGTTTAAGCTGGGATGTCGTCGAGTGAGTCGAAGTCACTCCAGCAATCACACTCGAGATCGTCGATCGAGGTGACTTCGTCCGGCAAGTCAGAAATTGGCATCCCATCGTCGACGACAGGACAGTCCTCTCTGTGTATCGAGAAGTCGTCTGCCGACATGATGGGCATATACGAGGCTCTTACAGGCCATGCACATAGCGCTATCGCTGGGCAGTTTCCAACGCACTCCCTGACCGGAAGATTGGCGCCTCACTCAGCCCCGGATTGAGTGTGATAGGTAGTCCCTGTCCGGAAACTCGTTAGCTCCTCAATTCGGCTCTCGAGTTCTTCGATCTCCTCACGAAGCTCCGCTGCTTCGTCGTCGTCACTGGCTGCGAGTTGATCCTTCAATCCCTGGAGGCGCGTCTCTTTGCTGTCTTCGTCGACGTCGGCTTTGCGAACGTATTCTGACTCGCTCACCTCGTACACGTCGGATTCAGCCACGTCGGTGACTTCGAGAGCGTCGTCGACTTTGCTGGCATCAACGCTGGTAATCTGCTCGCGATCGACACCGGCTGCTTCCAGCGTCTCGAGAACCTCCTGCTCGTCTTTGAGTGATTTGGTCCGGCGACTCGTCCGTTGGACGGACCCAAAGGGGCCGCTGACTGGACGGTCGTGGTGCAAGCGATGCAGTAGCACCTCGGAGATATCCTTACGAAGCGAGTCCGCATTGCGCTGGACGTCTGAACACAGGGTGTAGAGATTCACGAGGTCCGCTGTCTCCAACTCATCGAGCGTCTCGACCTCGTGGCGTTCGAGGGCATCGACGAGCAGGAGTGCATCGGCGTATACATCGAGATCAGGTTCAGTTCGGTCGGTTGGGTTTGTGGATGGCTCCTCGTCGAGGACCTGTGTGGCTGTGGGATCGTCTGTTTCGAGGATTGTTCCCTGGTCTTCGTCGACTTCGAACCGTGGATGGAGACTCAAGACGGCTGGATACGGGTCAGCATCGGCTGGAAGTCGGTCCAGCTCGAACGTGCCCTCGTTTTCGGTGACTCGCCGGTACAGAGTCTCGAATTGCTCGCGCTGCAAGGGTCGGGTCGAATCAATATCGCGGTCGAGAAACTTGATGACGACACGTTGCTCTTGGATGTCAGAGACGCGAAATCGATCGTGAGAGAGCGGCGTCACCAGTGTGGCTCCCTCGGGGAGGTTCTCCAACTCCTCGAGGAGGGTGTGCCAGGAGACGCTGAATGGCATATCAGGCAGTTGGTGACCAGCAGTCAAAGAGATACCGTCGTGCATGTCGGCTCGAACGGCATCTGAGAGCGAAACTCCCTCTGCGAGGGGCCTAGTAACACCCGTCATTTCCGCTGTAATATCGCCAGACGGAAACGGGAGATTCACCGGAACACCGGTGTGACGAAGTAGTGGTCGTCGCTCCGACCGAATGGCCGGGTGTTGGCTTCTCAAGCTGCCGCCCAGATGGGCACGCTGTGGATTCGAACCCAGGGCCTCCTGGTGGCCAACTCACTGACCGACGCGGGACGTGCCGCGCGGACTCACGTCCCTCAAGAGGTGGCCTCATCCCAGGCGTTCTGCCAGGCTGAACTACGTGCCCACGACTGCACACTGTTTGACAGCAGCGTGGTACTTATCGGTTGTGTCGCCCCAGAGTTAGTACAACTTACTAACTACAGTCAGGCGAGTTGGTCGGTGCGAATCGTCACGAGATCACCTGCGAGACGGGCGGCATCGGCCCCGGCTGCAGTGCCATCATCGTTCGAGATGATGAGCACACCGCGTGCCGTGTGGCATGGAGCGCGGTCGCCTTCGGCGAAGCCAGCGTCTCGAGCAGGGGGCAACTGGACCTGATAGCCGTTGCCAGCGATCTGGATTGACGCGTCCATCGCTCGATAGATGGTCTTCGTATCCCGGGCTGCTGCGGCGACGAGGTCGGCAGTGTCTGCAGGCGTGACTTTGTCTACATCGACGATGAGCAAGAGGTGGTCGAAGGAAAATACACGCACATCTGCCTGGTACGTTGCGTCACCCTCGCTGGTCTCTTCGATGAGTTCAGCCGCTCGGGCTGGCTTGGTAATCTGGAGGGCCAGCCCTTCTGTGCCTGACTTTTTGATCTGATTGGCCATGTAGTTAGTACATATTGCTAACCCTTGGTTGTTTTGCTGGGCGCGCTCACGCTCGCATCTGGTGCTGCTCTGTGCCTGTGTCTTTCTCGACTGTTTGGCTCACTCTCGATCGTCGCAGTTGCACTGTGAGTGGGCGTCGGCAAACGCAACGATATACTGGTGGATTTCTTCGGCCAGGTCGTGCATTGCCATCGCGAAATCTCTCCCTGGCCGATCGGTATCATAATAGAAACGCGAGCGGTGTTCGGAACGAAAAGCGTCGATTCGACCGGCTACGTCCTCATCTGAGAAGAGATTCTTTGCAGCGATGTCGTCGAACACTTCTTCGTGTTTCCTGTAGTCTGCCGACTCTGCCGCTGTCATCTCGACGAGATAGAACTGGAACGACCGCTCAATTGCGTTAAATGAGAGTTCCACGATGCTCACGTAGTTGTTTGTTCCTTGCCGAAGCTGCCTGCATGTTCCCAGCATAGCACACGCCTTCCCCAGCTGAATGTCTGCATCATCGCCAGCGCGCTGCCAGGAAAGTGAATCCTGTGCTGGACCTGTCTCACCGTCTTCTAGCAGTCCCTCGGCATGTTCGAGTGCATCAACAACTTCATCGAGTCCCATTCTCGAACACCTCCTGTTTCACTGCGGCAAGTGCCGTTGATTCTCGGAGTGTTAGCCCTTCAGTCAGAATTTCAGCAACGTTGTCGTGGCTCGCGGCCGACTCTCTGGGTTCGACAAGAATATGTGCCTCGTATCGGTCCCCGTTGAACGTCTTGTCAGCGATTTCTTGTTCGATAGTGTGGGCCTCGCGCTGTGCTTGCATTCGCTCACCGTCGACAACGACAAACAGGTCGATGTCGCTCGTTCGGTCGGCCGTCCCTCGTGCGACACTGCCAAACAGGATGACACCGACGTCGTCAGCAATTCGGTCTTCAATCTCGG
Organism: Halovenus rubra; assembly: GCF_026586665.1. Taxonomy (GTDB): domain Archaea; phylum Halobacteriota; class Halobacteria; order Halobacteriales; family Haloarculaceae; genus Halovenus; species Halovenus rubra. Next base: position 8,827 of record NZ_JAODIY010000007.1, read on the forward strand.
CGAGAATGGCTCTAATTGGTGGATGATACTCAGATTGTGGAATAGTCGTGACTGGATCATCAGATTTGACGAGCATATCTGAATCGATTTGAACAGCATTTGCTCGGCCTGACCGGTCGACAGTAATGACGCCCAGCGCTTCGAGTGTATCAACTGCGGCATTGACACCGCTCAACCCTCGTCCAGTTACTCGGTGGAACTCCCGATTCGTGAACTCTCGTCCTGGATTGTCGACGAGTATATGGAGAATGTCTGCGATTGCACCATACCGAAACGCGTCTGGATCACCCACTGGGACAGGGAGTCGAATATACGTTCCCTCATCCGCTCCTTCGTTTTGAACCGTATCAGTATTCATGAATGTTCTAACAGTTCATTAGGATAAAAAACTTCGGAGGGCTATTCCAGTGGGACGGAAAGATTTCATGGCACCGGCTGAGTCTCCTGGCGCAACTCTTCCACATCAACGGGAGCATATGGTGATCGAAGGCATACACACGCACATCAGATCGGTAGGTCAGGTTTCCCTCACTGTTTTATTGATCGGTCCGCGATTGTCATCGGCCGTATTCTCCACCGCCTTCGTCACGCTCTATTTCACTGTGGAAAGCTTAGTCGTCAAGTAGATCAGCAAGCGCGTCGTCGTGTTTGACTGGATTCTCTCGATCCTCGCCATCTTTTTCGCTGTGCGTCAGATGTTCAGCGGCACGCTCGAATTCGCTTTGGTAGAGTGATGACATGGCTTCGACCAGTGTTTCGTCATCTTCGAGTACGTCATCGACTACACGCCGGGCCCTGTCGGGATACTGCTCGCAGACAGCACAGACACCCTCCGCCAGTGTCTGATCGCAATCACCACGATAGATGTTACTTGCAGTCTGGATGAGGACAGGAGTTGCCTCCTCGATGAGTTCAGGTTTGCGAGTCGCGATATTCGCCAGAAGTGTCGTATAGATGCTCTTCTTTGGATTGCTGCTATACTCGCTTGTATTAGCATGCCTGACGGCATGTTTCACGGCACTCTGTGCCAGCTCACGGTCACCGTACGATACCTGAATGGAGCCTGTCATAGAATCCATCTCATAGCTTCTCACAGCCCGGTTCGTTTCCTCGCTCATAGTTGGTGATTGCAATGACAACCCGGAGGCAGAGCGCAACGAAA
>NZ_JAODIY010000008.1 GCF_026586665.1 Halovenus rubra
ACTCCATTTGGCCTTGCCATATCTAATATACCCAAGTCAGATAACTCTTGTGACGTGAGGTATTCAGCAGGGAGAAACCAAGTGGTTCGTTGCACAGAGCTTACGGGATTCTCTCGCTGAATCAAGATAGCAGGTTGGTCAACGGTATGGACCGACACAGCAAAGTCACCGGCGCATGATAATCGACCCGTATGGTCAAGATAGTCGACTTTCTCCATCGGAAAGATGGATACAGCCACGATGAGTTCGTCGAACGCTGGCGGGGCGAACACGGCGAGCTCGCTCAAGAACTGCCGGGGCTGCAGTATTACAGCACGTCAGTCCCGACGGACCCAGAAAAGGCCGCGTACGACGGCGTGCTCGAACTCGGTTTCGAAGATATGGAAGCGCTGGGTGCAGCGTTTGAGTCCGAAGTTGGGCAGGAGGTCCAAGCCGATGCAGCGGAGTTCATCGATGTCGATGCCGGACCTCGCATGATTGTCGAAGAACACGTTCACGTGGATAAAGAATGACCTCAACAGCAGCCTCACTCGTCGCGACCCTCGAAGAGCTAGATGTCGAGTACGTCTTTGGCTACCCCGGTGGCCGAGTTATCGAGTTGCTAGAATACCTGCCGGAGTCTGATGTTGACGTAATTCGACCACGTGACGAGCGAGAAGCCAGTGTGATGGCTGAGATGTATGGCCGTCTGACCGGCAAGCCCGGTGTACTGACCGGTCAGGGACCGTGGATTGGGAGCCTCGGTATGATGGGGCAGATGGAGGCACGGCTCGCTTCCTCACCACTGGTTGCACTGACAGAGGCTTCAGAACGCGGCGAGTACTCGACGCTTGCCCCGTACCAACAGGCACGAGGCGACTACGGTGGGTTCAGTCTGCCGAGTATTCTCGACGGTGTCTCCAAAGAGTGGTGGTTCCCTCGGACGCCGACCGAAACACTCCGTTCGACGCAGCTGGCGTTTAAACACGCTGTGTCGGGCCGACCCGGCCCCACAGCAGTCATCCTTGATGGCGACGCAATCAACGAAGAGATGCCCGAAGAATCCGTCCCGACAACGTGGGACTCTGTCGAGCAGACACGGACGTGGGACTCGGCACCGACGACGCCGGATGTCGAAGCGGCCGTCGATGCACTGGAGACGGCGGAGCGACCGGTCATCATCGCCGGCAACGGCGTTCACGCAGCCCAAGCGTACGACGAGCTGGCTGCCGTCGCCGATGCTTACGACTGTGCTGTTGCCACCTCGTATCTCGGGAAATCAACATACCCCGAGACTGACGAGCGTGCACTCGGTGTCATTGGCTCATTCGCTCATGAGGGCGCAAACCAGACTGTCAGCGAAGCTGACACACTTCTGGTGGTCGGCTGTCGCATGAATCCGATGGACGTGAACTGGCAGGCCCCGGAGTTTATCCGGCCTGACGAGCAGACAATCGTCCATGCCGATATCGACACGCGCAACGCCGGCTGGGTCTACCCTGCCGATGTCGGCCTTATCGGTGATGCAAAGGAAAGTCTGTCAGCGCTTGCTGGGGCTGGCAGCAGCGAGAACAGCTGGGCACTCGACCGGGCAGCGACGGCCCGGGAATGGTTTGAGTCGCCCAAATGTGATTCGGATTCTACACCGGTCAAACCACAGCGTGCGATCAAGGAGATTGAGGCAGTTGTTGACGAGGATACTATCGTAACAGCAGACTCCGGAAACAACCGGTTCTGGCTGCTATACTACCTCCAGACGCCTGCCGTCAGAACTTACTTCGGAAGTGGCGGCGTCGGCGGGATGGGTTGGTCTGTTCCCGCCGGCGTTTCGGCTGCATTGACGACAGAGAAAGATGTTATCTCCGTCGCCGGGGACGGTGGCTTTGCCATGACGATGAACAGCGTCGAGACAGCCGTTGAGTACGGGGTTGCACCGACGTTCGTCATTCTGAACGACACCAGCCTCGGGATGGTTCGCCAGATGCAAGACGACGACCACTCGATTGCAGGCGTCGAGTTCCACGACACCGACTTTATGAAAGTCGCCGAGGCCTTCGGCGCAGTCGGGACCCGCACGACAACGGCAGACGAGTTCGCTACTGCGCTTGAGAACGGGAAATCCGCAGACAAGCCCCACGTCGTTGAGGTCCGTATCGACCGCGAGGAGGACATGGCCGAGACGCTGTCATCCTCGTTCTACGACTCGGTTGGTGGCCTTCACGAGTAACCACCCTTTGTTTTTCTACGCGAACGCGACCATACCTTTCACTATCCCCGCGTTCTCACGGAGAGATATGGTAGTCGAATCGGTGTCGCGCGTCGGGGTTGTGGTCATGGTTCTCGTCGCCATCGGGTATCTTCTCTCGCTTGTGGGCCACCGGACGCTCTGGAACGTCCTCACGGACCGGTTCGCCTATGGGGTTCCGTGGGGAAGTCTGCTCGTCATTGGTGGTGTCTTCGCGTTCTATCTGTTTGCCCAGAGTGGTCTCCATCACTGGAACGACCCGGTAACGCTCGCGTTTCGGAACTGGGCATACCCCTACGCAGTTGGAATGCTCACCTCCGGATTCGCTCACGCATCGCCTTCACACTTGCTTGGTAACATGCTTGCGACGGTCGTTCTCGCACCACTGGCGGAGTTTATCTGGGGACACTATCCACACGATAACAGACAGACGGGGATGACGGAATTAGTACAGCAAGCAGAGATAACAGCCCCAGCAACGCCAGCGCCAACTGAGTTCGACACGGGACTCAGCGACAGCATTCCGTCGGATGGCACACGCAGTGAAACCGCCACAGACACCCCGGTGTCGGATGCCTCTAAACAGGAGGCCACACCAGCCAACCAGCAGTCGACGCGGCTCCGCGACCACCCTGCTGTGCGTGCGCTTGTCATTTTCCCGGGAGCGATAATCGCGGTCAGTCTGCTTACCTCGCTGTATGCCTTTGGCTGGTCACTTGGCTTCTCAGGGACAGTTTTTGCCTTCCTTGGGTTCGTCCTGCTGCGATATCCGATAGCAACGGCGGTTGGGATGCTTGTGATAAGCCTCCTGAGCACACTGTTGGATGCGCTTTTTACGCCAGTACTCAGAGTGACAGCAGCGAATGGTCTATCGGAGCCGCCAGCGTGGGCCGGGGTCAACGTGCAGGCGCATATGCTTGGCTTTCTTAGTGGCGTCTTGCTTGCATTGGCGCTGCTCTGGGCACGAGATGAGATTCCAGACCCACGGCGGTTATTCGTCGCGACAGTGCTTGTAACAACTGTCCGGGGACTATGGCAACTGTCGACGGCCAATGACGGTGTGTTCGTTCGGTATCAGGGTATCGGTGTTATCTTCATTCTCTTGTTAGCAGTGTTGATTTCTTACATTGCAGTGTGTGATGATACCGCCCTCACAGGGTACACGCCGATAGTGATTCGGGGTATCGGTGCTCTCTGGGTGCTTGGAGCGCTTGGCGTCGGTATCGGAGCCATCCTCATCAATGGGACAGCAACGATGACCGTGCTTGCGGTTGCAGCACTAACGGCTCTTGTGGTGCTTCCAGGTACGGTACTCGTCGTCCCAGACAGTGTGTTCAACTGGTCGATTACCCCCCGTCGACTGCTGTTTGCCTCGCTGTTGCTCATCACAGTCGTGATTGCTCTCCCCAGTGTGGGGGGGAATTCACTTGGGATGGATAGCGATGCCGTTCCTGAAGGTGCGCTCAGTATCGATGGATATCATGTTAGTTACGCAGAAAATATACAACACGGACGGACTAATTCGACCGATAGCGGGCTTGTCGTCTCAAACGACCAGCGGTACGTCTGGAGTGTCGCTGTCGATTCGGACACACTCGCACACGACAAGACAACTACCGTTCCAGTCGGCGGTATCGGCTGGCGTGAAACAGTCACGGCAGAGCGAACCGGGTGGAACGTCGTCGGAAACGATTCAGTGTACATCGTTGATCTCAACGCCGGTGAGAAAAGTATTCAATCTTTTACATCTAACTCATCGCAGGCGACAGTTAAGCTGGACGGGAGTCGGTTCACAGTTGTCCCTGCCGACAACAGCTTCCGGCTCAACATCACCCGGGGAAGCAAACACGTTGGCTCGACGCTACTCCCGGACACAAGCGAAAGTGTGACCCTCGATAAGTTCACTATCTCAGCACTGGAACAAGGCGGGACAACAACGCTGTTCGTCTCGACTGATAACTCACAGGTGATTCTTGCTCAAAAGGAGTGAACAGCAAAACAAGTACCCGAGAACGAACAGTGATACTATATTGATATCATGATTTAATCGAACATTTTACGTTGGATACCGTATAACACACAGTATCAATGGTCGACCGCTACCGTCTGGGACTGTTGGTGTTGGTTGTGGCCCTCGGGGTCGCCCTCATCGCCAACGCTGGAACGACGACTGGTGAGCCGGATCCGGAGGTGTTGGTAGAGAAGGCGGTCGACTCAATGGAAAATCAATCAATCGATGCTATTCACACGCAGCGAATCACTCGTCCGGGTGGCGAGATTACGCAAACTGTACACGTCCAGCAACACAGGTCGGCTGGGCAGTATATCGAAGTTGTCGGCGAGAGTGGAGAAATACAACAGCAACTTGCGTTCAACGACTCCGTTATACTACAGCGCAATAGTAACGGAGAGTTAGTCCAGTATGCGGGACCCGGTGAGTATCTATTCGACGAGTTCAGCACTCTCGGAGCAGCACCCGAAGAGGTACTTGAGAACTATGACGGGGATTTTGAGGGGACAGCAACAGTCAGCGGTCGTGAGTCATACGTCGTTTCACTTAGCCCACCAAAAGAGACGACAGCAGCAGTCACACTAGGGATTCATGCAGGCAATGTCAACTACGAACTGCCCCTCCACGAAGCAAAAAAGACGGAGTGGTATCTCTCAGAGGAGACATGGTGGATCGATAAAGAGACATTCTATCCGATTAAGCAAACGGTCACGTGGACCGATAAAGACGAGAAGACAATCGCAACAGCAACCCGTGAGTACGAAAAGCTTGAGGTTGGATTTGGAACACGTGACCTACCGTTTACCGCAAGGTTGCCAAGCGAGACGGAGTTGGATTCGTCGGCCAAAGACACAGTCACAGGCCGGAATGCAGACAGCAATAAGACAAACACACCACCAGAGACAGAGTCGGACAACACGACCAAGTCAGCAGACACAGAACCGGACGACACGACCGGGTCGGCAAACAGCAAAGAGACAGATTCTTCTCAGAGAGCAGTCTACGAACCGACTGTATTTGAAACACGCGCTGGGGTAAACGTCTCTGTCCCGTTTCAGCTACCGACGCTCACCATGCCGTCGATCTATACCTTCAACCGCGGCATCGTGCAGTCCCACGCCAGAAACCACAGCGTCATGCTGCTGTACTCGAAAAACGGCACCGACGAGACACTCGCCGTCGAAATCGTCAACAGCGAGCGTTCGCTGTTTCAGTATAGCCTCGTTATTCACTCCGAGAGTGTGTCTGGGTTCGATGGAGAAGTTGTCATTACCAATAGCGGCACCGAAGTTGTTCGAGAGTGCAATGGACGCACGTACCGGGTCCGGGGACCACCGGACGCTGAGACACTTATCCAAGTAACAGAGTCAATGCAGTGTTGAGTTCCCACTCGAAGCAAACATGGGAAGACAGTGTTTAGTGTGCTGGCTGTCAACATGCATGTCGACTCGCGATAATGGTCCGCCTACACGAAGATGTCGACGGCTGTAGCTGCCTCCGCTGCCAGAATATCGATGTCGATGTTCTCCAACGGTCGCTCACAGATATTGCCTACTGGAGTGGGAAGCTTCCGTTCAGACATCCCACCATCTGGCTCGTTCTCGGTGTTGTTGGTCTTATTCAGCTTGCTGTCCTTGTAACACCGACAACAGTATCGCTGCTGCTTATCGGTGTAAGTATTCTTGGAGCGTTTATCGGCCGAGGATATATTGGCGTTGTCGGCCTAGCGGAGGTCGGACACAGCAAGCAGCCTCCCAGGTGCGCTGTTCGTACTGTTTTCCGTCGACTTCCCTTATTTTTGGGAGCAGTCATCACGGTCGTGTTGTTAGTGGTCCTATCAATAGCCGTCACAGTACGTGTCCTCTCGCCAAGTGGTCAGTGGGTTGCGACAGTCGCTGGAGTCGACCCAGATATCGCCGGCGTTGGAGTTGTTATGTTGCTCTCTGGCTCTATTGTCTATATTCTCCTCAAATCCGTGTTCGTTCCAGAGGCCTGTTTCATTGGTGGTTACGGGCCACTGTCGGCTGTTAGGGTGAGCTGGCAAATTACGAGTTTCCACCGTCGTAAAGTAGTTGGCATCTTGCTTGGTTTCATCGGACTGGCCGTTCTGGGAGCCGTTCTCGATACCCAAGTGGCGGGTACGGGTGCGCCCGTGGCACTCTCGTTTGAGTTGGCTGATACGACAGTCGTGTTGCGGTCGTTTGGTCTTTCGCTGTCCGGGTTGTTCCGATTCGTGTTCGACCTACTCGTAACTGGGTTCTATTCGGGGATGTTCGTCCATCAGTACGTCGAGAGCACTGTCAGCGCTCGATAAGTGGGCGAATGAACTGAGAAAGTGAACTCCAAGCCGCAAGCGCAACTGCAGGAATCCCAACTGTACCCGCAAGTGCGGTGAACGCACGACGAATCTTCCCCGGATTGTCTTCCGTTCCGAGAATCAATACTTTCGGCTCGCTCGTGACCGCATAGATTTCCATCTCGCGGCCCTTCTCGGAATAACACGTGTCGATAACCTCGATAAGCTCTGCCTCTTGGAGGTTCTCCAAGTGGTAGCTGGCATTTTGTACGGAGAGGTCGAGTCGGTCTGCGATCTCGGAAGCAGTCAGTGCCTCGTCGTTTAGCATCCGGAAAATGGTTAACGCCGTCTCGCCGGACAGCGTCGAAATCATCTCTGCGGTCCGGTCGTCGTCGACGTACAGGACGGAGGGATCACGTTCTCGCTCCACGGAAGAATCCGTTCGCGAGGGAAGTAGTCGTGCCATAGTTCGAAACGGGCCGCTACCAATGTACTGTGTCCGGCACACATAAAATACTACGGATAGCTCAAAACCGGTTTTGGGTTACCGGTGAGGTCGTTATAATACTGTTTGAGTTACCGCGTCTGTGGTGATTGCTATTTACAGCACTGTCCCGTGTTTCTTGTCCGGCAAGTCTTTGTCGACAGTCTCGTAGAACTCGAATCGTGCTTTGAGTTCTTTCCGAAGGGTGCTCGGCGGGACAATCTCATCGATAACCACTTCGCTGGCCATCCGGTGAACGTCAATATCCTCGCGGTACTCCTCACGGAGTTCTTGCTCACGTTGTTTGCGCTCTTCGGGGTCGTCGATTTCGGCGAGTTTTCGGGCATAAACGGCGTTGATTGCGGCCTCTGGCCCCATGATGGCTATTTCGCCGGACGGAAGCGCGATTGTCGACTCCGGTTCGTAAGCTGGCCCAGACATCGCGTAAATACCTGCACCGTACGCTTTCCGGGCCACGACACACTGTTTTGGGACGGTTGCCGAAGAGGTCGCGTAAATCATTTTCTTGCCTTTTTCGAGAATGGCATCTTTTTCGACCTGTGAGCCGGCCATAAAGCCCGGTGTATCACAGAGATACAACAGTGGGACGTTGAATGCATCGCATTTCCAGATGAACTCGGCTGCCTTCTGTGCAGCGTCAGGGAAGATAGCACCGGCGCGCTGTGCAGGCTGATTGGCGACGATACCGACGGGACGGCCGTCGATGCGTGCAAACCCGGTAAGCATCTCCGGGCCAAACTCAGGCTGGAGTTCAAACCACGACCCAGCGTCGACCACGCTGTTAATAAGATCTGTCATGTCGTAGCCGCGGTTTGGGTCCTGTGGAATGATGCTATCGATGTCTTTTGGCGACGTTGCCGGAGGGCGGCCGTCAGTCTGTGGCGGTTGTTTGTCGCTGTTATCAGGGAGGTAGCCGACAAGTTGTGCAACCAACTCGCGGGCGTGTTCCTCGTCATCGGCGACCAAGTCGGCGCTCCCAGAGTCCTGTGAGTGAACGTCGGGACCGCCTAGGTCATCCATCGAAATTTCTTCGCCTGTCACCATCTCTACCATCCGTGGACTGGCAATTGCCATTGCAGACATGTCCCGGACCATGATGGTGAAATCCGCGAAAACTGGCGTGTATGCGGCGCCAGCAATACATGGCCCGTAGAGAACACATATCTGTGGAACGCGACCGGAGAGCATCGAATGATTATAGTAGTACTTGCCGATACCCTCCCGGTTGGCAAAGAAGCCAGTCTGCTGGTCGATACGACCGCCCGAAGAGTCCATCAGGTAGAGCACTGGGCGAGCAGTCTTCAGAGCGCGCTGTTGCATCCGGAGGAACTTCTCGACACCCTTGCCAGCCATACTGCCGCGCTTGACTGTGTAATCGTTGGCCATGAAGTGGATGTCACGGCCCTCGAACTCAGCCCCACCAGTGATGAGGCCGTCGGCCGGAAGTTTGTCGTCAGCATCGAACTCAGCGAACCGACCATCCTCAAAAAGAAAGCCGTCCTCGAACCATAGGTCGATTCGGTCTCTAACAAACTCTTTGCCTTGGTCAGGGAGCTGTTCTTTGTACTTTTTGGGGCCGCCCTCATTGATTTCGGCAATCTCTTTCCAGAGCTCCTCTTCGCGCTCGGTCGGGCCCATCTCCGGTTCGGGCCCCGGAACGTGTCCGGGCCCATAGTACGGAACCTCAACGAGTTCCTCACCACCGGTAGTCACCACCGTGACGTTATCATAATACTGCGAGGCGAGTGCCTCACCGATAATCTCGGCCTGTTCTTCGGTCGTGCCCTCGGAGACGTGTACTTTCATGTTATCACTCCAAAACGATTAGGGAGTCACCCATATCAACGGCGTCACCCGCCTCAACCTCAACGCCTTCGACAGTTCCTCCCTGTGGCGCGGCTACATCGTTTTCCATCTTCATCGCCTCTAACACGCAGATGATATCACCCTTTGCAACCTCGTCACCTTCGGCTACCTCGATCGAAAGGATTGTCCCCTGCATGTCGGCCGTGATAACACCGTCGGTGACTGATGCGGCTTCGGTGTCGTCTTCGTCACTTCCGGAACTGCTTGTGGCACTACTCTCACTTGCCGTGTCGTTGTCCGCCTCGGTGTCGCTCTCTGTCACGTCTCCACCGGCACTCTGGGGCAAGTCTTCGAGGACAACATCGTGGCGTTGCCCGTCAACCTCGACTGTGAGTTCGTGAGTATCGGTACCGTTGTCGGTTTCAGCTGAAGGTTCAGTTCCCCAACGGTCGACTGCCTCGGCAATGGCTTCCTCGGCAAGTTCCTCATCGAGATACTTCGTGGTGTGGCTCCCAGTTACGAATGCCTCGTCGGTGAGCATCAACCGGTGGAACGGGATTATTGTGTGGACCCCCTCGATATCGTAATGTTCGAGCGCCCGCTTCGAACGCTTGATACACTGCTTGCGGTCGTCGGCGCTTACGATGAGTTTTGCAATCATCGAGTCGTAGTCGCCGCCAATTTCGTCACCCTGGTTGACGGCATGGTCGAGACGGATACCAATACTCCCTGGCGGGTCGTACGTTTCCAGTGTTCCGGGCGTCGGCGCAAAGTCGTCGGCTGGGTTTTCGGCGTTGATGCGGAACTCGATTGCGTGCCCCTCAATCTCGACATTATCCTGCGAGAAGTCGAGTTGTTCGCCCGCAGCAACTCGAATTTGCCAGCGGACAACGTCGATACCCGTCACCTCCTCGGAGGCAGTGTGTTCGACCTGAATTCGCGTGTTGACCTCCATGAAGTAGAACTCACCATCCTCGACGAGAAACTCGACGGTGCCAGCGTTGGTGTAGTCGGCCTCGCGAACCCCACGCCGGGCAGCATCGCCAATCTCTTGACGGAGTTCCTCGTCAAGCACCGGACTGGGAGCCTCTTCGATAACTTTCTGGTGGCGGCGCTGAAGTGAACAGTCTCGCTCGCCAAGGTGGCGGACGTTTCCGTGTTCGTCGGCAAGAATCTGGACCTCGATATGTTTGGGTGCCGCGAGATACTTTTCGACGTAGACTGAATCGTTGTCGAAGTATGCCTTTCCTTCACGCTGTGCAGTTTCTAGAGCGTCGTCGACATCTGCGGAATCATGGACAATCTGCATTCCGCGGCCACCGCCGCCACCCTCTGCTTTGATTGCGACCGGGTAGCCAAACTCTTCGCCGACTTCACGGACCTCTTTGGCCGACTCGACAGGTTCCGTTGTTCCGGGAACGACAGGGACATCAGCCGCCTGCATCGCCTGCCGGGCACGTGTTTTCTCACCAAGTTGTGCCATCGCATCACTTGGTGGGCCAACCCATGTTAACTCCTCAGTCTCCTCGATTCGGCTGGCAAATTCGGCGTTCTCCGCTAAAAAACCGTAGCCGGGGTGGATAGCGTCTGCTCCGGCCTCTAGGGCCGTCTCGACAATCGTTTCTTGGTCGAGATAAGAGTCACTTGCCGGCGCAGGGCCGACATTGTAGGCTTCATCAGCGTACTCGACGTGTCCGTTGTTGCGGTCCGCTTCGCTGTAAATTGCGACCGTGTCGATACCGAGCTCCTCACAGGCAGCCATGACGCGAACAGCGATTTCGCCTCTGTTCGCGACCAGAAGTTTATCGAACATAGTTGTGAGCTGTGAATTGGGTAATTAGTAGGACTTAGGGAAACCAATCTCCTGTCCAATGTGATTGTATGCCATCTGCTGAGTGACCGGCGCAAGCCGAGTGAGGTTGACCTCACGCCACCAGCGTTCGACGTCGTACTCCTTGGCGTAGCCCCAGCCACCGAAAGCCTGCATCGACTGTTTTACGGCCTCGATACCGGCCTCGACAGCGACTGATTTGGCGACGTTCGTTTCGTACCCGCACTCTTCTCCCTGGTCGTAGAGCCAAGCAGCCTTCTGGCGCATCAGTGACGCAGTTTCCATCTGTGCGTAGGCTTTGGTAATCGGGAACGAGACTGCTTGGTGGGTCCCGATTGGCGAGCCGAACACTTCCCGTTCGTTCGTGTAGTCGATAGCTGTGTTGGCAGCCAGTTTGCCGATACCGGTCGCAGCCGCAGCGAATCCGATGCGTTCCGGATTGAGCGTGTCGACCAGTGCCCACCAGCCGTCACCCTCCTCGCCGAGCAGGTTCTCTTCGGGGACACGTAGGTCTTCCATGAAGACTTCACACGACTTCGAGTAGTTGATGCCGTGTTTGGGAATCGGTGAGACCTCGATGTTAGGGTCGTCCATATCCAGAACGAACAGACTGATTCCGTCAGTCGGCTTCTCAACCTCCTCACGTGGCGTCGTTCGCGTAACCAGAATCATGTTGTCCGCACGATCGGAAAACGTAATCCACGCCTTATCTCCGTTGAGGATGTACTCGTCGCCGTCTTTTCTGGCTTGCGTGGCAATATTGAGCGTATTTGTCCCGGCTGCTGGCTCTGTGATGCCGATTGAGAAGTTGCGCTTACCATCCGCAATATCTGGGAGATATCGTTCTTTCTGTTCTTCAGTGCCGTGTTTTTGTATACCGACGGCGGCCATGCCTGCGGTCAACACAAGATACCAGGTGCCAGCCATACCACACCCTTGGGCACAGAGCGTTTCCATGGCGATACCCATCTCTTGCATCCCCATATCTGCACCACCGTACTCCTCGGGAATCAGTAGTCCGTGGAAATCAGCATCGGCAAGTTCGTCCCAGAAATCCTCGCCAAACTCGCCTTTCTCTTCTTTTTCTCGCCAGTACGCCGGCCCGTATTCCTCTGCAATTTCTGTCGCAGTGGACCGAATAAGCGAGTGTGTCGGGTCATCACTGAAATTCATGAGTCAGTATGTATGTATGATGGGGTAAGTATCTTAGTAGTTGCCATGTCACACACCAGAAGACGGTTCCTATCGAGCTATTCTCTAAGAGAGCGCAACCGACCACCAGAAGGAAACTCAAGGTTGAGTTCAATGTCGAGCAACGCTTCGACAGCCGTTGCAACAGCAGGCGCAAACGCTTCGTCGGGACTCGCACAGGCGGGTGCCGCTGCTGGTGTCGTGACAGCACTCTCCGGTATCGGGACGCCGTCGGAGAGATTGTCAGTCGCTCGGTTCCGCAAGACAGCGTCCGGTTTCTTGCCGATATCTGCTAGTCAGCCACGCATCATCGCAAGCGAGTCCCTGCCACGCGAGGTGTCAGCTGTAACGAGACCGACTTTTTCTGCTGTGTTGACCGCAGCGATAGCATGGTTTCCGTTAAGTGGTGGTGTATCCACCAAAACCACATCGTATGAAAGTGACGAAGCAGCGAGTTGGCGTTCCAAGTGACGTGCTGCACCTATCGTCTGAGCTCTGGCCAGACGTTCGAGCGGGGCACGGACAGGTGCGACTGCGAGCCGTCCGGGAGTATCAACTGGGAGATCGTATAGCACATCGCCAAGCGATGCCTCCTCGGTCAGCAACGCCGTCACGTCGGCAGTAATATCACTCTCGATGTAGGAACGAAGACCCTGAGTCCCAAAGGCTACGTCGACGACAGCAACGTCGTGTCCTGCTCGGGCAAGCGTCGCCCCGCACTCGACGGTCACCCGTGTCGTTCCGACCCCACCAGCAGCGCCAACGACCGTCGCGATTCGTGTCATATCTTGTGGTGGTTGTGGTTTCGTATAAAAATATGGGCCTTCCCGACGTTTGCAACAGTCGTTCTGGGGTCGCGTTACCTCTCAGTTGGCGAGAGGTCGTCTGCTTGTCTGTCTTCGGATTCGACGACAAACTCGTCAGTTATCTCCTGGAGTGTCGCTGCCCGGTCGGAGAGGCCTTGTATCTGACTGTTAACCTCGGAAACGGCACTTGTCTGTTCCTCAACCGCCGCAGCAACGTCGGTTGCATTTGCGGTCGTTGCCTCGCTGACATCGCCGATATCTTGTACGAGTGCCTCGATTTCTTCAGCTGCATCGGCTTGGTTGTCGACGGCACCGCTTATTGACTGGATTGTCCGGTCAACCTCCTCAACAGCTGTTGCAATCTCTTCAAATACGTCGACAGTTTGCTCGACAGTCTCGGTCCCAGTTTCAACACTTTCGCGCATCCCCTGGATATCCGTCACGACGTCTTCGGTCGAGTCCTGTGCATGGGTGACGAGTTGCTCTATCTCATCGGTCGCGGCCTGAGTTTCTTCGGAGAGACTCTTGATTTCGTTGGCTACAACGGCGAATCCTTCGCCGGCTTCGCCAGCACGGGCTGCCTCGATAGACGCGTTCAACGCAAGCATGTTCGTCTGCTCGGCAATCTCCTCGATGAGTTCCACGATGTCGCCGATTGCACCGACTTCGTCGTCGAGGTTCTCGACTTCCCGAACCATTTCTTCTGTGCGTTGCTCGATTGTCGCCATCTCACTGGTTGTGTTATCAGCGTACTCCTGTCCATCGGCACTGAGTTTGGCTGCGCGTTGTGACTGTGTTGTCGCTTCGTCTGTCGAGGCCGCGACCTCCTCAATAGACGCAGATTGGTCGATAACTCGCTGGGATGCGCGCTGGATATCTTCGTCTTGTCGGTCAGCGTCCTCGGCGGTCTCCTGCATCGACCGACTCACGTCGTCGCTGGTCTGTTTGATTTCTCCGGCGCTTGCCGATATCTGGTCGCTTGACTCGCTGACATCAGCGGCAAACTCCCGAATATGGACAATCGTCTCTTCGAGGTCGCCCGCCATCTCGTTGAACGAGGTTGCAATGCGAGCCAACGCCGCGTTGTCCGTCTCGGTATCCATTCTGACAGTTAGGTTGCCATCAGCGAACTCTGCAAGTACGTCGGAGTACTCCTCGGCCTGTTTTTCAAGCTGCTTACTGACGGCTTCGGCCTCGCGCCGTGCTTGTTCGGCCTCATTTTGTGCCTGTTCGGCGTCTTCCCGCGCAGTTTCGGTCTCTTCGATCGCGGCCTGTGCCTCCTCGATACGCTCGCTCAATGCATCTCGCATCGCTCCAACAGAGCGATAGAGGACACCAATCTCGTCGTCCCGGCCCGAGGAGACATCGACATCGAAGTCTCCCTCACTAATCTGCTGTGTGCGTCCAGAAAGGTCGTCGATAGCGGTCGTAACAGACCGCATTGAGACAAGTGCGGTCCCAATAAGCAACACGAAGGTGAGACCAAAGGCGAGCAGGATGTCATTCGAAATATCCTCGCCAAGCGCGAGGGCCTTGTCCTCCGGAACAGAATGAACGACAACTGTTCCAAGTGTCTGTTCGGGAATGTACTCCTGTTGAGAGAATCCACCAGTAGCAGAATGAGAGAGGGTACGAGTACCGCGTATCTTCCCGCCTCCGTGAGTCATCTGCGTTATGGATGTGTCAGGCTCGAAGTCGGCAACAGCCTCCTGGGAGCCATCTGAACTCGGGCCGAGAATTCGCTGTCCATCGACCGTTCGAAGCACCGTTGTACTCCCGTTGAACGTCTGGGATGGGACAAGCGTCGTATTCGTCGGGACACCGGCAATGACGAACTTATTACGGAGTCCTTCGTATCCCAGGAACGTTATCTTTTCATCCTTGTTAGGGAGCATGATCGGTTCAGAGATGAAGATGCCAGATCTAACAGCCTCCTTTGAGAGACCGTGTTCATAGAGGTTTATACCGTAGTTACGTCTGACTGAACTACCGATTATCTCGCCGCTTTCTTTATCAACAACGTACGTGCTATCAACTTCTTCACTGAGGTCGCGTGTCAACTCATCGAGCCACGAGTTGAGTTCCTGTCGGTCGCTTGTGAGAAGGCCACCGTCGGAGCTTTTCGTACTCATTGTCGACCAATGTTCCTGCAGCCAGTCATCGTAGAGCTCCGCATACAGGGTCGTGTCTGACTCTACCTGTGAATCGACCTGTTTGGTCAATCCGTCGTCAATCTGACCGTAGAGTACAAACACGGACAGACCACTTACCAGTGTGCCAAGCAACAGGATAGTGAGGAGTTTGCCAGTGAGGTTTTTTCTGATAAATGCTGGCGTGATAGTCGAGATGCCGTTCCGAACGTTTCGAAGGATTTTCCGGCTAGGTAATATGTCAGTTATGTCCTTATCCGACATAAGAGACGGCCTCCAAGACACAGTTATGTTTGTAACGGGGTACCATACAGACAGGTCAAGTATAACTCTGATAAGTGTTCCTTCCGGATATCACTCAGAAAAACAGCAGTGTCAATGAATTAGAAATTCGGACAACAAAAAGTTAGACTCAAACTAGTAAGTGCCACAGGACAGCAGTCGCTAGACTCAAACTAGTAAGTGCCACAGGACAGCAGTCGCTATATTGTGTCCGCATTCAGGCGGACGTAGGCATTATGCGAACGCGTTGAGCATCAGGACGAACGTCCCGAGCAGTGCGCTAAAGGCAACGACACTTTTCGGATCGAAAACCGGGCCCTGGTCTTTCTCGGAGTCGAAATACCGGACAAGGCCGGCACTCGACATGAGGCCAGAGCCACTTTCTTGTGAACTCATATCTCATATTCTCCTGCCAGTCCTCCTAAACGTTTCGACAGCGAACGACGTGACCGAACGAACCTTTAAACAGCACGACGACCCAAACAATCGTCAATGGACGTTGCGGACATCCCGAACGTTCCGAATTGGCTTCCGGAGCATCTCGGGGCAGAGGGTATCGAGTCGTTGTATCCACCACAGGCAGCAGCCGTCGACTGCGGCGTGACGAACGGTGACAACCTTGTCGCCGCAATCCCAACAGCCAGTGGCAAGACCCTTGTCGCCACGCTAGCGATGCTGTCGAGCATTGCTGGCCCCAACGGAGACGGGGGGAAAGCCCTCTATATCGTACCGTTGCGGGCGTTGGCAAGCGAGAAAGAAAAAGAGTTCGCCGAGTTCGAAACTCACGGCCTTGATGTCGGTGTTTCGACGGGCAACTACGAGTCAGATGGTGGCTGGCTTGCCGGGAAAGATATTATCGTCGCAACCAGCGAGAAGGTGGACTCGCTGGTTCGCAACGATGCGCCATGGCTCGAAGACCTCTCGTGTGTTGTCGCCGACGAGGTTCACCTTGTCGACGATAACCAGCGCGGCCCGACACTCGAAGTGACACTTGCCAAGCTCCAGTCACTCAACCCAACACTACAGACCGTAGCACTCTCGGCAACTATCGGGAACGCCGACGAACTCGCCGACTGGCTCGATGCGGACCTCGTCGACTCGACGTGGCGGCCAATCGACCTCAAAAAGGGAGCGCACTTTGGCGATGCACTCCATCTTGAAGATGGATCACAGTCTCGCGTTGCAGTCAGCGCCGACGAGAACCAGCCTGCGGCTATCGTCCGGGATACGCTCGAAGACGAAGGGTCAACGCTCGTGTTCGTTAACTCCCGTCGCAACGCCGAATCAGCGGCCAGACGACTCACGGACACTGCCGAACCGTTTCTCTCGCCCGAAGAGCAGACTGAGCTCGCCGATATCGCCACAGAGATACGAGAGGTAAGCGATACAGACACGAGCGCGGACCTCGCCGACGCGGTCGAACAGGGTGCAGCCTTCCACCACGCGGGTCTTGCCCGGGACCACCGTACCCTCGTCGAAGAGGCATTTCGTGACCGACTCGTGAAAGTGGTCTGTGCGACACCGACGCTCGCGGCCGGTGTCAACACCCCCTCTCGGCGGGTTGTTGTCCGGGACTGGCGGCGGTACGACGGGACTGCCGGTGGAATGCAACCCCTTTCAGTACTTGAGGTCCATCAGATGATGGGCCGGGCAGGACGTCCCGGCAGGGACCCCTACGGCGAGGCGGTACTGGTCGCAAAGAGTCACGACGAGCTTGACGAGTTGTTCGAACGATACGTCTGGGCTGAGCCGGAACCGGTTCGCTCGAAGCTCGCCGCCGAGCCCGCACTGCGCACTCACATTCTCGCTACCGTCGCGTCCGGATTCGCTAGCTCTCGGAGCGGTCTGCTTACGTTTCTCGAAAGCACACTCTATGCCGAACAGACTGCTGACAGTGGCCAACTCGAAACGGTGGTTGACGACGTTATCCAGTATCTTACCGTGAACGACTTTCTCGACAGTGAGGGCTCTGCCCACGACAGCGAGGGTTCTACCCTCGACGGCGAGGAAGAAACGCTTACAGCGACGAATCTTGGCCATACGGTCTCCCGGTTGTATCTCGACCCGATGAGCGCCGCCGAGATTCTACACGGGCTCGAAGAAACAAAAGAGCCGAGCGCACTCGGGCTATATCACCTCGTAAGCCGAACGCCCGATATGTACGAGCTATACCTGCGCTCGGGCGATGAGGAGGAGTATACAATGGAAGCCTACGAGCGCGAAGATGAGTTACTGGGGACAGCACCGTCGGAGTTCGCGGAAGGGTTCGAGGATTGGCTGTCGTCGCTGAAGACGGCACGCTTGCTCGAAGATTGGTCGAGCGAAAAAGAGGAAGAAACAATTACCGAGCGATACGGTGTCGGCCCGGGAGATATCCGCTCAAAAGTCGACACTGCACAGTGGTTACTCGGGGCCGCCGAGTCACTGGCCACCGAGCGTGACCTCGGTCTGGGGCCGGATATCCGTGAGGCACGGACTCGTGTTGAACACGGCGTCAGGGCAGAGCTGGTCGACCTTGCAGGCGTTCGCGGGGTCGGTCGCAAGCGTGCCCGTCGGCTGTTCGGTGCCGGCATCGAGACGCGTGCTAGTCTCCGGGAGGCCGACAAATCAACGGTACTGGCTGCCCTCCGTGGACGAGAAAAAACCGCCGAGAACATCCTCGAAAACGTCGGCCACCGTGAACCCTCGATGGAGAATATCGAGCCGGCTACTGATGTGACAGTCGACGCTGATGACGACAGCGAGGAAACAGCTGAGGCGACAGCACAGAATCAGTCGAATCTGGGTGATTTCTGATGCAGGTAATCGAAGGGATTGTCCAGCTTAGTGATGTCGAACAGTTTGTCGAACGGCTCGATGAGGTGGCAGACGACCATGACTCGACGGTCCAAGCGTTCGATGCTCGCTACGTCGTCGACCGTACGCATCTCAAACGTGCCGTCGAGACTGCACGCCGCGAGCGCGAGCGTGGAAACGAAATTGCTCGTGACCCCGGTGTCGAGATACTGTTGTATGCGGCTGGGCGGCGGCAGATACAGGATGCACTGGAGATGGGTGTCTCAGAAGGCAAAAACAGAGTCGTCATCGTTGTCGTTGGCGGAGATGAACAGGCAGCTGTGTCAGCTCTTGAAGAGATAGTCGAACCGGCCAAGACGCTGGGCACGTACGACCCCGAGATTGTCCAGTCGTTTTTCGACGTGAGTGAAAAAGAGCAAGCCGCGACAGACGGGACTCTCGCAGCTAGCGTCCGTGAGCGTGTTGGGCTGCTCGTCGTTGACCGATAGGATATGACAGAGACAGCACCAGAGACAGCGTTGACAGACGCTGTCAGTATCGGAAACGTCGACCTGCCAAACCGGCTCTACCGTGCACCACTGCTAGAGTGTGCCGGCAACGGCCCCGATGCTGTCAAGACATTAATCGACGAACTTGAACCGACAGCGGCGTCGGGGGTCGGACTCATTTTTCAGGGCGCAAGTATCGTGACGGAGTCAGGAGGCTGTGCCGCACCCAATATGACACGGTTTCACGACCCCGAGTTTGTCACGAAGCTGTCTCGGTTGACCGAGCGGATTCACGATCACGGGTCAAAGATATTTGTTCAACTCGCAGAAGGCGGCCTCCGGAGCATGAGTATGTGGCACGCGGAGTACCGGGACCGTCACCCGGAGGCAGTCCAGAAAGCCGTCTCACGCCCGCCATGGCAGTTGCGCCTTGCCGACCGAGCTGGGATCATTAATCTGCAGACAGAGGTGTTGTCGACCCCAGAGGTCAGGGAGCTAGCGGAGGCGTTCGGCCGGGCAGCGGGCTACGCTGTCGATGCGGGATACGACGGAGTTCACCTTTCGGGGGCAAATATGGGAATTATCCAGCAGTTCCTCTCCCCATACTACAACGGCCGTGACGACGAGTTCAGTGATGGCGTTCAGTTTCTGCTGGCAGTCCGCGAGGCAGTACGAAAACACGCCGGCGACGTTCCACTGGTTACGAAAGTCCCAGTCGAAACGGCATCGCCACCGTTTGTCCGTCGGCATCTGACCCGTGAGGACAGTCTGGGTATTGCACGCCGGCTGGCCACAGCCGGGTACGATGCCCTCGTTCCGGTCGACGTGTCTGTCTACTGGGATATGAGCGTTGTCCGGGGTGCATATCCACAGCGCGCATGGAAAGCATCAGAGCTACAGACAGAGTACGCGACTGTCTTCGGCGGGCGCTGGCGTGCTCGGGCGGTGAGTTTCCTCAACCGTCTTGAATCCATGTGGTATGACCGTGATCCCGGCTGGAACGCCGATTTGTGCCGGGCAGTCCGCGAGGCGGTAGATATTCCGGTGCTCTGTGAAGGCGGAATACGCAAACGGAGTCATTGTGACCGACTGCTCGGCGACAGCTGTGACCTCGTTGGAATGGCCCGTCCGTTTTACGCTGAGCCACGGTTGGGAGCACGTTTGCTGGATGGCAAAAAGCGCGCGCTCTGTGAGAGCTGTAACAACTGCGCTATCCCGCAGGCGACCGGAGAGCCGGGTCGGTGTCGAACTCCATCAGTCGTCCGCGAGCGAGCGCGCCTCGAAAAAGAGGGCGTTTACGACCGAGACGAGTGACTGGCCCTCAGAATGGCTAGACCGTACTGAAAAGAGGGGAGAGCAGGCGAAAGACAGGGCAACACGGCAACGCAGTTCGTAATCGAGCGATTCACTCGGTATCAGGTGCTTCGTCGATGAGGATAACAGCTTCACCGTCAATGACAACATCGCTATTCTCGTTGTGAACCTGTGTCGTCAGGCGGAACTGACTGTTGCCGAGTTCCTCAACGATTTTACAGGAAGCAGTCAGTGTCGAGCCGATGCGGACAGGGTTGTGGAATTCGAGATCTTGTGAAAGGTAAACAACAAGCCCCGGAATGCGTGCGAGTGCAGCACTGATGAGACCGCCAACAAGTGTGCCATGAGCGATGCGGCCCTGGAACCGCGTCTCCTCGGCGTACTCATCGTCGAGATGTAGCGGGTTCGTGTCGCCGCTCGCAGCGGCAAACTCCTGTACGTCGTCATCGGCGATTGTTTTCGTGAACTCAAACATGTCCCCGACTTCGATATCTTCCGGTGAGGAGGCTGTCGTATCGGCGTCCCACTCCGGAAGATCCTCGTCAGGTTCGATACGGTCTGTCGTCTCTACTGCTTCCGTACCGTCCGTTTCAAGCCCAAACGCTGCAAGTGCCGCCCGGTTAGCCGCGACGACGCTCTCGAACATATGTACGGATGTATCTGTCCAGGTATCGAGAAATGCATTCTGCTGAGATTCTGAACTCATTACACCACGTGCTAGGGGACATCCCTTTATAAACTTCGAGGCTAGTTATCGAACAGAATAATTATCTATTGAGAATGTCTGATTCTGTGACAGTATCATATACCCCAAATAGCGTTTAAAACGGGCCAAAGAAGCAGTACGCACGTCACCGGCTACACAGAGGAGACCCAATCTGTTGGCTCGCCATTGTACAGCAAGACACCCGCAGCCGCCGGCTCCCAATGTTTATACGTCGAGCGAGGCAATTTTCGACCGATGACAGACGACAGTGACGTGCCGACTGGTCCACAGGATTTCTTCAAGATGTTCACCGAGACAAGCGAGCAGGCTGTCGAAACCCAGCAGGATCTGTTCAGACAGATGCTCGGTGCTGGGATGTCCGGTGGGATGGACATGAATCAACTCGGTGCGATGAGCCAGACAGCCACGTTCAAAACCCGCGTCCAGAGTGGCGGTCGTATTTCTATTCCGGACGCCGAGCGAGAAGCACTGGATATCGAAGAAGGGGACATTGTTCAGGCAGTTGTCGTCCCGGTCAAGCGTGACCGCGACGAGTGAGAACGGCTGTTCTGCCCACAGTTACGCCCAAACTGTAATAGAAGAGTGTCACACTACCACAGCCTGAGTGTCATAACTGCTGAGCCACAGCACCTCGCGTGTTGCCTTCTCCTGACGAACAAAAACAATCTGAGGAGCTGGTTGGATGTAAATGGTTACAAATGGTATATAATGAAAATCGCTGGAGTCTTGTGTTATGTCCACGTATAGAAGAGTACGATGAGCGAACAGCAATCCCAGGATTGGGGACAGATGATGGAACAGATGAACGAGGCTATCGCTGAGTCCATCGAGCGGAATGTCGAGGCTCAGACGGCCATGATGGAGTCGTGGACCGGTGCTTTCGACGAGACGGGCCTCTCGGAAGACGAGATGGACGACGGTATCGACGGCTATCGTCAGGCCTACCAGGTATGGATGGACACCGCCGAAGAGATGGTTGAACGAACCGAAGATGCCTTCGAAGGCGAGGATGTCAAGCCACAGGAGTTCCGTGACCTCTGGCTGCAGTCAGCAAACGAATCGTTCAAGGAGATTATGTCGACAAGCGCCTTTGCCTCAGCGAACGGCGAACTCGTCGAGATACTGATGGAGGCCCAACAGGAGATGGACGAAGTCACGCAGGATAACCTCGCCCAGTTTGGGATGGCGACGCGAGACGACGTAGTCGAAGTCGGCGAGCGACTGGTCGAACTTGAACGCCGCCAGCACGCAGTCGAACAAAAGCTCGACCGCATCCTCGAAGAACTCGAGTAACACATGCCTTTCAACCCATTCACCGCCGCGCTTGACGCCCAGTCCGCCACGGTCGAAGCGATGGCTGATGCCACGACAAAATCGCAGATTGCTCCGGAGCGGGCTGTCGAGATGGAGACAATCGAAGTAGGCCAGACGCCCAGCGACGTTGTTTACGAAGAGAACAAGCTCGAACTACTCCACTACGAGTCACAGACCGAAGAGCAAAACGAAGTTCCGATTCTCGTTGTCTACGCGCTCATCAACAAACCGTACATTCTTGATTTGCAGCCCGAACGCAGCGTTATCCGCCAACTGCTCAATGCCGGCCACGATGTCTATATGATTGACTGGAACGAGCCCTCCCGGCTCGATCAGCATATCGGGCTTGATGACTATGTCAACCGCTACATCGACAACTGTGTTGATGTCGTCCGTGACCGCTCTGAGCAGGACGCAATCAACATCCTTGGCTACTGCATGGGCGGCACGATGACCACGATGTACACCGCACTCAACGAGGAGAAAATAAACGCGCTTGGCCTGATGGCTGCAGGGCTGTGCTTCGAAAAGACAGGTGGTATTCTTGAAGAATGGGGCAGTGAGGAGTATTATGACCCAGAGTCTGTCGTCGATACCTACGGCAACGTTCCCGCAGAGTTCCTTGACACTGGATTTGCGCTGATGGACCCTGTCGATAACTACGTCAGCAAATACATCACGCTCTACGAGAACATGGACAGTGATGCCTTCGTGGGTAATTTCTCGCGCATGGAGAAATGGCTCGACGAAGGAATTGACCTCGCCGGAAAAGCTTACGTGGAGTTCATCGAAAAAATCTACCAGAACAACGAACTCTACCGCAACGAGCTTGAGGTCGGTGGCGAGACAGTTGATATCGAAGATATCACCGTCCCGATTCTCCAAATTCTCGGCGAATACGACCACCTCATTCCAACGAGCGCCTCCAAACCGTTCAATGAGGCCGTCGGCAGCGATGATATCGAAACAATCGAATACCCCACCGGTCACATTGGTCTCTCCGTGTCGTCATCCTCTCACGAAGAAGTCTGGCCAGAGGTCTGTGACTGGTATCACCGCGTTTCCAACACCGACGAGACAACAGAGGATGTGGCAACGACCGACTCGACAGAAACGAATATTAAATCGGTCGATGGTATCGGCCCGACCTACGCCGAGCGGCTCCAAGACGCGAATATTGAAACTGCAGAAGACCTTGCCACCCACGATGCTAGCGAACTCGCTGCTATCGCGGAAACCACCGAGAACCGAGCGGCGGAATGGCTCGACCAGTTGTAACTCAGGTCTCTCGTTTTTGTGTTTCCCACTCCTCACGGAGGAGTCCGTACTCAATCATGTCGCGGTGTTCGCCGTCAACGAACATGAACTTGCGTCGCCGCCCTTCTTCAACGAAGCCAAGCGACGTAAGTAGACCGCGTGACGCCTCGTTGAAATCATAGGCGACAGCCCCCACTGCGGGCGTATTGTACTCCCGAAAGACATAGTCAACGAGCAGTGAAACCGCCTCTTTCCCGTAACCCTCCCCGTGAACCGCCGGAATAAGCCAGTAGCCGATTTCCGGACGCTTGTACTCCATATCACTTGCCCCGACCCAGCCAATACGTCGCACGTCGTCTTCCGCCGGGGCTGCCGGCCCGACATCGGCACGGTCTCGACAGACCAAAAACTGGTCCGAACCGTCGTCTTCAGCTCCCGCAATCTGTTCTTGGCTCCGTACCGGGTTGCCCGTCGGATACCGGATAGCAGGGTTTGTAAACGTGCGCTGAATGAACGGAGTATCCTCTTGCTCGACTGTCCTGAACGTGAGCCGCTCACCTTCAAGAATACGTGCACCTGGCATAGATACAGCAAGCCCAAGAGAGACAATACATGTTGTGGCTGAATATGACCAACATCAGTACTGGAATCTCAGAACAACAAAAGATTCAGGATGTGACCCCCCACAAATAGGGTACGATGGACACGTGTCGCGAGTGTGATGCCCAGATACCCGACGGTGCGAACTTCTGTCAACAGTGTGGAGCACCGCAAAACGAGGCCGCCGCACAAGCGCTCCACCAGTACACCGAGCGCCACGCACAGGAACTCATCGAGACAAACGAGGTTGCGGGTAACAGCAGTGGCAAGTTGTCCGAGCGTCTGGGCTACGCGCTGGGCTGGATACTCGTCGTTGCTGGACTCGCAGTGGCTCCCAATCCTGCGAGTGGCTTTTTTGTCTTTGGCGGCGTTGTCGCGTTGCCACCAATCCGTCGCCTTCTTGGGAGACAACTCGGCTACACTCCAAGGATGTCACAGATGTTGCTCATCTCGCTAACCAGCAGTGTGATTGGCGTCGGGTTGTTCGTGCTGGCGTAGAGGTACCAGCAGGTTGACTACTGTCTGACGAGTGTTTTTCAGGATAGACTGATTGCAGTCATGCATGGCAACAAGCAAGCAACAAGGCATCCTGTCAGGGCGGGACTGGAGTCGGAGCGCGCTCGTTCGGGCAGTCCTCTTTGTCATCGCCTCGACCATCGCACTGACCGCAAGTTTTCTTGGCGTCGTCGGCCTGCTTACCGGCGAGGTAACTGGGCTTAATAGCCGACTACCACTGTACGTGTTGGTGATGGCGCTTGCATTCGTCACCGCTATCTTAATTCAGCGAGAGAATCCCGTCCTTTCGGCGAAAGACGAGTGTTCCGACCGTCTGTCGGAACCGAGGACTGAGCAGGGCGGGATTCTCTCGCTGAATTAAGATAGTCTTCGGCCATCTCATCATACGCGTCGCGGACGGCGCGGCGTTCGTTCACAGTGGCTGTTTTGGGAGCCAAAATTAAATCTGCTGTCATCCACCGTTTAGTCAGGCGACCACGGCGTCGACAACGACATGGGAAACACCTTCGCTGTATCCCTTTATCTCTCGCAGAGCGTAATCTTCGACCTGCCGGTCAGTTCGCTTGGCGGCCGTGTGGAGACGGTCGACGGGGCGGTCTGGAATCGCTGCCTCAGGCGTGGCCGCGTGCATGTGAACTGTCCCGCCAGACTCCAGTGCGGTCAGCCCACTATCGAGGTACTCGTAGGCGTCGTAGTACCCCATAACGACCCGTTCAAACACGAACTGGCTGTTGGCTTTTTCGACCCCACGAGCGACGACATCCCGACAGTCTGCCCGGTATGTCTCAACAGCCGCCTGAACACCGTTATTGACGACGTTCTCGACGAGGTACTGAAACGAGGTCGGGTTGTGCTCAACGGCAGTCACTTGTGCACCACCCCGGGCCATCGGGAGGGTAAAATACCCGATGCCAGCGAACATATCAAGCACGCGCTCGCCGTCAGTGACAACTTCGCCCATGTGTGCGCGTTCGGCTTTGTTTCCCGGCGAGAACATGACCTCTGCAAGGTCGAGGGCGTAGGTTGTCCCGTGTTCACGGTGAACTGTTTCGGTATCGCCAACCCCGGCAACGACGTCGACAGACGGTTCCCGGTGTTGCCCAGAAATTCCCTCTCGTGCAAGGACCGTATCCGCATGCCCGTGCATCGCCAGCAGGGCTTTACCTACCTCACCGGGACGTGGTACGTCAGCGAGGTCGACCAAAATGACACTGCCGATGACAGCCCACGACCCCGGTGCGTCATCGATTTCACTCTCGTTCCAGCCCCGCTTGCGCAGGTGATCAGCCAGTGTCTGGAGCCGCTGTTCCCCGCGTTGTTCGACGACTTCGAGTACAGCCGTCTGTTGGGGTGGTTCAGTGATTGGAATCGAAACGGTACCGTCTTCGAATGCTGCGATATGGC
Source organism: Halovenus rubra (assembly GCF_026586665.1). GTDB lineage: Archaea > Halobacteriota > Halobacteria > Halobacteriales > Haloarculaceae > Halovenus > Halovenus rubra. Next base: position 25,519 of record NZ_JAODIY010000008.1, read on the forward strand.
GACTGTCGTCGTAGACACCTTCAGACTTGAGCGAGGCGAGTGCTATCTGTGTCTCGGTCTCTTCGACGACGGCCGCGAGTGACTGCTCACTCATTCCCGTCGCGGTGTCGGAGTGCAACGGCTATATATCCTCTCTTCGGGGCACCAGTCACTCGTCGGAAGTGTCTTCGCCTGTAACGACAACTGGCCTGTCCGTGTTGAGGATGACTTTCTGCGTGACGCTGCCAAAGAGCGCCTTGCCTGCCGGAGAGCGCTTCCGACCGCCCAGAACAATGGAGTCAACGTCGTACTCCTTGGCGTTGCGAATGATATTGTCGACAGCCTCCAAGCTATCTTCGAGAATCGTGACTTCGACCCCGGCATCTTCGAGGTGTTCACGCGCTCGCCTGACCGAGCTGACCCGCGTTACGGACCGCGGAACGTCTCCCTCCGAATCATCAGTGAAGACAAACAGAATAATTGCTTCGACTTCTTCAGCCGATTTCGGAAGTGAGCTTACGTAGTCCGCCTGTGCCAGTGCCCGTGATTCGCTGTCGTCAACCGGTAGCAGTACGCGATGCATACCACCTCTTGGGAACAATTGCCAATAAAACCAGTGCGTCTTCCTACTGGATGGGCATCAATGAGGCGCTGCTATCGATACTCCGACAAACCAACCAGCTGTGTCCGTATCGCCGGTGTACTAACGCCACACATTCTCTATCGAGGAGAATGTTTTTCTTTTCTGTCCTCCCAAATCCGATATGAACATCCGCCGTGGGGACCCATCGGACAGCGAACGAATCCGGCGGGTGTCAGCCCGGTCCTGTCGTCTAGCGTACGAGGAGATTCTCGACGACAAGACGCTCATCGAAACGATAGAAGACCCCGAGATGACCGAGACCATTCGGGAGTGGCTCGACGAAACGCACGACGACGACCGCGTCATCTATCTTGTGGCCTGTGGCGATGGGGAGATATGGGGCTTCGCACAAGTGTTGACCGGCGAGCGAGCACCCGGGCGGGTCGACGACGAGGAGGCGTACCTGAAATCGCTGTACGTCCATCCCGACCGCTGGGGGAGTGGCGTGGGAAGCGAGTTGCTGTCGACAGCCATCGACCGACTCTCCGACAGGATAACCAGGCTCTCGCTGGATGTCCTCGTCGACAACGATATCGGTCGGAGATTCTACGAGAAACACGGCTTCAAGCAGGTCGGTACTGGCGGGTACGAGGTCAGCGGTGTCCGTTACGACACCGTCATCTACGAGAAGTCACTCGTCGGTCGCCCGTGAGGTGACCATCGACAGTGGTTCTGCCGCCTCTATCTCCGGAACGAAGAACAGCCCGTCGAACTCCCAGGTGAAATCGACGCGGTAGTCTGATTCGAGTCCAGTCTTTATCTCGGGGTCGTACGTCGGCCCAAATGCGCGTGTCTGTGCGTCTTCGAGCCACTCGGTGAGGTCGTCTCCCTCTGTAACAGCGCTCAGGTCGAGATACTGTGGCTCGGAGAACAGCTCGAACAGCGCGCCAACCAGCGTGTCCGTCGCTGGCGCACGAAGCTCTTTGGCTGGAAACTCGACCGAGGCGTCCCGCGTGTCGACGGTTCGGACGGTCCCACGCCCGAACTCAATCCCAAACGCACAGTACTCGTCTCCGAAGCGCTGGTCGAGATGGTAGCCAAGCGGCCCGCAATCCGGCGGGTCCTCGGGGTGTGCATTCCCCTTCTGGAGGTGGCCGTTTGCCGCCCAGATTGCGAGACGGTCGCTCTCTTCGAACTCCCGTATCCACGCGACGTTCTCAGCCATGTACTCGTCGCGCCGCCAGCCGTACTCGTGGCCATATCCAGCTTCGAGGACGACCGCCGCTAACTCGGTCGCCTGTTCGAGCAACTGGACGTGCTGTGACGCCATCCGGTAAGCACGCTTGTCGGTCGCCTCGACGTACTCGTCTTTGCGAGCGTCGAATCTGTCGCCGAGGTCCTCAACCAGTTCTTCTACCGTATCAATCCGGTTCCGGACTTCCTCCTCGGAGGCGTCCTGCTCGCCGTCGCGGTTAGTGGGCTTGATGCCCTTGCGGGCAACGTCGAGTGCACCCCCAATCTCGTCGCCGAATGCCGGGTCGACCTGTTCGAGGAACCCACCGAGTTCGGCTGCCGGGGCCTTCGTCGATTGCACATCGAACCCGTAGAACCGGATGCGGTCCGCCATCGGTCGACCGTCGTTGAACTCTCGCATCCACTCGATGAGCGATTTGACCGCGTCTGTCTGCCATACCCAGAACTCAAGCGCTTCAAGTGCGCTTTCGGCGTCGCCTTCGCCGTGAACGACGTACTCGTTGATTGGGAGTGCCTCTGCCAGGTGGGTCTCAATCCCGAACAGCCTGAAGTCGTGTTCGGTGACGAGTCTGGCGAACAGCCGGTGTTTGAGCGTGTAACAGTCTCTGAGTCCGTGGCCGGCTTCGCCAAGACCGATAATACTCGCCTCGCTAACCTGGTCGTCGATAACAGCCAGGTCCCTCGTGTCGCCAGTGAATTCGGTGGTGTCGATTGAGTCGTCTATACTAACAGGCAATGCGTGTCGTGACATGTGTTGTCCTCGTGTGTATCGTCGGACGGTCGGTTATCGATGCGTCGTACCGGACGGTGGGCCAGGGAAATCCAGCCACGAGGATTATCGAATCTGTTTCATGATCGAAGACAGGTGCGCCGAGAGTCGTCACACCGATGACAGTGCAGTCGATTACCACACTATTAGAGCTTTTCAAAGGAAAACGGCTCGTGCGCGTACGGCGAAAAGAAACCAGTCAAGCCTGCAAGGAGTAGTTACGACTCGCTGCCAATCATGTCGAACTCGGAGCCGACACCGCCGTCAACGGCATCCTCGTAGACAACGTGGGCGGCGGCAACGTCCTGAATCGCCAGCCCGGTCGAATCGAAGATTGTTACGCCGTCCTCAGGCGTCCGAGCGTCGATTTTACCGGCGACCACGTCGCCGATTTCGCCGTGGATGTCGTCGTCGTCAAGAACGCCGTCGTGCCACGGGACGTTGATTTCGCCCGAGTGTGTACACTGCTCGTGGTCGTCGATGACGAGCTTTGCTTCCTGAAGAATCTCGTCAGCAATCTCGTGTTTGCCTTCGGCGTCGGCACCCATTGCGTTGATATGGGTCTCGTCGCCGGCTTCCTCGACAATTGGGTCACGGACGGGTGTTGTCGTCGACACAACATCACAGGCAGCCGCTTCAGCAATAGAGCCCTCCTGTACGTCGAAATCATCGCCATATTTGTCGATGAACGCAGCCCGAATGTCGTCGTCAAGGTCACTGATTACAACCGTCTCGATGTCGCGCACCTGAGAAATAGCGTCGAGTTGCGAGTGAGACTGCACGCCCGCGCCAACCAGGCCAAGCGAGGTGGCGTCCTCGCGAGCGAGGTGGCGGGTTGCAACCGCTGCGGCTGCGCCGGTCCGAAGCCGTGTCAGGTCCGTTGCGTCCATCACAGCCAGCGGGAAGCCGGTGTCTGGGTCGGAGTAAATAAGCGTGCCCATCACCGTCGGCAGCCCCTCTTCGTCGGGGTTATTCGGGTGAACGTTGACCCACTTGACCGCTGAGGCGTCCCAGTCGTCAGTCTCGATGTACGCTGGCATCGACCGGAAGTCGCCGTCGTACTGTGGGAGGTCAACATATGACTTTGCAGGCATCTGTACGTCGCCCCGTGCGTATGCCCCGAATGCCCCTTCAACAGCGTCGATTACTTCCGCAATCTGTGTGCTTTCTGTTACGTCTTCCGCGTCAAGGATTACCGTCTGCATATTTGGTGTATGGCAGGGGGTCCCACTTAGCAGTTGATGTATCGATTCGCCATGTTACTCTCTCTACTAACTCTTCACGCAGGTGTTAGGTCTGTGCCGGATACGGTCGTTGTCGCACCTCTTCATAGAGGACAGTCGACGGAGGAACCGAAAACCACCCAATGTCGGCTATTTCGCCATCTTTGGCCCGAACAGCACCGTCGACGTACTCGCCATCGAAGACGGCGATAACCTCGAAAATAGACGCCGGATGGCTGGCCGTGATGTTCTCGATTTTGTGTAGTTCACGGAGGCCAGTGAGCGTACAGTCAATGCCAGTCTCTTCACGTACTTCTCGTTTGGCAGCGGTCGCATACTCCTCTCCGACTTCGACTTTTCCGCCGGGGTCGGCCCAACCGTCCTCACCTTCGTTCCGGACGAGGAGGACTTCACCATCGTCGTTGGTTATCCAGACACCGGCACCATCTAACCGACCCTGTTCGAACTGCGTTAGGAGGCGGTCGAACGCCACTTCCGAGCGTTCCCATCTCTTTTTGACAACCTCGAAAGAACCGTATTGCTGTTCGAGATCCGCCAAGATGTTGTCGACTCTGGTTTTGCTCCGTGCAGTGATAGAATGTGTATCGTCCATTGCTTGGCTAGGCAACCGCGCGCTCGACAGCATCAACAGCCGTCTCGATGTCTCCGTCATCGATATCCCAGTGTGTACAGAACCGGACGACGTGATCGTCGAAGGGAACGCCACGCACGCCCTCATCCTCACAGGCATCAAGGAACGCCGCTGCTGGTGTGTCAGTTTCGATAAGGACGATATTCGTCTCGGGTTCGTGGGCAGTGAGACCGGCAATGTTGTCCAGCGCCGCAGCGAGTCGTTCGGCTCGCTCATTGTCCTCAGCGAGACGGTTTCGGTTTTCCAGTGCACACAGTCCCGGCGCAGCGATGAGACCAGCCTGCCGCATCCCACCGCCAAAGAGTTTCCGCACACGAGTTGCTGCCTCAATGAACTCCGCTGAGCCTGCAAGTATCGAGCCGACCGGTGCACCCAATCCCTTCGAGAGACAACACATCACCGAATCAACTGGCTCGACGATGTCGGCAACGGGCGTTTCGAGCGCTGCTGCGGCGTTGAATAGTCGCGCACCGTCGAGGTGGACCGGCACATCGAGGTCGTGGGCTGTGTCGGCAGCTGCTGTGATTGCCGCCGGCGAGATTGCCGTCCCGCCCTTGCTGTTGTGGGTGTTTTCGAGCGTGAGCAGCCCTGTTCCCGGCCGGTGGAGATCCGTCTCGACGTACCCCTGTCGGACCTGTTCAGGGGTGATGACACCGCGGTCGTCACCTGCAATGATTCGTGGCTGGACCTCAGCGTGCTGTGCGAGGCCGGCAACCTCCCACTTGTAGATATGGCTCTCCTCTTCACAGAGGAGTTCTTGGCCGCGCTCGGTGTGAGTCCGGGCCGCAATCTGGTTGCCCATCGTTCCGGAGGGAACAAAGAGTGCAGCTTCCATCCCGAGTACCTCGGCGGCTTGGGTTTCGAGGTCGTTAACTGTCGGGTCCTCACCGTACACGTCATCGCCCACGTCTGCGTCCCGTGCCGCGTCACGCATCTCATCGCTTGGCAGTGTGACTGTGTCGCTTCGGAGATCTATCATGCCTACAACTATCATCCCATGCTTCTAAATAACGTGGTCTTGCTCTTGACACAGAGACACTGTCCCTGAACAACCAAGTCATCAGGCTGTTTTGGGTCTGGTATGGTCTCTGATATCGATGACACGGCACGGCTCGTCGAAACCACCGTCGGTAACTCGGACATTCGAGAGTTCGTGACAATCCATGACTCTGAGATAGGTGACGGCTGCAAGATTTACGAGCGCACCTCAATCAAGAAATCAACCGTCAGCGACAACGTCGATATCAACGCAGGCAGCTACGTCGAGAACGCAACAATCGAGAGCAACGTCCAGATTGGGCCAAATAGTACCGTTGCGGGCGTGACCCACGAGCTAACTGAAGACGGGATGACGTTCCGCAACGACGTATTCGAGCCAATTGTGCTTCGCGAGGGTGTCTTTCTGGGTGCGGGAACCGTCGTCGGTCCCGGCGTCGAGGTTGGGAAAGACGCGATTATCGCGGCAGGTGGGACTGTCACAGATACTGTCGCTGCCAGAACAGTCGTGCTCGGTTCCCCACCAGACCAGCAGCGTCTGCGACTCGATGAGTGGCGGCGTTGACCGTTCGAGCAAGCAGGGCCACTCACATAGCACGGTCCAGTAGCGCTCTTTATTCGGCGACCGTAAGTTCGTTCTCGTCAATTGGGTCTTCAATATCGCCCATAATCGTCTCAAGCAGATCGGTTATAGTTACCATTCCGACAACAGCACCGTCTTCGATGACGAGCGCGATTTCTTGGTGTTCGGTCTGGAACTGGTCGATAGCATCGCTCACGTCAGTATCTGGAGAGAGTGTCATCGTCGGTGCCGCCACCTCAGTGAAATTAAGCGATTCGGCCGCCAATTCGTCGCGACGGCGGAGAAGAACCGGTGTGTACACGATACCCTCGAAATCAGTCAACGACTCACCGACAAGCGGGTACCGCGTGTGTGGCGAGTCCTCTAACTTCTGGATATTCGCTTCTGGAGAATCGGCAGTCGAAAGCGAGACAATGTCTTCTGGCGGGACCATGACATCTCCAACGGACTGCTCACCGATTGTGAGCGCGTTCATAATCTCGTCGCGGCGTTCCTCGGGAAGGTCGCCTTCTTCGAGGACTGATCCAAGTCGGTTCCGGAGGTCTGCCCGCGTTTCGATGACTTCCTGTTCGGCTTCTGTCCACGACTGCGTCATCTCGACGCCGAACAAGCCGAGCGTTCCCTTCGCAACCGAGTCACCGACCCAAATAGCCGGTGCAAGAATCTTTGCAAACCAGTACAGTGGCCGCGAGCCGTAGCGACAGACCTGTTTGGATCGTTCGACGCCAAGATACGTCGGTGTCTGCTCACCGTGTGTGAGATGGACCAGATTGATAATCAAGAACCCAAGAAGAGAACCGGCTCCGACAGACGCGAGCGTCGTATTCTCAAACAACGGCTCAAAGAGTGCTGCAAGTCCCGGTTCGGCGATAATTCCCAGCGCAATACTCGTGGCAGAAATCCAGACTTGACACGTCGTCAGATAGAACTCCAAATCATTCGTCATTTCCCAAGCGAGTTCGAGCCCTGGCGTGTCGAACTCCGATTTAGGATACTGTCTAGCGCGTGTCAAGCCAAACTCAATTGCGACAAAAAACGCGTTTATCGCGATAAGAGTGATCCCACCGAGGAGCCGTAAGCCAATCTCAAGCGGTTCCATAGATGCCCGCTACCGACGGCCGACTGAAAAAAGTACAGGACTGGTTTAGACGCTTGGAACACGACACCGACGACAAAATTCTCTGTAAAGTGTAATTCAGCATGCCCCTAGAGCCGGTATAGAACTAGAAGAAGCATAATCAACAGGTTGCTGTTTTTTATAGTAGTAGAATTTCACAGCTAGTTTAGATGTCACCAGTACGAAGATAGCTTCAGAAATGAAAGAGGTGATATATTAAATGAATGAAATATAGAATGGTTGTTTATTATGCTGGTGTGTGCAGTAGTACCTATGACCGAGGAGACTCAACTAGAGGCACGGCTCGAAGAGCAAGACACGTTCGAACCGCCAGAATCGTTCGTCGAGCAGGCAAACGTCTCTGAGGAGGAAATTTACGAAGAGTTCGATGAGCCGGAGGCATGGGAGCGCGCAGCCGAGTTACTGGAGTGGGAATCCGGCTGGGACGAGGTACTAGATGATAGCGACGAGCCGTTCTACGAGTGGTTCTGTGGTGGAGAGGTAAATGCCTCGTTCAACTGCGTTGACCGCCATCTTGCGGACCGTGGTGACGAGACAGCAATCGACTGGGTCGGTGAGCTTGGCGAGACACGGACCTACACATACGAGGAACTGCACCGCGAGGTCAACGAGTTCGCCGCGGCACTCCGGGCACAGGGCGTCGAGGAAGACGATATTGTGACGCTGTATCTGCCAATGGTCCCCGAGCTCCCAGTCGCAATGCTGGCATGTGCTCGTATCGGTGCGCCACACTCCGTCGTCTTCGCCGGCTTCTCGGCGGACGCGCTCGCCGAGCGGATGAACGCTGCCGACTCGGAGACGCTGGTTACCTGTGACGGCTACTACCGTCGCGGTGACGCACTCGACCACCTCTCGAAAGCCCGTGATGGACTGGCAGCTACTGAGAATGATGTAACCACCATCGTTGTCGACCGACTCGGTGACGAGGCCGACACCACAGTTGCCGACGACGAACACGTATACAGTGACCTCCTCAACGCTCACGAGGAGACAACAGTGGAACCGGTCACACGCGACGCCGAAGATATGCTCTTTTTGATGTACACCTCGGGGACAACAGGCAAACCCAAAGGGGTAAAACACACGACCGGCGGCTACCTCTCGTATGCTGCCTGGACGAGTCACGCAGTGCTCGATATCAAACCCGAGGATACGTACTGGTGTTCGGCCGATATCGGCTGGATTACCGGACACTCCTATATTGTCTATGGCCCGCTCGCGCTCGGCACGACGACGGTTATGTACGAAGGAACACCGGATTACCCTGAGAAGGACCGACTGTGGGACATCGTCGAGGAGTACGACGTGACACAGCTGTACACTGCGCCAACAGCCATTCGGGCATTCATGAAGTGGGGACCGGAGTACCCTGACCGCCATGACCTTTCTTCGCTTCGATTGCTCGGGACAGTAGGCGAACCAATTAACCCCCGTGCCTGGAAGTGGTATTACACACATATCGGGAGCGAAGAGTGTCCCGTTGTGGACACGTGGTGGCAGACTGAGACGGGCGGGATGATGATAACAACGCTGCCGGCAGTTGGGACGATGAAACCCGGCTCAGCAGGACGACCCCTGCCGGGAGTCAGCGCCGACATCGTCGATGCTGCCGGTGAGCCAGTCGAGGCCGGTCGTGCGGGCTATCTCGTCGTCAACAAACCCTGGCCCGGAATGCTCCGGACACTGTACAACAACGACGAGCGTTTCATCAACGAGTACTGGGACGAGTACTCCGTCCGTGAGCGCGACCAGTGGGTCTACTCACCCGAAGACGGCGCAAAAATCGACGACGACGGGTATATCACGATTCTTGGCCGTGTCGATGACGTGCTCAACGTCTCCGGGCACCGGCTTGGGACGATGGAAATCGAGTCAGCAATCGTTGGCGTCGAAGGGGTTGCCGAGGCCGCCATTGTCGGCGGCGACCACGAAATGAAAGGCGAGGCTGTTTATGCCTACGTCATCACCGAAGAGGGACAGACCGAAAACGAGTCATTCCGAGCAGAGATTGTCGAAGCTGTCGAGAGCGCCATCGGCCCGATTGCCCGCCCCGAAGCGGTTGTATTTACGCCAGAGTTACCCAAAACCCGCTCGGGCAAGATTATGCGCCGCCTGCTGGAAGATATTGCAAACGGCGACAGCATCGGGAATACGAGTACACTTCGCAACCCCGATGTCGTCGACGACATCCAGCACAAAGTACAGCACGACTAAGCGCAAGCGACTCAGTATCGACGACCGAACACGATAGTGCGAAGAAACAAATCAGTCGACTTCATCATTGCCATTAGACACGATGTACGACCGTATTCTCATCCCGACCGACGGTAGCAACGTTGCACAAGCAGCAGTCGACCACGCGCTCAGTATCGCAAAGCAGTATGACGCCGAGGTTCACGCGCTGTTCGTCGCTGACACAGATGCAATTGCGTACGGGCTGGGCGCTGAAGAAGTTGACCGCGTTCGTGCCGGAGAGTTCGACGGCATGGACGATCTTGATGAGGATGCCACGGCAGCAACAGGCCACGTCGCAGCGCTGAGCGAAGAACATGGGCTTGTGGTTCACGAGCACCACGCCGGCGGGAAACCGCATCGAGTAATTAGCAACCACGCCGAAGATGAGAATATCGACCTTGTCGTCATGGGAAGCCACGGCCGCGCTGGTGTTAGGCGTGCCCTCCTTGGGAGCGTAACCGAACGGACGCTTCGCTCAACGGACGTACCAGTTCTTGTTGTCGATTATCGTGGTGTAGAAGACGACGAAGAAGCTGAGCACAGCGAGAGCGACAACGTCGAAAGCTAACCGGATACGGGGACTTACTCGGCCCGGTCGATGTCGAGTTCGTCTTCGATATCACGTACCCACTCGGATTCTGAGAGCTCTTCCATTTGCTCACGGAAGTGGCGCTCACAGACGCCGACACGGATACCTTCCCGCTCGACGACGATATCTGCACTCGACTCACAGTAGTGACATTCCATACAGGTACCTATACGGGTTCCGCATAATTGAACCCTGCGGCTTTGCCGCTACTTACGAGATATTCTCCAGAACCCCGGACCGGGACATTTTACTCGTTGCTGTTCCGTCGTCAGTGTATGATACTCTCAGATGGGGATATCCTCAGTCGGCTCGAATCAGGGGAGCTAGTTATCGAACCGCTCGACGACATCGATCTGCAGGTACAGCCTGCAAGTGTCGACCTCCGGCTTGGAAGAGAGTTTCTGGAGTTCGAACACACGAACATCCCCTGTATCCATCCCCAGAGTGAGTCGGAAATCGCGGAGTACGTTACCGAAACGGTCGTCGACGAGGACAGCGATTTCATTCTTCATCCCGGTGATTTCGTGCTTGGGACGACAAAAGAACGCGTCGAGATACCAGCGGACCTTATTGCTCACGTCGAGGGTCGTTCCTCGCTTGGCCGTCTTGCTATTGTTGTCCACGCCACCGCCGGACTCTGTGACCCTGGGTACAAAGGACAGATTACGCTCGAACTATCCAACTTGGGCGCGGCCCCAGTCGCACTCGAACCAGGCATGCGCATCTCACAGCTGACGTTTACAGAACTGAGTTCAACAGCGGAGCGACCCTACGGTGAGGAACGTGGGTCGAAGTATCAGGACCAATCCGGCCCACAGGCCTCGCGTATCGGCGGCGACCGCGAGTTTGGCGGCGACCAGTAAGTGCTGGCAACCTCAATCGGGGTCACCGTCTCATTGTCGGGGCCAGTTTCTGGACGGAACGGAGCGATAGCGCTGTACCGAAAACAGCTATCAGTTGGCTGGACGGAAAGTATTCTCATGCATGATATTTTGGACCATACATATATGTTGGACAGAGCGAACTGAATACCATGGGGCAAGCGAGTCTACCGCCATCAGTGACCTACGAAGAGCGGGGAAATGTCGGTGTCTGGAACATCACGTCTGCAGCGTCGTATCTGTCAGACACAGAAAAGCGAGAACAAGGTGAGATTCATTTTCGAGAACAGGCGTCACGTTCAGAGATGAACGGAACGGTAGTCAAATTCGAGAACGCAGAGAAACTCGGCTCAGAGATTCGCGGTTCACTTGACCACATCAACGAGGAATGGTCGCGATTAGCAGAAGAAGTAGACATCGAACGGCTGGCTTACGTCGCTGATGGCATGATGGCAACAACGGTAAAAATGAATATCGAAGCGGATGTTTCGACTGAGTCTTTTGACTCGATCGAGGATGCTGTCTCATGGTGTGAGAGTGAGTAAGACAGGGGCGATTAGCAGGAAATCTTACGGAGTAAGGCGGCAGAACGAAACGATTCACGTAAATTGGGACCATCGAACGGCCGAGAACGGGCCGTAATAGGTCTGACGCGTTTTTTGTGTTTGTTTCGAGTTGGTTAGCTAGACCAACGTAGGCCATCCGTGTGCACAAGAACCAATTAATAAGGGGGTTGCCACGGAACAAGTACCAAATGAAATTCATCGAGGAACTCGTCGTTGAAGAGTTTCTGCCGACCTTCCGATCAATGTTGGCCGAGGACCTCAGACAACGAGGACGCACGCAAAACGAAGTCGCAGACTTGCTCGGGATCAGCCAGAGCGCCGTCTCGAAGTACGTACACGGCGAAGTCGACCGGAACGAGACACTTCTTAACGAGCCACAGGTTGAAGAACTCGTCGAGCGGTTGGCGGCGGGACTTACCACAGGCGACCTGACACCAGTAGATGCACTTGTTGAGGCAGAGGTATGTATCCGGCAGCTCGAACGGGGCGGGAGGCTGGCCGAACTCCATGCGGAAGCGGTTCCCGGCCTCGCTGACGAGGGGCACTTCGATATCCACGACCCCGATAGCCGGCTTCGAGAAGCCGGGCAAGTCCGGGCATCAGTTCGCCATGGCTTGCGCGTCATCCGAAATACCGAGGGGTTCGCCCGTCTGATTCCGGCTGTCGGGTCGAACCTCGTTGAGTCGCTTTCCTCAGCCCAGACTATCGAAGACGTGGCGGCCGTGCCAGGGCGTATACTCGATGTACACGGTGAGATTACGATTCCGGGTGAGCCTGAGTTCGGTGTCAGCCAACACGTTGCAAGCGTCCTTCTCGCGACCCTACAACACGGGAGCGGCCTGCGAGCGGCAGTGAACGTTACGTACGACGAATCGCTTCTCGATGAGCTTGCCGACGCTGGTGCTGTCACCGCCGAGTTCGACGCCGAGGCAGACCGAGACGAAGCAATCGGGGCTGCACTCGAAACGACACCTGAGGCGGACGTGCTTTACCAGACAGGCGGGTACGGTATCGAGCCAATTATCTACGTTCTCGGGACGGATGCGCCGGCCGTCGCGACGCGGCTCCGAGAGGTTACCGGCCACCAGTGAAACATGGCGGAGCCGGAACTGAGTGCTAGCTTCTATGGCACCGCTGCAGGTCTGTACGACCTCGTGGCGACAGCGCCGGGTGTCATGTCTTGGCGGCGGCGTACCGTCGAAACACTTGGTGTATCAGCCGGTGATACGGTCGTCGAGATGGGCTGTGGAACCGGTGCAAACATGCCATTCTTGCGCGAGCAGGTCGGCAGCGACGGACGCGTTGTTGGTGTTGACCTCGTTCCAGCGATGCTCCAAGAGGCACAGAACAGAATCGAGCGTGCAGGCTGGAAAAACGTCCACGTTGTCGAAGGCGACGCGACGCAGCCACCGGTCGACACAGCAGACGCGCTCGTTTCGACGTTCGTTGTCGGGATGCTCGATGACCCGGCCGGAGCTACCAGAGAGTGGCTTGACTGTGTCTCACCGGGCGGTCGCGTGACGTTGCTGAACGCGGGACGGAGCCCGCGAGCAGTTACAGCGCCGCTCAATCTGGGACTCCGACTGTTCGTCAGAGTTGCCGCCCCCGGCCGTCGGCTCAGCCTTACGTCCCCAACCAGAGAACTCGAACGTCGATGGGCGGAGGCTCGGGACGCACTGTTCGAAGCCGGTATTGACCAGCATGAGGAACGACTCGGCCTCGGACTGGTTCCGTTGATGAGTGTACGCGTCCCCGAATAAGCCAACTCTTTTGCTCCGAGAGATTGCTGGACAACGACAACGAACAGCTCAAACAGTGAGCGACACGTCTGACATGTCCAAAAACGCGGTTTCATAGCCAGAGTGACGTGCAACTTGTGGCGGTGAGTCGACAACAATTGTCAGGTCATCACCAGACATGATACTGTCAACAGTCGCGCCGTAGTGATAACCACGGTCCGGACCAACGGCCGTCGATAGCGGCCCATCGAAGACGGTGGTTCCGTCGCGTTCGATGGTCGCCGAGAGCGACATGAGAGGCAAGAAGTACTGGTTGTATGGGGTCCGTGGAGAGACGGTCAGATACGTTCCGTCGGCGTTTTCGCTAGCTGTGAAGACAACCACGGCGTCGGCATTCGTCCCCGTTCCGAGAAGTTGCCCCGGCAGTTCGTCTTTCGGTGGAGCGACTGCGACTGGCTGCATCGACATCTCCATTGGGGGGAGTGCATCCGGTTCGCCACGACTTTCGAGCGGTTGTGCACCACGTGGTTCAATGGGGATTTCGTTGCGCGTGCTCCGTGTGAAATCGAGTGAAAATTGTGCCGTAATAGGGTCTTTCGAGCGGTCCTCAAGTGCACCAAGCCGTTGTACAGTTGGTTTCCCGGAATCGATAACGAAAGAGTACTCTTCTTGGCTCGGCAGAAGAAAGTTATCGCCGAAATGGATACCCATCTGCTGTGAGAGCATTGGCCACATCGCTCGTTGTGTGAGTTTTTCGTCATCACGTTTGACAGTAACCTGCAGCCCGGAATCGACTGGCAGCACCGTTCCTGTTTCGGTATCCCAGACGGAAGCCATCAAGTGAATTGAGTTGTAACTGTCTTCGACTGCCACCCGCTTTGTCTGATTGCCAGTTACTGTCCAGAATCGCTTTGCGTACGTATATGAGAGTCCGATGGTTCTGTCGCCCTTCTGTGCAGTGCCAATCATCGCCATACCCTTGCGATGTGCCTGATGATAGACAGCATTGGAACGACTCCACGGAGGAGACGGCGAATCAAACTGTGAGTCAGAGTCTGCATCCGAATCTCCAGAGGAACCTCCAACGAGACACCCAGACAGCGCGCCAGCGGCTGCGACGCCGCTGGCTCGTAACAGGTCTCTCCGATTCATATACTTGAGATACACAACGCTTCACATTAACAACTCTGGTATAGCCCTCGAATGACAGCAGAGTGCCGACCGCATCTCAAATCGCCGGGAGCGCGCGCATGTCGCGCGGTGGCACCAGAAAGTTCCCCCGTCTGCGGACGAAAATGTACTGCAAAATCCCGTTACCGTGATTTTGCCCGACGCCGTTGCCAGCAAGCGCCCCGCCGGCCATCGCTTTTCGGGTTCGCACGAAGTCGGCTATTGTCTGCTGGTGTGAAAGGAAGTGAACGCCCGGTCTGTCGCCGTCAACCGTATTGAAGTCTCGACGAAGCAACAGTGGTTCGCCATCTTCGCGTGCCCGTGCTGCTTTCTGTGCGTGGCCAATGACACCCTCGTTTCGGGCATCTGTCGAGGTCTGCTGGGCAATGTCACCTGCGACACCCGTTGATGTCCCAAGTTTCTCGCCAATGTTGCCAACCAGTTCGTCGCTTGCGTGCTCGGGGCTAAACAGCTTTGCGACCCGTTGGAAGTGATTATCTTGTTCGAACCACGTCTTTAGCTGAACAGTTAACGATTCGACGTGTGTCGTGGTGCCACCCTCGTACGGGCCTGAAGCAACCGTGACACGATCTTCGGACGCCTGACTCTCCGCAAACCCAGATTTGAATCCCATAAAGAAGGGGGCGTCTTCTGGCAGTTCATCGGGAACACCACCAACTGCTTTGCCTTTCGATTTGGGCAGACCGGGACCGACGAAGCCGGTACGTCGTGGCTCACCACGTTGAAAAATTCCGTCGAGCGTCGCTTCCATTTCGACATCGTTTGGGGCCGAAACTGCACCGAGCAGTGCTTCTTCAGCTTCGAGGACAACATCTGGTCTGTTACTGGCGAGGTGAACCATCGCATCGAAAGAATCGAACGCGGGATCCTCGTCACTCGTCAGCGCTGTCGGTGCAGGAATCGGTGACTCCGCTCCCACCGTCTCGAAGTACGATGGCGTGTAGCCGACAGTAAATAACAATCCTTCAGAGTCGTATGCGTACGCAGATTCGAGCGACCGAAATGCCGATTCGACAGTCGCGCTGTCGTCTTCGTTGGGGTCGGTGACAAGATTCAGCGGGACCAAGACTCGGTGTGCCGGCGGACGGAGGTTTCCGTGCTCGTCTTCGCCGAGAACAGCATTCCACGCGTGTTGTCGGGCCGGTCGCTTGGCAGGGTCACCCTGTGGAACCGCCTGCGTCTCGGTCGACTCCTGTTCGTCGAGACAGGCCGAAAGCGCTGCCATTCCACCCGTCGCAACGAGCATTTGGAAGTACTCGCGTCGGGAGAGTTCTCGGGCCTTGTCGGTCATCCTGTCTCGTGAGACGGCTTCCATCTATTTTCGGCTTCTGGTGTGTGTATCGAATGCCCGCTGGTCGTATCGGGGGGGTAGTTCCCCACCGGCCGCAGTTCGATTGGGAGCAATTTTGAGTGCCGAGATAGAAGTAATTCGTATGGGAATTGCGGTTACGGGCCATGAGGACGCGACGGTCACACTTGCAGTGGCACTGTCGGCGCTCAGGGAATGCACTGACCCCAAAGCAGTTATCGACGACGCACAGGAGTGGAGCCGTCACCTCGTCATCGTCGACCGGAGCCCGATGGCTGTAAAGGAGTTTGCTGAGGACCACAACATCGACTGGGAGTTCGAATACGATGGTGACAAATGGGAGACGATGGAGCGCCTTCGAACGACGACAGAAACTTCGAGACACGTCTTTGTTGGCGTGACCGATGGCGACCGCTCGGTTGCGATGCATCTCGACTGGGAGTACCAACCCCTCGAAGAGGCCGCTGCCGATGCGGACTGGGAACTGAAGCGAAACGCCTCTGTGGGCGGGCTCGGGGAGCGCCTCGCCGAACTCTGGCCGTTTTGAGCCGTCAAGAACTGCTTTCCTCCCAGTGAAAACGCGTTTCTCGGCTTCAGCCCTAGTAACGGACTGCTCTGTCGCTGCTGGCAGTTCCGCACTGTAATATATATGTGTGCCGGTCCGTGTGAACACCCATGCGCGCAGCAATCCTCCGTGAGTACGGGGAGCCACTCGATATCACGACAGTCCCGAAACCAGAGCCGGACACAGATGGTGTAGTCGTCGAAGTCAAAGCCTGTGGGCTCTGCAGGAGCGACTGGCACGCTTGGCAAGGGCACGGAGAGTGGAACAACGACCGTGTGCCAACGGGGCAGATTCTCGGACACGAACCCGCAGGAACGGTCGTTGCTGTCGGCGACGACGTTGAACGAGTCTCGCAAGGCGACAATGTGGTTGTCCCCTTTTCGCTTGGCGACGGTACCTGTCAGCACTGTCAGTCAGGTCACGGCAACGTCTGTGCTGATGGACTTGCGCTGGGGTTCGAACCTGACGCCCCTGGCGCATTCGCCGAACAGGTTCCAGTTCCGGCCGTCGACTACAACGCTGTCGACCTACCCGATGGACTCAGCCCACGGGATGGGGCCGTTCTGGGGTGTCGATACATGACCGCGTACCACGGTCTCGCCGACCGTGTCGCCCTTACTGGCGGCGACTGGCTCGCAGTTCACGGCTGTGGTGGTGTTGGTCTCTCAGCCGTGCAACTTGGCGACGCCATGGGTGCACAAGTACTCGCCGTCGACCCGAACGAGAGCGCTCGGGAGCGGGCGACCGACCTCGGTGCGACCGCAACGGTCGACCCCTCGAAGCGAGACCCAGTGACAGCAATTCGCGAGCGAACCGGCGGGGCGGACGTCTCGGTCGATGCACTCGGTGTCGCAGAAACGTGTCGGAACTCAGTCCGCTGTCTCCGGAAGCGTGGCACGCATCTCCAACTCGGGTTGACGACAGACAAGGAACGTGGTGTGGTGTCCCTGCCAACGGACTGGATGACCCGCTGGGAGATTACGTTCGTCGGGTCTCGTGGGATGCCTCCGACACGCTACGGCACATTGTTCGAGTTCATTACGACAAGCGATGTCGACCCCGGTGCGCTTGTCGGTCGTGAGGTGACACTCGAATCGGTATCCGAACGGCTGGCCGCGATGGGCACCTACGACACCGATGGGGTCGAAGTCGTGACCGCGTTTTGACCAACCACGTTAGAGCAGATACTGGTCGGTGTCGGCACTCATATCGGTAAACTCGTCAGCAGCGTCAGCGAGCGTATCGGCCGTCGATTCCTCGAAGCAGTATACCTCCACGCGGACCCCTTCGTGCTGAAGGTGACGGATTAGACGGGTGAAATCACCATCGCCGGTACAGAGCGCGATGGTGTCAACGTGGTTTGCGAGCGTAATTGCATCAAGGCTGATACCAACATCCCAGTCTGCCTTTTTCGACCCGTCAGCAAAAGTTCGTATTTCCTTGATTCGTGTCTCAAAGCCAATATCGACAAGAGCATCGAAAAATGACTCTTCTTCGTCAGCGTCGGCGCGGATGACATACGCAATAGCGCGGGTCAAGCGCCGGTCGTCGACTGCTGACTCAAGTAGTGCAGTATAATCGATATTCCGAGTGTAGATACTCTGTGCGGAATGATAGAGGTTCTGCGAATCCGCAAGAACCGCCACCCGCTGTGCAGGGTGAATCTCTGCCATACACAGGTATTAACGGGCCAGCGTGAAAGTAATTGGCTAACTTCTCTTGGCTCAGAAACGAGATTACAGCGAACGGAGCCGTTCAATGCGTTTCTCAGTTGGCGGGTGGCTGGCAAAGAGCGTCCCGAGAAGGCCGCGCTCGCCGCCGAAAATACACAGTGCACTGACGTTCTCTTTGGCCTGCATTTCGTTACCCTTGGCACCGGCACTGATTTTCTCAAGCGCGCGGGCCATTGCATCGGGATTGCGGGTGTACTCTGCGGCTTCCTCGTCGGCAACGTACTCACGGTACCGTGAGATAGCCATCAGGAAGACCGTTACAATCATCTGGGCGACCATGCTGGCGACCCAACCGACCATGATGCTCGCGATGTCACGCTCACCGCGGAACGCGACGACGAGGTAGACAATCCAGCCGACCATGGCCGCGAGTGACTGACCCATTACCATCATAACCGTATCGCGGTTCTTGATGTGGGCAAGTTCGTGAGCGATGACGCCTTCGAGTTCGTCTTGTTCGAGGATATCAATAATCTCACTCGAGACGACCACGATACCGTCCGCCTTGCGACCGACAGCGAAGGCATTTGGCACGCCCATTTCGGCGACCATTAGTTTGGGTTTCTCTATCCCCATCTCGTCACAGAGTCGTTCTGTCGAGCGATGGATTTCGTCAAACCGATACCCTGCCTCTCTCCGTTCGGGCATCTCTTCGGCCCCAACACCACGGACCGCAGACCACCGACCGAACTTATAGAGGATGAACGGATAGCCGACCATCCCCAGACTCAACAGAATAAGTACTGTTGGCCCTGTACCAAACGACGTCAGGACGAATCCGGCGACAGCCAAGTAGAGACCAAAGAGAAAGGTCCCGACGACTGCCATCCGAACTTTTAGTTGTGTGTGTCCAACCATCAGGGTAATATAGGATGTCATCACTCAAAAAGTAACCGTTCGAACACCCACGAAACGTAACCAGTTGCCGACAGCAGGCGGCCGGTTACCAGTAGTAGCGGGACGTGATATTTGCATTAAATATGTGCGAACAGGCAAGATTGTTCCGTCGAGAGATAAGCCACAACAGATAAGTTCAGCGAGTTTCTGTACAGTAAATATGAGCCGCACCCTGTCGTCCCGAGATAGCAAAACAGGGAGCCTTGCGGCCGTCGACTCGAAAGCTAAACGCCCGCAGTGAGTCGGTTCGCGGCAGGTCTGGCGCACCTGTCACGGGTCATTTTCTTTTGCTTCGAGACGACCAGTCTTCGAACTATCCAGACACACACCATAGAGACAGATGACACAATCCACTGCGGACCCATTTGCCGGCGTATACCCGGCGATGTGCACGCCGTTTCACGACGACAGGAGTATCGATTTCGAAACACTGCGGACCGACGCTCGGCGACTCGAATCGGCCGGCGTCGACGGCCTCGTCCCGATGGGGTCGACAGGCGAGTCCGCCACCGTCAGCCACGACGAGCATATCGAGGTCATCGAGACAGTCGTCGATGCTGTCGACGTGCCCGTCATCGCCGGCACAGGCTCGAACAACACCGAGGAAGCCCTTTCACTCTCTCAGCGGGCAGCTAGCGCTGGTGTAGATGCGCTCTTGCTCATCGCTCCGTACTACAACAGACCCCAACAACGCGGCCTCCAAGAGCACTACAGAACAATAGCCGATGCAGTCGACTTGCCACAGATTATCTACAACGTCCCCTCCCGGACTGGTCGCAACATCGACGCCGATATTGTCGTCGACCTGGCCAGCCACGAGCACATTCAGGGGTACAAGGCCGCCGGCGGAGACCTCGGACAGATAGGTGAGATTATTGAGCGGACCCACAACGAGCAGTTCGCTGTGCTCTCAGGAAACGACAGCGAGACGCTTCCCATTCTCTCGGTTGGTGGCACCGGCTGTATCAGTGTGGCCGCAAACATCGAGCCCCGGCGGATGTCCGCACTTGTTGGGGCCGCGTTGGCGGGCGATTTTGCCCGCGCACGGCAACAACATCAAGAACTTGGCCCACTTTTCCGGACGCTTTTCGTCGAGACAAATCCCGTCCCAGTCAAGACAGCAATGGAGCTACGGGGAGACGGTCACGGAAGGCTTCGTCCACCGCTTGCCCCGCTCAGTGAGGAGCACAGAGCTCAGGTCGAATCGGTCCTTTCAGCGTATGACCAACCCACACAGGAGGCGGTGAGCGACTGATGACACAGACACAACTCGCCGTCAACGGCGCAGTCGGGCGGATGGGACAAACCATCAGAGACACAGCAACAACCCGCGATGACGTTTCGGTGGCTCTTGGGGTTAGTCCAACCACCGACACAGAGAGTGACCATCCAATTGTTGCTCCCACAGACCGTCAGGATGCACTCAAGACACGCGACATCGACGTAGTCGTGGATTTCTCGACAGCCGATGCAGTCGAACCGCTCGCCAGAGACTGTACCGCAACCGACGTTGCCCTCGTAAGCGGAACAACCGGGCTAGACGAGGAGACACGCGAGGTCCTTCAGGCGGCAAGTGAGGAGGTACCGGTCCTGCATGCGACGAACTTCTCCCGGGGCGTGGTTGCACTGCAACGCGCACTTGATAGCGCCCTCGCCGCGCTGCCAAGCTACGATATCGAACTACTCGAAACCCACCACTCAGGCAAGCAGGATGCACCAAGCGGGACCGCGACGACGCTACTGGAGACAGTCGCTGACCACCGTGACGTGGCGTCGGTCCACGGTCGAAACGGGGAGCAACAACGCGAGGACGGTGAAGTCGGTGTCTTTTCTCGTCGAGCGGGAACCGTCCGCGGCGAACACGAGATACTGCTGGCCGATAACGACGAAGCCCTCACACTTACCCACCGCGCGGAGTCCCGGGGTGTCTTTGCTGTGGGTGCTCTCGACGCAAGCCACTGGCTTGCCGGTCGGCTGGCTGGCAGGTATAGCGTTGTGGACGTATTTGCTGACACGACAAACGGAGACGAAACATGACAACACTACAATCAGATATCGACGACCGCTGGGAGCAGTACCGTGATGATGACCACGAAATAGATGTCACCCATGAGGACCAAGCCATGCTTGAAACATTCCTCGACGCGCTCCAGACGGGCGAGGTCCGGGCCGCCAAGCGGGTCGACGGCGAGTGGCAGGCAAACGAGTGGGTAAAGCGGGGTATCCTGCTCAACTTCGCGCTGCGGTCTATCTCGCAGTGGGAGTACGGGAATGTCACCTACAATGATGTGTTACCGCTTGCCGACACAGCCGCGTTAGCGGACCGAGGGACGCGAAATACACCAGATGGGACGGTTCTTCGGCGCGGAGCACATATCGGAAGTGACGTTATACTGATGAGTCCGGCGTTCGTCAATATCGGTGCGTTCGTCGGCAACGAAACGCTTGTCGACTCCTGTGATACTGTCGGCTCCTGTGCACAGATTGGGGAAGGTGTGAAACTCGGCGCGAACACACTGGTCGGCGGTGTGCTCGAACCAGTCGAAGAGTCACCAGTTATCATCGAAGACGGTGTCACACTCGGCGCAGGCTGTCGCGTGACGTCAGGATTTGTTGTTGGTGAGAACTCGGTTGTCGGCGAGAACACGCTGTTGACGCCCCGCATCCCGGTGTACGACCTCGTCGAAGAGGAGATTCAGTACGGTCACCTCCCCCCCGAACGCCGAGCGTTCAGTCGGTACGTCGAATCCAGTATTGGTGAACACGAACTCTTCGATGGCGGTGCATACAAGCCGGCAGTCGTCGCGACCCATCTCGAAGACGAAACTGTCGACGCAGTCGAACGGGAGGGTGCCCTCCGCGACCAACAATGACCGGGTCGTCGCCGGCAGTTCGCCGTCTCTCTGACTGGGACCACGACAAGCTGCTAACCCTGGCCGACGAGTACGGCACGCCGTTGTACGTGCTCGACGAGAACCGCGTCCGTGCAAACTACCGTCGGTTTACGAAGGCGTTCCCCGACGCCCACGTCATGTACGCCGCAAAAACCCACACTGGCCGGGCAGTACTCTCGACGCTCCTCGACGCCGGCGCAGATATCGAGTGTGCTGCACGCGGGGAACTGCAACGAGCAATCGACGCCGGCGCAGACCCGAACACAGTGCAGTACACCGCAGTCAACCCGCCAGATATTGACCTGTCGTATGCCGCCGACCTCGGGACCGATAATCCGGGACTGACGATTACCGCCGGCGCTCAGGACACCTTTGATCGGCTCGCTGAACGTGGATACAACGGTCGTGTCGCAATCCGTGTCAACCCGGGTATCGGAACGGGCCATCACGAAAAAGTTGCTACCGGCAAGGATGCAAAGTTCGGGATTCCAGCCGACCGTGTTCCCGAAGTCGCTGCTGCAGTTGCCGAGCAGTTCGACCTCGTTGGTGTCCACGCTCACGTCGGCAGTGGCGTCCTTCACGACGACCTCGACGACCATTGCCGCGCAATCGAGAGTATCGCTGCTATCGCACGGGATGTGGAGGCAGAAACTGGCCCGCTAGAGTTTGTCGACATCGGCGGTGGTTTTGGCGTCCCATACCGTGAGGAAACTGAACCGTTAGAGATGGACACTGTGAGTGAGCGTGTCCGGGCCGCAGTAGGAGACATCGATGCGACATTGAAGCTCGAACCCGGGCGGTATATCGTCGCAGACGCCGAACTCATCTTGACGCGGGTAAACACCCGAAAGGAGACTGAGTCGGCAACGGTGATCGGGGTTGATGCATCACTGGCGACGCTGATTCGGCCTGCAATGTTCGACGCGTACCATCCGATTCGGAACGTCAGCGCCCCCGATCGCGGAGATGAGTCGGTGTCAGTCGGTGGCCCGTGCTGTACGAGCGCGGATGTGTTCTGTACGGATAGGCCGGTCTCACAGCCCGAACGTACTGATGTGCTCGCTGTCGGAAACGCCGGCGCGTATGGCTATGAGCTAGCAAATCAGTTCCACTCTCAGCCACGTCCGGCCGAAGTAGCTATCGATGGGGATGACCACCGCGTTGTCCGCCGTCGGGAGACATTAGCGGACGTGACGAAACTGGAACAGTGAACGAGAGCGCGATGATACCGACAATGAGGTTGTTCAGGACAATAACTACCCCGAGAACGACAACCCCGACCAGCCAGAGCCGCCAGCCAGGCGTGCGCTGAACGAGATTACGGTACTCCAGAAGAATAACACCGACATAGAGCACAACTGCCCCCTTCACAACGGCAATTAGGACGGGGTTGTGCGAGAGTAACAACGCCATCCAAGGGTTCGTCTCACCGGCGGCTGTCCCAACCGCAGCGTACGCGAAATACGTCGAGAGTACGTCACCGAGTCCCCACAACAAAACGAGCACGTAGACCATGCTGATGTATTCCTTTGATGCGTCGGTGGTAAACACGTCAAGGGCAGACGACTCCTCGATGAGATCCATGTTGGCTTGCATAATAGTGTCTTCGAGCAGTCATAAGTCTATCCCGCCTCACTCAGGAATAGCACACTGACCGGTGTACTCAACCTCCGAGACTGATTCAATGTGGGCGTCGTCACGGCAGACAGGACACTCTGAAGACGGAGCAATCGGGACTGATTCCGTATCGAGCGAGCGGCCGTCGTAGGCAAGTAGCCGGCCATCGAGCGTTTCCCCCTCGTCAAGTAGTAGTTTTACAACCTCGGTGGCCTGCATCGCGCCGACTGTCCCTGGAAGGATACCAAACACGCCAGCAGTCGCACAGTCGGGGACAGCCCCCTCCGGCGGCGCTTCCGGGAACAAACAGCGATAACAGGGTTGCCCGCCAGTAAACGTCGTCACCTGTCCCTCGAAGCGGTACACCGCGCCGTGGCTGAGTGGTACGTTAGCGAGAACACAAGCGTCGTTGAGCAGAAATCGTGTTGGAAAGTTATCCGAGGCGTCGACGACTACGTCGTGGTCGGTAATCAGTTCTGTCACATTCTCACGTGAGGCACGTGTTTCTCGCCGCTCTACGTCGATATCAGGGTTCAATGAGTCGATGAACTCGGCGGCACTGTCGACTTTCGGCCGGCCTACGTCGTCAGTTCCGTGGATAACCTGTCGCTGGAGGTTGCTTAGCTCTACTGTGTCGTTATCGACGATAGTGAGGTGGCCGACACCCGCCGCTGCGAGATATTGGAGCACCGGTGAACCGAGGCCACCTGCACCGACAACCAGCACGGACGCATCGAGAAGCGCAGCCTGCCCGTCCGGGCCCACATCGTCCATGATAATGTGACGGGAGTACCGGTCGAGTTGCTCGGGAGTGAGGTCGAGATTCATACCCGAGTGTTATTGTTACCGGTCTAAAGAAACGTGGATTCGGACAGAGACAGGACAAAGCGGCAGCTGACTTCTCATGAGTCGTCGCTGACGAGGGTGAGAGTCGTTTTCCTCGCAAATGGTCCCGATACACATACGTAAGCGGCCGTCGAATGCGGTGTATGAACGAGCGTGTGGCTGCATTCGGCGAGCGAGCAGCAACCGAGTACGGACTGGATATCGAGGCCGAAGAGTTTCCCGAGGGGACAAAAACTGCACAGGACGCGGCCACTGCCATCGACTGCGAGGTCGCCCAGATTGCGAGTTCAATCGTCTTCATGGTCGACACTGTCGTCGTGGTGGTCACAAGCGGTGCGAACACGGTTGATACACGAAAGCTATCGGCGCTACGAGGCGTCCACGACGCGCGGATGGCCGAACCTGAAGAGGTCCGGAAGGCAACGGGGTACGCTATCGGCGGCGTCCCGCCGTTTTGCCACGACGAGGAGCTTCCTGTCTATCTTGACGAAGAACTTACCGACTTCGAAACGGTATGGGCTGCCGCGGGTACGCCCGAAGCTGTCTTTCCCATCACACCCGAAGAAATTATCGAGGATGCAGGGGCCAAGGTTGTCGATGTGACAGAGTGAGTACGTTAAGACTCAACAGCCATCCCTTCACGAACCTCGAACGATTCGTCGCCGTCGAATCGCGACGGGTCAAACGCCTCGATACCGTCGCCGCCGAGCACCTCGTCGGCCAGCCGGCGGCCGATTGCTGGCGACCGCATAAACCCCTGCCCCTGGAAACCGGTTGCGACGTAGACTCCATCACGAACTTCCCCAACCAGCGGGTCTCTGTCCGGTGTGGCCGTACAGAGGCCGGCCCACGCGCGGTCCACCTCAAGCCCACAGTCAGGAATCCTGTGAGTCACGCGTGCGGCGAGGTTTTCGGAGAACTCAGCGTTGGCATCTCGCTGGTAGTTGTCGGGGTTGGCCTCACACTCTTCGGTGCCGTCACCAGCAAGGAGTCCCTCGGCATGGGGCCGGAGGTAACAGTCTGCACTCGTATCGTAGACAATCGGTTCCCAACCAGCCGGCTTCCCGCCGACAGATACCTCGCCAACGAGAGCCTGAACACGGTATGGCTTCATCGGAATCGACACGTCAACAGCCGCAAGCAGTTCCTTCGAGTGGGCGCCGGCCGCAACGATAACAGTGTCGACCACTCGACGGGAATCCCCTGAACCAGCGAGCCTGACCGCTGGCGGTTCGGTTTCGATACTGACAGGCGTCTCCTCCTCGATACTGACACCAGCGTCGCGTGCGCGGTCTGCCAGCCAGGCCGTGTACTTCCCAGCATCAGTGTATCCACCGCCAGCAGTCACACCCCCAACAGCTACGTCGTCGGTTCTAAGCGCTGGGAACCGCTCAGTGAGTGTTGCCGCATCGAGTTCCTCAGCCTCGACGCCAAGCTCTTGCATCCGCTGGATACCCTCTCTGACAAGGTCGACTTTTGTATTGTCTCCGGTCTGGGCCAGCCAGACATACGGACATTCCGTAAATGGGGCACCATCCGCTTCGAAGGCCCGAAATCGGTCGATTGCTTCCTGGCCGAGCGTGGCGTTTGGCTCGGCAGCGAACGCGTTGTAGCAGACACCAGCGGCCCGTCCGCTTGACCCGCCGGCAACCGTGTCAGCTTCGTACACTGTTACGTCTGTTCGCTCGCTGGCGAGGTCGAGTGCCGTAGTGAGTCCGACCGCGCCAGCCCCAACGACGGCAACAGTACAGTCGGTGCCGCGATTGCCTGACTGATCTAACAGTGACGAATCAATATCGGTCATACCAGTCACTCTGTCTGGCACAATAAAAAACGTCGCCAGAGTCTAGTCGAACTCCTGCCAGTTTGTCAGCATGACAGCTCCTGTGAGGAAAACAACAGCAAGGACGGCGAGGAAACCGAACGTAAACGCCACCCCGCTCGTCGAATCGAGTATCATCAGCTCGCGGAGCCCCCGGTGGAAGTGAGTCACGGGACTGAATTCGGCGACAGTCTGCAAGGTTGGCGGCATCAAGTCAAGCTCCCAGAAGATACCAGAGATAAACATCAACGGAAGTGCAATAGCCCCACCAAGGCTGATTGCTGACCCGGGGTCCTGAATAACACTCCCCACAATCATGCCAAGCGAGGTGAACGCGACTGTTCCCAAGAGGAGCAACGCGAGCGCAAGCGGTCCTGGAGTCGCAGTGACGCCAAAGGCCAGCCACGCAACAGCAATCAGTACAAGCGTGATTGCGACCGCAAGAATAGACTGTTGAAGCACGTTCGCAAGGACCCACTCGTGTTTTCGAAGCGGTGTGACTGCCAGTCGTTTGAGTGTTCCGTCGCGTTTGAGTTGTGCGACAGCCGACGGAACTGTCATCACACCGTTTATCAGCACCATCGCCACGATGAACGCTGGAAGAAAATAATCTGTCGCGCCGAGACCCTCTTGTCCCCGCTGTTCGGTCTGAATCGCTACTGTCGGGTTCTCAATCCCGAGAGCACGGTCGTTGAATGTCGCAACAACACTATCGACGATACTCTCGACGGCACCAGCCCCCTCATCGTCAGGAACAGTCAACAGCACCACCTCGGCCCCGTCGCGTTGTGTCCCGTTAGCCGCGCCTAAGGCGGCCTGAATATCTTGTTGCTGGGACGCGGAGATGTTTCCCTGAAAGCGCTCAGTCGTATCCTGAATAACAGCCATTCTGACCCTCGCGCTCTCGTCTCGAACGCGCTCGCTAAACCCCTTCGGGATAATAAGTACCCGCTTCCGGTTGGTCGCATCTTCGATGTTCTCGACTTGGGTGAGGTTCTGTGTGGCATCAAGCTGGTCAACTGCGAGCGGTGACGCCTCCTCGATAGCGCCGACAAGTTCAGCTGAGAGGGCAGTTGGCTCGCCGTCGGCGGTCAGGTCGTTGTTCTGGACGCCAACGTCGAACTCGGTGGGGCCGCCAGCGAAGACGAAACTAAAGATAATGAGCAAGATTAGTGGGAACAGGACTGCGAAAAACACTGCTTCTCGATTCCGCACCCAATCACGTAACAGCGTTACCGTCAGCCGAACGACTCGCCTCATTGAAGCTCACCGCCCGGAGAGAGCGTCGAATCTGCTAATGTCAAAAAGACATCCTCCATATCCGGACTCACAAGGTCAATCGAGTGGCCAGTCCCAATGTCGTGTAGCTCGCTGTAGGTGTCCTGTGCTGCCTGTCTTTCGCCGAAGACGCCGATTAGCTTGTCTGCATCGGTCTTGTGGACGCTGTCTGCTGTCTCTCGCAGCGTTGCTTCGAGAGCGTCGGCTTCGGTGCCTGTCGTACTCTCATCGAGGTGTACAACAACTTTTAGTTCACCGGCGTAGGTGTTGATGAGCGCGGGTACGGTGTCGATAGCTTTGACATGGCCGTCAACAAGCAGTGCGACGCGGTCGGCGAGATATTCGACTTCTTCCATGTAGTGTGTCGTCAAGACGACCGTCGTTCCCATGGCAGGGAGCTGTTCAATCTGTTCCCACGTGGCCCGTCTGGCGGCCGGGTCCAGCCCGGTCGTTGGTTCATCAAGAAAGAGGACATCTGGGTCGCCGACCAGTGCCATTGCGATACCGGTCCGGCGCTGGTACCCCCCAGACAACGAGTGAAACGGGTCATCAGCCCACTCCCTAAGAGCGAGTTCGTCGAGTACATCGTCAACGGCAAGCGGTTCGGTGTGAAGGTTCGCAATGAGTGCAACATTTTCCCGGACGGTCAACCGCTCGAAGGTGTGAAACGATTGTGGGACGACGCCGATACGGTCCTTGATTTTGTGTAGGTCGGTCTGAATGTCTAATCCAAGGACTGTCGCCTCGCCACTCGTCGGCGTTCTGAGACCCTGTATAATCTCGATTGCGGTTGTCTTTCCGGCCCCATTCGGTCCGAGCAACCCGAATATCTCGCCGTCTTCGATTTCGAGAGAGATATCGTCGACTGCGACTGTCGACCCGTATTCCTTGCGGAGGTCTGTCGTCGTGATAACCGGCTGCGAGCGCTCGGAAGCCATCTGATATCCGCAATGACTCCACGCAGGTCAAAAAGTATTCTCCTAGTATATCATGGCTACCTGAATATTTCGCGGAGAGATACGGCTCGGTCCTGCCATGGGAGGACACGACTGGGCCGACCACTCTCACCAGATAATCGTGGTGGTTGTTGCCATAGCTGTTTGTTGGTCACGGTGATACAGAAATGCCTCCACGGATATGTTTCTCGGCCAGTCGTTTCGAAAACCGATATCCCTTTGCTGGAAAGTCCGGAAACGTCACATAATGGCTCTTTCTTTCGACGTACTGGTATTGCCAGCGTTCGACGACCTTGAGGGGATTCCGGGCGAGTTAACGCCGTGGTACAATGCCTATGACTTCGACGAGACGGTACAGGTAGACGGCGTACCGACACCAGTCGCCTACGCCGAGCAGGGAGTCGGTGTCGTCCCGACTGGCGTTGGTAAATCGGCGGCAGCAACAACAGTGACAGCCCTACTCGCAAGCGAGGCAGTTGATCTCACTGGAACGACGTTTCTTACTGTCGGAATCGCAGGTGGGCCACCCAACCTGCCAATCGGCTCCGTCGTCATCGGTAACAGTATCATTGACTGGGACGACAAATGCCGGTTCGATACTCACGACGATGTCACACTCACAACGAATCCGTATACGGAAGGTCAGGGTGTATACACTCTCGACAGTTCACTCGTCGACAGGGCACTCTCACTGGCCGAGACAGCCGACCTCGCGACAGATAGCGATGTACCCGATCCAAAACAGTGGGGCGAACAGGGAGCCGACGAGCCAGTCGTTGTCAGCGGAGCAAACCTCTGTGGCGACGAACTCTGGCATGGTCGGGACCTCGCGGCCAAAGCAGAGTGGCTCGTCGACAACCACGACGTAGGCCCGTACCGCGTAACAGAGATGGAGGACGCGGGAACGGCGGCTGCACTGTCCCGGTTCGATGCACTCGATCGCTATCTAACCATTCGAGCCATCTCAAACTTCGATAGACCTCAGTCAGACACCGCCGGAGAAGAGAGTCTCTTTGGCGATGCGTTCGATGCCGGCTACGGGCTCGCGGTCGAGAATGCTGTGACCGTTGCC
The DNA here is from genome assembly GCF_026586665.1 of Halovenus rubra. Lineage (GTDB taxonomy): Archaea > Halobacteriota > Halobacteria > Halobacteriales > Haloarculaceae > Halovenus > Halovenus rubra. The sequence continues at coordinate 54,886 of NZ_JAODIY010000008.1, forward strand.
AAACACATCGTCGATGACCAGTTAACACAGTGAGGACAGTGTCCCGGTGAGACAGGAAATATCACTAGGTCTGTGTGTTGCGTGTGTCCCTGCGACCGAACCGTGGTGCTAAACAGTCTAATCCTCGGTTACTTGCCCGAGGAATCCATGGTATCCGTATGGATACTGCTGTCGTCTGGTTCCGCGACGACCTCCGGCTCTCGGATAACCCCACACTTGCCAATGCCGTCAACACGGCAACAGAGGTCATTCCGGTGTACGTTTTCGACCCACGCGACAGGCGAGAAACCCGCTACGGCGTCGAAAAGCTCGCGCCACACCGAGCCCGGTTCCGTCGTGAAAGCGTCCTGAACCTACAGGAGTCACTCCAGGACTGTGGTGGGGAGTTACTAGTTCGTGAGGGAAAACCCGAAACCGTCATTCCCGACGTAGCGCGCCGGTTTGAGGCCGACGCCGTCTATGCACAGACGAAACCGGCGACTGAAGAGGTGTCCGTCGAGTACGGTGTCCGAGATGCGCTTCCGGCAGCAGTATCGTTTCACCGACGTTGGACTCATACACTGTATCATATCAACGACCTACCGACGCGGTACGACCGCATCGACGACACGTTCACACCGTGGCGGAAAGCAGTCGAAAGCCATGCCGACGTACGAGACCCGCTACCCGCCCCAAAGGCAGTTCCAACGCCAGCAGTAGACGGGATTGACGTGCCGACACCGTCCGACGAGGACATCGAGCAGCCAGACCACGACAGCCGTGCTGTGTTGCGTTTCGAGGGCGGAGAGACCGCCGGGAAACGTCGGGTACGCGAGTATTTTTGGGACAACGACCGGCTCCGAGAGTACAAAGAGACACGCAACGGATTACTAGGAGCAGATTACTCCTCGAAGTTCTCAGCGTGGCTCGCTACAGGCTGTCTCTCACCGCGATGGCTGCACGCCGAAGTTCAGCGGTACGAAAACGAGCGTGTCTCCAACGAAGATACCTACTGGCTTGTCTTCGAGTTGCTGTGGCGAGATTTCTTCCAGTTTCAGTTTCTCAAACACGGAGCCGACTTTTTTGCCCCGACTGGCATCCGAGATGTACACAAGGAGTGGAAACATGACCGCAAGGCATTCCGGCAGTGGGCTGACGGCGAGACGGGTATCCCATTCGTCGACGCGAACATGCGCGAATTAAACCGAACTGGATACATGTCGAACAGAGGACGGCAAAACGTTGCCTCGTTCCTGACCGACGCACTCGAAGTTGACTGGCGATGGGGCGCTGCTTACTTCGAGAAACAACTTGTCGACTACGACGTGGCGTCGAACTGGGGAAACTGGGCGTACCAGGCTGGCGTCGGCAACGACTCCCGTGATAACCACTTCAACGTGCTCTCACAGGGAGAATACTACGACGATGACGCGGCATACGTGACAACATGGTTGCCAGAGCTGAGTGAACTGCCAGCCGAGTACGCCCACCGTCCTTGGCGGATGAGCGCCGAGGAGCAGGCGACTCATAGCGTCGAACTCGGTAGTGATTACCCACGCCCGATGCTTGATATCGAGACGCGATACGACGAACTCGGCTAACGGCCGCTTGCTTCGCTTTTCTGTTTTCAGAGATTGTTATTTTCGGCCCGGACCCGAAACGTATCGACTTGCTCGCCCAAGTCATCAAGCTCACCTGCCTCTCGCTTGGTGTCGACATGGCTGTACATCAAACCCATTCGGTGATTACTCCGCAATTTCGACTCGTTGCGGTCGAGAAAGTCCCAGTAGAGCGCATTGAACGGACAAGCGGTCTCACCGGTGTCGACCGACGGGTCGTACTGACAATCGGCGCAGTAGTCTGACATCCCGTCGATGTAGTTGGCAGAAGAGACATACGGTTTGGTCGCGAATACACCATGACCGTACTGTCCCATCTCGATGACGTTCGGCGTCGTCACCCAGTGATATGCATCAACGTAGGTGGCGTGGAACCACTCGTTTAGCTGGTCCGGTTCGACGCCCCATAGTGTCGCAAAGTTCGCAAGGACCATCAGCCGCTGTATGTGATGTGAGTAGCCATGCGAGTGAACAGCATCAATCGTTTCGGCGAGGCAGTTCATCGCTGTCTCGCCGGTCCAGTACAACTCCGGCAGGGCTTGTGTGGCATCGAGTTGGTTTGCCGTCGCCAGCTCAGGCATCGAGTGGCGGTAGACATGACGCATAAACTCCCGCCAGCCGAGTAACTGCCTAATGCACCCCTCAGCAGAAGGTAAATCGACGGCTGGTCGGTTGTGGTATGCATCTTCAACGCCCGCGATTACCTCCATGGGATGGAGCAAACCGATGTTCACTGCACCACTCAACAGTGCGTGGGACATCGCCCACTCTTCGCTGCGCATAGCGTCCTGATACGGGCCAAACTCGGGCAGTCGATGAGTCAAAAAGTGTTCCAGTTGGTCGAGAGCCTGCGCTCGCGTCACCGGCCAGTTGAATAGCTCGTTACTTCCCCACGTGTCGAACGTCGAAGAGACCCATTCGGCCGTTTCAGTCGTCGAATCGTCGTAATCGTGTGTCGGGACCGGTGGAGCCTCCCACGAGTCGGGCGGGAACTCTCTGTTTTCGTCGTCATAGTTCCACTCGCCGCCAAGAGGCTCGCCGTCGTCGATCAACACGCCCGATTCGCGTCGCATCCATCGATAAAACGACTCGTGTTTGAACTGCTCGTCATCGCCGGCCCACCCGTCGAACGCTGCCCGTGTGCTAACGAACAACTCGTTCTCGACGAACCGAACTTCACCGCCGGCATCGTCAGCGATGTCGCGAAGTCGACGCTCGGAACCGTAGCTCGGCGAGCGCATCGTGACAAGCCTCGTATCGGGGTTCTCCTCGAAAAACGTCGACAGTCCCGCTTTGAATGTCTCCGCTTGGATGTACGTTACATCGTATCCGTCGGCTTGTAGACGGTCTCGAAACTGGCGCATCGCGGCAAAGACAAGTGTGAGTTTCTGGCTATGGTAGGGCATCCGGCGAGCAAAATCGTGAGCCTCAATCAGCAACACCCGGCTACTGTCCGAACTGCGGGCAAGCGGTCCACACTGCGTGGTTAGCTGTGTGCCAAGAATCCAAGGCACCTCATTATCGTCGATAGTGTACTCCGGTGGGGTTCCCACTGTCGGGCAGCGCATACGAGTTGAACGGACTGTGTAATCATAATTCTTGGCGGCCAGGGGCAACCGGACGGTTTTGACGGTAGAACCCTATCTCCCGCTGTGACGGCAGACATCGTCGTCTGGCACCGTGACGACCTCCGTGTCTCGGATAATCCTGCACTCAGGGCTGCTGGCACCGACGGGCGCGTCCACCCGCTGTTTGTCTTTGATCCACACTTTTATCGGAGCACAAAGTTTGTGATGGCCGGCTGGCGTTTCTCCACGAGTCACTTGAGCAACTCGCTGAGGCATATCAAGAACGCGGCGGCGGCCTGACCTACCGACACGGTGACCCACGAGATGACCTTCACACACTTCTCACACCTCGTTTTTCGCTGACGACGCGATTGTCAGAGAGGGTGACTCGCGGAACGGCTGGCAGGAACAGGCCACGGAATATTTTGAGGGGGACCTGTATGCCCCACCGTCGACAGTCAGTGGCGATATCGCATCGACAATCGATATCGAGGAGGTTGTTGACCGGTATGATGTCTCTTCGTCGAAAAGCCGTCGCCATCACGGCGGTTGCCAGCGTGCCCGCAAGCGACTGGCAACAGTTACTGGAAATATCGACAACTACGTCGGTGGTATCTCGCCGCCGGCCCTAGCCGAGCAATACACCGCGAACCTGTCGCCACATTTCAAATTTGGCTGTCTCTCGCTCGGTAAAGCGTACCAGTACATCAACACCAACAGTGACGACACACGGGCAGTCGATATGTTCAGCTCTCGGCTGTACTGGAACCGCCATTTCACACAGAAGTTAGCCGATAACCCGGATACAGTAGAACACGCCGTTAATCCAGTCTTTCGCGGGATGAATCGGAGCAGCCACGACCAAGCGCTTGCAACGGCTTGGAAAGAAGGCGCTGACTGGTTCTATCGACACCTCCTCGACGCAGAGCCGGGTATCAACTACCAACAGTGGCAGATACAGTCCGGGCTTGTCGGTGTTCATCCACTACGCATCTATGACCCGAGAAAACAGGTCCGTGATAATGACTCTGAGGGGTCGTTTATCAAAACGTACGTCCCGGAGCTGTCTGCCCTTCCGGCAACATTTCTCGACGAGCCATCGAAGGCACCGCTGTCGGTCCAGAACGAACACGATGTTACTATCGGCGAAGATTATCCGTATCCGGTTGTCGATTTCGAGCGACGGCGGCAGGAAGCGCGTGATATCTGGGCGGCCCTCGACGATAGGGCGAAAGAAGCGCTCAATGACCCAGAGAGACGTCGGCGTGTATCGCTTTCACAACGCTCTTGGAGTGACAAAGATAATACCGAGAGCAAGCCACAGCAAACCGGACAAACAAAACTGGGTGACTTCGACGCGTAAAAACTCACCCTCGGGGTGAGACCACCAGTTGTGAGTCAGTTTCTGAAAAATCGCCCGTGAAAAGCGAATGGAATGGCATGAGGGACTCGCGCCCGACCGCGTTCAGACAGCGTTTTGGCGTCGAAACAGAGCAGGATAGATTGTTCGGCAGCAACATCTAGCGCCGGTGCAAGAACGACTCCTTCGTCCTCGGTTTCGGCGTCAGGATGGGGGACCATCCATGGCTCCTCAACGTAGAGGTCTCGCTCCCAGAACTCACGGGCTGTCCCACGCTCGGTATCGACTTTCACGAGGCCGTTAGCGCCTTCCCTGTCGGTTGACTGTCCGTAGGCATACCGATATGAGTGTGTTTTTTTGTTTTTCGGGACTGTCGGAAGTTCGATACCACCGTCGTACAGTTGTCGGGTTTGCACGCCGCCATCCAGAGAGAGATGGTAGCGGACCAGCCGACCGGGTGGGACCCCGGCAAAGCCATCCTCAGCGAGTAAATCGAGTCCAAGCGCCTCAACAATCTGGTCGTCCTCGAACGTAACCAAGTCAATGACGACGGCAGGGTCGTCGGTGTCAGTGTCTGTGGCGTCGAAGGCGTTGACAGTGTGGAACGTAAAAAATGGTGGGACAGTCGTTTCAGTGACGGTGGTACCTGTCTCGCGGGAGACAACGTAGATAGTGGTATCACAGTCTGTATCCCACGTCAGCAGGTCGAAAAACCCCTCAGTGAATGGTGAAAGAGCCCGCAAGATATTGATTCGGAGTGGCGTCTCTACGAGGACAATATGGTCTTGGCTGACGCCAACACTGTGGACGTAGGCTGGGTTGTCAGTCGGGATAGCGGCAATCTCCTCTCGCCGTTGGGTTCCCTGTGGAATACGAAACAGACGGTACTCGTGGGTCCGACCGAACGAGACGGCGTGGCCGATGTGGTCACCAGTCTGTGGGTCCTCGACCAAGTGTGCAGAGATGATATCGTACTTCAAGAGATCTTCAAAGACGAACTCGCCGCGAGTCCCAAGCGTCTCGGCACAAAAGCTGGCCCAGCGTGGCACCTCGGTCAGCGCGACGTATTCGCCGTCGAGTTTGGCGACGTGGACGTTTGCGTTATCGGTTGGTTCCGGTGGCCCTAACCGTCGCAGCCATCCCAACAGCTTGCTGACCCCACGCTCCCCAGTCGCAAATTGGCCGGTCGGACGCCCCGCAATCGCGTTCTCGTAGCTCTCAGTTCGGAGAAACCGATTGGTGTAGCTGACCGCGCCATCGGAAAACTCGTATTTGCGTATCATTCCGAGCCCGTCAAACCAGTGAGCGAAGCGGTCGCCGTTGCCGTCCTCGAATTTTGCCGGTCCGTTTCGGAGAAGTCGTCCAGCGAGCCAAGATGGAAACTCGCCGTCAACCGGGAGCTGTTTGTCGCTAACCTCGTCGTCGAGCGAGCGAAGGCCAGGCATGTACTTGGCGTCTGACACGCTCTGGCATACGGACTACGGTTGCTTGTAGCTGAGGGTCAGTCGTGGTCTTTTGGGTGAGGTATCTACGGGAGCGAAACTGATTCACCGTCGTGAGACATATTTATAATAGATGATGGAGATTTTGCAACGGTTCAAACGCCCACTACTGTTCGTGATGGGTCCGTTGTATATCGTCGCAGGCGTATTGCACTTCGTTGTGCCGGACCTGTTTGTCCAGATTGTGCCACCAATATTTCCTGCCGAACTCGCACTTGTCTACCTCTCTGGTGTGGCAGAAATCGCCGTCGGTATCGGGTTGTTGATTTCTCGGACGCGACAACTGGCCGCGTGGGCTACTGTCGCGTTGCTCGTTGCAATCTACCCGGCAAACATCTATATGGCGACGAGTGGCGTTACTATCGACGGGCTTGGCGGTGGCGATCCCTCCGAACTCGTTCGCTGGGGACGGCTTCCACTGCAAGGTGTGTTGATTCTACTGGCACTCTGGTATACACAGCCGCCAGCCGGAAGCGAGAGATAAATCAATTATCCGAATCGGCGTGAAACAGTACCCCACTGGATGCAATTGAGTCCCCGTCCCGCGACGCTGACTCGTGTTGGCTGTTCGATTATCTGAGAACTGGTCGTATTCCTCTTCTAGAGCATGTGCTTATCGAAATATCCAAGCACAGTGCTCGAATACCTGTTCGTCAGTCATTCAGGCAGTCTGTATTTGTATTGCCTTTCAGGTTCGGAGCTGAATCACCGTGACCACAGCTCTACGGGCCTCCACTCACTCTGCTGGTCGTTCATGGAGACGTGGTTACGGCCACCCAAAAGCCAGCGCTAGGAGCGCAAAAATGCGGGAAAAGTGGGCCGGCGCGAATTCGAATACAGACGAGACATTCCGGGTTGCTCCCTTCGGTCGCTTCCCGGGCGTGCGACTCGTCGTTTCCCGTTCGCTTCGCTCACGGGAACGCGGTTACGGCCACCCAAAAGCCAGCGCTAGGAGCGCGAAAATGCGGGAAAAGTGGGCCGGCGCGAATTCGAATCGCGGTTACGGCCACCCGAAGGCCGAAGGATACCAAGCTACCCCACCGGCCCGCGCTTATCACGAAGCCAGCGTTCGATTTAACGGTTGCGAAATCCGACCCTTATAGGTCGTACAGGTCGCTGAACTTGTCGCGGATATACTCGACGAATGGTTCGGCCGACAATGACTGTCCGGTTGCTTTCTCGATGAGATCCGGCGTTGTGTAGCGCTGGCCGTGCTGGTGGACGTGCTCGGTCATCCACTCTTGAATTGGGTCAAAGTTCTCCTCGCGAACGAGTGCGTCGACATCAAGTTCGTCGCGGATAGCATCGTTGAGTTGTGCGGCGACGACGCTACCGAGCGTGTAGCCGTGGAATGCCGCGAAACCGCTCGTCCAGTGAATATCCTGTAGACAACCTTCACTGTCAGTCTCGGGTCGAACGCCAAGGTACTCGTCCATCTTCTCGTTCCAGACGTGGGGAATCTCGTCTGCCTCGATGTCACCCTCGACGAACGCACGGCCAATCTCACTCCGGAGAATAATGTGCATGTGGTACGTGAGTTCGTCGGCTTCAACCCGAATACGGTTGTTCGGGTTGATTCGGTTAGCTGCTTCATAGACCTCTTGAACTGTGAGGTCGTCGTGGCCATCGAGGTGGGATTTGAACGTTGGAAGGAACTGTTCCCAGAATGGTTTTGTGCGGCCAATGTGGTTCTCCCAGAACCGTGACTGAGACTCGTGGATACTCATCCGGGCTGACCCAAGCGGCGTGCCATACTCGTCCTGTCGAAGCCCAAGCTGATACGTGGCGTGACCAAATTCGTGGATGGTCGCAGTAAGCGCGTCCATTGGATCAGTCGGTTTGAACCGGGTGGTCACGCGAGCGTCGAACTGGTTGCCGGCCATAAATGGGTGTGCAGCCGTGTCGAGCCGTCCACGGTTCCGGTCGTAGCCAAGGAAATCGAGTGCGGCTTCGCTGAGAGTCTCTTGATTTTCTTCGGGGTACTCGCCTTCCCACGGGTCTGCAATATCGCTTCCTTCGGTACGTATCTCGTCAATAATCGGCGGAATCTCTTCGCGGAGTGTTTCGAATATCTCTTCGATTGTCTCCAGAGAAATGTACTGGTGGTCTCCCTCGTACAACACCGTGTACGGACTCTTATCAGGGTCAATGTGCTGGGCCCTCTCGCGCTGGAGGTCACGCATCGTCTCAAGCCGGGGTGCGAACATCTCGAAGTCATTGTCGGCCTTGGCGTCCTGCCATATCTGCTGGTTTTCGGCCGCAGTCTGGGTGATTTTCTCGTTTAGCTCTCCAGGAACACTCGCCTCTCGCTCGTAGCTGTTCCGAATCTCGCGGACGTTCGCGCTCTGTTCAGCGTCTAGTTCAGCGTCTTCGAGAGCATCGAGCCATTCGCGGACCTCGTCGTCGACAAGCAGTTCGTGACTCGTCGCTGACAACGCGGAAAGTTGCTGTGCTCGGCCTTGTGCGCCGTTTTCGGGCATCATTACCTGCTGGTCCCAGTTGAGATACATCGAGGCGTACTGGAGGTTCGTCAGCCGCCGGTTTCGTTCGAGCAGCTGATCGTAGGCGGGCAGGGTGTCGGCGTCCGTTTCGTGTGTCGCCATATGAATGGTATGAGATAGCAACGCAATAACTTGGGTGGTTTGGTTTCACACCACAAGACAGTGCTGAGATGCAAACAGCGTGGTGTGTCTAGAAGCGCCAAATGGTTCGATGCAGTCGATTTAGGCATGGACAAACTACGAGAGTATAACTGCGGGCCAGGCTAGGAGGGAACACTCATCACAGATAGCCCGCCACGGCGTGGTGCTCCGCAACCACTAAACACGGCTCACTACAAGTAGGTGGCAATGACCGACTGGACGGAGAAATACCGCCCGTCGTCGCTTGCGGATCTCCGAGGCAACGACAAAGCCAGAGACGCGCTCCAGAAGTGGGCGAGGACGTGGAACGACCACCACGAGGCTGTCGTTCTTCACGGTCCACCCGGCATCGGGAAAACCTCTGCTGCTCATGCGCTTGCGACAGATCAAGACTGGCCGACCATCGAGTTGAACGCGTCAGATACCCGCACTAAAGACGTCATCGAACAGGTAGCCGGTGAGGCTGCACGGAGTGGAACCCTTACTGGCGGCGGTGGCGGCCGGCGGCTCGTTATCATGGACGAGGCTGACAACATCCACGGCAACGCTGACCGTGGAGGGAGCCGCGCTGTGACGAGTCTCGTTAAGGAGGCAAGTCAGCCGATGGTACTCATCGCAAATGACTACTACGACATGTCAAACGGGCTGCGAAATGCCTGCCAGGAAATAGAGTTCCGGAGTGTCTCCAAGCGCTCGATTCTCCCCGTTTTGCGAGATATCTGTCGGAAAGAGGAAGTCGAGTTTGAATCGGACGCACTCGAAGAGATTGCAGAGATGAACAGCGGTGACCTTCGGGGGGCACTCAACGACCTGCAAGCGCTGGCCGATGGACGAGACCGTATCGAAGCCGACGACGTTGTGACTGGCAAGCGCGACACGACGACCGGCGTCTTCGACTATCTGGATACAGTCATCAAACAGGCTGGGCCACAAGAGGCCCTTGAGGCAAGTTACGATGTCGACGAGACGCCAGATGACCTTATCAACTGGATTGAGGACAACATGCCCAAAGACTATCACGGCGAGGAACTGGCGGTCGCATATGAGTTTCTCTCCAACGCTGACCGCTGGCTCGGCCGTGTGCGGGCAACACAAAACTACTCATTCTGGCGCTACGCTGGCGATAACATGACTGCCGGGGTGGCAGCCGCTCGCCACGAGTCCAAGGGGGGCTGGACACGTTACGGTCCGCCAAGCACTTGGTCAAAGCTGGGTAGGTCACGCGGAACACGGGACAAACGGGATTTCATCGCCCGCAAGATAGCCCAGAGCAACGGAACCAGTATGAGTACCGCTCGTCGGGAAATTATGCCCTATCTCGCGGTGATGACCCATCACTGCAAGAATCGTGACCTGACCGTTGCAATGGCGGCTCGGTACAAGCTAGAGGCCGAGCACGTCTCGTTTGTGACAGGTAGTGGTGAAAGTACCAACAAAGTTCAATCCATCGTCGAAGACGCAACCGAACTGCGCGAAGAGATGGCCTCAGAGGGCACAGGAGGAGCGTTCGACCCCGATGAGAGTACAACAACGTCCGAGGATATCTCGGTAACAGAAGAAGACAGTGAGAGCGCCACAGCCAAGGAAAAAAGCGACGCCAAAGCGACCGATGATGAGACAGGTAGTGGCGAGAAGGGAGCCACCGATACCGGAGAGAACGACGGACAGTCCGGTCTCTCGGATTTTATGTAGTCCCAAAGAACGCAACGTTATATCAGAAGGGCGTGATAGTGAGAGGTATGTCAAGTACGCCCGCGGCGACTGTGCGTGAATACTACGAGTTAGTCGACGCAGGGAGATACGACACTCTCGTCGAGTTGTTTGCCACTGACGTACGGTATGAGCGCCCTGGACAGGACGTAATCGAGGGTCAAGATTCACTCCGACAGTTCTATTTTGATGAGCGGCCGCTCGATGATGGTTCCCACACTCTACACGATGTCGTGGTCAACGATGAGACAGTCGCCGTCCGTGGGCAGTTCACCGGTATCCAGAACGGTGAATCAGTCTCTTTCGAGTTTGCTGACTTCCACGAGTTTGCCGACGGGAAAATTCATCGCAGGTATACGTTTACTGACCGAGACGAAGTCTGAGCTGGGTCGGTATCGTCAGTACCCGTTTCTGACTGTCTTGAGGTCTGAGAGCAACTTATCAGGACGAGGGACTTCTTGATACGCGCGTTCTATGTAGCCGTCTCGGTTCGCAAGGAGAACTAGATTGACGTGAGTGAAATCAGTATCACCCTCATCAGGGTTGAGCGGTTCCCCTTGTGAAGAGTTATGACCACCGTGGCCTTTGCCATCTGCTTTCTCGTACGCCTCGAACCCGACACCGAACTCGCCGTTGATTACCTCATCAGCCCGTTCAGAGCTTTCAGGTCGGAGAATAACCCAGTTCTCTGCCGTCGGGTCAGCACCGTTTTGCTTGGAGAACTTCCGAAGACGTTCTGTGTCGTCGTACTCCGGATCGAAAGTCGTTGGCATCAACGCAACTTCATCGCTGTACCCTTCTTTTGCGGCATCAACGTGAACGTGGGCGAGTGCAGCAGTCATCCCGGGGCAGGGACCCGGACAGCGCGTATAGATAAACGTTAGCAGTGTTTCACGCTCTCCAACGAACGCGGCTGTCGACATGTTCTTGTCCTGGAGTGGTGCCGGAAGTGATACGTCCGGCAGTTTTTCACCGTGTGCTGGATACGCGAGCGCTTCGGGATTAGCGTCCTCAATATACGGTTCATCGAAAACCGTGTTTGAGTCCTCGCCGCCGATACATCCCGCAACTGCGCCGCCAGCGGAGACGGCTGCAAGCCTTACGAACGTCCGTCGGTCCATACTCACGGATTCGGTTTGCTTTGGTTTACATCTCTTGGTGCGATTCTCGAACCACTGCACTCTTAGGCAATGACAGGGCCGATGCGGCATAGCCAGCGTCGCTGTATTCGATACCAGGTGACGACACTGATTTATTCGGTGGGCACTCATCCCGGGTCGTGCGCGAGACACAGCCGCTCGAACACGCGGTCGGTATCCGCTACTACATAAGCGACAGCGATGGAACTGGCGGCCAACTACGACGCGACCCTGCCGATTTCCGGGTCCGAGAAATAGAGCAATTCGAGGCCGAACCGGTCGACGCCGAGACCGGCGCGTATCCACATCTGTTGTTCCGAGTGACACTCCGGAACTGGGATACCAACGACTTCGCCCAGCGTTTATCGAACGAACTGGGTATCTCGCGCGAACGAGTCTCATGGGCAGGCACGAAAGACAAACGCGCAGTCACCACACAACTGTTCAGTGTCGACGGTATCAATGCGAACGACTTACCAGAGTTGTCCGACGTGCGCTATGATGTCGTTGGCCGAACTGGCCGGCCAATTCTGTTTGGTGACCTTGCCGGAAACGAGTTCGAGGTGACGGTTCGCAACGCAGAAAAACCAGAGTGCGCCGAACAAACTGTCGGTGAACTTACTGCCTTTGCAGGTCGCGACGCCAGCGAATCACAGACCGTTGGTGTGCCAAACTACTTTGGACAGCAGCGTTTCGGAAGCAAACGGCCGGTCACTCACGAGGTCGGGCTCGCTATCATCCGTGAAGACTGGGAAGACGCGGTCATGACCTACGTCGGGAATCCAAGCGACCGTGAACCCGAAGAGACCCAAACAGCACGTACATTCGCCGAGGAAACACGTAATTGGCAGGCCGCACTCGAGAAGTTCCCCCGAGGCCTTGGCTTCGAACGGTCGATGCTGCACGCGCTTGTCGACGGTGACGATACTTCTGCAGATTTCCGCGCTGCACTCGAAACTCTCCCAACAAACCTCCAGCAACTGTTTGTCCACGCTGCCCAGTCTTACGTCTTCAACCGGATTCTCTCGACACGGCTCGAAAAGGGTCTCCCCTTCGACCAGCCTGTGCAAGGAGATGTCGTTTGCTTCTCCGACAGCGACACGCCCGACGGAATGGAACTCCCTGATACAGATCGGACACAGCGGGTAAGTGAAGACAGAGTTGACGCTGTGAAGCGACACTGTGAGCGTGGCCGCGCGTTCGTGACCGCACCACTTGTCGGTACTGACACGACACTTGCCAACGGCAAGCCCGGCGATATCGAGCGGGAAGTACTCGAATCCGTGGGTATCGAGCCGGACGGGTTTGATCTACCCGAGGAGTTCCATTCGACCGGTGATCGTCGCGCCATCCTTCTCCGGACAACTCTCGAAATCGAGCGTGACCCACTGTGCCTCTCGTTTCGATTGCCCCGAGGGTCGTACGCAACCGTCATTCTTCGGGAGTTCCTGAAATGTGACCCGGAGTCACTTTAGCTTGCCCAGAGAGCACTACCCCAGCACTGTTGTCGACCATAGCTGAAACACCGGGCTTATCGCGCTCGGTCGCCGTACTGTCTCATATGGAGTGTCGGCACTGTGCAACGCCACTCGACAGACCCGGTGACTACTGCCTCGTCTGTCAGACGGACAACGCCGACACAGCAGTTCTCGAACTCCAGCGCGAGCGTGCGACGGTTACTGTGCTATTCGATGAGAGTGTCGTGGGCCACCGGACAGTGACGACGACACCCGAGCCGGATGAGGAACAGGTTCGCTCGGAGATACGGTACTTCGCCGGACAGATTGCTGACGATGTTCGACGGAAACGGCCTGAAGAAATCTACGCTACAGGCGAGCGCGACGTGCTCAGAGAGGTACGTGCACAGCTTCGCTACCCGTTCTACCGTATCGAGGCCGAAGAACCCGTTCAACACGTGATTGAACGGAAAGGAGAGGCACCCCTAGAGGTCGTCGAGGCCTCGGTCGCAGAGAAGCTTGGTGGCTCACACTCGACACTCATCGGTGGCCGGTCCGGACGGGACGTGCTTGAGGTAGTCGCTGGCCACCCACACGTCAAGAAGATAATTCCCGGACCAATCGAAGCCGGTGGGTCTGGCTCACGCACTGGTGTTCGAGGGAAAGTAACGCGGGCCGATAACACCGGAAACGTACGTCTGTTGCTCCGGGACGGTTCAAGCGTTCAGGAAAACCGCGTCGTGACGACAGCCAGCGACCGCAAACTCGGGGAGCGAGTCCGCGACGACCTCAACGATGCGCTCAATGAGGCCGGATTTAGCGAGTAATAGAGTGGGCGAGCAGGTAGGACAGGCTATCATCCCCAGTAAGTAGCCGGTGTTCGTCTCACGAAGGGATGTCCCACGCTATCGCATTGACCTCCGTGACGATTCGTCAGGTCATATCGACGCTGGCCCCGGCTTTATATATAAAATGGAGTGAAAATGGGGACTGTCGCCCCAGATGGCGAAGAACTTTAACAGTCCTATCACGTACTGTACGGTAGATTATGCAGCACGTGAAGATACCCGACGACCGAATCGGGGTTCTTATTGGTGAAGGCGGCGAGACGATGCGCGAAATTGAGGAGCGCGCGGAGGTCCGTCTCGACATAGACTCCGAGTCAGGGAACGTCCGCGTCGAGAAAGTCGGTGACCCTGTGTTGGGCCTGAATGGCCCCGATATCGTCAAGGCCATCGGTCGCGGGTTTTCGCCGGACGCCGCACTTACACTGGTAGACGACGATATGATGATGTTCGACATTGTCGATATCGATGCCGCCTCGCGAAACAAAAACGACCTGCGTCGTCAGAAAGGACGGCTCATCGGCGAAGATGGCCGAACTCGTGAACTCATGGAAGAACTAACTGGCGCATCGGTCGCCATCTATGGCTCGACGTTCGGCATCATCGGCGGGCCAAAACAAGTGGCCGCCGTCCGTGAGGCCGCAGAGATGATTCTCGAAGGGGCACCTCACGGTACTGTCTACTCCTTCCTCGAAGAGAAGCGCAACGAGTTGAAGCACAAAGGGCTGGAGTATCACCCTTACCAGGGCTAAGTCCCGGTCTTAGCGCTTGAGTGTAAATACAGACACCAGCTAACAGAGTTAGTTATATCGCTCCGGTTGTGATGGTCATGTGTTGCCGGTGTAGTTCGAACCCAACCTTTTCGTAGAACGCAAGTGCTCGGTCGTTGTCAGCGTCGACCTCAAGTGCGATTTCGGGACAGCCACTCTCCCGCGCGTATTCTGTGGCATGTTCGAGAAGTTCTCGGGCAAGCCCCGTCCCTCGGTGTGATTCTCGGACATAAATGTCACCAACTTTGAGTCGGTCTGGTCGGTCAAACACTGGCGGGCAGGTATCAACATCAGCTGTGACGAACCCAACGAACTCAGCGTCTAACTCGGCCAATGGTGTGGTGGTCGAACTACCCTCGACAGCAATCCATGCTCGGTACGACTCAGATTCGAGCAGGTCGAGACGAAACTCGACTTCTTCATCGAGGGGGACATCGTCGACAAGTTCATGAGAGTCAACAACAGCTTCGAGGTCACGATGGAACGGGAGCCAGAGTTCTTCGGCAAATCGCTGTGCTGGGGCTCTCTTGGCAGGAAGATTTCGAATATGAACCATACAGCCACGCTCTCTCAGCGGGTAGTAAGTGTTTTCTTATATCGTTTGGCGTGTTTGGCACAGAATTCTGGTTCCCGGAGTTGTGCTTTGACGACACCGGGCTGTCGGTGCGGGTTCGAGAGTCGACAGCTTGGCTCGTCACAGAACCCTTCGCCCGTCTCGATGTAGTGAAACGCTTGCAACACGTAGCCTTTCAGTGTCTCAGTTGTTCGAGGGTCGTCTTCGACGAGAAAGTCACCATCAATTGTAGATTCAAGGACTTCTCGTGGCGGAGTGTCGTTGGACATCAGTGCGTGTTTCTGTTTGGCTTTGTAGTACGCTTCGGGCTTTGCGGGCGCTTCGTACAGTCCAGGAACAGAGATGAGTGCGGGCTGACCGAGTACGTTGACACGCTTGTGCCAGCGACCGTCGTGGCTCCCCCATGTGCCGACAACCCTGTCGAGAACTGCGATGTGCAGATGGTCGAGGCCGCGCTCGTCATCGGGGATTCGTGAACCCAGCCGTTGCTGGAGGCCGAGGCCGTCGTAGACGACGCCACCGGCTCGTTCGGGGTGTTCCAGAGCACGTTCCTCGTAACGGACAATACCCATCATCGTGTTTCCTGTCTCTGGGTCGTTTGGAGAGAGAACGCGTGTCTCCGCGATTTCTGTCGGAAGGTTATCGTCACGATAGCGGAGCAGAAACCGGTCACGGACGGTAACGGACACATCAACTCGGTCATCGAGCCACTCGGCAATTGCGTCAGTATCCGCGTTCGTCGTCGGGGCACGATACAGTGTCACCTTCTCAACCATACTGAGACAGAAGGCGGTCGTTGTCCAAACAGTTGTGATCTCAGTTGTACGTGTGTCCCGTGACATCCTCGATACGCGAGACAGTGCCACAGTTGGACCCAACAACTGCAGGAGGCTCCCGAAGCTATATTACTGATTGCGGGTGATGCCGAGACATGCGCGATGTGTATCTCATCGGGGCCGGACAGACTGCCTTTGGCGCGTTCCCCCAGCGCAGCTACAGGGACTTATTCGCCAAAGCCTACCAGCACGCCCGCAAGCGTGTCGACGGCGATATCGAGACCAAAGATATTGACGAAGCAGTCGTCGGCTCGCTCGGCGTCGGCGGCCGGCAGCTTGGTCTCTCAGGCCCAGCCGTGACCGAACACGTCGGCCTGCAGAATATCCCTTGTACGCGGGTCGAAAACGCCTGTGCCGCCGGCGGGTTCGCTGTCCGGCAGGCCGTCCAAGCGATTCGAAGTGGGATGGCTGATGTGGTCCTAGCCGGTGGCTTCGAGGTAATGTCAGACCTATCAAGCGAAATGACAAAATACTGGCTGGGAGTGAGCGGTGAGACCGAATGGGAGCGGTTGACCGGGACGACGTTTTCGGGCGTCTATGCTCAGATGGCAAGTGCGTACCTTGACACCTACGACGCAACCGTCGAAGACCTCTCACGGGTAGCCGTCAAAAACCACAAAAACGGCGCGAAGAATCCGAAAGCACACCTCGATTTCGAATGCTCACTGGAGGACGCCGTCGGTGCACCCGAAGTTGCCAATCCGCTCAACCTCTATCACTGCTGTCCGACCTCCGATGGCGCGGCGGTCGCGTTGCTGGCGAGTGAAGATGTGGTTGGGGAGTACACCGATGACCGGCTTCGTGTTGCTGGCGTCGGCGCAGCCAGCGACCACGTTGGCCTCGCCGAGCGTGACAGCTACGTGGGGCTTGCTGCAACCGAGACAGCCGCCCAGACGGCTTACGAACGATCAGGTGTCGGTCCAGACGACCTCGATTTCGCAGAGATACACGACTGCTTCGCTATCGCAGAGTTGCTCGCCTACGAGGATCTAGACTTCTGTGAGCGCGGTGAAGCCGCCAAGTTGCTCCGTGAGGGCATCACCGAACCGGATGGCGACCTGCCAGTAAACACCTCAGGGGGACTTAAATCAAAAGGACATCCAATTGGTGCGACCGGAACCGGACAGATGGTCGAAGTGTTCGACCAGTTCACCGGGCAGGCAGGTGACCGACAACTCGATTCGCCCCGCTATGGGCTCACACATAATGTGGGCGGGAGCGGCGGCGCGACAGTTGTTCATGTGTTCGAGAACGAGGGGGTGAAACGATGAGTGTAACAGAAGACACTCGACTCGCAGCTATCGAGGCTGTCGGTACCTACATCCCGCGCTACCGACTTTCGGCCGATGTCGTCACGGAGGCGTGGGGGCAGTTCCACGGTGCTGGTATCTCCGAGACGGCCGTTCCCGCCGCCGATGAGGATACGCTCACAATGGGGTACGAAGCTGCAACACGAGTGCTCGACGCGAGCGATATCGACCCTACAACAATCGACGGTCTGTTCGTTGGAACGACAACACCGCCAACCGAGGAGGAAGCGATGGGGCCACGTCTTGCCAGCATGCTGGGTCTTGGTGAGGAAACGAAAACACGACAGTTCACTGGCAGCACACGTGCCGGCGTAGAGGCACTGCTTGCTGGTTCTCAGCGAGCAAAGCGCCGGACACTGGTTATCGCGACTGACGCTCCCCGCGGTGCGCCAGACGACGAACAGGAGCATGCAGGTGGCGCTGGCGCAGCCGCCGCAGTTCTCGGACCTTCAGGTGCCGGTCAGTTGCCAGAGCACGCGGAGTATGTTGAAGTTTATCCCGGAACGCGGTTTCGCTCGGCTGGCTCGACGGAGACAACTGGACTTGGCATCACCGAGTACGACAGAAGTGCGTTCATCGAAACGGTCACCAAAGCCACGGCAGCGCTTGACAGCGACCCGACAGATGCCGACGCCGTTGCCCTGCAGTCACCGAACGGAAAGCTCCCATACCGTACAGCAGGTGAACTTGGGGTCGAAACTGAGACAATCCAGCAGGGAACGGTCGTCCATGCTATCGGCGACACCGGTACAGCAGGTCCACTACTCGGTCTGGCCAGTGCCCTCACAGCAGGAGCCAATCGCGTGCTGTTACTCGGGTACGGCTCCGGCGGCAACGCAACTGCGCTGACAGTTGTTGACGAAGGAATCGAGGTTGCCTCGACACCGATCGATGAGATGGAAACGGTCGGCCTCTCGTACGGAGAGTACCTTCGACTGCGCGGCGAGATTACGGCCGGCGAACCAGCAGGTGGCGGCGCGTATGTGAGCGTGCCGAGCTGGAAGCGGACGATTCCACAGCGACACCGGCTTGTAGCCGGTCGCTGTCCCGACTGTGGTGTGCTCTCTTTTCCGCCGACCGGGGCTTGTCCCGGCTGTGGCGCACTCGTCGACTACGAGCCGGCTGAACTGCCTGGGACCGGTACGGTCGAAGCCGTAACCGCAATTGGACAGGGTGGCGCACCACCGGAGTTCGTTGAACAGCAGGCCAAAAGTGGGCCATATGTCAGCGCCGTTGTCGCACTCGACGGTACTGAAGGGTCCGAAACAGTCTCTATTCCAGCGCAGGTTGTTAGTGTCGACCCAGAGGAGGTGGCTATTGGCGACCGCGTCACTGCAACAGTCCGGCGTCTCTACACGCAAGAAGACGTTACCCGATATGGGTTCAAAATGCAGCCGACAGATCGATGAGGCAAACGGAAGTTACGTCTGCCATGGGTTGGCATGCTCGACGCCAGTGATTTCGAACCGAGCACCACCATCAGCTCCCGCGGTTATTTTGAGGTCCCAGTCGTGAGCATCAACGATGGTTTCGACGATGTAGAGGCCAAATCCAGTTCCCTCCGTCGAAGTTGAGTAGCCGGCGTCGAGTACGTCGTTGCGTTCGTCGGGTGGAATTCCCTGCCCGTCGTCTTCGAGGTAGAATCCGTCGGGGAGGTTGCCAACAGTAACCGTCACTGCAGAATCAGCCTGGTCAGTACAGTCTGTTCCAGTGTGTGAATCGGATGACTCCGCAGTCGGTTGTTGTGACTCGGCGGGCCCAACGCCGTGTTCGACGGCGTTGCGGATAAGATTTTCAAACAGTCGCTGGAGTCGTTGCCTGTCTGCATAGATTTCGCGTTCAGTATCGGCAACGAGTGTCAGTGTACCTGTTTCTCCAGTCTCTTGGCACTGTTCAAGTACCGAGGGCAACGAGACGGCAGTAATATCGAGTGCAGTATCACCCTGCCGGGCGAGTGTCAACAGGTCAGTGATGATAGCTTCTATCCTGTTGTGAGAGCGTTCGATACGCTCAAAGTGCTCACTGTCGTACTCCGCTTGAACAAGTTCGAGGTGTGTAGTTGCAGCATTCAACGGGTTCCGGAGGTCATGGGAGACAATACTGGCAAACTCTTCGAGACGCTGGTTTTGCTGTTCCAGTTCCTCGCGGTACTCTCGTTGCCCGATTTCGTAACTGACCCAGCGCGACGCAAGTTCGACAAACGTCCGCTCGCCGTCGGTAAAATCCCGATTCCGGGGCTGGTCCGATGCAAAACAGAGTGTCCCGTAGAGTTCGTCGTTGGTTATGACTTTCCCACCGATATAACAACCGAGTTCGAACACCTCGTAGGCCGGGTCATCCTCCCACCCCTCGTTGGGAGTATCTGACACCGCAAGCAGTTCATCCACCTCGATGGTTCGCCTGCAGTAGGACTCTTCTAGCGGGCATTTCTCGCCGGGTTGGAGCAACTCGTGGTCGCCCCGCGAGGAGATAATCGTCTGTTCGTCCTCGGTAATCTGAGTAAGAAACCCGAACGGGAGGTCAAGACGTCGGGAACCAAGCTCGAGAATCCGATTGAGTCGGCGTTCAAAGGAGAGGTCGTTGTCCGACCCAAGGACATAGAGGTCATGAAGCACCTCGATGGTCTCCTCCAGTTCCGTGGTTGCTCGTCGTTTATTTGTGATATCGTTGAAAAAGACCGAGAGACCACTCTCAGAAGGATATGCTGTGACTTCGAACCAGTTATCGAGGTGTTCGTAGTACTCTTCGAAGGAAACAGTCTCACCGGATGAGAGTGCCTGTTTGTATTTTTCGTGAAACGTCGTTCCGGTGATATCTGGAATTTCCTCTACGAGAGGGCGGCCCTGTAGTTCTTCAACTGTGAGTGTTTCACCAATTGCCTCACAGATGATTTCAAGGCCTCGATCGTTGAGATACGTGAACCGTTGGTCCCGGTCAAGCGCAAAAAACGCATCGTTAACCCTATCGAGAAGATCAGTTTGTGTCTGTGCTTTCTTGAAAATCTGGTCGCTAAGGTTGGTCAGCTCGATACCGACGTACTGGTTGTTGTCTGACGGTAGCGGCGACAGAGTGACAGCAGTTGGTCTGTGGTTCCCGCTGCTGTCTTCGATAATCCACTCGGTTTTCTGTGGGTTGCCAGTCGCCGCCTCCTGAACAGAGGTTCTGGCATCGGTTTGTGTGCCCGGCGAGAGACGCGATGCCAACTCGGTAATCGAGCAGCCAGTGAGACCGACAGGCGAAAGCTCAAACAGTTCGCAGGCTGCATCGTTACAGTCTAATATTGCATCTGCTTTCGCATCGTAGACCACAACCGCAGTCTCCAATGAACGGTAGACTTGGCGGGCAAGTGTCGCCTCTATTTGCTGTCCCTTGTCACCGCTCTGTTCTTCACCCATGGTATATTATAGCAAATCTGCACTGAAAAGCCTATTTCTCGTCGAGACAGAATGGGTTGACCCGAGACTGTCTCTCACTGAGAGAGATCGGTAGTGAGAAACAGAGAGTGTCGGTATGGTCTATGACGGCCATACTCAGGTTTGGAATGAAACTGTCATTGGCGACCTGTTCGGGACCCGTCACTCCAAGTGTAGGTCTTACAACTGCACAGGAAACGTTTGCTCTACGATTTTGCCTCTGGGAAGTCTCGGCGTCGGCGTGGCGAATCTTGACGTGAAACTCAGCCGAGATGGGCGACAAGCGCTACGGGCTGATTACGGTCCCGGTCGACGCGTTCCGCACTCAGGGGCGTTCGAAGACCACCGCAACTCCCTGTCCGAAGCCGACACACATCGTCGCCAGCCCGTACCGCTCCTCGCGTCGGCAAAGTTCGTGTAGCAGTGTCGTCGTGATTCGTGCGCCAGAACAACCAAGCGGGTGGCCAAACGCGATTGCGCCGCCGTTGACGTTCAGTCGGTCGTCGGGAATCCCGAGTTCGTGCTGGCAGTAGAGGCTCTGGGATGCGAAGGCCTCGTTTAGTTCCACGAGGTCGAGGTCATCGACCGAGAGGTTAGTTCCTTCGAGGGCTTTTTGTGTAGCCGGGACTGGACCAGTCCCCATAACGCGCGGGTCGACACCAGCGACGCCGCGGGAACAAATCCGGGCGAGCACGTCAAGATCATGCTCACGGGCATAGGTCTCGCTGGTGACGAGCAGTCCGGCAGCACCATCAGTCAGCGGCGAGGCGTTGCCCGGCGTGACCGTCCCCTGCTCGTCGTCGGCAAACACCGTCGGCAGGTCTGCAAGCGCGTCCATCGACGTCGACTCACGGGGTCCTTCATCAGTCTCGATTATCCCGTTGTCAGTCTCGACAGGAACGATTTCGTCGTCAAGCCGGCCGGAGTCGCGTGCCTCAACAGCTCGCTTGTGTGATTGGAGCGCGAATTTGTCCTGCTCTTTCCGGACGATATTGTGCTCCCGTGCAACCCGCTCAGCAGTTGCTCCCATCGGCAACTCGTCGGCGTCGTAGCGCTCTTCGATACTCGGGTGGAGCCAGTCTGAGAATGGAATCCGGCTCATGTGCTCGACGCCAGCCACAGGGTAGACCTCTCCGTCCCCTGTCTCGATAGCGCGGGCGGTGTCGACGAGCGTCGTCAGCGACGAGCCACAGAGTCGGGTCAGCGTCGCCCCTGGGACCGATTCGGGGAACCCGCCTGCAAGCAACGACTGCCGGGCAAGGTTACGCCCCTGTTCGTTTTCTTGGTTGGCACAGCCAAGGCGAAAGTCGTCCCACTCCTTGGCGGGAACGCCGGTGCGGTCTTCGAGCGCCGAGAGAACCGTCCCAACGAGATCTTCAGGATATGTTTCCGCAAGCCCGCCGTCTTTCCGTGTCTGTGGCGTCCGGACTGCGTCGACGATGACTGCATTGTTCATCAGCCGTAATTGATGAGTTGCCACTGAGTAAATTTCGATTCGCAGGTCCCAGGCAGCCGCCACGGTACCGTGTGTCCAGACACCGTCTTCTGTACTGTTTTTGTTAAAACACAATATATACACAGAAGAAGGCGGCTCTTGTCGTCGTCTATCGAGAGGTAGCCATTAGCCGTCAGTTGAGACGCTCCCTCTCTTTTCCATCATATCGGTTGCTCGTGTCGCCCAATCACCGTACTGGAATCCCACGATAACGACACACAGCGCCGAGAGATAATAGAGGAAGATACCAACATAAATGCCAAAGACGCCCCAGCCGAGGACAACGCTTGTAAGATACGAGAAGCCGAGATAGAACACCAGAAGGCCGATTGTCCGGGCGATAAAGGGCGTCGTGGTGTCGCTACCGCCCTGAAGTGCGCCCGAAAGAGTAACGTACATGACTGTCGCTGGTGCGGTGACACCGTATGTGAACGCAAAGCCAGCAGCAACAGGAAGTGTATCGGGGTCGTCAGTGAACAATCCGGCGAGCGGTTCGGCGAACACCGCCAACAAAACCCCAATTGAACCAACAGTGACGAGACCAAGAGCAGCAGTCGCCCACCCATCGTAGCGGGCTTGCTCGGGGTCACCGTCACCGAGGCCTTGTCCGACGACGATGCTGGCACCTGTATTGAGTCCGCGGCCCAGTGGACTTGTTACCTGTTGGTAGACACGCCGGCCAATCTGGTAGGCACCGTTGACATCGGCACCAAACGAGAACAACAACGCATTGAACGGGAACTCGATGATGGTCGCGACCATCCCCTCGACTACTTTTGGAGCCGAAACAACGAGCAATTGCTTAGCGACAACAAGCTGACGCGGGTATACAAAGTTTGCTTCGGCCCAGTCCGTCGCGATTGCGAACACGAACGCGGTCGCTGTGAACACGTTTCCAAGAGCCGTCGCGACGCCAACACCGACGATTTCGAGACGTGGAGCACCCAGTAATCCAAGTCCCAGAATCAGCGAGAAGACGATATTGAACCCATTCGAGAGTAGATTGACGTACATCGGGGTCCGCGTGTCGCCCGTTCCTTGGAGCGCGCGCGCACCGATGAGAGCAACGTGTCTGGCAGGCGCAGTGGCAAAAATCAACGCGAGATAGGTGCCACCAAGCTGTGCAACATCCGCCACTTCACTTTTATCAGCCCAGATACCCAGAACTGCAATCGCCTGTTCGCCAAACAACAACCCAAACAGAACAAACGGAATGCCGGTAAGGAAACCAAGCAACAGCGCCTGTGTGATTGCCTCGTCCCGGTTAGCTGTCGCGTCGCTCCCGGTATCCTGACTCGAAAGTGCAATCGCCCCGGCTCCAAGCCCTAAGCCGATACGTAGGGGAAGTCGAGCATAGAGGTCTGCAAGCCCAATCGCAGCGACTGCAAGCGGCGAAAACTGTGCCGTAATAAAAATATCAGTCGTCCGCATCAGCGTCCGGGACACTTGTTCGACCATTACTGGCCAAGAGAGAGATGCGACCCGCTTCCAGAGCGCAAACAGACGATTTCGGTCAACGCTCACGGGCGTCCACCACCGCGGGCAAGTGGTTCCATGCCCAGAACAGTCTCAGTCATCATCTTTGTGTGGTGGCGGAGTACTCGCCTCATCGGCTGGGACGGACCCATCGTCTGGCGGGCGGTCAGCCTCACTGTCGCTAGCATCTGGACGGTATGCCTCGCTTATCTCCATCCACTTGTTTGTCCGGAACCGCCAGTAGTTGATTGCTGCCGGAACTGCTGTTTCTGAGACAAATGCAAGATAGAGTCCCCAAAGACCGAGCGTTGGAAGGACGACTTCCGGTGTCGTAACGTCGACAACTGGGAACGTTATCGACGGAATATCACCGCCGGCACCGAGATACGCCAGCGGGATTGAGCCACCGTACTGTCCAATAAACTGGCTAACAAACGGAACGCGAGTGTCGCCACTGGCATCAAGCGGTCCGGCCGAAGCCCCCGAGACCCCCTGAAAGAGAATCGCGAAACAGGCGGCATAAACGAGGTCTCGCGCAATTGGAATCTCTGGGTTAGTTGGGGCATCCGCGAAGAACGTAACGAGTTGCTCTGCAGAGACTGCAACAAGAATCGCCGATACGAGATACGTTGCAACAGCAAAGCGGATGATGTCGTGGCCGTAGGACTCGGCCTCGCGCTCGTTGTCCTGACCGAGAGCCTGACCGACGAGGCTGGAAGACGCCAGCCCGAACCCCCAGCCGGGAGAGTTCATCACGCCCCAGATACGGCGGGCGATAACCCAGCCAGCAACCGTATTCTTGCCGAAGATATCGAGGATTGCGAGCATTGGGAACTGGAAGGTGGTCCAGACGAGGTTGCGGAGCATCACCGGTGTCCCGATTTCGACGATATCCCGAATCATTGCGGGGTTTGTGTAGTTGCCAAAGGCGGCGAGTTCAACTGGGAACTCACCCACGCCAGGGAATCGCCCCCAGACGAGGCCGAGCGCGAACGCCGTGGTGGCAGCGACATTCGATAAGACAGTTCCCATTGCTGCGCCAGCGACGCCCCACCCAAAGCCAAAGATGAACAATGCGTTGAGGGCGATGTTGGCGACCGCGCCACCTGCACGAACCTGCATCGCAGTGTAGGCATCGTCACAACCAACGAGTGCACGACTCCCAACGAGGTTGAGTGCCGCAAAGGGGATACCGAGGCCGACAACCTTGAGATACGTTGCTCCTTGGTCGAGTGCTTCCTCGTTGCTGGTCAGCACCGATATCAGCTGTTCGGGGAACAGCCAGAAGGTAACAGAGAGTGGCACAGTAGTAACGACTGCAAGAAACACACTTGCCCGGATTGCCTCGCCGAGTTCGCCGTAGGCATCGGCACCAAACCGCTGTGAGACAAGCGCGATTGTTCCCCCAGCAACACCACCGCCAAGCGAGAATGCTAGCCCCCAAAACGGGCTGGCAAACCCGACACCGTTGACCGCCGAGGTGCCGACAGCGACGCCGACCATTGCCACATCGACGGCGTTTTTCGACATGCGGGCAATACCTGTGGCGACGCGTGGCCAGGCAAGTTCGGTCGTCTTTTTGGCTCGCTGACGGTCGATAAGTCCGATTCGTGCAAGCCCCAACCCAATCCAGAGAATCCCGAGACGAACAGGGTTGGGAAAGCGGTCAAGAAGCCAGCGGCTCACGCGTTGGATCGGTTCCACGATGTGGGCGACGACCCAGACCAGTAGCGACGAAATTGGCGGTGGTACGTTCATGGATAGTTTCGACTCGTTACCGACGGCAACATCATATGAACCGGAGGAAACCGCCTCAGTGGGCTACCATACAACTGTTGCTGTCAGGGTTTTCGGAGTGTTAGTCGTGGACTGATTCGACTGCCTCGTCGAGTGTCGGGCGCTCGACGCCAGATTTCAACAGCGGATCAACGAGTTGTTCAATCGCCTGCTGGGCTACCGTTTGGGTGTAAGCCTCCCCATCGAGGGCACGGTCGTTGAGAGTTATCTGTCGCGTTCGTGCGCCGTCGAGCATGGCGACAAACAGCGCTGCGGTCTCCTCGACATCAACGGGTTCGAAGGCCTTCTCCTCGATGCCGTCTTCGAGGATATCGATGAGTGCCGCACGAAGCAGGTCGTCACTGCGTTGCAGTGATTCCCGAATTCGTTCATTGAACGGTCCTTGGGGACGCATCTCCAACAGTGCAAGATGGAACGAAACGCGCTCGGTGTCGTCGGGCGTAAACACGAACCGGGCAATAAACTCGACGAGTCGGTCGGCGGGTGGCAGGTCCGATGCGTCGATTTTCTCCTCAAAGTTGCCGAGCATCCGTTCGAGGAATCCTACCATCAGGTCCTCTTTGGTGTCGTAATGGTAGTGCAACAGAGATTTACTTTTCTCACACTCATCGGCAATATCCTGCATCGTCAGCGCGGCGTACCCGTGGTCACAGAGGGCTCTGTATACCCCGTCGAGTATTTCATCGGTGACTTCAGGGTCCTCCTCGCTCATTGACTGACTAGTCAGTCAAGGAGTCTAAAATCACTTACGACATCCAGTCACCCAACAAACGGAATCGTCCGCTGTGGTGTAATAACTTCCTCAACCTGAGTCAAAGCAAGCACGACGCCAAGAGCAGCGAGGAACGCTGCAAAGGCGAAAGGAACAACAAAACCCAACTCAACAAGAAAGCCCGAGAGAAGCGGTCCGAAAGCGACGCCGAAGCCAAACGCCATCGTCAGCACAGACAGCGTCGACCCCGAGCGGTCCTCGGGTGCGAGGTCACCAGCGAGCGCAAGCGCAGGCGCAAACACCATTGCACCCGCAGCGCCTTGGAAAAAGCGTGCAAAGAACATGAGCCACGGGTTCGGAATGACACCCCATAGCAGCGTCGTACTGGGAATAATCCCCTGTACAAGCGTCGTCGGGACAAGCAAGATAGTTCCAAAGAGGATGAACACCCGACGGCCATAGAAATCAGTTGCGCGGCCAATGGGTGCCTGCAGTAGTATCTGTGCCAGAACGAAAGCAGAGAACTGGAGGCCGAACATCTGTGGACCTTGGTCAAGTTTCGTGTTGACGATATCACCGAGCGTGGCAAAGACGGCGATGCCGACGGCCATAAAAAAGGAGATAACACCGAGCGTGAACACAGGGTCGAGCAACTGCTCTCCGGATTGGTCGAACACAGAAATACCGCCGGAATCGGTGGTCTCAACCTCTCTTGTCTCGATATCTGGGTCCCGGATAAGGATGAAGACGAGTACCAGTGCGAGTGATGCCGTCAAGGCGGCAAAATAAAATGCGGCGTCGAACCCAGTAATCGTCACATCGACGAGCGGGAGCGTGTACGGTCCGGCTCCGACGACGCCGCCAGCCGCGATTGGCCCAGTCCCAAACCCGACTAGTCGGAACGTGTTGTACGTACCCATGTTCCCGCCGCGGTTACCCTCCTCGGCAAGGTCATTAACCAGTGCGACGGTCGTCGGGATGATGAATGCGCCGGCGATGCCCTGTAGAACACGGAGTCCGATGAGATGCCAGTAGGTCCCGGCCAACGAGTACGAGAAACTTGCAGTGGCAATGAGCACGAGACCGAAGAGAACGAAAATCTTCCGGCGCCCGGTCCGGTCTGAGAGCCGGCCGGTAAAGGGCTGAAGTGGGCTGTTGACAAAGCCAAACAGCGAGAGGATGATTCCGGTGATGGCGACCTCAGTTAGGCCAAATGTGTTGCCAGTGACAAACTCGCTTGAAATGAACAGCGGCAAGACGACGATGAGAAACGAGTTTCCGACTGATTCCGACATCCGGGCAAGCGCCAGCGCGAGGACTTGTGGGTTGACGCCAAACGGGTTTTTCATCGTGAACAAGAAGAGAGTATGACGATCATATGTGACAGATCACCGTTACGTACATCGACATGTCATTGGGTTAGAGTCGGACCACAATATTGTTGTGATTGCAAAACCCGAAGTCACTGGTCGCTGGGGTGGCTCCACCAGTCGTCGAACCGCCGTGCGAGCGGGCTCTGGTCGAGGCCGAGTTTCTGATACAGATGGCGTCTGAGGATGTTGATACAGAAGGGGACAATACCGAGCAGGAAGCCGTAGTCGGAAAGGAGATGGGTGTCTCCGACGGCGAGCAGACCGAGACTGACGACGCCGATGCCGAAAACGACGAACCAGAGGGACAGATGCAGCCAAAAGAGGGCCGCTGCCTGTCTGCGCTGTGCCGCTGTATAAAGCCGGTGTTCGTACAACGCAACGGGGCTAACGACAAGACAAGCGAATCCGAGATAGGCTATCAGTGCGGGAGACAGCATAGATACCGATTTGACGGGTATCCTCTTAAAATTGATACCGGCGGTCGTCGTTTTGCTGTGCCTGTGGGAACTGACCACCAGTCATCTCTTGGAGCGTCATCCCCGAGAGATACTCGTCGTAGGTCACGTCGTGGCTTTGTCGGAGATTGAAATCAAGTTTGCCAGTCTCAACAGTGCTCTGGAAAAGCAGATGGACCGCCCGGCGAACCAGTTCGTCAGTCTCCTCTGGTTCGAGAGCGGTTTCGAGCATTGCGAGTTCGTTTCGGGTCTCTCTATCGAGTGTGACATCGAGTTCTTCGCCAATGTCGCTATACTCCGCTTCAACAGTCTCTGTCAGTTCCTCAAGACTCATATCGTGAGGTAACGTTGTCCGACCCAAACCGTTTTCGACCCAACAGCCGTAGTAGGCAGTTCAGAGCATGAGCTTTTCAGGGGTGCAGGCGAAACGTCACCAATGACAGTCGCCCACACTGACGTTACAATCGACTGGTATGGGAACGCGACAATTCGTCTTGAAGGGGACGGAACGGTCATCTATTTCGACCCCGGGCGTTACGGCGTTCTGACCGGAGAGTGGGAAAGCAATAATGAGCACACAGCCAACGCACATCCTTCCGGGCCAGCCCAACAACCCGCTGATGCAGACCTTGTCTGCATCACTCACGTCCATCACTACGACCCCGACGGCATCGAGCGCGTTGCTGACGGCGACACGACAGTTGTTGCCTTCGACGGTATGAATATACGCGGAAGTTCGCGCGACCTGCCGCGGCTAGTGGACTTGCCACACACTGTCGTCGAGTTGGGGATGGAAGACGAAGCAGTTCTCGCTGACCAACCGGTATGGACGGTACCTGCATACAACGACCCTGATGGGCCACGGACGCGTCCGGACGGTACGCCGTTCCATCCGGAAGGCCGGGGTTGTGGATATCTGCTATCAGTTGGCGGGACACGAGTCTTTTGGCCGGGCGATTCCGACGTATTAGACGGTCACGACCAACTCGATGTCGACGTGTTTCTCCCGCCCATCGGGGGCACGACGACGATGGACCGCCACGAGGCCGCCGACCTTGCCGTGGCGCTTGACCCGGAGCTTGTGGTCCCAATTCACTACAACACGTTTGCTGCGCTGGAGACAGATTCACGCGCATTCGCCACAGACGTGGCATCTCAGGGAATAGCAGTTGCACTCGATGAAAAAGACCTGCCCCGTATCTAAGCGTCAGAACGCGCGGTCGCCCTCATGAGCCATCGTTACCGACTCCATCTCGCGGATTTCTTCGACATCGAGTTTATCGATGAGGTTGACGAACGCGCCAGGGTCAGGGACAAGAAAAACACGCAGTTGGAACTCAGTGTCTCGGTCACGGAGATCGACAACCGAGTCGAGGACAATAGACAATGAGTCGGTCTGGATGTGTGAGAGCGTTTTGTCCGCAATTTTTTCTGCATCAGAGTGTTCTAGTTCGGGCGTCTCCATGTTGATGGTCGTCCCGAGCGTGTTTGCGATACCGTCAATAAACCCGGATGTGAGGATGTTACACATTTCTTGAAGTGCACTCTCATGCATGTGATTGAGTGTCTCGTTCTCGACGGGTTGTCCGGTCATGTGGCCCGCTATCTCGTGGGCTGTCCGGTCGCCAAAGGTCATGAGAAAGACGCCGTATGGAGCTTCAGTAAGACGGATGTTGGTATGATAGTACGTTCCTTCCCCGATTTCTCGGGGGATATCACTGGGCTCAACAAACGAAAGGCTCTTAATCTGGATATCCGCCTGGATATCGGCCATCGTCGAAAGCGATTCGGTAACGTTTTTCGCTCCGTGTTGAATGAGCTTCCCGATGATAGTGAGTTTCCGGATATCGATCAGGATTGGCATTGAGGTGTAGTATCCAATCATAGGGATTAGTGTTTACGGCCACAGTATCGCAACTGATAGGCGGGATTGAGCGGTTCCAACCCCCGTAGCGATAGCTTCATGTCTAGGTCGGTCGATGTATCTGTAATGTACCTTACAGAGACAGCACAGCGATATCTCCGCGCAACGGGACCAGAACACGACGAGATACAGGCAGACATGGCTGGCGTTGCCGACGAAGAAGGGTTCCCAATTATTGGTCCCGACGCTGGCGGCCTGTTGCGGACGCTTGCCGCGATGACACGGGCCACATCCGTCTTCGAGTTCGGCTCGGGGTTTGGTTACTCGGCATACTGGTTTTTGCAAGGTATGCCGGCAGACGGTGAAATCGTCTTGACGGAGTTCGATACGGACGAACTTACGATGGCTGAAGAGTTTTTCAAGCGAGCCGGATTAACTGAGCGAGCTCATTTCGAGGACGGCGATGCGATGGAGACGATTAATGAGTACGATGGCCCCTTCGACGTGGTCCTTATTGATCATCAAAAAGAGCGGTACGCTGATGCCTTTAATGCTGTCCGCGAGGACCTGCGTGTCGGGTCGGTCGTGGTCGCGGACAACTTGATGCGGGGTCCAATCGATATCGAGGACCTACTTGCATACTTCGAGTCAGGCGAGGCACTCCCCGATAATAAGAGTATGCACGGTGTCGCTGACTACGTCGAGACAGTACGGGCTACAAGCGGGTTCCAGACGACAGTCGTCCCGGTTGGGAGCGGGCTATCGCTTACGGTGCGAGTTGAGTAACTGCTTGAATGGGTGTTATATTAATAAATGTCTGATCCGTTGGGGTAACGTTTAATCACCTGCACCGAGACCAGAGATGTATGACGGATACAGTCGACTCCGAGACGGTATCGGTCGAACTTGACGAAGAGTTGCTGGCAGAAATCGAGGATCGGTACGAAGACCTCGGCTACGCTAGCGTCGAAGCAGTCTTCGAGCATGCGGCAGTCGATGCCGTCAGGCACCCAGAGTTCGACCGAAGTGACCTGCGGGCGATGTTGACCAGCGAAGTAGAAATTCAGGAGGAGCGGCTGTTCACTAGTGAGACAGTGACTGGCGATATCGGCGTCGAGCGGCCCGACATCGACGCAAATGCCTGGGACTGGATGTTAACAGAGACAGCAGTTGACGACCTCAATCGCCGTGACGACTACGCAAAAGAGCGTATCGTCACAGAACTTGACGCACTCGTCAGCGGCGAGTGGCGCAATCCGACGGAGGATTTAGACGACCTTGCCGAAGCACCACACGATAAACTGCTCATCGGTCCGTTCCGTCTGGGTTGTCGTGTTGACCACGAAAAGCAACTGCTGTACGTGCTCCATATCCGGATGCGCGGGAGTTAAGCTAACGGAGTACCCAGCGCTTACGGTTCTTTTTTGCGGCCGAAATACATCTCAGGGCTTGAGACACCGGTAGACGCAGTGTACGGACTATCAGTGATGACAAAAGTTGGATTCACTGTTGGCCTCTCACTTTGAGGGATTATACGACCGAAAGAGAGTAGCAGGGTTAGGATTAGACTAGTCTAAACTGTGGTTTTGATGATAACTATTATATTATTTGTCCTATCAACACCAAACGACGATGAAAGATCGAAGCAAACCAATCTCGACGGATCGATACTCACGAAGACGTGTCCTCGCGTCAGGTGCCGGCGCTCTCGCAGCCGGTGTTGCCGGCTGTTCAGGTCTGGTGACCACCTCTGATACCGAGGAAACTCCAGAGGACGGTCCGTCGGTTACAGTCGCATCGTTTTTCAGTTTCTATGATTTCGCACGCCAGGTTGTCGATGGGACACCTCTCCAGGTTGAGAACCTCGTTCCGACGGGGTTACATGGCCACGGCTGGCAACCGAATGCATCAGTTACAGAACGAATCATCGAAGCAGATGCGTTTCTTCACGTTGGCCCGGGATTCCAGCCATGGGCTGATCGTGCAATTAAGACGCTCAAAGCTGACGATATCGATACACAGTTGATAGATGCACGTGAGGATGTCGAACTACTTGGACTTGCTGCGTCGCTCGACCCCGATGAGGAAGGCGTCGGTGAACAGCAAGGGAAGGACCCACACTTCTGGCTCGACCCACAACGCGCAAAGAAAGCAATCGATAACATCGCAGACGGCCTGGTCGAGCTTGCACCGGAGCATGAATCAGCGTTCCGAGACAACGCCACAGCTTACAAATCCGAAACAATCGATCAGATTGACGCAGATTACCGGAAGATTTTCGATTCTGCTGACCGCGATGTTGTGCAGTTGGCGGCACACAATGCCTTCCAGTATATCGGCGCGCGCTATGGCGTCGAGATGCGCCCGCTTGTCACCAACCTAGCCGCAACTGGTGACGTTGCACCAGATGACATCACGCAGGCACAGGAAGTTATCGAAGAAAATGAGATTCAGTACATCGCAAACGGTGTGTTTGAGGCGCGCCGCCCAGCCGTCCAGCTGATCGAAGAGACCCAGGCAGAGGCATACTTCCCTGTGACACCGTACGCTGGTGTGCGTGAGAATTGGGTTGAGAATGATTGGGGGTATGAAGAAATTGCTTACAACATCAACATGCCAACCTTCGAAGTTATTCTTGGGAACAAACAGCCCGCCGAGGCAGGTCCCGACGGCTGGGCCAATACGTGGAGGAATTTCAAATGAGTACACATACAGAACGTGAAACGACGACCGACCAGACTGCTGCCAGTCACAGCCAACTCATCGAGGTTACAGATGTTAACTTCGGATACACCGCAACACCTGTTGTCAGGGATATCTCGCTCCAGATAGAGGCTGGTGAGTATGTCGCTATAGTTGGCCCGAATGGCTCAGGTAAATCGACGTTGATGAAACTGATGATGGGGCTGGTTAAACCAGACGAAGGGAGAATCCGGCTGTTCAGTGAGCCAGCACACAAGTTCGATGACGGCTCTCGAATCGGATACGTCGCCCAGCATGCAAGTGCTTCCAAAGAGATGCCGATTACTGTCCGAGAGGTCATAAAGATGGGACGGTTCCCACATATCGGGTTCGGACGGCTGTCAGCGGCGGACTGGGAAATTGTCGATCAGGCACTTGAAACAGTTGGTATGTCAGCGTTCGCGAACCGTCGAGTAACGAACCTATCGGGTGGGCAGCGTCAGCGCGCATTCATCGCACGGGCACTTGCGAGTGAAGCCGATCTACTCGTGCTTGACGAACCAACTGTCGGTGTCGATGCCGAATCAGTCGAAGCGTTTTATGACTTGTTGGAGGCGCTCAACGATGAGGGTATCACAATCTTGCTCATCGAGCATGACCTGAGTGCTGTCACTAACCACGCCGAGCGCGTTGTCTGTCTGAACGGTCAGATACATTTCGATGGACCGACAGAGGCGTTCGTCGAGAGCGATGCGCTTGTACAGGCGTTTGGAACAGCAGCTGCTGGATTGGGTGGGGTCTAAATGATCGACGTACTCGCAATGCCTCTCCAGACTGGTGGACTCGACGCGCTACTTGGGCCGCTGTACTGGTTCCTTGAGTTGTGGTCGGGCGTGCTGACGTGGCTCGCGAAGATAGCAGACATCAGAATGATTCAAGAGCAGAATGCGTTCATGCATCGTGCGTTCCTCGTAGGAATCTGTATTGGTGTTATGGCGCCACTAATCGGAACATTCCTCGTCCACCGCCAGCTTGCGCTTATTGGCGATGCACTTGCCCATACTGCGTTTGCTGGTGTTGCAATCGGCTTATTCCTCAACTCGGTCATCAATCTTGGCGTCACACCATATCTGACCGCCGTAGTTGTCGCGATGATTGCGGCGCTGTTGATCGAGGTCATATCAGAGGCGACTGATGCATACAACGATGTCTCGATGGCAATTGTCCTCTCGACAGGGTTTGCGCTGGGAACGACACTTATCAGTATCAATGCTGGCGGACTGACTGTGAGTGTTGAGCGATACCTCTTTGGAAATCTCTCGACGGTTACCCCACAGGCTGCTGCAATTCTGTTGGTGTTGTTTGCGATCGTTATCGGTGTCGTTGGACTTACACGCAATCAGCTCCTGTATGTCACATTTGATGAGACTGCTGCAGCAGTGTCCGGCCTCCCAGTGAACTGGTATAACCGGATTATGGTGATGCTTACTGCACTTGTCGTCGTTGGCGCGATGCAGATTATGGGTGTTATTCTCGTTGCAGCAATGTTGGTCGTCCCAGTTGCTGGAGCATCACAGGTGTCTCGAAGTTTCAACGAAGCAGTACTCGTCTCGGTCATTCTCGCAGAGATCTCTGTAATCGTTGGTATTGCGTTTGCCTACCATCTCGGTGCGACTGCTGGTGGCATCGTCGTCTTAGTCGCCGTCACGCTCTATACGGGTGCTGTCGTTGTCGGAAAACTACAGACGGTATATGGCGATAATTCAATGCCGGAGATGGGGAGTATCAATGCAAACGAGACTGAGTCAGCTGCAGATTAACTGTACGTCGAAACCGCAGGCGCACACGCGATGTGTGGATACAACAGAACCAATGAACAAACCCAACCAACGATCCGCGGATGGACACGAAGACGGCGTAACCATAACGCCAAAAATGGAGGACTACCTTCGACGGATTTACCGACTCCAACAGGAGTCAGAGGGTCGGGTGTCGAACTCGAATCTCGCGGAAACACTCGATGTCACTCGAGCCACCGTAACGAGTATGCTTGATACGCTCTCAAGTCGTGGGTTGATTGACTGGCAACGATATCGTCCAGTACGGCTGACAGCCAAAGGAGAAGCCACGGCACTACAGGTCCTTCGAAGACATCGTCTCGTCGAAACAATGCTTGCTGAGTTGTTCGGGTACGCACTCAGTGAAGTCGACGCCGAAGCCGACGTCTTAGAACATCACATCAGTTCCCGGCTCTGCCAGACAATCGAGCAGGAGTTGGGAATGCCACAGACCGATCCTCACGGTGACCCGATACCAGACAGCGATCTCGACATCGACCGGACGACAGATGTGAGTTCGTTGCCCACGGTTGCGGAGTCCTCGACTGTCGAGGTAACACGGCTTCTCTCACAAGACGAGGAGATTCTCGAATACCTTGTCTCACTGGGAATCGAGCCGGGAAAGACGCTCTCACTCGACGAGATAACACCGATTGGGATGATTACTGTTACGGTCGAATCGACGGCCAGACAGGCGAATTTGCCACGACGGATTGCCTCGCACGTGCTGGTCAAGTAAGGACATCCAAACGTCTCACTTTGGTGGCATCGTCGCTGGAAAGACGCGTTACTCCTCGCCAGCGTCAAACTCGTGGCCACAGTCAGGACAGGTTACCTCGTCGTGGCGTAGCTCAACGCTGTGTTCACGCACGTCACGCATCACTTCTGAGATGCGGTCTTCTGCTTCGAGTTCTTCCTCGACGGTGAGGTCGACGCCTTCGACTTCCAGTAAAAACTTCGCTACTTCGGTCGCCTCGTACATTACATCGTCGAGTTCCTCGGCAGTAAAGAAGTCACACATCGCTCCATAGAGGAAAGTGGCCCCGGCCATCCGTACCTTCTCTTCGAAGGAGCTCCGGGCCTGGTTGACCGCCTGTGGCGAATAGGTGTCGGTCATGAATGGGACGAGATGAGGAAGGTTCTCGCCAATTTTCGTCATTTCGACACCAGTCTCAGTACGGAAATCGGCACATAGCCTTGCGATTGCCCACTCGCGTGCAGTAATATAGCTCCGCTCACGGAGAAAATCGTTGGCCCGGTCATAAGTACTTCCGTCGATTTTTGTGAACTTCTCGTACTTTCTTACATCTTCAGGTATGTCGGTTTCAGTTATCTCGGACCCGGACGGCACGGTGTCAGATTCATCGACACCGAGGTCGGCACGGGCGTCGCTGTCGACTGGCTTGTCTTCTGTCTTCGAGCCCGGCGATGTCTCCTTGTTGTCGCCCGTCGGTTTCTCCGACGGCGCGGGGTCGTCTGCCATGCTCGACCCTGCGAGCGCCGGCAGAAAAAGCGTGTCGCCCCGAGAAATAGTCGTTGTTGTGAGATGAGATTGTACTGTTATAATAACGGAGAGCAGGGTCTACAGCTTCGGTGTGTTAAGACTGTCTTTGACAGTGTGTGAAGCCTTTTATGTAATTACTGACGCTACCACCGAACGTCGAAGCCGTCCTCACCTTGTGGCTCCTCATGGGAGACGTCCACCTCGTCGACGCGAGCGGCTGAACTCCCTTCATCACAGAACTCAACCATCGCGTCGACATCATCCACAGGACCTTCGAACACCGCCTCGACACGACCATCGTCGAGGTTTCGTACCCAGCCGTTGACTCCATATTCGCGGGCGGTATCCCGAGTTGTTGCACGGAAGTAGACACCCTGTACTTTGCCGGAGACGTAGACGTGTGCTCGTATGTGTTCGGT
Source organism: Halovenus rubra (assembly GCF_026586665.1). GTDB lineage: Archaea > Halobacteriota > Halobacteria > Halobacteriales > Haloarculaceae > Halovenus > Halovenus rubra. The sequence continues at coordinate 91,225 of NZ_JAODIY010000008.1, forward strand.
CATACTAAACAGTTCACGCGGAAGCTTGAAAATGGTACAGGCTCGGGCCACAACCGGCCTACCCGGATAGTTCGTCGCCACCGCCGTTGCGCAGGAAATGAAAGACGTACGTCTGTGTGTAGCCAGCGTATTCGCCACCGAGCGCATCGCGAATCGCACGGGACGTTTCAGTGTAGTTTCCACGGTCACATTTAGGGAAATACTCCTCGATTGTCTGGCGAATCCATGTATCGAGTGGGACCGCTTCGAGGTAATTAAGCGAGAACAAGAGGATACAATCAGCTACCTTGTCACCGACCCCGACGAACTCGGTGAGTGCCTCTCGCGCCTCCTCGTAGGGGTTTCCGCGAACATCGAGAGGCGTCCCGTCAGTAACGAGTTCAGCCGAGCGTTGGACGTACGGTGCGCGGTACCCAAGTGAGAGGTCGCGTAATTCTGCTTCAGTCCCAGCCGCAAGTTGCTCAGGGGTTGGATAGGCGTGATAGGTCGACCCGTCGAACGAGACCGGCGTCCCAAACTCAGTCCGTATCGACTGCTGCATCTCTTGGATACGGGAGACACGCATCTGGGCCGAGCAGATAAACGAGATGAGCGTCCCGAATGGTGGGTCATTGACAAGACGCAGCCCAGGGTAGCTATCGTAGGCCCGCTCGATGAGTTCGTCGTCCGGCGCAGTCGAGCGAATTGCGTCAAGGTCGTCATCGAGACGGAGGCGGCGCGACAGTATCGGCTCCGCGTCGATAGTCGATTGCCATTCGAGACCACCGTCGTGCTGACGAGCACGAATGACAGCAGGTTCATCAGACACACGAGTGGTTGTCAGATACCACTTACTTCCGCCGTGCTGTGTCTCGTCGGCGTAGTCCTCGCCATCTTCGCGCCACCAGAGATACGACTGCCCGCTTTCGAGAGTCGATTGGAGATCGAACGCGCTTGGTAGCGACGATAGCTCGATGCGTCCTTGTTCCATCGTCACAATCGGAGGGTGGCAGCATCTTGTGAGTTTCGGGTTGTCTGTATTCCTGGTTCCTGAAAGCTGGGAAACATACGGGCTAACCTTCATATTACTTGGTCATCAAAATATAGATATGAACTGCAGAGTTGTCGTCGAAGCGGCTGTCCCCGTATACGACGTTGGATCCTCAGACGAAGCGGTCCGAATTGCCATCTCGAAGACAGGCAAGATGCTGAATCCGGACCTCAATTACGTCGAAATAAACATGGGCGAGCGGACTTCCCCTTCAGGTGAGGAGTTGCCACCCGCGTTTATTGCAGCTGATGAAGCCCTCGTTGCACTCGAGTTGGAGATGACAGTGTTCAACGTCGAACGCGAAGAACACGCATCTCGAATTGCCCGCAAAGAGATTGGGCAACTTCTCAAAGATATCCCGCTCGACGTGCTCGAAATCGAAGTACTCGAAGATGACGAAGATGACGAAGATGACGATGAAGACGATGAGACAGAGACAACCGATGAAAGTGAGGCCAGCGATGACGGAGGAGACGAGGACGACCACACCGAGGAGACAGACAGTGAGACGACTGTGACACCGGATACTGGCGATGCCGACGACGAAGTTCTCCCTGAGTTTGAGGAACTCATCGACGAATGACCGAAACTTAAAAGGCGCAATTCGCTGTCGAGGGCAAGACACGACTCATTCTCTGCAGACGCTCATCGACACGAAACAGCAGCTATCGACCGCAAAGACCGCAAACTGCTGTAGCGGTTGCTGGGACGGTATCAACTCACGACGACAGAGTTCGATAGAAATTAGTCGGCAGCGGCCGAAACAGGCTCGGTCTCTTCAGACGTCATTTCGGATGTGATATCTCGTGCAATAGCAAAAACAGCTTCTTTGTGGTCTGTTTTTGACTTGTGAATTGATGTTGGTTGCACACCGAGAGAAAGGTATTCGTCGTGATCGACGTCGTCTCCAGTTTTTTCTTCGTAATGATTCTGTACCTGGGCGAGGAGACCGTGAAGGTGGATAAGCTCCTGCTTTTTCATGGTCGTCTTACCATATAGACTGGAGGGTTATAATGGTACTCTGAGTACCGTTAACATACTTACCCAAAAAATGGCCCTTTCAGCCTCCATCCCGCCAGTGTGTCCCAAGAACTCCGGAACTGTTTCGAAAGCGCATCCTCTGCGAGATTGTATAATATTATATAGGTTTTTATGATTTCAGAGCATTTATTTTGTTGGGTTATGACTTTTAGTAATACAATTGAGTGTGCGTTATCCCTCGTACTCGTGGACGGCTTCGTAGACACGCTCAGTTCCCCACTTGATGGTCTCGACAGGGACGCGTTCGTCGCCGCTGTGAACGAGGTCGAGGAAGGGCAACTCATCGAGTTGCATCGGAATGAACCCGTAGCTCTGGACACCAACCTGAGCGAGGTGTCTCCCATCAGTCGCCCCCGCCATCAACAGTGGGATTGAGACACCGCCAGTTTCCGCTTCGAGTATCTCGCCGAACTCTTCGAACATCTCGAGGTCGGCAGCGGGTGGACCAGGATCGAAGCGGACGACTTCGAACTCTGGATCACTGTTCGTCAACCCACGCAGTTCCTGTATCACGTCTTCGGGCTTCTGTCCCGGGACGAGCCGACAGTCAAGGAATACCGTGACTTCCTCGGGAACGACGTTTTCTTTATCACCACCCTCGACAATAGTCGGATTGGCTGTATTGTGGAGGAGGGCATCGAACATCTTCGTCTCTACATCCATCGCGTCGAGTACATTGTCAGTTTGTTCGGGGTCTAACAACGCTTGGAACTGCTCGGCTTGCTCAGGTGGGACGGCGTCGGCAAGTGATTCGAACATTTCCTCGGCGGAAGATGTGATATGGACTGGGAGGCGCTCGCGGTCGACTGTCTCGACAAACGACGCCATCTGTCCCATGGCTGTCTTCTCGTGTGGGAACGAAGCATGACCGCTGTTGCCACGGAAGGTTGCTTCTAGCCAACAGACCTGCTTCTCGTTAACCTGGATAGGGTACGTGTCGACGCCGGCGAGGTCGAGATTGAAGCCGCCAAACTCGCCGATTGCGTGGTCGATATCGGTGAATAGTTCAGGATGTTCGTCGACGAGGTAGCCGAGGCCGTCGTCGCCACCGGCTTCCTCGTCGGAGACAGCGAGCAAGTGAACGTCGCCTGGCGGCTGTTCATCCTCGGCAGCGAGCCTGAGAAACGTCGCAAGAAACATTGCAACACCGGATTTCATATCGAGCGTTCCGCGGCCCCATACGTGGCTATCTTCGATGATGCCCTCGAAGGGATCGTGTGTCCAGTCTTGACCGGCTACGGGGACGACATCCACATGTCCATAAAGCAAGAGTGGCGACCCATCGCCACCAGAAACCGTTGCCGTCAGGTTCGGCCTTTCAGGGTCACGGGCGTAGGTCGCATAATCGATACCGTATGCTTCGAGCAACTCCCCAATCCAGTCAATACAGGCTTTCTCGTTGCCCGGTGGATTGACTGTCTCGAACCGAATCAAGTCTTGGAGCAACTCGACCGGTCGCTCGTGTGCGTCAGTCGAGACGAGCGGGTCACGTGGCCCGACTGCCTTCGCGTCATTCTCTGACATGGGAGTACGTCGCAGCCGGGAGGCTATAAATCACACTCACTGTAGACGTGTCGTTCCGAAACCGACAAACCACCGACAAGCAAACGAAAGGCAATGAGCGTATTGGAGCGGTACGAACCGCTCGTAGACGATATGGCGGCGTTACGGGCGGCCTGTGAGCGACCGTTGCCGCCTGTGGTCCGGGTGAACAGTATCAAGACAACGACTGAGCGGGCACAGCAGGCGCTCGCCGATGAGGGTATCGAATACGAGCAGGCGGAGTGGCATCCCGGCCTATTTCGGCTGCCTAACGACCAGCCGGGGACGAACTGGCCGTACGTCAACGGCTGGCTCCACGGACAAGAGGAGGTGTCGGCGCTTCCGGCGCGCGTGCTCGACCCACAGCCTGGCGAGCGTATCTGGGATGCGTGTGCGGCCCCGGGAAGCAAGACGACACAGTTGGCTGCGCTGATGGATGATACCGGACTTGTCGTCGCGACGGACAACAATCTTGGCCGGATCTCCGCGCTCCGTTCGAACACGGAACGCCTCGGCGTGACGAACGTTGCGGTCACACGCGAAGACGCCAGAAACCACTCGCTCAAGCCCTTTGGCTCGGAATCGTACGACCATGCCCTTGCCGATGTTCCCTGTTCCTGTGAAGGGACGGTGCGCAAAAACCCCGACACGTTAGACGAGTGGACACTCGAACACGTACATGGTATCGCCGGGGTCCAACGGGCGATTCTTGGCCGCGCTATCGAGGTGACACGGCCCGGTGGCACCGTTGTCTACTCGACGTGTACGTTTGCGCCCGAAGAAAACGAAGCGGTACTTGACCACGCGCTTGCCGAGTACCCTTGTCGCATCGTTGACTTTGAATGTCCGCTCGAAGCCAGAGCCGGCATCACCGAGTGGCAAGACGAGAGTTTCGACGAGTCGGTCACCCGCGCAAAACGTATCTACCCCCACCACAATGACAGCGGCGGCTTCTTTTGTGCAAAACTGGAGGTGACCGAGTAATGGCCAACGAAAACGAGGGTGAGCGATTTGACCGACTCCCGGCAACTGAAGCCGAGCGCGTCGTTGAGGGGCGGCCAACCCGCCCGGCGGTAGTTGCGTGGTTCGAGGAACGGCTGGGTATCGACTCCGCGGTGTTCGAGCCGTATTCTTTTTGGGAGCGTGGCTCGGGGAAAATCTGGGCCTTCCGTGGCGAGGTCGAATCGCCGGTCGAAATTCAAGGCCTCGGCATGACTGCCCTGCGAACCCGCGGCGAACACTGGAAACCGACACTTGAAGCGGTCCAGCGCTTTGGTGCACACGCCACGAAGAACTGTGTTGAACTCACAGCGGAGCAAGCTCGACGCTTTTTCGCCGGCCAAGACCAGGAACTCGACTGGGAAGGCGACTGGGGGTATCTCATCGTTATGCACGAGATTGCCGGCGAGCAAGAGCCACTTGGGGTCGGTCTCTACACCTACGGCGAACTCAAGTCGATGGTCCCGAAGGGACGCCAGCGCGAGCTCTGAGTCCGGACTGTGGGCTCTCCGAGCCAGCATACTGCCTCGGTTACAACTGGACCGACATCGACTTCTTATTGGTCGAATTTCCTTGCTTGCGTTGCTTGCAGCGAGAACTCTCCCGATAAAAACGTGGGTGACCAATGCCGATGGCTCGCCACGCAGTTCCCCGTCGTCGATGGGCCGTCTCGCCTCGCTCAACGACTGCTTGCAGGCCGTACCACTCAATACAGAAGATGCATGTATTGCAGTGGCTGACTAGGTATCCGCTATCGGTCAGGAAACCAGTACAGGATGGAGAGAGTTAGTTCAACACCCCACTGGAACTGAGCAGGCTCATACTGGTGGCTGTAATTCTTTTACTCACTGGTCTTTGATCTGCTGGACTGCAGCAACTCTCTTCACGAATTTGCCGTTCAAATCTTCACGTACTTACAGCCACCAGTATCAGTCGTGTTACTCTGGAATTAGAGTTCGGACGTGACAACAGATATTCTCGCTCAGCGAGGATTATTTACGTATTGTAGTTGATTATATACCAGAGCAAGATGGTGTTCAGCCCACAACTGGTGGGGAGTGTTCAGATCCTTGCAGGGATGGTAGCCCTGATCCTCCTGAAACCAGCTGTCGATAACTTCGACAAACCCGGCAGTCGAGGGTACGCCGTCTTCACCGCTGGGGTTGGGTTGTGGATGTTCGGACTTGCGATTCCGAAGTTTACTATGGAGTATAGAGTTACCGTGAGTGGCTTTCATTTTCTAATACTTGGCACTGAACTTGCGGTAGCAGGATGGTTGTTGCTGGCGCTCTCTGTCACCGACTATGTGAATCATATCCGGCAGACGGCAATCGGACTCGGCGCTGGAATCTTTCTTTTGCAATTGCTACTCTGGACGAATCACGTCCACCAGTTTCTGTACACGCCAGGTTCCGGAGTCACTGCAGGGGTCGTTCATAACGTGGATACAGTGGTTATGAACACGTTTGGGTGGTGGTGGGTCCATACAACTGCGAGCTATCTGTGTGGGTTGACTGGTGAGGCACTCCTCATACGTGGGGCCATCCGCTCAACGGGAATCCGTCGTAAACAGTTCGCCTGGCTTTCATTCATCGCCGTTCCAATCCTCCCGGCAAGCATCGTGTCCACGTTTGGAATCTTCAATCTCCCGTACAATGTTTCATCGGTCGGGTTTTTACTCGCAGTCCCAATCCTGGCTGTGGTGCTGTTTCGAGCCCGGTTTCTGGATATTGTGCCGGTAGCCAGGCGGACAGTAATGGACGAGATGGATGCTGCGATAATCACACTCGACAGACACTCCCGCGTTGTCGATGCGAACGAGCGCGCTCGTAAATTGTTCGACAACGACCCGGGATATGTCGGCACGCCTGCAGACGAGTTCTTCGAGTCTGGGTTTGATGAAATGCTCGAACGGTTCAGCGACGAGGACGACGTCGAATCCGAGATAACGATCACAAACAACGGCCGGGAACGATATTTTGCTGTGTCCAGATCGCCAGTCGGTACCTCCCCAGAGCATGGAAGCATTATATTACTTCATGATATCACACCGCAAAAACGACGAGAACAGGAGCTTGAAGCGACGAAACAGTCCCTCGAACAGTCAAATGAGAAACTTAACAAGTTCGCCAGCACGGTGTCTCATGACCTCCGGAATCCTCTCAACGTCGCTCAGCTACGTCTCGACCTCGCACAGACGGAAGCTCAGAGTGAGAATGAGCACCTTGTCGCTGTAGAAGAGGCTCATGAACGGATGGAATCTTTGATTGGGGATCTCTTGGTGCTCGCGCGCCAGGGAGACGTAATTGAAGAAAAAGGCGCTGTTGACGTTACTACGCTCGCAGAGAACACTTGGCAGAACATATCAACAGCAGAGGCAACACTCGTAGTTGAGACTGCCCAGACGATTCGTGCTGACTCACCGCGCCTACAAGAACTGCTGGAGAACCTGTTTCGGAATGCGGTCGAGCATGGTGGTGAGGAGGTGGTTGTAACTCTAGGAGAGATGGCCGATGGCTTCTATGTTGCCGATGACGGCCCCGGAGTCTCGGTCGAGCACCGCGGTGACGTGTTTGATTCCGGATACTCAAGCGCCGATGATGGGACGGGATTCGGACTGAACATCGCCCAAGAAATTGCCGGCGCTCATGGGTGGGAGATCTGTCTCACCGATAGCAAGAGCGACGGAGCACGGTTTGAGATTACCGGGGTTGAAGTTATTGATTAATGTATCTGCAGGTGTCGTCGCCGGTTTCAGGATACGCTGGTTTACAACAGACGTGGCCTCTCTTTTCGACCCAGTCCAAATATTGTTTTTATGGGATGGTTTCCGCAGCGCTCAGTCGACACCGCTACTGAGCAGCTATTCCGTCACAATGCCAGCACAAACACATGCCGTGGCTGCCCTGCTGACTACCGCTCTCTGACTGTGCCACCGCTCAACCCCTCCCACTCGACTCCATAACCTAGATGCCCAAGGACCGCGCTTGTCTCCGAGCAACCATACTCCTCAAGCACGCCCTCGACGGCCGCGAGTGACAGACCAGGCGTTATCTCTTCGCTGATAGTGTCGAGTACGGCTGGCCTGAGGAGTGTCCCACCAACGCGCTCGTGGTCGGGGAAGGCCATGTCCTCAATAGCTTGTTTGCTCACCCCGTACTCATCCGAGAGCGCGGCTAGAGTTACCACGTCGGCCTCGGGGTGGAGTACATCGGGAAGTGTTTGGGCAGCATCGGCCTGTAGTTGCTCCTCGTAGCGTCGGAGCGCGTTCCGTACGTCCTTGATGCGGACGCTTCCTGAGTAGGGGATTGCGCGGTGGTCACGGTCCTCGATTTCTTCACCAACGCCGAGACTCTCGTCGACTGCGACGAGTAACTCAACGTCCATGACTTCCTCAAGACGAGTCAATTTCTTCTCGACGTAGTCGGGAGTCCAGAAACCCATAATCTCGAAGTAGACACGGAAATCACCGAAATCGTAGTCGAGCGCGAAGTCGGGGATAACGACGTGCTCGCCAGCCGCGACCGCATCAGGCTCGCGGACGAGTGTCCAGTCGAGATCCAGTGACTCGAAACGGCGGGCGAACTCTGCTTCGATGCCACTGTCGTAGGTGACCTCGGTCACCGGATCGACGCCCGGAACGGTCACGTCCCCGTCTGTGAGTACAAGATTGCGCTCGGTGCCTCGGTCGTCGACAGTCGCCTCCAGTCGCCACTCGGTGGTTTTGGCGACAGTCCTGAGCAGGCGGGCGAACCGCGTGCCGTACCGGCGGGTCTTTTTGAACAGTGCGTCTGGGCCGGTGACGACGATTTCCCGGTCGTTGTCCGCGACACTCCGGCGCTCGCTCTCAGGGAGGCGGCGGATTTCGTAGAGCAGTCGAAGACGCTTGAGCGCGGAGACGACGGTCTTCGGGTCGCTCGACCGGATTCGCACCTCGGTCGCGTCGAACAGCGCCGTCTGGGCGAGCGAGAGGTTGTACTGCTCGACGAGTTCGGCTGGCGACCACCGGGAGTCGACCTCGGCGAGAACCTCACGTGATTCGAGGTCGGCATACAGCGACCCCTCGACAGACTCGGGTGTCGCGTCGAGTTGCTGTGCCACCCGGTCGAGTGCCGCCATCCGCTCGGCCTCCGTAACGACACCGACAGCCTCGCTGGCGGCGAAGGCCGCCTCCCGCGCTCGTTCCGGGTCGATTGGAGATTGTACCTCCCAGGTCGCCTCGCGGTCGAGGAGTTTCGCAAACCCACGGACAAGTTTAAAATCGTCGCTCTCGCGTTCGATAGTAGAGAGTGTCTCCCGGAGCGTCTCCCGTTGCTCACCGACATGGCCCTGATAACAGCCGATGACGCGCGCGGCTATCTGTTCGTGGCTCTCGTCGGCAAACTGAGGCCGATAACCGCCGCCATGCCGGGAGACACGCAGGAGTTCTTTGGTCAGCATAGCAACGACTCCGGTCAGTAGGATAAAAAGCGATGTGGCACTACTGGACGAGCAGTGCCGGATACGTCGCGGTCGAAAACCCTAACACAGGCCCGGTTACGGAGGGCGCTGGTAAGAAGTGCCGGTGACGAAGTTGGAATGTCGTTCCCCAACGAAATGCATGTGTAGATGACTCGGGTCACTGCTGAAACCGTCTCACTGGGCGAGTTTACGTTCGAGTGTGGTGAGACAATTCCTGACCTCAAGGTTGCCTACGAGGCCTACGGAGAGTTCGAAGGGGCCACCACGCGGGGAAACTCTACGGAAGACCAGACAGAATCAGAAAGTAACGCTGTCCTCGTCTGTCACGCGCTCACCGGAAGCCAAAACGTCGCCGACATCGGTGACACCGACGCCGGTCAGACCGGGCAGGCGGCAGCCTGGTGGCACGATATCGTCGGTCCCAACAAGCCAATCGATACCGACCAGTATTATGTAGTCTGTGCGAACGTTCCAGGCTCGTGTTATGGCTCGTCGGGGCCAGCCAGCGAAGCGCCAACGGGACGAGCGGCCGACGACCACGGCCGCTGGGGACCTGCATTTCCACCGGTGACAGTCGGAGACTGGACGCGAGCACAGCGCCAACTTCTCGACTATCTCGGAGTTGATAAGTTGCACGCAGTCGTTGGTGGAAGTGTCGGCGGAATGAACGCCCTAGAGTGGAGTGCTCGCTATCCCGAGTCTGTGGACCGCGTTGGGGCAATCGCAACGGCACCGCGACTCGACACGCAGTGTCTAGGCATGGATGCAGTGGCCCGTCGAGCAATCCGATCTGATGCGAACTGGAACGGCGGCAACTACTACGACGAGCAGCCCCCGCGCGACGGGTTGGCGTTAGCGCGACAGCTTGGTCACATCATGTACCTCTCAAAGGAGTCGATGGACCGCAAGTTTGGTCGCCGCGAAGCAGATGGGCAGGGCGATGGTCACGAGTTTCCTGCGGACTCAGCACGCGAGCGGTTTGCCTACCGCGACGTGGAATCATACCTCGATTATCAGGCTGCCTCGTTTGTCAAGCGCTTCGACGCGAACGCCTACCTGTACCTGACCCGTGCGATGGACGATTACGACCTCGCTGCGGGCCGTGGTTCTGACGTTGAGGCCCTATCGGCGTTCGATGGCGAGGCCCTCATACTCTCGTTTACCGGGGATTGGCATTTCACTGTTGACCAGGCCGACCGCCTTGCAGCGGCTTTCCGGGAGAACGATACACCCGTGACCCACGAAACCGTCGAGTCTGACCACGGCCACGATGCGTTCCTCATCGAACCCGAGAATGTCGGCCCGCCACTTGCAGGCCTCCTCGGCAAAGACGGAGATGGCCAAGCAGGATGTGACTGCCACAGCGAGCGTGTCGATACAGAGGAGCTTACCTGCCCAACAGCAAAAACAAACGAGCGCCAGTAAACTACCCCACCCTACTCGCTCACCGCTAACGCGGTTCGCTTCTTGAGGAAGGGGACTTAGCGCCTGCGTTTAATTAAACACTACCAACTCGACGTATCGGCACCTTGTGCCAGTTGCCTTCGACTGCGGCAGTTCCTGACAGGGAAGCTGTACTTAGGTGGTGTCGGGTCGAAATGAATGTATGCCACAGCAAGAAGACACGTATGGCTTCGACACTCGGTCAGTTCATGCGGGAACCGACCCCGACCCTTCAACAGGTGCACGCGCACCGGCAATACACCAGACGACCTCTTTCGTGTTCGACGACCCCGACCACGCGGCGCGATTATTTGCACTCGAAGAAGAGGGGTTCATCTACTCACGGCTATTGAATCCGACGGTCAAGCAACTCGGCGACAGACTCGCCGACCTCGAAGGTGGTGTCGGTGCTGTCCCAACCAGTTCCGGCATGGCGGCGTTTGATCTCGTGAACTTTCTGCTGACATCGGCCGGTGACAATATCGTCTCTGCGAAAGCGCTCTACGGTGGCACGTATACTTACCTGACCCACACTGTTGAGCGGCGGGGCGTGACGACACGGTTTGTCGATACGCTCGATTACGAAGCCTACGAGGAGGCCATCGACGAGGACACCGCGTACGTCCACATCGAAACGCTCGGTAACCCGGCACTCACCACGCCGGACATCGAGCGCGTTGCCGACATCGCACACGAAAACGGCGTGCCACTGTTCGTCGACAACACCTTTGCGACGCCCGCACTCTGTCGGCCACTGGAACACGGCGCGGACATCATCTGGGAGTCAACGACAAAATGGATTCATGGAGCCGGCTCGACGGTGGGTGGTGTCGTCGTCGACGGTGGCTCATTCCCCTGGGAAGAACACGCCGAGAAATATCCCGAGCTCGCACAGGATAACCCCGCCTACCACGGCGTCAACTTCGCTGAGCGGTTCGGTGACGCCGCACTTACCTTCGCCGCAATCGGCCGTGGCACCCGAAGTCTAGGAAATGCACAGGCACCCTTCGACGCCTGGGTCACGCTGCAAAAGCTCGAATCGTTCCCGCTCCGGGTCGAACGCCACGCCGAGAACGCACTAACCGTCGCGGAGTATCTCGACGAACACCCTGACGTTGCGTGGGTATCTTATCCCGGCTTGTCCGACCACGAGACACATGAGGAGGCAAGCGAGTACCTCGACGGCGGGTACGGTGGCATGGTAACGTTCGGTCTCGGTGACTTCGAAACCGCAAAAGATGCCGTAGGTAACACCGAGCTTGCGTCGTTGCTCGCAAACGTCGGCGACGCCAAAACGCTCGTTATCCATCCCGCCTCAACGACCCATCAGCAACTCACTGAGGAAGAACAACTCGCTGCTGGCGTCAAACCAGATATGATTCGTCTCTCGGTTGGTATCGAGGACCCAGCAGATATCATCGCCGACCTTAGCCAGGCTATCGAGACTGCAAACTGAGTGTAGTCAGTCGTTGGTATCCCACATTACGCCGGGATTAGTCACAGCTCCGTTCGCAGCAGACCCAAAGTCACGGACGTACTTTGCCAGAACGCCGTGTTCGTAGGCTGGGTCAGGCGCGTCGCAGTCGGCCAGCCTTTCTTCGAGCTCCGCGTCGGTGAGGTCGACCGATAGCTTCCGGTTTGGAATGTCCACAGTCACGGTATCATCGTCTTCAACAGCAGCAATTGGACCGCCGACGTACGCTTCGGGGGCAACATGTCCAATCATCGGTCCGCGGGTTGCACCCGAGAAACGACCATCAGTAAGCAGCGCAACATCATCCTCGTGGCCCTGACCGACGACAGCAGCGGTGACGCCAAGCATCTCACGCATCCCCGGCCCGCCACATGGTCCCTCGTTGCGGATGACGATGACATCGCCGCTCTCAATGTGACCCTCCTGAACGTAGGCCATTGCCGCCTCCTCGCTCTCGAAGACGCGAGCCGGCCCTTCGTGGTGGAATGTCTCGTCTTCACCAGTCACTTTTAGCACACTTCCGTCAGGAGCAAGATTGCCCGAAAGAATCTTGATTGCTCCTTCGGCCTGTTTTGGCTCGTCAACGGTGTACAGCCACTCCTCGTCGATTTCCTCGTCTGTCGGAAGACGGCCCTCAGATTCGAGGTGAGCAATTTCCTCGGCAATCGTTCGGCCCGTGACCGTCAACGCGTCACCGTGAATCAGGTCAGCATCGAGTAGCCGCCGGAGAACGACCGGGACGCCACCGACTTCGTGGAGGTCGTTCATAACATGGACGCCGCCGGGTTGTAAGTCAGCAATCTTTGGTGTCTGACGGCTGATTTCGTCGAATCGCTCTATCGAGAGGTCGATTCCTGCCTCGGCACCAAGAGCAAGCAAGTGAAGAACCCCGTTGGTCGAGCCACCGACAGCAACCTGCAAGGCGATGGCGTTTTCAAACGATTCTCGTGAAAGGAAGTCGCTTGGGCGGCGCTGTTCCTGAATTACCTCGACGGCAAGTTCGCCAGACCGGCGGGCCACCTCATACCGCTTTTTGCCCTCGGCGGGTGGCGATGCGCTTCCGAGTGGGGCAAACCCGAGTGCCTCGCTAATCGAAGCCATCGTATTGGCGGTGAACATCCCGCCACAGGAGCCAGCGCCGGGACAAGCGTTGCGTTCCATCTCTTCGAGTTCGTCCTCGGACATCTCGCCCTGTGCGACCGCGCCAACTCCCTCGAAGACGTTTTGCACCGTAATCTCGCGGCCCTCGTGTTCGCCGGGCATAATAGAGCCACCGTAGAGAAACACTGAGGGGAGGTTCGTCCGAATCGCTGCCATCAGCATGCCGGGCAGGTTCTTGTCACAGCCGGCCACCGTCACCAACCCATCCAGACGCTCTCCGAATGCAACCAGTTCGACCGAGTCAGCGATTATCTCCCGAGAGATAAGCGAGGCACGCATTCCTTCGGTCCCCATCGAAATCGCATCAGAGATGGTGATGGTTCCGAACTCGATGGGCATCCCGCCAGCCTCGTCGGCACCGTCGTAGGCACTCTCGGCAACATCGTCAAGGTGGACGTTACACGGCGTGATATCCGCCGCCGGGTTAGCGATGCCGACCATCGGCGAAGAGAGGTCATCATCGTCGTAATCCATCGCGCGAAACATCGCCCGATGCGGGGCGCGCTCAGTCCCTTCGGTCACGTCGTTGCTCGGTAATTCCGGGTCTTTACTACGGTCGTCTTGATGTGTGGGTTGCTCACTCATTGGCTCCTCGTTGTCCCGGGGGGACTTAAGCGGTGGGACAATACGTTAAATGGTATCATATGGTGTGTTAAGGATAGTTTTATATACCTGCACCTACGCTGTACAGATGCTTATGGCTTACAACGAGGATACGTCGGCGACCCCGGCGGATCGAGTTCTTCCAGGGAACAACTACTAACTCCCTCAGTCAAGACGTACGAATTTTCGACACCACACTGCGTGACGGTGAGCAAACGCCACGGACATCGTTCTCGTACGAGAATAAACGCCAGATAGCGGCGCAACTCGACGAGATGGGTACCCATGTCATCGAGGCAGGGTTCCCGGTCAACAGCGATGACGAGTTTGAGGCGGTCCGTGACATCGCCGCGGCAACTTCGACCACAGTCTGTGGTCTCGCCCGCGTAGTGGAAAATGACATCGAGGCGGCCCTCGATAGCGGCGTCGATATGGTCCACGTGTTCGTGTCGACCAGTGACGTACAACTCGAGGACTCGATGCACGCAACTAGGACAGAAGCGAAACAACAAGCTGTCGAGTCAATCACGCGAGTTGTCGAGGCCGGCGCAGAATGCATGTTCTCGCCGATGGACGCCACCCGAACCGATGAGGAATTCCTGTCCGATATCGTCAACGCGGCTGCCGATGCCGGTGCGGACTGGATAAATGTGCCCGATACCTGTGGTGTCAGTACACCTGAGCGGTTCCAGGCACTCGTCGCAGATGTCGTCGACGCCAGCGGCGACGCTCGTGTGGACGTTCACACTCACGATGACTTCGGGCTGGCGACGCCAAATGCACTTGCAGGCTACAGGGGCGGTGCGAGTCAGGCACAGGTCTCGGTCAATGGTATCGGCGAACGCGCTGGCAACGCGGCCTACGAAGAGGTCGTTATGGGGCTTGAATCGTTGTACGATGTCGATACCGGTATCGATACCACACAGATTGCTGACCTGTCCAAGACAGTCGAGGAGCAGTCGGCAGTCCCAGTGCCGGGGAACAAACCTGTTGTCGGTGACAACGCCTTTGCTCACGAGAGCGGCATCCATGCGGCCGGTGTCATCGAGAACAGCGAGACGTTCGAGCCCGGCGTGATGACTCCAGACATGGTCGGTGCAGAACGCGAATTCGTCCTCGGTAAACACACCGGCACGCATTCGGTGCGTAAGCGACTCGAAGATGTTGGGTTCGAACCCACTGACGAGGAGGTACGGTCGGTGACACAGAAGGTCAAAGAAAGCGGTGTCTCGGCTGGCCACGTCACCGATACCGACTTAGAGAGGTTTGCCCACGAGGTCGATATCACCCGCCACGAGGAGGTCCGCGTTTAGAGCGATGCATCGGCCATACAGCAGCGATAACGGGCAGATACCGCTGTCTGGTTCGAGGAAAGCGATGTTGGACGCCTGTCGTGGTGGGTGGTCCAACCGTTTTGGGGAGCTACAGCGACAGACTCGAAACTGTTATATATCGCGGCAACAGGAAAGATGTAGTAATGAGACGGACCGCTGGCACCACGGCAATCAACGCCGCCAGCGGTATTGCTTTCCTCGGTATTATTGTAGGGGCATAGCCCCTACACTACCTTCTCCTTTATTACCCCGACCGCATCGTCACCAAGCAACAGCCACAGCAGATAGACACATGGACAGGACAGCACAGGAGCAACGACCTGCCAGCAAGCGGGCAGGCACAGACGGACACGAACAGAACGACTCAACGGTTGAGGATGCACCAGCACCTGAGACAACAGCAGGCGAGCGTCCAGGGGCCGACGGAGTCGAAACAGGAGCTGATGCGGTTGTCGCGGCGCTAGAAGCCGCCGGCGTCGAGCATCTCTTTGGTGTTCAGGGCGGGGCAATCATGCCCGTGTACGACGCACTCTACGAGCACGATCAGTTGCGTCACATCACGATGGCACACGAGCAGGGCGCAGCACACGCAGCGGACGCGTACGGCATTGTTGCGGGCGAGCCGGGGGTCTGTCTCGCCACATCTGGACCAGGGGCGACAAACCTCGTCACTGGAATCGCCGACGCAAGCATGGATTCGGACCCACTCCTCGCGTTGACCGGGCAAGTTCCAACGGAGTTTGTCGGAAGCGACGCGTTTCAGGAAACGGATACGACCGGCGTCACACAGCCAGTGACAAAACACAACAGCTTCGCACAGGACTCCGAGACAGTTGGCAATGAAGTGGGGACGGCATGGGCACTGGCCAACGATGGACGGCAGGGGCCAACGCTGGTCGACCTCCCAAAAGATATCACGCTTGGTGAGACGACCAGCAAGCCAGACACCCCAGAGACACCAGATACCTACAGCCCGCCAGAACACGCAGACGACGTAGTTGTCGCGGCCGCGACAGAGGCACTAGAAGCGGCACAGCGTCCAGTGATTCTCGCCGGCGGCGGCGTCATCAAAGGCGAAGCGAGTGACCGCCTTAGAGCATTCGCTCGCGACTACAAGATTCCAGTCGTCACGACGATGCCGGGATTGGGGTCGTTCCCCGAGGACGACCCGCTGTCGATGGGTATGGCCGGAATGCACGGCACAGGGTATGCCAACCTTGCGCTGGCGAACGCCGATTTCCTGCTGGGCGTCGGCACACGCTTTGACGACCGACTGACCGGTGGCGTCGATACGTTCGCGCCCGACGCCGAGGTTGCTCACATCGATATCGACCCTGCCGAGATGAGCAAAAACATCTTCACAGAGTATCCGCTGGTCGGCGATGCACACCAAGTCCTCACCCAACTTGACGATGGAATACAGACTGCGCCTGACTGTGAGGAATGGCGTGAAACCTGCGAGGAGTGGGTCGATACGTACTCACTCGACTACGAGATGCCCGAAGACGACCCACTCAAACCGGAGTACGTCGTCGAGATGGCAGATACGGTGACACCAGACGAGACGATTGTCACGACAGGCGTCGGCCAACACCAGATGTGGGCCTGCCTGTTTTGGGAGTACACCGAACCCCGGACATGGGTGTCGAGTCACGGACTCGGTACGATGGGTTATGGCCTGCCCGCCGCCATCGGCGCGAAGGTCGCCGCACCCGAGAAAGAGGTCGTCTGTTTCGACGGCGATGGGTCGTTTCTGATGACAATCCAGTCGCTGTCGGTTGCAGTTCGTGAAAACCTTGATATCACTGTCGTCGTCTTAAACAACGAGGCAATCGGGATGGTTCGGCAGTGGCAAGACGGCTTCTTCGATGGCCGACACATGGCCTCGGAGTACGGCTGGGTTCCCGAGTTCGACACGTTGGCCGAAGCCTTCGGCGCTCGTGGGTTCCGCCTCGATGACACCGATGCTGTCGAAGCGACACTACAGGCAGCGCGTGAGTACGATGGCCCGTCGGTTGTCGACGCCCATATCGACCCTGAGGAGAACGTCTACCCGATGGTTCCAAGCGGCGGTGACAATGCCCGCTTTGCACTGAACGAAACACAGTTGGAGGGGTTAGAATGAGTCAGGGCGAACTCCCCGGCGACGCACCCCAAGAGCGGACCACACCCGACGGGGAACGGACCACGCAGGGAATCCCCGTCGAGAACGCCGACCGGACACCACACGAACCCAAACGAGCGGTGTTGTCGGCGCTAGTCAAGCACGAACCCGGTGTCCTCGCCGAGGTGTCGGGACTGTTCAGCCGCCGGCAGTACAACATCGAATCGCTGACCGTCGGACAGACAATCGACGACAACCTCGCCAGAATGACAATTGTTGTCGAGGAAAGTCGCCCGAACATCGACCAAGTCAAAAAGCAGCTCGAAAAGCGCATCCCTGTGATTTCCGTTCGGGAGCTTGACGACGCGGTCCAGCGCGAGCTGGTCATCGTGAAAGTAAACGGCGATAGTCCAGACCAGGTCAATGCAATCACAGAGATGTACAACGGACAGACACTGGATGCTGGACCACGGTCGATTACGGTCGAGATAACGGGCGATGAACAGCGAATTGACGCCGCAATCGACGCCTACCGCCAGTTCGATATTCGTGAAATTACCCGGACGGGGTACGCTGCCCTTGCCCGCGGTGAGGCACCGACAGCACAGGTTACGGAACCAAATCAAGCGCCGACAGAGGCGCAAGTTCAGACGGAGACAATCGCAGATGACTGACGAATTCACCACAACAGTATACACTGACAGCGACGCAGAGAGTGCACAGCTTGCGAACAAGACGGTCGCGGTACTCGGGTACGGGAGCCAGGGACACGCCCACGCACAGAACCTCGACGACAGCGGCGTCGACGTGGTTGTCGGTCTGCGTCCCTCGTCACGGTCGCGTGAACACGCAAAAGACGATGGACTCCGCGTCGCTACACCGGCCGATGCGGCCGCCGAGGCAGATATCGTCGTCATGCTTGTCCCCGATACGGTACAGCCGTCGGTCTACGAGACGGTCGCACCCGAACTCGACCCCGGTGACACACTCCAGTTTGCCCATGGTTTCAACGTCCACTACGGGCAAATCGAGCCACCAGAGGACGTCAACGTGACGATGGTCGCACCGAAGGGGCCGGGCCATCTGGTTCGGCGAACCTACGAGCGTGGCGAAGGTACCCCCGGCCTGTTCGCAGTCTATCAGGACGCGACGGGCGAGGCGAGCGCCCAGGCGCTTGCCTACGCACAAGCAATCGGCTGCACCCGTGCGGGCGTCATCGAGACGACATTCCGTGAGGAGACCGAAACTGACCTCTTCGGTGAACAAGCGGTGCTCTGTGGAGGCGTTACCGACCTCGTCAAAGCAGGGTACGAGACACTGGTCGACGCTGGCTACTCCCCAGAGATGGCGTATTTCGAGTGTCTAAACGAACTCAAGCTTATTGTCGACTTGCTGTACGAAGGTGGCCACATGGAGATGTGGAACTCGGTCTCTGACACCGCCGAGTACGGCGGTCTGACACGTGGCGAAGATGTAGTCGACAGAGAGGCGATGGAAGCGATTCTCGACGGCGTCCAGTCGGGCGAGTTTGCCCGAGAGTGGATTTCGGAGAATCAGGCAAATCGGCCAGCTTACAAGCAGTACAGGCACGCCGAGCAGAACCACGAGATAGAGGAGGTTGGGGACCGACTGCGCGAACTCTTCGCGTGGGGCGAAGAGTCAAAAGAGCCGGCCCCAGCGGACGATTGACACACAAACGACTGTAGAGACAACCAACACAACGAATGACAGAGACAAACACCACGACAGAAGACAGAGAGACAGTGCAGAAACCAACCCGAGACGACGGCCAGCCGATGAAAATGAAAGAGATGGACCACACACCGCCGGTCGATGGGACGCGGCGGGTGTTTGAACGTGCCAACGAAGGCCACTCGGCACGAGCCGATGGCGGACAGCACGCCGCTGACGAGACAGAGACAGACGGTGAATTTACCCAGAAAATGAAAGAGATAGACCACACACCGCCAGTCGATGGTCCAAACCGGACCTTCGAACGCGGAACAGAAGAAACAGATGTAAAAAATGAGTGAGGGGACACTGTACGACACGGTCTGGGACGCTCACCGGGTAACAACGCTCCCAAACGGGCAAGACCAGCTGTTCGTCGGGCTTCACCTTATCCATGAGGTGACGAGCCCGCAAGCGTTTTCGATGCTCAACGAGCGGGGGATGGAAGTCGCCCGTCCGGACCTGACGCTGGGTACTGTCGACCATATCGTCCCGACCGACGACCGGTCCCGCCCGTACGCTGACGACGCCGCCGAAGAGATGATGCAGGCCCTAGAGGCAAACGCCGAGGATGCAGGTATCGACCTGCTGGACCCGACAACTGGTAATCAGGGGATTGTCCACGTTGTCGGGCCAGAACAGGGACTTACACAACCCGGCAAGACAATCGTCTGTGGCGACTCTCATACGGCGACACACGGTGCTTTCGGCGCACTAGCCTTTGGCATCGGTACCTCCCAGATTCGGGATGTTCTTGCGACGGGCACGATTGCGATGGATAAAAAAGCAGTCCGCAAAGTCGAGGTGACAGGAGAGTTGGGTGTGGCCGTCACCGCGAAAGACGTTATTCTGGAGATTATTCGACGGCTTGGCACCGACGGCGGCGTTGGCTACGTGTACGAGTACGCCGGCGAGGCCATCGAGGCCCTCGACATGGCCGGTCGAATGAGTCTCTGTAACATGTCTATCGAAGGCGGGGCACGAGCTGGCTACGTCAACCCTGACGAGACGACCTACGAGTGGCTCAAAACAACCGAATACTTCACCGAGAACCCCGATGAGTTTGACCGACTCCGGCCATACTGGGAGTCAATTCGAAGCAACGCGGATGCCGAGTATGACGACGTTATCACCATCGACGGTGGAGAGTTAGAGCCGGTCGTCACCTGGGGGACGACACCCGAACAGGGTGTCGGTATTACCGAACCGATTCCCAAGCCAACGGCGCTACAGGAAGACAAGCAGGCGCGTGCGCGCGACGCACAGACACACATTGGTGTCGAGCCGGGTGAGACGATGGAGGGGTACGCGGTCGACGTAGCTTTCCTTGGTTCGTGTACTAACGCGCGACTCCCCGATATCCGGCGGGCGGCCCGAGTCGTCGAAGGCAAACACGTCCACGAGGACGTACGCGCACTGGTCGTCCCCGGGAGCCAGCGCGTCAGTGCCGCGGCTGAGGCCGAAGGACTGCGTGACGTGTTCGTCAACGCTGGCTTCGAGTGGCGCGAGCCCGGCTGTTCGATGTGTCTCGCGATGAATGACGATCAGTTGGTCGGCGACGAGGTGTGTGCCTCCTCTTCGAACCGAAACTTCGTCGGCCGTCAGGGAAGCTCGTCAGGTCGGACCGTCCTGATGAACCCCTCGATGGTCGCTGGGGCTGCCATTACCGGCGAGGTGACCGACGTTCGTGACCTCTCGACAGATGACGATACGGTCGGCTCCCAGCCGGGGGTGTCGGCATGAGCGACAGCGTTGCAGTTCCGTCAGTAACAGACGTTTCGGGGACTGGTCTGCCGTTGCGAGGGAACGACATCGATACCGACCAGATTATTCCGGCCCGGTTCCTGAAGGTTGTCACCTTCGATGGTCTTGGACAGTTCGCCTTCTTTGACCAGCGATACGACGAAAAAGACAATCCAACAGACCACCCGATGAACCAGCCACAGTACGAGAATGCCACTGTACTGGTCGTCAACTCCAATTTCGGTTGTGGCTCCTCGCGGGAGCATGCCCCACAGGCGCTGATGCGCTGGGGAATCGATGCCATCATCGGCGAGAGTTTCGCCGAGATATTCGCGGGCAACTGTCTTTCGCTTGGGATTCCAACAGTGACAGCAAGCGCGGAGGCGATTGTGGCGCTTCAGGACTGGGTCGAGGCACACCCCACCGGCGATATCTCGGTAGATATAGAGGAGGAAACGATTAGCTACGGGGAGTCAACAGCTATCGATGCAACCGTCGACGAGGGCCAGCGGAAGGCACTAGTCGAGGGCATTTGGGACACGACGGCACTCATGCAGTCAAACCAGCAGGCAATCGAGACGACGGCTTCGGAGTTGCCGTATATCGGTGGAGGAAAGTCATGAGCCACGAGGTCGCCGTTGTCCCCGGAGACGGCATCGGCCGGGAGGTTGTCCCTGCCGCTGTCGACGTGTTGAAGACGCTTGATGTGTCGCTGTCGTTCGTCCACAGCGAAGCTGGCGACAAAACGAAATCCCAGCGGGGCAAGGCACTTCCCGATGAGACGCGTGAGGCTGTCGCCGACGCGGACGTGACGCTGTTTGGCGCAGCAGGGGAAACAGCAGCGGACGTGATACTTCCGTTGCGGTCGGTTGTCAACTCGTATGTAAACGTGCGGCCAGTACGTGCATACCCGGGTGTCGATGCTGTCGCCCCCAAGACGGACCTCGTTTTTGTCCGCGAGAATACAGAAGGCGTCTACTCAGGCATCGAAAGCGAAGTCGCCGACGGCGTGCGGACGCTGACCCGCGTTGTGACCGAGACAGCGTCGAAAGCAGTTGCCAGCTTTGGCTTTGAGTACGCGAATCACAACGGGTACGAGCAGGTCACGGTCGCTCACAAAGCGAATGTGATGCGCGAGACGGACGGCCTCTTTCTCGATGCTGTCGAACGCGTCGGAGCGAACCGAAACGCGTCCTATAACACCGAACTTATGGATGCGCTGGCGATGGAACTGGTCATGCATCCCGAAGAGTACGGCGTCATCATCTGCCCGAACCTTGCGGGTGATGTCCTCTCGGACCTCGGGGCAGGACTGGTCGGTGGCCTCGGTCTGTTGCCTTCGGCAAATATCGGAGAGGAGAACGCTCTATTCGAGCCAGTCCATGGGACGGCACCTGACATCGCTGGAACGGGTGTCGCAAACCCAGCAGCGACAATTCTCTCTGCGGCCCTGTTGCTCGAATATCTGGGTCACGACGAGGAGAGTACCCGTGTTCGTCAGGCCGTCGAAGCTGTGCTTGCTGACGGTCCACACACGCCAGATCTCGGTGGGACGGCATCAACCGAATCGGTCCGAGATGCTGTTATCGCTCGGCTGACCTAGCTGTTCGTCTTGTGTTGTGTATTTGCGTATATCGACAGACAGTCCTACCAGCTCAGTCGCTAAAATATATTTTAGATAACATATTTCCCCCAACAGCCCGTTGTTACTCATGATGTACGAATCACGGTTTGAGACCGACGAGCGGTTCGAACGAGAGACCGTTGGCTCAATTGAGCGGACGACAGCATATGAGACCAACGAGGCCGATGGGCCAACCTACAAGACGGGAACGACTATCGTGGCTCTGGCTGCAGCAGACGGCGTTGTGATGGGGGCTGACAAACGGATGAGTCTTGGTGGGCGGTTTACCGCCAGCAAAGACGTCGAGAAACTCTCGCAGGTCCACTCGACCGCGACGATGGCAATCTCCGGTGCGGTCGGCCCGGCACAGCAGTTGCTCGACTCTCTACAGGCCGAGGCCAGTCTCTACCGGACCCGCCACGGCGAACCGATGAGCATGAAGGCACTCTCGAAGACCACAGGCCACCTCGTTCGAGGACTGCCAGTCCAACCGCTGCTTGGTGGTGTCGACGAGACGGGCGGCCACGTCTTTGAACTCGATGGCAGCGGAAGCGTTATCGAAGACAGCTACGCCGCGGGTGGGAGCGGAATGCAGACTGCCTATGGCCTTCTCGAAGGCCGGATGGAGCCACAGCTCTCGGTTTCCGAGGCGACAGATGTAGCAACCGACGCGGTGCTGGCCGCAAGCGAACGAGATACAGCGAGCGGGAACGGCGTGACCATCGCAACTATAACCAGAGAGGGCGTCCAAATCGGTGATGTGACCGATATGAACGGAGGTGCGAGCTGATGGAGCCGAACAACCAGCAGGCCTACGACCGGGGAAGTACGATTTTCTCTCCGGATGGCCGACTCTACCAGGTTGAGTACGCCCGCGAGGCCGTAGAACGGGGCGGACCAACGGTGGGAGTGACAACCGAGGATAGCGTGGTATTCGCGTCGTATGGAAACGCCCGGTCGTCACTGGTGGTGCCAGAGAGCATCGAAAAGCTGCGAGATATCGACGGACAGCTTGGTATCGCGACGGCTGGTCACGTCGCTGACGGCCGTAGGCTTGTCGAGTACGGCCGGCGATTTGCTCACCAAGAGCAACTCCGGTACGATGAACAGCCAGGCGTCGAAACCGTCTCGAAGGCACTCGCCGATTTCGTTCAGGAATCGACACAGGTCGGCGGAACCCGCCCGTTCGGTGCCGCAGTCCTCGTAGGTGGGTTCGTCGAGACGCCACGGCTTTACGGGGTCGACCCCTCGGGGACACCAACCGAGTGGGCAGCAACCGCGATTGGAAAAGACAGCGGCGACATCCGAGAGTCCCTCGAAGCCGAGTACGAGACGGGACTCGACGAGCACTCAGGGCTAAAAGTCGCCGTGCGCGCGCTAGCATCTGAGGACCGCGAGCTGACAAGCGAGACACTCGACGTGGCTGTGACCCGCGAAAGTGGGTTCGAGCCCTTCGGGAGTGAAAAACAGGAAACACTGCTTGAGGAAACAGAGTTCTGACGGTCGCCGAAAACAGGTTGTTTGAGCAGATTAGGAGTGTGCCAGTCCAAGTCGCTGTGTGAGTCTATCTTTGGTGACGCGGAGCGATGCATTGAGAGCAATCAGGCCGACTACGGCCGCCCAAAGCCCGATAAACAGTTTGCCGCCGCTTAGGAACAGGTAGCTTTTGTATTCAAACAGGAACCCGAGTCCGGCAAACAGCGTCGCCATAACAGTGTATAGGCCTGTTAGGGCAAACGGAAGTAGTAAGTCGAATGCTTCTTCGTACATGCAATGATATAGAACAGTTTATCTTTATAACGTTGTTGGCTGCGGTGTCATACAGTCACAATCACGACACAAAGTTAGGCTGCAGCGTCGTCGCCACGCTCACCTGATTCGGTTGGGACATCAGTCGCGTCGGCGGGTGCGCTGGCGTCCTCAGACCGTCGGCGGTGTTCGTGGACGGCTCCGTCACCGCCAATAAACAGTTCGAGCACCTCGTCGTCAAGTTGGGTCTGAACGAGCAGACACCACGGCTCCGTCGAGAGCACGCGCTCGCGCCATTCAGGTCCAGCGTTCCAGACTGGGCGCTCTGTGATGTTCTGTCCATGGTCATCATAGAAAGAGACAACTGCCGGGTGGTCGAGTACCGACAGCGTTGCCGGACAGTCAAAGCTAGCCGGACAGCGGGTACACGAACAGGCAAGCTGTGCTGTCAGGGGGTCCCCGTTGGCCCCGTCTGACCCCACGAGTTCCGGGCTCGTCTCGACAGACCCACCACAGTCGGGACAGACGCCGTCGACAAACGTACGGATACGGTTTCTGTGGTAGGTATCAAGTGCCCCTGGAAGGTCGTCCTCGTCACGGATATGTCCGCTCGGCGGGAACGATAATCGCATCACTGACTCTCCACAGCCACTACAGGCAACCTCTGCAGTACTCCGCGATACCGAAAGCGTCAGTGCCCCTTCGTGACAGAGCGGGCAGGGCTCAGAGAGTGTGACCGCGTCGTGGTCGACGCCACGAGTAAACTCCCCGGAGACGACTGTGCGTGCAGCCTCTCGGCCAGCAGCAGTCAGCTCCCAGCGCTCGTCGGCTCGCTGGCGGACGAACCGGTCGTCGAGTTGCCGAAGGTGATAGGCAAATCCCGCAGAGGTGTCGCTGTCGCTGGCCTCAAACAGTGTCGAGAACGAGCACGGACCGTCAGCAGTCAACAAGCGGAGGATATCCACGCGAGCTTTGTTGCCTAGCTGCTGGAATGCCGCCGCAGGTGTCGGGTGAAGCTCCGTCGCCGAGTCGACACTACTTCCGGGAGGAAGCAGCGAATCATCAGATGCCGGGCCTCCAGTCATTGCAGTAACCTTGGCTTCGGTAAATAAGGATTTGTTGGCTACGGCAGCCTCCGTATCTTGTGGCTATGACCGTTACAACTCGCCCAGCCAGTCGGCGAAGTCGCCAGTAAGGAAATCAACGTAGTCGAGAATGCCAAGCCAGAGAGAGACCAGTAACACGGCGATAACGGGGATACGAACCAGCCAGACCCAGGTTGGCCCGAGCGGTCCAAGGTCGCCGACTCCATTTTCGAGTTCTTCGAGTGCCTCATCGGACCAGCCCCATGAGACATAGACGGAGATAAGTAACGCTCCAAGAATCAGCAAAATCCCGTCCATGAGTCCGTCGTACAGCGAGAGCAGGACGATATCGTAGGCGGGCGCCAAGCCGAGGACAAAAAGCAGTGCACAGACAAGGACCGTCGCCCGGAGTCGCGGAATGTCGTGTTCGTCAACCGCATAAGAGACGACGACCTCGGTAAGGCTAATCGCACTGGACAGCGCCGCGATAATAACTGTGCCAAAGAAGACCGCTCCCGCAACCCCACCAAGCGAAAGGTCGCCAAAGGCCGCTGACAGACTCACGAAAATAGCACCCGGACCGGGTTCGCCGGGGTCGACACCTGCAGAGAACAGAATGGGAAACACGATAAGCCCCACAAGCACCGCAATAACCGTATCAAAGCAGATGATTATCGCGCCGTCAGTGGCGAGATTTCTGTCTTCATCGATATAGGAAGCATAGGTAATCATGATACCAAATCCAAGCGAGAGCGTAAAGAAAGCCTGACCGGCCGCAGCCGGGAGAATCGAGGTCCAGTCAGCCATAATCCGACCGAGGTCGGGCGAGAGATAAAACGAGTAGCCTTCACTAGCCCCCGATAGCGTCGACGCCCAAGCAGCCAGACCGAGCACGATAGCGATGATTGCCGGGACCATCACCTTGACTGCGAGTTCGATACCGCGCCGGATGCCCAAGCCGACGATGGCGATGATAGCGAGCAAAAAGAGGCCATGAAGGGCCATCGCTTCGAGCCCAGACGACAGTTGTCCGAACTGTTCGCCTGCGGCGGCAATATCTGCTTTGTACCCGTCCTGCAGACCAAGCACTGTATAACGAATTGTCCACCCAGCGATGACGCTGTAGTAAGACATGATGACGAACGTCGTGACGACAAACACCCAGCCGACGTACTTCCAGATTCCGTGCCCAATTTCACGCATCGCGCCAACGGGGTTACGGTCGGTTTTGCGCCCGATGACGAATTCGACAAGTATCGCTGGAAAGCCCACGATACCGATGAAAAGCAAGTAGACGAGCAGGAATCCTGCCCCACCGTTTTCCCCTGTGATAAACGGGAACCGCCAGATGTTCCCGAGACCGACAGCACTTCCCACTGCTGCCAGAATAAATGCCACTCTGGTCGACCACCCCTCTCGTTTAGACGGTTGTTCCGACATATTCAGTCGTGTACGGACGGTACTCAAGAAAGTTCCGTAATGAGTCGAGAACGGGACTCATTCAGTCTCACACGGTGCTATGTTTCATCGTGTAGCCCTGTTTTGAATAGTTTCGTATGGGTCAAACAGATTGTACGAGTCGGAGAAATCGTGTGACTTGTCTACAGCCCCTGTGACCAGCGCGACCAGTTCTAGAGTTCGACCGCTCTGGTTCGGTCAAGAAGCGCGGCGTCGTAGTACTCACCGGTCTGCGAGGGGTGTGTATCGTCGATAGCCCGGACCGTCGCGACCGTGTTGGCGAAGTTCTTGTAGGTCGCTTCATCGACCATCTGGCCGTTGATAATGACCGCGCCAGTCCCGTCGCGTTTGGCGTCGTTGAACTGTTCGATATTTCCAACTGCCCGGTCGAGTTCATCGGCGGTTGGCATGTGAATACGGTTTGCCTGCGCGGTCTGTTTAGGATGAAGTGACCACGAGCCATCGAAGCCGATGCGTGCCTCGTGTTCGATCTGGTCGGCGTAGCCGGGTGCATTGTAGTAGGTGACGCCCGCTCGTTTGTCAAACAGTCGGTCAAACGGACCACCAATAGCAACGATTCCACCGGCTGATGCTTCGTTCGATAGCCGTTCAAGCACACCGTTCCAGCGTGGGCGCTCGTTGTCCATCGCCCGCCCTCCAAGGTCCGCCGTGTAGTCGACAGGACCGAAGACAAACGCCCCGAGACGGTCGTTTTCGCCGAGTTGTGCAATCGTATGAAGGTCCGACACCGCGGCCGCCGTCTCGACAATAATCGCAACCTCGATTGACCCGTCATCATAGCCGTGTTCGCGTTCAGCCTCTGCAACGGCACGGTTGGCTGCTTCGACATCAGCTAAACGGCCAACTTTCGGCACAACAATTCCATCCAACTGGTCGCCGACCTGCCCGACAAGCGTCGTAATTTGTTCACGACCCCGCTTTCGTAACCGCTTGCTGTCGTGAGCCCACTCGATTCGTGGCCAGATTTCGCCACCGAATGACGGCGCAAGTGTTGACAGGCGGTCGACGGTGTTCTCGATAGCCTCGGCTTTCATCTCCGGTGCGGTCCCGTCCTCGATATCCGGAACGAGCCAGTCGGGTGCCTCAAATCCCTCAGCAGTGAGGCCAGATTCGAGGTACTTCGCCGAATTCTCCTTGGGAACGGCGGCCGGTGCAGTTTGGAACGTGCGACAGAGTCGTGTCATGGTGTGAAGTTGTCTGTTTCAATCACGGGTACGGTCGATGAGTGCTGTACGAGTCCCCGAGTAAACGGGCCGCCTGTCGCCGGTGAAAGCGACGTGTTCGAACGTGACAGCGCCGGCACGTGGCGGCCCACGGTCACCATCGGCATCGACGACGTGGGTGAACCCAAAGACGGTGTCGCCGGCAGTCACAAAGTCGTGGAAACGCTCGTCCTCGTAACGGAGTTCGTGGTATGTCTGCTCGTCCGAGCGGGCATGGCCCAGCGCGACCGAGCGGGTGACATCACCGTACGCAACGGGTTCACTGGATGGCGAGTCGGCCATCGCGGCTGCGTTATGATGTTGGCGGGCAGTGTTCAGCGTCGCCAGCGGGAGCGTTGCGACCATCACATCATCCATCGTGCGTCCGCGCTCGTGTTGATATGCAACTGTTGCATCCTGGCCAGCGGCACGGTCGAGAGCTTCCTGAAAGTGCTCGAATGCTGTCCCTTTGGGCGTGAGAAACGTCTCTGGGAGGTCGACAACTGAGTCAGCTGTTCGGTCCGACGAGTCAGGGCTATCGTCAGTCGCTCTGGAATCCCCACCGTCGGTAGCCGCCTGCTCACGGCGTGGTATCATGTTCGTCCGTTCGTAGGATACAAGCACTTCGCCGGAGTTGGCGTCGATGCCTTTACTCTCCCAGGTGACAATCCCGTATGCCGGCCGCGACGAGGAAATCTGGGTCGCCGTGACAGTTGATTCGACCCGCAGTTGTGTTCCGGGAGCGACACCGTGTTCGTGATACTGGACATCGTCCCGACCAAGAAAGTATCCGCCTTTCTCGCTCAGGTCTTCGACCGATGGGCCCATCACGCAGGCCAACAGGTAGTCCGGGTGAATCGGCGGTTTATCGAAGCCACGGGTGTTTGCAGCGTCCGGCCGCCAGTAAGCCGGGTCGTGGTTGAGCGTCTGGCTCATCCACTGTTCGTTGCCGTGTCGAGTCAGACGAAGCCCCGGCGTGTGTTCAATGTGTTCGCCCTCATCGAAGTCCTCGAAGTAGTTGCCCTTCTCGCGGACATCGGCACGGTCAAGCGCCGCGCCGAATGTCTCAGGGTCAGTCCAATCAGTCATTGAGGGCTGCCTCCGGACTCTGTGGCTTCTCTCGTGCCAAGGTACGTCGCATCTCGTTTGTGACAATCATGTATCCCTCATCGAAACCCATTCCGGGCTTGGCAAGCAGTTGTGCGGCATTAGTAGCAAGTGCAACATGAGCACAGGCCCGGGCTGAGACCGCCGTTTCGTTGCAGGTTCCGCCTAGGTAGGCCCGTGTGTCAGTTCCCTTACACTCCATGACAGCCCGGGCACTGCGATGGAGGCCACCAAGGTCAGGTGTTTTCACCTGCACTACGTCCGCAGCACCGGCGTCAACGAATGCACAAACGTCTTCGAGGGTGTTACACCACTCGTCGGCTACGATATCCACATCGACTCCAGCAGTCGCAAGTCCCTCACGAAGCTCGGTCATCGACTCGATTTGTGCGGTGTGTCCACCAGCGTCCATTGGCCCCTCAACCTGAAGCGAGAACGGCGCTGCCGCTTTACAGAGACGACCGAAGTAGCTAGTGACTTCAGCACGGTCGTAGGGAGGTCCAAACAGTTCGCCAATCAGACCGTACACATCGACGTGGAACCGAGGATTGTACTCCGCCGAACCGACGTCTCGTGCACGGTCTGAGAGCCACTGGAGGTACTCGACAAGCCCCTCGCCATCTGTCCCGAGTTTCTCCTCACTGTTGAACAGACCATGAGGGAGGACTGGGACGCCTTTCAGGAGCATCTTTTCGGCGTTTTGATATCTGTCATCGCCGGACTGCCCGAAGACGGGTACCGGCTCAGTCGCTGGGTCCACATCAAGTTCGTCGGCGAGAACAGCTGTCGGTGTAACCCGTCGAGCATGAGCAGCCGCGAATAGGAGCGCTTGTGAAACGCCGTACCTGACAGCGGTATGCAATTTCTCACCATCGCTACGCTGGCCCGGTAGTTCCTCAATAGCGGTCGCGTTGTCGAGGAATGCGTCGGGGTCACAGCCGACGAGTCTGTCTGTGACTGTTCGTTCAACGACCGGCACGTAATCAGCGGCACGAAACAGTGGATCACGACCCCCAGTGCCAGAATACTGGACTGCCCCACAGTCACCCCGGATGGCCGTTCCATCCGAGAGTTCCAGTTCTACCAGAAGCGCCTCGCCGGCCTGACGGACAGCATCAAACCCATCAGTAACGGGGTCGCCTGCGTAGCCAAAACCGTCTTCCGATGCGCCGGCCTTGATTGCACGCTGGTCGTCGAAATAAAACCCCGAAACGCCCGGAACGGCCCGAACTGACTCAATCTGCATCACCTTCACCCCCAATTGTGTCGGTACCGTCAGTGGCCCGACCCGACTCTTCAGAGTCACTCTCGCTGGCTGTCGGACGACCAATCAGTTTGCCGTCACTAATTGCGTCGACATCGTCTGCGACCATGCGGAACGAACGCGAACGGCCTTCGGTACGAGCGCGTTCGTCGAGACGAGCGTCGTGGATATCCCTGATTTCTTGGTCGACTGCAAGGTCGCCCCACTGGAGTATCCGGACTCGTCCATCATCGTCACGCGCCGGGAGAACATCAGCCTTGGCGCTGTCGCTGGGTGCGAAGGGAACATCCAGCGCACCCGAGTTGAACGCTGCGACAACACCGCGTGCCACGTCGCCGTCGCCGTGGTCAAAGACTGCGTCTAGCAGCGACCGGGCAGTCCGTTCGATTAGTTCCTGTTCTTTGTCGATGCCATCAATGATTATCTCCTGTTCGGCCATCATATCAATAAGCTGTCTCGTCGTTCGCAAGCCAGCGGCGTTTGCTTCCTGTGTTGGAACCCCCTGGAACTCCTGTGGTGATTTGGTTATCACTTTATCAGGTTGTGCCAGCGCCGCCGTTGCGCCGCCGAGTCCAATGACGCCGTTGGCCCGCGCTTCGTCGGGCGGGAACCCGCCCATCCACTCGTGGAAAACCGTCGTGACGACCACGTCGTTTGGCAGATATTCCTCGCCCAGTTCCCGAAGCGCCCGGAGTGCGGCAACATCTTGAACGACGTTTCCGACTTGGCCATACCCTAGCGTGAGCGAGCGGACGCCCTGTGTTGCCGCGAGCAGTCCTTCAACGACCATCACTGCGATGGCGATAGACGGTGGGACGAGCGTCCCGGTTAGGGGCCCAAACGGTTCGCGGTTAATCCGGACTCCGCGTTTCGTGTACGCGCCACAGAGGCGGTCGATAAACTGCCAGTGTTCGATTGTCTCTTTGAGGTCGTGTTCTTTGGTGTAGGGAATGTTGTACGAAATTGGGCCACCCTCAAAGCTCTGGAACCCCCCAGCAAGTGTGATGATTGCAAGCAGGCGGGCGTCAGGGGTTCCGTGGCGGACCTCAATCGGTGCATCGACTGCCTCAACTAGTTCACGACAAGCTTCGACGCCGTGATTCACCGCGGGGAAACCATTGAGCGTGTCTTCACCGGATTCACGGGCTTCCTCCAGTCCTCGCTGGGCCTTTTCGTACTCGTTGTCCCGGGTATAGGAGTCGATTGTCGTCGGCAATAGGTCTGCACCGCCCTCCTTGTCGAGATACCTGAGCAGTTCGGTCTGGTCGTCAAGACAGGGCACGCCAGCACGCGGCTGAAGAAGTGGCTGGTCGGCCGATTCGAGAGCATCCGCAAATCGTTTGGTTGTCGGGAGTGACTCGTGGTAGGCAATAGCCGACTCGAACTCTGCATCTGCGCCGGTCGGCCATCGCTCTCTCAGCGCTGATTCGACCTCAATCAACTCTTCATCGGGGATGCGTTCGTCGCGAAGCATCTACGCTCCCTCGGGGTTGTGGTCTCCGCGTTCGTCGGAGAACATTTAGCTATTCATCCTGACCCGTTGGGTCTCAGGTTCGGCTGTCCTGTGGTCTAGGTCACGTTCGAGCGCGCTGACGACGGCTGATGGGTCTGTTTCAGCGTCGAACACGCGGTTGAAGCCAAGCTCCCGGAAGTGCTCGCGAGTATCGTCCCAGTCGTCCTGTCCGACCGAGAGGTTGCCACCGATGTACGTGACTGCGTCGCACTCTGTGTCCGCGAGTTGTTTATGAAGTCCCTGACAGTCCTGTCTTGCGTGCCCGTACAGTGACGATACAAGCACCGCCCCAGTGTCGTGTTTCTGTGCCGCCGAAACGAACTCGTCTTTCGAAGTCTGGACTCCCAGGTTCTTCACGTCGAACCCGGCAGCCGAAAGCGCCTGTTCGAGGATTGTGATTCCGACGACGTGGGCGTCGGACCCTATCACACCGAGGATGACTGTCTGTCCCATGTGGGTATCGTATCCGAGAATCTCCACCATAATAAATATAATGATTATTCATTATAGTTTGGTAGAGAGTCTCAAACCCAAACATACAACACTTTCAGGAAATATAATGAATAATAGGGAACTTTTTTTACAGGCCGTGACTGACGGGAATGTATGAGTGCGCTGTCGGACCTGCGGGTTGTTGATTTGACGCAGGTGCTGGCCGGGCCGTACTGTACGATGTTGTTGGCGGATATGGGTGCAGATGTAGTAAAAGTCGAACGGCCGGGTGGTGACCTCATCCGCTCGAACCCGCCGTTTGTCGATAGTTCAGATAACGAGGCCTACGGTGGCTACTTTCAGAGTGTTAACCGGGGAAAGCAGTCCTTGGAACTGGATTTCGGTGATGAAAGTGACCGCGAAGACTTTCTATCACTCGTCGAAACGGCTGACATCGTCGTTGAGAATTACCGTGCCGGCACGATGGAGTCATTCGATCTTGGCTATGAACGACTCCGTGAACGTAACCCACAACTCATCTACTCGTCAATCCGCGGGTTCGGTGACCCCAGAACAGGTGAAACTGACCGGCAGGGACAGCCCTCCTTCGACCTGATTGCCCAAGCATTGGGTGGTGTCATGGAAACGACCGGCCAATCCGACGGGCCGCCAACGAAAGTTGGGCCGGGAGTTGGTGACCTCTTTACGGCCGTGCTCAACGCTGTGGGCATCCTCGCCGCAGTTCATTACCGTGAACGAACGGGTGAAGGCCAGTACGTCGACACTGCAATGTACGACGCGATGGTTTCGATGTGTGAGCGGACAGTCTATCAGTACTCGTACACAGGAGACGCGCCGTCCCGTCAAGGGAACGCCCATCCGACTCTGTTTCCTTACAACGCGTTCGCGACGGCTGACGGTTACGTCGTCATCGCGGCGTTTTCGGATGGACACTGGCGTAGCCTCTGTCAAGAGATGAACCGACCGGATCTGGTTGCCGACTATCCGACCGCATCGGATCGTCTGGCCGAGCGCGACATGTTGCGACGTGAGATTGCAGAGTGGACGCAGTCTCGGTCATCGGCTGCGGTCATCGACGTGCTCAGAGGGACAGTTCCGGTCGCACCCGTCCAAGACACGAGTGATATCTTCGACGACCCACACATCCAAGACCGCGACATGCTCACGAACGTCGAACAGCCGGGGGCCGACCACGAGGTGACTATCGCTGGCTCCCCTATCAAGATGAGCGAGACACCGCCGTCAGTCGAAGGCCGTGCTCCACTTCTGGACGAACACCGCGAAGAGCTCCTCAACTCATTGGAAGCCAAAAACACAGACGCAGGACACGCCGGGAGTGACGACTGAAACGATAGCTAGCATCTCTCATTGCTGTTTATTGAACACTCAAAGCGAATGTTTGTGATTCAACGTGTGGAGACAGTCGCGGCCGAAAACGAATGCAATTCTGTCTCATGACCGGGACTCACACCGTATCGGACGGTTTTTACTCTTTCATCGTGTAGCACTGGTTGAATGATATCGAAGGGCTGTGAACAGTGTGCGGAAGGAGGCAAGATGGTGATGTTTGTCTATGGCTACTGTGACCAGCGCGACTGTTTTTACTGTCCGCTTGGCGAGAACCGCAAGAACGTGACCGACGTGTACGCCAACGAGCGGAAGGTCGAATCCGACGAGGATGTTATCGCAGAAGCCAAACGGATGGACGCACTCGGGACCTCGATAACCGGGGGCGAGCCACAGGAAGTGCTTGACCGAACGTGTCGTTATCTCAGTTTGCTTAAAGACGAATTTGGCGAGGAACACCACACGCATCTCTACACCGGTATCACTGGTGGCCGTGAGAACATGCGCCGCCTTGCAGAGGCAGGTCTAGATGAGATTCGGTTCCACCCGCCCTTCGAGCAGTGGGGCGACCTCCACGGGACAGAGTGGGAAGATATCCTCTACATCGCTCGTGAGGAAGGGCTAGTTCCTGCCTTCGAGATTCCGGGTATCCGCGCCGAAGAAGAGTTCCTACAGTTCCTCGATGAGGGGGCTGCTGACTACTGTAATATCAACGAGTTCGAGATGAGCGACGGTAACTTCCGGCGAATGCAAGAGGAAGGTTTCGAGCGCAAAGAAGGACACATGAGCGCCGTGGAGGGGAGCCATGAAATCCTCGACGTGATGGGCGACCACGAAAAAGTCTACTTCTGTACCTCCGTGTTCAAGGACGCCGCCCAGCACCGCAATCGGATGAAGCGGATGGCTCAAAACGTACGGCGACCGTTCGACGAAGTGACCGAAGATGGTACGCTCGTCTACGGCAAGGCATGGACTACTGCCCAGCGCCTTGACGAACTCGGCGTCCCAGCGGAGTACTACGCTGTCAAATCAGACCACGTTGAGGTTGCCTGGTGGCTCCTCGAAGAGATGCTCGATGATGGCGACATCGACGAAGGCGAAATAATCGAACAGTATCCAACTGTCGATGGGACTGTTGTCGAGCGGACACCGCTGGCGTAGAAACACCGGATAAAACGGAGCGAGGGCCGTGTTTTTGCTGTAGAAGCGTCGAACGTAACTGCGCTGTCTGGTAATCTAAACCGAGTTTACACGTCGATTACCCAGTTAACTCGTGTAACGCCATGGTTTTCTAGCGTACTAGCGACCCTCTCTCGGCTAACCAGCACAAACCCGGTTGCAACAGCGAGGAATCCAAGGACAGTGCTGAAAGCGAGCGTGTGACCGAGAAATAGAACCGAGACCAGCGTCGCAAACACCGGTTCGAGGTAGGCGACAAGTGTCGTCTCGGTCGCCCCCACACGACGGACCAACCCGAAGTAGAGGAGATAGCCAGCCGCACCGGCAGCGAGACTGATGTAAATCAGCGAGCCAAGAGCCGCTGGTGAGAGAGTCGACGGAGCCGGCATCGACTCGCCGCTTAGTATTGACCCGGAAAACAACAGTGTCGCGCCGACGAGCATCGCCCACCCCTGGAGCGCTTCTAGTGGCAGGCCACCCTCGACAAGCTGGATAGTAACGGAGCCGACCGCGAACATAGCCGTCCCACCAAAGACGAGACCGACACCGATGGCCGTCGAAGAAAGCACGTCAGAACCGGGAGCTGGCTGTGCGATAACTACAACCCCAGCCAGACCAAGCACGAACCCACACGCGTCGAGCAATCCGCTAGATTCGCCAAGCAATGGGACGGCAATAACCGCAGCCACGACCGGCGACATTGACACGACGACCGCAGCGACTGCGCCGGAGACGTACTGTGTTCCGATGAACAGCGCGCCCTGATACCCGCCGAACATGAACGTCCCGACACAAGCAATACCGAGAAGTTCACGATGGTCCTGTGGGAGCAGTCGGTCAGTCACAACAGTTGCATAGGCAAGAACAATACAGCCCGCAACGGCGTATCGAATCCCTGCGGCGCCTAGCGGGGGAACTTCATCGACGACCACGTCGATTGCCGGAAACGCAGCCCCCCAAAGGAGACCAACGCCGACAAGGACAAGCGCGGCCGGTAGTTGAAATTGATTCTTGGTTATGGAATACATTTCGGAGTTGATTCAACTAATGGACGGTATTCAAACAAGCTGTCTACTACGGCAGTCTTTCTTCGAGGCGCCCCATATTTCAAAACATATTCGAATAGCCATCAGGGGAGTGTCGAAAAGCTGAATACAGTTCAACTATATATTCAAAAGCAACGTTATGGACAGAAAAGATATACAGATACTGAAATCAGTCGAAGAGCTTGAGACAACGAGTACCGACAAAGTAAGTGAGGCGACAGGAATACCGATTTCGACCGTGCATTATCGCCTCAACAACCTCAGAGATGCGGGTATCATCACAAACGACCGTCTCGATATCGACCTCGACAAACTGGGACTTGATATTACCGTCCTCGTCGAGGTGTTTACCAAAAACGAGCAAGACCACCGAAAAAGTGGCCCGAAAATCGCAGAGATTGAGGGTGTTACAAAGGTATTTTTCACGATGGGAGAGACTGATTTCATGGCGTTGGCTCGCCTCCCAACCAGCGAGAGTGTCGAGCGTCTTATCTCAGATTTCGAGGCCCTCGAAGACGTATCCCGAACAAATTCGACGTTCGTAATTTCACGCGAACTCGACAGTCACTATCCACTCCAACAGTACGACGAGGAAACACTGGAAAGCAAACTCGTTGAATAGTTATAGAATCTCTCGGAGGTCTGTCGGAGATGTGAGTGCGTACGTGGGTTCGGGTTGGGGGTCAGCCGGCGGCTCCTCCTCGGGGACCCACGCGGAGTACATCCCGACATTATTCGCGCCACCGATATCGCCTTGGAGGTTGTCGCCGATGTAGATACTGGTCTCTGGCGACGAACCGAGTTCAGCAAGTACCGTCTGGAATGCCTCAGCGTCGGGTTTGCCTGCAATGTCAGTTTGTGGCCCACAGACGACGGTCGCGTCAAACACGTCAGTGATTCCAAGTCGGTCGAGTTTCGCTCGCTGTGTCTTGGGGTTGCCGTAGGTCAAGAGACCGAGGTCGTCGTACTGCTCGCGGATGTATTGAAGCGTTTCGTGTGTTCCATCTCGAAACACCACGTCGGTCTCGTCGACAATCTCTACGGTCGCTTCGGCGAGGTTACGGTACTGTGAATCAGTAAGGTTCTCTGTGGCTGCCCGATACAGGTTCTCGTAGAATGCGCGGTCAGATGTAGTCGTTGGGAGGTTTGCCGGGTCGACACTCCGAACCTCGGCGACAGTAAACGGTGGCTCCATGGCCACCTGCTCGAACAGTTCCCTGTGAATTTCGTCGTCACTCTGCGTGTTCAGACAAATCGTCGTGTCGAGGTCAAAGACGACAGTTTCGATTGTATTCATTGTTTATCGATACCGAGTGTATCGGATAAAAGCAGGTCGAAAGCAGGCTGCCTCCAGATAAGCGAAAACCCCCACGGCTCGGTCGAGATATGGTCTCTCCGGTGGGAAGTTCTCGTGGGATGTTCGAATCAAGGGTCGTCGCTCACGCGTTGGCTTATCACCTGAGTTTGGGCTTTTTAGGTGCTGGTTCACGAGGTTTTGCTGTTTAGTTTTGGGATTCAAGCAGGCTACGTTGCACACGCTGTACCCCGAGGTTACACGAAACGACGGCTCATAGCGGTCACAGAGCCGGTATTGAACGTGGCGAGTGGAGACGGCCTCTCGGTTGCACACCTCTGACCACGACCGAAGGTGTTTATTGCTTTCACAACAATCGAACGGTAGTTATCGATATGTATCTCTCACATCCAGTGAGACGAATGCGTGAAAACCCGGTTGAAGGCGAGGAAGTAACGGTTATCGTCCGTGTCGCTGCACAGGGTCCCGACGGTGGCGTCGGCGAAGTGACTGATGAAGTTATCACTCGCGTCGCCGAGGCAATAGAGCAGGCTGGGCCGACTGTCGAGGACAGGCTGGAGTTCGGGACACTTCGAGTGCAACTCACACAAGAGAAACTCGACGAGATCTGCACACTCTCCGAAATCGCCTCGATAGAGACCGACAACACCATTGGTGTACTGGGTGACAGCGGCGAGGAGCTTTGATTGTCGCCGGAGGCGTGAGCTTCTTTGTTGTTCCTCACCCAAGGGGGAAGTATGCAAGTAGAATTTGACCGAGACACCTGTATCGGTATGTTTCAATGTGTCGAAGAGTGGGATGTCTTTGAGCCAGACCGCGACGATGGGAAAGCAGACCTTGTCGAGAGCGAGGAACGCGAAGAAGATGTGTTTGTCCGTGAGGTTCCGGACGACGCCGAGTTCGATGCGAAGTTCGCGGCCCGTGTCTGCCCTGTCGACGCGATTGTTATCTACGACGACGACGGCGAACAGCTCGTCCCCTGAGCCACGGAAATCTGGAGGGTTTTTGTCGTTGCTGGCTAAATAGACGGATATGAGTACGCCAACGAAAATCGTGCTTGGGACGATTGGACTCTCAGTTGTCGCTGGACTCGTACTGGCTGTCAACGTCGGGTTGACAACCTGAATGTTCACCGAACGCTCGCTGTCGGATGCAGTCGCTTCGGTTAAAGAGCGCCATGCCCCCGACGCGCTTGTCGTTGATAGTGCCGAGAACTTCGAGACACTCCCTTCGGCACAGGCCGAGGAGTTGCTGCTAGTAACCGATAACATCGACCCAGTAACTCACCCTGATGAGTGGCTGCCGCCCGACACACCGGAAGTACTGAGGCAGTATGCGAGCAGTGACCTGACTGTCGGAATGCCCGGCGATGGGAGTGTCGTCTGGACTCACCAGACTGACCCGGCAGTCGTCATCTGCAAACCTCGGCTAAACGAATCACCGGACGCATTCGCCGACTTCCTGCTAGCAGAGGCACTCGTGGAGGTTGGCCTCAACGAGCCAGAACAGTTCCTCGGGTTTTTCAGTGAAGGGTACCCTCGCTTCGTTGATTCGACGGCTGACTTGCTTTCACCCGTCGAGACATATCAGGTAGCAACAGCCTGCTACGATGGCTTCCTTGGTCTCCAGACCCGCGAGGTGTTTGCCGACTGGGACGGACCATTGTTCGACGCGTGGGCTGATGCCGGCGAACGCCTTGAACCACGTCTCGACACGCTTTCCGAGGAGATGGCCCGAAAGAATACCCGTTTTGCTGATGCAGCCGAACTCGCCTGTAGTGCCATTAAACACGCCGGCGAGTTACCGCCGCCGTTCGAGGCACTCAATACAACCGTCTACCTTGACCACGGCCCAGAGTACGCTATCGAATGGGCAGAGCGGACCGTCGATGCACTAGTCGAAGAGTAACTCGGACAGGTCACGCCGTCGCGACAGCAGACACCCACTTGTCTTTGGTTCGGGCGGTGTTCAGTTCAAATCCCACACTGTTGAGGAGCGTCCGGAACGCGTCGGCCTGATAGTACTCGAAATGCCTGTTTGTCGAATCATCGTCTAGTTGCTCGTCTCGTTTGACTGCGATAAATAGTGTCCCCGCCGGGCGGAGCACGCGATGCCAGTCACGGAGTGTCTGTGTGGCTGCCGACCGAGGGATATGATGGAACGACGCCGACGCCCAGATACCGTCGAATGAGTTATCTTGAAACGGCAGCGAACGCATATCGCCACAGACGAATTCAGCCCCAGAGACGCGTTTGGTTCCCTCACGGAGAAATGACTGCGTGATATCGAGGCCAGTCACGTCGTGGCCGGCCGCGGCAAATACATCGACATCCGGTCCCGGACCACAGCCAATATCAAGTAGCTGTGCGGTGTCACCGGAGCAGGCCGATTCAAGCGCGTCGAAAAACGGGTCGCCATACAGTCGTGCGACTGATTCTGTACTGTATTTCTCGATGTACGAACCAGCCTCCGATTCATAAATATTCCGTGTCTGTGAAACTTCGTCCACGTGGACAACGGTGTCTCCCATCGTGATAACAGCTCGGTATCCAAACAGACCCGTTTTCGACAGCCATTCAGCCAGCAGATTGCCCACCACTACGACAAACAGATCCGAGAGAATGGTCTCGAAGCACTGGCTAAGAATCAAGAGACCAAAGCAAAAGAGCCCGGACAGTTCAACAACCCCATTCTCGAACAAATCAACTCCTGTACCAGTCTGGACAGCCTGTCCCGTTAGGTCGCCACAGGCCGCGCGGACGGAGCCATCCCATTAGCCCGAAGATAGCTGACAATTGTGTACACGACCGGCGTATCAAGCGCCGCGATTCCCAGTTTGATAATATACTGTCCAACGAGCAACTGCAACAGAAGCGAGGCCGAGGATACGTTGCCGATACCGGCAATCTGAGGAACAAGATAGAACGCCATCAGAACGAAAATTGCCGTGTCGATAAACTGACTCGTCGCGGTAGAGCCGAGGTTGCGAAGCCAGAGATGGCGGCCGTCAGTTTTTGTACGGATACGGTCGAAGACAAATACATCCCAGTTCTGGCTAACGAGATACGCGGCGAGACTCCCAACGACAATGTTTGTACTCAGTCCTAGAACGGACTCAAACGTTGCCGGGTCGACACCCTGCTCGGAGCCGGGTGCGACGATTGCAAGCCACACCAGCCCAAGCATTACGAAATTCATCATGAATCCAACATTAACCATCACCGTTGCCTCTTGGCGGCCGTACAGTTCAGTGTAGCAGTCTGAGGCCACAAACGTCACCGCATACGCGAGGACGCCAGCAGGAACGGTGATACTGCTTTCGACGATAGGAAACGAGCCGGGAAGCGAAAACGCCAATAGCTTCACTGCGAGAAGCTGTGCAGTGACCAGTCCTGTAACGAACAGCGCTGCCAGCGCGATTTTTGCCCCGTCAGTCGTCCGCTCACTCATTGTCTCGCCACCATGCGCTGTTTCGTCGCTGCTGACAAATATGTCTGGCACAGCCGTTAATCATATCACAGTATTCCTCACATAGCCCTATAAGCGTATAGACTTGGATTGGGGGATGAAACAGGACCACTCCGTGTGATAGGTAGACACATACTCCTGGGCCCTGTTATCGCCGAAGCTGTCGTGCTAGCTGTAATGTCTCACGGTAGCCGACTTGGCAACCGCGAGTCCGGTGTAGCTCGCGGCTGGGTTCCGCGGTAGCCTGTTTTTAACCGTGTAGTTGACCGCCTGTGTCGGGGACAGACCAACAGTGCCTGAGCCAACCGGCTGGCCACATCGACTGGAGGTGACCACGATGCGACGTAGTGAGGTGCTCTTGTTGCCGAGAGCGACCTGCTGGGGATTCCCTGACCGGTCGTCTGGTATGGCACCGTCGAGGAGGTGACAGAGATTGGTGGTTGAGGTCGCCGCGTAATCGCTCTTCCGCCAGCACTTTGGAACACACTCTCCGAACCAGTGAGTATGGACAACAGTCTACGTACTGTTACACAGGCAGAGTCGACATTGCTCGGGAGTTGGCAGGTTGTCCCCCACCCAGCAGTGGCCGAACTCGTGGCGAGTTTCGGCTACGACTTTGTCGGCATCGATATGGAGCACTCCCCGGCAACAGACGAGACGCTGGCGGATCTGCTCCGGGCCGTCGACGCCGTCGACGGCGAGACCGAGACGCTCGTTCGGGTGGCCGACGACGACCCGACAACACTCCAGCGGACGCTTGACCTCGGCCCAGACGCAGTTCTTGTCCCGATGGTCCACACGGCCGAACAGGCCGAGGCAATCGTCGACACTGTCCGGTACCCACCAAAGGGCAGTCGCGGTGTCGGCCCGGGGCGGGCGGCGACATACGGACGCACGCTCAACGAGCAGGTCACAGCCGACGATGAGGCCTTCGCGACGCATGTCCAACTCGAATCCGAGCAAGCAATCGAAAACGTCGACGAGATTGCCACAGTCGAAGGTATCGACGGCGTCTTTATCGGGCCGATAGACCTCTCGATGGCACTTGACTGTTTTGGCGAGTGGGACACAGAGCAGTTCACCACGGCTGTTGACCACGCGCTGACAGCGGCTCGGGATGCTGACGTAGCTGTCGGCACGTTTGCAGCAAGCGAACAGGACCGAGAACAGCGTATGACGTGGGGAGTCGACTATCTCGTTGCCGGGATGGACCTCTCATATCTGAGCGACGGCGCAACGGCTGCACTCGAACACGGGAAAGCGCTCAGTAAAACTAAATAACAGGTTCAAAGCCGCTCACGGACGGCTTCGGCGTCGTAGTTAAGCGAGAGTTTCCGGGAGCGGCCACGTCCTTCGACATCGGTGTAGGACGCGTCGATGACGCCGAGCTGGTCAAGCTTGTTGATTATCTCAGAGTAGCGGGTGTAGCCGAGGTCTGTCCGGTCGTTGAACGCGTCGTAGATGTTGCCTGCCTGTTCGCCGTCGTGTTCGGCAATGGCAGCAAGCAACTCGGATTCAGAGTCAGACAGTTCGCCCAGTCGACGTGAAAGATGGACGTACTTCGATTTCTCGTAGGACTCTTCGACATCTGCTTTCTCGGCTGTCCGGCTGGCACGCATCTCAGCGTTGAGACCGGCACGGCGGAGCAGGTCGATACCTACCCGAAGATCTCCGCCCTGTTCGACGGTGAGTTCGGCAACCCGGTCGAGTACCTGCGGGCCAACCGCCCCATCATGGAAGCCGCGGTCGGCACGTTTTCGGAGGATTTCGGCGATTTCTGGTTCGTCGTACGGCGGGAAATAGATATCCTCAGGGCGGAAAACGCTCTGGACGCGCCCGTCGAGTTCGGCCATCATATCGAGTTCGAGGTCCGAAGAGATGATGATGACGCCGATACGCGCTCCGCCCTGTTCTTCATGAGCGCGCAGCAGGGAGTACAGCGTATCTGAGGCCTCAGACTCGTAAAACAGGTAGTTGACATCGTCGAGCGCAACGACAAGCACTTCATCTTCTTCGACAAGCCGGTCGGTTACCTGTGAGAACAGCTTCTTGAATGAGATGCCGGACGATGGCGGTTCGTAATCGAAGACACCCTCAAAAAGCTGAGAGAATACCGCATATCGTGTCGAGTTGACCTGGCAGTTTACCCGAATTGGGTTAATCTCAGTCCGCGCGCGCAACTCATCAAACAGAATGTGGACCGCGGTGGTTTTGCCAGTCCCGGGTGGTCCCTGTGCCATGACGTTCAGCGGGCGCGAGCCACGCACAGCCGGTTTGAGCGCGTATTTCAGGTTTTTCATCTGGCTCTCGCGGTGGAGAAACGTCTCTGGTAGATAATCGATTTCGAAGACGCGCTCGTCGCGAAACACGGACTCGTCCCACGATAACATGTCGTCCTCGGGGTCGTCCGCCATTATACTTTCACCGAGCTTTTCGGGCTACTTAACAGTACCGAGGACTCAGTTATCGTACATAAATAATCACAAATGCGACTAGCTTTCACGGAGCAGAAGATATTCTAGGCATGGATCCACTTCGCGTTCGACTCGACACGTATCATCGGCCTGCTGGCGGTCATCAGCCGCTCCGTATTTGACCTGTTGCTCCAAATCGAGAGCACGCTCCTGTTGTCTTTTGTGACTCACAACACGCTGTACTACTGATACAAAACAGTGGTATTAATTCCAGAACCGAGCCCAGAAGGGAGATGTATGTCCGAAAGCAGTCAGAATTTCTCCAGTAAACCCGCATAAAAATCGCTTTCGGCGACGTTTTCGTCGGCCAGCTTTTCGACAATAAGTTCCGGCGTCGAGCGCGCGAGTCGGCCCTTGACCGGTGTCCGGTCAACCAGCAACTCGCCGTCGGCAATACCCGATGCTTCGATACCGTCAACAGCGAGTTCTGTCTCAGCGACTTCACGGATTTCGCTGGCAAGGTGTGAGACGAACACTGCCGTTGCGTCCCGCTCGGCGAGTGCCTCGAGAATTCCGGCCATGATGTTGGCGCTTGCGCCGGGTTCAGTGATGCTTTCGAGTTCATCGACCAGCACAAGCACCGGGCGGTCCTCACTGATACTTGTGGTCAACTCGCCGAACTCTCTGAGCGTCGACTCAAATGCTCCCGCATCCAGCGTTCCCTGGTTTTTGGCGTGATACTGAAGTTCACCGGTACGTGCAACCCGTGCGTGCTCAGCTGGAACAGGCAACCCCATGTGTGTGAGTGTTACGATAAGGGCGACCAAATCAAGCATCGAAGTCTTGCCGCCGCTGTTGACTCCCGAAAGCAGTGTGACACCCGAGACCTCATAGTCGACGGGTTCGACATCTTCGAAGGCGACGTCCAGAAGTGGGGACCGACCGCCTTCGATGGTGAATCCATCACCGCCAACTGTGGGCATCGTACAGTCGAAGTCCCGGGCAAAGCGGGAAATGGCGAGGTCAACATCCAGTTCGAGAGCACACTCAACAAGTTGTTGACAGTCCGTACGCATCCCTGCGAGGTCGCTTGCAAGCTCACGTTTCTGTCGCGTCGCACGGCGGTCGCGGGCGGCTGTCAGCTCGGTCCGAAGGCGGTTGACGACTTCCTCGTCGTGTTCGACTGGGTATGCAGGGTCGTCACCGAAGGCTCGTCGAGCGATTGCCTCCGTCTCTCGTAGGTTGAGTGTCTCCACGAGTGCATCGCGGGCTTGCTCAACGGCGGCGTCATACTCGTCTGCGAGT
This sequence comes from Halovenus rubra, assembly GCF_026586665.1. Classification (GTDB taxonomy): domain Archaea; phylum Halobacteriota; class Halobacteria; order Halobacteriales; family Haloarculaceae; genus Halovenus; species Halovenus rubra. The sequence continues at coordinate 135,441 of NZ_JAODIY010000008.1, forward strand.
TCGCGTTGGAGCAGCGAATCAACACCTGCACCACGCTCAACCAACGAGAGCAGGTCGGTGCCATCAATCGTTACGTCGCGTTCCTCGATTGCGTCCCGGAGGTGGTCGTTGGCCACGCGCTCAGCTTGGCTAACAGCTGCGTCAATATCGTTGACAGCAGTTGTCAGTCGGTCGAGTTCCTCGTCGCCACGAACTGCGCCGTCCGTATCGAGCCGGTCCAGCGCAGTTTCGAGTGAGTCGAGGTCACAGGATGGGTCGAGACCCGCAGTACGGTGGACCCGCGCAGCCGCCTGTAGTCTGTCGCGGTTGTGAGCGAAAAAGCCGAGCGTCCGTTCGGGAACCACAGCCGAGGGGTTCTCAAGTGCGTCCGGTTCGATGCGAACGTCTCCATCGACATCCGTTCTGGCAAATGACTCATCGAGGACAACAACAGTCGCGTACCCACGAGCAAGTTCGGAGAGCTTCCGGGCGTTGTCGACAAGTTCGACGCTTACCTCTGGAATAACGTCACGAGCGTGTGCGTATGTTTCAGCGTCCTGTGTAGCAAGACAACGGTCTCGGATACGACGGTCAGTCGGCTCAGAAAGCGGTTCGACGCCGTCAAGCGCATCCAGCACCTCGGCGGCAGGCTCTTTATCCATGGCTTGTCGGGTACGTTCACGGATATCTTCGATGCGAGCGCGGGACGCACTCGGGTACAGTGTTTCGAGGCGGTGTGTCGCATAGTCAGTGACCGTCCGCTCCTGTAGTAATGCGAGTACGTCTTGATAGATTTCTCTCGCGCGCGGTGTTGCTACGAATTCGCCAGGGTCGTCGTAGTTCGCCCGGATAGCACCCCGGGCGATACGAGCGGCGCGCCCTGAACTGATTCCCGGTGCGCGCGCGAGTGTGGCGACATCGCCACGTTCGAGTGCGCGCTCAGGGTCGTCGAGTGCCTGTAGTGCGTCGGCAGTCTTCTCACCGACACCCGGTATCGCCGTGAGTTCCATCTATGTGACCCATTCGAGCCGGGGGTTAAAAATGTAAGTTGGAGAGAGACAGCAGTCCACCCCGAACATCCAAATAGAATGATACCGTATCACATGATATGGCGACTTGGGCTTGGCTGCTCGCATATCTTCTCGGGTTTGCTTTGCTCCAGTTGTACCTGTATCGCTACTTCATGAAGTCGGCGACAGCAAAGTCACCGGAGCGAACAACACCGAGAGTAGAGAGCAGAACGAGAGCATTCAATACGAACGAACGCGGCCCGGATGAGAACCTCGTGGCCTGCAACACCTGTGGTGCGTACAACGAAAGTCACAGCATGTACACGTTTTGTCGGGAATGTGGACAGCGCCTCGCGTAGCATCGCTATGGCCGCTTGGTTGTCGTGGACTCATATAGTTACGTGACAGGGGGTGAGGCACACGCCAGACAACCCGTTCGGGTCGAAAATAGACTGACAAGCAGCTGTAACATTCGAGTAGTTATCAGCGGTGAGAACAAAGAGCAAACAACTATACTTCGAGCCATCATTGTCGGGAGTATGCGTGTTTCCAGTGGCGTCCCCGGGTTCGACCAGCTTATCGAAGGGGGACTGCTGAGCGACCGATTGTACGTTATCAGCGGTCCGCCCGGCAGCGGCAAGACGACATTTTGTTCGCATTTTATCACACAGGGTGCAAAAAAAGGTGAGGAGTGTCTGTATGTAACGATGCATGAGAGCAAAGAGGTATTGCTGAGAGATATGTCTGGCTTTAATTTTGGGTTCGACCGAGCGATACAGTCAGATTCGATTCAGTTCCTCAACCTCGTCACTGAGTCAGGCAAGCGGACGATAACACAGTTTGGGACCGACGGCGGACTGACGAATAGGCTCATCGCGTTCATCGAGTCAAACGACATTGACCGCGCAGTCATCGATTCAACGATGTTGCTCCAACACTTTTTTGCGGACGGGAGCGAGGAAATTACGGGCTTCCTCTCAGCACTCAAGCAGACTGACGCGACAATCTTGCTTATTTCAGAGATGACTGACCCGACGTCGTACTCCGACGAACACTACCTTGCCCACGGTGTCATCTTCTTCCATAACTTCCTCGATTCGGATGGGATGACGCGGGGTATTCAGGTAATCAAGATGCGTGGGACCGCCATCGATAGCAATATTCGACAGCTCTCGTTTTCTGATCAGGGACTGCGAATCCATCCAGACGAACAGGTACAGGGCTAAAATATGACAAATGATGAACGAACAGTTTTCTGGACACCAGACAGGACACATCCCCGGGAACAGCCATGAGTAGATACGAGCGGACCTACGGGACCAGTTGGGAGACGCTAGACGACGAGGAGGCGATGGAACGAGCGTACGCTCTGGGTGTCGCCGCGACGCTAGGAACATACCATCCCGACGAGCTCGATGCAATCCGTGACGAGATGGGGAGTGCTTACCAGCGAAGCGTCATCGACCTTGCGTTCGACGAAGGGAAAACAGAGGCACGCAACCTAGAGAGACCCGAGGATAACAGCCAGAACGACGGCGTCTGGTCGAGCCTCGTCGAAGGTGAACTAAGAGATGTCGATACCGACGATATTCCGACAGGTGGTCGACAGGGGTTACCCGAGGCTGTCGACAGAGCAGACCTTCTCGACCGGCCAGACTTCGACTCAACGGAGGCAGTGAATCTGCCTGAGTTTCTTCAAAAAGATTCCGACGAATAGACAGCCAAGGTGGCAATCACAGCACCCAAACCCCTGGCTAGCGATGGTTGGGTATGACCGTTGCTGACCTCCACGTCCACACAACAAACTCGGACGGGACGCTTACACTTGCGACACTTCCTGGTGCTGCCCGGCGTGCCGGCGTCGAAACGGTGGCTGTTACTGACCATGACCGTCTGCATCCAGCTCTCGACCAACCTGTTACGATGCATGATGGTATCGAAGTTATCCACGGCATCGAACTCCGTGTTGATACCGGGGAGTTTCGGGTCGACCTGCTCGGGTACGGCGTCGAGCAGACAGAAGAGATACGCACATTAGTAAACCATCTCCAGACAGACCGCATCGAACGAGCACGAGAAATCGTTGATCGTGTCGAAGCGGAGACTGGTGTAACTCTCGACGTTACCTTCGAGGAAGGAGTTGGCCGCCCTCACATTGCACGGGCTATCGAGGACAGTAACGCCCCTTACGACTACAAAAGTGCCTTCGAACAGCTCATCGCTGACGGTCGCCCGTGTTACGTCCCGCGTGATATTCCTGACTTCGAGCGAGGCCGTGATATTCTCAAAGATGCTTGTGGTATTGTCGGGCTCGCACATCCGTTCCGGTACTCTGACCCCCCAGCAGCGCTCGAACTCGTCGAGACGCTCGATGCGGTCGAACGATACTATCCCTACGGCCACGAGGTCGATGAGTCACTGCTTGGCGAAACCGTCTCACGGTACGACGCGCTTGTCACTGGCGGGAGTGACGCACACGAAAAAGAGCTTGGGCTTGCTGGACTTGACGACGAAGAATTTGACCGCCTTTCGGCCCACATATAGAGACTGGTTTTGCTGCTTGAGACAGACAGCCGACAACAACGAGAAGCGACCGCACTGGTGGTTGCTACGCGAATACCATTAGAAACCATTTGCTACCATTCAAGTACATCCACCGGAAGATTTATACTCTCAACTGGTGTACTAGAGTATAGAACAACAATGGTAGACTATACGACACCAATCAAAACGGCGTTTGAGCTGCAACGCAAGACAATCGAGCAGAGTCAGCGTGCTATGGAGAATGGGCTTGAGTTCCAGCGCGAGATGGCTAGCGCGACAATCGATACGCTCGATGTTCAGGAGACAAGCCAGCGCCAGGCCGTCGAGTTCCTACAACAGAACCTCCACCAGACACTCGATGCCGTCGAAGGAATGCCCGGTGCAGTCGGAATGACTGACGGGATTCGGACCACTGTCGATGAGCAGTATCAAGAACTGCTCGAAGCCCACGCCGAAGCCTTCGACACCGTCGAAGACGAGCTACACGATGGCATCGATACGTACGACGAGATGACCGAGGAGTACCTCGAAACCCTCAACGAGCAACTTGACATGCTACTAGAAGCCCACGAGGAGTTCGAAGGACAATCCATCGAGGCGACCGAACAGGTCAGCGAGCAAGTCGAGGACCTTCAAGAGCAAGTCGAAGATGTGCAGGCCCAGATTCAGGACGTCTCCGAGCAGGCCGCCGACGCCATCGAAGCCTAAGCCAATTGTATTTTTTCGCGTTCGACACAGACTCCGAGAGTGACGTCAGTACTGGCTCATCAGCCCTTTCCGGCGTGCGCGTCGCTGTGCACGGTGCAGGCAGTAGTACCCTGCGAACAAGTAGACCGTACTGGTGAGCACCAGGAGACCGAGTTCAGACGGAGCAAACTCCCAGAGCCTGACCCCGTCTTCCATCGCCCGCTGGAGGAGATGGCTGCCGTGTGAGAGCGGGAGCAGTTTGAGCGCCGGATACGTTCCCGCGGGGGCCGCGATGAGTGCGATGAAGGCATACTGAAGCAGCTGGAATACCTTCTCGATTCGCTTGTACAGCAGAGCCAACCCGGCAAACAGGAAGCCGATACCGCTGACAGATGCCAGCGTCAGGAGACCCAGCGGCAACACCGTCAGCGGGTCAAGCGTGAGCCACTTGCCTGAAAGGGCCATCATCACTGCGAGCAGGACAAATCCCCAGAAGAAGCTCAACAGGATGTTGACGGCCATCTTCGTGACCATCACCAGCCCGAAACCGTTGGGAGACATGAACAGCCGTTCCAGTGTGCCCCACTGTGCCTCGCGAGTAACACTCCACGCGAGGCTCGAGAAAGCGGTGACTGCGAGCGTCCAGATGAACATCCCGACAATGATGCCAGCCAGCGAGTCGGTAATTGTCGGCCCGGCGACCGCCTGTCCACCGAAGAAAATAATCGCGAACAGGATAGACAGCGTAAGGAACTGCGTCGCGGTGTTCAGCGGGTAGCGAACCATGATGATGAGTTTTTTGCGAAGAACGACCGAGACGAGCGCGAGCCGTGAGGGACTTCTGTCAGCACCCGGCTCGGAGTCGGCCGTGTTCGCACCCTGAGTCGAGCGCTCCGTGGTCGCCATCACTGCACACCTCCGTTGGCGGTCGCCGGGTCGTCGATGACCTCAAGGAACACGTCCTCCAGGTCAAGGTCGACCGACTCCACCTCGTGTAACTCCATCCCGGCGTCGCTCAGCACGTCCATCAGCGCGTAGACGGTATCGCTGTCGGCACCCATGCAGTCGATTGCAACCTGGTTGTCCTCCCGCTTGCAGGTGATATCGAACTCCCGTCGGAGTCGGGTCTCGACAGCCTCGGGCAGCGGTGCCCCGACGACGAAGCGGTAGGACTGTGTTTCGAACAGGTCGACGAGGTCATCAGTGTCGTCGTCGGCGATGATTTTGCCGTCGTTAAGGATAATAACCCGGTCGCTGACCGCTTCGATGATGTCGAGGTTGTGGCTTGTCAGGACGATAGTCATATCTTCCTCTTGGGCTAGCCGTCGCAGTTCTCGGTGGAGGTCGTGTGAGGCCTCAACATCAAGACCGAGTGTTGGTTCGTCAAGGAAGATAACGTCAACATCCCGCGCGAGCGTGCTGGCGAGAGACACTTTTTGTTTCATTCCCTTTGAAAATTCGTTGACAGCCGTGTCTGCCACATCGAGCAAGTCGAGTTGCTCCAGCAACTGGTCGTGGCGGTCCCGGACTGCCGACGGGTACTCTCCGCTAAGGCCGGCAAAGAACTCCAAGTTTTCGCGGGCAGTCAGCCGCCAGTACACGTTCCGGTCGCCTTCGAGCATTGCGCCAACATGACCGTGAGCGCGCTCGGGGCTGCTTGCAACATCGACCCCACAGATTGAGACAGTACCCCTATCAGGAATTACCAATCCAAGCATCGACTTGATAGCGCTTGTCTTGCCAGCACCATTTGGTCCGAGCAATCCAACGATGCTGCCACGTTCTATCTCGAATGAGATGTCGTCAACTGCGGTGACGACATCGTCCCCCGAGCCGTATGATTTTGTCACCTCATCGACAGTAATTGCCACCTCCCCGTCAACTGCGTGCGTGTTATCGATGTTTGATTTTTCTTCTGGAGTCGTTGAATCGGGAACCTCGCTCTTTGTGGTATCGGACTGTTGTACTGGCTTACTTGCTGTCATACATTACTCAAGATGATGGAGGGATATAACACTAAGCAGAATGTCACTTCTGTATTAATTGTTACTGAAAACTCGTTCACCATCGATGGAAGTAAGCGAAAAGCGAGTACCGTAACATGGCGCACACACAGCAGTGGCTAGTAAAAAAGCACGAAAAGAACGAGTTGGTGTTGACGGTTATCCGAAGAGTTCGCCGAGGCCTTCGCCGGCTGCCTCGTCGTCCTCGTCGTCATCGTCGTCGTCTGCTTCTTCGGCTTCTTCTTCTTCGGCTTCGTCGTCGTCATCTGCGGCGTCGTCGCCGCCAGCAGCGGGAGCACCGCCTGCTCCACCAGTCGCGGCGGGAACAGCAGCGGCATCTTCGACTGCTTCGTCGATGTCAACGTCTTCGAGTGCAGCGACGAGAGCTTTGACGCGGGACTGCTCCACATCAACGCCCGCTGCGTCGAGGACGTTCGTCAGGTTTTCTTCGTTGATCTCTTCGCCCGATTCGTTCAGGATGAGTGCTGCGTAAACGTACTCCATGGTTTATCCAAACATTGCTCCGAGAGCGTCGCCGCCGTCTTCATCATCGTCGTCGTCAGCATCTGCATCTTCGTCGACGTCGGCTTCCTCGGTATCGTCAGGTTGGTCATCGCTCTGTTCGTCTTCGGCTTCGGCCTCGGCCTCGGCCTCGGTTTCGGCTGGCGCTTCGACGTCCTGTAGTTCCTCAGGAAGCGCCTCCTCGTCGTCGATGTTCGCTACGAGTGCGCGAACTTGGCCGTCGGCCTTGCTGATGAGGTCCGGCATGACATCCGGGTTTTCGACAGCGCCCTGCAGAGACAGACTCTTGGCCTCGCCGGTGGCCTTCGAAATCTGTGCAGGGAGCGTCTGCGCGGTTGGGAAGCCCGCGTTGACAGCGAGATTACGACCGAACGCTGCGGCCGTCTCGATGTCAGCCCGGTACTCGTCGATGTCGAGTTCGAGGTCTTCGGGTTCGAACAGAACGCCCTCGGCGAACACGCCACGAAGGTCGAGACCGACCTCCTTTGGTTCGATGCCGAGTTCGACAAGTACGTTCGAGAGATCCGTCGAGACTTCCTCGCCAGCGTCAAGCACCGTCGAGTCTTCCATCACTTTGATGGAACCACCGTCGATGCGTGCATTTGCGCCGACACTCTGTAGTTCACCCACGAACGGACCCGGGTCGACACCCGTATCGCCTTCGGGGATGACAATGTCGTTGGGCGCGACCTCGCCCGCCTTGATTGGCGCGGACGTCTTTGAGGCTTCGAGTTGCTGGTAGAGCCCGAACGGATTCTCGTTTGTCCCAATGAGGCCGACCTGACCACTTACGTAGCCGGTGAGGTCGTCGAGACCCTCGCTGGCCTCGTCGAGTGCACGTTCGAGCAACGTGTTGCGCGAGACGCGCAGTTCTGCGGTCCCGTGCAGGTCACGGCGCATGTCCTGAAGCTGCTGGCTCGGAATGCCCGTGATAGCGACGACGCCGATGCTTTCGTAGCGCTCAACAAAGTCGGTAATCTGGCCGACCTCTTCACGCTTCCACTCCGGAATCGTCTCAGTTTTACGTTCCTGTGTACTCATCTCAAGCCACCTCCACAGCCGGCCCCATTGTCGTCTTCACGTAGATAGACCCAAGATTGAGTGGGCCTTTGTCGAGATCCGCTTCAAGACGACGGATGATGACGTCGATGTTGTCGGCGACTTCCTCAGCAGACATGTCCTCCGCGCCGACGCGCGTGTGGAACGTCCGACGGTCACCACTCCGAATCATCACGGAGTTTTTGAGTCGCTCAACCATCTCGACGACATCGTCGTCGGGGCTGATTGGGTCGGGCATTTTCCCCCGCGGACCGAGAACGGTCCCCAGGTAACGCCCGATATCTTGCATTAGACCTTCTTCTGCAAGGAAGAAGTCAGTGTCATCTGCGAGGTCCTTGGCCTCGTTATCATTGTCGCCAAGGTCGGCAAGTTCGTCCGGACTGAGGACATCGTCGGCAACTTCCTCGGCACGGACTGCGGTTTCGCCGTCCGCGAAGACGACAATGTTGGTCTCCTGACCGGTACCTTCCGGCAGGACGACACTCTCATCAACTCGGTTCGATGGGTCGTTGAGGTCAATGTCGCGCAGATTGATTGCAAGGTCCACCGTCTCACGGAAGTTCCGGTCGGGGGACTCGTCGATTGCGCGAGAGACTGCCTCCTCTATCTCCTGATCTGCCATTGTTCACCTCCGTAGTACGCCGTCTGGCTGCTACGGGTCAGTGAAACAGGACTACGCCTGTCTCGGCTGATAAGAAGCCAATGCGACACTTAAAGGCGTCGAACTATTCGGATTATGGCGATTGCGTGACTGTCACATGGGCGCCACGTAATCGTAATTCTTTTTTCGGGTGTGCCCGGATGATGTGATGCGAGCCGCCTTAGCTCAGACTGGGAGAGCACTCGACTGAAGATCGAGCTGTCCCCGGTTCAAATCCGGGAGGCGGCATCCTTTCACCGCTCGAATGATGACCGAGAGTGGTGACGCTGTCCTGCGATTCGGATTCGCCTCGTGCGAAGGCAACCGGTCACTGGACGCACCCCGTCACGTCTGGCGTTCTGCAATTACCGAAACGTATCGGGGAATCTAGAGTCTTTCGGCCCGAAGTCGCGTACTGCTGTCAGTCGAGCGCACGAGCCTTGAGCGGCGTATTTTTATACAGCACGTTGAACGCGGTGTCACAGAAGTGGGCACCCCGACTCCGAAGATTGGTTGGATATGCCATCAGGCATATGCGGTTTCGTGACTGCTTGAGAGTCTCGAATTCCGCCCGATTGTCATAGTATTAGATGGAGAGTGATAATGATGCAATCAGAACCGCAGAGAGCCACGTATCGAGCGAATGACAGGCGAGATAACACAGGTGGGGTATCGAGATGACCACACCGGCTGTCGTGAAGTTCGACGGAGGCGCTCGCCCGAATCCCGGTCCTGCGGCTATCGGGTACATCGTCAAGACTGACGACTGGACCAAGGAGGGGAGCAACCACATCGGAGAATCGACAAACAACCGAGCCGAGTACCACGCCCTCATCCAAGGGCTGGAACTCGCCTCCGAGAAGGGATGTACCGAGGTTGAGGCGAGGGGTGACTCTCAGTTGGTCGTGAAGCAAGTTCGTGGTGCGTGGAGTGTGAACGAACCCGCACTTCGTCCACTGCGGGACCGCGTGCAAGAGTTGGCCGAGGAGTTCGAGGGTTTCGAGATACGGCACGCCTCTCGTGAGGAGAACTGGCAAGCAGATGAGTTGGTGGAGGTTGGCTTCTCGGACTGAGCGGGATTAACTTCGCCAGAGTCGCTATATGGGAAACACCCTTTGGAGCCTACCCATTACCGTGTATCTCGGAGTCACAGTTAACTGCCACAATTGTCAAATAATATTTACTTCTGTGTGGGATAACTATCTATGATTGCATTATTGACCTTTATTAGAAGAATCTACGTATTCTTAGAGAAACCCCTTTTCATCTTCGTTCTCAAACAGTGCTTCTTCTTCACTCTTTAATATAATTTCGTAAGGAGATATAAACTCAACATCATCTTTTGCAAAGTAGTAGCGACTGGGGTATTTTGAAGAATTAGATTCTACATCACCAGACATATATCCACAGATGAGGGCACCCCTCTCAAAAGCATCTTCACCTAGACTATACATAGAACCAATTTCCTTCTTTTCGTGATGGGTCCAGAAGTCTTTCATTTCCAGTTCATACGATAACCTATGTATTTCTGACAGGACTTCGTGAGCATATACATAATTCCCCTCTTCAAGCGCCTCTATGTGTTCTTGGTGTAATCTATTAAATTCCTCTAAAAATTCCTGAACAGGTGCATATTCGTAAACGGGTTCTAACTCTTTTTCTACCTTTTCTGCCCTTCTTTCCAAGATATCAATAAGTTCGCTGGCTCCGTCATTTCCAACGTGTTCAGTTATATCAAGGTCGATATCGCGACCGGCAACCAGTCCAAATATCACGCTCTCCTCAATATCTACAGACCCTGATTCAAGTTTATTTTCAGATTTATTATACATTGGCTCAAGTTCATTTCCATAGTCATATTTCATCATTGTCGTCCATACATCAACCGGGATTTCATCATCCTCTTTCTGACCACTACTTTCATCATCTCCATCATTCGTCATTATCATTCACCTCCTCTGAGACAGTAATATCCCCTCCTGCTACACCGCCGACTACTTCACTGTCTGATATTTCGACAGAATTATTTTTTTCAGGCACCTCATTTTTTCCACTTCTCCTCAAATATGCAATAATAGATGTAATAATTACAACACCTGCCCCGCTAAATAGCCAGTTTTTATTCTGGATAACCCATTGAACCAAACCTTCCACCTCAATCATACGTAGTCTATCTCCGCAGAGATTATTAGGTGTTTTGCGGCCAACTTTCACATCCGAACTCCACCCGATTGTCATAGGATTATATGAAGGGGTTGGGCGAGGAGAACAAGCGGAATATCACAGTAGTAGGGTGTGTGTAGGTTGTATCCACAGGATTGAGTTATCTCTCTTACTGTACGTACCTCCCATCGAACTCCTCATCCCCTCTCCGACAGGCGATTCGAATGTGCCTCTCGCCGTAGGTGTCTCCATTCGAGTAATGCACCTCATCCCACTTGCTTCGCATCCGAGCAGAGGCTCGGAAACATTCGTCTATCAACTGCTGGTCACCCTGACACCAGAAGTACAGTTGCTCGATGAAGGCCATATCCGCCTCGGAGGCAGAGGTCTTCATCCCGTTCTGTCCTCTCCACCAGCGAAGGATACGAGTGTGGTCCACATCTGTATGACTACACTTACCATACTCCTCGATGGTTCGCCGTACCTGTTTGGGAGTGGCGTCCGTTTTGCTTCCGTCGGATTCCTGCTTACTCACAGGCTTCTGCTGACCTGTGAAGGTGAACTTCTGCCGTTCGGGGAGATAGTCATCCTGCACCTCTCGGACGACTGTGGGCTTGCTCTCGACTGATGTGAGGCCATCGTACACGTCTCCGGTGAGGACGAAATATCGACTCTCATCGTACACTTCGAGATGCCCTACCTCCGATAAGTCACCTCGGTGCTTGCGGTCGTCCGAATGGTCGCCTTCTGCGATGACGTGTAATCCTGTTCCCGAACTCGATACCTCGGTGTAGGAGTCGAGGCGTTGCACGATGGTGCGTGCCTCCTTGCTGAACTCGCTGTCTACCTTCACGTCATCGAGGTCGAATCCGGCGAAGGGGCCGCCCTCGGTGAAGCAGAAGCCCACAGTTCCACCGAGTTGCTTGACCTTGTCCTGCGCCTCGGTGAAGGCGAGTTGATTCACCGACTTCTGCCACCCCTCCGACGGAGCGACTGGCTTCTTGTCCTGAGTCACGAGCCACTGGTCGTGTTCCTTCAAGCGAGTGGGAAGACTGTCACCACCACCTGTGTTATCCTCGCTGTCCTGCTGGAAGGTGAAGTCGAATCGACTCATCGGACATCATCTCCGTACTCTCGCCAGACGTACTCCACCAACTTCTCACCATCTACACCGAGCATCTCCTCGGCTTCCTCCACCAGATAGGAGTCCTTCGCCATCTCCACATCGTCGTACTTGTAGAGGGTAGCGAAACCGAGTGCGGCTCCGTCGATGCCCTCGTAGTACCGACTGAACCCTTGCAGGTCTTCCTGCATCACCATCTGGACAGCCCACTCATCGAAGGGGTGGTTGACACCTGCTCGTGAGAGGATGATGTGCGCTCGGTAGAACTTCCAGACGTTTTCTGGACGCACCTTCTGGCCATCCCATCCCTCGCTGTAGTCGTTGGCTCGGCGCTCGGCAGGATGCTGGCGACCGTGTTGCAGGAGGAAGAACACCTCGTATCGCTCCCTCCTATCGTCGTCTGCATCTCGGGAATGAAGGGTGGTTCGGGCGCTCGTGCAGGGCGGGAAACTCGGTCGATGATGGAGATACCCCTTGTCCTTCTCGACATCCTCCCACGATTTCGAGCCTGTGTCGAGGCGCTCGTCTAAAGCGAGCGGTTGCCCTCCATCGGTTACGGCTTCCACTGTGTCTGTATCCACGCCCTCGTTGGACGCTTCCCTGTCCTCCTGATTGCCAGAGGCGTTGCTGTTCGTTGTCATAATTGACTACCTCACAAGTCAGACTCATCGCTCAAGAGCCGTCCTGAACAGTCCCACGACTGCCAGACCCACTGCTCAAACCACCGCTATATGGATACCCTCAGCAGGAGAAGTGGCTACTCAGCGAGCAATACGTTTCTGACTTCCTTACACTATTATTAGTTAGTATTGTATATAAAGGTGGCGGCCAGTTCTAACCCGAATTTCTTGACACAGGAGCGTTATGAGGCCAGTTCTCTAGATGAACGTGGACACCAGATACTCTTAAACCCCACTGTGTTATCTATGCTGTCTGTCATTCAAAGAGGGGTGGTCTACCAGTCCCCTCACCCTCTCATATAATCCTATGACAATCGGGCGGTCACATCGAGTCGAGGTACTCCCTCCGTTGCTCCATCTTCTCCTCCTCGGTCAGCTGGGAGTAGTGCTTTTCGAGGGTTTCGGGCGAGGAGTTCACACGGTCAGATACCACCTGCTTGGGTACGTCGTTTCGTAGCAGGTGGGTGATGGCTCCTCTCCGAATATCGTGAGGCGAGACGCTGGACGGACACTTGCTGGCGTGGGTGTAGGTCGCCGCCTCACAGGAGTTCGGGTCACGACCGTGCGGGCAATCCTGACCGTAGGCACACGGACGAGTTACGGCGTACACCATCTCTCGAATCTTCGAGCGATGCATCCGACCGTACCGAGTCGTGAACAGCGGCTTTCGTCCGTGGTCATCGGTCACGTCGTCGCGAGTCACGTCGATGTAGTCCTGCAACACTTCGCAGACGTCTTCCGAAAGGGCACAGATACGCTCGCCCGACTGCTTGTTCTTCAGGTTGGTTTCGGTGTCGGGCCGATGCCGTATTTCGAGAGCCTGCTCATCTGCGTCGAAGTCGGAGACGTCGAGTGAGTGTGCGGCTCCCATCCGACAGCCGGTGTACCATAGCACGGTGAGGAGTGCGTGTCGCTTCGAGGCGTACTCGTACTTTCCGAGGTAGTCGAGGACTTGCTCTGCTCGCTCGGCTTCGAGGATGCTGTTACTGACCGCTTCCTCGTCTTCGACCGAGGGTATGAGCATCTTGTCGTGCAAGCCCTGCTCGACGCCGTCGATGGATTCGAGGAACTTCACGAACACTCGCAGGGTCGAGAGTTGTCCCTTGAGGGTGATGGTCTTCAGGTTGCCGTCCTCCTTCCGCCAGAGCCGATACTCGTGGAGTGAGCGGGCCGTGAGTTCGTTGAGATTCGTGACGTCCTCTTCCTCACACCACTGGACGAACGGCTTGAGACGGTAGTGATAGCCCTGTAGCGTTGCTTCTGCAACCTCGTCACGCCGTTGTGCGAGGAACATCTCTTTCGCCTCTACGGGAGCGATGGGTTCGAGTTCTGCCATTGTTTGCTCTCCGCAGAACACCGGATTGTGGGTCGGGGAAGCGACGTCCAATCGCCCGACAGCACGTTATTTCCGCGTCGTCTTCCCCCGTTCAAATCGGGGAGGCGGCATGATTTTGCGGTTCGTTGCGCATTGACTGTATAGCGCCAGATTTCGGCAGGTACGCCCCCGCGAATCGCGGGGAGATTTGAACCGGCTCACGAACGCACCCTTCGCCGTCGGGCGTTTCAATACATTGCACGTACCGAGGCCCTTTCAGTCCTTCCCCCTGTTACGGAATGAATTGTAGAGAATTGGCTACTGTGAGTGGCTTTTTCGGGGGATTAGGATTTCAATGGTAGGCGTCTGTCCCGAAGTCAACCGCTCTCGCGTATCGGATGCACGCAAGTATCATGTGTTTCTCGGTCTGCCCTTTGGCGCAGTTCGTCTATGCGTTTGTTGTACTTCCGTTGAATCCGAGTTCCGACGCGGCAGGCACCTCACATCTCTACTGGTAGCAATAGCGCCCGTTTCGGCCATCTCTTTCTTGAGTCCGAAAAGGTATGTTCTTGCTATTTGATTGCCTATTCATGTCCTTTGACTTCTCGAAGTGGATAAACAAGTACGACGCTGTTGCACCCGACGAGAAGATACAGTATCGAGATAGTTCGGGCAATCTGAAAGAGGAAAAAGACCCGAAATTAGGGTCAATATCTCAAGCGTTTCAACAGCGAGGTTACATCTTACGTGAGGAACTTCGTCAAATCGGGCGGTGGAAAGCGGGGGGTCGAATTGACCATCACCTGAAAAAGAACAACCAGACGTTCGTAGAGCGCCGTAGCAAAGTCGCGTTTCAGAGTTCAGCCGACGAAGACAAAGTGAACGCTCTCACTGAATTGAAAGGCGTCCGTGTCCCTGTCGCGTCTACTATCATGACAATGGCCGACCCGACACGATACGCGGTTTTGGACTATCGGGCGTTTCGTGCCCTCGGAGCCGCCATTCCTCAACTGCTGAACCCGCAGAATTATCACCAGTATATCGAGTTCATGGATGGTTTCCAAGACTATGGGACAGACCCGAGTGCTTACTCTTTCTATCTGAATCAAGTACGGAATATCGCACAACAAGAGGGAATAACACCGCGAGAAGTAGATATGGCTCTGTGGGCGTTTGATAAGCACCAGACGTAATCACGTTACTTCTGCGAGCCGGTAGCGAGGCGAGAGACGGCAAGTTGATTTTTCCACGCATTGTTCATAGGATTATGATTCCCTACAATTATCAGTAGTCGCTAGTTGAACTTTTCGTATTCAGATCTATTCCTGAAACAAAACAGGGGTGAAATCAGTAGTTCAGAACCACGGACTCTCGTTGAGTACTTTACTGTGTTCTGATAGGTTCACGACCGACGCCGTTTCGATGCCCTTTGAATCATCGACGATCGAGCCGAGGAAGTAGTTGGCTTCGAAGTACAGATCCTCATCTTCATCGCCCTGCTCATCTGCAATCAAATTCGACACCTGCCACATGTTGTACAGCAGCACGGCGTAGTTGACGATGATTGCCCTGACGTGTTCCTCGGTTGAGGCGCACTGCGGCAGGAATCGGTGCTTGATAACCCGGTATTTTGTCTCCACAACCCACCGTCTACGGTAGTAGGCTGCTAGTCGTTCGGCACCGAACTTTTCAGGATCGATATTCGAGTAGAACGTCGTCCAGTCCTCTCGCGGGTGATCTGGTTCACCGGCACGACGACTCGCTCGCTTCTCTGACGGAAGTACCCACAGGTAATCCTCGTCAGGCCACTCTCCGACGCCCCATTCACGCGATCGGTACGGATCATTGAGGGAGATTGCGGCATCTTTCAGTGTGTCGATCGCATCGGCCTTCTCCTGTGCCTTCATGACAAAACCAACGTCGTAGTCGTCGCAAACCTTCCGAACCTTCGTCTTGTAGAACCCGCTATCCAAATACACCCTGTCGATATCGAATTTCGTGTTCGCGTAGGTGAACAGCTTCCGCATGGCGAGATGGGAGTTCTTCCGCTTCTGTACCGGAATCGCTGCGAGTGTCATCGGCATCCTGTCACCGACAATAGAAAGTGTCGCGTACTGCCACGCATGTGAGAAGTTCCGACCGGGCTTTGTGCCACTGATCCCGCTACTCGCCTCAGGATCACCGTAGGTCGGCCAGTCCGTGATATCGATTGCGACCTCAGTCATCCCGCCGAAATCGACGTAATCCTGTGCCAGCCGATACAACGCCGCATGGCACACGATGAACATCTCCATTACCTGCTTTTTCTCCATCGGCCAGATTCGATAGAACAGCGAGGACGAATCTGCCACGTCTTTACCGTGGTTCCACGGTTTGATTTCCATCGCGTCGGCTGCCTGATTTGGTTGGCAACCCCATCGACCAGCTGCGGCGAGGATCTTCAGGAGATCGTCTTTGGAGTACTTCACGCCTTCGCCACGGTCAAGCTTGATGAACGGGAAGATGTACTGGCGGAGCTTGCGGCTGATCCGCTTTACTTCGGGCAGACCCCCACCGTCAAACGTGACTTGCGGCGGCTCTGCGAACCAGTCTTCGTACTCGGTGCCCTGCATCTGAATTATCACGTCTTGTTTCACGCGAGAAAAGTAGTCTGCCCAACTTGGCACACCTTCCTCAATCCGGTCCCTGATGCGTCCTACCGTGGACTGGCTCACCGAATCGTGGATGTTCAGCGACTCGCAGAACCCGCTGGTGTACTTTGATTTCGTAGCCAGTGTTCGCTGACCATTCGGACTGAGATGCAGATATATATATATAGATGTTCAGGGATTCTATCGGATCGAACTTGTCGGAGAAGTCGTTTTCTGTCCTGATTGACGGCGTGTAATGACCTCGAATTGTTGTTCTGCCGACAACATCTGCTAGCGACTCGCTAAATCTACTGTTGGTCTTGTCAACGAGTATCACTTTGAGCGATGGAATACGCTCAACCTGTAGGTCAAGCCTGTCGTAGAATTCGTCGTAGGTTTCTGGTGCTACGGGGAGATCGGCGAGTTTCAGTACGTCATTTCTCGGCGGCGTTGCGCTCCAGATGTCATGTTTCACGTTTGGCCACCAGCACAGGATGGTTGTTAATAAAATGTAGTAAACTAGGCTGAAAGTGAAAACGATGCAGCCAATGGGCCCGTAGATAAGCACCTAGATGAATTTCATCGGCCGTATGAGCCCGTAGTCCAAGCGGCCTGCCCCAAGCCCCGATTAGGAATTCCCTGTAATTTTTATCGATAGGCGCTTAACTGAGCTATAACACTCATAGGTGACATAGTTGAAATTCTCCGTTGGCGTTGATATAGAAAACACGGAACGGTTCCCAAACAATGATGCGGGATCTAGTGATAGATTTCTAGATAAAGTATTCACAGATGCTGAGTTAGAATATTGTTTTAATAAAGAGAAACCTTCTCAGCATCTTGCTGGGCGATTCGCTGCAAAAGAAGCTGGTTTCAAAGCTTTAGAACAAATTGAATCAGTAAATAGAGTTCATATCACACAGATAGAAGTTATCCAGACAGGGGGTTATGGCCCCCCCGAAATTACCGGTCCTGGCATGAATAGTATAAACAGTTCTCTCAGTATATCACATACTACAGACAAAGCAATCGCATTTGTTATGATGTTTGAACAGGATGGTGAATATAATGCCCGGTGAAACCGAAGTCCTCGGCGAAGGATTTGTTGATTCTTGGCAAAGGTATCCACAACAAACGGCTCTCGTAGTTGACGATGATAATTTCACCTATGCAGACCTTGGAACACGCTCCCTGGCCGTCAAGGAAATACTAAACTCAGAAGAAATCTCTAATACGAAAAATGTCGGTCTGTTAACTGGGAAGAACATTGGTGCGTACGTGGGGATACTTGGTACACTTTTCGCCGGCAAAGCGTATGTTCCAATGAAGCCCGATCATCCAATCGAACGTAACAAGGAGATATTAGAAAACTCCAGTATAGATACGATTTTGATTGATCATGCTGGAGTTGAAAATTTGCAGGCTCTTCTCCGAGAAGTGGATGTCTCTATCACCGTCGGAACTCTACCTTCAGTTGACGACGATCAACGGGAAGACCTTGGGAAATTGACTGATTCTGAAACAATCAACATCGCAATACCCCCAACTACAAATAAGGATCCTGATACAGATATTCTACCTGATATTTCTTCAAAAGAAACAGCGTATATACTGTTCACATCTGGCAGTACCGGTCGTCCCAAGGGAGTGCCTATTACTCATCAAAACGTTAGATCATATTTGAAACACACCTGGAGAACATATGATTTTAATTCGTCTGACCGTTTTTCACAATTTTTTGACCTTACATTTGATTTGAGCGTACACGATATGTTTGTGTGCTGGGGCGTAGGAGGCAGTCTACACGTGATTCCTGAGGAAAACAAAATGGCCCCCGGTCAATTCATAAATGACCGTGAGATAACAGTCTGGTTTACAGTTCCGTCAACGGCAATGTTTATGTCACAATTCGGTCAACTGAAACCGAGCACCTATCCGGAATTGCGCTATAGTTTCTTCTGTGGTGAGGCATTATCGGGCCGGTTAGCGTCCATGTGGCAAAAGGCTGCTCCTAATTCTATAGTTGAAAATTTGTATGGTCCGACGGAAGCAACAATTGCGACGGCACGCTACCGGTGGCAACCTGACGAGTCGATAGAATATTGCGAGAATGGAATCACACCTATAGGAGAGGTATTCCCACATCAGCAGCGAGAGATTGTCAGTCGAGATGGCGATATTGTTGAGCAAGGAAAAGAAGGCGAGCTCTATATTGCTGGCCCTCAAGTGTTTGATGGGTATATAGAACGTCCACAAGCCAACGAAGAATCGTTTACCGAGATCGGTGGAACTAGATGGTACCGGACAGGCGATTTAGTTAGAAAAGATGACGACGGCCGCCTCCACTTTATTAGTCGAATCGATAATCAGATTCAAATTCGAGGCCACCGAGTAGAACTTCTGGAAATTGAAGCCACGATCCGAGATATTGTTGAATCTGAAATGGTGGCTGCCGTCGGTTGGCCTGTTGAGGAGGGGATCGCCCAGTCAATTCAAGCATTCATTGTTCCAGAGGAAGAGATTAGTCCTAAAGAAGTAATCCAAGAATGCGAAACCGAACTGCCGGATTATATGGTTCCGAAAGAGATCCATCTTATTGAAGAAATGCCTTTGAATGTAAACGGGAAGATTGATAGAACACAGCTAAGGACTAGTCTTTCAGAAAGTCATGAGTGAGTATTCGATTGAAAAATTCGTACACGATACAATTGACACAGACGAACAAATAGATGATGATACTAATCTGATTGAGTCTGGTTTATTAGATTCGTTAGATTTCCTCAAGCTTATTTCAGCAATAGAGGCAGAGTACGGGATTACAGTGGATTTTGATGAGATTGACCCTAACGAACTAACTCGTTTCGATAACCTTGTAAGTAGTTGCGAGAGATTGGTTACTGAAAAATCAGAAGTGAAGACTAAGAAGGTATCTTCCAGTGAGGATATTGCCGAGATAATATTCATCGGAAATGGGAGGCCGATGCGAAAGGTATTATCGGAAGTGGAAGACAGGCCTGAAATTCAATTCACCGAACTTTACACCGATGAGAGTAGCGATTCAGAAATTGTTCAATACGCAAATAGTTTAGATATAGAGGTGCAAAATACTCAAAATCTACTATCTTCCGGTCCCGATTATTTTAGCAGTCCCCCAGACTACATTTTTAACGTGAACTCAACCGTTATATTTCCAGAAGAATTGCTTACTGAGCCTAAAGAAGGTTGTGTCAATTTACACCCGGGTAGGCTACCAGAGTACGCTGGACTACATACACATCAGTGGGCATTGATAAACGACGAAGAGGAGTTCGGAGCGACTCTTCATTGGATGACCAAGGAGATAGACGCAGGAGATATAATTTATAGGGAGACATTTCCTATTGAAGAAGACGATAATGGACTCAAATTATTTTTAAGGTCAATCGATTCTGGAACGGAACTCGTCAAGAGAGCTCTTAAGCAAATCGAAAAAAACGAGAAGCTACCAAGTCAACCACAGGACACTAGCCGGAGACGGGTGTATCGGTCGAAAGATATTCCCGACGGAGAGATCGACTGGTCTCTAAAGACACGTGAAGTGTATAATTTTGTCCGAGCAGCCGACTACGGACCTTTTCAGAGTCCAACGTATGATCCCTACACACAGATAGACGGAACAGAAGTAATTATGCGAAATGTCAAGACTGCGAATATAGATGGGCTGCCTCCGGGCCAGATTCGAATCTTAAGAGGTTCACTGTATATCGGAACAGGAGATGGAGCAGTTGAAATCATCAAGACAGAAATTAATGGTAATTCGATGGCTGGAACTGATGTTACAAATAAACTGAAATTAGAGTCTGGGATGGAAATATGACTGCTCCAACACGGACCGATTTGTTACAAGCACTCCAATCAGTTGGCATTAGAACGGGAGATATTATATTTGTCCACAGTTCGATTTACAGGATGGGAAAATTGGCAGATACAGCAATTGACGACATCCCTCAAGCGGTTACCTCTATTCTGATTGATCTGCTTGGACCAAGTGGTGGTTTATACGTCCCGACATTCACGTATAAGTTCTGTGACGGCCAACCATTTGATATCCGGTCAACTCCGTCAGAAATGGGCGTACTTACCGAGTATATAAGAAAACAGGAAGAGAGTGTAAGGAGCCCCCATCCAATGCAATCAATAGCTGGGATGGGACCTAATGCCGTTGATGTGTGTAACCGTGATACTCGAACCACATTCACTTCTGGAGGTCCTATCGATAGGCTCTACGAACTCGATGCAAAAGTCCTGTTACTCGGAGCGCCCTTCCAGAGCACCTCTCTTATCCATTATGTTGAAGAGAAATGTGATGTTCCATATAGATGTTGGAAAGAATTTGAAGGGGAATATACAAATCGTAATGGAGATACTGATCCGGTCACTTATGAGATGTACGTCCGTAACTTAGATCTCAATCCGAAACTCGATCTCTCAATTATAGAGCGTGAACTTTCTGAAGGACCTATCCAGAAAGCACAGGTGGGATCTGCTGGGGTAACCTCATTTAATTTTGAGGATTTTGTGGAGGAGGCGGTTAAATTAGTCCGCAAAGACCCATTTGCAATTGTTGGTGAAATGGACAAGTCTTTTGCTTCAGATAAATAGGATTCTTGCCTTGTTTCTCTTCGTCTTCGGTATCTCTTGATGACGATAATCTGGTTCATTTTTCGCTTAAAGAGTAACGAACACTATCGAAAAATTATATATTCTTTCGATATTTTGGGGTATGTTCTCTTGGTTCAAGTAGTCCTGTACGACACAATTGCTCAATGGCCAATTTCATCTCGCCAACTGACATATCATATAATTCTGCAATATCAATAGCAGAGTAGTCCCCATCGCTATAATTAAGTACACGCATCATAATTTGAACGAGATCCTCTCTCGTTTCTTCGGGATCATTAATTGTTGGATATAGGTTTCTTTTGCTCATCATAGGTTCTCCATAAGGTTTCTGATTGGAGTAGTAACCCGCATATTCGAACGTTTGTAAAACCTTCTCAATTGTATTTGTACTCTCTACCAAGGATTCGATCTGTACGAAGTCCTTGTTGTCCAGCGAATTATGATATTCGTTGTATTCACCATAGACTGTTCTAGCGAACTGTCCCATTGGGAGGTTGAAGCCAGGTGAACAATACTGGCGCTCGTCGGATCCCTTAGTGTCAAAGGGCCGTGTTTAATCGCTAGACAGCATCGGATCAGGTCGTCAGAGTAAGGGAGTTGAAGCGGGAGAGTCGAAGTTGTGCAAACTACAATTTCCCGCTTCACCGA
>NZ_JAODIY010000009.1 GCF_026586665.1 Halovenus rubra
GGACGCAATCCTTACGAAGAATTCAAGCGAATCGCTCGAAACAACGAGATGATCTCACGAGCTCAGGCTGTACCCGCTGTTGCGTCATCGGGGTAAACACGTACCTCTCCTGAAAACGAAAGTCCCAACGAAAAGCATACAAACCAGAGTACCGGCGACTTGCCTCTGTGCGTGGATAGCCAGCATTCCCACCGGAGGAACCCTCCCCTTCAGGGCGGAGAGGAAGTCACTCTCCCTCGTTTTGGCCGGCTTCGTCGTTATTCTGTCGTCGGTACGCCAGATAGCCCCCACCACCGAGCAGCCCAGCCAATCCGACGCCCAGACTAGCCGATTCACCCGAGTCAGTAAACTGCTTCAGCACCGGAATCCCACTCTCACCGTCTTCTGAGTTGGACTGTGACTCGAACTGCTCGTTCTCACCCTCTTGTCTGTCGACGGATTCTTCGTTTGCGTCAGCACCGTCTGTGCTGTCGTCGCCTCCGTCGACACCAGAGTCACTGCCACCAGTACTGTCGTTGCTGTCCGATCCGTCTGTACTACCTGCGCTGTCTCCATCAGCACCGTCTGTGTTAGCGTCGTCTCCGCCGGAGTCACTATCGCTGCCACCGTCAGCGGAACCAGACTCTCCCTCGACGATGATTGCGCCGAGTTGGCCAAGGGCTGCGTGGGTGCCACACTCGTAGAGGATGACGCCAGGTTCGTCGAAGGTCTGACTCCAGGTGAAGCCCTCGCTCTCGATACCTGAATCGAAGTAAGCACCCTCGTTGGCCGTCACCGAGTGGCCGTTACTGACCCACTCCCAGGTCACTTCAGTTCCTACATCGATACGGACTGCGGCGTGACCGAACGCGTAATGGGGGTGGTTTACCCCGTTCTTGATGCTAATCGCGTCTTTACCAGTTCTGTCTGCGATAGAGCCATCGTAGCCGTTGGCCTCGGCAAGGTAGTCGTCGACCTGCGTTTTGACGTCGCTGCCTCCATCGGGGTTACTCCCACCAGTACTGCCGTCGCTGTCCGAGCCATCTGTGCTGTCGTCAGTCCCAGAGCTATCACCACCTCCAATCGCGTACACGTTGTTGTCGTTACTCCCGACGTAGACGGTACCATTTACCACCGCTGGTGACGAGCGCGTCACATAATCCCCAGTCTCGAAGGCCCACTGTTCACTGCCATCCTCGGCGTCCAGCGCGTACACGTTGTGGTCGCCACTCCCGACGTAGACGGTGCCATCCACCACCGCTGGTGACGAGGACACACCATCCCCAGTCTCGAAGGTCCATTGTTCACTGCCATCCTCGGCGTCCAGCGCGTACACGTTGTTGTCGTGACTCCCGACGTAGACGGTGCCATCCACCACCGCTGGTGACGACCACCCAAAATTCCCAGTCTCGAAGGCCCACTGTTTTTTGACATCGCTAGTGGGCCCGGTGTTCTCGGGGGCATAGCGGGTGTTCGCTAAATCGTGACCAAACTGGCGCCACTCTTCGTCGCTCGTTTCCTGTGCTGAAACTGGCTGGCTTGCTGTACTCAAAAGTGCTGCTCCAATGCTGACTCCGCCAACTGCTTGCAGGTACCGTCGTCGTGTCGTGTTCGTGTCCTCAGTCATGTCATGAAACAACCACTGTGGGCTGCATTACTGGATATTCCACGGTCAATCATCGGTATTATTACCATTATATTTATAAATGTTATGGGATAGGATGGTGCTGGAGACGACCCGTACCTACGCCGCCAAAATCACGAACCACCAACAGGTTCGTGACGACCTCGATACGTGCGGGTTTGCAACATCAAAACTGTGGAATGTCGGTCGTTACTACATCCAAAATGGTGGGACGAAGACGGTGAGATCCCCGACGATCCCATGCACATGAGCGGAGGCATTCGCAGGTACACCATGCCAATTCTATATATCAACATATAATTTATACGTCTAACACAGAACACTGTGACACGGAGTCTTTCATAGAAGTCAACAGTTAGATGAGTGAATAAATGTTTTTTTCGTACTCTTCTCGAACGCGATTACCCCAGTCATGGGTGTATGTATCAATCACATCTTTAGCAACGTCTCCACGGAGGTACTTGACCACGCCGCGGTCACCAGTTCTATCACGCAGGTGCGTTGTGAAAAAGTGCCGAAAGTAGTGCGGTGTGACATTCTCTTCTGGGCCACCACCGGCACGATACCATCCGAAATCGCGAGCATGGGTTTCGACGAGATGGTGCACGATTGCGGGTGAGATTCGTCGTCCCCACTCGTCGCTTACACTCACAAAAAGCGGGCTTGCATCCGAGATGGGATCTGGACGGATTGCGAGCCACTCTCTCAACACATCAGCCAGTTCGCCATCAACTGGTATTGTCGTCGCTCGCTTTCTTTTGTTTGAGGCAGCGCGCTTCTCGCCGTTGTACGTCACCCCCTGTGCAGGTGCGCTATCTACGTACATCGAATCGCGCCGTCCATCGAGTCGAGGACGATGACTGCCCTCTATTGGTGACGATGAAAGCGAGATGTCTCGAATATCGAGGTTGCATAACTCCCCTGCCCTGATTCCCGTTTTCAACAGCGTGAGAATCACTGCTCTGTCTAGCGGGTGAGACAGAGTCTCCACGAACGAGTGCATCGCCTCGATAGAGATATCACGGCGAGTGGGATCTGTATTGATTGACTCATCGAGTTCCTCGACGACGATTGCCATTGGATTATCCTCAAACGCATCAACACGAGTCATGTAATCATAGAAGCGGTGTAGATATGATGCGTACGTTGCCACGGTGCTGGATGCGACATCGCCACGTAACTGATGAATATACGCCATACAATCCCGATGATTTGCCGACTCAAGCGTGAGACTGCGTGATGCAAGGTACTCTTTGAAATCACTGAGAACGCGTTCATAGGCTGCCTGTGTCCGTTCTGACTTCCCTTGATAACGGATATCATCAAGGAAATAAGAGATATGAGTTTGCTCTGTTGACTCTCCGCGTTTCTGTCCGCTCATTATTTGCTCTCCGATTCAAGCACGTAGCCTCCTTCACGACCACTGTACCGGATCTGACCGCTGTCCTGTAATTCCTTGAGGGTTGTCTCAAGTCTGCTCTCTACGTCGCCGGTGACTTCCGCGAGCAAGTCATCCCAAGAAAGACAGTACCCTTCCTCAAGGCTAGCTAAAATACGGCTTCGCAGATCCTCACTCTGGTTCGACCCGTTCTCGGACTCATTTTGCGTGGCTTTTAGATCACTGGCGGGTTCTCCACCAAACCCTTGTCGACCAGCTTGGACCATTGCTTTGACAAATTCGCTTCGACTCATATCAAGTTCATCAGCATGCTCGTCCCACAGGTCACGTTGATACGCGGGAACATACACCTGCACCACGGTCCGCGAGGTATCTACATCGGATTCTGTACCCATATACAAGAACAAATTAGCCACCCCTATCAACTTAATTCATACTCCTATCTAATCACCACTGTTCTACCAGTAGATATATGGAGTGTTTCCTTCTCAGACCAAGCCAACTACCGTCGTTTCATCTGACAGTCGCGGGGTCATTGTTTAATGTAACAGCAAGACCGGCAAGTAATGGAATCCAGACAGATATACTGTCGTAGTTAGTATCATTTTTGGCTCAAAGGTTAGTTCAACTCAGAGCTACTGAGGTTGAGTGACAGAGGAACAAATACGGAACTTGTCATCACACACAGCCAGAAACCTTCCAAGAAAATGTCTTCCAGCAACAATAGCCATAACGGTAGTCATCACTCAAAGCGGACCGGCTACTTTTCTAGAATATTGATAATCGTCTCACCAGAAGGCTGGTTGTCTGGCGTTTCATCTAGATTCAACAATACATCTTGCTGATTAAGCGAATCTGAGTTGAGATTAAATGCAGCGTCTTCCATCATCTCGAACTCCTCTGGAACGATTTCTTTCCTATCAGCTGATTTGTATCTGTAATAAGTTGTCCAGCTTTTCTCCCCATTCTCCGATTTAGGGTAAAATGTCCGGCGATAAGGCACGTCTAGACGGTCCTGGACGAGGTTATCTACTGTTTCAGCCATTATTGACCATTTGATAGCTCTTTGCTTGGTAAAATTAGAGTCGCCAGTTAGCTTGTACGGATTAGTGTGTACTGCGGTAACTCTACTGGTGTTCAGACCCCATGGCGTGTCTTCATGATTCGTATCCTCATACTCATCAAAGAACACATAGTGTGCTGGGAGTCCTGTGATAATCGCATCTCTCTCAGATTTTATATCCCGCATCTTCTCACGTAAGGTTTCCCGCTTGGCTTCTCCCAGTGACTCTGATTGCTGTGTATCTTTGAGCCAGACCGTCTGAATTCCTGCGTGACCATACTCTCTCTTTGCAAGTTCTATTGCAGGTGTTACGAGGTCGTCGTCCGCAGCATCACTTATCGAATACACGAAGACGACAACCGCGTCATCTGGATTCTTTCCAAAGCCATCGAGTACTAGGCCGCTGCCGTACGGGTCTTCGGTTGCTGAGAATTGTTCGGGCTCTGGGTCCCTCGCTGAGATAAGGCCATTGTCCGTGAAGTCGCTGATAGCGTAGAGGAAGTTATCCTCTACATTTCCGCTTTCGATTACTTGTTCGAATAAGCCGTTGTTCTTGGCCTGTTCTATGCGCGGGTTGATTCCATTTATTTTCTCTGTCTCGTATTTTCTGATTGTTCTGAGGTAGTCTGCTTCATTTTGGTTGTACCCCTCAGTAATGAGTAGATCTCGTATTTTCTCTATCTCGCCTTTATGCTCAAGCTGCGATACATCTTCGATTCCAAATATGAGGTCCTTTTCTAGCTTCGTCAGTGTAATCGCGGCATCTCCATCTGTCTGTGTAAGAAAATCTGCTGGCAGTTCTTCCTGAAGAGAGGCGTTGTTGGAACTTCCGGGTACGTTAGGATTATTGACTACTGTTTTGAGGACTCCAATATCGTACTGATTCAGGTCGCCCTCTTTTGTTATGATTGCTTTTGCAAGCGCTACCCGTATCTCGTCATCAAGGCCCGACGACTGGAGTAGCTTTCCTGCCTGTTCCCCTATTTGCGTAAATTCACCTTCGCTCGTTACTTTCTCGTAGAACTCTCCGGTGGAGTCAAGATCTGACATCACCGTCTCCCATATGTCAGTCCCAGTGATGCCTGGGCTAAGCCAGTCAATTTTGACAGTCTGGTCAATTTCTCTGTTTCCACCAGTGGTCTCAAACTTAGCCGTAACAGTATACTCACCAGCAGTATCAAAAATTGATGGGTCGTTCAATACTTGCTCCGGATTGTCGTCGAATTCGAGTTCTTCGCCTGCTGGTGTTTCAACCGTAATAACGTAGTTGTTAACGGCATCTTTGTTGCCGATTTTGAGCTCTCCCTCCAGTGGCTGAAAGGTATTCCCCTCTGAAGCAAGATTGAATTCAACCGCTACGTTATCTTCTTGTTTTGGGGTTTTGGTACCCGCTCCTGACTCAGACGGTGTTGAGTCGTCTGCCCCATCTCCGTTACTTTGACAACCCGCCAGTCCAGCGGGAGCCGTAGCAGCAGCCGTTACAGCCACTCGCTGCATGAATCTCCGCTTTGATATCTGTGATTGTTCGTTTCCCGAGCCTGTGTTTGGTACCCCCGATATAGACTCGCTTGCAGAGTCCGTAGACTGTTTCCTGTCTCCCATTTGCTGGTCTACTCTCGTGTCGCTCGTCAATCAGAAAAAGATTATGTTTTAAACCTCGTCAATTAACTATTGGCTAGGCTGTTGACCCATAATATTATCGACCAATGAAACCGTCTGTTTGAGGCGTTGCCAGACTCTGAACTCTTTCCTTGGGTGCTGAAATAGAGTTCGATTATCATCTCCGCGTTGTCGACAACCCAATTTCTGCATTCGCTGGGGCCAGTAAATGAGCCAGTTGCATGGACCACTTGACAGTTTTGGCACACATGCAGATGTGATTCGAACGCCATACTGTTGAAACATAATGACCACCCCATCCGCATACGGGGTTTCTTCAAGCTCGAATATTCCAGACTCGCCACTCATCGTTGTCTTTTCGCATAACTAATCGAATATCACCCTCAGTCTCATCTATTCCAGCGTCTATATTCACGGTAACTGCTACAACTGCTCTTTTCTCGCCCTCTTCGATAAGGTTAGAGTCGACGAAACTAATTTTGCGTACTTCATACATAACATCGGCACCAGTCGATTCAGACAGTACATCCCATGCGGTCCCAGCCCCGCCAATCGTTGCCTCTGAGTGAACTAACTCATTTGCCTCGCTGAAATCCCTTTCTCCGAGTGCTTCGATGAAGTCCTCGGCTGGCTTTCCGGGACGATCAGACCCTTCTGGTAGAGCAAACCACCCAACGACACCAGAACCCAGAATGAAAGTGGTTCCGAATCCTGCCAAGAATTCTCTCCGACTCGAATCTTGTTTTTGACTCTCTCTTTGAGGAGGATTTCGTTCAGCCCTCTGCCACCTTCCTTGATTATACTGTCTCTCCTCAGCAGATCTCACAGCCTCTCTAACGTCGTATTTCTCCAGTCCGACCCTACACTCCGGACAGTATTTTTCGGAGGGATCAATTTCTGCTCGGCAATTCGGACACTCTCTCATACCTCATTAATACAGTAGATGATACTTATTTTTTTATTCGATGCTTGTATCTCGTCATCCTAAAGGCGAAACTCCGAAGGACCCCGGTTAGACTCGTTCCGTGCCGCCCCTGGTCGGCAGTATGGCTTCGATAGACGACCACCCGATTGCCGAGAAGCACACAACACAAACGGTCAGGACATTCCTCCAGCTACGCCAGCGCGAAGATGGGCCTTGGGTCGCATCATAGATGGACGTCGACATTGATGTGAGACTCCCACTAGCATGCGGGGTAGGGTCGTCGTGGTGTTGTCGACGATTAGTTACAGTCGTCGCCCGCTCAACGAGCGCGGTGGTCCACGCCAGCGCCACAGTTCGGACACTCCAGTGTCTCGGTTCGGTCAGAGCGTGGGCGAAACTCGGCGTCTTTCGGGTCCGTGCCTTTCGTGCGGTAGTCACAGTGTGGACAACGATACGTCGTGAGTATGTCGAGTGACTCGACCATGCTGTCTGGTGGCTCGGTATCTTATATAAACCAACGTATCAGAGAACTGTTCTCACTCGGAACGTCGACGTGTCGAGTGAATGGCGAGCAACCAACCAGATTGGAATGCTATTCGTACTGGAATGCAAGATACAGCGCGCGTACCTTGCAGAACCGTACAATAGAGGTTACTCCGCTTGTAGCAAGTGATAGACAAAATAAGCAGGACTCGAGACATTCTGTGATATGCGTGTGACTGCTCCAGTGGTAGCTATATTTCACTGAGATATCGTATCAGTATACCAACTGTTGTCGGTGGTGTTTTCTAATTCTGGTAATCTAATAGCAACCTTTGTCCCGTCCGCATCTGTTTCGATATCCATCTCGCCGCCGAGGGTTTCAACGCCCCACTGAACTAGCCACAGACCCAAGCCGCTCCCGTGCTCTAAGGCTGTCTCTCGTTCGTCTTTCAGGGGGCTGAGTTCGTGGCCAGGAATGCCAGGACCGTCATCGCTGACAATGATTCGAACGCCATCATTCGTCGCGCTCCCCTGAAGCATAATTTCCACTCGATTATTGATGTCGGCTTGGTTTCGATCAATAGAGCCAGATACTCCGTGTTCAACCGCGTTCTCGACAAGGTTCCTAACGATGAGTTTCAGTATCTGCTCGTCGGTGCTGATGGTGAGCATGTCTTCAGTATCCACAGTGATTCTCGCGTCAGATTCAAATTGTTGCTGCACAGCCCCGAGCAGTTCATTTACTGCGACCGGACTTGGAATCAGATCTTCGAATGCCGCCGTTGCTTTTCTTGCCTTCTCTGAAATCGATTGTAGGTCTTCAATCTGATCGATGACGATATCTATG
This sequence comes from Halovenus rubra, assembly GCF_026586665.1. Classification (GTDB taxonomy): domain Archaea; phylum Halobacteriota; class Halobacteria; order Halobacteriales; family Haloarculaceae; genus Halovenus; species Halovenus rubra. The sequence goes on from NZ_JAODIY010000009.1 coordinate 7,962, forward strand.
TCGTCGTCAACAACCTCGTTCGCCTGTTCGCCAATGATTTCGACCCGCCCCCGAACGACCTGCATATCGTTTCGTAGATTGTGTCGGAGAAATCGATTCACTACTTCAAGTTGCTGTCGGCGGTGTCGTTCGTCTGTAATGTCGGTGAACCCGATGGTATACCCGATGAGTTGTCCGGTCGAGTCATTCACCGTTGAGATTGCTACCTCGAAGTCACGCCGCCGATTTCCAACCGACTGTGTGACCAGCTGTCGGCTTGGCGACAATTCAATGTCTTCGTCAGTCAGTGTTGCTAGCTGTGTTGTCAGTGCTTGGTCTGTTGTGATCCCGAACAACTGTTCCCCAGCACCGTTCAGTGAAAGCAACCGCCCTTCAATGTCGACTACAGCAACCGGCGACCCGAGGTCGTCGATAGCTGCCTGTTCGCCGAACCGACGCACAGCCGGTGAGAGATCAAACATCTCTTCGACGAAGAATGCGTACATCCCTGCTACCGCTGTTAATGAAAATGCGACTGGTGTGAGGTTAAATTGCGGTACGGGACCCAAATTGAATAGCCATACGATATTCGCTATCGATGGGAGAGAGACGCCGACCAAGACAGCGACTGCCTGTTTCCGAAATACCGATCCGTAGTTCACAATAGCGTCAAGCAACAGGATACTTGCCAGAGTCAATGTAAGGTAGGCCAGTGCGTGAGCAACCTGTAGACCGATCCGTGGCGAGAATGCGACGGTCGCGGCACCAAACACAGGACTGAGACGGTAGTCAGTCCACATAAGATGGTGATGTGGATTGGTGGCATACAATAGACCAATTCCAACCCAGACTATCCCAAGCGCATACATCCACGGTGAGCGGACGAGATCACCGCGACCAGTGTACTCTAAAGCGAATGCTAACAGCAATGGGATTGAAGCGGTGGCACCAAGCCAAAGGGGTATTTCGAACAGCTGACGCAACGATGGATCAAATATGAGAAGCCCTAAGCCGTAGGACAGCACCCAGATGCCGATTGCTGCCACTGTTCCGATCCAGAGCCGGGCAGCACGTCTGTCTCGGTATGACCAAGCAATCTTAAGTACTCCAGCGGTGATACCGGCGGTAACAAGACAGAGGGCCGCCGGCCAAGACCACACGAGTTTTGACATCGAATAAACTATATTGTTCTCATTGAAAGTAATTTCCGGGTATATCTGTCTACATATAAATCCATAAATGATAAAATGTGAATACATTTGGATTGGACTCACCAAACAGGTCATCGAAGTTCACCGATTGGATATTCATCTCACACGGGGCTCTGAGAGAGATATGTGGTCTAAACTTACGTTCATTTATTAGAGGTGCTGAATAGGTTCTCTGAATGTTGCACCGGGTTTCTGACTGACTGGATAGAGGTTTCTACTCGTCACGGTACGTTCAGCACCTGTACTGACCGCTATCTGAGTCCACGAGAACTATGCTATGACAGACTCTGATAAGAGACATCTATAAATCAGACGCGCAGCGCCGCGAGCGTGTGAAAGTTGCGTGGCTCTAACCCCCACCCGCGTGCGGGATGGATGCCAAACTGTAGTTTTCTTGATGGAAACACTCAACAGCAAATAATATGAACTCCCGAACACGCCGCCAGGCGTTGGCAGGGTTAGCATCGGCTTCAATAGTTTCGCTTGCAGGTTGCTCAGACGCTCTCAGCGAAGTTTCTGGCGGACCTGACCCTCGTGTTACTGATACCGAGTCCGGGCAAAGCATTGGTGACGCCTTGACTGGAAGTGCCGAAATCCGAGTCCTAGTCGTCAATGACGGTGATTCCGGTGATGTGGAAGTGACCGTGAAAACTTCCGACAGCAATGGGAACACGCTTGACAAATTTACGCAGACGGTGACGATCCAAGAGGGGGAAAGTCGCCGTGTTGACTTCAACGTCTCTCCGTCGGACGGCGCCCAGCGATATGAGGCAACAGCGGAGGCGGCCTAACTATAGATCGCCGGAGATTTGTTGCTACATGTGTATCTGCCACATCAGCCTCTCTTGCCGGTTGTCTGGATGGCCTGATTGGAGAGAGTGAGGAAGAAAAAGAATTTCTCAACAAGTACGAAAGTGCCTAGGATGATAACAAAGACGGGTTAAAACTCTTTGCGGACGGCTTTGACGGCTATCGTGACGACGATCTGGAGTGGGCCAAGGTTCGATTCGAGGATGCGTCCAGTGCCTTTGACGACGCGGACGAAAGCTTTCCAGATGATCCAGAACTAGTCAGCCCTTTCTACAGTGATGAGCTTCCAGCAGTATATCAAGATGCACAGTCGGCAATTATCAAAGGCAACATCACAGCGGGATACTTGATCAACGACATCGAAACGCTCCAACCTGGTGGTACTGGGAGTATTGTCGATCCAGATGACAGAATCGAGAGCAATCAAAGTGATTTCCAGAGAGGTGTGTTTGAGATGCCTAGTGTTGCTGAATTCGAAGAATCGGTGTAACCCAGAAACCCGGAAGCACCCCGGTTAGACTCTTTTCGGGGCCGCTTCTCATCGGTGGTATAGATTTTCCGTCGACCCCCAGGGGAACGAGGATGATTACGGGTCGACGGAAACGTTTTATTCCAACCGGTCGTTAGCATGTCTGTGTCCCGTCTCTCGGGCATGGTTTCAGACGAACCCTTGTGGGGTTGAAGCCGCGTCGGGATACCGCTGGCGGATTTCGGCAGCGTTTCAGACGAACCCTTGTGGGGTTGAAGCCCACTCTGTAGCTGCTGAGTGGCCTCCTGGATGGTGGTTTCAGACGAACCCTTGTGGGGTTGAAGCTCAGGTGTGCTGTAGGCACCACTGCCAGCCACAGGTTTCAGACGAACCCTTGTGGGGTTGAAGCCGTGATTACGTGGAGGAGTATGGCAGCATCCAGGAGGGTTTCAGACGAACCCTTGTGGGGTTGAAGCCACCTTTACTGAGAGCACCCATGCCCCTTTGGGCACGGTTTCAGACGAACCCTTGTGGGGTTGAAGCCCTCAGGCCCGTACCTCGATGTTAATAACTGGGCAGGTTTCAGACGAACCCTTGTGGGGTTGAAGCACGTGAGACTATCCGCAAATACGTAAACCAGGCTGATGGTTTCAGACGAACCCTTGTGGGGTTGAAGCTCCAGGGCATCCACACCAAAGCCCCAGGTGAGTGTTTCAGACGAACCCTTGTGGGGTTGAAGCTGACTGGACTAGTAAGGTAGACTCCAGCCTGAGCTAGTTTCAGACGAACCCTTGTGGGGTTGAAGCCCACGTTTGTAGACCTAATCTGGAGCCAGGGATATGGTTTCAGACGAACCCTTGTGGGGTTGAAGCCGCGACTGGGAGCACCCGGACGATAGCGTCAACGGCGTTTCAGACGAACCCTTGTGGGGTTGAAGCTCCGGTAGCGACCGGCCGGCCGACGAGGGGGCCTACGGTTTCAGACGAACCCTTGTGGGGTTGAAGCCTCGCCCTCGTCGTACTGCCGGGCAAGTTCGGCCGCGTTTCAGACGAACCCTTGTGGGGTTGAAGCGGTTGCTGTCTCCGTCTGGAATGAGTTGCCGTTAGCGTGTTTCAGACGAACCCTTGTGGGGTTGAAGCCTCGTCCTCGAAATCGAAGTGGACGGCCAAATCGAGTTTCAGACGAACCCTTGTGGGGTTGAAGCGATGATCTGCTGTTGTCCTGGTTCGACGGGTCCGCGTTTCAGACGAACCCTTGTGGGGTTGAAGCCACATCTTGCGTCCGTTTGTACTGCTTTGATTGTCGGTTTCAGACGAACCCTTGTGGGGTTGAAGCACGGACGCCATCGAGATGGTCAAAGACGGCGAGAGTTTCAGACGAACCCTTGTGGGGTTGAAGCCGGCGAGTTGACCGGGGTTGGTCATCATGTTGGCAGTTTCAGACGAACCCTTGTGGGGTTGAAGCAACGCGACCTCATGCTCGACGAGCGCGAGATCGTCAGTTTCAGACGAACCCTTGTGGGGTTGAAGCGGAGACAGTGTGGTCGGTGACTGGGGCGGCGTCGAGTTTCAGACGAACCCTTGTGGGGTTGAAGCCGGCGTGCCTCTCCGAGACGGTCGTCGAGACTCGACGGGTTTCAGACGAACCCTTGTGGGGTTGAAGCGGGCAGGGCGCGGCTGCAACGGATAAACTCATCCGGGTTTCAGACGAACCCTTGTGGGGTTGAAGCGGTCCATCGCCTCTAACTCCGAACGGCTGTATGAGTGTTTCAGACGAACCCTTGTGGGGTTGAAGCGGAAGTCAGGCCAGTGCGACGCCAACATCTGGCATGTTTCAGACGAACCCTTGTGGGGTTGAAGCTCCGACGATAAACTTCCCGTCGTCGATGTGTGTCTCGTTTCAGACGAACCCTTGTGGGGTTGAAGCCGAATCTTGGCGTCGGCCCATGTGGAGAGGAGTTGGTTTCAGACGAACCCTTGTGGGGTTGAAGCAATGCTGAACCATCTGAGAAACTGTACATCAAACGGTTTCAGACGAACCCTTGTGGGGTTGAAGCAACACAGCCTATCAGGTTCGGGCCGGTACCTGAATCGTTTCAGACGAACCCTTGTGGGGTTGAAGCAACTCGTGAGCGGTGACCGTGATCGACAGCATCGAGTTTCAGACGAACCCTTGTGGGGTTGAAGCTCCTCGCATACGAGCGTCATGTGGTGGATGTCCACGTTTCAGACGAACCCTTGTGGGGTTGAAGCGCCGAGTTGGCTACCAGGACCGACGAGATAGCGGTCGTTTCAGACGAACCCTTGTGGGGTTGAAGCAGCGGAATCTGCGGGGTGATCCGGGTGGGGATGGTTTCAGACGAACCCTTGTGGGGTTGAAGCGAGGCTCCCCTGTCCGTCCAATGCCTCTGCTACGTTTCAGACGAACCCTTGTGGGGTTGAAGCGTCGGCTATCGCTCGCTTGTCGTCACACCGGAGAATGGTTTCAGACGAACCCTTGTGGGGTTGAAGCATCCCCTTCGGACCTGTGCATCATACCCCTCTCAAGTTTCAGACGAACCCTTGTGGGGTTGAAGCACCCTCCTCTTCGTCGACGAACCCAGTGTGTAGGTTGGTTTCAGACGAACCCTTGTGGGGTTGAAGCCGTCCACCACTGGCAGAGCCAGGACTTGCCCCAGCGTTTCAGACGAACCCTTGTGGGGTTGAAGCGCCACCATTTGCCGCGTAGGCGCGATTATGGCACCGTTTCAGACGAACCCTTGTGGGGTTGAAGCGTGCCCATATCCCCAGATATCTCTTGCTCCCAAAGTTTCAGACGAACCCTTGTGGGGTTGAAGCATTTTTGCCTGTCCAAGTTTCAATACGACGACAGGGTTTCAGACGAACCCTTGTGGGGTTGAAGCGAACACAGCGTCCGGTTCGAGTCCTATATGACGAGGTTTCAGACGAACCCTTGTGGGGTTGAAGCCCCCGAGGTTGCCGTCCAGATGTACCTGGACGAACGTTTCAGACGAACCCTTGTGGGGTTGAAGCGGCCAGAAGGCAATTCCAGCAGACCGCGCTATCAAACGGGTTTCAGACGAACCCTTGTGGGGTTGAAGCCCACATCAGACATCACCACCAATGTCCTTTACCTCGTTTCAGACGAACCCTTGTGGGGTTGAAGCGTTTTGGTTTTTCAGTCATGGTTACAAGTGGTTTGGTTTCAGACGAACCCTTGTGGGGTTGAAGCAAGCTTGCATGTCCATAAATAATTACACTATGTCGGGTTTCAGACGAACCCTTGTGGGGTTGAAGCTCAATGAGCGTCTCCAGCTCACCCCAAGCGATATCAGTTTCAGACGAACCCTTGTGGGGTTGAAGCCTCTTGCAACAACGGGTGGCGGTGAGTATGCGCCGGTTTCAGACGAACCCTTGTGGGGTTGAAGCAAACGGACCCGGACCACGACCCGACAGATACCGCAGTTTCAGACGAACCCTTGTGGGGTTGAAGCAATGTCAGATTGATTATAGGATGCGTAGTAGCTATAGTTTCAGACGAACCCTTGTGGGGTTGAAGCCAAGCCACTCCACTCATCGATAAATCGCGGGTTGAGTTTCAGACGAACCCTTGTGGGGTTGAAGCTCCTCTGCCTCCTCTGGTTTGACACCTAGCTGTTCTTGTTTCAGACGAACCCTTGTGGGGTTGAAGACCACGTTCATAAGAGATATCTATAAATCAGACGCGCAGCGCCGTGAGCGTGCGAAAGTCGAGTCGCGATATACCCCACCCGAATGCGATATGGTTATTCATGAGTATATCGAGCAAGGAGACCGATAACGTTCTCAGTTCACCCGGACATTCCGCTTGCTTTTATCAGAACACCATCCCATATTCAGCCCGAATGTTGCAACGTGAAGAGGTGTTTCAGCAGGACTGGGCTCCAAACCAGTTGCTGCACCGCGACCGCGAACAGGAGACGCTGTTGCAGGTCCTCGGCAAGCGCTCTAACCACGTCTTGCTACACGGCCCCAGCGGCGTCGGGAAGACAGTTCTCGTTGAGCGCGTTCGCGAGCGGCTGGCTGCCGAGCAGGGCATCGAAACAGCCTATGTCGAGAGTATGGACGCCCCGACGGCGACTGTCCTCCGGTCGGTACTGCGTGATCTGTCCGGTTCCACACCGCCAGCGAACACGCCACAAGAGGATCTGAGTCTGCAACTGTACGAGCGCGTCAACGGGCCGGTGGCTGTCTTTCTCGACGAGGCTGATGATCTCCACGAGACGACCGCGCTGGAGCGACTCTTCGACGTTGAGGGGTTGGCTGTTGTGACTGTCGTCCACGACGCCGATGAGTTTCTGGCCGCCGCTGCTGACCGCACGCGCGAGCAGTTCCACACCGGCGTTATGCACGTCCCGAAATTTGGCTCCGAGGAACTTGCGGAGTACGCTATCGAGTGTCGTGGCTGGGGATGGCTGGGTCGAGATTCCCGATAACCGGGAAGGAATTCCCACAGGAGAGACAGTCGAGGTCCAACAGTAGGACTGGACGCGGGGAGTCTGAGTTATCCGAATTATTTTATTCTGAGGACACTTTACTGGTCGATATGGATACACTCACACGGCCAGTGTTCCGTCAGCCGGATGGACGACGGAAGGGTCTTATTTATCTGTCATTTTCGTTGTTTTGCTTTCTCGCATGGGTGTATAGTGGTGTAGCCGCTGGGTTTCACCTCTTTCTCTTTTTTGCCATCGGCAATGGATTGACCGGGGCTGCCGAATTGCTGCCTCCGGACCGACGACGTGCAGCAGGCGTCTTTCGACTATGTTCCTTTGGTGTCCTCGCTATCTATCTCCACCTCCTCGTACTGGTTCCAGACCTAGTACTCTAAGAACGAGTCAGAGAACCCGTCTTGCAGGACTCAAACAGAGGTAAGTAGAGGGAGTCGACATACTGCGAGAGTGGCGACTTATATGAAATTCAGCAGAAGACCGGTGAAACATGCGTTTCAGACGAACCCTTGTGGGGTTGAAGTGTACCAACTACCGATGATTGAGGATTAATCCATGAGTTTCAGGCGAACTCTTGTGGGATTGAAGACCACGTTTATAAGAGACATCTATAAATCAGACGCGCAGCACCGCGAGCGTGCGAAAGTCGAGTGGCTCTAACCCCCACCCGCGTGCGGGGGGCGATTGCGAGGGCTTCGTATCTTGGATAAACGAAGTGTGTGATCCTTTCTATGACACGCTCAGGTGAGCTTAGAACGATGATCGACGATACCCGGTGACCAAGCTATCCGGTTTCTGATCCAACGTCAACTTCGACCTCGAACGACACGCCACGAGAAGAGAGAGTCTCTGCGATCTCCCGGCGCTGCTGCCGAACTTCTCACTACAGAGTACACTGATCGACTCAACGATGCTCATCCCCAGTTCTCGATATTGGCAGACGCTGCTGCTGCAACAATCGATGTCGGCTCTGAATGCGAATCGGGAGTCGAGATGATTCTTCGAGAAAATCCATTTAAGCGCACTTCTACAGAGAACACTGCTACCGTCGTTGCGCTCTGTCAGGATCGTCCGTCCGAGCCACCGTGGGTCTCACAGATCATCCAGCAAATAGCACACAAGAGGGGCGTCCGGCATCAAAAGTAGCCCGTGAGTGGTTCCGGCAGTATCTGAGAACCGTGATCAACCCGGTTGTGTGGTCGTACTTTGAGTTCGGTGTCGGACTGGAAGCCCATCAGCAGAACACTGTTGCTCAACTGGATGAGGTCGGCTGGCCGAAAGAAGGATTCTATCGAGACAACGGCGGGTACTGCTTCCCCGAATCCCGGTACGATCTCGTCGATAGCTGGATTCCTGGCTTGGAAAAGCGGGTAGAAACTGCTTGCTCCGACGGGATTATTGACCGCTGTCTGAGAGACTATCTATTCGTCAATAACGCAGTCGGCGTGATTAACGCACTGAGTGTCGGCCGGACTGCTGACGAAACTACGCTGTTAAAAGTTTTCCGTGAAGAGATAGCGTCTCTTGTGGAGATCGAGCCCGCAACTTCCAGTCTTCTCTCAGTATTACTCGACAGCGATCAAATACCGTGCAAGGGGAATCTGTTTACGAGATTTGAGGGATATGACGAACTGGATTCGACCCTGGATGACGAATCTGTCTATGTTGAGATCGAGAATCCACTCGCCACATTATTTAGGCCTGCCTAAATAATAAGAATTAACTAAGATTAGGCGAGCCTAAAAACATGGGCGGAAATAACGACTCCCAGAAAGCACCGACGCGGCGAGATGTCCTCAAGTACGGCGGAGTTGCAACAGGTAGCGGCTTGCTATCAGGTTGTGCCGGCTTAATTGAATCTGACACTGGGTCCACACCAACGGACACCTCTACTCCCGAATCAACCAGCTATTCGGTAACGATGGAACCGATGGGGGAGGTAGAGTTCGAGTCGGTTCCCGAAACGTGGGTCCCGTATAGTGGTGATTACGCCGATATGGCCGTCGCGCTCGGCAAGGCTGATGGGATCACAGGGATCGGGGGCGCGGACCGTTACTACACTTATTTCTACGACGAACTCGACGGTGTGAGCATCGACCAGGATACCATCGAATCCAGCCCTGAAGTCCGGACCAAGGAGCAGTTCCACGAACTGGACAGTGACGTTCACCTCTACGACCCGCAGATGCTGATCAACTGGTTCGACTGGGACCAATCCGACGTAGAAGAAATCACCGAGAACGTGGCCCCGTTCTTTGCGAATCTAATCTTTCGGCAGGAGGACGGCTGGCACGACCATCGCTACTACACGCTCTACGGCGCGTTCGAGAAGGTTGCGGAGATGTTCCAGGAGCAGGAGCGCTACCGCGCCTTCGCGGAACTTCACGACGAGTTCATCAGCAACATCCAGAAGCAGCTCCCACCGGCCGGCGAACGGCCGAGCGTAATGCTACTGTACAAGCAGACAGCGGAAGCCGATACGTTCTCTCCGTACCGGCTCAATGACATGGGCACGAGCAAGAAGCAGTGGCGCGACCTCGGTGTCCCCGACGCGCTGGCACGGACCGGCATCGATGGAATCAGCACCACCGACCGGGGAGAACTCGACTACGAGACGCTGCTCGAAATCGACCCCGAGGCGCTTCTAATCCGTGGCTATGGGCAGATATCCGTCTCCGAGTTCCGGGACACCGTACTTCAGAAATTCCGTGATCACCCAGTCGGGAGCGAACTGACTGCGGTCCAGAATGGTCGCGTCTACCGCGGTGGGTTCCTCTATCAGGGCCCGATCCACAATCTCTTCCTGACCGAGCGGGCAGCCCAACAAATGTACCCCGACGTGTTCGGCGACGTGACCAGTGACGAAGAACTGTTCGACCGGCAGCGAGTTGCGGATATCGTTAACGGGGAGTTCTAGCGTTTCTGACGGCCGTTATTTATCCAGTTCAGCCTCGATTTCCGCGGCGCGGTCGAGCACTATGTCGTCGTCGAGGTGTGCAACAAGGCTACGGTGACTGCGCCGGCGGCGTTTCCGCTGTTCAGCTGGCGAGATTGCTTGCTCCACCTTCTGCCTGACGTACTGTGACTGTAGCTCATCGAAGCGTGCTTCGGAGAGGTCGGCGTCTTCGGCCCGGTCTGTGAACTCCTTCCGGACGTACTCCTCCCAGTCACCGTCGATGACTGACCCTTCAACGAACACCCAGTCAGTGTAGTGAGTCGCGAGATCCTCGGGCAAGCCCTCATCGCATCGTACATTATGTATCAGCCCGAGTGCAGTCTCGCCCGCCTGTCCGGCGGCAACCACAACTTGGTCTTCAGCCGTCCCAAGTCGGCCGGCAAAATAGAGCCCATCTACCGATGTTCGACCGTAGCGTTTGCGTTCCTCCCAATTGATATCAACTTCCCCGTCGTCTCCCAGAAACTCTCCCACGTCAAGTGTTTCGAGCCACTCTCGTCCGTACTTCGCCGCCGCGACGAGCGATTCAGTCGCGTACTCATCTCCTGTTTCAGTTTCAACACGAAAGCCGTCTGCCGTCTGGGTTGCTGCTACAGCCTTCTCATGCGTTATTTTACAACCGGCTCGCTCGGCCTGTGTGTGCAAAAATTTCTGGAACGTTGGCGTATCGATTCCAGCAGGGAAGCCGGGAAAATTCTCCAGATGTGCGATCCGCCCCATCGATGACCGACCACGATCCAGAATTAGTGTGGAGAGCCCATATCGGCTCGTAAAGACACCAACTGTAATCCCTCCAACGCCACCGCCAACGATAACAACGTCATATTCCCCAGTTACTGTCTTTTGAGACTCATTTGACATGATCTGGATTAGGCCGGCCTAAATGATAAAACGTACGTGTTTGACCCCAGAAGGATCTCGGTAGTCTCTCGTAGGGGCCACTCAACTGGTGGCGTAGATCAATGCAGCGGGCAAACGAATGTGTCCTTGAGGGATGGTCTCCAGTTTGGAGACCACCCCGTCCTGCCTGCTCATGACTTCTTCCGACCCTACCAAAGGGACCACGGCCTCGCCGAGTTGCTTGTTGACGACGACCGTTCACAGGGCCGTATTTACGGTCTGACCGATGACGGCGAGATTGTCGCCGCGCAAGTTCCCGGGGCCGACCCCCACCCGGATGCGGGGGGTGGTGAGGCATGAGCCGACGATATAGCGACATGCAATGTATGGCTTGTGTTTGTGCGCGAGGTAAGACCGATGCGTAAAGACCCTGAGCGCCTGCCGAGAGACGCGAAGCCAGTTGTTGTTTCTCTGGAAACTGGCGAGGAAACGTTTGCTGCAACCCACGAGACGCTTGAGTCGGGCTGGTTGTGGGTTGAACTGTGGGACGGAACTCGTCGAAAATTGCCCCCACAGCGTATCATGCGTGTCGATACTGTCGAGACGACCGCACACCGGAAGGACGGGACGTGTTGGCACGAGGTGTCCGACCCTGAGCTGGTCGAGCAAGCGAAGCAGGCCGCCGGTCTTGACGACAGGCAACGGCGCGCGGTCGCAGACGGTGGTGAGAGAGATGGGTGAGTACTACGAGTATCGTGTCTGTGCTCTCTTCGATTACAACCACCCGCAGACTGTCTCAGACGAGCAACTCATGGAGGTAACGACCCAGTGGACGATGGATCGAGACAGGGCTATCGCGGAAGCGGAGTCTCTACGTGAGAAAGGTTCGGGGAATGTGACGGTTGAAACCCGTCTGCGGGGCGATTATGGCGATTTTGAGGAGTTGCCTGAGTCTCTAGGAGAGCATTCAGACCCCCACCCGCATGCGGGGGGTGGTTCTCGGTGACTGAAGAGACAGCGACAGACGACGAGCGAGAACCGATATTTGAACCTCGTGAGCGGGCGCTTATCACCGCGTCGGCTAGTATCGCACTCGTCGTTGGCCTGTGGTTAGGTCACTGGTTGGTTCCTTCTGAGGCGTTCGCCGAGCATATCACACACAATGCGACATACACCGAGGGTGTAGATGCCTACTATCAGCCGACAAATAGGCTCTTACCGCTGTTCTCGGTGTTCATTCTGGCGCTGGGAGGCTACTGGTCGTATCGTGGCTTCGTCGAGGCTGATGAGGAGGTGGCCGAGTCGTGAGGGACGCTCTCGATGGGCTGCTCGACGCGCTCCGGTCGTGGTGGTCTCCGACCTGTAAGGCTCCGGGGTGTGACTCCGAGGATACAGACTTGATGTTGGTTGCTGGTCGGCTCGTTCTGCTTTGTCCCGAGCATTCGGTCGAGATGGCGCTGGCGGCTGTCGAGACCGACGAGGTGAGCCGATGAGTGACTCGACTGCCGACGGCTGCTTGGACTGTGGAAACCAGCCTGTCGTTGCTGGTGGGCTGTGTAGCGCGTGCCACGAGTACTACGAGGAGGTGACTGTACTGTGAGTTCTGAGGATAAATACCGAACTGAGCCACCCGATGACTTGCCGTCGGGAATCGAGAACTGGCCGTATGAACAGCGCATCGAGTGGGCGAAATCAATGTACCTGCGAGAAGGGTTAATCATGCAACTACTCACCAGAGGAAATCATCCAAATCCGAGCCTCAGAGGAAAAGACATGCACCTGACAAAAGAAGAACTAGCAGCGATATATCTAGCTGTCCGGGGTGTTGCCGAATGACCCGGTTGACTAGGCGGCTGATATCACACTCCCAGCTAAAGACCCTTATTTGTGAATGTAATATCCTATTTCTCCCGATACATCCATCCGTGTCGATTAATGACTTCATGTACACATCTAAAAGTCTTCTCTCTAATATGGCTAGCCAGAGACTGCTTGTTGATTTTCTTTTCTGGATATATTCAAAAGGGCTCTCGAATTATTCATACCGCTGTGAGCCAATAGCCTTTCTGCGTTTGAACCCACGACTCAAGAGACCATGTCTGCTCTGATAGTGGTTTTTATATGGGGAAAGGTATGAACAAAAATCATCTTTGCCTATTAAGCTAACTTCCCGACAACATACGCCAAAAGTAATTTGTAGCCAGAAGACTGCCGCCGCGTTTGATTCTGTACGACGTTGCCACTAAGCCAACTCGCTCTTTATAGATACGTTCTCCCCATGTTATTCATAGAGTACAGCTGAGAAGTGACATACTTCTCGGACCTGAATAGCTTAATTAATGAGTTGCAATAGATCTCGTGCAGACTGCGATTGTCCGCCTGTTTGCTACGCCGAGTCAGCGCTACAAGCAGTGCAGTACCTACATCACACAAACGGTACAACACAGTTTGGCTTCTTGCGTGAGATGTATCTCAAAAGTTGCCACGATAACAAGTTTTCGCAGTCTTCCCGCCTCTCTTGTCCGATTAGAAAATCGCCACACTCGATTCGTTGAATTTGGTGTTTTGGTTCTTTTAGCATGTTATCTCGGACAAGAAGCTATCTCGCGCAGGTGTCAGCCGGCAATAGTGCCAGTGTCGTCTTAATCAGTCCTGTCGTAACTCACGACGACTAACGTCTCTGCCAAGCGTTTCCGTTGCGGAAATCCGTGATGCTCTCTATTGGTGTTCTCGTACAACCAGTAGTGTGTTATTATTGACATATTTCGTCTGCCTGACTGGATATGATGTCACACCACATCAGGAGACGATACCGTACCAATAGCTCTAAGTTCTTTAGATAAACGTAGCTTGTCTCTCTTACTCGAAAATCTATATGGGTATTGGCTCTCGTCGTCTAACTACGACTCGAATTGTACTCCCTGACTGCAACACACTGGCTGCCCTATCTTTGTATTCTCACGTCCAGAGACATTGAGGAATGCTAACGGCATATTGGAGTATTTACTATCGCCTTTGATCTCTCCTCAACTGGGGTAAAACATGGTGGCACTTTCCAGCATCCCTACATTTAACCGTAGAATCCTGATTAAGTGGTGTTCGGTTTCTAGCACTGACCTGCTTTTGTTGCATCTGAATACGACAACTTTCGTGTCTCGTCTTGGTTCTTGACTCAACTAGAAACTAATTTACTATTTTGACTTTCTCGGAACTTGTAAATGATATAGTGCTATATTATACTATCTCTGTCTGATGTTCGGAATGTAGGTGGATAATGCACAGGTTACAACATTTCCGGAGTGAAATAAAAAACGGCGGGACGGATCGAGAAGCACGTAGAGTCGTTTTCTAGCGTTTCTGATAGGTCAAAAGAATTAAACGCCAATATTCTGGATCGTTGTCACTGGTGAGTTTGCGAATTGGACGGAGAAGAGCAGCGTGTTAGTTGGGTGGATCAAGGCCGTAGTAATTTTTGGCGATGGTGAGGAATATATTTGCCGTGATCTCTGGGGAGTAGGTCGGATCGTCCTTAATAGACAGTTGGACTAGCAAATCCACGATTCGCCAGCAATTGTACAACACGCAGGCGAACGCGAAGTTGAAGTACCGGTACTGGTGGTCCTTCGACGTAGTCCGGCAGAGGAACTTCTTGAGTTTCTTGAATCCGTTCTCAATGCCCCAACGACGTTTGTACCGGGACATCATGCGACCGATCTGGTGGGCCATCTCACGCTCTTCACCAACGTCGGTGTCGATGAGTGGATGATTCGTCTCGAATGGGATAATCGGTGCATCAAAAGGCTCTCGTTCTGGGATATCCTCTTCTTCCTCAATGGTAGACAGCAGCGATTCGAAGGTTAGGCCACCAAGTAGCAGCCAGAGGCCACCGAGCAACAGCGCCATCAGGGCGGCGTTGATCGGGACGCTGTGAGTCCAGCCAAGACGATCCCGGCGACCGGCGGCGATGGTTTAGACACACGACACCGACGCCGACCTGTCAGCAATGTCGACGTGGAACTCGGCACCGTCGTCGTTGCAGTACTCGGCCGTCGTCAAGACTGCTCTATTGTCAGTCGTCTCGACGATGACGGCATACGTTCCGCTACCTTCGAAAGACTCGAGAGTCAGGGAGACACTGCCATCGGTGGGAACGGTCGCGTCTGTCGACCGGTCAGCGTCAAGGACGGAGAGATTTCGGAACCGAGTACTGGTTGCGACCTCCCCGAGTCCTGTGTATCGCGTCCGGTTGTCCATGTCGTACCGGAACGTGAGATCGGAGAGGCTGTCTACCGATGTCCGGTAGAGAGTCACTTGATAGGTGGTGTTGTTCTCGTTCTGTACGTCCACTGTGGCCGGTTCGTCGACGAACGGCGTCATTTCTTCAGTACTAACGACGTACCCACCCGAGAGAACGCAAACAGCGAGGGCAACGGCAATTGTTCGCCGATTGAGAAACTGGCGGGGACTGACCATCAACCCACGGTACGGTATGATGAATCTTATATTTTTCTCTTTTGATAGGTGGAAAATTATCGGGCGGCAGAACGCCAATATCATGCGGACGCCCGACTCACACGGAGATATGTCGAGTTTTGAGTCGCTGAGAGGTATCCAGTTTCAGATATTATATGTGACATAGTTTCCGTTAACCAGTGTGTCTACTCGGTCTGGAGATCCGTCAAAATCAAATTATCGGTGCGTTCGACCTATGCATTATAACCTATCTTCCGAAGTAATGATCTCTGGTGTACCTGCGAATGCCTTCGCTCATGTGCATGGGATCGTCGAAATTCGTTCCGTTTTCGCAAACGATCTTGGAACGTCGGGGAAAATCACGGCTGAGGTGATTTGGAAAGCGATTCCAGAAGCGAAGACAAAAATACAGCAGCAAACCACGGACAAACGCATAGAACACCAGCAGGTCGTCTATGACATCATCGCCTCAAGTGAGAAGATTATACGGATGAGTTGTACAGAAAGTACTGGAGCTAGGCGAGCCGAAGACCCGGCAGACGGTGCGGACATACGTCTCGAAACTTGAACAGTAAGACGACTGCTTCTCAAGTCCATAATTGAACTCTCTTCTGCTGGAACCGGCTTTACGGTCACTACGCTATACCTCCCCCAAGCTTTAGGTAAAATCTTCCCAAACAATGTTGTATGAGAACACTCGACTCATTCGAGATTCGTTCTGATAACATTGATAAACTAGTGACCGATGTAGACGAAATTGAAAGACCACTACTCTATGACCGCGAAGATTGTGTCTATTCGACAAGAGTAAGAGTTGCGTTAGAAAACAATAGTGTCGATTATGACGAGATATGGGCACCCGAAGATACCGATGATAGAGACATTGTGGAAGAAATCACTGGTCAGAGGACCGTCCCGGTCATGCTTGACCCAGCAGCCGACAGAGACTATTTCACCGATACTGAAACAATGTTGGCCCATATCGAAGAGACATATAGCTGAGTAAATTCTAACGTAGGCTGTAAGCAAAAAGGTGAATCGGACATTCACGTCAGATGTAAGCCACTAGCCGTCGAAACACTCCAAGAAATGGTCGTCCGGATGAGAGTCGACAAAACGTTCGCCAGTCATGTCGAGTGTATCTATCTAGTGGCGGTCAGTACACGACTGTTGGGTGTTCGACGAGATAACCGACGACAATGACGGCATTTGGAACCGAAATACCTCAGAAAGTCCCGTTGATGATATCTGAAAGACGTTGCCGATCGAACAACTGTTCGCTCTCTGAAATTTCCCCATAGCCGGGATACGACCCGAACTCGTCCGGATAGAGCTGTTTGGCCGCCATCTCTGTCTGGAACATGTTGATAATTGGTCCCTGATACGGAGTGCCCCCCACGTAGAGTTCGTCGTTTTTGACTGCGGTCACCTCTTTCCCGACGGGATGGTTCTGAAGAAGTTCCTGTTGCTTTTGAATTAAATTCGTCCCTTGGAAGTCACGATATGTAATACCAAAGTTAAAGATGATAACGTCCGGGTTGTACTCCAACATCCCCTCGAAATCCACCTTAATAGAGGACTGGCCGCTGTATGCCCCTTCGAAAGCGTCGACCACGTTCAAGTCGCGATACTGTTTTTTTCCCCACGTCTTTTCGATCTCTGATTTCGGGTTGTAGACAACCCATCCGTCACGGTTCTCAGGGTTGTATCGCCCATTCACCAACGCCATGGACCGACGCTCGCTCTCTGGTGGCACACGCGATCGAATATCTTCGATAAACGGTTCATAAAGATCAAGCAACGCTTGGCCACGTTTCTCTTCGCCAAATAGGGCGGCGTACTTCGGGATGTACTCGGGTAGCGACAAGTATGGATACGGTTCGCCGTCCGGCCACTGTGTCCACCCGCCAAAGCGTTTTCGACGACTCCCGTTCCCAAACCAGGGTGCGACGTTCTCTCGAATCTCCTTTGCTTTTTGCTTATCGAGACCGAAAATCGAGATGATCGGATTCGGGTCGACGGCAATCAAATCTGGGTCAAGGTCGTACAACACCTCAAGGTCGATATTACGATCTGCTGTCGTGAACTTGGTCAACTCCTCTTTGGCAGGTGCCGTCACGCCGTCAAGGAAGTCGTAGAATCCCTGATACCAGAATTGAGGATTAGCCATACCGACAGCACTGTCGGCCTGACCGAGTGCAGTCAGCACATCCGCGGTGAACCCGTAACTTCCCACCCACGAGGACGGTGGCTCATCGAGCGTGAGTTCACCAACCGGTGGCATCGTTGCTGTGTAGGACGTCTCTTCTGTGGGCGTGCTTGTGGACTCCGGCGTTGGTTCGGCCTCGGTTTCTGTCCCACTTGAAGACTCCGTGCCCGTTGGCTCCGGTGTCGATTCAGAATCAGATTGCCCGATACACCCTGCAATCAACCCGGTTCCGACGACTGCTCCGCCGTATCTCAGATACTTTCGACGCGTTGGTGCTTCCTGTTGGCAGGAATCGTCTCCCATATTTTTAGGGCTACCTAAATACACAAAACAATTCCGGTTTTGGCAAGCCTAAATCGCGCAATTAATTCTGGTTGTCAAGAAAATAGGGCACTTCGTGTTCAGATTAGATATTCTATGAGGTATTTCGACAGAGGGGGCTCTTGACACACCTTCCAGCGCACAGTCATAGTATATTATTGACATTATTCAGCAGTTTGCTGATTGCCTAACTGAATACTGTCTCGAGGGTACGACTAATGATTTAAGATTGTTCCGGCCCTCGTTTTTTATATCGATGCCTGATGTATTTGCTGCCAGTACTTACCCAGCTGTGTTAGAACCGGTAAGTGTCCTGTTGCTGATGGTAGCAGTGGCTGGCTCGTTACTCCTTGTGTCTCGGTTTGACGAACACAAGTCCCCGTTTGCGTTGGCTCGTAAGCGCCTAGTGCTGGGGATTCCGTGGGGGACCGTCCTTGTTGCTGTGAGTCTGTACCTGTTCTATCACGGAATACAGGGTCCAGACAATCCCGGTGGCACGAACGTTATTGCGTTTCGCTCGTGGTCGCTATGGTACCCACAAAGCCTGCTTTTCTCGTGGGCGTCCCACGCAAGTGAGTCACACCTCACGAACAATCTGCTCGCAACTGTGCTGTTTGGCTCTATCGCTGAGTACGCGTGGAGTCACTACCCCACAGCAACTGGGAGCCAGTCGTTCGCCTCATGGCGGGAGAATCCATTCGTCCGAATTCTGCTGTTCATTTTTGGTACTACGGTTGTTGGTCTGGCTGGCGCAATCTCAGTCCCCGGCGCAATCATTGGGTTCTCTGGTGTTGTCTTTGCCTATGCGGGGTTCGGAATTGTCGCACGGCCACTGCTCATGGCTGGTGGGATACTGGCGTCTGAAGTACTTGATTTGCTCTATGGCGGATTCACATCTCCAATTAGCCTCAGCAAAGCCGAGTCTCAATTTGTGACACCGTGGTGGTCGGATACTGCCCTGCAAGGTCATCTGTTTGGGTTAGTTGTTGGCGTGTTGCTTGCTGTGTTTCTGTACAGATACCGAAACCAATCGCTGAAGCTCCGTTACGTCTGGTTCGTTGCGCTCGTATTCGCAGTGAGTCGGTCGATGTGGACAATATTTTGGTTCCTGAGTGAGA
Organism: Halovenus rubra; assembly: GCF_026586665.1. GTDB lineage: Archaea > Halobacteriota > Halobacteria > Halobacteriales > Haloarculaceae > Halovenus > Halovenus rubra. The sequence continues at coordinate 26,837 of NZ_JAODIY010000009.1, forward strand.
CTGAGTTCCTGCTTTTTCGCGGAGTTGGGGCTGCATCGGTTATCGTTCTTGCTTCACTCATCGCAATAGCTGGGAGTCCAAGTGACCGTCCACTCTGGCCGGGACGGATATCTATCTCCCTGAGAGCGATCGGGGTGACAGCACTGGTGGTCATTGTTGTAACGGTCGCAATCGCTGGTATTTCCTACAACGTCGTCAACGTCACTCCGGGTGATGAAGTTGAGAACGGAATCGAAGTCAACGGCTACACTGTGACATACGCAGAAAACGTCGAAGACCAGTATACATCGCTTGACTTGCCAGTTGTGAATGACTTACTCACTGTCAAAACAAGTGGTGTTATCGTGACAAGCGACAAACGTAATATCTGGTCACTGGAAGAATCTGCAGATGGGCTAGCCTTCGATGGTTACTCCGTCGTTGTCGTCGGCGACAGTACATGGAGAGAAGTTGTTGTGTTGAACCATACACAGTGGCAGGTTGCTGGTGGCAATACAACCTACAAGGTCTACGGAAAACACTGGCAGGAAATGGAAGAACAACGACTTCTCTTTGACTCCCCGCCTGCCCAGGCAGCGCCAATAATCAACGGGAGTCGTTTTCGTATCACGCCGTCCCAGGAGTTCTATCAAATTGCACTCGTTGACGGTAACGAGACGGTCCGAAAAAAACGAATTCCGCCCCATAACGAAAGTGTCGAGCTCGGTGGCGTAAGGTTTGAGCGTGACCACTCAGAACTCATCGCAGTTCACAGAAACACCGAGCTATCATTCGCTACGTACCGCACTGAACGCGAAGAGTAAACTCCCCGTCCAACACATGTCTCGCAGATAAGTAACTCTCTGAGTGACCCGTCAACAGTTCCATCGAGTCTGTTTGATTTCACTGTTCTCTAGCTGTCGTGTCTGCGTTCGTTTGGCTGTATTGTCCGCATATCTCCGTGGTGCCGGTGAGATAAAACCACTCTGAGAACTCCTGAGGAGGACTACATCCGCTGAGTGAGAAAGCGTCGCCGTTTTAACGCCACAGAAATAATCCTGCGTAATGAGCCAGCAACGCGAAGAGCAGCCTGAAGGAGACCTACGAAATACGGGAATGTCGCTCAAGCACGACAGGGAGTGGGATTATGAACTCGACCGGATTGTTGAAGAGGTACAGGAAAGAGAGGCAAAGACCGTTGGATTACAGTTTCCGGAAGGGCTGAAGCGACGAGGCCCTGGTGTGGCTGATGACCTCCGGAAAACGCTCCCAGATGACGTTTCGGTCATGATTTCGGGACAGCCGTGTTACGGGGCCTGTGACCTAGATACGTATATGATGAAACGGACGGACGTGTTCGTTCACTTCGGTCACTCACCGATGAAAGACTCGGACAAAATCATCTATGTGCCGCTGTTTTCGAATGTCGACGTCTTCCCCATTATGGACCAGGCAATCGACGAGCAACTAAGTAAGCCTGAGGAGGACCCTGACGTTGGGCTGGTCACCACTGCACAGCACATGAACAAGTTCGAAGAGATGTGTGACTATCTCGAAGATGAAGGGTACACTGTCCACACGGCACGGGGCGATGAGCGACTAACCCATGAGGGACAGGTACTTGGCTGTAACTACGCTTCAGCCGATATCGACGCTGACCAAGTTCTCTATGTCGGAGGCGGCAAGTTCCATCCGCTGGGTCTGGCAATGGAACATCGTGAGAAACACGTCGTTATCGCTGACCCGGTCAACAATGCTGTTACGGTTGCAGATGCTGAGCAGTTCTTGAAAGAACGGTACGCTTCAGTTCACAAAGCGATGGACGCTGAACGGTGGGGCGTTATCTTCTGTACCAAGATTGGACAGGGTCGCTGGGAGAAAGCACAGGAAATCGTCGATAACAACGAAAACGCATACATGTTGACGATGGACGAAATTACGCCGGACAGACTCCTGAACTTCGGCATGGATGCCTACGTAAATACTGGCTGTCCGCGTATCACCACCGACGACGGACCGCAGTTCCACGCGCCAATGCTTACTCCCGGCGAGTACGAGATTGCTATCGGCGAAAAACCGCTTGACGAGCTTGAATTCGACACCTTCCACGGGACCTGGTAGGCCGGGGAATGGCTAGTAAACGCGAACTCGCCAAACAGCTGGGTCGAGTAACTGGGTTTGAACAGCCCAGCCCGGAGCTTGAGCAGTACAGAACACCACCCGAGATTGCGGCGACGGTCGTACAGACCGCTGCTTTGCAGGGTGATATTTCCGGACAGATTGTTGTCGATATTGGCTGTGGGACTGGTATGTTGGCACTGGCAAGTGCTTTTTGTGGCCCCGAGGCAGTGATTGGTGCCGACATAGACGGGACAGTGCTTGAAACGGCAAAAGAAAACGAGCGACAGTTTGAGCTAGATACGCCGACTGGATGGGTTCGTGCTGATGTCACTGACACACCGTTTTGTCCTCCTGCTGACAACGTGACAGTCGTAATGAATCCGCCGTTTGGCGCACAGGACAGTAACGAACACGCGGACCGCCCGTTTCTGAACGTCGCTGCAGAGATTGCCGATGTTTCGTACTCGATTCACAACCAGGGCAGTCTTTCCTTTGTCGAGTCGTTTGCTGGCGACCGCGATGGCAGCGTGACCCACGCGTTCGAGGCAAAGTTCGACTTGCCGCCTGTGTTTGAATTCCACACCGAGAAATCAAAACTCATCGACGTCGAAGTGTTCCGCATCGAGTGGTAAATAGCGCGAGCTAGCTGTGTCCTGGGTAGTCCCGTTCGAACCGTGCCTCGATTTCGTCCGTGTCAAACTCGACAATGACGGGCCGCCCATGGGGGCAGGCGTATGGGTTATCACAGGAATCAAGCGTCGAGAGAAGAGAGACAACAGAGCCATCCATCAGAGAAGTGTTCCCGGTAATTGATGGATAACACGCCAGGTCAGCAAGGAGTTCGTCGACAGCGGCCTCAACAGTTTCAGCTGCATCCGTCTCACTGCTGATGAATTCCGACAGCACATCACGAATTAACGCTGGCCCTGCACTCTCAGCGACGAGTGTCGGGACCGTTCGAACCTCGACTGTCTTTTCATCAACGAGACTGGCTTGGAAGCCAAGTCGCGACAATGCATCCGAGTGTGCTTCGAACAAAGACTGCTCTTGTGCAGTCAGCTCAAGTCGTACAGGCTCAGCAAGCGCCTGTGTCGTCGTTTTACCGGTAAAGGAATTTTGTAGCCGCTCGTAGTTAATGCGTTCGTCGGCGGCGTGTTGGTCAACCAATACAAGCCCATCGCTAGTCTCCGCAACGATATATGTCTCGTCTAGCTGTCCGAGTATCTGCATCCGAGGGAGCTGTTCGAAACGCCGCTTTTCTTCGGTGTCAGCGAGTCGCTGTTGAGTTCCAGACGAGCTGAACTTCCGTTGTGTCGTGTCAGACTCGTCGCTCGTTTGCTCTGTAAAGCGTTCATCAGACTGGGTGCTATTAGTCGAATAATCTTCGTCTGTGGAGTTCGAGACGTTTGCTGACCCTGTGTCTTCGGTCGATGTTGCTGGCCCAGAAGAAGTATCTACTCTGTTACTCTCTGTTTCGGCCCGCTCGGACCCCGTCGTCGTTGACGTGGTCGATTGCTTGTCCTCGCTTGGCTGTCCCTCCTCGCCCCCAGGACGAATCTCTGTTTGCTCCGGTGCTGATTGGCCTCGTGGCGCACTGCTGCGAACCAGACCTTCTTCGAGCAGGGCAGCTTCGACGGCTGTCTCGACTTGGTCTTGTACCGTCGACTCATCGGCAAACCGTACCTCAAGCTTTCGGGGATGGACGTTAACATCGACTGTCCCAGGGTCGACTTCGAGAAAGAGTACTGCAAATGGATAGCGGTCCGGTGCAAGTTGTGTGTCGTATGCGTCGAGGACTGCCTCTCGAACTGCACCGGCAGTAACGTACCGCCCGTTGACAAACGTTGAGAGATACTCACGAGACGACCGGTTTGTCTCTGGGTGACTCACCAACCCGGAGACAGTATCGAGCGGGCCTTCCGGCACATCGTCTTCGGGCACGTCACACATTGCTTCGGCTACTTCCCGGCCGTACACTGCCAGCACCGTTTCGCGAAGGTTGCCGGTTCCTGTTGTCGCGAAGGTTTCACGGCCATCATGTTCAAGCGTGACAGCAACGTCTGGATTGGCGAGCCCGTAGCTCGTGGTCACCGTGTTGACGTGAGCGAACTCTGTGGTCTCTTGTTTGAGATACTTCCGGCGAGCCGGAACATTATAAAAAAGATCCGAAACGTCGACTGTGGTGCCCGGCGGGCACCCGGCCGGTGAAATATCTGTCACAGAACCGCCTTCGACGGTTATCGCGGTCCCTTGGCCGCCTCGTGGCTTACTGGTGATAGTCAACCGCGAGACTGCACCGATTGCGTGGAGGGCTTCGCCACGGAATCCAAGCGTTGCGACGCCAGATTCCAAGTCGTCAATATTTCGAATCTTGCTGGTGGTGTGTTTTTCGACCGCATGCTTGAGTTCGTCCCGAGACATCCCAGTACCGTCATCGGTCACGCGAATACCGTCTGTCCCGTCGCGGTCAATTGACACGGTCACGCGCGAGGCACCGGCATCGATACTGTTTTCAACGAGTTCCTTGACGACCGACGCCGGGCGCTCGACCACTTCGCCTGCGGCAATTCGCTCTACCGTCTGCGGGTCGAGTTCCCGTATCTCCGAAGTTGTCATCGTCGTATGTGGTGTTCCGGAGGCAGTGACTTGAGGGTGATGCCTTGCCGTTGGGACAGATATACGGACCAACACTCTAAGGGGCCTCGAAGCCGACCTGACAGTATGGCAATTACAGACGAAGACTCAGTCACAATTTCGTATACCGGTCGACTTGATGATGGAACAGTCTTTGATACCTCGGATGAAGACCTTGCGCGTGAAGTCGGTCTTGACCAAGAGAATCCAGAACGGGATTTCAAACCCCTCGAAGTCAAGCTTGGTAGCGGTCGTATCATTGAGGGACTCTCTGAAGAACTAATCGGGATGACTGTTGGCGACGAAAAGACGCTCACGATTCCCCCAGAGAAAGCATACGGTGAATACACAGACGAACGGATTGCTGACTACGACCGCGGCGACTTTGAGGAGATGATTGGTGACCGTGAACTCGCAGAAGGATTCAACGTCGAAACAGAAGACGGACTCCCTGGTGAAGTCAAGGAGATTACGCCTGATGAGGTTGTCGTAGACTTCAATCACGAACTCGCTGGCGAGACGCTCACATTCGAGATAGAAGTTCTCGACGTCGAATAAAATCTAGTTGTAGCGCGGGACCGTCCGAAGATGGCGTTGGAGTCGACTTCCAACATTCTCGATGGCGGCCCGTCTCAGTCAGCGTCGTCTTCCTGTTCAACGTCTAATCCGACTTCCTCACGCTTTTTGCGTGCTGAACGAATCTCACGGAAATAGTAGAGTGAGATACCGAGAAGTAGTATCATTCCGAGACCAGCCATTCCGCCGAAAAGATAGAGATCTCGCACAAGATAGTATCTGACCGAGATACTTCCGTCGTCGAGTTGTGACCAAAAGAGTGTCACCCGGTCATCCTTGACTGTCGAGCGGTCGGGGTCTGGCCCAGTCTGTGACAGAAACGGAATGCCGACGCGGGCTGAGCCTGGTAGATGTACCTTGTGAGAACCGTTGGCCAGTACTGACGCTGTCCACTGTTTTCCGCTCCGTTGGGACGTCCAGGCAACAGTTCCGTTTGTGGCAGGAACTGTTATTTTGGTTTTATCTGACCCTCGTGATGCAGTCAGATTCGAGTAGGTTGCGTTGACGATAGTCCCATTCTTGAACTGGAATTTAAGATTCCCGATACCAACGGATTCTTCGCCTCTGATGAGGTCAGACTCTGATAGTGAGAGTTCCGTCCGGTTTCCGAGGTCCAGAACCGTCGCATACGAATCAGAAGAATATGTTAGATTGTACGTGGCTGTCGCGTTTGACTCCCAGTCATAGGTTTTGTCACCGAGAAGGTCGTCCTCGTCTAAGTCGTTCCCAAAGAGAGTACAGCCTGAGAGGAAGACGAGCGCCGCCAGCGCGAGAAGAGCGAGGACACGACGATTCATGGGACAACACAGAGCAGTTCGGCGGGAACATACTCGCCGATGCTGGCAAGTAAACCCGGCGGGTCCGTGTTCTCTCGACAGACGATGCTCTGTTCGAGCAACCCGAGCCGTTCGACCGTGACAATATCCTGTGCGTGGCCGGCTCTGTTGACGGTTGCCCGCACTTCTGCGCGAGTCGCGCTGTTGACGTTGACGCGACCCGTTCCGCGCGTCCATTCGTACAGTTGGTCCTGTGTCTCACTCGCCAGTTGTGGCGTGTCGCCGTATACGAAGGTAAGTGGAATGTGCTGGACGAGCCCGAACCGTGTACGAAGCTGTTCTGGGCTTCCGGGACCAAGGTCCAATTCGTCGGCTGAAACCCTGATTTCGGTACCGGCATCGAGGACAAGCCCGTCATCGTCCCAGGAGAGAAGCGTCCCGACATATGTCTCATCGGGTTCGAAATGAGGCGTGATTTCGCCCCACCGCTCGCGCAGGAGATTTCGAGCGGCTGTCTCGTCTGGCCCCTCAAGCGTGACTGTCGGAAAGCCGTCGTCGCGGACCCCGACATCCGTCTCGACATCGAGTTCACCAACATCGTCCCGTACCATCGACTCTAGGGAGTCAAGTGACCGCTTCTGTGCATCACCGTCGACGTAACACTTTGTCGCAAGAACTACCATACTCTAATATCCTCTACTGTCTCAGCCATCAGACTTCAACTTCCGCTGATTCGACGTTTAGTTCGTCACGTAGCTCGTCAATTCGGGTTTCCATTGATTCGACCAGCCGCGTGTTCTCCATCGCATCGACCGAGTCGCCACATTCCGGACACTCGAATCCAAACTCCATCGCTTCGTCGAACTCGAACCGGATACCGCACTGTTCACACAGATAAAACTCGTTTTCTCCTTCATACTCGTAACGCGCTTCAAGTGCAGCCAGCAAACGCTGCATTTCCATTTCTAGCTTTTCGGGGATTTTGCCGTACTCAAACGTCCAGAGGTACGTCAGCCACCCCGAATCCTCGTCGCGTAGTCGTCGATAGCTTGCCAGATCGTTCTCATAGAGAATGAAAAGCGCTCGGCGAACATCATTCAACTCCAGACCCAATTCTTCGGCGAGTTCTTCATCTGTCACTTCGCCGTCCGGTGGTGCAGCAGCGACGGGCATCCCCTTCGGCCCGACCAGTTCGTGGAGGTACTTCTGTATCACCGGATCTTCGAGTAACTCCTCAAAAGCCATTACGAGAATGTGGGAGAGTCAAGTGGTTAAATCCATCGGATAGGTTGGAATCCGAGTCATATTTATTCGTTGGTGCTAAGCGATTCGGTTCTTTTCAGCCTACACAAGATTACTTGATTCAAGATGGTCGTATAGCGAAGGATGAACGAACCCATTTGAACCAAGCAGTGACTTCCGCTCGTCGCTATCAAACTCGACAGTGTACTCCTCGTTGAATCGATTACTAACAGTTGCCCCGGCTGCTCGGGCGATAACCACACCAGCAGCGACATCCCACGGATACGTATCGTACTCCCAGACCGCATCTGCACTGCCGTTAGCCAGATAACAGAGGTTCAAAGCAGCCGAGCCAAGCGAGCGAACTCCCTGAGTCTGGTTGTAAAAATGAGTAAGGAAGCCACCGTCCGGGTCATACCCCGAGAGTAACATACTCTCTTCGAGTAACTCACGCTCGGTTGTCACAATCTGTGTCTCGCCTTTATACGCATCGCCGCCCTCAATAGCGTGAAAAACCTCGTCAGTTTCTGGCACATATACGACGCCAAGTACGGGCTGTCCCGCCTCAAGCAAGGCAATCGAGACTGAGTACTGGGGGTTCCCGTGAGCGAAGTTGCCGGTCCCGTCGACGGGGTCGATAACCCACTTGTAGGCGCTCTCTCCCTTGACGAACTCGCTTTCTTCTGAAAAGATACTGTGGTCTGGGAACTCATTTTCGATGACTGTCGTGATAATACGGTTTGCCTGATGGTCGGCCTCAGTGACGATATCTGATTTGTCGCTTTTGTATGTTATATCTTCGACGCGGCCGTGTAGCTCCCGTAGTGGCTCCCCGACGCTTTTTGCGGCCTCGATAGCAATATCTCTCGCGTGTTCGAGGAATGTCGGCTCTCTGGGCGGGATATCTGTCTCAAGCAGGTCTTGGGGACCGTTGTCGGCTCCACGGAGCCCCCAGCCGAGTTTCTCCGTTATCGCCGTCATAAACTGGTCATCGTAGCTTGTTCGCACAACGTGTGCACTCTCGTCTGCACCCGTTATCCTCACTACGCTTTCCTCACTGAGGATTTTATGTGCTCGCCCCCCATCGACGAGGAGGCTCGCCTGCCCCCGTGTGATAATCTTGATGTCTGTGTTGGCTGCCATGACAAGCGGTCGTGTCCCTATACGGTGGGTGTGTAACGGCACAATCTGTAACGAGTGATTATCGCCGGGCATGTGGATTGGCCCACCAGCAGACAGCGAGAGGCCAGTTGAGCCAGTGGGTGTCGACACTGCAACACCGTTTCCCTCGTACTGTCCGACGTATTCGTCGTCAGCGAATACTTCGAGCCGTGTAACCTTTCGGTCAAACGGATTCTCTGGCGGGACGTGTTCGACGGTTACCTCGTTGATACCCGTTGTATCGAGGCCGCTGGATTCGACTTTAAGTTTCTGTCGGCTGTCAACAGTTGCTCGACCCCGAATTACCTCATCAAGTGCGTCTTCGATATCGTCTTGCTCAACTCGCGCGAGAAAAGAAAGAGTTCCAGCGTTAACCCCTAGTTGCGGGATGCCATTGGGGGTAAACTGCTTGATACCTTCGAGGAAAGTGCCGTCGCCCCCCAGTGTAATACCGAGTGTTGGAATATCTGGCTGGGACACATCCCCGATGTCGTCACCAATATCGACAACTTCGACATCGATATCGTGGTCGTCGGCCCACTCTCGTATACGAGAGAGTCCCGCATCGCTGTCAGGACTGGCGAGAACGATGAGCCGGTCGGTCGTCGCTAACCTCCGCCCATGCATTAGGTAAATGGTGGGATGGTTCGCGTTTAACGGTTATCCCTCGTGTCTTTCTTACTCCACTGGCTGGCTTGCACCGAGTGGCTGGGCTGCCCGCACTGCGTCAGTGAAGTTCTCGAACAGCTGCTTTGCCTCGGCTGCGTCTCGGTATGTTTCCTCGTCGATACCGTCAAGAACGGCGCTAATTCGTTCGTCCGAGAGAGTGTCTTTCCCTTTTGTCACCTCGCGCGCGGTTTGTATATCGTACTCCGGATGGAACTGGACAGAATACACAGTATCTGTCTCGAATCCCTGAATCCCGTACTCGTTTTCGAGTGTCTTTGTTGCATTATCGGGCAGTGAACGAACTCTATCCGAGTGTGTCTCGAAAATCACAAACTCTGATGGAAGCCCCGCAAGAAGCTCCGAGTCGGCTGTTTGCTGTACGGTCGTGTACCCGAGCTCGTACTCACCCATGTCTTCGACCTCGCCACCAAGAACATGTGCGAGGAACTGGTGGCCAAAGCAGACACCAAGCGCCGGGATACCACGCTCGATAGCCTTGGATACCCACGGCTCAAGCTCTGCAATCCACTGTTCATCCCAGTAGACGGAGGCGCGTGAGCCGGTGACAACGAACCCATCGACGTCGAACTGTGTTGGGATATCGCCGTCGGTTACGTTGTATTCGACGAGTTCTGCATCGAGTTCTCGCCTGAAGTTTCGTCTGGTGTTGTACGCGTCGTAAGACGCATTCAGGATAGCGAGCCGCGGTCGGGTCATTACCACCGGTAGCTGCCCGACGGGTAAAAATGTACAGCTACAACACAAGTTCTGCGGGAGTCGTGTTCATCCAAGCCAGTCGAGGACCGTTGCAGACCACGTGTATCCGGTGCCGGCTGCGAGAAAGAGGACAGTGTCGCCAGCCTCGACACGACCTGCTTGTCTTGCCTTTTCGAGGGCGACGTACTGGTCGACACTCTGTATATGGCCAAATTCGTCCAGATAATATCCGCTCTCGTCTGGGTCAACGCCGAGTTTATCGAGCAGTATCTCGTGGAACGAGCGTTTCATGTGGGTTACAGCAACGAAGTCGATATCGTCTACCTCGTATCCAGATTGACCGACAGCAGACTCTGCCACCGAGACGTAGTTTTCAAGACTTACTTCGCCAAGTCGCTCTTTCATATCAGCGGGATTGGGAACGTTTAGTGTATGCTTCCCGGCATCGACAGTTTCGTCGCTTGGTGGCGCAACTGACCCGCCGGCAGGCATGAGTACATCTTCGGAAAATCAGCCGTCAGTTTTGGCGTCGCTTTCACGGACGAACGCCCGTGTCCGGCTGTCGTCAGGGTCCCGTTCGAGAACTGCGCTAGCAGCACCGCTTCCGAAGTTGAACATGAACGACGAGTCCTGATTGTTGTAATTGATGAGGTCTTCCTCGCGGCTGGCTGTGACTAGCAGTGCATTTTCGATATCTCCTGTGAGGAGTTGAGCGCGAACCTGCCGAAGTGCGATTGGTGCGCCAGCACACAGCGTGTAACTTTCTGTCGCGTATGCGTTATCTGCGCCCAACTGCTCGGCGATGCTTGCCGCCGCCGACCAGACGACATACTCCTTGAACTCGCTCCCATGATAGAGCACGAGGTCAATATCTGCCGGAGCAAGGCCCGCATCGTCGAGTGCTCCACGGGCCGCTTTCGTACACATTTCTGTGGCGTGGTCCTCGTTCGGTGGACAGACGTGCTTCTCGACGAGGCCCATCTTTTCGGTAACGACATCCACAGGGAGATCGCTCTGTTCAGCAATCTCCTCGCCAGTCACCACATTATCCGGGACATAATAATCGTACCCAGTCAGTCCCACGCTCAATTGAGTCCCGGTGCGAGTAGTCATCGTGTCTCCACTTCTGTACAGAGTATAAATGTGCTTTGTGTCTCCACGAGGCAATATACCGGGGAGACAGGGTATCAGGGCCACAGCCAACGACCTGTCCGGGCAAATATGGCTGCTGTTCCGCGGGTGATGGGGAACACGTCCCCACCTCTTACAACACAGATTAACGCTGCAATCCACGCCCCTACAAACGACAGCCCGGCAATCCCGACCACGTAAACCAGCAACTCCTCGTACGTTCTGGGTGGCAAAACGAGGAGGCAACCGGCAAATACGAACACTGGCGCGAGGAGAGCGTCGACGAGACTTAGCAACAAGTAGCCAAGAAGCTTGCCAACGTTCACAGTGGCAGTGTCTTCTACCGATTGTAAAACAGTATCGAACCTGCCAACACCTCACTCGGTTGTATCGTCGAAAAACGTACACAGCCTATCAGTCACTGCACGGGAGTGTTCGATGAAACAGAGATGGCGCCCTTCAACAGGTTCGAACGTGCCTCGCGGGAGGTCTTGAGCCAGTGCCTCGCCGTCCTCGACGGAGACAACCGGGTCATCAACGGCGTGACAGACGAGAGCTGGGAGCGTCAGTTCGTACAGCGGGCCGGCGTTGAACCCCTCTATGGCCGACAGTTGTGCTTCAAAGCCGTCGCTGTCTGCATCTCCCTCACGCCGCCACGAACCGATTCTTTCAATCAGGTCTGAGTTCCCCTCACGAAAGGGAGCCGACAGCCAACCCACGAGAGCTGATTCCTGTGTCTCGCTTCTGGTTTTTGGCTCATACAGCTCACGAAGTGCAGCACAATCAATCTCGGTTCCACTTCTGGCAGAATTGAACAGCGTCAGTGTCTGTGCCCGGGTAAACTCTCTTGCATACTGCAGTGCAACCATCCCGCCAAGCCCGACACCGACGAGGTGGGCGTTCCGAACCGCTACATCCGCCAAGACACGTTCGAGGTCCTGAGCGAGTCTCTCAACTGTGTAGGGGCCAGCTGGCATCTCCGAGCGGCCGGTACCTCGGAGGTCCCAGACAAGCGAGCGGTAGGGCCCGGCGACTCCCCCGTGTTGCCAGCCCCACTGCCACCCACCGAGGCCGGCCTCGCCGATGAATGCAACCGTCTCCCCGGAGCCGGCTGTCTCGTAGTACAGTTCTATCCCATCATCAGTTGTCGTCGTCGGCACAGCCACACTTAGAGGGGCGCGAGTAAACCAGTTCCTTTCGGGAAGAACCTCGTCCAACTCAGGCGTCGAGAGCCTGCCGCAGAATATCTGGTGCCGCGTCAAGCGCATCTTCGAGTTTGTCTGTTTCGGGACCACCACCCTGTGCAAAATCGGCTGGGCCGCCGCCACCACCGCCGACACGCTGTGCAAGCTCACCGACGACGTGACCTGCATCTACCTGACTTGTTTCGGGGACCGCAACCACAAACTGTGCACCATCCTCTCCGGAACCGATAACCGCGATAGAGCCGTCATCGACGAGAGCGTTCGCGGTTGCGCGGAGTTCATCCATGTCTCCATCAAGGCGCTGGATAATTGCGGTTGTGTCCGCAATGTCGACCTCTTTGCCATCTCCACCACCACTCGCACGAACGGTTGCGAGTTCTTCTTTAAGCTCTTCAATACGCTTGCCACGGTCTTTCCACTCGGTGAAAAATCGCTCTGCTGTTTCCGGTACTGCCTCGTGGCTCACGTCGAAGAGATCAGCAGTCTTTGAGAGCAAGGCTTCCGTTTGCTGTGTGGCCTCGATAGCTGCCTCACCAGCCGCGAAAGTAAGTCTCACAACACCGTCTTGGATTCGCTCGGTCGCCAAGAGTTTGATAGCACCGACCTCACCGGTTCGCGAGACGTGTGTGCCGCCACAGGCCTGAATATCGCCGCTAGCGTGGATGAGGCGTATCTGTTCACCTTCTGGGATACCACCCTGATAGATATCGAAGCCAAACTCGGATTCCGCTTCGTTGCGGTCAAGCCACTCTTGATCGACAGCGGCGTTTTTCATTACGATATCGTTTGCACGCCGCTCGATTTCAGCGATTTCCTCTTCGGTAACCGATTCGTAATGTGAAACATCGAGACGTGCGCTGTCAGTGCTTTTTTGTGCGCCAGCCTGTCTGATATGCTCGCCCAATACCGTCCGTGCAGCGTGACCGACAATGTGGGTTGCCGTGTGGTGGCGCATATGCTGCCGGCGACGGTTTCCATCCACTTGGCCACGGGCGAACTCTCCTTTCCCGGGGTTACTGTCGGTCCGATGGACGATTACATCACCAAACCGCTGTACATCAACCACTTCGGCGGTTGCCTCGTCCGTCGAGATAGTTCCGTGGTCTGCCGGCTGGCCACCGCCTTCAGGATAAAACATTGTCTGGTCGAGAACAACGTTGTACCCATCTTCCTGCTCGAAGACATCCAGAACCATCGCCTCAAACTTGAGACGGCTCTGATCTTCGTAGTAGAGGCGATCCGTCGCTGGCAGTTCCGCGTACGCTTCGCTCTCTTGTTCGGTTGCTGTTTCGTCGGCGCTCTCGGTCCCCTCATCGTGACGCTGGGCGACCAGCGAGTAGAAGTCGTCGGGAATATCCACGGTTGCTCCGTGTTGCCCGGCAATTTCTTCGACCATGTCTGGCTGAATGCCGTGTGAATCGTACAGCTCAACGAGTTCGTCTTCAGGTATCGGTTCTCCCTCGCTTGCGTACTCCTCGGCGAGCTGTTCGACGCGGCGGGACCCTCGTTCGAGGGTGTCTTTATACCGCGTGACCTCGGTCCGGACAACGTCTCGTACCGTCTCTCGGTTCTCGTAGCCAAGGCGCTCAGCCTGCATGTCAACGAGTTCGTCCAGCGGCGCGTCAACGCCGACAGTATCCACGAGCCGTTTGGTCCGACGGAGTACCATCCGTGCGAGATAGCCTGTTCCGACGTTCGAGGGGACGATTTCATCGCCCAACATGTACGCCAGCGTGCGGCAGTGGTCCGCGATTGCGTAGATATCTTCCAGTGGTTCAAGCAGTGTCCGCAGTCGTTCCACGTCGACACCGAGCTCGTCCGCAATGTCGCCACGGGCAGCTTCAACGTCGTCGACGTCGTCGATATCGAGATTGCCTGATAGCCGTGCTGCGTTGTGGATAATTCCTTCTTCCTCGTCAGTGTACTCGATGCCGGCGTTGTCACGGAGGAACGAAATCATCTCGGGGTAGATTGCCTCATAGACAGTTGGCGTCCCCTGGCTCATCCAGGTCCAGCGTTCGAGTCCGTAGCCCGTGTCGACGATGTACGTATCCATCTTCGAGTACCTGTTGCCGTCTTTCAGGAGATACTCACCATCAGCGTCTTGCTCCATCGACATGAACACGAGCGTCGCAAGTTCTAGTCCACGGTAGATAACTTCGATTGCCGGTCCGGCGTTCCCACCACCGACCCAAGGGTCTTCGATATAGGTTACGTCCTCAATATCTGCACCCATCTCCTCAAGCAGTGTATCGCAGTGTTCGACAGTCTGATTTTTCCAGTACACCTCTCCCTCGTAGGCGTACTCGTCATCAGTCTCTTCTCGCGTGTTGAACGCGTGGTGGGCCATCATCTCGAAAGCCATCGTGTGACGGCCTGTCTTGCCGACATTATCAATGTCTTGCATCCGAATAGATGGCTGGCTGATTGTTAGTGGGTTGGCAGGCGGTGGCGTCTTCCCCGACGTGACCAGTGGCTGGAAGTCATAAATTGACGCCTGTGTCAACAACACGTCGTCCCGCCAGCGGTTGGCAGCGACCGGATATGGGTCAATACGCTCATGATCGTGTTCCTCAAAAAACGAGAGGAACGCCTCACGCATCTCCTCAACGGTATACTCTTCGTCAAACCCGGGGTCGTCGATGAACCCGTAGGTGTCACAGGGTGGCTCCCCGCACGTAGTTCGACTCGCATCACGCGTCCAAAAGGCAGCCTCACACTTCGAACACTCCTTTCTGGAGAACCCATTCTCGTCGAAATAATCGAGTTGGTACTCCTCCTCCAAGTCGCTCATCTGTTGCTGTAAGGTGGCCTATCTGTCCGTAAAATAGTTCCGAGTTTGGATTTCGTGTCCGCCCGGCAATTGTCGAAAGTGCACCCGGTGTCTATGGGTATTGCACGGTCGCTAGATGCCCTACTGGCTAATTGTCTGGGTTATTCCTCAAGTGCGACCGACGCGAGCAGTGCTTCGAGTTGAATCCGCTCGTTTGCCCCTGCGGTAATTCGGTAATCGGCCTCACCGATTCTGTCGAGCAGCTTCACAGCAGCCTCATCATTGAGGTCAAAATCCCAGACTGAACGGTGAAGCTGGTCGATGATGTCGCCTCCTGCGATTCCTTCTTCGGTTAGTAGCCGGTCGAGTTGTGTGCGCGACGCAGTGAAATCCCCTGCCAGTGCAAGCGTCACCATCTCCTCGATATCTTCAGGGCGTGCAGTGCTCGTAATCTCAAAAACGGCCTCTTCATCAACAGCAGACCCTGTGACTGCGGCGGCCTGTAAACCGTTGATTGCCGCGCGCATGTCGCCGCCGGCGACGTAGACGAGTGCCTCAATACCGTCATCAGTTATCTCGATTCCTTCACGGTCAGCAATCGTTCGTGTTTGGGCTTTGATTGCTTTGTCAGGGAGCGGACCAAAACGAAAGACTGCACACCGCGACTGGATTGGGTCAATTATCTGTGAGGAGTAGTTGCACGAAAGAATAAAACGGACATTGTTCGAGAACTGCTCCATTGTCCGGCGAAGTGCGGACTGTGCGTCAGAGGTCAAGGCGTCAGCCTCATCGAGGAAAATAATGCGGTAGTTGTGCCCGCCAAAAGAGGTGCGTGCAAAGCTCTTTACGCGGTCACGAACAACGTCGATACCGCGCTTGTCAGAGGCATTGAGTTCGAGAAAGTTCTCTTCCCAGTCGTCTCCGTACAGTTCCCGCGCGATAGCAATGGCACTGGTGGTCTTCCCGACTCCGGCAGGGCCTGCAAAGAGCATATGGCTGAGGTCGTCACGGTCAACGTAACTTTGGAGGCGTTCGACAATCGTCTCTTGGCCTACAACGTCGGTCAGCGTCTGTGGACGGTACTTTTCGAGCCAGATTTCTTCGCGCCCGGCTTGGGACTGGTCGGCCTCGCTCATGCCTGCTCGAACGCGTGGGCGACAGATAAACCCCCCGAGAGCGGGTTTGGTCCCTGCCTCGAAGTCGGCATGTTTTTTCGGGCTGGAATTCGATGTGACCCATAACAATGGCTGCGCGTCCACCACAAAACGACATCACCGACGAATCGGATGCAGGTGAGTTCGGTATCGTCGCAGTTGATGGCGCAATGGACACATGGGATATTTCGTTCCCAACGTCGACGGATGAATTGGCCCGACAGTATGGTGACGAATCTATCCCTGTTGACCCTGCCGGACACGAGATTGCATTTGAGACAGCTCTCACCGACTGTCAAAAAGACCGTTTCGAGCACAAACAGGAACTCCTTAACGCGCTTCATCCTATCTTCGAAGAGAAACGCGAACGGCTCTCAAACTCGCTTTTCGGGCGGCTTAAGACACTGGTTCCGTTCTAGCAAGGGTCTCCGTCTTTTCTAGTTCCTATTCTGTCCCATCTGAACGTTCCTGTGTGGGGGCTGTGGGGTTTTCGACTGTGTTGTCATCATTGCCTTCTGGCGGTTTTGTGCCCGGTTGAGACGGCTCTGTCGACTGTGGCGTAGACTGGTTCTCAAGTGTCTCTAACTCTTCGAGGAGATACTCGATACGTTGGCTTTGCTCTCTATTTGAGGTCAAAATGAGGTCTGAGAGCACGCCAAACATGACAAGTTGCACGCCGAAAAGAAGAAACACGCCCGAAGCAAGCGCAAAGACTTCGTGAGAAATGCCGACCGCAAGATAGCGATACAGAACAAATATCGCCACAACTGCCGATGTAAGGATACTCAGACCGCCCACACTTCCGAAATAAAAGAGTGGGTTGTTCTTTTTTGCGAGGCGGTACAGTGTAAGGATGATGTTTCCGCCGTCCCTAATTGGTCGCAGGTTCGTCTCGGAGTCTTCGGGCCGAGATTCGTACGTTATTGGAACCACTTTCGTGCTAACATTGTTTCGGACGCACTCAACTGACATCTCTGTCTCGATGCCAAACCCTTCTGCAGACAGCGACAGCTGCCTGAATGATTCACGGGTGAATGCTCGGTACCCACTGAGAATATCTACCATATTACGGCCATGAACTAGCCGAAACACCGAGTTGATGACGCTGTTGCCAAACTGGTTTAGCCGGGTCATCGCCCCATCTTCCATGTCTGCAAAGCGGTTTCCAAGAACGTGCTCGGCTTCCCCGGTAAACAGTGGTGCAAGCAACCGGTCAGATTCTTCGGGGCGATATGTCGAGTCACCATCGACCAGTAAGACATACGACTTTGAGATATAATCTATTGCCTCTCTGACTGCCTGTCCTTTACCATCTCCCGTCTGAATGTGGACTCTTGCACCCGCATCTTCGGCGATATCGCGGGTCCCATCCTCCGAGCCGCCGTCAATGACGAGAATCTGCTCGAAGCCGACGCCACGAAATCGCTCGATAACATCGGCGATAGTCTCGGCCTCGTTGTAAGTTGGAATAAGGACACAGACCTCGTCATGACGAATCATTGCAATATGGTCTACCCGTTACTACGCTGGTCAGGCTTTAAAAACGTGGGTGTTTTGTCACCCAAGCGCACTGAAAACCACCCCACGTAAGATGGAACACGCCGAGACAGACCACTCAAACGACGACACGAGCATCGAACAGGACACAAATCGTTTCCCTTCGCATTCCAAACGCCTCAGTAGTGACAAACGACGAACCCGACCCCGAAGAACCGCTCGGCGACTCCGATTCGGGTACATCTTCGGCAGATGACGCCAACCCGGGACCGGATAATGGGAAGGAAAACCGAGAAGAGCTACTCTACGATACGCTCGAAGAATTGGGCCGACCTGTTGTGACTGCTGTCCGGTATGCCCAAGAAAACGAGACGAATCAGAGCGATGCGACAGCAGCACTCGATGCGCTCGTTGAAGACGGGATCGCTGAGCGTTTGGACGTATCGGCAGACCCCGTCGTCTGGTATCCAAGCGATTGGGCCCGGATGACTGACCGAGAGCGTGTCGTTGTGTTCCCTGAGCGGCGCGAGCTCGTTGTCGATCAGCCAACCCAGCTCACCCGTGCCCAACTTTCGCAGTTCGCTCATCTAGTTGATACGACTGGCTCGGGCGCATACAAGTACGAGATTCGGCAGGAAGATATCTGGCAGGCCCCCTACGAGACGTTCGGAGACCTACAAGATACAGTTCACGACGTGTTGCCCGAACGGTATCCACATCTTGAGGAGTGGCTAGAAAGTCAGTATCGGCGTGCGAACCGATTCACGTTACGAACTCACGAGGACGGGTACGTCGTTCTAGAGGCAGCGACAGACGACCTTATGGGGAACGTTGCCCGTCAAAAGCTAGAAGAGGGACAGCTCCGGGCGACGATTTCGGAGACTGAAAGTTGGGTTGCCGAAGAACATGTCGCCGCAGTCAAGCGGACGCTCTACGATGCAGGGTATCCCGTTCGTGACGAACGGGACCTCGACAGCGGCAACGAACTCCCAGTCGAACTCAACCTCGAATTGCGTGCGTATCAGGAAGACTGGCGCTCGAATTTCATGGAAAACCGGTCAGGGGTGCTCGTCGGGCCGCCAGGCAGTGGGAAAACCGTAACTGCGCTTGGCATTTTGGCCGCTGTCGAGGGCGAGACGCTGGTTCTTGTCCCGGGCCGAGAGCTTGCTGGACAGTGGCGTGAGGAAATACTCGCACACACGTCGCTCACCGACGAGGAGGTTGGCGAATACCACGGGGGCGAGAAAAATGTTCGGCCCGTAACAATCGCTACATACCGGACCGCAGGGATGGACCGTCACCGCCAACTCTTTGACACTCGGGAGTGGGGGCTCATAATTTATGACGAGGTCCACCACATCAGCGCCCCAATCTACCGACAAAGTACGGATTTACAGACACAACACCGTCTTGGCCTTTCGTCAAGTCCTGTTCGGGAAGATGACCGTGAGAAAGATATCTACACGCTTATTGGCCCACCAATCGGCACGGACTGGGATTCGCTGTTCGATGCCGGATATGTCGCTGAGCCAGAGGTCGAAATCCGATACGTTCCTTGGGACTCACCGGAAGTCCAAAACGAGTACGTCAGTTCTCACGGACACGACCGACGCCAGCGGGCAGCGAGTAATCCCGCGAAGATTCAGGAAATCAAACAGCTACTCTCACGAAACCCAGAGGAGCAGGCACTTGTTTTCGTCGAGTACCTCGACCAAGGCAGGGCATACGCCGACGCTCTCGACGTGCCGTTCATCAGTGGCGAGATGCCCCACGCGCGGCGCGAGAAATTCTTCGAGCAGTTCCGAACTGGTATAGTCTCCACGTTGGTTGTCTCACGTGTCGGTGACGAAGGGATTGACTTGCCAAGCGCCCAACTTGCAATTGTTGCCTCTGGTCTCGGGGGTTCTCGTCGGCAAGGAACACAGCGTGCGGGCCGGACAATGCGTCCGACCGGTCGCGCACGCATGTATGTTCTTGCAACTCGTGGTACGCGCGAAGAGGAGTTCGCTCGCCAGCAGATGCGTCATCTCTCTAGCAAGGGTGTCCGAGTCACGGAACGTAGCGGCGAGGCGTTCGATATGTCTGAAACTCCCCGAGAAGAGCACCAATCTTAGCTGCTCTGCTCGATATTGTTGTACCCAACACTGCTAACGTACGCAGCAACCCGGACACCGACGATACTTACTACAATACTCCCAAGGATGAACACAGCAAGGAGCGTCCCCGGTGCGAGCGAGAACTGTTCGACCTCGATTGGGCCATAATTCATCGCGGGCACCACGAAGGGGTCGGACACATCTGACCGCTGGATTACGTATGCAGCAAATCCACGCAGCGCCAGTCCGACAGCGACCGCGACGAATGGGAGGTTGATATAGGCTGCACCGATGTTGTCGTCCCGGATAATCTCATCAAGCAGACGGCCACTGCTGGCGATAAGCGCCGCGCCCGTAATCCACGGGATACTATCGTAGAGAAACTGCATGACGATGATGAGTTCTCCGTCGGCAGCACGGTCTAGCGATGTTGCGCCAAGGGCTCCGACAAAGACCCCAACCATAGCAAGTCCGCCCGCGACAACGTACGTAACCAGAGAGACTTTTCCGGCGTACAACGCGTCTCTGATGCTCGCCGAAAGCGTGGCAAGGAGGCCATCAATATTGAGGCCCTTGTACAGTAGAAATACGCCGAGTACGGCAGCAATAGCACCAACAGAGACCGTGATACTTTCGAAAACAGCAAGTAGTGCAGGGAAAGCTAGCAATATCAGCCCGAGTGGAACGAGTACTGTTGTTCGCAACTGTTCGTCTGCAAGAAACTGTTTTAGCAGGTAGTACGTCGACTCAATGTCGCGTGCTTGGCGCACTACAACTTGGTCAATAGCATCGACCGGTACGCGGCTCTCGATAATCGGGACTAGGCGTTCGTCTTCGGCGCTGTCGACGACGGCAACAGCGGACTCTGGCGAGTATTCCGAGACGAGTTCGTCGACCTGTGAGGCAATCGAACGGTTGAACGTGACTGTATCGCCGTCCCCAGAGAGAACTGCAAGTACCGTCTCATCATCTAAATCACGCGAAACACGAAGTCCCTCAAGTAGACAGTTTACTCTGCTGTCTTCTGGGTCGTCGATACCCACTGTCGTCACGAGTCCCTCAATAGCGTCGGCACCCACAACTGGTGGGTCAGTATCGAGTTTGGCACCCCGATAGATACAGACGACGAGGGTTGTCACAGAAGTATCAAAACGGTCCCGGAATAAAAATCCCTACAATCTGTTCGGACTCTTCTCTGTCCTGTTGCCCGTCGGGCCACCCTACATCTGCAGTTGTCCTATCGCCCTGTCGAAAGTAGCGCCACAGAAAATCAGTTGTCTTCCCCAATAAAAGCCATTGCCCGGGAAACGCTCATTCACCAAGAGATTCGGGCATAATCACACCCTCATCAGTGACAACGTTTTCGAGCAACCCGACTGGTGTGGCGTCATAGGCGGGGTTTTCGATTTTGAATCCTTCCGGTGGTTCTCGCATTACTTCGCTTGTCACTCGCTGTTCATTCTCGAACCTGAACCCGCCCTCGATAATCTTTGCAGCTGAACCAACGCTTGTCACCGGGACAGCCACATCGGCTGCTGTGGCCGCGATTGGATAGGTTCCGACACGGTTGTACAGCGTCTTGTCGACAATACACGTCATTCCAATGAACACGTGGTCAACGTCATCAAGATACGACCCAGCAGCGCTGTCGACTATGAGTCTGGTGTCGACCCCATCGTACTCACCCAGTCGGCGTGCAGTTTTTCGCCCCAGATACCGGGGACGCGACTCAGTGACATAGACGGTTAACTCAGTGCCGTCTTCGACAGCGGCCTCAATACCCGACAAGACGGTTGTCGAATAGTCGTGGGTCAATAGCGTTTGGGTCGACTCAATCATCGATGCAACCCGGTCCGCAGCCGCCTGTTTGCTCTCTTCGATGCGTTCGATAATGGCATCAATTGTGTCGAGTGTCAGGTTCTTTGCCGCTGTGACTGTCTCGACGTTACTCGTAGCAACGGTCTCGACGATTTCACACTGTGTGTTGTGTAGCGATGCGTGAGAAGGGTTGGCCCGCTGGAGAGCGCTGCTATTTCTGTCGAGTGCTCGGTGGTATTCGTCGACTGTTGGAAACTCACGTTCGGTCACTGAACGAAGGGCTCGTGCAGCTTTGACAGCTACTTCCGAGGAACTGTGGGTCTGCATATCGGCAATCTCCGCGGCCGTTTCGTCTATCATACACCCACAATCAACCCCCACGACAAAGGACTTTCTGGGTCGAATCGAAACCCAATCATATTAGACGGTCGGTGCCCCTCATTAGCCTATGCTGGACTGGCTGGCTGGATTTGCACTCGCCATCGGCCTTCTCTGGGCTGTAGCGGTTTTTCACCAACTGGGTCACTACGTCACCGGCAGGCAAATTGTCGGGATTCCAAGAGCAGATATGCGGATTGTCTCGCATCTTTTCCCCCGATATCTCGCACTGAGTGGGGACTCTGGGTGGGTTTCGCCGTACGAGTTCGATCGCTACCGTGAGTGTTATGAACAGTACGATTCCGGGTACAAACACCTAGAACGATTTGTCGCAGGTGGGGAATTGATACAGGCACTCGTCATTGTCCCGCTTTCAATCGTGCTGGCGCTTGCTGGATTCGAGGCCGTTAGCGCAATCCTCCTAGTCGATTCAATTATCGTAACCCTCAGCTATCTCTTGGTCGATGCTTACCTCACTAATCGGAGTGGCTCACTCTCTGGCGACTTTTCGGCACTATGGCACGTCTCAAAGCGAGTTGCATTCTTTTTATTACTCGCGTTCCTGTTCATTCATTTCGGAGCGTTCTACTTCGTGGTCTGACTGCCGTCATTGATTTAATGCTCGACACCGCAAGATGGCTTGTATGGAGGGACTCTCGGGAGTGACTGTCCGTGAGAGAGCTATCGTGCTCGACAACGTCCTCGTGGTTGCGGACCTCCACGTCGGACGTGGCTCGGCATCGAACGTCGAGCTACCGGTTGGCGATGGGAGCGATATGATTCAACGGCTGTCGGAGCTCTGCCAGGAATTCAATCCCGGTACTGTCATCGTTGCTGGGGACTTGCTACACTCGTTTAATACGATTCCCAGACAAGTTGAGCGGACAGTTGATGGCTTGCAAAGCGTCGTCAGTGACCTCGGCGCTGAGCTGGTTGTCACCCCTGGAAACCACGATACGATGCTCGATACAGTCTGGTCGGGACCGACGACTCAGGAGTACAAAATTAGCGGTACTGGCACTGTCGTCTGTCATGGACACGTCGAGCCCGAGATGGACGCTCAGCGATATATTATCGGACATGATCATCCGACAATCAGTATCGAAGGACAACGGCTCCCGTGTCATTTAGCCAGTCAAGAGGCATATCAGGGGGCAGCTCTGCTGATGCTCCCGTCATTTAACCGGCTTGTTCGGGGTGTCGAAGTAAACGATATGAGTAGCTCTGATTTCATGTCACCCCTTGTTTGCGATGCGGGCTCGCTCGCACCTGCCTTGCGCGATACTGACGCCCGAGAAACACTGACATTTCCAACACTCGAAGAGTTTCGACACCGTTTGTAACCGAGTGAATGCAAAAACACCTTTGAGTCCACCGCACAATCGATTTGATATGAGCAACCAGTCGCTTCGCACGCCTGCGAAGACTGCAGTCGAACAGTGTATGGACCTCAGCCCGGGAGAGTCATTCGTCGTCGTCACCGACAAGAAACGACAGGCAATCGGCGAAGCACTGTACAGGGTTGCTGAAGAAATCACTGACGAGGCAGCGATTGTTCGATACCCAGTCGGGGCACAACACGGTGAGGAACCGCCTGAGCCTGTTGGGGAAGCGATGTCCGGTGCAGATGTCGTTCTCGCTCCGACCACAAAGAGTCTGAGTCATACTACCGCTCGAATGGAAGCGACCGACAGCGGCACACGAGCTGCGACACTTCCGGGTATCACCGACGGCGTGTTCCTGATGGGGCTAAACGCTGATTACGAAACCATTCGTGAGGAGTGTGCGTCGGTCCTCGAACAGGTCGAACAGGCTGACGAGATTCGGGTTACGTCTCCACAGGGAACCGATATCACCATGACCGTTAGCGAGCGAGAGTGGCGTGAAGACACTGGTATCGTGCATCAGCCTGGCGATTTCTCAAACCTTCCGGCAGGCGAAGTATTTGTCAGCCCGGAGTCCGGAACTGGCACAGTTGTCGTTGACGGAACGATGATGCCACACGGAGAGCTCACTGGTGAGCAGACAGTCCGGTTCGAAGTAGAAGAGGGCTTCATAACACAAATCGACGACGATGAGATCCGAGCCCAGATTGAAACTGCGGCTGAGGATGTTGGTGACGCTGCATACAATCTTGCGGAACTCGGTATCGGAACGAATATTGCAGTCTCGGAACTGGTTGGGTCTGTCCTACTTGACGAGAAAGCGGGTGGGACTGTCCACCTGGCGATTGGTGATAACCACGCAATTGGTGGCGAAGTTGAGGCACCACTTCACCTCGACGGTATTTTGCGCGAACCGACCGTGTTTGCGGATGGCAGTCAGATTGCCCTCCCTGATTCGGAGATCTGAACATCGATTTCAGTCGGTATCCGAGCGTTCCAACTATCCGGTGGCAGTTCCAAATGTTGGATACGGCAACGACTGGAAAACAGCGGTTCAGAGCCAGCGGGCAGCTACGCACTGACGGTTGTACGTGGTTTTCTCACTCGAACGCCGCCAGTGCCAGATACAACGATATCGTATTCGTTTCTTCCAAACGAGAGTGTCCAACTGGACGAATCGTGTTTGGCTAACCGACAGACAACATCTAGCTCAATCTGGTTCTGTAACGCAAAATATAGCGCTTCCGGCTTACTGCCTCCTTTTGCAATTGCCTCGATTATCTCGATTGGCACAGGATTGGTTATTATAGCTGAAATACATATGCCAGAGTAACGCGTTTCCTCCATACCTCGAATTGTGAAACTGCTACGCTGTAATGGATGCTCACGGTTCGTTGAACCCAACAGTGGAGAACGTGACCAGAGAAACTCGTCTTTACTGTGCCACGCCGGCACTCAGTTACCCTTCAACAGACTGTTCGGTCTGTACTTGGTCGTCGTATTTGCTCTCAAACTCCTGAATGAGTTGTCCCATCTGCGCGTACCAGTCGTTTAGCATTCGTTGCATGTCATCGGCGATTTCGGACGGGTCAGTCGGTCTGTAGACGTGGTAGTACCCTCCTTGGTCGTAGTTGACCTGTTCTTTCTGAATGAACCCCGACTGAATCAGCCGTTGCACTGCTCGATACGCAGTTGACCGCTCTCTGTCGACTTGCTCTGCGATTTCGTCGACTGTCTGCGCGGCTTCGGCAGCGACCATTACCCGAAAGACTTCTCTATCTAGCTGTTTGAGACCGTGAAAGCATTCGAGAAGCCCCTCACATTCCATATCCTGCCGTAGTTGTTCAGACATTGAGTCTGGCATTTTTATCATCTGTGAGTAACTGCCGCACTGTTAAAAGACTTGTGTGCTAATGACACAATTCTCTACTTTCGGGTGCTACCACCGCAGTTTAGGCCCCCAACGAAATCGTGCTTACCCAGTCTGGAGCGATATCGCTACTGCTCGTTTACTGACTCTGGCACTTCCTGATCACGACTCTGGCTGTCCTTTGTTGGAGTTGAGTCTGGCATCTCATCGGGGGTCTCCTCTGTATCGATGGTCTCTTCGATATATTCACTGCGGTACACATCTATCAAAGCACGCAGTGACCCAATTATTACGGGTCCAAAGAAAATCCCGATAAACCCAATCAAGTAAACACCTCCAAGAACGCCAAGAATAACGACACTCGGGTTGAGTCGCGTTTCGGTGTACCTATCGATAATTAACGGACGAAGGAAATCATCACTTAGGCTCACAACGATAGCTCCGTAAACAAAGAGAACTCCCCCGGCAACTGCTTGGTCGACGCTGACGAGGTACACTGCGGCAGGTCCCCAGACGAGAAATGAACCGATAATAGGGAGTACGGCAAGGAAAATCATCACTGCTGTCCAGAAAATAGCATTGGGAACGCCAAGAACGATCAGGCCCAAGCCAGCGACTATCCCCTGTACAACTGCAATCAAGACGTGACTCGCGAGCACTGCCCACATCACGTCATCAAACTCCTGACGAATCTGACTTTGAATATGATCTGGTAGTGGGAGTGTTGCGTCCAACCAACGATAGAACCGATCACCGTCTTTGAGGAAGTAGTAGAGCAAAAACATCGTAAGAGCGAGACCGATGGCAAGGTTCGAGAGTGTCTGAAAGAGTCCGACTGCACCATCCACGGTTCCAAGTCCCGACTCTTGGAACCCGTTTTGGATGGCTTCCATTATATCTACTTCCTCACCCGTCACATTCTCTATCCATCGCTCTACTTCAGTAAACTCAACATCTCCACTCCTCACTTGTGTGAGTAGCCCGCGTCCTTCTCGGAAAACGATGCGAAGAAGCCACAGTGTCGGTAGCACAAGTGCAATGGTCGCCGAAACCACCAACCCACCGGCGGTCAGCTGTTTCCCGAACTTTGGCTCGAACCGCCTTTGTAGCGGTCGGAGTGGATAGGCAAGCAACAGCGCAAGGAGTATAAACTGCAAGAATGGTTTGACGAGCAAGAACGTGACCACGAGCAATCCCGCGGTTAGCGACAGAATCAGTGCCCGTGTTGTATTCATATACGCATTTGTCCACGTCTCACGTATAAAATAATAGGATCGTTACGGACTCTGAAACACTGCTTGGGTGAGATCGCTCATCGTGTATGAAATGTTACGATATAAATAGATATAGACTTGGTGTGGTTTTGCCAGCACTACCCAGTCAAGCGTGGCATGGTGTGTCCAATCTAGAAAGTTCTTTACGAAACTGATCCGTTCTATTATTTACTCGAACGTTTCTTAAACAAGATGCTTGAACCTCTCTTTACACTCGACGACGATTATCGTCATCGTCTCTGTGTGAGCGTCCCAAGCCTTCTCGATAGAGACGTCATTTCGGGTATACTCGGATCCGCAAATAATAGCTGACTCTCGCTAACAGGCAATGAAGATAGTAATATTTATATATTTTTAGGCTGGCCTAAAAATATGGTGAACGGTGATACCACGCACAAGATACCGACACGGAGAGATATCGTAAAAAGCGGTGGCGCGATTGTTGGAGGGAGTCTCCTCGCCGGCTGTTCCGACGACAGATCAGGGTCTACTCCGGCGGAGAACTCAACGTCGTCCGATACGCCGACACAAACCACCACAGACAGCCAACCGTACACGGTCACAATAGAACCCCTAGAGGAAGTGACGTTTGAGAGCGTACCTGAGTCGGTGACGGCATACAACCCTGACTACATCGATATGATGGTCGCACTGGGCCATGGGGATGCAGCCGAATCCGTCTGGTACAAGGACCGCTATGTGACGCGGCATTACGACAGGTTGGAGGGTGTCTCAATAGATCTCTCCAACCTGACGCAACTGTACAGCGACGGCATCTCAAAGGAGATATTCTACGACATTGATGGCGATCTGCACTTGATGGACCCAAACCTCCTGCTCAACAAGTACGACAACATTGAGCGCTCGGACATCAAGGAGTTGAAGACCGAAATCGGACCGTTCCTCGGGAACGTGATTTTCCGCCGGACGGACGACTGGCATACCTATCGCTACTACACCCTCTACGAGGCCTTCGAGAAAGTCGCGACGGTGTTTCAGGAACGCGAGCGTTACGAGGCGATCCGATCTATCCACGACGATGTCGTCACCGATATCGAGGCCCGCGTGTTGGGACCCGACAAACGGCCGAATGCGGCGCTGCTGTGGCAGGGCAAAAATGAACCAGAAGCATTCTATCCGTACCGGCTCTCGGGAAAAGGTGCGAACAAGGAGCACTTCCATACGCTCGGAATCACCGACGCGTTCTCGGGAACAGGTATCGACGGCCTCTCAACCTCTGACCGAGGAACGATCGACTACGAAACGCTCCTCAATGTCGATCCAGATTCGATCCTTCTCCGTGGCCACGGCGACAAATCCCGTGAGAAATTCCGTGACACTGTGCTCTCGTATATGCAGAACCACACCGTTGCTAACCAGCTGACTGCGGTGAAAAATGAAAAGGTGTTCCGAGGTGGCCCGATTTACGCGGGACCGCTCCACAATCTCTTCCTTCTCGAACGATTCGCAAAGTCGTTTTTCCCAGAGACGTTCACTGAGGAACAGTTCTTCGACCGCCAGCGCGTTGCGGACATCATCAACGGAGAGTTCTAATTAGCGACAGCAACACCACGATCCAACACGGAATCTTTGCCACGGAGTGAGAATCTCAAAGGAGATAGCACGGCCGCAGTAAGCCAAAGCGGTGGATCTTTGATGAGCGTACTACCAGACCGCGAAGTCTGGGACAGCCTCGTTCGTCTCGACGGGAGACGGCGTCTCAGAGGCTGCTTTCGAGCACAGAGACGATGGACTCTGTCCGTTTGTCGACCTTGTTCATGTTAGTACACGGTTCTTTGTCAACTGTGAGGACGCCGTCTTCGTAGCTGATGTCACCGGTCATCCCTGCTTCGTTTTTGAACACGACCGATTCGAGATCCGCCTGAAGCGCTTCTTGTCCCAGTTCATCGCTACAGATAGACTCGAAAGCGTCGATTGTCGGCTGGAAGTATACCTTTGTCCAGCCCTCGAACCAGAGTTCTTCGTCGACGCGCTCGTCGATGAGTGTGTCCCACTCGATATCGAGTTCGACCTCGAAACCGGCTGCGTCATCCAGCGATTCCTTTAGCGATGGCATCTCATCG
Source organism: Halovenus rubra (assembly GCF_026586665.1). Classification (GTDB taxonomy): domain Archaea; phylum Halobacteriota; class Halobacteria; order Halobacteriales; family Haloarculaceae; genus Halovenus; species Halovenus rubra. Next base: position 55,377 of record NZ_JAODIY010000009.1, read on the forward strand.
TCTTCGAACTCTTTTACGGTTCGCTTATGTCCTAATTCCATTAATTACACCTCAGATAAATATTCAGTCCAAGATTTTTAATACTACTCATTTGCTTTTGTTTTTTCGTCGCGAGACGCACGACTTGCGGGTAGGTATAGGACAGCCATATCGAAACATCGAGGTCGAACGGTTGGTCACGTCAAATCGCTCCGACTCCTCCGTGCCCGGTAGTTGTTGTCAGCGGGGAGCCGGCCGATTTCGTCTTGTTTGCCGTGTCGGATTCGCGCTCGTCGGTCGTCAAACGTCGTTTCGGTGCATTCGCCTGAATTCCGTGACTGACTCACAGTCGTATTCGTCCAGCCGCGTAACCCAGCCACCGAATTTGTACCGTCGCCAGCACTGCTGGCCGTCGATAAAGACAGGATTGTCCCCGACGTCGGCCACCACGGCACTGTCGATGGGCTCGTCGGACTCACGCTGGAGATACTCTTTCCCCATCGCTGGCTCGTTTCCGGTTAGTCACTGCGCGTGCGTCACAGGCCTGACAGACGAGGTTTGTGTAGATACTAGTACGCTCAACGGAATAGGCCTTGAAAGGGGCATTACAGATCGCACAGACGGTCTGGGGCTCACCTGGCGGGAACGAAACCATCTGCAATACACTACTTGACTCCCGGTAATAAACACCTGCGTTATGAGGGTACACAGTCTCTGCGTCGGCTCTCGGAATCCTTCGTCTTCGCCAGTGGGTCGGTCGAATTGATCGAACCCCTGAGGAGCTGCTGTAATCCAAACCCGTTCCAGTGACGGCGCACCTCCGGTCCCACGTCCGAGGCCCTACACAGATGGATATCGAACGACAAGATCGACTCCATCAAATCGCTGGGCGGCGCAGTGCGCTCGGTTGAAGTCCTTGTCGTTGCCCTCGACGGAACGGTGCGTCGTCAGATATGAGAGGACCCATCGAACCGGTCGTGTTCGGCGAAGGGAGCAAACTGGAGTGCACTGGTTAGTTGTGACTGTATCTCCTCGTCGTCGGGGTACTCGTGGGCGAGCAGTTCGAGTCGTTCGAGAGCCGACTGACGGTCGTCGAGTGCCCCCACCTGATTTTCGATGGCATGAACCAGTGCCCAGGCGAGTCGCCGCTGGATCGTCTGGCTGTCGGGATTGTCCCCGGCGAGGGTCTGGAGGCTGTCGAGGTGAGTCTGGAAGGCCTCGTTTCGACCGGCAGCTGCCTCGCGTTCCATGAGTTTACAGATCGCAGCACCGAATTCTGACTGTAGTTCCTCGTTATCGAGATGGTCTTGGGCATGGGCTTGGAGCCGGTCGAGGTAGCCCGCCGCGTTTTCAAACTGCCAGGCACCACTCGTCGCGAAGACCGCGTTGAACAGAACCTGAGCGAAATCGGACTGAATCGCATCGGCGGAAGGATTGTTGGCAGCCAATGTTTCGAGACGGTCGACTGACTGCGCGAACGCATCGAACTGCTTGTCCTCGGCCTGGTATCGCGCGATAGTGAAGACTGCGGTTGAGAGGCGCTCCTGGACCGTCTCGATGTCCGGATACGCCGTCGCCAGCGTTTCGAGACGGTCAAGATGTGTGTCCACAGCATCGGTCCGTCCGGCGTCGGCCGCGTGGAACGTGGCGTTCCAGAGTGCCGTCGCGAACGCTGCCTGGACGTCGGCGACATCGGGATATGCCGCTGCGTGTGATTCGAGTCGGTCGAGCGAACCGCCGTTTGCGAGAACGTCCGCGAGGACGACCTGTATCTCCTCGTCGGTCGGATGGTCGCGTGCGAGCGCTTCGAGACGGTCGAAATACTCCCGTTCGTGCTCGAATCGACCCGCTTCACGCTGGGTGAGGATTGCAGTCTGCAGGCCCGAAGCGAACGTGCGCTGAATCCGTTCGCTTTCGGGAGTCACCGCCGCGATGGTTTCGAGCTGGTCGAGTCGCGTTGGGAGGGCGTCGACCCGACCGGCGTCGGCCTCGTGAGAAATTGCCGTCTGCAGCGCTCTTGCGTAGTGGTACTGGATCTCGGAATCGTCCGGGTACCTTCTGGTGAGATGTTGGAGGCGGTCGAGATAGTCCTGTCCGTCCTCAAATTGGCCTGCCGACATCATATGATAGACTACCGCGCGGAGGGTGTCGGCGAACTGGCGTTGCACCGCCATGAAATCGGTCGAGGCTTCGGTGACGGATTCGAGACGCGACAGGACCGTCGTGAGGTCGTCCATCTGGTCGGCCTCGCCCAGGAACGTGACGGCGTTGTACAGCGAGGTCGCGAACGCGTCCCGGATCTCCGCATTGTCAGGGAAGTCGGCGACGAGTGCTTCAAGGCGGTCGAGATGGACGTGGAGACCGACGAGCAGCCCAGCATCACCTTGCTCCTTCGTCGCGTTCAGGCTCGCCTTCGCGAGTCTAACGTGGACCTCCTCGATGCCGGGGTGGTTCCCAGCGAGAGTTTCCAACCGGTCGAGAAGCTCTCGCTGGTGCTCGAGCCGACCCGCTTGCCCCGCGTCGGTCACGGCGTTGAACAGTGCGGCACTGAACCTCGACTGTATCTCCTCGTCGTTGAGGTTGTCGTCAGCCAGCGTGTCCAACTGGTCGAGGAAGTCGTCGAGTACCTCGAACTGTTCATGACTTCCTGCGTGCGTGGCACAACTGGCCAGCGTCTTGGCGAGATTGCGCTGGAGTGTATCGGTGTCCGGATTCTCGGCGGCGAGTTCCGTAAGCCGGTCAAGATCCGCTCGCTGTTCGTCGAGCCGACCGGCTTCGCCTCTGAAGTAGCTGGTGTGATAGAGTGCTTCGCTCACTTGGGTTTGGATCTCCTCGTTGTCGGGATAGGTGGAGACGACAGAATCGAGGTCGTCGAGACAGGACTGAGCCGCCTCGAACCGCCCAGCGGTCGAATAGTACGTCGCTGCGTTGTAGAGTCCCTTCGCGTAGCGGACGTGAATCGCTTCAGTTGGGGTGGCATCACACAGCTGTTCGAGTCGGTCGATGCGGGCGTCGAGCCGTTCGAATAGTTCAGCTTTGCCCTCCGCCCCTGCAGCGTTGTACAGTCCGTTGGCGAGTTGTAGTTGTATCTCCTCGGCGGTCGAGTACTTCGTCGCGAGGGTATCGAGGCGGTCGAGGTGTGTCTGCGTCACGTCGAGTCGGTCGGCGTCTACCGCGTGATACACGGCATTGAACAGGCCTGTTGCGAACTGAGACTGAACGCCCATGTGGCCCGGATACGCGCGAGCGTGGGCTTCCAGCCGGTCGAGAGCCCGCTGCACGTCGTCGAATCGCCCGTCTTCGCCCCAAGAATAGACGACACTGGCAAGCGCACTGGCGAGGTGGTGTTGTATCTCCTCGTCGTCGGGGTTCTGGTCGGCGACGTCAGCGAGAACATCGACATGACGCTGCTGGTCGACGCCCTCGATCCAGCTGTTCTCACCGTCAGCATCGGCGATGTGGTGGTGTGACTTCGCGAGTTCGGCCAAGACGTCTTCGTGTGGATGCTCGGCAGCCAGTGCCTCCAACCGCTCCAGATACTGCCGTCGGTCGTCGTCTCGGCCGGCAGTCACAGCAGCGCAAGCGGCCGTCCGGAGCGCAGTCGCCAGCTGGGACTGAATCTCGGTAGTGTCCGGATACTCGGTGGCGAGTGCAGTCAGACGGTCGAGCGACGACTCGAAATCCGTGACTGCAGCCTCACTGGTCTGGCCCTCGGACACCGCTACCGTGACGCCAGTTACGTGTCCCTCGGCGAGACGGCATTTGATTTCTTTCTCGTCGGGATAGTCGGCCGCGAGCGATTCCAGCCGCTCGATGTAGCGCCGAATCCGGTCGTATTCGAGCGGTGTCTCGCTGTGTTCGATATAGGCCGGCACGGCGAGAGACCGGACGACTCCGACGAGCGTGCCGGCGAGATGGGTCTGGACGCTGCTGTCCGGATGTTCCGCGGCCAGCGCCTCGAATCGGTCGAGCCGACTCTCGAAGTTGGCGAGCTGCGGCGTCTCCCGCTCGTATGGGGCGACGTTGACCAGAGCTTTCGAGAGTTCCGACTGGAACTCGTCGTCGGACGGTCGGGCAGCCGCCAGTGTCTCCAGGCGGTCGAGATGGGCCTGTAGGTTCTCGAACCGACCGGCTTCACAGTCGTGGAACGTGACGAGCGAGAGCGCGCTCGCGAGTGCGAGCTGAATATCGTCGGTCTCGGGGTAGTCGGCGGCAAGCGACTCCAGCCCCTGCTGGTAGGTCTGTCGGTCCCCAAGGCGGCCAGTCTCCGCCGCAGCAATCGTCCCGCTAGCCAGTGCGCTGGCCAGTTCGGACTGGAGACGCACGTCGTCAGTGTGGTCCGCTGCGAGGGTTTTCAGTCGCTCGAAGTGGCGTCTGAGGTCCGCCGCGTCGATCCACCCATCGTCCGTTCCGTCAGCCGCTGCTGCAACACTCGTGAGCGCCCTGGCGAATCTGCGCTGTATCTCCTTGTCGTCTGGGTGGTCGTCGGCGAGCGCGTCGAGTCGGTCGAGGTAGGTCCGAACCTGCTCGTACCGGCCGGCCCTCACTTCGTCGGTCGCCGCCACAGCGTAGGCCTTCGCGAGTGAGTGCTGAACCCGTGTTGTCGGGATATCGTCGGCCAGAGTTTGAAGTCGTTCCACGGTGGCTTCGAGATCTGCGAACCGGGCCGTGTCGCCGTAGTCGATTATTGCGTTGGTGAGTGCCGTCCCGAATTCGTGAGTAATCCGCTCGGAATCGCGGTGCTCCGCAGCCAACCCTTCGAGTCGCGCGAGTCGTGTCTGGAGCGTCCCGAACCGACCGGCGTCGCCGTCATGAGACGCAGCGGTGCGGCTTGCCCGTGCCAGAACCGTCTGCACCCCGGTGTCGTCGGGGTGGTCGTCGGCGAGTGATTCGAGTCGGTCGAGCGTGTCCTGTTGCACTTCAAGCGATTCTGCCGAACTGCTGGCCGCACATGCCACGTGAAGTGCGTGGGCGAATACGAGACGGAGCAAGGCGTTCTCGGGATGCGCCTTGGCCCGTGATTCGAGACAATCCAGGGAATGAAGCAACGTTTCGGCTTCGAGCTGCCCGGTGTCGACGGGTTCGAAGCTCCGTTCGACGACAGTCTCGGCGAGCTGTCCGAGACGTTCCTCGGGAGTGAGCCAGTCCCTGTCACCGTCGAGTGTTTCGAGCCTGTCGAGCCGCTCTGGGAACGACTCGGTGAGGGGGCGACCGGACAGTGTGGCCATCAGGTCGGCTCGTGTGGCCGTGAGCTGCACCCGAAAATCGTCCGGATTGTCGATAGCGAGCACTTCCAGACGGTCCAGCGACTGCTCGATCGTATCTGGGTCCGCACCCTGGTGCTCTGCCGTATGAAAATGCGCAGTCGCACAGCGACGCTGAACGGGCGTGGTGTGAGGGTACTCGTCGGCCAGCGTGTCGAGTCTGTCGAGACACGTCTGTTGCTCCTCGAACCGACCAGCCGCTCCGTAATGAAAGCTGGCAACGGAGTGCGCTTTTGTGAGTGGCAGGTGGAGTCGCGAGTAGGGATACTCGACAACGAACAGTTCGAGTTGACTGAGCCATGTCTCGAGACTGGCGAGCCGATCGGCGTTCCCCGCATCGATGATGGCGTTGACGAGTGTCTGGGCGAACTCCTGTCGAATCCCCTCGGAGTGTGGCTGTTCCTCGGCGAGCGTATCGAGGCGGTCGATCCGCTCTTGGAGTACATCGAAGCGCCCCGCCTCTCCCTCGTGATAAGCAGCGGTCGAGAGTGCCCGTGAACGGAGATACTGCATCTTGTCGTCGTCGTACTCGCCAACCAGTGTCTCGATGCGGTCGAGATGAGACGCCACGGACTCAACCTGTCCCGATTCCCCGTCGTCCTCGATCACCCGAACCAGTGTCCGGGCCAGCAGCTGCCGAAGTGTGTCAACGCTCGGATTGTGCGCGACGATGGACTCGAAGCGGTCGAGGGGGACCGAACGCTGTTCGAACTGTCCGGTTTCGACCCCGTCGACGATGGCTCCAAAGAGAGTGTCGGCGATCCGTGACTGGCTCTTGTCGTCGGCGACGTCCGCCAGTCGCGGCAAGAGACGGTCGACGTGTGACTGTCGGTCCTCGTGCCGGGACGGCACGGCATCAGAATGGAGTGCGGCGAGAAGCGCCTCGACTATTTCAGTGTGTGACGGAGGCGATCCAGTGGCGGCTTCAGTGGGTGGCTCGTTGCCGTTCATTACGCGACATCTGATCCGGCTGACAATAAACAATGTGATGAGCCGGTTGCGAGTGAAATACACTCCCCCTCTCTGTCGGTTGGAGTAATGGAGCACCGCAAACACAGGTCTGGGTCCACCAGACGTGCGAATCGACGCGGCCGCCAGATCAAGAGCTGTAGTTAGATCGGTGATCAGTGAATAACTACTGCCTGATAGCAACTGTTATATTATACCCCTGACGAACTGAATATATCCACCTGCCGTTGTCGTTCTCTCAGACGAGTCGTCAACAGGGCCGGTCGCAGTACACTCATGGATTCCACGATACACGAAGTCAGACCTGATGAACTGGCAGACATCGTCGAGCTGGGCGAGGTGACCCTCGTTCTCGGCGCACCCGGTATCGGAACATTACAGCAGCTACGGTCACTGGGGCAGTCCGTTGAGCGACTGCCCGATACGGACGTTGCTGACGACGGGGAACTCGTAATCGTCGAGGATTTCGTCTCAGCAGTGTTCGCCCTCGACGACGAGCACTTCTCGACCTACAGTTACGAATACGGGGAGAAATCGCTGTTTTCCAGATCGGGTGGCACAGTACTCCTCACCCACCCCTGGAGTTTCGACTGGCTCTGCCAGAGTGATCTGGGAGTGTCGGGGAGTTTCATCGAGACTGTCGATAGGGTGGTGGTGATTCGAACGCCGCCGACTGCTGCCGGGACAGCAATCGACGAGGTTCGACAGTGTCTCCCTGGTAGAACGAACGGGTTGGGTGACGACGAGCGAGCCGCCGTTCTGGAACGAGTCAGGTATCCACCCTACTACTTCACCACTCCAGAACTGCAAGAGCACTTGGGTTGGTACGACGGGACAGTCACGCCGGAAGCGTTTCTCCCTCTCTCGGAACACGACACGTCGGCAGTGCTCCTGCCTGGGGACGTCAGACAAGTGTTCGAGGGGTGTGAGATCACGAGCGGTCCCTTCGATAGCGAGTTCGCGGATGCCATCACACGACTCCTTCCGAGTGGGGGCCTCCCCAGCCGAATCCCGAACGAGCGGTCGCCAGCGGTTCTGGCTGCGGTCGCGCTCGTCGCGGTTGGAATCGCCGAGGACGGGGACTGGCTCGATTCCATCGCTCGAAATCGGACACTTGCACCGACTACTGAGGCAGTTGAACGTGCCCTGGATCTCCCGCCCGGAACAGTCGACCACCTCCAGGTCTTCGCCGGGGAGTCGATGCGAGCACGGATTCGCGAGCGTCTCACGGCCGACGACGAGGAATCGGTCCTCGACGTGTCTCGTGAGGCACTCGACGACGCAGTGGCTGCGCTCCAGTCGGAGAGTCGGTCGCTCGAAACCGTCTCCACGGACCCTGAAGCGTATGACTCCTTGCCACTCGTCGGTGTTTGGCGCTGGGACGGGCCGGAGGCACTGCACGAGGCTGCTACCAAGCGTGAGCTCCCGGGCACGATTCGGGATGCAGACGAGACCGACGAGGAGGGGCTGGACTGGCGGTCGTTCGTCGACGGAGAAGACGGCGACGATGGCGACGACCTCCTCGACGCGCTCGATGGCGGGCTGGTCGTCCTCAGTGGCCCGAAATCGACCGGAAAACGACAGGTCGCTGCTACACTCGCTTCGGAACTTGAGGACTGGGGAACGACCGTCAAACTCCCCGAACTGAGAAACCCCGACCAGAGTCGGACGGGGATCGAAGCGACACCGAACACGGTTGTCGTGGCGACGTACGGGGCCGAACCAGCGAAGGTCATCAGCGACGACGGCGTCCGAGCACTCCCCGAGTGGGTCGGGGACGGAAGTTGTGCTGGCGCGCTGCTCATCTGTGACGACACCAACCGCGAGCGCCTCGACGAGGTCGCTGAACAGGCTGGCTGTGACGAAATTCCAGCCTGGACCGACCGCGTCGAGTTCTCGGTCACGGATCCGAGCGTCGATACTGAGCGTGACCCGGCAGCCGTTGCGCAGGAGCTACTGGATGCGATCGGCTGGAACACGGTGGAGTTCCCATCTCGTCGGAATCTCGACGTCAAGTCGGTCACCGACCAGAGCACCCTCGCAGCCATCGCGGGTGTTCCGGACCACGCACTCGACGGGGAGTTCGTGGGGCGTGTTCTTGCCGAGGTTGTCGACATCGTCTCGACGACACACGGGCCGGACGCAGCACAGCAGTGGCTCTCGTTCGTCGACGACCTCGTTGCGGACGTGGGTCGGAATCGGAGCTCCAATACGGAGGGGGCTCTCCGGTACCGGGGCGAAGTCTACGAGACCGCAATCACAGCCGTTGCGTTGGCTAATCCGAGAACGGACGAGTGGGTCCACGCGGTCGCGCTCGGTGTGTTAGAGGTCACGAACGAGGTCTCGAACCCCCACGAGGAGAGTATCGGCGGGAATTTAGAGCCGTTTGCCACCGCGTTCTCGGGTGCGCTGGCGAGGCTCGCACAGCCACCGGACGGATCGGTGGTAAACCACGGAGCAATCGGGTGTGTCGACGAAACGCTTCACGCGATGGTCGCAGACGACGGGTGGCGGTTTCCGCTCCACTTCGTCTACGGGAAGGCCGTCGGCCGAATCGTCCGACGGGCGGAGAATCCAGCGGCAGCAAACGGCGGTCTCGCGACGATCGTCTCACTCGTTCGACAGTACGCCATGGATCCCAACGACCAGTTTACGACGGTCGTGCTCGCACAGAGCTTCGGGTCCATGCTTGGGGCTGTCGCGGATGTTGACTGTTCGCCCGAGGCGATGGCTGCCTGGGTGGCCGATATCCAGTCTCGTGCCAGCGACGCGGTCGCTATCATTACCGAACAGGACGCCGGACCAGCGATGCTCGGAGCATTCTACGCCGCCGCTGTCGGCCAGTGGGTGTTCGAACACGAGTGTTCGGACGACCGGATCGGCCCTTGGCTCGATGCCGTCGGGCTCAGCATGGCAAACACAGCGACAGCGTCGACACTCGACGTGGCTCCCGAGGCGTTCGTGACGGACGCCTACGGGGGTGCCATTCGGACCGTCGTCCAGACGGGCGACCTCGACCATGCCGAGCAGTTGTTTGCGACGTGTCACCGCCTGGTCGACGCCATCGCAGACGCCAGCCACTTCGAGGCTGAACAGGAACTCCGGGCAGTGCTGCACGCCACGGCTTTCGCGGCCTTTGGCAACGTCGAGCAGCAATACCCGGACCACGTCAGTCAGTACCCGTACGGGGTAGATTCGATTCCGTTCGACGACTCTCTGGGTTTCGAGGACTGGATGGCACTCTACGACGAGTCAGTGACACGGGGTGGTGCCGCCACGGAGTCCACCCAGAAACGGACTCAGTATCTGACAGTCGTGTATCGCGACGCCCTTTCGACAGCCGTTCAGGGATTCGAACCTGACCCGGCCGACTCGGCCGACAGCGTCGTGACGGACGGGAGGGACGGGTCGACTGAGGGGGGCCACTGGGACGAGTGGAACATGTTTGGCGATTTGGCCGAACCTGATCCCAGTGTGACGCCACGCGAAGAGCACACGTGGTACACTGGCATCACGGACTGCATCGAAGCACGGGCGAGTTCCGCCGAATCGGTCGACGACCCGGTTCAGTTTCTCGCAGACGTCTACGGCGGCACAGCCGTTCGCTGGGCGGCTGATGGCGCATCGAGTCGTACCAAGGAGTGGGTCACGGTGCTCGTCCAGTCGCTACGGACCAGTCGCGAGTCCATCGACGAACCCGACGAGACGGCCTGGTTCGACGCGTTCGCGGCGGTCGACGCAGAGATTCTGACTGCGGTGCTGACTCGGTCTGACGTCGGCGAACGCACGCACGAGCGACTGGTCGAGGCGGTGCTGTCCCAGATCGAAACGGCTGCGACCGAGCCGGACAATCCACCACATCCAGTCGTGTACGTGGCCTCGGTGTTCGGTGGAGCACTCGGACACGCCGCTGGCGTCGAGTCCGAGGAGGTCCGCTTCTGTATGACCGAGGTGCTGTCGGTTCTCGACGATGGGTTCTCCCTTGACTGGATCGAACTCGACCGAGCCGACATCTTCGAGCGAATCTTCGCCGAGGCGCTCACGACGGTCGGTCGAACCCACACCGACAGCCCGGTGATCGACGAGTGGTTCGAGATCGTGAGCGCCAGGATCGAATCGACCGCCACGCGGGAAGCGCCGGACCACCCGGGTGAATTTGTCGCCGACGTGTACGCTCGAGCCCTGTTCGAGGCAGCGCAGGACGATGCCGACGAGTGGCGACGACGACTCGACTCGGAACTCCGTGAGTTCACGAGAGGGCCGTACGTGAACGACCCGGAATCGTTCCTGGAAGGCCTCTACGCCGATGTGATCGTCAAGGGTGCAGAGAACCACGGCCCCTGGACACGGATCGAAGCGTGTATCGACGCCGTGAACGAGTCTATTCAGGATGCGATCGATGCTGATCTGCTCCGTGCCGATGGAGCCCACGAACGAACATTCTCGAACGCGCGCGACACACTGTTCTCGGCCAACGCTCGGGAACGCGCGGACTATATTGCACGGCTCGATCAGGGACTCCAGGCCACAGACAACGTCGACATCTCCAGCGCCATTTTTCGATGCGGAGGGGATCGACGACCCTGACGACCCCGCCGACAGACCGGATTCGACAACTGACCGTGATATCGGGAATGGTGAGAACCCACCAAGACAGGAGGAACGGTGAGTTCGATGCTGTAGCGAGAGGACTCCCTGACCGACAGCAGACGACAGCCCCGGTACGTAGATACCCAACCCGATTTCGGAATACAACATGACGAAAGATACCCCAGACGACCCCGACGACGCAACGCGACGAGCCAAGGAGCTTCGAGAGACAGTCGATCCCACCACGGCGACGGACGACGAGATCGAAGCCCTGTGTGCGCTCCTCGACGGCCACCACGGGCGCTCGGACGCCCAGAAAGTCCTGTGGGAGATCGTGGACCACTCCAACTGCACTCGACGCGTCGCAAAAGCCCTCCAGCCGTATCTCGTCCACGAGACCAGACGGACACGGGAGGAGGCCCGCGACATGCTCATGTGGGTTGCACAGAATGACCTGGATGCGCTCGATACAACTGTCGAGTGGCTCGTGGAAAACCTCGACACCGAAGACGAGCACGTGCGAGAAACCTCCGTGACAGCGCTCGAGACACTCGCCGAGACCAAGCCCGTGCTTGTTCGCTCGCACGTCGACGAGATCATCGACTGCCTCAATGACGAGTCGCTGCGTGGCTGTGCAATCACTCTGTTGGCGACGATCTCATACGCCTACCCGATGGCGATCGCGCCTGCCAAACACGACCTGCTCGCACTGACCGAAGACGAGACGGTCGAGGAAAGTCCGTTGTCAGCGCCACTCGTCCAGATCGCGCTCGTCTGTCCCGATATCGTCGATCCCGTCGTCAAGGGCCTGCGAGACCGGCTTACCGAGCAGGCGGGACCACAACAGATCGGCACTGCAGTCGCGCTCGCAAACGTCGCTATTGCCTATCCTGACCAACTCTCGGTCGTCGTCGAAGAGCTGCTGACACGTGTTGAAACGGAGACGGGAGATCAGTTTCGCAACCTGCCCCGTGGGGAGATACTCAACACTGTCGGGCGGATCGGTGCCGCACATCCCGATGCGGTCGTTCCCGAACTGGACCGTATCACCCCACACCTCGAAAGCGACGATCACCGTCTCCGAGCAGGTGCCCTGAAAGCCCTTGGCGACATCGCGACCGTCCGGCCTGCTGCTGTCCGACCAACCGTCGACGACCTGGTGACGCTGGTAGACGACAACGACGAGTCCGTGCGCAACGCCGCCGTGACGGAACTCGGGAAGATTGCAGCAGCGGACCCTGAGGTCGCACCGCGCGTCGTTACGGCGTTGGACGACCGCTTCGACAGTACCGCGGACACCACAGACCCAATCCTCGCGGCGGTGGATGAGAGATATTCCGACGACGAGGTCGATATGTCTGGGATCATCGATGCGTACAAGCGAATCGGTGCCGCACATCCCGAGGCACTCGACCCTGCCATTGAAGACCTCCGGACCTGCCTCGACGACGAGGTACTCTCGTGTGACGCCGCCGAAGCACTCGGCGAGATCGGTGCCAGCCGTTCAGCCACAGTTCGGCCAGCCGTTGAGGACCTTCGGGAGTTACTCGACGACGGCTCGCTCGACGATCGGAGCGCCGCCGCAATCGCACTTGGGAAGATCGGGGCCGACGACTCCGAGGTTGCCGCGCTCGTCCGAGACGATCTTCAGACGCTTGTCGAGGACAGACAACGGTACGTGCGCGAGGCGGCAGCCGAGGCACTCGGAACGATTGCAGCAACCGACACGGAACTACCGACGACAGTCAGTGACAGCCTGCGGTCACTCGTGGACGACGAGGATCGCGGCGTTCGAGTGGCAGCCCTCGAATCCCTCGGGAAGATCGGCGCGTCGGATCCCAACATAGACCCACACTGGTTCGACGAGTTGCAGGCCGACCTCGGTGATGTCGACGCTGAACTGCGGGAAGAGACTGCTGAAGCCCTCGGGCGGATCGGCGCTTCCCACCCCGAACTTGCCGCCCCAGCCGCCGATGTTCTCCAGTCCCGCCTCGACTGTGACGAAGAATATATTAAGGTGAAGGCATCGATTGCCCAAGCGGTACGGACGATCAAGCGATCCCACCCCGATGCCGTCACACGCTCCGAGACGGAACTCCAGCGGTACATCGATGCGGTGCCTCCCCTTTACGAGTAGCCCTGGGACACGACGACGGACGGTGACTCGAACCCACCGCTTCGGTCGTTGGTCCGTCGGTCACTGTGGACGACTCTCGACCGTGGTCGAGATCAGCGGTCGTCGGCAGCGACGGCACTCGCCGCGGTCGGCGTCGCCCACTCAGCGCTGACCGCCACGGCCGTCGAGGCGCTCACCGCTCGGTTCGAGTGTGACGAGGAGTATCTCTCCGTCCGGTCGACGATCGCCGAGGGACTCCTTTCACTCGACTCGGCCCACCCCGATGCCGTCGAGGTGAACGAGACTGAGCACCAGCAAGTCGCCGCCGCGTACGTGATTCTGGAGGTTGAGTTGCTTCGAGGGACTGTCTCACCGAGGCGCGTCGATGTCGTACAGCAGGGCCAGAAAGTCGTCGAACGACTCGGCGACGCGAGTGATATTCTCGGGATACTCGCCAGCATTGCCGTCGAACGTGCGCTCGCCTGGCAGTTCGTGATCGATGTAGAACACCTCGCCCTGGGAATCCTCGCGAATCGACAGGAGGACGAAGTCACCGCCCGGCCCCTCCGCAATCGGACAGAGCCCCTCCGGAATCCAGTGTTCGACAGTGTCGTAGCACTCTTCGATGTCCCGGATGTCGTCGCGGATGCCCAGAAAGTCGTTCACCGAGGCACCCGACCGCCCGTCCAGTGGGTCCGCGAACTCGAAGGTGGCTTCGCGTGGCTTCCCGCCGTTGTACTCGCGGAGGAACTCCCGGTACGCCTCGGGCAACTCCCCGCCGAGCGCTGTCTCCAACGAGTCCAAGTCCTCCGCAGTGACCGGCGGTCCCGTGTCTCGCATCTCGGTTATCATCGTGGTTGTTCGATCGACGAGAGAGACCGAGATAGAAGTTGTCATTCGAAATCGTCGGTCTCGTTTAGATGCCGGACAAGGACCTCTCGTCGACGACGCCGGATGGAGCGGTACTTTCTGGCACCCGCCTGGACGAGTCGTAATGGTGAAGCAGGGCCCTGTCTGTCTCAATCGGGTACCAAGCAATTCACTGTTTTGTGACATCGTCCCGACACCTCAGCTACCCGTCGGGCCAAACCGGCTGCGACACTGCCGACCAGACACGCACAGAGACTGCGTCGTGTCGTTCAGGTCACAAAACTAATTATAATTGGTCTGGAACTCACCAGCTATGGAACATCAGCTGGGGGCTAGGTGTGGTGGTTGCCTGCCCGAAGGGAATAGTGCCAACGGACCGAGCAGTCGGTACGACACAACTGGACAGTTTCGAGCGGGTGGGCGTGAGTGGGTGGCAAGATGAGCGACCGGGAGAATCTCGACGACAAAGACCTTGACGGCGCCGACCTGAGCGAGGCTGACCTCAGGGGTGTCGACCTGTCCGAACGAGACCTGACAGATGCCGACTTGCGTCGAGCGGATCTTGAGGATGCTGACCTGAGCTGGGCGTCCCTCGAAGCCGCCGACCTGTGCGAGGCGGACCTCAAAGACGCCAACCTGAGCTGGGCGTCCTCAAAGCCACCGACCTGCGCGAGGCACACCTCGGGGGTGCCTCCCTCCACAAGGCGATTCTTGAGCATGCCAACCTCCCCGACGCGGACCTCACGGGGTCCAACCTCTCTGAGGCGCACCTCAGGGAGACCGACCTGCGCGAGGCGGACCTCAAACAAGCCGACCTCTCCAACGCCGACCTCAAACAAGCAGACCTCTCCAACGCCGACCTCTCCAACGCCGACCTCAAACAAGCAGACCTCTCCAACGCCGACCTCTCCAACGCCGACCTCAAACAAGCAGACCTCTCCAACGCCGACCTCGAAGACGCTGACCTCCCCGACGCGAACCTCAAGTTTGTCGACCTCTCCAACGCCGACCTCAGGGAGACCGACCTGACGGATGCCAGCCTTCCCGACTGGGACCTCTCGTCGACGACACTGGACGGGGCGATACTCTCTGGAACCCGACTGGACGAGTAGGCTCCGCTAGCTCGTTCCGGTCGCGCAGTGATGGCAGTGAACGGAATAGATGCTGTATTCGACGCTTTCGAGGCCGCCCGAATCGCTCGGGAAGGCCGAGAAGATTCGGACCGGTCCGGTGGTTAGAAGCCGTTGTCCATGCTTCCGTGCGCATACTGTCGTGAAGTCGGGTAATTCGCTCGGTTCAAGATTCAGTTTCTCGATGACTCTGTGCATCTCTTGGAGAAGATCAAGGAGCCGTCGATATGGAAGGTCAAGGTATTCGCGGAGACCATGGATTACAACGATTACCCAGTCTGCATAGCCACCATCGCCTTTCTTGACTCCCGGTGAAGGATCGCCAGAGACAGCGCCGTTGGCCAGTGTTTCGAGACGGTCTGTGAAGCGTGAGAGACGAGGGGGCACACTTGGCGTGATTCCAGTCCGGGCCGGCCCACGTCATTTCGGTGTTTCAAGACGATACCCAACTATATCTACGTGGACCAGCGCTGTCGACAGACGACTCCGGACGGATTGGCGTCGGCAAGCGCCAAGTCATTGCCCCGCTAGCGCCACTTGGCCACAGGCCCACCGACCGATTGTTCGTCGAGATCGATCTCGTGTTGCCAGAACGTCTCACCGCGATGTTTGGGTCGGTGTCCCACAACCATCGTCACACCGAGGTCGGTGACGATACTCGACGCCAGCGTGTGGAAATCACACCCCTCGGGGAGCGCGTACTCGAAGGCGTCCCGCTCGGTTCCATCGCTCGCAAACACCCGGATCGTCCCCTCAGCACTCGCGGTGACGACCTCGTCCGTGTTCTCGGCGTAGTTAGCGTGGACTGGCCCGGGAAGCGTCACCGACACCGCCGCTCCCTCGTCCTCCCACGCGAACGTCGTCGATTCGCCGTCGTAGTTGCTGTCAATATCCATCGGATTCCTGTGTGTATTTGTCAGCGTTCGTGGATGATGGTTGTAACGGTGACAGTCGTCAAGCAGGAGTATTTTGATACGGACGCTCGTGACTATTCCGTGCTGTGGCCCGGTCGGCCGCCAAGTGGCTGACCGGACGCCCTGTCTCCGCAGCTACGACAGGTACCCGATCCAGCTCCGTCGGTGTTCGGGTGACTGGGACTGGTCGTGTTCGTTGTACACGACGAACAGCCCATCCTGCGTCGGGACGAGGGTGTCCACGGCGGCGTGTCGGCCACCGATGGGATGGCCATCGGGATGCTCTTGAATACCCGCGTCAGTGGTTGAGACACTCGTGAGTTCGGGGTCAGCGGTAGGGCCTGATTGACGAACGATACAGCTGGCGTCCTCCGGGTTGCCGCTCTTGTCGAATCGGACGAGCCACGGGAGCGCGCAGCCGTCGAACAACGTCGTTCCGGAGAACAGGTAGCCGTCGTCGAGCGCGATGGCGTCCTTGCCGAAGTTACTCCTGTCGGGGAGACCAGTGGCACGGTCGAGCAACCTCTCACCCTCACTGTCGATGACGAGTAGCCGCGCCTGGTTCGCAGCCGATCCTTCCCACGCCTTGCCAGCGATGACACTGTCCCCATCACGCTGACCTGGTGCAATGCTATCGAGCGTATCACTGCTACCAGTTTCGGCGTAGTAGTACTGGCTGTGCTTTTCAGTTCCATCGCTGGCGATCCAGACGACACGTGAGCCACCGACGTAGCGGGGCGAGTCCATCCCGTCGGCGAGAAGTGACACGCAGTCATTGCCGTGGTAACTCTCGCGCCAGCGTTCGGTCCCGTCGTCGATGTCCGCCGCGAGTAGCCAGTCACTGGTTCCGTAAACCCGCTCCCAGGAATCGGGCGCTCGCTTGGTGTACCTGCCAGTCCGACCCCCGGCGACGACGCCGTCCGGTGTCGTGACGACCGTCTCGAAGGTGTCACCGTCGCCGTTCGGATACCCCTGTTCCCAGCGACAGACGCCATCCGTCGTCACCGAAGCCAGCCAGGCTGGCAGTTTCTCCTCGGACTCGTCCGTGTCACCCGACAGACTCGCGCCAGCGACCACTGGTCCATTCGAGGTCACTGTGACTGCTTTCGGGCGTCGGGTCTCGTCCCAACAGTACTCCCACTCGACGGTTCCGTCAGGCAGAAGCCGCTGCAGGAAGCCCCCGAACCCATCGCCAGCGCGCTCGTTCTCGTCGAGCCAGCCGACTACGTACAGGCCATCGTCGGGAGCCAGCGCCGCATCAGTAATGAGTCGTTCACGCTCCGTCCCGCTACGGCGCCACCACTGCGCCCCCGAGTCACCCGTCACCGCCACCCGCCTCTGGTCCAATCCATATTGCCACAGATTACTACGTACCAGTAAGTAAAACGGGAGGTTTTAACGTCGGAAGCACCGTTCGACACTCGATGCAAGTCCTCGACAGAAAGCGCTACTCATACCTCTTGCTAGAGACGGATGGAGAGTGGATTCTGACGTTCTTGCTCGGTGGCCCGATAGAACGCGATGTTTCCGTACGATTGACGCCTGCGGAGATTACCGCAATCGAAGACGGCGACGCGTCGGCCGCTGATCTGGTTGAGCGCTTTCGTGCCGAGAGTTCGGCTTACGAGGGCAGACAAGTCACGCCGACGGTCTGGCCCTCACGAGACGAAGAGCCCGGAGCATAGCACTGTCTTCTGGTTCAGGACTCTCGCGTTTCGACCGACGCGTGTCTGTTCAGCGTTCGGACGAACTCTTCTTCGTCGAGCAGCGTTAGCGATTCGTGTTCCGACAGGGCTTCGACAAGCCAGTCGCTGTCCCACCCCTCGAAGAAATCCTCCCACTTCGACACGCAAAACTCGTTGAAGCTGTAGAACGCACCGCCCAGACCGTGACCTTTCCCTTGGAGTAAGTGTACCTCCTCGGCCTCGAAGGATAGCTTGAGAACTCTGGGCCAGTTGGGATTGTGGGGAATGCCTGGGTTTGGGTCCGGGCTAGAGACGACGTAGTAGGTTGCCATGGGTTTCGTCAGTTGTTATTCTCCCGTATCGTCCATAGACGAGTAGTTGCGGGCAGCGTCGAAGACGGCAGCTTCGAGGTCTTCGTCACCGACCGTGCGAAGTGCCAGTCCGAGAGCGTACGTGTTAGTCGACCGTGGATGTTCGTGTTCCGTCCTAATCGTCTTGGCGGCCCGTCCAAAAGTACGCACGACTGCATCGCCTCCTCGAAGGTGGCCGTCTTCGCTCGCCTGCTCGATAGACTCATAAACAGCCGCGACACACGCCTCAACCTCGTCATGCGATTGGCCTTTCGTCGTTCCCGCGACGACGATGTCGGCGTACACGCCTTCGAGGAACTCGGCTGAGTCCTCAACGTGCGGGCCTGCAGCGTATGCCAGAAGTTCCGAATCGAGTCGGTGACGCCACGCGTCGGCTCTGTCGGCGACTGCATGGACGTAGGCGCGCGTGTAGACACCAGCGGCGAACCCGGCGGGGGCCTCGGGGCTCACTTGCGTCGCGGTCGCTTCGATGCGGTCGGTCACCACGGCCAGCCACTCCTCGACAGTGTCGTGATCGCTGTGACTGCGACCGACGACTGCCAGCGCATGGGCGTAGAGTCGCTCGAAGATGTCGGCTCGCTCCAGACCGACCCACTCGAAGTCGGCCCGCTCCTCGGCGGCCGCAACGACCTCCGTGGCAGTGAAACTCACTGCTTCTGGCTCGGCCTCAACCGCGAGCGCGAGTGCGGTTCCGAACACCGTGCTGACGTAGTTGACGGGATGCAGTAGAGTGCCCGCCGCTGTCGCGGCGGTCTGGATCTGATCGAGCACGGACTGCACCAGGCGGTCGTGCGTTCGCTCGCCCACGTCCGCTCGGGTCAGCACCGCCCGAAGAATCGCCGCGTCCGTCTCCGCAAACGCGTCAAACCACGCTGTCTTGCTCGGCCCGTCGATGCCCTCACGTGTCGACCGGAACGAGGTGACGAGCGACCCGAGCCACTCCCCGGCGAGATTTGCATCGTCTTCGGTTGCCCAGTCGACCGCCGCCTCGCCGTAGACGGATTCAAGGAACGCGACCGGATCTGAGACCAGGTCACTCGTGGCTGCCAGCTCGTGAATGCGCTCGGTGAGGCTGTCGAACCAGGTTGTCGCGCTACGTGGCGAAATCCCGGCGTCCAACTCTTTGTCGTCCTCCCGGATCTGCGTCGAAAGCGCCCCACGGTATACCGCCGCCAGATACGGTTCGACCGTCTCCGTCGGTGCATCGCCTGCGACGCCCTGGGTCACGGCTGTGTCGTAGCGGTCGATCCAGTCCTCGAATCCTGGCGAATCCGGGAGCGGGAGGATTCCCTTGCTGTACGGGCCAGAGTTGACTCCGTTGGCATCATTCTCTTCAATCCTGGCGAAGGCAGCGAGCGCGGCGGCATGGAGTGACGCACGGCACTCCCACTCGTCGTTTGCGACCGCCGAGTCAGCGATGGTATCGACCAGTTGATAGCAGTCCGCAAAGAGGAGGTCGGCGCGGTCGAGATCACGGTAGTGGACGATGTTCCAGATGGCCCAGCCGTACGTGTTGACGACAAAGTCGTCAGCTTTGTCTACAAACGCTGCCTGCATTGCACTCTGACAGAGTCGTTCTCCGATGCTTTCCAGCCACGGCCCGAATCGGTCGTCCGGGCACCCGTGATCGAACACCCATCCGACGGCGCTAACGGTGGCGACGTGGAGCAACTCCACGCGGTCCTCGTCGTGCTGAAGTGCGGTGGCCGACTCTCTGGTGGCCGCGTCGATCGCGTCCAGCCAGGTCGCCATCGTGTCGGCCGATGTCGCCGCGCCAGCGACGACTCCTGCCATCGAGCCGAACACGTTTCCGAGCAGGACGGCCGTGGAACTGTCCTCGTATTTGATTGCCGTCTGTTCGACGAGTGCCATCACCGGAGCGAGTACGGCCTCGGATTGTGCCGAGTCGTCGGCCATCTCGATGAGGCCTGCGACCGTCCGGCCGTAGATCCGACAGAGCGGATACAAGCTTGATTCGGGGTCGATTGTTCCCTGGTCGACTATCTCGTGAAGGAGTTGGTCGATGGTTGCGAGCGCACCTTGGTTCGGGCCCGAACCGTCTTCTGGCCGTATGACCGTCGTCAGCGCGGTCGTGAAGGCAGTCACGATGGGCTCGACGTCGCCACCGACCGACTCCCGTCCGTGCTGAGTTGCAGTCTCGTTCGTGAGTGTCAGTGCACGAACCGCGAGCGCCTCAACCCACTCGTCGGCCATCGGCTGTTCGCTCCCAACAGCCGCCATGGCTCTGCCGCATACCCGACCTCGGTACCTGATGGCCCCGTCGGTGTCGCTCCGTCCCAGCCCAACATCCCCGACGAGGTCGTTGACTAAGACCAGCCACTCCCTAGCGGCACTCGGGTGTGCGGTTCGTGCGACAACAGCGATGGCATCGGCCACTACCTGCCCGACGAATTCGGCGTCGAGGTCGGCGTCAGAGATACCAGCAATCGCCGCGAGCGTGCTCTGGTCTGTGCTCCCTTCTACGTCGAGTGTCCGACGGGTGGGGCTTTGGTTGTTGGGCCACCCCATCGCATCGAGCAGATCGGTGGCGACCGCCTCCGATGTCCGGTCGGCCGTGGCTACGATCGTGTCGCATAGGTCGAACTCGGTGCGGTCGCGCCAAGCGGCGACTTCCTCACAGCCAGCCCGTTTCGAGATGGTGTCGAGTTGTTCGCGGCTCTCGTTGTCACAGATGAGGATTGCACCGTCACAGACTCCTTGTTCCACCCAGTCGGCCAGCGCCCGAACGCCCGCGTCGCCCGTGATCGGTGCCGGCTCGGCACTGTAAGTCCCAACAACGACCGCGTCCGGCGTCGCGTCGACGCCCACCCTGATATGGTCGGGCTGGCGAAGGTCGGGGAGTCTGACCGTCATCCCCCACGACGTAAGTTCCGTGGCGACCTGGGCTGCGAGCCGGCGCTTCCCGCTCGCTTTCGGCCCCGTGAGGACGACCAGCCCGCCATCGACGACATCAACGACTTCGTCGACGTCAACCCCTGCCAGTCTGTCGTCAAGTTGTTGTTCCCCATCCTGATCGGGGAACGCCCGCTCTTTCGTGGCTGCCTGGAGCGTCGCTTCCCCCTTCCAGTGCCAGGAACCGACGAGAGTTGACGATCCGTAGTCGTCGGGTGCCATCGCCACGTCGTCGAGTGACGACGCGATTGCCCGCATGGCAGCTCGCAGTTCATCGACTGCACCACTCGCCTCGGCGACGGCTGTCTCGGACTGGTCGGCCAGCAACTCGGCAATTCTCTTTTGCATCGGCTCGGATGCGAACAATCGAAGCTGCTCGGTGGTTCCCGGTGGGAGATCGAATGTGGATTCGAGCGCTTCGGCGGCCCCAGCCAGTGGCCGGTGTCGAACGAACGAGTCGAGCCACGCCGTCTCGTCGGCAGTCAACGAACTCGCGACGAGGACGATGGCGAGATGGGTCGCTGGCGACAGTGCGGCCGGGTCATACCCTCCATCCGTCGCACGCGGGTGGATGGACGAGACGAGGTTTCGAGCCACCTCGCCGAGTGGCTCAACCGAGCCGTCATACTCACCAAGTACCTCCCTGACGTCCGGTCCGAACAGAACGGTTTCGGACCCGTGCTTCGAGAGCGAGAGGAAAGCTGCGGGCGTGACGGTTTCCTCGACGGTTCCAACCCGTTCCCGCAGCTGTTCGTTCTCAAAGGCGTAGCTAGGATATGTGACACGTTCGACGAGGTCCGCACGGTCCGCCGCACGCATTCCAGGTGGCTTTCGATTGTTGACGGCCGTACGAATTTCGTCGATAGCGTCGTCGCTCTCCGAAGGCGGCGTTCGGACCACGAGCACGGAGTCGACTCGCTCAACGAGAGCCCCGGCCTCGGGGACGCGCTGGCACAGCCAGTCGAGACTCCGTGGCCGTGTTACGAGCACCGCTCCTCCAGAGTGATCGAACAGGGCGGTACTCTCGGATGGCTCCTCGTCGGTCGTCCAGTCTTGGTCGCTCCGGTTGATCATCGCCGACACCAAGTCGTCAACGATCACGAGTTCGTCCTCAAGAGCTGTCGTCGCCGGTAGCTGCTCGACTGATTGACCGAGTGTCCGCAGGTGATGTGACTTTCCAACGCTGGGCGCCCCGAGAACGAGTGTTACCTCACCCGGATCGACCGCGCCGCACAGTTCTTCTGGTGTAACGTCTCGAATCATCTTTTCCATGTATTCTCCACGACTGACCCCGCCGACGCCTGTCCAGACACAGAACGCTACCGAGTATATCCTCCTCTACGTATGATAGCGAACATAAACATTTGCTGTCGGGTCGGCCGCTATGTGAGTATGAAACCTCACGGTTGTCTACCGACACGAGGGGCCACAGTCACACCTCCGTGACGCCCACAGCCGTATCTAAAACGCAAGACCGGCTCTACCCTGCCCTGACGACTCTGTTGCTCAGTATGCGTCCAAGCATCCGTTTTAACAATTTTTAATTATATATCATGTTTTATTGTATGTAGACTGTATGGTAAAAATATATCAACTAGAGACCTTAATTTAGTATTAGTCTTATCATAAAATATGGCTAAAAAACAAATCGAACCCGAGTCAGCCAACGAATTGATTTCGGACAGAGAAGCCGAATCGGACGGCACCTTTCAGACAGTGACTCGACGAACGTCTTTAAAGCTCGGAGGTGTGGCACTTGCGGCTGTTCTTGGAGGTGTGTCTAGCAGTGCCGCGATGTCGACAAGCTTAGACGAACTTCCAGTCGGAAGTCAGATCGGTGGGGGAGACACCTATGAGGATACTGTTAGCGCGTCTGAGGCTAATGTCGTGGTCCAAACACTCGAAGAGCTGAAAGAAGAGTTGGAGTCAGCTAACTATGGCGACGTGGTTTTCGTCGATGGAGATGCAGAAATCAACCTCGGAGACACCTATATGACGATTCCCTCTGGAGTGACACTCGCGTCGAACCGCGGTGTCGACGGAGCCAAGGGTGCCCATCTCTCTACCAACGGCTACGAGGGGAAGTGGGCGGGTCCGTTCAACGCCGAATCCGATGTACGTGTGACTGGCCTCCGCATTTCCGGCAAAGAGTGGGAGTACCGCGAGATCGATAACGAGGCGACAACTTCCCGTGTCGGTCTCGCACTCAAAGGGCCAAACTGTGAGGTCGACAACGTAGAGATGTGGGGCTACAATTTCGCGTCGATCAGAGTCGCCGCCGATGAGGCCCATATCCATCACAGTCACATCCATCATAATCCGATCGATGGATGGGGCTACGGTATCCACTGTGCCCGCGGCCAAGACATTCTGATTGAGTACAATCACATGGTGTTCAATCGTCACTCGGTCTCAAACACGGGGATTGCTGGCTATGAAGTCCGGAATAATTTCTTTGGCGGTGAAACTGCTCCATCCTATCAAGTCGGGACCCACGCCGTGAACCCTCGCAAAAACGATTATCGGGGAGGAACCGAACTGTCGATCCACCACAACACGTTCGTCCCGACCACGCATATCGACGAGGAGGGAGATACCGGGAGACATATCTCCATCAGGGGGTTTCCCGAGGACGTCGCAGACATCCATCACAACTGGTTCTATAACCCGACCGAACCCACAGCCCCCTCAGAGAGCAAGGACGGAGCGATCATCCAGATTCCCCGGACGAACGGCTGGGCTCATATCACCGAGTGGGACAACGTCACCTTCTCGGATAATCACTACGGCGCTGACAAACCGGATAGCGACGATATCGGTGCGCCGGTCGATCGAGAGTCCGACGTGGACGGAACGTTCACGTATTCGGTCGAGGCCAACGAGAACGCTGTCGAGTACTATCTCGAAGCCAGAGATGGGGTGGACTGGCGGCTTGAAGACTCCGCCGAGGAGACGTGGGTCTCGACAGACGGTACTCGCGTCGCCGGGCGAATGGCGGCAGGCGAGACACACACCTGGACCGGAAACTCCCTCTCAAGCGAGGATTTCATGGTGATCGACGTTACTATCGACGGTGACGCCGTGGGGTACGTAAACGGGAATGAATCGAATCTCGACCTCTATCCCCAGCCCGAGGCGACCGGTGGAGAGTGGAAGCATCTCGACGAACTGCTGTACGATCCCCAAAAGCTCACTGTGATCGCGGAACCAAACGCCGAGGAGTGCCGGTATGAGTTTACAGTCGACACGAAAGTCCAGAAACTATCGACTGGCGGCGAAACGCCAGATGGCAAGCCGATATCGGCCGAGGATAGCGATGAGGTGACTGAGACCAACGACGGCAAGTTCAATGTCTCTGGGACGACCGAAAACGGCTACGGCGACGCCTTCCGTGTCTCTGGATCTGTATCCGAGGCGACACTCCGGGACTCTGACCGGAGCTGGTTCGAACTCAACGGCGAACGGGTCAGTCCCGAGGAACTTCCAGAGCGAACCGGGCTCGATTCGAAGGAGTAACCGGCCACCGACAGCATTTTTCTAACTCACCTCTCACCGAGGGGGATACTCAAAGGCGTCCCACTCGGTCTCCCTCGCCCGCAAACACTCGCATCACAGTTTCTGCGGACGACCCAGAGCGAGGTTTGTTCGTTTATTATACTAATAGATACAGACTAATGGAGACTCAAATCACCCGAGATACGCACATACTGTCTTGTAGACGTATTCCCAGAGGGGTTGATCGGCAGAGATTGTGTGCTGTTCTCTGACTCTCTCTAGGTTTCAAACTGTAGAGTATAGCCGTCGAAACGACGATCGTCAAATTCTGGCAAAGTAGCAGTCGCTCCACAGGTGCATTCGTTGAATGTACCAGAATTATTACACTGGTATCGTCCATACGCCAAGTTGCATGAGTTCTGACCAGCAATCAACATCGGCGCCAGGACAGTTCTTTCAGAAGACGTTGACACGGCGACAGCAGCTCAAAGGAGTCGCTGGTGTAGCAACCGCGGCCGTCGCAGTGCCAGCACTCAGTGACACTGCAGCGGCACATTTTCCCAATAAACTCGATATCGATGTCCAGCCAGACAACGCAGATAATTTTATCGACAGCTCGGAACACAACTCAGTCGAAGTAGCTGTCCACCCTGTCGAGTATCTCAACGGAGATGGTACGGCTGAGATGTTCGACCCCACGACTGAACCGGTACGGTACCGTTTTGGGTCTCGGAGTACAGTTGCAGACGGCAAAGGCGCTCGTTCCAAGAGTGACGGCGAAGTTCGTGAGTTTACCGGACACGATGGTGAGACTCACGAAGGACTTGTTCTCACCTTCCCGGTTGACGGGATGGGATTCGATGGCGGTGAAGAAACAGCGTGGCTATACTGGGAGCGCGACGAATCAGGCAACCACGGGTACGCTGGCATGGATGCAGTCAGCATCTATGGGGCGGCTGAAACTGACCAAGAGTCGATGCAAATGTTGCGGCGGTTGCTACGTTTGCTCCGCTGAGCGTTGACGTAGTCTGTGTCCTGGATCACTGAGCGTAGGTGATCTCAAAGTACACTAGCGGTTCATTCAAAGACAGTTTCGAGGAATTATATATTTGATAAATCCGAATCATCAAGTGAGTGTACATTCAAGTATAGATTGCATGTCAACAGATAGCAATCAACAAAACAGTGGAGAACGGAAATCAGCAATCAAAGAACGTCACAAGCAGACTGCCAGCGAGGTAATTCCAGATAATCGCCAGCTGTATATTGGTGGTGGCTGGGAGCCCAGTAGCTCTGGAGAGAGCTTTGAGACGACTGACCCAACAACCGGAGAGACACTTGCGTCGGTGTCCGCCGGAACAGCCAAAGACATCGACAGAGCTGTCGAAGCCGCGTGGGACGCGTACGATGAAGTATACAGCGACATGTCAACGGCAAAACGACAGGCGATGCTCACTGAAATCGCAGATGTCATTGAGGAACACAGTGAGGCGTTTGCACGGTTGGAAAGCCTCGATAACGGCAAGCCAATTACCGAGGCACGGATCGACATTGACCTCGTCACCGACCACTTCCGGTACTTTGCAGGAATCGCCCGCGCTGAAGAGGGACGCACGATCAATACCGACGACAGTAGACACGTCCAGACGATTCGGGAACCCTACGGTGTCGTTGGACAGATTATTCCGTGGAATTTCCCACTTTTAATGGCCGCCTGGAAACTTGCTCCAGCGCTATCGGCCGGCAACACGGTTGTCATCAAACCGGCTGAAGAGACACCGCTAAGTATTCTTAAGTTGATGGAAGTCACCGAAGACGTAATCCCAGACGGTGTTGTAAACGTCGTTACCGGATTTGGCCCTGAAGCGGGTGAGCCCCTCTCGAAACATCCCGACATTCGTAAGCTCGCGTTTACCGGTTCGACAACAGTCGGCAGCGAAGTGATGAAAAGTGCCGCTGAGCACATTACCGACGTGACTCTTGAACTGGGCGGCAAAAGCCCCCTCGTCATCTTCCCAGACGCCGACCTCGAACAGGCCGTCGAAACGACCATCACGTCAATATTTTTCAACACCGGAGAATGTTGCTGTGCCGGGTCACGGTTGTTTGTTCACGAGGACATCAAAGACGAGTTCCTTGACAGCCTCACCGACGCTGCGGAAGACCTCACTATCGATGATCCGCTCTTGGAATCGACCGACCTAGGACCCAAGGTGACAGCGGAGCAGGTTGAGCGGACAATGAGTTACATTCAAGATGCCGAGGCGGAAGGCGCGGCCTTTGTCACAGGAGGGACTCAGCCAGACGACGAAGCGCTCTCGGATGGCTGTTTTGTCGCACCAACACTGATCGACGGAATCGACCACGACAGCGACCCCGTCCAAGAGGAAATATTTGGCCCGGTTCAAGAGGTCTTTTCTTGGAGCGACTACGACGAGATGATTGAGCTGGCAAATGATGTAGATTATGGCCTCGCTGCGGGAGTCCTCACCGAAGATCTCACCAAGGCCCACCAGTGTGCAAGAGACATCGAAGCCGGAAACATCTGGGTAAACACCTACAATGACTTCCCGGCAGGCCAGCCCTTTGGAGGGTACAAACAGTCAGGAGTTGGTCGCGAAATCGGACAGGAGGCTGTCGAACACTACACGCAGACAAAGTCGATCGATATCTCACTTGACTGAGAAGACTGTCCCGTTCCCGGAGCTTACTGCCGGACGAATCACGGCAGCACAGGTATCGGTTGCTCCTGACGGTACCCGATACGTTGTCCCGTCAGGGATGCACGAGCGGTTGCGTGATGTTGTCGTGACCGACGCGGACGAGCAGGGCTTGGATCCGAAGACGGATCTTGCAGTGGCCGGATGGACATCGTTGGCAGTCGACGGCATGACCGACCGCGTGTACGTCGACGCTCCAGATGGGTTCGACAATGTGGCGATTGTTAAGCGGTTCGCCCGCTCACACGACGCAGGATCGATTGTTGTCGCCTTTCATCCCAGCGGTACGTGGTCGAGATGGGCGTCTCCCGGAGCTATTCGCCTGTGAAAAGCTCTGCGGACTCGCAGCAGTTGACGGCTACTTGTGGCAGGGAGTTCTTGAGTCTGTGACGTGCTTTTTTCGCTGGCTCTAAGCCGAGACGATGAGTTGGTGCTCTCATCCTGCAGTCCCTGACTGCCAGTACTGTACGGTTATGAATATGTCGCGACCACGCTGAGAATGGTAGGCAATCCCATTGTCTCTACTATCGTACAGTTCCTGTCACCAGAAGATACTCCACGCGGACGGTGTTGTCGGCAAACCACTCTTCGAGACAGTCAAGTGCCTCTTTGCGTAGTCGCTCGCGTGCATCGGGTTCATCAAGCCGACGAAGTGCTGGAGAGAGAGGGCCAGCTTCCTCGGCAAACTCTTGCCAGAAGTGTTGTGGGGAGACATACCGGAATCGGAGAACCCGTCGCTGGAAGGTTAGCTCACAGCGGCCACCCAGTGTTTCTCTGACGAAATCTGGCGTCCCCCATCGGAGGTGACCGCGCGGGTCATGGTCTGGATACGTCACATGGTCGGTCAAGATATCCGTCAGCGCGCCCACCAGTCCGTTTGGTGACCACGCAGTGAACCCCACCTGTCCTCCCTGTCGGGTGACACGGCACATTTCGTTTGCTGCTTTGTTGGCATTTGGCGCAAAGACGTGGCCAAAGTTCGAGAGCGCGGCATCAAACTGGTTATCGGCAACCGGAAGCGATTCGGCATCACCGCCGGTCCAATGAATATCGTCGTACTCAGCGAGTGCAGCGTTTTTTTCTGCTAGGCTGAGCATCGGTGGGCTAGCATCGACACCCATCACACTGGCTCCCTGCCTCCGTGCTGTCAACGCGACGTTGCCAGTTCCACAACCAACGTCGAGCACGCGGTCGCCTGCCGCGACGCCAGCATTACTAACCAACCGTGCTGTCGCGGGCAATAGGTTCGACGCCAACGACGGATACTGTCTCGTTGACCAGATGTGCGTCTTGGGCTCGGGCGTAACATCTCCATCGACCATTTTGAATACAAAGAGGGGGCATCTACCTATGCCCTTCGTCTTTCGGTCAACAGGTTACCTTCGGCGCACCTCGTGCCGACCGAAACCGTACCGAAGCCGGTTTGCCAACCGCCGTGAGAACCGCTCGTTGCGGCTTCCGAACCGTTCCGAGAGCGCCGCGTAGATGAGCGGCAACGGGACTTCCTGTTCGAGTGCCTCCTGGACGGTCCACGTGCCTGTCGACCCGCCAGCGACGTAATCGGCAACGTTTCCCAGATCAGATCCTTCCTCGTTAAAGGCTTCCTCACAGAGTTCGAGCAGCCATGACCGGATGACTGCACCGTTGTTCCAGGTACTTGCGACTGCTTCGAGGTTGAGGTCGTACCGACCCTCGTGGAGTAGCTCGAACCCTTCACCGTATGCCTGCATCAAAGCGTATTCGACACCGTTGTGGACCATTTTGACGTAGTGCCCCGAACCGCTGTTGCCCATTCGGTTGTGTCCTTTTGGCCCAGTCGCCACAGCGTCGAATACGGGTTCGAGTTCCTCGTAGGCCCATTCAGGGCCGCCAACCATCAGTGAAAACCCCAACTCCGCACCCGCTGGGCCACCACTTGTGCCACAGTCGAGGTACGCTGCAGCCGTACGCTCCGACCGACAGACGGTGTCTTCGAAATGTGAGTTCCCGCCATCGACCACAATATCGTGCTCAGTAAGCGATGGTTCAAGTTCATCTAGTGCTGCGTCGATAGCATCTCCTGCAGGCACCATCAACCAAATGCGTTTTTCGGAGCCAAGTACTGACGTGAGATCATCGATTGAGTCAGTACCCCTGGCCCCTGCAGCGACTGCGCTTTCGACAGCCTCCTCATCCACGTCGAATGCGACAACGTCGTGACCGGCCGCCAACGTCCTGTCGACGACAATCTGTCCCATACGGCCGAGTCCAATGACTCCGAGTTCCATACCAGACTCTCACCGGCCGGGAAAGTAGTGGTTGTGATTTTCCCCGTTCGGCAGTATGAGTAAAAAAGAGCCGTAATAGTTGTTATTTGCTCTCTGAAAGAGCGTTGAAAGATGTGGTGGGGAAAGAGGGGGAAAGGGGAAAGAGGGGGGAAGGGGAAAGAGGGGGGAAGGGGAAAGAGGGGGGAAGGGGGTAAGTGGCACCCAAATTGGGTGCACACGGATATTGCGATTATACTCATATGTACTTTCTGGTTTAACTTTCTCAAAAGTGAAAATATCAACCACTGAGAGCTGGAACGATACTCAGTCAGCCGCTTCAAATCGTCGGATCCGCTGTGTTCGACGCTCACGCAGGGACCACTGGAATCGATTGTGAACTGTTTCTCGTAGTTGGCGGGCTTCATCAATATCAATATCGAGAGCAACCGCATTCCCGCCCCAGAATCCGCCCGAGCTAGCTGTATCGACAACAAGCGTTCCAAGCTGCCGACGGCGCTGGAATACTGTCTGTGTCTCTGAGACGGTCTGAACTCGATAGTACGGAACGATAGTCGTCTGCCGTGTCCAGAACCCGGACCGGGTAACCACGTAGCCTTCGTCGTAGTAGTACCCAAGGTGGGTCCACTTGAGATGTGCTGCCAACGGAACGAGGGCCCAACTGAGTGCCCCCAAATACCAGTCATTGAGTGTCCCGGTCGTTGTATTGATTCCTGCAAGGAGTGCAACAAGAACAGCAACAACAATAGTGTATCGCCCAACATACCGAAGGCGTGCACGTTTTGGTGGTCGCGTGAATTCCACTTCGCCAACGGATTCAACAGTTCGGGCGAGGTCGAATAGCCGATCCCGCTTCGCGATCGGAATTGCAGATTCGACACTGTTCCCGTCCTGTCCTGGAGCATACCCTGCCGTCTCGATTGCGAGGTTCCCGTAGCCCACAGCTCGGGCAATGAAATTCTCCCGGATCATCACAGTCTGGATTTTTGACAACGGAATTGTCCCGTTGTACTGCTGGAGGAGCCCACGCTGATACCGAAGTTCACCTTCATGCCGAACCAGCCTGAACCCATAGTATCTGAGGATTGCTTGGATACCGCTTACAATCCAGAGCAATACCAGCGCTAGCGCGGCGAGTGCTGGCCCAAGCAACAATAACACGGACAGTCGCGGAGACACCTGTTCGGCAGCAACCGGTGTCCCGAGAACCGCAAACATGACAAGTATCAGTCCGAGAAGATTGAAGTTTGCCGAGGTAAGGCCAAGCACTGCCAACTCGTTACTATCAAGCTCAAACAACGTATTATCAGGCACCTCAGTGTCTCGTTGGCTTTCACCGTGTTTTCGGTCACTAACTAGTTCCTGTAAGCGGGTCGCTTCGGCTCTACTGACGTACTGGAGGACAGCTTCACTTTCCCCACCCCCAGCAGTCTCTAGACGCACCTCGGCAATCCCAAGGGCACGCTGAAAGACGTTCTGTGCGACATCGATGTTCTGGATTCGCTTGAAGGGAATTTCGCGTTCGCGGCGAGAAAAGACACCAGAGTAGATCTCAAACGTATCTGGTGTAATGCGGTACTCATACCGTTTCACGTACGTCATCTCCCAAAGTGCAACAGCAACTAGCCCGAACAGGATGAACCCTCCAAGCACAAGTGGTTCAAGCCCTGTACTTTCTGTACCTCCCTGGCTTCCATCTCCTGTCGAAAAGACTACTGAGACGATAACAATACCCGCGATACGGGATACGTTTTCGAAGATTCGATACGGAACCGACCGATAATCAAGATTCATCGCAGATCACCTCTACAGAGCGTCGTCTCCTTTCGCCTCAATTGCTAGTTCTTTGACGCGGCGTTGTAGGTCACGGGCGTCTTGCGGTCGAAGACCGGGGATCGAGATGTCCGCACCCCTCGAACCGGCAGTGTACACGACGAGCGTCGAGAGTCCAAGCATACGCTCAACTGGACTTCTGCTCGTGTCGACGTGCTGAATACGGACGTAGGGCACGAGTGTTCTGGCATGTGTCACAACACCGCGTTCAAGATAGATTGCGTCAGTCCGTATCTGGTAGACCCACCGCCGATAGTGCAGTATTACCCAGATTAGTCCGGCGAAGAGCAATACGCCAACGACACCAGCACCCCATTGAGAGGTAAATCCCTGCGTTCTAAGCCCCCATGTGACGACAAGTCCAAAAACAAGTGCGCTGACAGTGACACGGATGGCCCACCGTATCTGGACCAGCGGATTGAGTGACCGTCGGTCAGTCAGATACTCCTGACGGGGACCGGATGGTAGCCCCTCTACTGACGTTTCGTCCGGTTGGAACTGACCTAAATCGACCCACGGACCATCATTTTGTTCTCTGTCGGCGATAGTAACTTTGCTAGCTCCAGTCTCTTCTTGCTCTTGGTGATGTCTTGTAGCCCGATGGGTATCATCGTCTCGCTGTGTCGGTTGTGCCCCACCACTGTGTTCCGTTTTGTCCACAGTTGCGTCAGGATGCTCCCCCAGCACTGGAGACCGTGATTCGGTGTCTCCAGACCCAGACTCTTGTGAGCCATAACCGGATTTCACACTCCGATTGTGACCGGTGGCTCGCTCATCTTTTGTCTGGTTGTCGTCGCGCTGGTCACGTCCCTCCGTCATTACCGTATCTCAGGCTGGTATCTTGTTAAGTCCCAGGGTCACGGACAGTTGGTTGTCTGGCTGTCTCTGTTCAGTCATTTTTTATATCGCCAGTACAACCACAAACATAAATAAAATAGAACGTTCATATAGTCGATTTATAGATAAATCATGCTTGATTTATCCTAAATCATAACTAAAATACATGCCTGATACCAGAACGGAGAAGCGTCAATTTTTGCAATGCGAGTAACCGATAGACAACTTTAATATATGTCGGTAATATCTGTTAACTGTACGAATACATGTACGACTTGACGGGATTCCAGCGAGACTTGCTGTACGTCGTTGGTGGTAAAGAAGAGCCACACGGTTTGGCAATCAAAGAAGAACTTGAACAGTACTACGAATCGGAGATACACCATGGTCGGTTGTACCCGAACCTAGACACCCTTGTTGATAAAGGACTCATTGAGAAAGGACAGCGTGATCGCCGGACAAACACATACATTCTCACGAGACGGGGACACCGTGAAATTGAAGCACGCGACGAGTGGGAACAACAGTACGTCGAAAAGTAGTATTTGAATCACATTTTGTACCGCTCTCTCACTCCCGTTAGTCAGTCAAACTGGCCAAGTAACAGAGCCATCCCCCCATGGCCTGTACTACCCCGGAAGTTTCTTGCCCGGTTCAGTAATAGTCTCGATATGGAACTCAACAGCGGTATTTTTCCGAAACTGTTGATTGGGACTTTTGTTGTGGCGATACTGGCGTTCGTTGTTCGTGGGTTCAGCCAACTGGTGGTTGGGGCGGAACTCGCTAGAATCCTTGCTGCGCCACTATTTATCATTGGAGTCCTGATGGCAGTCACCTCATTTATCCTTTCAGTTCTTGTCAAGCTGGGCGCAGTCGGTGATGAGGTCGCAAACTGACAGTTCGAAACTGAGTTTGTGGGACGGTCCAATACATTCAAATTTGTCGGGATTCTATCGTGTGGCGAAGCAATGACGCTTGAAACGTTCCTCGAAAAAGCTGATGCCCCCGAACGGTCAGTTGCTGTTCTCAATCGGACCGCACCGGAACCGTTCCAGATTATGCTTGAGAAACTGTTCGAGGAACAAGCTGTCTCCATTTCTGAGAAGGTGAGCGAAGAGTACACCGAGGACACTGTTGCCTTACTCGAAAACGGGGAGGTAGTTGCTCACTCTCCACTCAAAGAGTTACAGGATGCAATCTTGTTGGTCAACTCGGATATATTTATTACGGGAACTCGGTCCCTAGAGCAGACACGCGTCCCAGAAGTTCTGGACGGATTGGCAGGTGTTCGGTTCTCGCTCCGTGGGTATCCTGAATCGAATACTGAAAAGCTGTTGCTCATACTTATCTCGCGGTATATCGAGAAGCGCGCGTTCAACGATCAAAAGGGGACGCTTCGCTCATCCTTCCAGCGTCTCTCACGGTTGGAGGATGAACAAGGGACGAGAAACGTCTACGAACGGGTGGCTGCTACGGATGTTGATGTTCACGTATATGGCCAGCCAGACTGGACGAATCCTCCGGAGTTCGAGGTAGTTATGCACGGCGGCTACTCGTTCGATTTTCGTTCGTCTTGGTTCGTCATCCATACACCACCGGAAGGCTCGGAATATGAACCCGCAGCACTGCTCGCTATCGAAATTGATGACAGAGAATGGGACGGTATGTGGACGTACGACCCTGAGTTCATCAACAAGTTAACACAGCACATACAAACAACGCTCTGAGGTGGTGAAAAGAAGCGTCTTTGATGCTTGAGTGTTACCCCGTATGTATGGATACGGTTACCAACTCAAAAGGAGAGACACTGTATGTGGATCAGCGGAAGGGAAAACGTGGACAGAAGTCTCCGTTCTATATCGTATATGCAGACAAGTCAGGCGACACCCGCTGGGGATTCTACTGTAGCAACTGTGAGAGTCTCGACAACGCCGTCGACGCCATGGGCCGAGTCAAATGTAACGTTTGTAGTAATCGGACGAAAGCCGAAGAGTGGGACGCTGCCCACGAGTGAGAGAGTACGACAAGACACAGTCAATCAGTGCATCGGTGGCCCACTATTATAGCTCACCTATCAGTCACTCATCTAAGCAACCTGTAACTCCGCTTCGTTCTGTCTGCCAGAGGGCTTTGTCGGTTGGCTACCTAACTCTCATCTCGGCAAGATGATGACCTAATCCTCTGATAGAACGCTTGAAAACCGATTAATTTGTGTTGATTGTTATTAACTAACGCAGTATTTTTATCACTACGTCTGTACAATACGGGGCTAATGGCAACATCAGCAACCATTTCGTTTTTCGCGGGAGCGCTGTTTGGACTTGCACTCGCTGCGCCACCGGGACCAATGAACGCAATCATTGCCGAAGAGAGTGTCCTTCGGGGATGGAGTTCCGGTTTCATCGCTGGCACCGGTGCGATGACTGCGGATATTATCTTCTTTGTTCTTGCATACATCGGGGTGGCCACCGTTGTTGAGGAGTTACCGTTGCTTCGTGGATTAATGATTACGATCGGTGGGGTACTAATGTTGTATTTTGCGTACGATGCCGTCGAGAGTGCACAGACCACGTTTTCGGGCGATGGCGCGCCCGATGGCTCACGAGGATTCGAGAAAGCGCTTGTGCTTGGCCTGACAAACCCATTTCAGATCCTGTTCTGGCTGACAGTCGGAGTTGCACTTCTCGAGCCTGGAACCCTCGATATTCTCGCGCATACTCCGTACATCGGGGAGGCTGTCGCAGGTGTTCTTATCGTTGAGACAGGCAGTGTTGCCTTGCTAGCCGGTATGTTTGGTGGTATCGTCGTCTGGATAACTGGATTTCCGGCACTGCTCGCCGCAACTGACCGTCGGATTGACTCCCTCGAACCCTTTGTCGCCAGCGGAAGTGCTTTGATTCTCGTGGGGTTTGGGATAGTTTTCTTGTGGGACGGTCTCGGAACGTTACTCTGAGGCGACGGACGAAAATCAGTGACACGACGTCAATTCTCAATGTCGGCCTTATCTAAAGCTCAATACCGACGACTTCGTCTTCGAGCCACTCTTGGATCCATCGAACACGTTTGAGTCGTTTGTCGATCATGTCCTTGGACGTTTGACTCCGCATGCGCGTGCGTGCCTCTTCGCCGCGTTCGAGAACACGGCCCACCATCTCTGCGGCATCGAGATGAGAACGGGATTCATACCCAGTACGCAGTAACAACAGCGCAGCCCCGTTCGCCCCGATTTTATCGAGGATATCCGCCTCGATGAGACACTGCGTTTCGAGGCGCAAATCTGTGAGGTCTCCCTGATAGGAGTGATCCTCGACAGACCGACACACTTCGTCGACAAACGACTGGGGATAGTCAGCTTGTGTCAGCAAATACTCCCGCGCAATACGAGCACCCTCCTCGGCGTGGATATCTTGGTCCACTTCAAGCTTGGCGATATCATGGAAGAGGGCTGCAACCTGAGTGATGTCTTGGTTTGCACCCTCCGCCCGTGCTATCTCTCCCGACAGCTCGACCACGTTGCGGATGTGGTTGAACCGATACTCCGCGGAATGCCACGGGTACCAGCGCATCCGGCCGCCTTCCTCTTCGGTGGCGACACTTGCGGCAAGATAGTCACGAACGAACTCTTCCATATCCGCATATTCCGCATCCGAGACGGGTGACTCGCGTATCTCAACACCCACAACACCACCTCCCCGCAACGAAACGTTCTTGATTCATCTTACATGCAAGATTGTTCGTTCGACTCTTTAGCGTTACGACAGCGGCACGAGATGTCTACACATGTTTCCAACAAGAGGCCACGCTTAGCGTCCGTGTCCCGATCTCAGTGGGTGCGTGACTTATTCCCATCAGGGACCAGTGAATACAAGCGAATCCGCCACTTGGTGTCTATATGAATCATCTTGCATCCGCCGGGTCCGACGAGTGGGAACTTCCTCATCATGCTCACGTCATCGTTCACGAAGTCGAGGACGGCGGCGGGTTACTCACAATATATGACTGTGGAGCAGCACAAAAGCCACCAACAGCCCAACTTCTCGGAAATCTGGTGCGCGTCGACGCCGAACATGAACAGCTGGTCCAACCAAACGGGTATATCGTCAAACTCCGTGAGAAGGCACACCTCGAACGGCAAGCTGATGACCATTGGGTTATTCGGAGTTGAACATTCTCTGAGAGTTGTCTTTGTATTAACCAACTAATAATAAATAGAACAATATCGTGTCATAATAGGATACGATATTAAATTCAATAATAGAGAAGCAATTCTTAAATAGAGCTATTGTTCACTATTAAACTGTCCAATGAGACTTTTTCGCCCTTTGAAGTGGTTTTTAGACCGTTTGAGTAACTATCAAAATAAACAACACACTGTACAGAATCTACCTGAACAGCAGTTATCAATTTCTAAGAACCAAATGGAAACAGTACAGTATGATGAAAATAATTTGCCATTACGTTGCGACGGTGGACAATCAACGCCACCGAATGAAGATAAATCAGCCCAGACTGACCAAGAGAGAGGCCGCCCTCTTGAAGATGGAGATAACGGTAGAGAAGAGCAAAAAACGAAAAAACAGACTGAACCAGGGCTAATAGCAAAAATCACTCCGTCAGTTGTTCAAGAGAACTTACTTGCGAAAGTACTTCTTGGGATGGTTTTTGTTGTCGCTCTTGGGGGACTCATTAGTGCGTTTTTTTACCTTGGTATCAGTGAGGATCTTGATGGGCAAGTTGACCAGCAGATAGAAGCGACCGTAGTGCACCACGATAACTCGTTCAGCAACTGGTTTGACAATCGACACGACGAGTTCACAAATATACGAGGGGAGTTAGGGACTGTAAGTACAGTCTTCGAGCGGAATGACCCATCTTATGTAATGACACAGTTACGGTCCCCAGTCGAATCGAGTGAAAATATTCAGGCGATACACTACATCTCATTTGACTCGGGTGAGGTTGTTGGAAGTACAGACGAAGGGTTCACGAATCAAAACCTGTACGACCTTGGATTTGAGCAAGCAACCCTCGAACAGAAACAGTTTGTACTCCCAAAGGGGTATACAAGTTCTGACGGTGAATCTGTAATGGCACTTGGCTGGAAGGTCCCGTTGTCGAACGATGTCTTACTTGCCGAGATAAACCCGGCAGAGTCACAACCCCGTATCGAACAATCAATTGAGGACGCGACAACTACTGTCGTCGGCCCAGAAGGCGATACGTTAATCGGTGAGACATATACCGGCACATTGCCGACAGCCGACAACGGAACCGTTACCGAATCCAACAACGGGTCAATGTTTGCGTTCCGTTCGCTCAATGCCAATGAGAACCTGACCGTTGTGAATCAGACCCCACAGGCGTCTGCATTTGCGCTTCGTGACCAAGTCCTCCAGAGCTTCTTGGCCACAATGTTGCTTACTTTCGGCGTGCTTGTGGGTGTAACAGTTGTCGGTGGACGACTAGCGACAAAGGAATTGGAGCGCCTAGTTGAACGCGCCAAGTCGATGGGTAACGGTAATTTGGATGTCGATCTCGAAACGACAAGACGTGACGAAATCGGGAAACTCTATACGGAGTTTGAGACGATGCGAGTCCAGCTAAAACAGCGTATATCCGAGGCACAGACTGCTCTAGAGGATGCAGAATCTGCAAGAAGCGATGCGGAGACCGCTCGCTCGGAAGCCCAAACTGCTCGGCAAGAGGCCGAAGAAATGAACGACCATCTTGAGCAAACGGCTCAAAACTACAATGAAGTGATGCGGGCCTGTGCCAACGGTGATTTCACTCGGCGTATGAGTACTGACAGTAAGAGCGAAGCGATGGTGCATGTTGCCGAGGAGTTTAACCAGATGATCGAGCAGATTGAGCAAACAATCGTCGACGTGATGACGTTTGCACAAGCAGTCGCGGAGTCAAGTGAAGATGTTGTCGTTGGCGCACACGAAATCGATGATGCTAGCACAACGGTAAGTGACAGTACTCAACAGATATCAGCCGTCACAAACAATCAGACACAGAGTCTGGAGGAAATCTCGTCGGAGATGAGTAACCTCTCTGCGAGCATTGAGGAGGCAGCCTCGTCAGCATCTGGCGTAGCAAATACAGCAGCAGAGGCAGTCAACCGGGGTGAAGAAGGTCAGCAAGCGGCCGCAGGCGCAATCGAAGAGATGGACCGTATCGAGGGTCAGGCTGAGTCTACGGTCGATAAGATTGCAACTCTTGAAGAGCAGATGAATTCAATCGGCGAGATTGTTGCGGTAATTACCGAAATCGCTGACCAGACGAACATGCTGGCGCTGAACGCGAACATTGAGGCTGCCAGGGCTGGTGATGCAGGCTCCGGGTTTGCCGTCGTGGCTAACGAGGTCAAACAACTCGCCGAAGAGACCCAAGAGGCAGCAGCAGAAATTGAATCAATTATCGAGGAGGCACAGACACAGACAGACGAGACAGTCTCGGAAGTCGAGGAGACAAGCCAAGCAGTCAACCGCGGCGTCGCAACCGTCGAAGAAGCACTGACCGCCCTTGAAGAGATTGTTGAGTCGATTGAGGAGACAAACAGAGGAGTACAAGAAATAAGCAAAGCAACCGACGAACAAGCCGACGCCACCCAACGTGTCGTCTCACGTGTCGATGATGTCTCTCAGCTAAGTGAAGATGCCGCAGGCGAAGCCGAACACGCTGCTGTGTCAGCTCAAGAGCAGACTGCGTCGGTGTCATCGATTGTCGACCAGAGTGAGTCGCTTCAGGAGAGAGCTAATGCGCTGGTCGATTCGCTGGATAAATTCGACGTGCAGGCCAAAGCACAGACGACTTCGACAGCTTCAACTGCAAATCACGAGAGTGAACACACCGCCCAAGAGTGGTTTGGGACAGCAGCATCCGAAGTCACTGACGAGAACCCGACAGACGACACACACGACCACAACGACGGCGAGTAATACGTCGTCGGAGACAGACAGCTTTGGGACCAGTAAGATAGACTAGTTACGGTCCAAAACGTCGCGCCTGTTGCGTAGACCAACTCAAATTCTGTGCTGGGAGAGCCATAGATAGTGTTGTCCGCTGCACACGAGCTGGCCGTATAGATTGGTGCTGGTCCACTGTAGGCACCCGAGCCTGCTGGTGACTGGGAGGTGATAGTGGACCGTTTTAGCTCTAGTGAGAGCGACACGGCTTTTGACAAGGCGAGCAAAATCAGCGTATGCACAGTGATATCGATGTGGACCTGACAAAACGGCCCCGCCGACTTCGCACTGACGGTATCAGACCACTCGTTAGTGAGACAAGTCTCGCCCCAGCGGATCTCATTGCTCCTGTCTTCGTAGACGCGACGACAAAAAAACGGATACCAATCGAATCGATGCCCGGACACGAGCGCGTTCCAATCGATGAAGCTGTACCGCGTGTAAAAGAAGTCTTAGAGACGGGTGTCAAAGCGGTGATTCTCTTTGGCATTCCCGAGACAAAAGACGAGCGTGGATCACGCGCGTGGGCGCAAGACGGCGTTGTCCAGCAAGCCACGCGCGCTATCACTGAGGAGACCGATGCCTACGTTATCACCGATGCGTGCCTGTGTGAATACACGGAGCATGGGCACTGTGGTGTGCTAGAAGCTGGGGCTCCCGAACAAGAACACGTCACCGTCGATAACGATGAGACACTCGACTTGCTTGCCAAGACTGCCTTGAGCCACGCTGAGGCTGGTGCAGATATGATTGCGCCCTCAGGCATGATGGACGGAATGGTCGGCACAATCAGAACAGCTCTCGACGGAGCGGGGTTCGAGCACGTTTCGCTGATGAGTTATGCGGCGAAATACGAATCCGCGTTTTATGGGCCATTTCGAGACGCGGCAGACGGTGCCCCTGCCTTTGGCGACCGACGGCATTACCAGATGGACCCGGCAAACGCTAGAGAGGCGATTCGGGAAGTCGAACTGGACGTAACACAGGGTGCCGATGTACTGATGGTCAAGCCAGCACTTCCGTATCTTGATATCGTCGCATCGATTCGTGAGACGTTTGACCAGCCTGTCGCTGCGTACAACGTCTCCGGCGAGTACGCAATGCTACACGCCGCTGCCGATAACGGGTGGCTAGATTTGGAGGCTGTCGCTCATGAATCGCTACTGTCTATCAAGCGGGCAGGTGCTGACCTAATCTTGACGTACTTTGCCGAAGAAATCGCCCGTCAGTTGTAAATGGGATAGCTTTCGCCTCGCTACCGCTGTAACATTGGTCGCCAGCAGTCCTCAACGACACAGAATGAATGTACCGCCTTAGACAGCGGTATGAAATATTTACAGGAGTGAAAACCGGTATCAGATATGACGCAAAATCGCCTACTAAAGGATAAAATCCAGGAAAACAGCAAAAAGACTCCGAAATAAGCGAAACCGGAGCTGACAGTGTTGTCCTACTATTATATACGGGATGTAATAGGTACGTAATGATGACTGACCACTCCACGTCAGCTACCTCCTTGCAGTGTGGCCATGAAACGACGGCTAACAGCGACCCGACCGATGGCCGAGCGCGTGCGGCTGAAGAGGCTGCAAACCTCGTCGCAGAAACGCTTCGATCCAGTCAGGCACCACAGAACTCCCGGTAGTAAGACAACTAATCATCAACTAGCTCGTCAGCCAACTGTTCTACGTCGTCACCACTTACTGCCGATTGGACGAGGAGACGGCCACCGATGTCTGCCGGGCTAAGAACGGTATCAGCGCCAGCACGGCGTAATTTCTCGACGTTTCCTCGTGAGGTAGCGCCAGCCACGATACGGGCATCGGGGTTGAGCTCGCGGGCCGTAAGAATCGCGAGTGCATCCTCTGCGTCGTTGTTCGTCGCGACAATGATGGCTTTCGCTCGCTCGATCCCCACGTCACGGAGAGGTTGGTCGTCGCTTTGATTCCCGACGTAGACGTTGACTCCATCTTCTTGCAGGCGTCTTGCCATCTCGTTGTCAGCGGTGACAACAACAAAACGGACGTCCTGTAGCCGTTCGAGCAGCGGTTCGGTCAACTCGCCGTACCCAAGCACCACGATGTGGTTCTCAAGCAGGTCGTAATCTGTGTCTGTCATGGTTCCAAGTGCGCGTGCAAATCGTGATTCAAGCGCTGGTCCCAGCACGGACCCGAGCGCTACTGCAAAGCTGACTGTCCCAAGAATAACCAGTGAGAGCGAAAACAGTGTCGCCTGCTCACTTTGGGGTGTGATATCTCCATATCCGACGGTACTCGCCGTCACAATTGTATAGTAGAGCGCGTCAGTGAGGCTCTCGATTTCGACGAACTCCTCTCGGAGCGCAAACGAGCCAAGCGTTCCATACGCGACCGTTCCCGAGAGAGCGAGGACCGACGCAATCTGTGCGTTCGAAAAAGTCATCTCGGCGTCGAATCTAGCGTAATTTATTGCGACAATTGGGAGAGTGAGAGCCGAGAGGACAACGAGGGGTAGCGAGTAGACATTCGCCTGAAAGACGCCCTGAAATGCAGTCACAGGAAGCAAGACAACAGTCCCGTACCAGCCGATTCGCAACCCTCGTCGGAGTTGCCAGGCAAACAGTAACAAAAAAAAGCCAGTTATGGTTCCAGTAAAGCCCGCAGTCTCTTGAACGATTTCGGGGACGTACTGAGCGTAGGGGCCAATAGCAACACTGGTGGTTATGTTGGCCAACCCAGTCCAGAGAGAAAGAACTGCGGTCAGAACAGCGAGCGCAGCTGCAATCCGCCCGCTCAGATACCCACGCTGTCTGTTCTTTCGCCAATCCATACACCGCTTCAGTACCCCCTGGGACTTGAACGTGCCTACATCCCCCCGGAGAGGTCAGCTTATGGGTTCTGGGGAGTGCCAGAGAGTCGCCCGCTCTCTGCCGGTCACATTTCTGATAACGGCAGAAACTGATTTCACTGTCGAAACATTGACCACACGTATGGCGTCGATTCCGGCGGAGATACTGCTTGGTATCTACCTTGGGTTACTCGTCGGACTCATCCCAGCGGTCGTCTCATGGGCCCTGGGATTTTCGTTTAGATATCTCAGCAGTGTGGCTGTTCCAAAGCCCGGAGCCACGCTGCTTGCGCTCGTTCTTGCTGGCTTCAACGGTGGTGTGTTAATCCTGGCTGATTCGTCGGTGCTCGCGAACCCAAATCCCGTCCGATTTCTGACGGCAACGTTCGTTGTTGGAATGCTATCACTGTCTGCTCAGAGTCGGGGCGAGCAGATGGCTGCTGACATCCCGCGGCGGCTCTCGCTTTCAAGGCTCCGAGAGCGAACCGTATCCAGAGAGCGTGGTGAGTTCGTCAACGGTGGTGAAGAGGTCCGTCTTCGGGTGAGTGGTGAGGTATCTGATATGGAAGGGTATCCACCGCTTCCCGAAGAATTGCGGGCACAGCTCAGAAACAGCGAGCTGACGTTCCCTGCGGACCTCCGGCTCAGGGAACTCGAACGCCGGGTGGCAGACCGCCTTCAGACTGAGTACGACCTCGGTGACGTGTCCGTTACTGTTGATGAACGCGGGCAGGTGACTGTCGTGGCTGCGCCGCCGTTTTCGGGTCTCTCGAAACGGGTCAGTCACGACCGGCATGCTGTCTCCGTTTCTGGGCTTATTCCGACGGGTCTCGTTCACGGTGACGAAGTAACTGTTATTACACCAGATGTACAGGTTCGGGGCACCGTTGTCAGCGCGCGAGCCGACGAGGGTACGGACGATGACGGCCCCGATATTGCCCCGTCTTCTAACGAAAAACCGGCGAG
Organism: Halovenus rubra; assembly: GCF_026586665.1. Lineage (GTDB taxonomy): Archaea > Halobacteriota > Halobacteria > Halobacteriales > Haloarculaceae > Halovenus > Halovenus rubra. The sequence continues at coordinate 98,090 of NZ_JAODIY010000009.1, forward strand.
GAGTGACCAGCAGGCCCCAGCAGTCAGGCAGCCAACAACAGACGGCGGTGAAGGGCGACTCACTGTTGCAGTGACGCGAACCGACGTGCAGCCGCTTTTGCGAGCTAGCGATACAAAGATTGTTGTCGAACCAAGAGGGACACGCCGGGAGTACGAGGTTATCTCGACGCTGCGGCGGGCTGACAACCGATTTCGACGATTCGTCGTCGAGGCAGGTGGCACGTTTGCTGACACCCGTCTTGGGAGCATAGACACACAAGCGCGCCACGATGTGTCTGTTCTTGCTGTCCGCAAAGATGGTGGCTGGCTTGTCGCTCCTGGTGGAGACACCTATCTCGAAGCAGGTGATGAACTATTTGCAGTCGGCGTTCGGGACGCACTCCATGAGTTCGAAACCGTGGGTGTCAAGCCGGGTGAGTCAGCAGCGTGAGACCAGTGCTTTCGACTGCCGACCGGATGGTAACAGCCACGACGGAGCTACTTGGGCTGGCGATACTTGCTGGCACCGTCGCTGTGATAATCGCGCTTGGCTACCGCTGGGCGACGCGCGAACGCGTCCCGGTTGGACTGGCTGTTCTCAGCGGTGTTGCGGGCGTCGCAGTCTATTTGAACGCGACAACTGTACTTGGACAGGTCACCAGCAGCGAACTGGACAGCGTCCAGATTGCGCTCTTTACTGTCGCTGCGTTCTTTCTTGGTGGCGTCGGTGCACTTGCCGGACACAGATGGGGAGATGCCTTCGGGCAAAACGTCATCTACGACGGAGACCGTGAGGCCGTCGACGAGGAGGTTTCACGACTTGTTCAGACTGTTGGCCGGGTTACCACTGTGACTCTGCCACAAGAAATCGACGACGTTGTGGGGTATGACCCGGTCACTGAACGAACCCGCGAAACAATTGCCGGTAAGCAGTTCGTTTTTCCACAAAACCTGACAGTGAGCGAACTAGATAGCCGTCTCCGCTCGCGGCTGAAAACCGACTTTGGGGTCGGAACTGTAGACCTTGAACTCGGGAGTGATGGCTCAATCGAACATCTCGGTGTCGGGAGCCGCGCTGCAGGTATCGGACCAACGCTCCCACCAGCGACAAACGCTGTCGCGATTACTGCCGACCCAGCGTTCGCAGCAAGCACGGGCGACGTGGTGCAGGTCTGGGAAGCCGACGCGGAACGACGAGTTCTGACAGGCGAACTCAGAGGTATCGCAGGTGATGTTGTGACTGTTGCAATCAACTCGGCCGATACACCAAAAGTTGATCCCACACGAACGTATCGGCTTGTCACGCTTCCTGTTGAGGACCGCCCAGCACGAGAGTTTGCGTCGCTGTTACGGACTAGCGACGAGAGTTACACATCTGTGAGTGTCAAAGCAGGGAGTCCACTTCATGGGATGCCCGTCGGGGCACTGGCGGTGACTGTTGTTGGAGTAACCCCCGAAGAGGCGGACCCTGTGTCACTTCCGTCCCGTGAGTACGTTCTCTCTCCTGATGACCAGGTGTCCGTAATAGGTAATCCTCCATCGCTCCGGAAACTTGAAACAGCAGCAACGCCCCTTGACCCGTCGCTGGTGCAGGCTGTGAGTCAACCGACCGAGACAACAACGGATACGCCAATGTCGGATGACGAGTCGGGTCTTGGCATGTCTGAGACGACAGACGAGTCCGCTGTCAGCGCCTCATCAGATGAACCACAGGATATAGATCTGACCAATCAGGTTGGTGATGTACCCGAACAGCCGACGGCTGCTTCGGAGGGTGAACCGACAGCAGAACCGCCTCTCAGCGCGGACAGCGAGCCGGATACTTCAGTGGAGTCGGATTCACCGATGAGTGCAGAAGCCGACACCGCATCTTTCGAAGACCTCAAAGCCGAGTACGAGGAGGGCGAGGAGTGGAACGACGAAGGCAACGAACAATCGGACCAGCCAATTGAGAATCATGTCGGAGAGACAGACTCTGGCGATTTCGATGCCACCTCTGAAAGCACCGGGGACGCGTCCTTCGATGACCTCAAAGAAGAGTTTGATTCCGGTGACGCTGACTGGAATGACTCTGCGGAGGATGATACTGCTGACAACGTCGCAGAGGAAGTTGCCTTCCAGTCTGAGTCGGACCCGCTGGACGACGATGACGAACTTGTGAGCCTCGAAGACGCTGACATTTCTTTCGAGGATAGCGACACAGATGAAGATGCTGGCGACGGTAGTGATGAGTTTGACGCTGGGTTCGGAGATGCGCCGACGGACAATGAGACGGAATCGCCCGAAGACGATCTTTCGTCGCTTGCGATTGACGATGACGATGAAGACGAGGAGCTTTTCGACGAGGACCCCTTCGAAGAGGACGAGCTATTCGAAGATGATGCAGTGGACGACTCGGAAGCTGACGAGGAGACTGTCGAGGAAGACGACCAACCAGATGACGACAGTGAGTCTGATAGTGGCGGAGGCGGGTCAACGTTCGCGCAACTGAAAGAGGAGTTCGAGTCAGGCGATGCAGACTGGGAAGAAGATGTGTCGGACAGCCCTGGTGGGGATATGCGGCTTGACGAGTGACGCCGCAAACTCTCTTAAAACAATACACCGGCAGTAACCCACACAGGTTCCTGAAGTAGTCCTCACGTGTCGGTTCGATACTTTTGTTCAGGCAGGGCTTTGTGCCTGCTTGGTCGACGAACATCGCTTCTCCCAGAGACAAGCCAAGACCATCAGAAGGATGCCATACAGCGGTAACACTCCAGCCCCGCCAACTGCGTACGCGACTGAGTAGAGTGGCGCTGGAAGGACGCTCAACGCGTCGACGACACTTCCGGAACTAAACGTCACCGAAAGCAAGACACCGCCCGCGACAAAGAGTTGGCGGCTTCGACTTGGCCTCCAGAGATATAACAGTGTCACCATCGGCACATAGAGGAAGACAAGATACCACCGGAACGACGGGAGAAGCGTGACCATTGCAGCGAGTGTGGCGAAGATAGCCATCTGCCTGTCCATCGTCGTTTCGACATTTCGATAGAGAAACGCCACAGTAGGCACGACCACAAGAACAGAAACCAGAACGATAACACTGTACGGTGCTGTTGGCCACACGGCAGCGACCGCCCAGGAGACTGGCTGCTGGACCGTGACGTAGTACGTACCCTCAACAGGATAGCCACCGACAAACAACGAGCTATCGGTTCGGTTTGCCACCACCTCAGTGAAATAAAAGACTGTTGTATCAAGCCCAAATAGCGCTATTCCGGCGAGCAGACCACCAATACCGGTGGCGAGTGCGGCCCCCACTGCCCGGAAGCGTCGGGTCCGAAGAAGCCATAGCCCGATAAGAGCGGGGAACAGTTTGAACAAAGCAACGATACCAAAGGCAACACCCGATGCTATCTCGCGGTTCCGGTGCAACGCCCAAAAGCCAAAGACGATACCCAACGCGAGCATGAGGTTAATGTTCCCAAAGTAGACCGTTCCAAAACTGTGCGTTGAGAGGAGAAACGCAAGGAAGATGATGCCTGCATCAACCCAGCCAAGCCGTGGACCAACGGATTCGACGTAATCTACGAGGAGAAATGTGCCAGCAACTGCAGCAAGGATCGACAGCCCTGTCAGAATCGTGTACCCAGTTGTCCACTTGACAAAGGTAAACGGATAGTAGAGAGGGAGCGTTCCCGGCGGGTAAAGATACACAGCCCAGTCGAAGGCTTGGGTTGGCGGAGCGTTATAGAAGGGTTCGCCATCAAGTGCCAGTTCAGCAGCGTGGTGATACACCCGGTAGTTGATACCCATCATCTCGCCGGGCTTCCAAGCAAAGAGGCTGAGTCGGTCTCGAATGAAATACGACCGAAGTGCAAGCGGAATTGTAGCTACGAGAACGAGCCACGCCCCGACAAACCGGCGGCTGATAAGCGGCCGGCCGAACAGTTCACGCGAAGTCATGCAAAATCATGTTTAAAACAGTAAAATCGAAACGCAGCTATACAGAATGGGCTGGGCTGAGTTAGTACGAGCGTTCTTTTGGCTCGTAGGTCTCTTCGTCTCCTTCGAGGATGACCGGTTTGTAGTAGAGGTCAGGATTTCCGTTGTTCCAGGCATACATCGTGTGTTTGAGCCACTCGTCGTCTTTGCGTTCCTGATGCTGTTTGCGCCAGTGTGCACCTCGGAACTCCTCACGAGCAAGTGCGCCAGCAGTGATAGCTTCCGCACAGTCAAGGATATTCCGCGTCTCGATTGTGTGGATGAGGTCAGTGTTGTACGTTCTGGATGGATCTCTGACAGCGACGTTCTGGTACATTTCACGGGCTTCGCGGATGTCCCGTAGCGCCTGTTTCAGGTTCTCTTCTTCACGGAAGACGTTCACGTTTTCAGTCATCGTCAACTGGACTTTTTCACGAACATCGGCGTGGTTGATACCATCGCGCTCGATGAGTGTCTCGACGCGGTCACGCTCGGCTTCAACCGCCGCCTCTAGAACGTCTTGTGGCGTCGCCAGTGCGCCGCCGTCAGTTGCGACTGCTTCACTCTCAGAGACACCGCCGAGGTCAACTGGGGAACCAATCGAGCCATCTTCTGATTTCGCGGATGGTCCAGTTTTCACCTTCGCTTTTTCATCAACCTCACCGGCGGCGTGACGGCCAGCACGAGCACCGAATACCATCAGTTCGGGCAGTGCGTTCCCACCTAGCCGGTTCGCTCCGTGGAGACTGTAACAGGCACATTCACCGACGGCGTAGAGCCCATCGATACAGGCCTGTCCGTACTCGTCGACTTCAATGCCACCCATCTGGTAGTGCTGACCAGGTTTAACCGGCATGGGTTTATCAAGGCCGTCGACGCCTTCGAAGTCTTCTGCAAGGTGGAGAATATTCTCCAACCTGTTGAGAATCCGATCCTCGCCGAGGTGGCGCATGTCGAGGTGAACGTACTCGTCTTCGATGCCACGCCCCTCGTTAATCTGGGTCAACTCGGCGCGAGAAACAACATCACGCGAGGCAAGTTCGCCGTCGTTGTTGGCATACCCGTGCTCGAACATAAACCGTTCCTCAGCCTCGTTATACAGGATTCCACCCTCTCCGCGGACACCCTCTGAGATGAGCACTCCTGTCGACGGGAGCGTCGTGGGGTGGAACTGAACGAACTCCATATCCTCCATTGGAGAACCGGCGCGGAATGCCATCGCTTGCCCGTCACCGGTGTTGGCGATTGCGTTGGTCGTGTGGTCGAACGCTTGACCGAGACCTCCTGTCGCCAGAATAACTCCGTCATGACCGTAGAACCCTTCGACTTCACCTGTCGCAATCTCGTAGGCTACAGCACCGTGACAGGCGCGTTCTTCGGGGTTTGCTTCGTCAGTGACAGCAAGGTTTGTCACGTACCACTCGTCGTATACTTCGATGCCCCGTTTGACAACCTGTTCATACATCGTATGAAGCAGGTGATGGCCGGTCTCTGCACCGGCATAGGTTGTCCGCGGATGGGAAAGGCCACCGAATGGCCGTTGTGAGACAGTTCCATCATCCTCTCGTGAAAAAGGCATTCCCCAATGTTCGAGTTGGATTACCTCGTCAGGTGCCTCCTGTGCGAAGGCATCCACAGCAGGTGCGTCGCCGAGATAGTCCGACCCCTTCATCGTGTCATAGGCGTGCAGGTCCCACGAGTCTTCAGAGTGCAGCGCCGCGTTGATGCCTCCTTCGGCCGCACCCGTGTGGCTGCGGACCGGATGGAGTTTCGTGACGAGTGCCACGTCGGCACCGTGTTCGTGTGCTTCGATTGCCGCTCGGAGGCCGGCGCCACCGGCGCCGACCACGATAACATCGTGTTCTTGCATGGTTACCAGAACTTGAGGTTGCTTTTGACCGCTTCGCGTTTCAGCTCCTGTATGTGTTCAGTCAGCGGGATGTCTTTCGGACATACCTCTGTACAGGAGAACTGGGTCTGGCAGCGCCAGACGCCGTGTTCCTGTTCGAGAATCCGCAATCGATCTTCTTTCTTGTCACCGCCTTCACGTTCGTCCATTGCGAATCTGTATGCCTTGTTGATGGCTGCCGGCCCAAGATACTCGTTGTCACCAGCAGCGACATTACACGAGGACATACACGCACCACACCAGATACAGCGGGTAGAGAGCTTGATTTTCTCTCGGTTTTCGGGCCGCTGTTTTTGCTCTTCGCGGTCTTCCTCGGGCAACTCATCAGGGTCGAAGTACGGCTCAACTGCGTTCATCTGCTCGTAGAAGTGCTCCATATCTACGACCAGGTCCTTTACCACGTCCTGGTGGGGAAGTGGTTCGACACGAATCGGCCACTCAAGGTCGACCATCTGGGTTTTGCAGGCCAGGCGCTGTGTGCCATTAATCAACAGCGCGTCGGAGCCACAGACTGCCTGGCGACAAGAGTGACGGAACGTCAGCGACGAATCGTAGTTGTCCCGTGAGTAGATGAGACCATCGAGGACAGTCATGCCTTCAAAATATGGCACGGTAAACGAGTCAAACCGTGGTTCTTCCTTATCTGGAACTTCCGGGTCGAACCGGAATATCTTCAGCTCGACAGTCTCGTCTGCCTCGTCGATTAACTCCGGCGTCTCTGCTTCTTTCTCTTGTTGTCTTTTTGCTTTTTCCTCACGTCGCCGTTCGCCCGGCGACTGCTCGGTGCTCTCTGCTTCCTCCTTTTCGTCCGATTTTTCTGTGACCTGTGTACTCATGATGTCCTCCGATCAGATGAAGCCGTTCATCGAGAGAGCGACGTATGTCCCCTGTCCGACCAGTAGAACGCCTGCAAGGACGAGGACCAAACCCACGACACGCTTCTGTGTTCCTTCGAGACCCTGGTTGACAAGCGCGTTGTAGACGCCGTTGAGTCCGTGAAACGCGGCTGTTACCAAGAATGTGACCATCAGCGAGAGATATCCAATCTCGTCCATTCTGGCTTGCGTCCCGGCGAAGCTGATTTCAGCAGCATGGTTAATGAAGTGAAGAAGAACAAAGTGGAACGCGAGTGCGCCGATGAGGAACACTGCTGTGACACGCTGTGCGACCCACCGCCAACTACTCCGCTGGAATGATGAGTAGTGTTCTGCCATCAGAAGACACCTCCCAAGAACGTCGGAATACTTGCAACTGCAATGACCGCTGTTAGCGCCAGAGAGCCATAGAAACTCTTGTCTTGGCTCTCCAGTCCGACACCTAAGTCAACCATTAGCAAGCGGATGCCGTTTAAAATGTGGAACACGGCGACAGAGAGAAGTCCTATCTCGAGGAATCGGACGATAACCAACTCTTCGAGGTCCTGTAGTGTGTTCGTGTAGATATCTTCGTTTGCTTCTACCATCGCTTGATCAACACCGGTTGCAGTGCTTAACACGGCGATGTGCGTGAACAGATACCCGATAAGTATCCAGCCCGTGAACTTGTGGAGTACCCAGGCCCACATGCCCGCGGAGAACTCCCTCCAGCGCCCGAAGTTCTCCACGGTCCCTCGGTCGTAGGTCGAACTCATACGTACGCCACTCAGGAACGAACACTCATAGAAGTTTCTACACGGTTGGGGGGTAGCTGCCCCTGTTGCTGTCCAAAAAGGAATACGTTGGTCCTGTTTTTGCCGGTTCGACGAAGAGAGCTACCAATTGTGCCCGTCTCTATATACTCTCTGGGCAGACTCCCAAAATCAGTGCTTCAATACGAGCGTTATTCTACGAGAAGCGCAGGCCTGTAGCAATGAGAAACTCGATGAAGCGTTAACATCCTACGACAAGACAAAACTGTCTTGAGTCTACTCGGAACCGAAAAATAGCACACTCTCTGTTCAGTTCAGGAAGGGCTGGCTACGTTTGGGCGAACGCTCGCAGCACATCTTGGCCGTCGGTAGTGCCGATATCGGCAAGTGAGGCACGTTCCGGATGAGGCATCATTACAGCGACGGAGTCGCGTTCACCTGTGATACCTGCAATATTGTGTTTCGAGCCGTTGGGGTTGGCCTCGTCGGTAATGTTGCCGTTCGCGTCACAGTAGCGAAACAGCACTCTGTTTTCAGCTTCGAGTTCTTCCAGACGCTCGTCGGCGATTTCGAAGCGTCCTTCACCGTGTGCTATTGGGAACGTGACAACGTCGCCCTTATTGTATCCGCTCGTCCATGGCGTCTCAGCGTTTTCAACACGCAAATGGACGTGTTCACACTGAAAGCGGGCACTCTTGTTGACTGTGAAAGCCCCCGGTGTCAGCGACGACTCACAGCCAATCTGTGCGCCGTTACAGATACCAAGTACTGGTTTCCCTTCCTCTGTGACTGTCCGCACGTCTTCTAAGATGGGTGACTGTGCCGCCATCGCACCCGCCCGCAGGTAGTCACCATAAGAGAACCCTCCCGGAAGGACGATACCGTCAACGTCCGCTGGGAGGCCATCCTCGTGCCAGACGAGTTCCGCGTCGATATCCAACGCATCGAGCGCCCGCACGGTATCACGGTCACAGTTGCTTCCGCCAAACTGGATGACAGCGACCGTCATCGTTGGTCGAGAGTCACCTCGTAATCGTGCATCGTTGGGTTAGCGAGTAGTCGCTCAGTCATCTCCGTCACGCGTTCGCGAGCACTATTCTCACTCTCTGCATCAAGCTCAATTTCGAACTGGTCAACCGAACTGAGCGAATCCAATTCGAACCCGAGTCGTTCGAGTGCCTGCTTTGTTGTCTGGGCCTCTGGGTCGAGTACCCCTTGCTTGAGTCGTACGGTCACGGTTGCGCTGTATGTAGTCATTGCTTGAAATCCGGTGTGCCCCCTCGAAAACGCTTGCGGTTCAGAGCCTTGCTTGCAACTAACGCCTTTCCACTCGTAAACATACTCCGCTGATACTGTAGACTTCCTGACAACGATTGCAACACACCGTGTCCCGGAAGCGGTTACTGGCCGAGTGATACTCTACAACGGGGAACTCAGTTAGTCTACCACAGACAGCACGTGTTCTCAGCTGATTTGTACCGACTCGACGTTATTCTCAAGCCGGTTGTCGTCAGCGAGTTTCTGTAGCACGTCGGCTGGTTCTGTATCCAGTGCATACTGTGGTCGGCCTTTACCAACAGGCGATGTCTCGGGTTGTACTTCTTCGACGTATGGAGCCGCCCCAAGAACACCAAGTGCACGCATCACGTCCGATTCGTCCGGTGTACTGACCACTTCGGTGTCGACTGACTCCGCCAGTTCAAGACAATGCTGTTTGATATCGACCGATGCAACGGGCGTCTGACTCCTGACTTCGGCGTCAGCCAGGGCTAACAACACGAGCCGTTCGGTGAGGGTGGTCGACTCGATGTCTGGAGGTTCACTGTTCATATGCCAACACTCACTGCCCTATGACATGTTCCTTTCAGTGAAAGACATTGTCAGGCACAAAACTCGGTCGAATTTGGGTGTGGTTTTTAATAACCCATTATATAGGGGGATGGTGTATTACAGTCTCTAGAGTTATGTCACAACAGAGCGGGATCTATGTCCGACGGGAGTTCTGAGCGAAGTGAGTCGGAGGAATCTGTAGATGAGTACTCGTTTACATGTCCGGCATGCAGCCAAGAAATATCAGTCAACAGCGAGATGAAAACAGCGATACTCGCTAACGGCTGTCCTGTCTGTACGGAATCTGTCGATACAGGCTGCTTTGATACCTGAGTGTCAGGCGTTTTGGCTTAATCGTCGCGTTCGATTTCTGTCTGACGGCCCTCGATTGTGTCGGGCTGGAACTCATAGAGCTTGATGTCGAGTTCGTCTCGACCTTTTCCCCAGATCTCGAACAGAGGACGCTTCGCCTCACCGTACTGCTCTATTTCAGTGACCGAGAGGTCTTCTGGGGTACGCTCTTCGAGAGTCCCGGCTGCGACGACACTCCGGTACATCGTCTGGTCGTCCGTCCCATCGTAGATAACCAGTCTGATTTCGGGCGAAGAGTCCAGAAACGTTCGTTTCTCGCTCTCAGGAGTGGAGACGAGACGCATATAAAACGTTCCATCAGTAGCGTCGTAGCCGTACGAAATCGGAATTGAGTACGGCTCGTTCTTTTTTGCCAGCGTGAGGACGCCGGTTTCGCGGTTACCGACGAACTCGTCGATATCCTCACGCCGCATTTCAGTTTCCTTCGCTAGTGACATTGTCTCTTGTTCGTGGATATGCCCCCAGTTACTTAAGATATTTCCGTTAGATAGATTCCCTACTGTTATGTATGGCTACTCTAGTATATCGACAAGCAATTTTCGCTGGGCGGCGACTAAATGCTCGGTAAAGGTTGACTGTGCAATACCCAAGGCATCGGCAACCTCAGTCGCGTTTGCACCCTTTGGCCGTTTAAAGTAGCCCATCTCGTAGGCAACAGTGAGAACTTCGAGTTGTCTCTCTGTGAGTTTGCCGCGATTAACGAAGACACGCTCTTCTGGAGAGCCTTCCAGTGGGGGCTGGAGCAGTCGCTGAACGTCGACGGGAGGGTACCGTTCCCGAAAACGATCCATTATCGATTGGAGCGTCTCGAAATCGGGCGCGTGGAAGACGAGCGTTAGTTGCCCATCTTCGGCACTATATCGGTGAATCGGGCACCCGTGCTCGCCAAGCGTCTCACAGGGACAGTTTACTGGCGGGTGATGGTGTGCTCTGAACACCGACCGATCCCCATATGAGAATACTGGCTCAATCCTGTCAGTTTCCTCAATATCTCCATCCGCGATGAACTCGGTGACGCTGTGTTCACTCTCCGAGGGGCTCGTGCTTGTTGACACCTGTTCGATGCGACCGTCAGCTGTGTGAGAGGCTGTCGCAATCGGACACTCACCGGGCGCTGTGAACGAGACGGTCGCTCGAATCCCATCGGACATTACTCTGTTTTCGCTTCGGACTGGGGGGATTTGTAGCTACTGCCATACAGAGACCAACTAACGCTACCGACTGTTTCCTGGGTCAAGTAGGTTCAGACTGCCAGCAAGTAGGCCGACCAGCAGACCTGTGAAGTGAGCAATAAGCGCTGCACCAGGTGAGGCCGTCACCAGAGTCAGTACCACCGCCAGCCCGAGAAAGACCAGCGATGAGAGCCAGCGTGGTACGTCGACAGTCGAACCGAGCATACCCGAGAGACGGTTGCCAGCAAGCAGATAGCCAAGGAGTGCAAATACGCCGCCACTCGCTCCAAGAACGCCCGGCGAGGCAGTGTATTCAACCAACGGAATCAGTGTGAATAGGTCGCTGAACACAATCTGAGAGATTCCAGCCAGCGCGCCGGCGGTGACGAAAAACGTATAAAATCGTGCTCTAGTCGTGAACATCGCAACCGGAAGCCCGAAGACGACAAGCGAGATTGCGTTAGAAATGAGGTGACCAAGGTGTTTATGAGCGAACACACTTGTGACCACAGTCCACGGGTTCTCCGTTACCGGCGGTTGAAGAACGAACAAGGGGCCGACAAGATCTGCGAACGCCGTGAGTACCTGTAACAGGTACACAACGACGAACAACAGGATGAGTTCGAAGATGGGGAAAACAGAGCGCGAGCTCATACAAACCTGTTTGGACGACTGATAGTTGAGTGTGTCGGCTGGTAGCGAAACATCTAAATTTCGGGACGGAGTTTGAGCTAATATGGACACAGAACAGTGGGTTGCGATATTCTTCGTCGTTCTAATGATTGGGTCAACTATCGCAATCAGCGTCGGATCGCTGATTTAACGTCGAGAAAGATAGACCGGACAACACCACAACGTAGGACGGCTGGCGTCTGTGAGCATCGTTTTATCTCCATCTAACGACTATGCTTTGAGTACCATAGCAACCAACGGTATCCCATCACAGGTAGCGTTTCGTACCGACTGATTCTTGAGCCCTGCTCTCTCACACCTCGCCATGAGCAACGACAGTGCGACACTGACCGAAACTGTAACTGCACACGGTCACGAGAACATTTCAGCAGAACACGAGAGTACATTCGAGGTGACTAGCGACGACTTTCTCACACCGGCTGGGGACTGTATCGTCGGTATCGAAGCCGGTCGGGTCCCCGAATCATTTGACGAGGCATTTGTCGAGGCTTGCCAGCACTCTGATTCGACGATAACAGTAACACTCGAAACAGTTGAGCACAGGGACCGTATCGAGGCCAGTGGTAGCCCCGACCTCACCTTCGAGAGCAATCGGAGTATGGTTATCCGGACAAGCGAGTACGTAGATGACAGAACAATCGCTGTAAAGGCAGATAAAGCCGCAAGCGACCTCAACCGATCGCTCGTGGGAGCACTGGCTGACGGTGAATCACTCACTCTCACTCTCACCGTCAAGGAGTCAAGATAATCACAGCGACTCGGCATCGAGGTGACTGACGTACTGCCTAACGAGGAGATATAACCCGATAGCGAGCGCTGTGAATGCCACAACGTGGCCCAGTGTCACGATTGTTGCGCTGTCGACAGCTAGCAGTGCGACTGTGCTGGCTGGATGTTCAGGAAGCACAAGCGTCGACCCGAACAAGAGAACAGCCAGCAGAGAGTAAAGCAGCTGTGCTTGCCGTCGCTGGCCAGTGACCACCCCAAGTGTTGTTCCAACAACTACAGTGAGTGTCGTAATCGCAGTTACAAACAGGAGTATGAGCCACATATTTTGGATACTGGTTCCATTAAATCGCAGGAGTAGCATCCAGACACCCGCCTGAATCGGCGCAATAGCAATCATTCCGACAGCCTTCCCGTCAACGATATCCACAAGCGAAACTGGAGACACCCGAAGTAGTTCGAGGGTTCCCTGTTCAATCTCTTCAGTGAGTGAGTCAACGACAATAGAGCCGCTGATAAACGCCGGCAAGAAGAGCAATAGTGGGAGCAAGATTGTGTAGGTGAACCCAAAGTACGAGCTCGACCCCACATCTTGTGGTACCTCGACGGGCGCTTGTTCGAGGTAGTCGACACGGTCGACGCGTTCGAGACGCTCCAGTTCTGTCAACAGTTCTCGAATGGTGACGACGATAAGCGTCGTCCGCAGGTCCTCAGCTGGAACCGCTGCCTCAACTTGGACTTTGCTAGCACCGCCTGCCGGGATACTCGACGTAGAGATGACGGCATCGACATCTCCGTTATCGAACAGCTCAAGTGCATCATCTCGGGTGGCTATTCGCTGTACTGAGACACCCTGCACCTCCGTTGACGCTTCCAGTAGTTCTTGCTCAACGTCACCCGAGACTGCGACCTCGATGTTGCTCCCGTCGACCGACTGTGGGTCGTACAGAGACGTGAGACCGACAACCAGAAACGACGAAAACCCAGCGATGAACAGCTGGATACAAATTGCCAGCACGATTGTCTTCTCGCGGCTGAGAGCGTTGATTTCCCGCTTAGCTATCGTCCATCGCGGATGCGAGAAAAAGCGGCGGTCAGACAAGCGTACTCACCACCGTCAAATTGTATCCGAGATGAACGAGCATCGCTAACCCGACGGCTAATGTATACTCTCGTTTCCCGCGTCTGGCCCCGACCGCAGAGATGGCTGCGGTGACGACGTGCAAAAGAAGAGGGGCGAACAAAAACAGCAGGGCCGTCAGCCCAGCAGGCCCCGGTATAATACCTCCCTGTAGTCCCGCATCGGCAACAGCGAGTTCCGGAAGGCCGACAAGCTGTGCAAGCAGTGCAACCTTTTCAGCGATGAAAAACCCAACACCGCTTGCAACTCCCAAAAAGAGGGCTGTTCGGCGACCGGACGCGAACAGTCCGTGGGTATAGCCAGCATAAATATGCAGGCTTTTTGCGAGTTCCTCGACGACAGCGACGACGATAAGAATAAGAATAATTGAGATTTCGCCAAGCGCGAACAGTAAGGCAATTGCGAGCAACTGGACGACAAACACAAATGGAATCAATCCAACTGTTAGTCCGCCGACTGCAATATACCGCCGTAGTGGCGTGATATTGACTGGAAGAATAGAGTCGAGACGGCCCGTAATCCATCCGGTGCCACCGGTTGCAGGAATCGGCCCGACAAGAGCATCAAGGACGCGGCCACGGAGTGAGCGTTGGTCAAACATATCTTCCTCGCGGTAGAGACCGGCTCCGAGCCCGAAAAACACGCCTGAGCAGAGCAGGGGCGGAGTCGTCGAAAACACAAACTCCGAAATCGCGATTGTCTCCGTCTGGAGCTCCCGGACAAGCAGTGTAAGCGGCGATATAAGAGCAACAGCACCCACATCGGTGAAGATTGCCGGGACAAAGGCATAACTGGTCAGTGTGACGGTGATAGTGACAGTCACAAACGTTAGCTCTTTGAACGACCGGGCGAACATCGCGCCGAGGAACGTCGCGCTGAGAAAGAGTAAGACCAGAGGCGTCACTGCAAGGATTGAGATAAAGCCGCCCGGCCGGCCATGAATAGCCAAAAAGAGGCCTGCGACGATAACAGACTCAAGAACCATTCCGCCAAGGAAATACGGCAACGTTTTGCCCCCGATAATATCGAACCGGCTCACTGGAGAAACCAACAACAGTTCGCCACGGCGGTTTGTCCGTTCAGAGAGAATCGTGCTTCCATACGCCTGAATAAGGAAATTCAGAGGGATAACAACCAGAAAGGCAAGCACAAGTGACTGAAACGGGAACGGTGGGTCGATATCAGACGGTGAACCGGACACAGATTCTTCGTTGAACGAGGCACCAAACCCACCAATTCCACCACCATTACTACCGCTACCGTCCGAATCGAGGGTTGGGCTTCCATCGCTTTCCCCACTGGAATCGCCATCTGTTCCATCGGTCGCGCCGGATTCACCGCTACGTTCTGTTTCACCCCCATCACTGTCGTCTCCGGTTTCAGCACTAGATTCGCTTTCTTCGTCCTCAGAGTCAGCTATTCGCAGCGACTCACCGAGCCCACCCTGCTCCCGGTAATCGAGGACGACAGAGACCGGAAACGCAGCCGTCTGGTTGACTTCCTGTCGTAACTCTCTGTTGTTGTACCGGTCGACTGAGCTCTGAAGTTGCTCGTAGGCGGCAACTCCCTTTGTCGTGTTCGCAAAGGTGATCAATCCAGGCTCGATGTAAAGTTCCACGTCACCAGACTCCACAGCTTTCACGTCACCGTCGCGCACGGCAAACGCGGATTCTGACTCAACTACCGCAGAGAACTGACTATCCTCATCAACCGAAACGCGGTACAGTCCCTCGTCGAGGCCGGTCTCGCCACTCATAACGAACGGAACCACCAGTGTGAACAGAGCAAGCGCAACGAGTGCAATCACCACGGTCTGGCGGTCAACACCACCGGCATTTTTCGTCACTTCCCAGCGAGCGATTCGGAGGAGTTTGCGTGGCCGCACAGTTACCCCTCCGAGTGTGACCGACTCTCTGCAACATTCAGGAAGACTTCTTCGAGACTCGACTCCTCGGTCCGAATGTCGATAACATCACCGCCTGCCTCTTCGGCGAGTGTTCGCGTTTCGTCGACAGCGTCCATCGATTCAACAATACGACGGTACTGCCCATTTTCTCTAACGCTGTCGGATACCTCGACAGTGGTGTAGACGTGGTACGTCGTCTCGCCGTGAGCGTCCTGTAGCTCCGCTAGGTCCCCGCGGGCGATAATTTCTCCATCGGCCATGATGGCGACGCGGTCACAGATAGACTCGACGTGAAAGAGGTTGTGAGCACTGAAGACGATGGTTTTTCCTTCTTTGGCTAACTGCTCTGTGAACTCGATGATGTAGTTCGTGGTAAGCGGGTCTAGACCACTCGCAGGCTCGTCATAAATCAACACGTCGGGATCGTTGACAAGCGAGCGAGTGATAGCGACCTTTCGTTTCATTCCCTTAGACATGTCCCCAATCTGGCGCTCTCGATGTTCGAGGTCGAGTTTATCGAGCGTTTCATGAATCCGTTCCTCAGCGACGGCGCCAGGGACATCATAGAGGTCTGCAAAAAAGGAGAGATACGATAGAGCCGTCATTTCCTCGTACAGTGGCGACTCCTCAGGGAGAAAACCGAGATCGTTCCGCATTTCGGTTTCGGCGGTGTCGTACCCAGCAACCTGCGCAGTTCCGCTAGTCGGGTCGAGAAGGCCAGCTAACATTTTCAGGGTAGTCGTCTTCCCGGCACCGTTCGGTCCGACAATACCGAATACGTCGCCATCATCGACAGTGAACGAACTACCCTCAACAGCAACAAAGTCACCGTACTCCTTGCGCAAGTCGTCTGCCGATATCATCGAACTGTAGTAATGAACGCGGACAGGTATAGCTTCCCCCGGGTTTTAGACACTATTGACGTTTACCCCAGCCAAGGGCTGTTACTTTGCGGTTGGCGTGTCGTTTTCGCTCATTGCGTCTTTGACTTGGAGTGCAGCGCTAGCTGCAAGACCTGTTGCGATATCGTCACGCTCTTCAGGTGAGATTGTGACATCGTCGTCCGGTGAGTAATCCGCACTCACGACGTGACCAACTGGCGGCTGCACTGCAATCGTCGCCCGCGGGCCACTTGTCCCAGGAACGATTTCAGACCCCACGACGAACTCTCCCGGAAGCAGTTCACGCGTCCGCGATGCGACATTCGAGAGGCCGTTACGGAGGTTCTCGCGTTCCTCCGGTGTCAGCTCGACAGCCGACGACTCGTCTCCGATTGGGGAGTTTCCATACATACAGCTTCTTCTCACGTTTATCGGACACAGCGTAATAAAACCGCCGACTGTCAGTGCTCAGGCGAGCCACCTTCGTTACGTACTTGAGCGACCGTTCCTTACGCGAAGGTGATGGAGAACGTGACCCGCCACCAGGACCGAATCGAGCAACGCCTCGAGACGGCCCTCGCGGCGGTCGAGCCGCCCGAGCTTCGTGACCAAGTAGAGCACGTGGTTTTCTCAGGCGGGAAGCGCGTCCGACCGAACATCACGCTACTCATCTGTGATGTACTCGACGGCGACATCGACAACGCGATGGATTTTGCCGCTGGCATCGAACTCATCCACAGCGCTTCGCTTGTTATCGATGATATCATTGATGAATCAGAGCTCAGGCGTGGAACCGACTCTGCCTGGGCGGCCTATGGCCACCCCAGCGCGATTATCGCATCCAACGGACTGATTGGTGAGGCTCTTGCCCTGTTTACTAAAGAGCCTGAAGCGATGCAAGCTGTGACTGAAGCAATGGCAGAGCTGGGAGGGGGCGAAGCGACAGAGATAGCTGACAAACCTGACTCCGAGACAGCGTACATGAAGCTAGCTCGGCGCAAGACAGGTGCATTATTCCGAGCCTCTGCTGAACTCGGGGCGATTGCCGCCGACGCAGATCCATACACCGTTGAAGCCTTCGGACAGTACGCCGAGCGAGTCGGCGTCGCCTTCCAGATACGTGATGACGTGCTTGATGCGACCGCCGACGCCGAAACGCTCGGAAAGCCAACCCAACACGACGCAACAAAGGAACGCCCGTCAATCGTCGAAGTCACTGGACTTTCGACCGAGGAGGCAAACGAGCGCGCTCGCAAAGAGACCGACCGTGCCCTCGAAGCGCTCGAAGCAGCAAAGGTCGACAACAAGGAGACAGTCGAGTATCTCGAAAGTCTTGCGTACTTTGTTGTCGAACGCCAGCGCTGACGTGCACCGGGAGATGGCTTCTTTACTCGTCACACCGAAAAGAGTGTATGCAACCGACGCCTGTCGTTCTTTCTTTCATCCGTCACGACGGAGAGGTGCTTCTCTCCGCGCCAATCGACTCTTCTGAGGAGGTGCCTGTCCCCTATCTAAAAGGGTGTTCAGCTGAGAGCGCCACGTCTGCTATCGAGTCTGAAACAGAAATCCAGTCATGTCAGGTCATGCTCGTGCGGGAGGGAAGCATAATCGAGAATCGCAAAGGGATCGGCCACATGCAGCGGACATCCACCGCCGAAAGGACTCACGAGCACCACCACGCAGAGAGGCCATCTCAGATCTATCCACTTCTGTTCAACTATCTCGATGATAGACCTCCCCAGTCAGAGTGGGTTCCACCAACTGCACTCCGACAGCGAGAGCAAGGTCTTCTCTGGCGGGCATACACTCGTGTTAGACCAACTATCAGCTCAATCAAAAGAGACACAGAGTCGGGGTCAGCGACGCTTTCGATACGCGCACTCGAAGTTCTGCGTGACGAGGCAGCACTGCTTGTCCGAGATGAAAGCGAGTTTGACACCATCGAGGAGGTTGCACGGAAACTTGCCACGGTACGGCCCTCGATGACCGCAGTGTCGAACCGGATCGGCCGAGTAGTGGCTGACCTCGATTCCCTGAAGCCAGAGCAAACGATCACGCGAGCCACCAAAGCGATAACCCGGGCACTCACAGCAGATGCGGAGGCAGCTTTGCGAGCAGGAGACCGAATAGAGAACCAACGAGTAGCCACACTCTCACGGTCAGAAACTGTTCTCCGTGCGCTGACCGACGGCGACCCGAACGCAGTTCTCGTCGCCGAGTCTCGCCCGGGTGGCGAAGGAGTCAGCGCTGCCAAGCAGATTCAACCGAACCGACTGGTTGTTGTAACAAGTGATGCGGCGTTTCCGGGGCAGTTGTCAGACTGGGGTGCGGAGACGGTCCTCGTAGGCGCGGATTCGATACTCTCGGATGGCGCTGTCGTCAACAAAGTTGGAACGTTCCCGGCCGCACTGT
The DNA here is from genome assembly GCF_026586665.1 of Halovenus rubra. Taxonomy (GTDB): domain Archaea; phylum Halobacteriota; class Halobacteria; order Halobacteriales; family Haloarculaceae; genus Halovenus; species Halovenus rubra. The sequence goes on from NZ_JAODIY010000009.1 coordinate 116,704, forward strand.
CCGCCACCCGACACAATATTTCTCTGATTGTTGTTGCCGCCAGCGACAAGATATCCCCAAGCACTGCGTTTGACCCAGACCCAAGAGATGGGGCTGAGATAGGCTGCGAGTCATCGACTCTCGAAGTTCGCAATCCAACGTTCGAACGAACACCACCGTCGTATGTCGATACGTTCGTAACTGAACGTGGCATACTGGGAACCTCTGAGATTCAAGCGATTGCGAACGAACACGCGAACTATCACTCGTTTCTCAGCAGCGACGAGACTACGTAACTCGATTGTAGTCCCCCAACTACTACATTCTGGGCCACATAGGCAAAATGATGTTACTCTCTGGAACGGTCATTGCCGATTCGGAAACTGTTCTCGATGACGGGGCCGTCGTCACTGCAGACAATGAAATCATCTTTCTTGGGGCGCGGACCGAGGCGCTTGATCGTTATCCCGGTCATGAACACCGCGAGTTTGATATTCTTGCTCCGGGAATGGTTGGGGCACACATCCACAGCGTTCAGAGTCTGGGGCGCGGTCTCGCCGACGACGAAGAACTGCTTGACTGGTTGTTCGACCACGTTCTTCCGATGGAGGCGTCGATGGACGCTGAAGCGATGGAGGTAGCGGCGCTGCTTGGCTATCTCGAATGTATTGAGAGCGGTGTGACAACAGTGGTTGACCATCTTTCTGTGAACCACGCCGAGACGGCTTTTGAGGCCGCTGGGACCGTCGGAATCCGTGGACGGCTCGGTAAAGTGTTAATGGACAAAGAGTCCCCCGAAGGACTACTAGAAAAGACTGTGGCGGGCTTACAAGAGTCTGAACGCCTCATCGAACAGTATCACGGCGCGTTCGAGGACCGAATTAGATACGCCGTGACGCCTCGATTTGCCGTCACCTGTTCAGAGGAGTGTCTTCGAGGGGCACGAGAGCTTGCGGACGAGTACAAAGGAGTGCGATTACACACACACGCGAGCGAGAACCGTGGCGAGTGTGCGACTGTCCGTGAGGAAACCGGGCGAGAGAATATTGAATGGCTCCACGAAGTCGGGTTGACTGGTCCGGACGTGCTACTTGCACACTGCGTTTGGACGACCGAACACGAGCGCGACCTGCTAGCAGAGACTGACACAAACGTTGTCCACTGTCCCTCAGCGAATATGAAGCTTGCAAGCGGTGTCGCGCCGATTGAAGCCTATCGCGAGCGTGGCATCACTGTCGGCCTCGGGAATGACGGGCCACCATGTAACAATACGCTCGACCCGTTTACCGAGATGCGGCAGGCAAGTCTACTTGCAAAAGTCGATACGCTGGACTCAACTGCGCTACCGGCGAGTGCTATCTTCGAGATGGCAACCCGAAACGGTGCACAGATGGCTGGCTTTGAGACTGTGGGGATGCTCCACGAAGGCTGGAAAGCAGATATTATCGGAATCTCTACCGCGACATCGCGGGCGACGCCAATTTACGACCCACTGTCTCATTTGGTGTTTTCGGCCCACGGTGACGATGTCGAATTTACCATGATTGATGGTCACATCCGCTACGATGGGAGCCATACGACCGTCGACGCCGATACAATACGCAACCGCGCACAAGCCTTAGCACAGCAGTATTGAGGCCTCTACGGATTGTTCAACTGTCCAGAGAACGGCCAGAGCGCGTTTCCTACTGATACAACTCAGTACGATAGTAAAGCGACCGAAGAAAGTGCGTGGGACCGGATTCGAACCGGCGGACCTCTACAGGACAGCGCCCTCAACGCTGCGCCGTTGGCCTGGCTTGGCTACCCACGCCCTGCATCATATTCTCTCCGGCGGTGGATAAAAGCACTTTCGTTTGCGACTCGTGATGTGATTACCTTACACGGGTCGTGCCCCAATGGACGCTGTCGGTGTCTAGCTATCGCTACTGAGACAGCATAGAAGAGTTAAATAGGGCGAATCGTCTAGCGTTCGCATGGCCAAGTATTCGACAGGTAGCAGTGAGAGTGGTTCCGCGGGAAGTTGTGAACTCTGTGGGGCTTCAGATGCAGAGCTACGAACAGCGAATGTAGCCGGAGCACAACTTGAAGTGTGTGGAAACTGCGCCCAACACGACGACAACACCGCCACAGAAAATGACGGTGATGATCAGCGAAACCGCTCGAAGGAAGCCGCACAGAACATGGCGAAGATGCACGACGCTGCCAAACAGGATTCATCTCACTGGGAAAGTGGTGCTGATTATGACGACGACCAGCTCCCCTACCTCATCTCAGACTACGATGAAGTAATCACCTCCGCCCGACAGGAAGCTGGCTACCAGCTTGAAGAGCTTGCGGGCGAGCTGGGAGTCGACGACGGTGATGTGCTTGCGCTCGAGCAGGGCCGAGCCACGCAGGCTGGTGTCGGCGGCAGTGTTGTCGCAGCCATCGAAAAGTTCCTCGATCTCAATCTGGTTGAAGAGTGACTGCCCACCTGTCTCTCTGATACATGGATTCGTACGATGCTGTTGTCTACGACCTTGATGGGACGCTCGTCCAGCTTGATGTGGACTGGGAGGCTGCGAGACATGACGTTGCTGTCGCTTTACAAGAACACAATGTTGACACTCAAAACCAGAACCTCTGGGAGTTACTGGAGCGAGGTGGCGCTGACGGGTTCGAGCATATCGTCGAACGTGAGCTTGCGCGTCACGAACACGATGGCGCACGCACCTCGACGCTCCTCGAAACGGCAGCGGGGCTTCCCCATACTGTTCCAACAGGCATCTGTTCACTAAACTGTGAGTCAGCCTGTCGTCTCGCGCTTGATGAACACGATATCGCAGGCCACATCGACGCAGTTGTGGGCCGCGATACGGTGGGGAGCAAAAAACCAGCTCCGGAACCGTTACTAGAAACGCTCGGCGAGCTTGGCGTTTCTTCGAAGAATGTACTCTTCATCGGAGACTCCGAAAGAGATGAACTCGCTGCCGACCGCGCGGGACTCGACTTTAGATACGTCAAAACGCATCTCGATACTAGCTACTGACAGAGTCTTCACTCCTGCTTTCGGCGAGCGTAGATGTAGAGCCCGGAAGCGATGGCAAACCAGATAACAGATCCGACACCGAGTGCAAACCGCGCCCGCTCGGGCCACGTCTGGAGGTCTGCACCGACCGAGAGGAGAGTGACTAGCGGGGCCCCGGCGATGATACTGGTGATAAACGTCACCTGCATAATCCAACCGTAGTCGATTCCGTCTGGGTCAGTCCGTTTTACCTCCGGTGTCACTTTCTATGCTACTGCTACTTTGAATAAGGACTTGACGGTTCTCACATTCGCTAAACGCTTCTGATATTGGTGTTTGTCTGTATGACTAGAGGGTTCCGGTTCGTCTATTCTTGATAGCTAGCAAAGACAGAAAGGGTCGTGGCCGTATTCTGTATAGATAACGATGCAACAGACCCAGATGGTCAACAGATATCGGCTGCCGACCCACAGACACCAACTCTGTTTCCGGATTCGAAGGCCTCGGATAAGTTATCGAGCAACCAGCGTTCATTCAGGCCGTGAGCGGTTCAATCGTTTGTTCAGTGAGAGAGATAACCAGAGTGTCAAAAGAAAACCAACCTACTGATGTCACAGGCAGAACCAACACACCGAAAGAACAAAGTCGGAGACACTGATGCGACTGTCAGATTTAGCGGAGTACAGCGGACGTATTATCTGGGGGAGCCGGTGCACGCATTAGATGAGGTCTCACTTTCGCTGCCAGAGGGGTCGTTTACGGCTGTGATGGGACCGTCTGGTTCTGGCAAGAGCACGTTGATGAATATGGTGGGCTGTCTTGATACTCCGGATGATGGGACAGTCACAGTCAACGGGCAGGACGTGGGAGCGCTTTCGGACGGCAAGCGGGCACGACTGCGGGGAAGCGAACTCGGATTTATTTTCCAGCAGTTCAACTTGCTGCCACGGTTGACCGCAGCCGAGAATGTGACGTTGCCGATGGTGTTCCAGAACGTTGTCGGTGAAAGTCGACGCGACCGGGCGAAGACACTGTTGGCTCGCGTTGGTCTTGGGGACCGCTTAGACCACACGCCACCAGAATTATCGGGGGGCCAACGCCAGCGTGTCGCGATTGCGCGGGCACTCGTCAACGAGCCGTCAGTGATTCTTGCCGACGAACCCACTGGAAATCTCGACACGGAAACGGGCAGCGAAATCATGGAGTTGTTTGCCGAACTCCACGACGACGGCAGTACCATTTTGATGGTCACTCACGAACGCCACATCGCTGAACACGCCGATCGCATTATCCACCTCGTTGACGGACAGATTGAAGAAATCGAGCACGTCACTGAGAACCCGCCAGTCCAAGGGAGTGAGACTGCATGAAGATTGCAGAGAGCTTTCGCATCAGTTGGCGGTCCATTACTGGGCATAAGCTTCGGTCGACGCTGACGACGCTGGGTATTATCCTCGGTATCGGTGCGGTTATCGTCTTCATGGTTCTCGGGGGTGGCTTTGAGAAAGATATCATCGGTGAGTTCGAGGGTGAAGAATCTACTTCGATACAGGTTATAACCACCACAGAAAGCAATTTTGGGCAGGGGACCGCGCAAAATAAGATCTACACGGAGCATGATATGGAAGCAATCGGGGAGATTGACGGTGTCGATTGGGTTGCTCCGGACGGGAGCTTACAAGTCGTCCAACTCTCGCATCAGGGTAAAACAGTGACGGGCGGTGGCGCTGGGTCCACATTCAGCGTCACTGCAACGAATCCTGACCGGTTCCGAGCAGACCTCTTCGAGATGACTGCAGGAGAACCATTTGAAAAGGGTGCAATGGACCAAGCTGTCGTGAACGAAAACTTTGTCAAACTCTACGACGGCGACGTCAGCGTCGGTGACGAGGTAGAGCTTGATTTCCGCAATAAGCCATCTCAAACAGTCACCGTTACCGGTATCGTTAACGATGACACCGGAAACGGAATTCCCCCACGGGTACACGTCGACCTCCAGCACTATGAGACCACCGTCCAAACACCACGCGGAGCCGAAGAACGAGCCTTTTCGTACCTTTTGGTGAACGCGGAGAGTTTGGACCAAGTAGACCAGGTCAAAAAAGATATACAGGGATACTTCGATGGTGACTCAGATGCGAGAGCACTGAAAGGCGATGAACAGACCATCGAAGCACAGACCACCGAGGATGCAATTGAGCAATTCCAGCAGATTGTCGACCAGATAGCGATTCTCCTTGGCGGAATTGCCGGAATTTCGCTGATTGTTGGGTCTATCGGGATTGCGAACATTATGATTGTAAGCGTCACCGAACGGACGCGGGAAATCGGCATCATGAAAGCTGTCGGTGCACGCAAGCGTGATATTATCCAGTTGTTCCTCGTCGAGTCCATTATTCTCGGCGCGGTCGGTGCTGCTCTCGGTGTGATTACTGGTCTCGGAATTGGCTACATTGGAATTTCAGTTGCCGGCTGGCCGATGGCCTATCCCACTACTTGGATACTGATTGCAGTCGCTGTCGGTATCTTTGTCGGCGTCCTCTCGGGGTCCTATCCGGCCTATCGCGCCGCACGCGTCGACCCAATTGAAGCCCTCCGACGGGAGTAATTCCCGGCCCTCAGGATACGTCACACGACCACGGCTCACTCTCAAGAGAGATTGTTATCAGCTATCGACAGCACAGTTGTTTGGCCCGAGTTCCAACTCAAACGCTTTTTCATCCGAAACGGACTCTCGGCCGAGATTGATGTCAATTATTTGTTCGTAATTGTTTGGCCGCGGCGGTAGGTCCGTCACCATCCGGTCGATGAACTCCTGTTTGTCGTCTCCGAACACTCCGAGTCCCTCACGCAATGACCCCAACGTTGCGGTAAACGTTCCATCGCTTTCAGGGGCAGTCCGGGCACTGACGTGGGCTGGTGCGATTCGCATCTCGTCAGGCAGCGTCTCGACTCGTTGGAGGGATTCCCAGAGGTGTGCTGCTGCTTCTCTGGCAGCGTCCTCATCTTCGAGGTCAGGCCGAGCAACGCTGTCAAGGAATAGTGTATCCCCGGTCACAAACACACCGCCAAACCGGTAGCCGGTCATTTCTGTCGTATGACCGGGTAGGCCGACGGCTTCAATTGTCTCGCTGCCAAGAGAGACTGTTTCGCCTGCTTCAATCAACGTTGCGTCGAACGAGAGGCCACGCTCCGTTGCTTTTGCAGGGAAGACAGAACGACAGTCACTCAACTCTGCGACCGCTCGCACACCGCTTACGTGGTCCGCATGAACGTGCGTTTCGATGGCATACTGAACAGTCGCATCACGCTTGCGGGCCTCGGCAACGTAGTCAGAGGCAAATGCACGAAGTGGGTCGATAACTGCGGCTTCGTCTCCGGAGACCAGCAGGTACGCAAGGCAGTTACTCGACGGGCGATGGAATTGGACAACAGTAACGTCTCCGGCTGTCTCAACGGGCCGAATCTCTTCGAGCCGTGCCCAGCCTTCCATCCCCTCCTCAAGCGCGAGCACGTCCCATCCCTCGCGGGCAAGAAACTTTCCAACGTACAGACTGGAGATACCTTTTGCACAGCACGTCACGAGTGGGCCGTCTGGAACCCTTGCTGGCACGCTTGCTGCTGGTTTTGTTTCATCTGCGTCGAGAAACTCGGTAAATGGAACGTTGACTACCGTGAGATTCTCGTGAGTGAGCTTCCACGCTTGGAAGTCTGCTTCCCGGCGTGTATCTACCATTGTCCACTCCTCACCGTCGTCGAGTCGCCGCTTAAATGCAGTCGGGGAAAGTGACTCGACCGAAATGTCGAGTGTCGGGAACTTTGCTGCCATACCAACTCTTGTAGCGATGTTTGCAAGAATGTTTTCACGCTGTCGAGTGAACATGCCGCCTATCTATACCGTACAGACGCCAAAAGAGTTCACTCGCTTCCGTGCAGTTGATCTCCACGATGGAGACGGCGAGCGATCTCAAACGTCTGCTCTGAGGAGCGCCGTGTCGGAAAGTGTGCAGACATATACCGAGCAGTCCCAACCAATGGTAGACGTTTTTGTCGCTCAGTGTCTGCCCGCTGGAACCGGCGAACCGCACCCTCGACGTTTTGAAGTGTATGGAACTGTGGGTCCTCGCGTAACAACCCCTCTCCGAGTGTCTGGATAAGCTTTTTTGCGGTGCCACCAGCCACAAAGTGCTCGGTAACGAGTCGTCCCGCCTCATCGACTGCGCCTTGACGGTCAAATGCATTGAGTAGCTCAGTTCGAATCTCTTCTGGGGGACGCTCTGTCTGGGTGGGTTCGGGAATCGGTGCCGCCGGCTCGTTGAGGAAGCGGTTGAGATAGACGCTTATTGCCCCATCAAAAGCCGGGCGGTAGGCTTCTGTGGCTTCAGTCCGACGTGCAAGTTCGTGTGCAGCGTTTGCGTAGCTGAACGTATGGTGAACTGTATCCCAGTCGTTGAACTCGTTGCTTGTGGCAAACTGGGCAACTCGTCGTGTTGCTGCCGTGGCCACAGCGTCGGTTAGCTGTGGTGCTGTCGCACCGTCGGCGATGGCATCACAGAGGTGGTCGATGATCGCTTCGGGGTCGTCCGACAGAAGTCTGTCAACAAACTCGTCGGGCTGACTCCAGGTGCTGGTGTCGCCTGTGGCGACGAGGTCGGGAAGTCGTTCGTGAGCGTCGAAGACAAGCGTCGCAACATCGACTGGTTGCCGCCACGACGATTGTTCCTCAGCTCGACTTGCCTCAGTCAACTGCTCGACGGTCGCCCCAAGCACGTCGGGAGCCTTCTCCCAGCCGACATGGTCAAGCGTTTCACAGGCTTTGTTGATGAAATCGAGTGTGTGGCTGTTGTTGAGGTACAGATGGTCCGTCGCTGTCGCGACCAGTATTTCGATGATATCTGCCCGTGGCAGGGTCGCTGCTGCAGTTCTTATAATTCGTTCTGCCCCATTGCTGTCTCTGACCTCACAGTTTTCTTGAAACCACGATTTAAGCCGTTGCTTCGTTAGCTCCTCATTGTCTAGGGCGTACTGGTCAAACCGGGCGGGAGAGCCGGAAACGTTGTCTGCGACCTCCTGTGTGCCGATATACATAGCGCGTCTTTTCTGGTCGTGGTCAACCCAGTCGTAAAGATTCGCCATCGTCCCAAGTGTCGTCAGCCCGCGTCCCCAGCCCGCAGCACGGTAGTTTATCCCGAAATCTACGGTTGTCGACAACGGTGTCGAGAACCCTTCGTCGTGGGTGTCGAGATTGAGAACAGCTTTCGCCATGACAAGCGGGATGTTCTCTGCTAAGCCGTCGACGAGACGGTTTCGCCAGTGCGTTGCAGGAGAAACAGTACGTTCAGGGTCAGGGTCGAGGTAAACATCGCCATCCTGAATCGCTGTTGGATAGGTCTGTACGTCATCGGCCCAGATGTCGAACGTATCTCCACAGGATAGCTCGAACCGGGCGTGATGCCAGTGGCATGTCACGATACCATCCTCAACGCTCCCTTTCGAGAGCGGAAACCCCATGTGTGGACACCGATTGTCGACCGCGTACACATCGTCATCGTGATGGAATAGGACGACTGCATTTCCATGTGGCGACACTAGTTGTCGGCCATCTGATTCGAGTGATTCAACGTCTGTAACGCGGACATAGCTATCTGAAACCATGTTCTGTTGATGGCTGTGAACTCATGTAAAGGCTTGCTGCAATCGGTTTTTGAAAGATTTCGTATGAAAACCACATTATAATCGGTAGCTGTTTTAGAACAGACTTCGAGAGAATTATACCCGAGAGTTCGTAACCCGAGATATGACAGATCGGCATCGGTTGACCAGTGTCGACACGGTTGAAGAAGACGGGGCGTGGCTGTTTACGGTTCGTGACGCTCACGACATCAATCAGGAGGTCATGCTTGTGCCTTGCGAGGATAGCAGTCAGAAAGTAAACGCCTATATCAACACCTGTACGCATGAACAGCAACCCCTCTATCGTGATGAGGTTGGGGTTGTAATGCGGGATGGCGGTGTCGTCTGTCCGAAGCACGGTTCGGTCTTTGACTCCTGTTCTGGAGAGTGTGATAATGGTCCTGCTACGGGCACCACGCTCTCAGAGATTGCTATCGATGTTGATGACGGACAGGTGTACCTGACTGATGACAGCGTCGACTTCCTCTGGGGCGGGGGTGACACCGACGATGATGATGATGGGAGTCCAAGCTCGACGTCACACCTGCGATTTTAGCTGACTACAGGCGCTAATCCCCCGTCTTCAACGAGTGGACAGCATCGGCCACAAGCGAGTAAGGTAGGCTAATTCACTGGCCTGTAAGGGGGTTCGGTCTTCTTTTCGAGGGTCTACAGTAGCGGCGAAATCGAAGGGAGTGGCTTTTGTATGAGAACAAAGTAATTGGGGATAACAGATGAGCGAGGACTTCTACGATATCCTTGGCGTATCCCAGGACGCTTCCGAAGACGAAATAGAGGAGGCGTACCGCAATGCTGTCCGTAAATATCACCCGGACGTGAGTGACGAACCCGACGCAGAGGAGAAGTTCAAGAAAGCCAAGAAGGCAAAAGAGGTACTGACAGATGATGAAAAGCGCCGCCAGTACGACCAGATGGGTCACGAGCGGTTCTCTGAAGCCCAAAAGCGCGGCGGCGTCGGTGGTGGGAGACGGCAGGGAGGCGGCGGCGACCCGTTCGGTGGTGGTGGCTCGTTCAACGACGTGCAGGATATCTTCGACCAGTTCTTCGGTGGCGGCGGCCAGTCACGAAGTCGACCACAGAGCGGCCGTGACCTCAAAACATCTCTCACGGTCGACCTCGAAACCGCATATCACGGTGCCGAAAAAGAAATCACTGTCGCCCGTCCCGAAGAGTGTGGCGACTGTAGCGGGCGTGGGCATCCGCCGAGTGCGGACTCCCAGACATGTCCGGAATGTAACGGTAGCGGACAGGTGACACAGGTCCAACAGACTGCCTTTGGCCGGATGCAACAGCGCTCGACTTGTCGTCGCTGTGAGGGACAAGGCACCCTTTATGAGGAGACTTGTTCGAGCTGTCGAGGTGATGGCATCGTACGCAATGAGGCAACGCTCCAAGTCGAAATCCCGCCCGGTATCCGCAGCGGACAGACGCTCCGAATGGACGGCGAAGGTGCACCCGGTGAACAGGGCGCGCGAAAAGGAGACCTCCATGTTGAAATCTCTGTCAGTGACCATCCTGACTTCGAGCGTGACGGTAACGACCTCAAAATGCGAAAACCGATTTCGTTCCCACAGGCTGTCTTCGGCGATACGCTCGAAGTAGAGACGTTCGACGGACCGGTTGAGTTTGATATTGACGACGGAACCCAGAGTGGCGAGACATTCCGTCTCAGCGGGAAAGGTATTCCACGCCTGCGGCGGCGTGGTCATGGCGACCTCTACGTGCAGGTGCAAGTCGTGACCCCAGATAGCCTGAACGAGGAACAGCAAGAGGCGCTCGAAGCGTACGCCGAAGCAGGCGGCGAAGATGTTGAGGTCGACAGAGGCTTTTTCGACCGGCTCAAAAGTACCTTCTGAGATGGGTACATCCCACGTCAGTGAGTACGAAACGCTAAAAGATATTGTTGGGGCCGGTCGCAATCGTGAGGGGACAGCTCTTGATATCACTGGGCGCGCAGCACCGTACAGCTACAATAAGTTCTGTACGAACATCTGGAAGGCAGGAAATCTTCTTGGGCATTACGGCGTCCATACGATGGGTGAACTGGCTGTCGCAATTGGACCTAAATCTGTCGGCGATAAATCGCCCGACAGCAGCTCGCGGTCACACGAGCTAGGTGGACTCGACGCTGGAGAGCCGCTGCTTGCAGCCTTCGGCGGGATGATACTCGGAGCAGTTGTCGATGTTGTCCCTGATGAACCGGTCGACGCACCGGCACTCGTCGCGCCGGCACAGTGGCAGATGGAGGCAGCACCCGGGTGTCGCAATCTAGCCTACGGTGGTCCACCCGAGGCGTCAGAGGTTATCCACTTCGAACGCTCTGTCTGGAGCGAGAATCCTATCGAACCACCGGAGCAGGTGACACCCGACGATGAAGCACTTCGGTTTGCCAACGAAACGTGGACACATGAAGAGTTGCTTATGAGTGTCTCAGAGCTAGTGTCGTCTTACGATATTAGCACCGGCACAACTGTGATGTTGGAGGCACCGCTGACTGAACCGGGAGCGTTTACCGCCGGTATTCTTGCACCGTTTGCTGTTGGTGCCACAGTCGTCATCCCCGAAAATCAGCCACATGTCGATAACAAAAATGCGAACGGTACGGAATTAGAAGCGTCAACGCGCGTTGTTACAGCAGAGCAGACCGGCGAAAAACTGATTCCGGCAAGTAAAATCACAGACTCGATGCGCGAGATTCACCGGCAATAACGCCGAGCGCAAACGTAATTGCTGCGAAGACGACCATCGATGGCAGTACCATCGTAAACAGCGTATCCTGCCCCATCACGTCCATCATCCACAACCCGAGAAACCCGGCAGCGATGATTGCTGCGACGATACCGCCTGAAGCTGGGACACTAAGTCTTGGTGCCATAGCTGAGTTTGAGGACTCAGTGTGTAAATAATTTTAGGAACTGGCTACTCACCTTTCGGTCGGATGAGGTCGGCCAACGAGACGAGGATGCCAAGCACCCAACCGACCGGGAACGAGACAACAAACCAGATGATTGCGTGGTCGTGTTCTTGACGGTTGAACCGTTCGCCAAGAGGGTCCGTGATTGCTTCTGGCCCTGTCTGGAATGCCCAGCGGAACAAATCATCACCTTGGTCAATGATAATTTCACCCAGTGGCTCCCAGAACAGTGCTGCGACAACTGGCGGCAAGAAGAGTGCAGTCATCGCAAACGGGTAGGCAAACAGGACTGTAATGAACCGCCCACCGAGTTGCCAGAAGATATACGACAGCGCTGCGGCGACGACGGCAACAGCACTGGCGGCAGAGATCCCAACAACTGCACCTTCCTGTAAGACTCCCTGTAACTGGAAATAGACAAGGGCAGTGAGGCCACCCCAAAGAAGTGTAAACACCAGTATCACGCCGAAAAAGCCCAAACGAGAAGCCGTCATGTTGAGTTTTCGGGCTTGGTATCTGAAGAAGTATCCCAACAATACTAGCGGGTAGAAGATGCTGATGATAGGAATACCCAGCGCATACCAGAGCCGATAACTAATTACTTCACTGGTGTTCTCGGGTTTCCACTTGCCGAGTACAGTTCCTGCTGCCCCCCGCTGTCTGGGGAAAAACATCTCCATCCACGTCTCATGCATCAGTTGGACATCATATTTGATTGCGCCCAACGTTCCCTGTTCGTTCCCGGCAGCCATATGTCCCAATTTTTTGACGGCCCCGTGTATATGCTTTCCTGACGCTTCCGAAAAAGACAGGACTCTGCCGTCGACGCCTTAGCTCCAAGCGTCCGGGCCGAAATCAGGGTCCACTTTGCGGTTGCGTGTTGTAATATCGTCTATTTCTGCAAGCTCTTGGTCGCTGAGTGTGATATCGAGACTCTCCCAATTGTCGCGAATATGGGCAGTGCTTGTCGCCTTTGGAATCGCCGTAACTCCTCTGGCACGGAGCCACGCAAGGGCAACCTGTGCCTCGCTTGCATCGTGGCTGTCAGCAATGTTGGCGAGTGTTTCGTTCCCAATGACATCGCTCCGGGCGAGTGGTGAGTACGCGACAAGTTCGAGGTCTGTCGACTCGGCGTACTCTCTCAGGGCTGTCTGTGGCAAGAACGGATGCGTTTCGACCTGGTTGGCAAAGAGCGGCGCATCGAGATGCTCTCTGGCTTCGTCGACGTGGTCTGGCTCGAAATTCGAGACACCGACGTTCCGGATGACGCCATCGTCGTAGAGCTCATCGAAGGCACGGAGTGTCTCCGAGGGGTCGTACTCGCCCGCCGGCCAGTGGACGTACAGCAAGTCGAGATACTCTGTACCGAGCTTGTCGAGACTCTCTTCTGTCGAGGACAGGACATCTTCGTACGAGAGGTTCGTAATCCAGACCTTGGTTGCAAGGAAGATATCGTCGCGGGAAACATCTGCACGCTCGATGCCGTCGCCGACAGCATCTTCATTTTTGTATATCTGGGCCGTATCGATGTGGCGATACCCCATCTCAAGGGCAGTCTGTACGCTCTTGGCACACTCGTCAGGATTGTCGTTCTCCCAGGTCCCGAGTCCGAGCATTGGCATTGTTTCAGCAACTGGCACGTCTGCTGGTGTCGGTGACATAGAAAGCACTCGGGCTGGCAGCACAAAATGCGTTCGGAAACAGCACCGCGGGAATTTCTGGACAGATTAGCTGTGTGAGCCGACAGAACAGTATCCTTTTAGTGTATCCGGGTGGCGACACAGAGTATGCGCGTAGCAATCCTCGCCCACGAGAAGTTCCCTGAGCGAGCGAAGACTGCGGTCGGGGTGCTTCGATACAGTGACCACGAAATCGTCGGTGTCCTTGACCGCGAGCACGCTGGTGAGCGCGTTACGGATTATATACCAGATGTACAGGACGCACCAATCGTCGAAACGATGGCAGAAGTGCCGGAGTGTGATGCTCTCATTATCGGTGTTGCTCCCATCGGTGGCGGATTCGAGGAATCGTGGCGAGCAGATATTCGGACAGCAATTGAGCACGGCTGTGATATCGTCGCCGGTCTCCACTACTTCCTTTCTGACGACGATGAATTCGGGGCACTTGCTGACGAACACGACGTTGAACTCCGTGATGTTCGCAACCCACCAGATGATCTCACTGTCGCCGATGGTAATGCAAAGGACGTAGACGGGGACGTTGTCCTTACGGTGGGAACAGATTGTTCGTCAGGCAAGATGACGACCTCATTCGAGTTACGTAATGCGGCTCGCGAGCGCGGACTCGATGCAGCGGTTGTCCCGACTGGCCAGACTGGAATCATGATAACTGGGTGGGGAATCGCTGTTGACCGTGTTATCTCCGATTTCGCTGCTGGCGCAACAGAGCGACTCATCAACGAGGCTGGCGACCACGATATCTTGTTTGTCGAGGGGCAGGGGTCACTTGCACACCCAGCGTATTCAGGAGTTACTACGTCGATTCTGCACGGAGCACAGCCCGATTCGATGGTCCTCTGTCACGTCGCCGGAAAAGAGACTGTCGGGGGCTATCCGGAGTTCGAGGTTCCGAGCCCCGAAACGTACGTCCAGTTGTATGAAGACGTAGCCGCGCCGATAACGGATGCGACGGTTGATGCTGGCGTCATCAACACGAGCGGGATGGACGAAATAGAAGCTGACCCAACAATCGCACGCTACAGCGAACAAATCGGTGTCCCGGCGACAGACCCTGTCCGCCACGGTGCGGACGAGATACTAGACGCTATCCTCTGATGACAGGATGAACAAGCAGCCTACTGTCGTCTTATTCGTTCTCGACACCGTTCGCCGTGACCGGGTTTCAGCTTATGGATACGACCGAGAAACGACACCTGCGTTCGACGAGTTTGCGAAGAAGGGGACGCTTTTCGAGGATGCGGTCTCGCAGTCATCGTGGTCCGTACCAAGCCACGCGTCGCTATTTACCGGCGAGTATCCGACCACACATGGCGCAACGACTGTCCGTCCAGTTTTACGGGCAACGAATCCACTCCCGGCCCGGCTCGCCACGACAGGATACGAAACGTATGCAGTTTGTCCAAATGTATACATTCGCCCGGCAACGGGATTTGGGACTGGGTTTGACGAGTTCTATACTGGCCGTCGCATGAGTGTTCCCGAGTCGGTCATCCAGTACACGGGGTCAGCGGTGAACCGAATCACTGCAACCCCCGCAATTCGTCGACCACTGGAGCGAGCGTTTAACTGGTGGCAGTTCCGTGGACCCAAAACGGGCACCACCTCACCGCCGACCTATGGCCTGCTCGAACGTGTTGAATCAATTGTTGAGAACGCGAGCGAACCATTCTTTCTTTTTGTTAACCTCCCCCATTCACATCTCCCACGGTCGCCGGCTCCTGAGTACAGGGACAAGTTTGTCGACGACGGTCTTCCTGTTGACGCGGTCTCACGGAACGGCTGGCAACATACACATGCTGGGCAAGGAATGAGTTCCGGAGAGCGGGCTGCCATGAGCCAACTGTACGACGCCGATGTCCGGACCGCTGATGACCGTCTTCGGGACCTTCTCGGTTGTCTCAACGACCGCGGTGTGACTGATGATGCACTAGTTATCGTTACTGCAGACCATGGCGAACATCTTGGAGAGAACGGTCTCGTAGGTCACCAACACAGCGTCTTTGACCCGGTCGTCTCGGTACCCCTCGCCGTCGATTTTCCGTCAAACGCTCCTGAGAGGATTACCGGACAGGTCGAAACACGCCGTATCTACCAGACAATCCTCGACACCGCTGGAGTCGCGCCGTATCCAGACCGCTCGCTCTTGTCGACGAACCCAGATGAAACTGCTCGGGGCTCGTACTCAAGTCCAATGTTAGACCTGTCGAAACTCCTGCAAGACAAGAGTATCGAGTACGGTGCAGAGTTTCTCGGAGAACCACTGACGTTTCGGCGAAAACACGGGAAGAAGCTCCTGTGCTTCGACGGAGACTGCTGGGAAGTCCCGGGCAGTGACTCAGATAGCCGTTGTCTCTCCCCAACCACACGTATCGCCAGATAACAGCGGGCTTTCGCTAATCGAAAAAGACGTTACAACACCAGTGGAAGTACCTATACAAGAATACCCAGACGGACCTTTGGTCTGTACGCTCAGTCGTGAACAACAGTCATCTTTTCTAAGAGGCCCCACAGTTGGGACAGTTGCTCTGCATTTTGGCCTCTCAATACCTGTTTGACACACCTGACGGGCAGTGTTCTCTCTGCTGGATTCGGGTCGGCTCCGCTTGTGCTAACTAAATACAGGCACTGATGATGAGGGTTGGACTGTACCTGTTTGCCTTGGCTACAGACGAATGGCTACGATTGGTCAGTAGACTGTTGGGTGTAGACAACTACTTCTTCGCCAACGTTTCGGAGGTAGTACGACTGTTTAGTATACGAGTCGTCGAAGGCATTCTCTGGAACAGTCGAATCTCCAGGGACAGTGATAACTATGGGTATATCGCCATCAGTGACCGACGATGCAAGTTGCGTCGGGCTCCGTTCACAGTCTGCCTGTGAGCCTGTAACCGAGAAATACCAGTTCAGTGGCTGTGATTCGCCCCATACCGAGCATGTCGGCTCGACCTGCCAGTCACCAGCGAAGCTGCGACTGATGTTACGATGTACTAGTGCTTCACCATCCTCGTAGCTTTGATTTTTCTCACCGTAGTAGAGCATCACGTCTGTTCCTTGGTTCTCAGCAGCAACCTCCTCCATGCTCTCAATGAGCGGCCCAAGGTCTGAGGCTGGCTGAGCGTACTGTACAAGTTCGTTATCGTCTGCTGTATCGTTGAGATACACTGCCTGCGCTGGAATAGCCCATCCCCAGACCCCGACCAACAAGACGAGAACCGCAACCACAACAACTGGATTAACTGACCTCTTGGCTACCAGCTCACGGATCCGGTCATACGTCCATGCAACACCGACAGACGCAGGGACGAGCAGCGGGATAATAACGTGTACTGAGAGCCATCCTGAGTCACCCTGAATATGCGAGCCCAGCGGATACCCGACCAGTGATGCAACCCCACAATAGGACATGAACATGATGAGCGCCCGTGAGTGCTCGCTCGCGTATCTCTCGAAAATAATTCCCAAGAGGGCAAAGGCAGTCATAAGCGGCGCGTATTCGATGAGAATGGTGACATAATCTCCGAGAAAAGAAATGTAGGTGTCCAGTGTTGTTCCCTCGGACTGTGCAAACCATTCGATATACCCGCTGTACGCTTCGTTGAGTGTTTCGTCGACCAATGTGGGGACCTGTCCCGGGCTGCCGACTGCATCTTTAAGTGTAACCGGGTCAGCGTCAGTAGTTGGGTTGAATCGCCTTTCCTTTCCTTGACCGCGGGGCGCAAACACGACGACCAGAGTTGCGACAAATGAGAGGAACCCAGCGATTGCATAATCTATACGATACGCAGCTGCCTTCAAACTGTTCCAGTACGTGCCAAACCGCTCGGTTACGTGGTCGAGTCCAGTGGTTTCGCTTGCTGGACGGTGGAGATACTGGTCAGCAAGCACCCCAAGAGCACCTCCCCAGGTGAGTAGATAGATGATAGCGTTTTCTTTCGAGCCAAATCCAAGCCCGAAGACGACACCGGCAACAAGGAGGTACCGGACCTTTCGCGTGTCGTAGAAACGAACCAACAGTCCGAACGCGGTAAACATGAATGCGGCGACGAGCACGTCACTTCGCATGAACCGTGAGTAGTAGAGGAGAACTGGGTTCAAAGCAAGCAAGACAGCGAGGGCGACGGTTTCGGTACGCCGAAGATGCTTCCGGTAGAGGGTCGCGCTAAGTGGCAGGACTCCTCCGACAACTGCGACAGGCAAGCGCGCTGTGAAGTCATTGACACCAAAGAACTCGAACATTCGTGCTGCAGCGAGCTGTGCGAGTGGTCCGTGCTCTTCATAATGGTAGGCAGACGCCCCAGTGTCAGTATAGAAGTACGACCAGTACGCGACCCGTGCTTCGTCCCAGTGTGCGGCTCGTGCCCCCAGTGCGACGAGTCGCAACACTATCGCAAGGAGTGTAATTGCACCAACAACGCGAAACAGCGTGAGAGACTCGTATCGGTCGAATAACGCTTTTTTCCCCGACTCAGATAGGTTCTTCGACGAATCTTCATCGGCCGTTTCAGCCGATCTGTCGGGAGATAACGGCATTTCGTCTTCATTTTGACTCGCATGTGTCTCTCCGTTGAGGCCCTCGCCGTCGTTTTCGTCATCTGCGGGACGACCGCTCATATCTACCATCCCGGAGGGCTTCCAATAGAATGGTTACGGTTGCGTCTCGCTATCGTAAACTCTGTATCGCGGACTACTCTTAGACGTAACCATCGCCCCGTATATTTCGCTGCAGGTAAGTAGATGTGCCCCATAGAAAGCAGTGTGATTGTCGTCGCGACGGAGGATTTTGAACTCTATCACGAGATTGTCACTGAACTCCGAGACCGCAGTCTCTCATTTACCACTATCGAACCCGACGACGAGATACCAGCCAACGCAACCGCTATTGTGACCAGTGTCGCTGATCCAACCCCTGAAACAGATATCCCTGTAATTACGGGAGAGCCGGGTAACCCACGAGAGACAGTCGAAGACGTCATTGCGGTCGTGCGGGGGAACAATGGACGAACCGTTATCGGAATCGACCCCGGAGAGACGCCCGGTATTGCTGTCCTGTCCGGTGACATGGTTGTTGCCACGTATCAGGTCCAACCGAGCGAGGTCGCCGAGATTGTCCACGAGGAAGCGACAGATTTTGCCGAACCACTGGTTCGAATTGGCGATGGCGCTCGTCTCATCGGTGCCCGCATTATCGACGATATCGAGGACGTACCAATCGAACTTGTCGATGAAACGGGGACGACACCATACCTCGGGACTGGAGCAGGAGAGCGTGGCATGGCAGACATTCTTGCGGCCGTCAACATTGCACAGATGGAGGGAAAACGAGTCGAAAGCAGAGATGTCCAGCCCACAGACGGTGAGCTACAGCGAATCAAGGAGCGCTCCCGTGAGCAGAGTGCCGAAAACCGTGCTATCGGTGAGGAATTAGCCCGTCGGGTGGCGGCTGGTGAGTTGACAATCAAAGAAGCACTCTCTAAACATCAAGAGAGTACATGAGTCCGGTGGCTGTCGGCAACCGGAAACTTATACCACGATACCGCCCACATAGCAAGTATGGCAGATGGGTACCAACCGGTCGACTCCCCCGACCAGACGACAGTGTTCCCGTATCACGAGTTGACGCCACCGACGACAGCTGACGTATACGAAGCACGCGAGCAGGTGTCGAGACACCTCCCGAAGACACCGCTAGTCCGAAGCGATTGGCTTTCTGAGGAACTTGATGCAGACATTTATCTCAAGCGCGAAGACACGTTGCCGACAGGTGCGTTCAAGATCCGTGGCGGGATTGCGCTGGGGGCAAACGTTGATGAGGAGTTCAGAGAGCACGGGTTGATAGCTGCGAGTACAGGAAACCACGGCCAGTCAGTCGCATATGCTGGTCAGAAATTCAACGTCCCGGCAACGATTTGTGTTCCTGAAGACGTAAACCAATCCAAAGTCAGCTCGATGGAAACATACGGGGCAGACATCAAGTATTATGGTGAGGATTACGACGAGGCACGAACGCGTGCCGAGGAGATGGCAGTCGAAAGACAGTATCGGTATGTGCATTCAGCCAACGAGCCAGATCTCGTCGCAGGAGTCGGAACTGCAGGGCTTGAAATTGTCGAGGAACTCCCCGACGTGGACCTCGTTTTCTCTCCTATCGGTGGCGGGACCTGTGCTTCAGGGTTCTGTTTGACTATCGGCGACATCCTCGGCAGCGATGTCATCGGTGTCCAGTCTGCACAGGCACCAGCAGCACATCGTGCATGGGAAGAAGGCCATCTCAAACCACACGACAGAATGGAGACAACAGCGGAAGGATTGGCAACTCGTGTCCCATTCGCGATGACGATGGATATACTCCGCGACAAACTGTCCGATTTCGTCTTGGTTGACGATGAGGCCACGCTCGATGCACTCCGAGACATGATTGTCCGGTCGGGAATTATCATGGAAGGAGCATGTGCAACAACGATTGCCGCCGCGCTTGCACATCCGGAACTGGTCCGCGGACAGACTGTCGTGTTGCCAGTAACTGGGCGGAACCTCGCGGCGGACAAACTTTCGTGGTTGCTTGAGGGTCGATGACGGCCAACATTCAAGACGGTCCCCCCCACACAGTCGTTTGTGGACCGCGAACGCCTCGTTGAAGAGCTTGCTGATGCTTTCGGTGGTACTGAGACTGCATTACGGGCAGTGTCCCGGCAGGCCCGGGATCTTACAGATTCCGGACGAATTGAGGAAGATTTGGAGTATAAACCGACTGTCGAAGACGTGCTCTCAAATCTCGAAGACGCTCCTGAAGAGTATTCGGTAATCGAGCGATGGAACTGGTGGATTGGCTCGCTTGAACTCTCTTATGGCGATTACCAACGCTTTCGCGTACGCTCTGACATAGAAGATCCGGCGGAGTAAGGTATCTGATTATGAATATCAACTTTCTTGGTGGCGCTCGTGAAGTCGGCCGGAGTGCAATTCTCATCAATGACTCATTGTTACTTGATTACGGACTAGAAACCTCGAACCCACCACGGTACCCAGTTGGCGAGATCGACCCGGAAGCCGTAGTCGTCAGTCACGGACATCTTGACCATGTGGGGGCTGTGCCTTCACTCCTCTCTGGCACTGCAAGACCGCCGATTCACTGGACACCACCGACGAGAGCGCTCGCATTACGACTTGCGGAAGATACGCTCAAAATCCACGGGAATACGCCCCAGTGTCCGTTCACAGAGACACATGTTCGGCGCATGACGCAGGTTTCGGAAACACAGATGTATGGCCAACCGTTCCAAGCGGCTGGACACGAGGTAACGTTATTAAACGCAGGCCATATTCCCGGTAGTGCACATGTACTGGTCGACGACGGTGAAACAACATTACTCTATACCGGCGACATTGGACCACTTGATATCGATAGCAGGGGTCAGCGACTGGTTACGGGAACGACTGCACGACCCGATGCAGATGTCGTCATCACTGAAAGTACCTACGCTACACAAGAACACGATGACCGGGCGGACGTAGAAAACAGGTTCGTCGAGAGCATCGAGACAACAATCTGGCAGGGCGGGACCGTTATTGTCCCGGTCTTTGCCATCGGGCGGGCACAAGAGATTATGTTGGTATGTGCCGCCAATGATATCGACTGTTATCTTGATGGCATGGCGACTGAGGTCACAGGGTTGGTCCGTCAGTATCCGTCATTCCTCCGGGACCCAGAGGCACTTCAGCGAGCGAAATCAAACGCCCGATTCGTGACGGGAAAGGACGGACAACGAAAGCGCATCGCTGACCAGAATACAGTTATTTTGACGACTGCCGGAATGCTCGGAGGTGGGCCTGTCGTCTCCTACATTCCCCATATCCGACAGAATCCGACGAATAAGGTTGCTCTTACGGGGTATCAGGTTGATGGAACGCCGGGCAAGGAACTGGTTGATACTGGACGTGCCGAGTTCGACGGACGGGTTTTGCCTGTTAGTGCACAGGTCGAGCAATACAACTTTTCAGCACATGCAGACCGTGAGGAGCTCCAGTCGTTTCTGGAGCCATACGAGAGCTCAAAGATTCTGGTCAACCACGGCGACCAGTGTGAGCAGTTCGCTACGTTCCTTCGACAAGACGGCTATGAGGCGACTGCTCCACCACTGGCAGAAAGTATTGACACGTAGTCCTGTCAAGACGACTGTTCTCGCTTTGGCTTGAGACATAGAAAGCCAAAAAGAGCGTACCGGGGGATTTAGCTCCCAGCTTGGTGTCGATATTCGTCATAGTAGAGAGACTTTTGCGAGTAGCACACATAGCGATGCCCATGCCCAACGAGAACGGCAACAGCCCGTTGCCGACAGAACGCAACTCTCCAGTTGGTGACCCCGTTGTTCGAGGTGACCCCACAGTTACTGGTGACGCTGACGCTGTATCGTTTGACCCTGACGACTCCGAAAGCGTCGCGACTGCCAGCGAAACAGTCGACACGTTCGCCACTGCAGACCCCGGCGAAATGGACACAAAGGCGATGTTGCGTGGGGCTGCAGCGTGTGCCGTTCTCGTTCGAGGAGAAGGCTCCTACAAAGATGCCGCAGAGCGAACAGGAGAGGAAGTTGGTGTCTCGTTTGTGCGGACATGGGCGCGAGTCCACGACCTGCCTCGGCCGGTCAGACGACACGTCGGATTAGGAGATATTGCCCCTTCAACAGCCAAACATATCGGACGGCTCACCGGAACCGACCGGTTGCACCTTGCTTGGGCAGCGATTGACCACGATATGACGGTGCGGGAGGTACGCTCAGTAGTACGTGATGTTACGGAGGGAACCACACTCGAAACAGCACTTGCGGAGCTTGGGTACCGTCTGGGTGAGATAACGGTCGAACTCCCGGTCAGCGAGTACTGTCTCCTCCGGCGGAATTCATCTGTGGCCGGGCAATCGCCCGGGGAGACCATCGCCGAACTGTTTCGCGAATCGTAAGTATTTAACTCACCACCACCTGAATGGAGAGTGAGGGCCGGTAGCTCAGTTTGGCAGAGCGTCTGGCTTTTAACCAGATGGCCGCGTGTTCAAATCGCGCCCGGCCCGTGCAACAAACTGCCGAGTGGCAACGAGGCAGTGAGTGGACCGACAGCACTCCATGTGACTGTAGGGCAGTCATAGCCCGAACAGAGAGAGTGACTTGCTTCTTGCCGGATAGTAACGAGACAGTAGTTCCCTACTTGTACAGGTGACAGGCAACTGGTTGCTCGTCGTCGGTAAGCTGGGGGTTCGACGTCTCGCAGATGCTTTCGTACTCGGACCTGAGTTCAGTCGCAGCGCGTTCCCACTCTTCGTCTACAAGATGGGCGATTGCGTCGTTAACAGTAGATTCGTGCGACGACGGCAGTTCTATATCGAGCACTTCGTCTTTTACTGTCTCGACAAACGCCTTCTGTTCTCTGCTGTCGAGTTCTGTTGCGCTTTCGGAAATCCCGGCATCTTGGGCAATCTTGTGGACTGAAATTTCTTCGTTCTCAACCAACTCTCTGAAGTGCATGAGTTCACGATAAACGTGCTGGTCAATATCCATGCTGTT
The DNA here is from genome assembly GCF_026586665.1 of Halovenus rubra. Taxonomy (GTDB): domain Archaea; phylum Halobacteriota; class Halobacteria; order Halobacteriales; family Haloarculaceae; genus Halovenus; species Halovenus rubra. The sequence goes on from NZ_JAODIY010000009.1 coordinate 139,555, forward strand.
TGGTGATATGACCTCCGGGCAGCGTGTTCTGAACCGGCAGCCACTTGGTGGGTTTCGTGGCGAGGGGACATCCCCTTGTAGTGTCTCGATATCTCTGTCACGCTCGGCTGTCTCAGCTCGAGGAACACTCTCAAGCAGTGCCTTTGTATAGGGATGTTTTGGCGATTCAAACAGTGTGTCCACGTCTGCAATCTCAGCGATTTCGCCGAGATACATCACCGCAACGCGGTCACAGATGTGTCGAATAACTGAAAGGTCATGAGAGATAAGTAGGTAGGTCAGTTCAAACTCCTCTTGTAAGTCAGCGAGAAGGTTGAGTATCTGGGCCTGCACCGAGACATCGAGCGCACTTGTCGGTTCATCGAGGACCAGAAAGTCGGGATTCAATGCCAGTGCACGTGCGATACCAATCCGCTGTCGCTGTCCCCCGGAGAACTCACTCGGGTAGCGGTCGAATTGGTCTTCTGAGAGCCCGACGCGTTCAAGAAGGTCACGAACTCGCTCGTTACGCTCTGTTTTTGTCCCGATATTGTGAATATCGAGCGCTTCTCGTACTGTCTGGCCGACAGGGACCCGCGGGTCAAGGCTCGTATAAGGGTCTTGAAAGACAACCTGAGCGTTCCGTCGGAACTCAGAGAGGTCATCTCCGTTCATCTCAAACACTCGGTCGCCTCTGAACTGAACACTACCGTCTGTCGCCTCTTGGAGGCGAAGAACCGTCTCACCAGTGGTAGATTTGCCACAGCCGGATTCTCCCACGAGACCTAGCGTTTCACCACGGTGTATGTTGAACGAGATACCGTCAACCGCGCGAATAGAAACCGGTCCATTCCCAAGCAGTCGGTCAATAATGTTGTCGTTATCGTAGAAATGCTTTTCTAGGTTCCGGACTTCCACGAGTGGCCCACTCGACTCTGGCTGTGCTGACCGGAGTGTGTCTTTGAGGCTCATGAGTCTTCACCTTCAAACTGACCGGGGTCCAGAGCGTCCGACTCGTCGTACTCCTCTTTAGCGAGGACACATTGTACTTCATGCTCCTTTGCACCGTCGACAGACAGATCCGCCGGTTTCTCCAAGCAGGTCTTCATGGCTTTCGGGCAGCGGTCGGCAAAGTAACACCGATTCCCCATTTCTTCGTCCATCAAACTCGGCACGTTCCCCTCAATAGGCTGTAATCGGCCGCCAGCACTGCCTATGTCAGGAATCGAGCCAAGTAGGCCTTTAGTGTACGGATGCACCGCTTCATCAAAGATATTAGAGAGAGTCCCGCGCTCAACAATCTCACCTGCGTACATCACTCCGACGCGGTCACACATCCTCGCGATAACGCCGAGGTTGTGCGTGATGAGTAGTATTGTCATGCCTGTCTCCTCTTGTATGTCCCGGAGAAGATTGAGGACCTGTGCCTGAATAGTGACATCGAGTGCAGTCGTCGGTTCGTCAGCGACCAAGATATCCGGCTCTCCGGCCAGTGCCTGAGCAATCATCGCCCGCTGGAGCATTCCACCGGAGTACTCGTGTGGATACTCGTCGACGCGCTCTTCTGGGTCAGGAATCCCAACTTGCTGAAGCAGTTCGACAGCCCGGTCTTTACTCTCGGAGCTAACGTAGCTCCTGTTGGGCATTATCGTCCCGTAAGCATAGGAACGAAGCGAGTACGCCGAAGAACTCGTTCGTGATTTGACCGAACGCGGGTTCGAACTGGCCCGTCGCTGAACCTCGACAGCCTCAGCAATCTGCTCGCCGACAGTCAATGTCGGGTTGAAGCTGCTCTCAGGGTCCTGAAAAATCATGCTGAATGACGGCCCTCTCAACGACCGGACAACATCTTCCGGAAGCGCAGCCAAATCAACGTAGTCACCGTCAACAGCTTCTGGATTGCTGTCTTCGATTTCGTCGGCGACTTCGGCGTTCCTGTACTCTATTTTGCCTGCTGTAATCTTTCCTGGCGATTCGATGAGGCGGATTAGCGACCGCGCTGTCACGCTTTTGCCGCTACCACTCTCACCGACGATGCCAAACACTTCACCGTCATCGATAGACATCGAGAGCGATTCGACTGCGTTTACTTGGCCCGATTTCGTGAAAAATCGGGTCGAGAGGTCAGAGATACGGAGTATTGGTTTCATTTACATGCCACCTCCTTCGCCTTCAATATCTGGATCCAGTGCATCCCGCAACCAGTCGCCGACAAGATTGATGCCGATGACGGCAAGGACAATCGCTAAGCCGGGAACGGTCGCAATCCACCATGAGGTCGCAAGCAGGTCACGCCCTTGTGAGATGTCGAACCCCCATGAGAGGTTCGTCCCGGAGAATCCGAGGAACGAGAGCGAACTTTCTAGCAGGATAATGACTGCAACTTGAATTGTTGCCAGCACGATAATCGGTGTCAGACTGTTTGGTAAGACATGCCGAATCATTAACCGTGGGTTGCTTGCCCCCAGACTGCGAGACGCTTTGACGTAATTGCGCTCGCGCACGGTCAATGCCTCGCCCCGCGCGACTCTGGCGAACCAGACCCAGTTGACCAATGCGACAACAAGTGTCACAGTTAAGGGTAGGGTAAACGAACTGGGCATTCCATCGACAAGACCTAGGGCCACGAACGGATCAGGTATATCAATTGTTTGAGGTCCGAGTAACCCGATAAGTGCGATTGCTAATACGAGCGCAGGGAACGCGAGCATGATATCTGCAAAGCGCATCAACCCGTCGTCGACACGGCCGCCGTAAAAGCCCGCGATTAACCCTACAGTGACACCAGTTAACATAGCAATTAGCGTTCCAAGAACCCCAACAGCGAGCGATGTACGTGCCCCATACACAACCCTAGAGAACATGTCCTGTCCGAGCTGATTCGTTCCCAGTGGATGGTCGAGACTCCCGCCCACTGTCTCTGTGACCGTCTGTCGTTCGCCATCAATAAACTGGATTTCTTCGGTACTTTCGGTAAAGCCTACTGGCGGAATGTTCGACTCCGAGAGGTTCTGTTCTTTTGGGTTTTGCGTGGCTAAAAACGGCGCAAAGGTGGCAACAAGAATGATGGCGACCACCAAGACAATGCCGATTTTCGCCATAAGGCTTCTGCGCAACTCTGCACGAATGCTCTGCTTGACACGGTCAGAAATCATTGTATCAACTCCCTGTTCATTCGAACTCCACCTGTGGATTGAGGTACGTGTACAGCGCGTCCACAAATATATTTATGATAACGAACCCGGTACCGATGATGATGATTGTCCCTTGAATTAGCGGCCAGTCACGCTGATTGATTGCGTCGATAACCAGCGTCCCGAGTCCCGGCCAAGAGAACACTGATTCGGTAATGACCGCGCCGCCAATGAGTGTTCCCAACTGCAATCCGAGAACAGTGATGATTGGAATCATCGTATTCCGGAGGACGTGTTTATATCGGACAAGTGTCTCCGGTAGTCCCTTCGCACGCGAGGACTCCACGTATGATTTGCCAAGTTCTTCGAGCATCCCACTTCTCGTGAGACGGACAATCAGTGCCGTGAAGTAGGTTCCAAGGGTGACTGCGGGCAAAATGATGTGTTCCAACCAGGCACGGATACCCAGTGTACTCTGGTCGAAAATCAGCATCTCGACCGCTGGAGCAAACCCGATGATTCGCCTGCTCGTGGGGAGGAGTTCGAACTGGACACCCACCACGAGAATGAGCATAATCCCCAACCAGAAGTTGGGTGTGCTGATGCCAGCCAACGAGAAACTCGTTGCAGCGTAGTCGACTGGTTCGTTCCGACGGGTTGCACTAATAACGCCAAGCGGTATCGAGAACACGATAGCGACAACTGTCGACGCAATTGCTAACTCGAGCGTTGCCGGAAGACGCCGGAAGATGATGTCACTTGCCGGCTGCCCCCGCAGGAACGAGTAGCCCATATCCCCTTGTACGAGGCTTGTGACATATTCGAAGTACTGGACATACAGCGGCTTGTCGAGCCCGAGATCGGCGGCCAGTGACTGCCGCAGCTCCGGCGACGCATCCAGCGGTGCGACAAAGTCTATCGGGTTTCCTGGCGTGATAAACCGCAACAGGAAGACGATAGTAATCACTCCCCACACCACGAGAAGCCCCTGTAACGTTCGCCTGATGAAGAATCTGGTTAGTCGCATTAGCAGGATTGAAACGTATACGTCGAGTGACCGTTCTATTCAGCCCGATCCATCCCCTGAGCGAGGAAGAACTCGTCTTGGCGGGGCTCCCATTCAATACGGTTGTTGATACCATAGACGAGGAACTCCTGATTGAGGAATACCCATGTTGCATCGTCGTGAGCTAATTGGTTCGCTTCCTTGAACAACTGCTCACGTTCCTCTGGGTCGGCCTCTTCGCTCGCTTGGGAAAGCAAACGTCCCATCTCCTCGTTGACGTAATGGTATCCAGAGGTTCCCTCAGTCAACCAGAAGACCATGGTCTGTGAGGCATCGAACGTTGTGTTCCCCCACCCAATATTGTAGAACTCTGGCTGGGTCGTAATATCTCCGTCAAGCAACTCTCCAGTAAGCGTTCCGAAATCACGACTCACAGCTTCACAGGAAACGTTGCTCAACTCATCGATAAACCCAGCGGCCGCCTGCACAAGCTCGTCGTTTAGGAGATACCGTCCAGCCGGATACTCGATTTCGATTTCTGCGCCGGCATGTCCGCTCTCTTCGACGAGTTGCTCTGCCTGTTCCGGGTCGTACGGATACGGCTCGATATCTTCGTTGTGGCCGAAGAATCCTGGGAGAGTTGGCTGGCCGGTCGGTTTACCGAACCCACGAAGGATTTCTTCGATCATCTGTTCGAGGTCGATAGCGTAATTCATCGCCTGCCGGAACTCGGTACTCGAGAACGGCTCCACGTCGTACCGCATCGGCATGAACAGAATCCGCGTACTCCCTGTGTCAGCAATTCGCAGGTCGTCTGCGCCCTGAATCCGGCCCGCATCTGCTGGGGGAACTGCTGAGACAATATCAGTCTCTCCGGCTTCAAGTTGTCCCGTTCGGGTGCTATTTTCACTTGCCGCGATAATCTCAACTTGCGTAGCGTCCGGCATCTCTCCCCAGTAGTCGTCGTACCGTTCGAACACTGTCGACTCTCCTTCGTTGTACTCTGCAAGCTGATATGGGCCAGTTCCGTTTATATCGACAGCAATATCATCGGAAGACTTGTCGGAAATCCATTGCTCGCTGACGACCGGACAGTAGGAGGCAATCTCTTGGAACACCATCGGGTTGACGCCGTCCGAGTGGACGATGATAGCGTTTTCACCATCGACCACCTCGGCGTCAACGATACCTGCAAGCTGGTCACGCTGGGGACTTTCTAGTCCGCCCACGTCTGGGTCGACAACGCGCTTAACGCTGAATGCGCAGTCACTGGGCGTAAGCTCAGTACCATCGTGGAACGTGACACCTTCCCGGATTGTGAACTTGTGCCTGTCGGGGGCAAGCTGTTCCCATTCCGTAGCGAGACTTTCGATAATCTCACCGCTTCCGGTCCGCCAGAGAATGCCCTCGTACGCGTGCAGTAAGACGTTATCTGTTGTGGTTTCACGGTGGTCGTGTGGGTCAAGCGTCGTCGGGTCCTGCCGCTGAGTCATTGTAATCTCAAATGGCTCACTATCACTACCGTCACTGCCATCTTCCCCATCTTCGCTTCCGCCATCACTACCGTCTTCGCTTCCGCCGTCACTACCGTCTTCGCTTCCGCCGTCACTACCGTCTTCAGTTCCGCCATCACTACCGTCTTCAGTTCCGCCATCACTACCGTCTTCTAGTTCATCTTCACTATCGCCCGTACAACCTGCCAGAGCGAGGCTTGTCACTGCCGCCCCAGTCGCTCCAGCATATTCCAAGAATCCACGTCTGTCCAGCTCTTCGTTATCTTCTGCCATAGCCGTGGTAACGAATGTCTCCTATATAAAATCTGTGCCCTAGTCAACCATTGTCGTTGTCGCCAAACAGCACAGTTATTGTTGGTCTTTGTTGTCCGTTGTCTCTCTCATCTGGCGATCGGACAACAGACAGCTTTTTTTTTAGCACTCCCTCAATGCTTGGTATGACCGATGAGGAAGCTACGAGTTCGCCGTTTAATGCCTTCTGGCAGGACCTTCTGGATGATACAGCAGCAACTGCAGCTGAATACGAGTCCGAAGGGTGGACTGTCCACACACTTTCTCCTGGCGACGTGACAGCGGTCTACGACAGGGAGGGACCGGACCGCTTGAGCGTACTCGTTCCCGACGCCGAGTTCGAGGAAACTCAGAATCTCGTCGACACTGGGACGTTTGACACTGTAGAGGTCTATAGAAAGACCGTCAGCTCGGTTGTGTTCTTGCTCGTTGTCGAACAGGACTCTGAATCCGAGACGGCCATTATGCTTCCGGTGTACTACAACACTGTGTCTGATTCGGAATTCTCCGACGTAATTCAGAAAAACGAGGAGATACTTCTCCATGTTCATCCCCTCGACAATGATGACGGAGTGACATTCGCTCATGAAGACATTTCGCCGTTTCTTCCTGATGCTGCCCCAGAGAGCTCCGAGTAGTACCCTCTCTCAAACGATACACGAAAGCGATTCGACAACAACCCCTCAATCAGTGTCTCCTGATTCGGCAACCGATTCGGTCCACGGACCAGCCGGCGGGTCTGCTGTCTCCTTTCGTACATCGAGGGGGAGTCTTTCACGTGCCCATTCGACACCAACGGCAACGTTTTGACCGGTTCCGTCGACGTGGTTGACACTTTCGTCCGGGTTGACACTCGATGACTCTTCGTGGGCATACACGTCAGTGCGTGCGTCGTCGGTCGCAAATAGCATGACATGGAGCTGGCGATTGGCAAGTGGTGACTCCCGATAGACCCACGAGCCACACTCGGACCTGCCGCCCAGTGTTTTGACCCGAGAAAACGGATTCCGGACAAAGTTCTGTTCCCAGAGAAATGTGTCGACGACTGCAGGGGGCATATTCAGTGTCCCGGCATACTCTCCGACTGTGATTGGTCGAGGACCCATCCGTGTGTCGACGTGGGCACCAAGATGAGAGAGGCTCTGCCGAACAGACTCCCACCAGCGGCCTTCTGGTCCAATGTTGTATCGAACCGGCAGGGCATACGTCATCACAAACCCGAGTCCCGCACCGAACCGTATCACAGCATCAGGGAGTCCAGACTTCATACCGCCAGCGTTGTACGCACTGGCAGATATACTTTTAAAATCGGTCGAAACCACGGGACTTACCACGGAGAACACCGACAGTCAAGATATGAGCGTACTCACATACGACGACAAACTCGAAATTCTCGGGCTTCTAGGTGGTGTATTCATCATCCTCGTCGCGCTGGGAACGCTGCTTGAACCCCCGTGGACGACGAATGGGGCCACAGGAGCAGCAATCGTTCAAACAATCGGTGTTTTTCTTTCGGTCGCTGTTGGGTTGGTCCTTATAGAGATCACGTACGGTGGTGGCCTTCGTGGCCTTCTTCCGGGTGGCTCTTCAGAGACTGAGACGTAACAGCTCAATGAGAAACGCTCCGTAAAGATAAACCGAGCGTCGCCCGTATCGCCGGATATGACAGACGGCGATGGCATCGTTGAGGTCCGGGTCGAGGGCGCTCGCAAGAGCGATGCAGGGCGCGGTCGGGCACGGATTCCTGATGCAATAAAGACGAAACTTGAAGTGTTGAGTGGCGACCCTGTAATCATCGAGGGCTCCAGATTGACGGTAGCGAAAGTTTGGCCCAGCGATGAGGATGGACAGTTCGTCCGCATTGACTCAGACACGCGCGCGAGTGCAGGCGTAAACATCGGCGACACAGTCAGAGTTCGGACCGGAAGTGTCGAAGATGCACAACAGGTTACACTTCACCCAGCCACTGAACACGCTAATGAGACAGCATCTGAGCAATCACTCCGTCAACAACTTCGTGACGACCTTATCAGGAAAGGCAAGCAGATCCGCGTTGAAGGGTACGGTCCGTACGTTGTGACGAACACCACACCGGCCGGTTCGGTAAAGATTACTGGCTCAACCCAGGTAGAGCTAGTACCGTCTGTTGCGTCCATCGAAGAAAGTAACAAGAACCCAGCAGACTCTGAGACAGAGAGGCCAGTCGAAACAGCGACGACCTACGAAGATATCGGTGGTCTCGACGAAGAGTTAGATCTCGTCCGTGAGATGATTGAACTCCCGCTCTCGGAGCCGGAGCTGTTCACGCGTTTGGGCATCGAACCACCAAAAGGAGTCCTGCTTTATGGGCCGCCTGGGACTGGAAAAACACTGATTGCTCGCGCGGTTGCGAACGAAGTAGATGCGTATTTTGACACCATCTCAGGGCCGGAAATTGTCTCGAAGTACAAAGGCGAGTCCGAAGAACGGCTTCGACAGGCCTTCGAGGATGCCAGCGAGAACGCCCCGGCAATTTTATTTATCGATGAGATTGATTCAATAGCTGGTGCACGCGACAAGGACGCCGACATGGAAAACCGCGTTGTCGCACAGCTGTTGACGCTGCTTGACGGGCTCGAAGCGAACGAACAGGTCATTGTCATCGGGGCAACCAACCGCGTCGATGCTATCGATGATGCAATTCGTCGGGGCGGTCGGTTCGACCGCGAGATTGAAATTGGTGTCCCGGATGTCACTGCTCGGCGAGAGATTCTGGAGGTACATACTCGTGATATGCCACTCGGCGAGGATGTCGACCCTGTGACAGTTGCCGACCGAACACACGGGTTCGTCGGTGCTGACCTTGCATCGCTGTGTCGAGAAGCCGGGATGAGTGCACTCCGTCGCGGTAATCACGACGCAGCGGAGCTTGAAGTTAGCTACGCCGACTTCGAGACCGCAATGACGGGCGTCGAGCCCTCTGGCATGAGAGAGTATGTCGCCGAGCAACCGGATACGACCTTTGAGGAGGTTGGTGGACTCGAGGAAACCAAAAACCGGCTGACAGAGGCGGTTGAATGGCCCCTTACATATGGTCCTCTGTTTGAGGAGGCAGGAACCGACCCGCCATCGGGCGTCCTCCTCTATGGCCCCCCAGGCACAGGGAAAACGCTGCTTGCAGAAGGAATAGCCGGCGAGAGTGGTGTCAACTTTGTTCGAGTAAACGGTCCCGAGATACTGGACAGGTACGTTGGCGAATCTGAGGCTGCAATCAGAGACTTGTTTGAGCGGGCAAGACAGGCAGCTCCCTCTATTGTCTTTCTCGATGAACTGGACGCAATTGCAAGTAGCCGCGGCGATGGAAACGAAGTCTCCGAGCGTGTCGTTTCTCAGTTACTCACCGAGATGGACCGCGCTGCGAGCCACCCCAAGCTGGTTGTTCTCGCTGCGACCAACCGTAAAGCCGATGTCGATCCAGCATTGTTGCGACCAGGCCGACTCGAACAACATATCGAAGTACCAAATCCAGACGAGGCCGCCCGGCGAGAGATTCTGGAAGTTCACACGAACGGTGCGCCACTTGAAGAGACAGTTAATCTCGATGAGCTTGCGACATCAACAGCAGGCTACTCCGGTGCAGATATCGAGGCACTTGCTCGTGAGGCCTCAATGCGAGCGATTCGAACTGTTGCAACCGAAATTGACCCTGACGAAATAGAGCAACAGGCCGATACTGTCACGATTACAGACGAAGACTTCGAGCAGGCGCGGCAAACGCTCAACGAGCGGCAGTAACTCCTTTCAATCTCTCAATATGGGGTCTATCGGGGAGTGCACAACAGATGTTGGGGCAGATGCTCTCGACCACACAATGTCTCTCCCCGTGACATTAAGTGACAGGCATATCATAACACATATCGCAACTAGTTAATTTATGAGCGACGATGGGACTGTCCCTACCCATAGTTCGGACACCGACGACCTATCGCGGTATGCGTATCTAGTTGAACAAGCCGAAGATGGACTGTATATGCTGGACGAGAATGGACGTTTTAGTGTTGTCAACGAGGCATTTGTGGATCTAACGGGCTATGAACGAGATGAGATAATCGGTAACCGGGTAACGATGGTATTAGAAGACAATGCCCGTAAAGAAATTAATGCAACCATCCGGTCTGCAATGCGGACCGGCGAGGGGTCGGGCTCAGCGCTGACGACGTTACTCTCTAAATCTGGGGGAGAGAAACCCGTCGAAATCCGGTTCAAACTGCTTCCGTTCGCAGATGGGTACAACGGGCTGACAGGAGTTGCACGGGATATACGTGCCCGTCAGCATCGAGAACAGAAATTAGACGTGTTGAGCCGCGTTCTCAGGCACAACGTCCGGAACAAACTGAATCTTATTTTCGGCCACGCGCAGACGCTTCAGAACACCGAAGAGGACCATCTACAGGAGGCCGCTGAACAGATAGAAGCCGCTGCAGACGAGCTCATCCAGTTGAGTGAGAAAGCGCGGACAGCACAGACAGAAGTCGGGTTCAATCCGACAGTAGAGCGTCAGATGAGTGTCGTTGAACTTATCGAGCACCTTGCTGTGCAACACCAGCGAAAATATCCTGATTCGCGTATCAAAACAGATCTACCCCAAGAGCTCGTTGCAGATATCCCAAAGTCGTATCGAATTGCGATCTCTGAGCTTGTAGAAAACGCAATCGAACACAATCCGGACGATGAGCCCCGTGTGCAAATCAGACTAAAGCGAGTCGATTCCGACATCATCACCGTCATCGAAGATGCGTGTCCACCGATACCCAGCACGGACCAGGAAGCCATCAATGTCGGCGAGGAGACACCGCTCGTACACTCGATGGGAATTGGGCTGTGGCTGGCAAACTGGGTTGCAGATACTGTTGGGGGAGAACTGGAACTCGACCGACTCGACGATGATACCGGAAACAGGGCAACATTACGGCTCCACGGTCTTTGAGAAATTACAGCACCGCTTTGACAACGAATACGTCGTCCGAGACGTGTCGAAAAAGCGTCGGGACGAGGAGAGGGTCGTCCGGACGACCCTATTGGCCCGCCGAGGAGAAACTGGCCGAATGTTGTGTGCCGGTCCGACGTGAAAAGCGTCTCCCGGCAGACAGTACAAGGTGGCTATTATGTTTAAAACCCCCGGCTGTGGCAATCTAGTATCGGCGGTCTTCTAGCGCCGGAAACTCTGTCCGTCGTTGCTGAACTTCTGTGTGTTCAATTTGTGTTGTCACAATTCCCGGTTCTTCGTCGAGTCGGGCGACTGCGGTTCCCCATGGGTCATACACCGTCGAACGGCCAACCAACGTCGCGTCATCGAACGTTCCGGACCCGTTTATCGTCGCCACATAGCAGAGATTCTCAACTGCACGCGCCCGCGGAAGGAGTTTCCAGTGTTCGACGCGTGGGTACGGCCAGGCACTTGGCACAAGAATTAGCGACACGCCTTTGTCAACAAGTCGGCGATACAGTTCCGGGAACCGGAGATCATAGCAGGTTGTCATTCCAACAGTAAAGTTACCGAACGCGACCGTCGCGAGTGACTCCCCGCTTGTTAGTAGGTCCTGTTCAGCAGAGTCGTACCCGAACAAATGGTGTTTTCGATAGACGCCCTGGGATGTCCCATCAGTATCGATAAACACCGAAGCGTTCGCGTACCCACTCTCAGCAGGCGTCTCGAAACCGGCATTTGAGCTGGCTTCGAGGTCTTCAACGATACTTCCCGCCAGCACGCCAATATCGTGCTTGGCTGCGACAGCCTGCAACTTCTTGACTGTTTTCCCGTCAAGTGGTTCAGCGTGCTCGGCGTAGCTATCGAATGCAAAGTACCCGACAGTGAATATCTCCGGGAGAGCAACGAGATCAGCACCACGGTTTGCGGCAGCTTCGACAGCATCGACAGCGCGTGCCCTGTTTCCGGCTACGTCTCCACTGTCTATTTCGAGTTGTGCGAGTGCCAGTGTCAGTGCCATTGACGAGTGGTCACACCCTGCAGTCAAAGAGATTGGCCTTTGTCGTTTCGATTCTCAGCCCTGTGTGACACGCCACGTCGTTGAGCGTGCTCTGCCCCATTTTTCGATTTCCACGTCGTCAGTTTCCTCATCAAGCTTCGGAAGGCGCGCGCCGACCTGTTTCGAAGAGAGCCCGATGTGCTTGGCAATATTTTTCGAGCGAAAATAACTCTCACCTCGAGATACCTGGTCGCGGAGGTAATCGAGAATCTGCCGGTCCTCCTCGCTGAGGTCGATTTGTGGGTCGTCCTCACTCTGAGTGGTCATTATTGTATGTAGGTAGTCAAGCGTATTAACGGTTATTAGTGAGTTTAAAAATCGGCGGTGCGTCCTGCATAGTGTGCTGACGGATCTGCTACTCGTAGACGTGGATAGCGACGATAGCGAGACTGCCAGCGATTAGCGCGACGGTCAGGGCCAATCCCGAGAAAAGTTGCATTGATTCGCTATGGTCTCCCATAAACGAGATATATGATGATGCTGCCGTGCCAACTGATGCTAGCACAGCAATAATTCCGAGCAAGAGTCCAAGCCCCGTTGCCATATCTGACTGCTGTGAAGTCTCTGCCATACACTCTGATTTAGTTGTTCGCTACTTAGTTTGTGTGGTACTGAGCGATTAGTTACTGGAGCGTGATATGGTCTGACTCCTCGTCAAGTGCAAGGTTTGTCGCTATCTCAGCATTTCGGACAGCATAGCGGGCTGTCTCGTCGAGACTTACCAGGACTTCTCGACTCTGGAGTAACTGTGTGTTCTGCATCTCAGGCAGGTCAGCAAGGATATCTCGTTCGCGGTTTTCTACCTCGCCAAACCGTTTTTTAACCTCGATTGCTGTTTGGTAGTCGCGTTCGACAGCAGATTCGACCGCAAGCTCGGTTAACTCGTTGACTTCTTCAGTGTACTCTCTGATTCGGCGCATGGTCTCGCTTTCGACGTTGAGTGCATGTCCCTCCGCTTTGAGTGCGGTTTCAGCGATATCTTCGGCGTTATCCGCTGTCAGTTCGAGATTTTTTGCGACCGAGCGATAGCCAATAAGCGGGAAACTGTCGTTCAGACCGACTGACCGCGCTAGGTTGGGGTTCTGATACGCGGTAAACAGGAGTCGAAGCACCAACACGAATATTTTGTTTGCTTGCCGTTCCCTGTTCAGTGCTCGTTGCGCGAGATCTGGGTTCTCGTGTGCCAGCGACCGAATCGCTTCGTTGCGCATCGTACTCCCCGTCGATTCGAGCCGCTCAAGCAGGTTGTCGAGCGTAAAATCTTCTGGGTCGACAGAGCAACGAATTGTAATTCGTTCGGGGGTTTCTTCGACGACACCGAGCCCCATCAACTGGGTCTCCGCGTTGTACACTGCGTTGATGTGGTTGCTTGGCAGGGTAGGTTTATTCTCGCCGACTTCTACATGAATGATGCGTCGACCGAGAACGTACTGGGCAATAATGGCTCGTTCAACCGAGTCAGCGTCCAGTCCGCTGGTCGTAATGACGGCTTCAGTGCCTTCGCTGTGTGCGGACTCTGGCAACACTGTTAAGGTTCCCTTGCCGCCAAGTCTGAGCGATACTTCGTCACCTTTCTCGACGTTGTACTCACCTGCCCACTCTGCTGGCAGCGTCATCGCGAGGGTTGATGGCCCCAAACGCTGTACCTTCCGGGTTTCCATGTACCCTTTATTATTTGCTTTTCACCTTAAGGATATCCATACCTCCTAGATGACACACACTATACGACTTCCATCAAGCGTCGCTCGTGGCGACCGACGCGGACACGCTGCCATCCCCGGAGTCTCTCGTCGAGGGCCTCGTCGCCGGTATCGACCCGAAGAACGCCAATATCGTCAAGTTTTCGACGGGAAGCAACAATTTCGATATCCGAGCGTCGGAGTACGTCCGGTGAGATTTGCTGATTCCCACGGCCAAATACGAACCCCTGTCCTCCAATGGGGGAGACAACAACCACATTGTTCTCCCCAAGTGCACCACGAATCTCGTCTGCAGCTCCATCTTCGACCAGCAACTCTCCGCCACGGTAGACATCAACGCCGAGCGCAGTTCCGTCCACGCCAAGTTTCTCTGCGATAGTTCCCACTGTGCTCCCGGGAGCGAGAACACAGGTCATATCGGCTGTGATCTCTTCTGTAAATCCTTCAGCAAGACCCTGAACTGAGCCGCCGCCCAGTTGTTTACTCGACTGTCGTTGTTCGGCAGCCGGCACTGAGGCGAGTGCACGGAGTTCTGTTTTCACCTCGCCGTCCCGATACTCGTCTTCGTCGATATCGTTGACCTCTGCAGGCTCAGTCTCGTGAAAGGTTGCCGCGATGTGACCTGCTGCCTCTGGCGAGACACCAAACACCTCTGAGTAGACTTTTACTCCGGCAGGAACACCTAAAATAGGGATCTCTTGGTCAGTCTCTTCAATCAGGGTTGCGACGTCGACCGCGGTTCCATCGCCGCCCACAAAGAGGACTAAATCAATATCATGCTTGAGGTATTCGGAGACGGCATCGCGGGTGTCGGTTGCGCGCGTTTCGGTTTTTGCTCCATCCGGCTGGCCGACAACAGTTGGTTCGATACCGACTTCGCGGGCTTGGTCTGCGCCCATGACCCCACCGTAGGTGTATAGCTTGAGCTCAGCACTAGCATCAGCAAGTGCAACGAGTGCGTCACGTGCCCGGTCAGGAGCACGCATTTCTGCCCCGCGCTGGATTGCTTCTGATACTTTTCCATCTGTCCCTTTAAGACCAACACGACCGCCCATCCCTGCGATAGGGTTGACGACAAACCCGATTCGACGCATCTTACGGTAGTTCGGGCGTTGTGGTAAAAAGCACCATCATACTAAATCAAAACGGAATACATTAATTACGCTCGGGTCTAAGAGTCAGTCATGAGTGAACTAGTCCTTGAAGCCACACAGGTCGGAGTCGGTGCGAGCACTGTCGACGCAGCAGCGTGGGTACTCCTGCTTGGCGGTATCGTTCTCGCAGCACTCTGGGTCAGAGCACTGACCACGTAATTTCACCTACTCTGTCGGTTCGACGCGTTCCTGTAACCAAGATACTGCGCCCGACACTGTTTTTTCGCTGGTTCCCTCAACCCGCAACCGAACGTCTTCGCCCGGATAGCTTCCAACGCTGACATCGAATTCCTCTTGAACTGTGACGATTCTATCAAGCAGGTGACTCTCTGGCTCGGGCGTCCTGACAGTTTCCACGTACGTCTGCTCGCCGCTGAACTCGTCTGCCACTTCCTGAAACATTGCTTTCATCTCTGCTGGAACACCTGGCAAAACGTATGCTTTTTCGATGACACAGCCCGGCGCAACTCCCTCAGGATTCGGTAACATCGTCGCTTGTTTGGGGACATGTGTCGTCTTGGGAGCTAGGTCATCGTTGCTGTACCCTTTCTCCGATTCGAGCCACTGAGTGACTTCTTCGTCGTGAGCAAGTTCTGTCCCGAACGCGGCGGCCACCCCTTTCATCGTCATGTCATCGGGAGTCGGTCCGAGACCACCCGTGACGATGACAGCGTCGTACTCTGCGTGATATTCGTTAACAACACGGGCAATATCTGAGACGCTGTCCGGAACGGCAGCCATCCGACCGACGGTGACACCAAACCCTTGAAGCTGTCGGCCGAGCCAGGCTGCATTCGTATTTGTCGTCTCACCGTTGAGTATCTCGTCTCCGACGGTGACTAGGGCAACGTGCATGCACAGAATCTTGGACGCTATGGCTAAAAGGGCAGCCTCTCGATGCGGCGATTATTTACCGGCTGTGTTAACAGTAGGCACGATTCACTCGTCGCCACGTGCTCGCTCAAACATCGAGATTGCCTGCTCACGGCGCTCGCTGTGGTCGACAATCGGTGATGGGTAGTCGGCTGCGTGCCGTTTCCGTGTTCCAAGGTCCTGTTCGTGCCAGGAATGAATGATATCCGCAGACACTCCTTTTAACTCGTCGACGTACTCCATGATATATTCGGCGTCTGGGTCGTACCGCTCGCCTTGTGTCATCGGGTTAAAGATGCGGAAATACGGTTGTGAATCGGTTCCCGTAGAGGCAGCCCACTGCCAGCCACCATTGTCGTTTGCAGTGTCGTGGTCGACGAGTTTCTGCTTGAACCAGTCGTAGCCTTCCCGCCAGTCAATGAGCAAATCCTTCGTGAGAAACGACGCAACAATCATCCGTACCCTGTTGTGCATGTACCCTTCTTTTCTGAGCTGGCGCATTCCGGCGTCGACAATTGGATAGCCAGTTTTGCCGTCTTTCCACGCCTGCAAGTCAGACTCATCGGTTCGCCACTCGATTGGGTTCTCGTACTCCTTGAAATTCGCCGTCACAACATTTGGCCGATCCCAAAGCACCTGTGTGTAGAACTCGCGCCAGGCAAGTTGGTCTTGATACTCGTAGACCGATTCGCGTTCTTCGTCGGTGTCAGCAGACGCCTTTGCTTGTTCAGTTGCGTTGTAGACGGTACGAATCCCGATTGTTCCGTACTTGAGATGTGGCGAGAGGTGTGACGTACAGCTGTCGGCTGGATAGTCTCGCCGCTCGGCGTATCGGTAGATATCGCCCTCACAAAAGGAGTCGAGCAACGCCTTCGCACTCTCTGTCCCTCCCGTCGGGACCGTTGGACCCGGAGTATCGAAGCCAAGTTCCTCCAGAGACGGAATCGAGCTATAGAGCGTGACATCGTCTTCGTCGTCTCCGCGCTTGGCAGCACCAATCGTCTCAACAACGTCTGTATGACCGAGTGTCGCAAGCGAGTCTGGCGTTGGCGGCGCAACTGGCTCTGTTTTCGGGCGCTTGTGCCATTTTTTTGAGAAGTAGGTGAACACCTTGTAGGGGTCTCCAGCATTTGTCGTAATCTCTCCCGGTGCGTGATGGACGGCGTCGTCGACTGTATGTCGGTCTATATCTGTGTCGTCAAGCGCTCGCCTGACTGCACTGTCGCGCTGCCGAGCCAAGCCTGAGTAGTCACGGCACCATGTCACTGTCTCTGCATCGACCGCGTTGGCAACCGCTGGGACAGCGTCTGTTGGATTTCCGTGTGCTATCAATAGCGTGGCGTCACGCTTTCGATACGCCGCCTGCAGGGCTTGGAGTGAATCGAGAAGGAACGCCATCCGTGGGGGTGTGGCGTTTCGCAAAATTGTGGGGTCGAATACGAACAGGGAGACTGTTTGGTCCGCATCTACGTCGGCGACAAGCCCTCGGTTGTCGCTCAGGCGCAGATCCTTGCGGTGCCAGTGAAGGTGCATGTACTGTCGTTGGACTCTGCGCACTTCAAGCCAGGCGACTGCCTTCCTGATACAGACCCGTCATGTTTGTGTATAGAGTGGGTTCCCAACGAGCAGGGCAGGATTCTCGACTGTCGGCGAGACAGCCAGATAGGGGCGGTCTACTGGACCAAAGAGATCAACCACATGCCCAACAGTGTCTAAGGAGTCATCGACAAGCTCAGTTCCGAGTGTTAGCTCGTCACCGTTGGGCATCCGAACGACAACGACCCCCTGTGCTATCCCCACAGCAGTTCCGGCCCGTTTCATTTCCGAATCGCACCAAGATAAGCTGCGGTCGCGCTGACGAGGTCACTCTTGCTTGCGTCGTCTGCACCCTGTACAAGAACACGACCGCGTGGTTCGTACTCTCTGGGATAGGTCTTTTTTCGTTCGATAACAGCGTCGTAGCCCACCTGCTGGACGGCTTTGGCAATTTCGTCGACTGTCGGCTCCGATACTGCCATCTCCTCGGGCACGCGCCGTCCCTCAGAACGAGGAAGGTCTAAATCGAAATACGCTGGCCAGATGACGTTTTCAACCATACTGGCATTTGGGACACGATGGTACAAACCTCTTGTTTTGCAAGACGGAGTTACCTTCATTAGGATGGCCGGGAAACCTGTACTGTGGACAGAAACGACCAGTCGGGGTCACAACCTGACGGCAGCCCACTAGAGACGGACCTACCTGACGAAGCCAAGCCAGCACCGACGGTCAGCTGTTCAGTCTGCGACGAAGAATGGGAGTTGTCCTACGAGCTTACTGAGTTGCATGCGGGGAATCGTGCGATCGAACAATTTGCGCTTGATCACTGTCGTCATACTGGACATTATCCCGACGACATCGCTCCGTGGACTGTCTCCTGTGAGGACTGCCAGGCAGAAGAACGATACCTCGAGCAACGGCCTGCTAAGCGGTTCGGTAAAACCCATGTACGGCACACAGGCCACAGCGTTAGTGTCGACAGCCCGACCCAAGAAACACACCAGATTGAGCCCAGCACAGTCCCGGCACACGAATCCGAGTAACCACAGCACCAATCGTCGCCGGTTTGGTCGTGTGTCAGGCGTCGGACGACGTGGGAGGCCTTTTATACCAGTCACCACATATGACCAGTATAAGAGACGCGAATGAGCGAGGGTGAACAGAAGCTTGTCGATACGTCAGGCGATTATCTCTATGCAATCAAGAGCGGTGAGCCTCTTGCAGACGCCAGTTGGCGCTCTTGTCGAATCGTGTTGACCGACAAGCGACTCGTCCTCTCGACAAACAGTAATAAACAAGCAATCCCTCACTCGAAAATCAGGCTTCTCAAAGACGAGACGACACTACCCGAGACATATCAGGATGGTAGAGCAACGCCACTTCGTATCGGCTCGAATGTTATTCTTGTCGACGCACAGCAGGTCGATTCGTTTGAAATCGAGTTCTGCCGTGCGGCGTTGCACGACGAGGTTATTCTGACAAAACACCCTGCGAAGGTCGGCGGTGTTGTCCAAGATGATGCAAGCTGGTCGAAAGCCAAATTTCGACTAAACGGAGACCGCATATCGCTTCGCTTGCCAGAAAATCAGACACTCTCCTTTCCCATCGAAGACGTGGGAACTATCGAAACAGCACAACAGCACGTGATGGGTGAAGAGCGGACTATCGTCGAAGCTGAACATACTGACGAAGACGACCGAAGCGTTGAGACCCATCTCTCTGGAACAGACCGGCATACAGAGGCCCTCGATTCACTGCTAACGACTACGATAGAGCAACGTGAAGACGAATATGAACTGTCAGAAGTCGAAAGCCAAGTGCTGATGGCTCTCTATTCAGGTGTTTCTCCGTTTGAGATAGCAGACTTCGTCGGCATTCCGGTCGACGAAGTCGAAGAAGTGTACCAGACGCTCCTTGAGGCAGGGGCGGTTGATAAAATTCGCACGCGGACTGAAGTCTCTCTGAATGCACACGGTCGGAATCTTGCCAGCGAAGCGATGAACGAGCGCTAATTGAGCCGACCACTTGTACGCCTCTCACCCTACGAAGGCCACAACGTATAATTGCGTCCACGAAAAATCATAAGCAGGAAAACCGTCTCCAATGAGTTCGTCAGAAACGAAAATAGAAGATACGCAGGGGAAATTTTTACACGCTGTAAAGAACGGGCAAGAACTGACTACCGCGGAGTGGCAGCAGTGCCGGGTAATGTTGACCAACAAGCGCATCGTAATCGTCTCTGACGGAAAAATAACGATACCGCTCAGCGATATAAACCAGATGGGCGAACGGTATGACATTAACCAGCAGGCGGCCTCAGAGACACGGTATACGACGCTCCACGTTGGAAACGAAGTGTTGCTGGTGACAACACCAGACCACGAAGTGTTCGAAACAAATTTTTACAGGGCTTTTTTAGACGGCGCGGTCATCTACGTGAAACACCCTGCAGTTGTTGGCGGTGTCATCCAAGGCATTGACTGGCAGCGTGGCCGGCTTAAAGTCACGAAAGACGATGTCAAGATGGTGTTGGAGGACGGACAGAAATTCGTCATTGAGCGTGACGACATTGGGGAGTTCGAAACCGACGAACGTACCGTTGCCGGGGAAGAACGGAATATTCTAGAAGTCGAACACACTGACGAAGATGGACGCAGTGTCCAAACGTATCTCTCGGGACGGGAGCACCATATCTCCGTACTAAAACAGGTACTCGAAGAGGGGGCTGAGCAAAATCGTGCAGATCTCGAACTTGACCCGATAGAACGCCGTGTCGTCATGGCTCTATACAGCGGTGTCTCTCCGTTTGCTATCTCCGAGTTTGTCGGCATTGATGTCGAAAAAGCCGAGAATATCTACGACGAACTCATTGAACTGGATGTTATTGAAGTCGTCCGTGAACGCAGAGAGGTTTCACTGACGGCACAGGGCCGCAAGGTAGCCGGCGAGGCGATGGGCGAACAGTGATAACGGCAGCACAAATTACATACTTTCGGCAAAATCATATACGTATATGAATTTCTCGACGGCGGTCGTCTTGGCGGCGGGTGAAGGCACACGGCTTCGCCCACTGACAGACAACCGTCCCAAGCCGATGTTACCGGCAGCCAACCAACCAATTCTGCAACATGTCCTGAACGCGTTGGTCGAAGCAGGCATACAAGAGATTGCGATTGTTGTCGGCTATCGGCGCGAGCGGATACAGGAATATTTCGGCTCGCAGTATCGTGATACGCAGATAACGTACGTTACTCAAGAGAAGCAACTTGGCAGCGGACATGCGCTACACCAAGCCCGTCACGCCGTTGACGGTCCGCATATCGTCGTCAACGGAGACCAACTCGTCGACGGGGAGTCTGTTGCCCGTGTCTGCCATGCGTTCGACGAAGCACCGGGACCTGTTATGGCAGTGGTCAACCGCGCCCACGCCAACCGGTACGGTGTTGTTAAACTGGACGGCCAACAGGTAACAGAGCTTATTGAAAAGCCTGATACAGACGAACACCGACTGATTAACGCTGGTGTGTACGCTTTTGACGACGATGTCTTCGAGACTATCGAAAACATACCACGGACAGATGGCGAACTCATGCTCACGGATGTGCTCGACAGACAGATTGATAACACCTTCGTTCAGGGGACGCGCATCGAAGGACTCTGGGCCGATGCAACGTACCCTTGGGACTTACTAAACGTCGCTCAAGAGATCTTCGAACGTGGCCGAACTGGTGTGTCTGAGCAGGATGACCAGGTCTGGATAGATGATGATGCAGCTATCCACGATTCAGCGACGGTACAGCCGCCGGTTGCTATCGGGCCAAACTGCGAAATCGGCCCGTCCTCAGTTGTTGGTCCAAACGTCTCACTTGCGGAGAATTCGACGGTCGGTGCGAATGTTACGATACGACGATCTGTCGTCGGCAACGATTGTCGTATCAGCCATGGCTCAACAGTCGTCGATACTGTGCTAGGACAGGATGTACATCTGGGTATAAATGTCGCCATCCCTGGCGGGCCAGCTGATGTTCGAGTTGGAACGGAAATCGTCGAATCACGGCAGTTAGGCGCGGTGCTCGCCGACCGTGTCCGTGCAGCTGGAAACGTTGCATTCGAGCCAGGAACGCTGGTCGGTACCCAAGCATCTATTAAGACTGGTGCGACAGTTGGTGGACTTGTTAGTGAAGGCGTGGAGGTGGTTCGCTGATGTGTGGCATTATTGGCTGTATCGGACGCGGCTCTCAGACGCTCGATACGCTCGTCCATGGTCTTAGCAAACTCGAATACAGGGGGTACGACTCCGCTGGCGTTGCGCTCGGTGGAACAGAGCTTTCGGTCTCAAAAACCGCTGGTGAGGTTGCCGACCTGCGTGAAAAACTCAATGGGCAGAACCTCCGAGGCGGCGCTGGAATCGCCCACACTCGATGGTCTACTCACGGGCCACCCACCGACGAGAATGCTCATCCGCACACTGACTGTGCCGATTCGGTGACAGTCGTCCACAATGGTATCATAGAGAACTATCAGTCGCTGCGCGATCAGCTTGTTTCCGATGGTCATACATTTACCAGCGATACGGACACTGAGGTTGTACCCCACCTCATCGAGACCTATCTATCAGCAGGCGAGAACCCAGCAGATGCTTTCCGGGCTGCTATCAATGATATCCAAGGTAGCTACGCCATTGCCGCACTAATCGACGGCGCAAACGGACTGTTCGCTGCTCGGAATGATTCACCACTCGTTGTGGGGCTTGGTGATGGTGCAGATTTCAACACAGAGGGAGGAGTTTTCTACCTTGCCAGTGACGTACCGGCGTTCCGTGATTTCACCGACGAGGTAGTGTACCTCGAAGATGGAGAGTTTGTACGCTTTGACCGTGGGATACAGGTAACCGATCGCAGTGGCACAGTTGTTGACAAAGACGTGCATACAATCGACTGGGATGCAGAAGAGACTGGCAAAAGCGGGTACGACCATTTCATGCTCAAAGAGATTTACGAGCAACCGCGTGCGCTTCGTCAATGTCTGCGGGGCAGAATCGAAGAGCAGACAGCGACCGTCGATATTGGTGACCTTGGTGGGCTGAATCCCACGGGCGTACAGCTTGTTGCCTGTGGAACTTCCTACCACGCAGCGAAATACGGGGCGCAACTGTTCCGTGACGCTGGCGTGTCGGCCCAAGCGTTACTTGCCCACGAGTACGCAACTGCTCCACCGCCGATTGGGAACGACCTTGTTGTCGGTATCAGCCAAAGTGGCGAGACTGCGGATACTCTCTCGGCGCTTCGAGAAGCACGTCGTCGTGGTGCACGGACGCTTACGGTAACGAATACGGTTGGGTCAACAATGGACCGCGAGTGTGACCATACTCTCTATATCCGGTCAGGTCCCGAGATTGGTGTTGCCGCAACCAAAACGTTCGCTGGGCAACTCACTGCGCTGAATCTGCTCTCATTGGCGACCAGTGAGGGATCGAACAAGCGACGTACGGTGGTACCAGCGCTCCGTGACCTCGCGGGCCACGTACAGCGGATTCTGGATTCGTCAGCCGCGTCGACGGTAGCTGAACAGTATGATGACGCTGAGTCATATTTCTTTATTGGGCGCGGATACCAGCATCCAGTCGCGCTAGAAGGTGCACTAAAGCTCAAGGAAATTAGCTACGAGCACGCCGAAGGGTTCGCTGCTGGCGAGTTGAAACACGGCTCTCTTGCGCTCGTCGATGAGAACACGCCCGTGTTTGCAATTGTTGTCGGCGATGGCGAGAAAGCGCAGAAAACGGTGGGGAACATCAAGGAAGTTGAGGCACGTGATGCGCCCGTCGTTGCCGTCACCGACGGCCAAAGCGACGCCGAGCGCTACGCTGATCATGTACTCACTATCCCAGAGAGTCGTCCACGAACCGCCGCGGTGTTAGCAAACGTCCAGCTACAGCTAGTTGCGTACCACGTCGCTGACCGTCTCGGGCGATCCATCGATAAACCCCGAAATCTAGCCAAAAGCGTCACTGTCGAGTAGTTCAGTCACCGGAGACACGCAAAACAGATTCTTTATTCTCGACGCCCGGTTGTCTATTCTTCTTTGAGCGTGATGTGTGCAGGCAGGGTGATGAGTTTCTTTTTCGTGGTATCATCCGTAATTTCGACCTGATAGGCTTCTCCCTGCTCACCGACGACAGTTCCAACCTCACCGTTGAACCGAGGGTGGAACCGACCATCTTGTACGCTCGGGTCGAGACTCAAGTGTACCTTGTCGCCGTCGTCGAACTTCTCGACTGTCTGCTCTGGCGGGGAAGTTCCTCGTGAGCGTGCGTCGTTCTGGAGCTTGTGCCGCGTCCCTTGCTGTGGTCCGTTAGAGTTGGGCATTCGTGTGGTGTCGTTATCTTGTCGTGCTTATAAATGGAGCGTTCTGTCACCGTTGTAGATTAGAGATGGCTCAGGAAAGCGGTTACCGACTGGGGTGTTCACTGATGTCGTCCATATCCTACAACCGCAATCGGACAATCAGTAGTAACGGGCGCTGTTCATCGGTGGATTCGTGTGCCTCTCATACAATGTGCAGGCCTTTCCGATGGGTTTAAACAAGCAGACCGTGAACTGATGAATGCCTACGCGGGCTCGTAGATCAGTGGTAGATCACTCCCTTGGCATGGGAGAGGCCCCGGGTTCAAATCCCGGCGAGTCCACTACCTTTCCTCCGCCGTATACAGGGCTCACTACCGCAAGGTAGGAGTTCTGTATCGGCCGGATTCGCCATTTTTGGGCCAAGAAACAATCCCTCAGTAAAGAGAGTTCAACAAAAATTAGACGCGGGTAGCCGCAGTCGTGCGGTTTTCGCAGGGAGTAGGAGGTGGTCGAAATGACCCGTTACGACAACGGTGTTGACCCCGTCCCACCGATCTGCGAATACTGCGGCTGCGTTATCAACTATTCACGATTGAAGCACTACTACAGCGAGGGAAGCCGCGCTGGTGCTGGTTCGAGAAACCTGACACTGCATGATTACTGTAACTGCTGTCATGTCGATGCGAAAATCCAGTCGGCAAGATCGGTGATTACTCTTTTATCAACATTTTTATGAAATAATACAGGCTCTAGTATCGACCGCGGTTGTTCACCTCGCTGACAGTTATGATTCAGTTCCGATCCTCGATGGATGGTATCTCGATCATTCGAAAGGACTTCTCGCCAACGCTCCCGTTTCTCTGCTGGGGCCTGCCGATTCAATTCCATTTCGTACAGTAAAAGTGGCGTCGAAAGGGACGCTGCTGTCTCAAACTGGTCGTAGTTCCACATTGAGTTCAAAAATACCGATGGCTGGTTGTCTGCAGACTGCGAGTGAAACTGCTCTTTTTGCGTCCTGTAATTTTTGACGGCCTGCTCAAAGTGGGGAGGTACCAGCCCGTCGATTTTAAGGAGATTTCGCAACTGTTGACCATCTCCCTCCAGCGGTTTTATAACCGGAGGATCGAGCGCTGCAACGCCTCCCGCATCGCCATACTGGCGAGCCATTTCGAACGCACAGCGGCCACCCTGGCTGTGGCCAACAAAGACGACGGAATCGGTATCGACACGTTTCGCAGCTCGTTGTGCCGCCCGTACACCATCGGTGAAATAGAGGTTTTCCAGCGTCCGTTTTTCCTCGGGTATCTCGGTGACTGCCTCCCGTTTATCATATCGTAGTGTCGCGATGTTTTCTGTGGCCAGGCCCCACGCAATATCCTGAAACAGTTTGTTTGGACCGACGGTTGCATTTTTGTCAATCTCACCAGCACCCGGGACAAGAACCGCAACAGGGACGCTCTCGCTTGAAGTCGGGACAGTGGCAATGGCGTCGAGTTCTGTTCCCTCTGCATCGAGTGTGATTGAATATTCTTCGAAATCCGATGCATCCGCATACGACGGCGGCGTGTATCTGTCGGGACTGGAGAGGTTGACAGCGTTCCCATCACGATCGAACTCAACGGAGAGCTCTTGTCGAGAGTCTTCACACTCGAACGTGAGGAGGACAGTGACCATTTCGTCTGTTTCGTTCATCTGACGGGCAGAGACGCTTTTGATATCACCGTTGAGAGCCCGCACTGCACATCGCAATCGGCGAAGGAAAAATTCGAGGTCATCGCCCAGCGGCAAGTTGTGTCTCGCTCGGATTTCGTCGACGAGTTGTATCTTTTCTGGCCCGAACAGCGCAACAGCGTCGTCGAAGTCCCTGTCGCGAACTGCTCTTCCGAAAGAGACTGCGATGTCGGCGTGTGACGGTGACATTGTTGTTGACCGCCTATTCAATGGTCAATCTTTTAACAATATCGTCTCTGGTCTTCGGGGGCGCTGTCTTGTTGGGGAGCGTTTTGAGGCTTGAGAACAAGGACGCGCCCAGGCCTCTGTCAAGGCGTTCGGTGTGTGTGGCAACAATCTATAGGATGGTCTCTTCGTAATGTCATCTATTGCTGCTTCAGACCTGAACCTATAGATTTAATGACTCTACTATCGACTGGCAGTTCAGGACTGCCGATGCCCGCATCAAACTCTGCCGGCTATATCCAACAAATCACGATTGAAGCGACATTAGGGGTATTTTTCGTATCAGTTATGCTCCGTTAATTTGCTCTCTCACCACATCTATCAGATTATTAACAATTCCATCAAATCCCAACCGATAAGATATAGCAAAGCTCTATGCAATGGAAAGAACACAGAAGTAGTGCTTCAGGAGCTTTTCATTCTTATAAAGCAGTTTACGAAGATCCTCAGCAACGTTTGGCTTCGCCTCTCCCGCCCTTTGTTGAAGTTGTAGACTCTGCTCATAGTCGTCCACTACACGCTTTTGAAACCGGGGAAGTACGCTGAGCATAACATTCTCGTGTTGTCTGCTCACCTGCTGAATGGTCTTTGCGATGAGATCGTCAATTAGGGTAGTACTCTGAGTTACGAACTCGTCGACTGCTACCAGTATCTCATAGCTGTCTTGGTCAGTGTCGGGATAGGAAACAGACGAACGACCGTTGTATTCAATAAGAATCTCCTGTGATTGGTCGTCATATGTGAACTCGGGAGCCTGCTCGGACATATCAGGCTACTTGATTGGATGATTGTTAATATTGACTATTCGACTGGTAATTCAAACCAGTCGTAAGCAATATCAGGGAAACATATTCATTTTGCAAAGCAACGGTACGTATGGTTACCATCCCGTCCGAGGGCGGCGTCGAGCGCTCGCTCCTCTCATGGCTCGATGGCGTTGGATGGGAAACACACGGATTAGACGGTGGGCGGGGTGCTGGCGTTCTTGATGAGGCCTACGAGCGGAGCAACTGCGAGGTAGTCTACTGGGACCTCCTTGCAGAGCAGGTCGTCGCGCTGAACGAGGATGTGAACGCGGAAAATGTGGGCAAGTTCATCTTCGCTCAAGCGCAATCTCGACGTAGAGAACTTAATGGATAGCAACCGCGCATTCCACCAGTTGCTGACTAAGGGGAAATAGTTCAGTGTCCAGCGCGATGACGGGACGAGTGAGACGGTCTACGTCGACCTCATCGACCACCAGAACCCCGAGAGCAATCGCTTCCACGCAGTCAACCAGTTCTCCGTCTCTCGTGGTGGGACACCCATCCGCCCCGACATCACCCTATTCGTCAATGGCATCCCGCTGGTGACGATGGAACTGAAAAGCCTTGCGCAGGATAACGACTACTACGACGCTATCAGCGACCTTCACGCCTACGAGGAAGACATTCCCCGCCTGTTCGTTCCTGGCCTGTTCAACATCGCCACCGGCTCGACAGAGTTGCGCTACGGTGGCGTCGGTGCCCCTACGCAGTTTTACATGAAGTGGGCTGATGCCCCACCGGAGTACGCTGACAAAAATGACAACAAGCAAGCGATAAAGGCACTTTGAAACCCCAAAACGGCCGTAGACATCCTGGAAAATTTCGTGTTCTACGAACGCCGGGCCGGGGGCGACGCGAAGATCACGCAGAGCCACCACAGGAGGCCACAGCATGAGTGGTCAATCGCAGGGCGATACTGAGCGGTCAGTGGCTCGTGGCGAGTTGGTCGAGACTGTAAGCGATGTGGATGAGCAGGTAGAGTGTAGCGAACCCCAGTCCGATCCAGATCCCCATTATCAGCATGAACCCCTCGTATGAGATAGCAGTAATGAAGAATCCCGGCAATATACAGGCGATGAGAATCAGTACAACTGTCTTACCGTACCGAGGGGACGAATCAGAGGGCATAGTGTCGACTCAATACGGAGAGCTATTCGGTCTTACGGTCTTTCTTTCGTGAGAGTCAGGAATAATCGGTCACTCCAGTTGGAGACTGACCGCTCGGAGGGGTCGCAATGACCTGCGAAACCGATCTCGACACAGAACACATGAGCAAGCCGTCGACGCCCGCACTACCGAGCATCTCGTCGACTTAGAACAGACCCATCTTGACGCCCGCTTCTGGCGTACAGCCTAACAAACGAGAGTCACTTCGGGCCGTCCTGCTCGACGGCCTCCTGCATCGCTTCTTTTTCATCCTTGCCCGGCTGTGGCTTGTACGGCTGTTTAGAGGCGAACCAGCGGCCGAAGCCAGCGAGCCGTTCCATGCCGTAGCGCGTCGGGACAACCATCCCCGCAAGGAACGCCAGTAGCGCCACACTCAGCGACGAGAAAGAGGCCAGCCCGCCAGTCATCCGATCCACCTCCGGACGACTCCATGGGACTCTCGCTCGAACCGTAGTGTCACCTCGTCGGTGTCCTTCGGCACGCCGCCCGAGTTCTCTGTCTCGTGCCAAACGTGCGTTGTGTCGTCGTCTCTCACCGTGAGAGCAAATGATTCATACTGATATGGCAACAACCACAGCTGGGCTTGAGTCGATCCGTCTTCCGTTTTCCTCACCCGTCCGCTCGTGGGAAATATGCCGGCAGATCGCACCCATTCAGCATTTGGGATAGGGTCGCCGTGAGCATCTTGAACCGTAACGATAACGTCCCGAAACTCACCGGTCGGGATAACCACGCCGTCCGGTCTTAAGACTGTCTCACCGAGCCCGTCGTCTGTGGCATCGAGTGTCTGCACGCTATCGAGGAGAGGCCCACTCTCAAATCGAGTGTGTCTGTGCCCGCTATCGACGGCTTCGGCGTGGTCGCGGTCGGGGACGTGCTGGCGGCTCAACCGGACCACCTCGACGAGCCAGCCGTCGGTCCCAGGCTGGCCGAGTCTGACACGCGCTCCGGTGCTGATTCGGTTGGCGATGCGTTGTGCCCAGTCTGGGAAGCCGACGGTGTCGAAATGCCGACCCTCACGGACCTGGACTGTCCAGAATTGTTCTGTCTTACTTGTCGCTGTGTGCATCCATACAGGCAAGACGTAGACGAGCGATTCCAAAAGGCGAGGCGCTGGTTTATGTCCAAGTATAAACTCCACATCCCCCAGATTCGGGCATTTTAGTAGATTCTCTGCCTGCTTCTGTGTATGTCACAGAGTACTGCCGAAACAGCCGTCTTGCAGGCTATCACTGGCGATGGGGCGCTCAGTCCCTACGGGACCGCGAAGGTACAAATGCAGGATACGACGGCTTACGCCGCCATTCCTATCGAGGTCGCCTCAGCTTACGATGTCCAGCAGGGCTACGAGGTTCAGCGGGCTTATCACGCAGAGACGGGCTGTCTTATCAACTGCCTGCGCCCCGAAGTGGACCTGTTCGGGGTGAAATAGCCGAAGTGAATTGAACGCTGACTTCTTCTATTTAGTGGTTCCCAATGAGATCTGAGACAAGTTCCGTGAGAATCCACAACGGAAGGATATACATCAACAAAATCGCAACAATTCCAATTGCATCTAATACTTGATTTTCAGTGGTTCCAGATGCTGTTTGGAGGAAGATCAAAATCACGAACCAAAGTGTGAGGATTTGGACCAATTCGTTTCTTTCCATTGCTACACACATTGTGATGAGATAAATACGAGTATTTTCTGATTGTCGTCGGATGTAACTGGTTTGATGGCTAATCGGGTACCCCGCAGCGAAATTAATATCCGAATTACTCTGTAATATGTTAACAAATGGTCCGAAAAGAATATGACGTAATGCAGGTGTGTTTGGAAGGACACAAAATAACTGGTGCATACAGTAATCCTGAGTTTCGTCAACCCGCCTGCGAAGAATGCGGCTCTGACACGATTCATCAATGTCCCAATTGTGACGCGGACATTAAGGGGCGGTATCTGGGAGGTGTCATAGGTGGGACTGGACCTGAAGTAAAAGAGTTCTGCGATCGCTGTGGAGAGCCTTATCCATGGGCCGATGAAGCTGAAGATTTTACAGAAGTCGACTCCTCAGTACTTGATAACGAACTGGTTGAAAGAAGCATTTCTCAGTATGAAAGTGGACACTACCAGAGTGCAGTTCAGTCCGCATTCATTGTCTTAGAAGAACGAGTACGCGACAGGGGAAATTTCGGACGTGATATTCACGGCTCGGATTTAATGACGGAGGCTTTCACGCCAGAAAGGGGGCCGCTTTCTTTTGGCGAAACCGGTAGCGAGCAGGAAGGAGTAATGTTCTTGTATCGTGGTGCGATGCAGTCATTGCGCAACCCAGCAAGTCATCGGTTTATCGAAGAGGTTGATGAAGAGTATGCTCGAGACGTGATTCATACAGTGAACCTACTACTCCGACTGATGGAATCAAACACATCCTCGGATACAACCTCTAAGCTTGAACAACGGGCAGAGAGTGACGCCGTTAATTCTGATAATTGAACATCTGCAATGGCCTTACGACTCGCTGTGATGATCAAATATGGGTTTCCGAGAATGTCCATAGACCCGGACAAACGCCGAGAGACGAGTGAAGCAGACCCTCATCGACATATCTGGACTTTAACCGGAGGGGACCACGAAAGCACAGCAAAACAGCGGTTCGGTGTACGTCGCCGTGCCGATTGACAAGGTCGATCATCACGGTATCGGACAGGGTGACGAAGTTGAACGAGCCTGCCACGCCGAAACGAACACGCTCCTGGTCTCTCTCGACGGGGAGCCTCTTTTCGACTTGTAGACTGTCCAATCAGCGTGTGATAGAATCATTCTTAACCGATCAGGTGTGGAGTGAAATGACTCTTGCAGAAATTCTAGGTGAATATGATATCTGCACTGGTATACGAGATATAGAGGATGTAGTCAGCAGACGATAAAAATCCCATTCAAAAACCGATTCAGTTGTTGGAATAAACTGTATACTGCCCAGAAGCGAAATCAAAAATTAGCATTCAGTGTCATTTAACCGTTCTTTGATGATTTCCGCGTCAGAGTCCATCTCTGGACGATCCAAGTCCAACCGCGGACCTTCCAAGCCAATTTTGTCCGTTTCTGATCTTGGCAACACGTGAAGATGAACGTGAAACACTTCCTGACCGGCTGCTCCCCCGTCTGCTAGCCAAAAGTTAATCCCTTTACTCTCTATTTCTGAAGCTCTGAGAGACTCAGATATCTTCATCCCCAGTTTAAACAGCTCTCCACCAGTATTATAGCCCAAATTTGATAGCGAGTCTGCATGTTCTTTTGGTATTACGAGGATGTGACCTCTGGTCATCGGCCGAAGCGTCATCATAGCCAAAGTACGATCATCCTGATAAACAAGGCTGCTCGGCGCGTCTCCGGCTACAATCTTGCAGAACTCACAATCTACCATAGTATTAGTTTTACAGTCAGAAGTTATTATTTGTTCTCCCATTCGTTATTTGGTACCGATAAAATACCTCAAATTAAACAAATCAGATTAAGATTATTGGTCGTAATTATATACCACAAATTTCAGGAAGCAACCACAAAAAGAAGACAAAAGCCGAATAGACTAATAATAGGATAAAAATCGTTCCGTGGAAAATCGCTAATGACCTTGAGAACATTAATTTGGGGATTGAGTCTACACTATACGCAGATGAATCCATCTTGAATTTCTCCCTATCTTGGTTTCCTGTCCTTGCGTCCTTGTACATAGCTCGATATCTTCGCTCAAGTTGGAGGTAGTATGCGTCTAAAATCCAGAATCCGAAGAGTGGTATAAACGCAATCAAGAGATGCAAATCGCTAGTCCGGAAGAGAAGGACTACGACAATAAGAGTGATCGACCATCCTTTGATTTTAAATAGATTTCCGGATAATCGAGTGATGATATCTTGAATAAATTCAAGATCTTTTGTATGGGGTTCATCGTCGCTCATTACCGGTCAACAATTTGAGCCGCTTTCTCCACCCAATCTCCTAAATTGTCGTGCCCATTATCGTCTACCCAATCATAGGTATTGAATATAGAAGACAGGCTATCACCTGTATCTGCGTCGTGATACTTTGACAACGGGTTTTTACCACGTTGATCTCTGTTTTCATCTTCATCTTTTATTTTGTGAATCCTAACACCGACTAACCCCATTCCAGATTCATAACTGTTCTCAATTTCGTAGTTTATCCATTTCCTATTGTATGTATCGCTACCAATTAAAACAACCGTGACAGAACAACCCTTCATTTGCTTATCTATCCACTCTCGAACTGCATCATCTCCCTCACGTTTTAATGATTCCCAACTTGCGCCATCAATAAATCCTGACTCCTGAACACCTTGGTCGACGACATCTGAATTCCTGACCTGACTAGCTCTCCAGATATCGTTATCGTAGTGAAAGCTAAAGAATGTCGTTCGTGCCATGCGTGTACTTTCATTTAGACAATAATTATATTCTTTGGTTAGTTGTAATTGAGATATCAAAATAGAAGCAGTTCTGGTAACACATTTGCGCGTTGTATCTTGCACGCGCGTCTTGACAACACTTAGACAAGAAAAGCGTGCGAATTTTTTCAGACACACTCTGTCCGCTTCTCACCATAGACCCGGACACTCACAGGGTAAACTGTCGCTGATTCCGGCCTGATCGGCCCGAGTCACCCCATCGATTCGGAGGTTTATGTCCGACTTCCCCACCATTACGGATGGATGAACCTCGAAGACTACCCCGAAGATGACGGAAAGAAAGTGTGGCTGTCCGAGCGAGAAGTACAGCAATTGCTGAACAAACTCGACGACACCATGCAGAGCGCCGCGGTGAAACTCGGCGTTCGGTGCGGCCTACGTACGCACGAGATCGTCGAAGTCGCACCTCAACATGTCGCCGACACTGACGCCGGGACGATGCTTCGAGTGTGGGTGTCCGCGAAGACCAATCACTATCGAGAGACGCTAATCCCGCCGGAGTTCGCAACCACCATTCAGACTACCGACGGCGTCCGTGATGAGCCCGCTGACGCACCGCTCGTCGACGTGACGAAGCGGACGCTTCGGCGCTGGATGGAAAACGCCACCGAGCAACTGCAAGAGGAGACGGACGATCCTGGCTGGCAGTTCGTCGGCTTCCACGATCTCCGGCGGACGTGGGCAACCCAGCTCCGGAGTGCCGACGTTGACGCGATGGTTGTCTGTGATTGGGGCGGCTGGGAAAGTCTTGAAACCTTCCTCGACCACTACCGCGGTACCCACACCCCGGAAGCCCAGCGATGGGAACGTCAGAAAGTCGACTGGCTGTAAGGCTATTTGTCGCTCTTGCGACTAACCGCGAACCGCATTATCCAGTGTAGGTATTGGCTGATTGCGTGTGTCTATTTCTCCATTGAGAGACTGCTGCCCAACCCAAGCTATTTCCCACAGTCCACTACCTTTCCTCCGTCGTATCCAGGGTACACTACCGCAAGGTAGGAGTTCTGTAACGGCCGGATTCGTCATTTTTGGGCCAAGAAACAATCCCTCAGTAAAGTGGGTTTAACAAAAATTGGACGCGGGTAGCCGCAGTCACGCGGTTTTTGCAGGGAATTGGAAGTGGTCGAAGTGACCCGTAAGCGGATTTCACCACAGAAGACCTCGACGAGAATGGATGTGATGTTCTGCTTAGCGAACACCTCACTAATCACTGAGAGTGGATACTGATCGGTCGAATCAATCGTCAGAACCAATTGGACAGTGAGCGTACTCTGGATTTGGGACTCCGGCATCTAACACCTGAGCAGCTCCCTTCTTGAGACGTATCAACTGCTACCTCGTTGCAGTGAGTAGCGACGGAACTCTAAACGGTTTTGCGACGCGACCGGTTTTTATTGCTTTAGGAAGTATATCTGATTTGATGGTCAAGCCACTATGTCTGGCGGCAGACCAAAAACGTGGTACATCTCCCATTATCGGGAACATCTTATTACTGGCCATTGTTATTGTTCTGGCAGTTGTAATGGTCACATTGTCCCTAAGTTTCCTTGAGGGACTACAACCCAAGTCCCCCAATGTAGTGACCGATGGCACAATCACCGATGGCGAAATCAGGTTCGTGCATAGATCTGGGGTCAATCTAGACACCTCGAATCTCGAAGTCGTCGTGAGGACGCAAGATGAGACGAAACGTGTGCCCTTTTCTCAGGGGACACTGACTGGAGAAGAGACATCTTTCAGTGCTGGCAACCGCTGGCGCTACTGTCAGGTTGCAGAACCTGGATCAGAGGTCGAAACAACGCTTGTTCACACACAGTCTAATTCTGTTCTCTCGAAGATCGAACAGTCCGCACAAGAGACACAGAAGACCGGGCTTGAGTACCGATGTGGTTCCGCTGCGCGTCGTAGTGGCCGTGGCGGTGGCTGGGCGACATTCTCGATGAAGAACTTCGCAACTGAAGATGTTGATATTGAGACAATTAAACTCTCCTCAGATACTGAAGCCACGAAATTAGATGGATTGAACGAAAGCGGCGTTGACCATACTGAAGTTTACATTGATGCTAACGGCGATGAAGTATACAACTACCCCCCGGAAGATGCGTATGCATATGCTTCCGGATCAGCGGATTATACTATTGGTTCGAAAATCGATGTAATATCCGTTGGTACATCAAATAACTACGCGAGTATTCAACCCGGTGCAACTGCTCACTTTTCACTCTATCAATTTCAAGATGCGTCCGACAACTACGCCGACATACGTGGAGCAAAGCTTACAGTGACAATCTACTTTATTGATCGTCCTCCCCGAACGTACTCAATCATCTTACCCCGAACACTGAGCGGTTGAGCCCCGGTCGAAATAGTGTCATATTCCACATAAAATGACGAAGGTCACCGGGTGAGATGACTCATGCGAACCAGGGAAATTGGAACGAAAAAAAATCACGCCGCGGACTGAATAAAGAAACCGTATTTCAACAACCGACATTCATCATATTAATGACATTCAAGTATTACAGTATGTCGTATACTCTGCATCGAACTCTCGTGGCGGTGGTTGCTGGAATTGTGAATCCATATCTTTCGATGTATAGGGATTTTCTACCACGGTTAACAACTCCTCGAATTTGGATAGATTCCCAGTTTCGAGATACTCATCCAGTGCCTCTTCAACCAGATAGTTGCGGGGGATATACCGCGGATTGGCTTCTTGCATCAACTCCTCATCTAAACCGACAGCAGCCAATTTATGGCGAAGCTGTTCGAATTCTGCAGTTGCAAACACTGAGTCATCAAACGTACCAGGCGTCTCTAATTCTAGGAACGTATTGGTGTAGTCTGCGTTCGATCTGCGAAGCCACGCTAAGAATTCATCGACCAGCTCACGGGAGCCATCTGAGTCGATACCCAGTTTCTTCCGCATCATCGTGTAGTACTGTGCATCAAATCGTTCCTCAAACTCGCCCAGCTTGTTTTCCAGTTCATCATACGTGAGCGCTGATTGTGTACACAGCGGTTGAAGTGCCTTTGCGAACCGTTCGAGATTCCATCGCAAGATGGGTCGCTGGTTTCCGAATGCATAGCGCCCGTGCTTATCGATCGAACTGAAGACTGCCTCCTCATCATAATAATTCATGAACGCGCAAGGTCCGTAATCAAATGTTTCTCCATCGACACTCATATTGTCCGTATTCATCACGCCATGGATGAATCCGACACGCAACCAGTCAACGACCATCTCAATCGAGGACTGTATGACTGCATCGAAGAACTCTAAGTATGTGCGATCCGTTTCATCTAGCTGTGGGTAGTGCCTGTCAATAACATAGTCTGTGAATCGTTGTAGCTCGTCGGATGCTTTGCCTGCAACATACTGGAATGTCCCGTACCGAATGTGGCTGTTCATCACTCGAACAAGGATGGCTCCAGGTTCTGTCCGTCGTCGTTCAACTGCTTCGTCAGTTTCGACGACTGCCAGACTCCTCGATGTTTTGATATGCAGGTTTTGCATCGCATATGAATACAGATACTCTCTGAGCATCGAGCTGACAGTTGCGTTGCCATCGCCTCGTCCAGAGTACGGTGTTCGACCGGACCCCTTCAGTTGAATGTCGTATCTATTATCATCGTGTACATGTTCGCCGAGAATTATCGCTCTCCCATCACCCAAGACAGTAAAACTCCCATACTGGTGGCCTGCATACGCCTGGGCGATTGGTTCTTCCAGGCGGTTCTGGCCTGCGAGAACGTCAGCATCGAGTTTCGCTGCATCCAATCCAAGATCAGCACACAGTCGGTCATTACGAACCAATATTTCGGGATTGGCGATACTTTTGGGCGTTACTCTCGAATAAAGATCTGAGTCTATATCTTTGTAAGTGGTATCAAACGAAAAGGGCATTAGTTTCATACGATGTTATGTTCCTTGTTTTAATAATCTTGTTTCGGGGCTGTTTCGAATCGAACAATTAGAGAACTTCAGATCGGCGTGTATTAGAGACACTCCCTGTATTCAGCACACACCATCTGTTATCTGTAGAACTGTAGTTCGGAACTTGAATAATAAGTACGACTCTGTCTCGAAAGTCACGCTCGACGGCATTCTCCAGACACTACCAAATTTCTTGGAGTTCCGTGCCAGCATCGACGTCGTCGAAGATGGGATCCGCGAACAGGTCATCATGCTGTCAACGATCAAATCGATTCCCTCTAGCCACAACGATTGGCTCAGGAACGTCCGAGGAAAGCCAACGAATGATTGCACCGCGACGAACCGCATGAGGAGACTGTGATGACGGACATTTCGACGAAACAGAGCCACCAAGCATGGGAGGCCATGCTTGATGCGTGACAAGAATACTCACTCTGGGAACGATATTTATTGATTGCCGTCAGCCGACAATCATGCTAAGGGCACCGATGGCACCAATGACCGACATTCCAATCCCCAGTATTCGAGTGAGGCCTACTTTCCAGTCCGCAGGTTCAACTTCTGACCACGATCGGCGGCTCCCAATGCTGTCAAATTGCTCTTGGAGTCGTGAGAGCTTATACGGCCAGAGGGCTCCAGGGAGACCGAAAGCTAACAAGACGGGGACTATTATTATGGCTTCCATATTGGCTCTCAACAGGTGGGTAGTATAGCTTTTGTGGAACAGCACCATATGCCAGCAGCCGATGACGCTTCTTCCAGCCGCAGTGAGGTCGTCATGGACAATAGAAACCGCTGGGTAGAGCCGGGAACACAGCCATCAGG
Organism: Halovenus rubra; assembly: GCF_026586665.1. Lineage (GTDB taxonomy): Archaea > Halobacteriota > Halobacteria > Halobacteriales > Haloarculaceae > Halovenus > Halovenus rubra. The sequence continues at coordinate 176,275 of NZ_JAODIY010000009.1, forward strand.
AGCTGAGCGGTGAGGCAGATGACGGCCTCAATTCGATGTTGCCACAGAAAGCAGTCGAGTTGTGGACCCTGACGAGCAGTGTCTCGCGATTAGACACCGACCTGAGACTGCGACGCCGCTGAATCATAAGCTCTCTCCAGAGCAATTCGTCGCGGTCGGTACGCATCACGCGTAGATTCGCGAAGATTAGACTGCGGGTAACCGTCACGATATGACCGACGAGTACGGCCGCAAGCCGCTTATTACGACCTCTCAGGGGTGGCTTACTGAGGTCCCCATCCGCCAGACGGCCTACAAGTGGACCAGGCCCTGTATGATTTAAGAGTGCCCACACGACAGGGACCCAGAATCGTGCGAGTGGATGGAGTACACGCAGATGAGTGGCTGCCTATCGTCTCAACCGCCCCACGTGATGCAACGCGGATCAATGACAATCGACTTCGGGACGGGACACCCGAGGCAGTCATTACCAATCGAGTGAACGTTTCCAGAGACACAGTTAAACAGCACTACGAAAAGCGGACAGAGCGCGAAAACATGCAGACGCGGTGCGAGCTCTTTGAGGATTTAAACGGAGTTAGATAGGATCCAACACATTCTTGCGTGTTTAGGATGGCCTAAAAGTATGCAAGACGATTCCAGTGATTTTGAGGGGCCCACACGACGAGATTACATAAAGTACGGTGGCGCACTCGTCGGTAGCGGGTTGCTTGCTGGTTGTATTGACGGAGATGACTTCCAGTCCACGACAACAGAGACAGATTCTACGCCGACCACGACGAGGACAACCGACACATCAACTGAGACGCCGACCGAAGATGGTTCCTACTCCGTGTCGACAGTACCGGTCGGCGAAGTAAGCTTTGAGTCTGTCCCCGAAACGTGGGTCGCAGAAAACGCCAGTTGGGGAGACATGGGTGTCGCACTTGGCTTGGAAAAGCCAAGCGCAGTCGTCCTCACGGGAGAGTATCGGACGTGGGCATACGAAGACATTCCGTCTCTCTCTACAGACAAGGAAGATATGACTTCGCTCTGGCAGGATGGCATCTCTAAGGAGACTTTCTTGGATATTGACGCAGGCGTACACTTTATCGACCCGAACTATATGATTAATCTCATCCCCAACTGGAAGCGTGCGGATGTTACGGAGATGGCTGATCGTGTTTCTCCTTTCTGTGGCAATACGAACTTCTCGACGTATCCGTGGCACGAGGACTATCCATATTACTCGCTGTACGAAGCCACCGAGAAAGTCGCACAAGTATTCCAGCGAATGGACCGCTTTGAAGCGCTTCAGAGGCTCCACAACGAGACCATTTCAGGCATACAGGAACGACTGCCACCCGAGAGCGATCGTCCGGATATCGCGCTGCTCTCCCCAGCATCAGCCGAACCGAAAAAATACTATCCCTACCGACTCGGGGATACGACTGCATACAAACACTGGCATGACCTCGGTGTGAGCGATGCGTTTGAAGATTCAAACATCCAGAGTTTCACCTCCGACCGCGGCACCATCGATTACGAGACACTAGTCGAGATCGATCCAGAGATAATGATGTTCTACACTGACAAGTATTGGACACGCTCGGAATTCCGTGAGACGTACCTAAGCTTCCTCCAAGGTCATAACGTAGCGAACCAACTTAGCGCGGTCAAGAACGGAGAAGTCTACCGGGCAGGCGGGATGTATCAAGGCCCGATTATCAACCTCGCAAAGACCGAGCGTGCTGCAAAACAGCTATTCTCCGACATCTTTGATCAAGACGAACGGCTGTACAGTCGCCAACGAATCGCCGATATCCGGAACGGAGATATTTAGCGTAGAAGACGCTGTCATTGTACTGGGTCCTATTAGAGAGCAATTTCAACAACTCCCACAACAAGTGTACGGGACTGTCCGAAACACGTGCGTGCCCGGAGTCTAAGTATACTGTTGGTTAAATATCAAAACACGGATTCGACAGCCGGTCGTTGATAATAGCCATTATTATTCTGACTGGAATTGTGCGCTATATCCAGTGGGTAAACTCTCTGTGTGTCAGTGCAGTCAGCGAACGATAGAAAGCTAACAGGAGGTGAGTGCTGATCTTGTCTTTATCATCTGGTGATATGAAAATAAAACGATGGTTTTTGTATGAGACACTAGCTCAAAGCAAAAGAGAGCTAAAAGCGTATAGATTGACCAGTGCATGAGCGATTGCTGGTGCTAATATCGTGTTATGGTGCTGGTACAGATACCCGAACAGACACCCCTGAGGAAAAAGAAAAAGAATCGTCACGACCATCGACGTAGCTCCTCCAATGTAGAATAACGAGGCATACAGCAAAGCGAAGGCTGTGCCCGAAACCAGTATTGCTCCACCCGCTGACAGCGAGGTTCTCGCGTGTTCCTGCAAGACGCCACGGAAAAACGCTTCATGAACCAGCGGTGTTAGCACCACTGCACCAATAAAAAGAACAGGTGTGCCGAAGTTTACTGCGGGGTCGAATCGCAACGCGATAACTGTTATACCATCAACAAGACTCGCTCCCCACAGCAACTCACCAACACCAGCAAGTACGATTCCTGTAGCGACACTGCTCACTACCGTTCGACCCCCAATTGGGTTGGCGAGAAGGGAGCGAAATTTTCTCCCGATGATGCGTGTGTACCAGGTGACGATAATGGACGCTGAGATGACGTGGGCCCACGTCACTATCGTGTCGTACTGCCACCGTTCCATTCCCCAGATGAACATAAACGGAAGCATCAAAACGCCCGGAAGCATATACCAAGCAAATCCGAGCCCCGCAACCCCAAGAAGAGTTGACTTGGGTCCAGCTATCCGGCTTTGCTGGACCGAGGCCACCGCCATCTCTTGAAGGGTGACACGGTTTTCTATAATTTTCTGTAGGAATCCCACTCTATCACTCACTGGCTTTAGAAAGCATATAAATATAGGGAAACGTTCACACGCTGTGTTCAAATTCGGATTGGAAAGTGAGGCATAGCGTGGTCTGCGTGGCCCCACCCGAAAGCGCGCTACTAATATCTAAGACCAGTGAACCGGTGGGCTCGGTACTCAGGGGAGGACCGTATCGACTACTGCTGTTGACTACGCGGTCTGCGTGGTTCACTGCGTTATTGATGGCTGTTAGATGAATTGCCACTCGTTGCGGTGTGTGTTTGGCCTGTACTGACTACCTACCGGACAGTTGTCGAGAACGTCTCTGGCCCGTTGTATAACTTCTTGAGTGGACACAACGCTCATGCTTATCCCACTGAGTGAAGGAACCTAATACACAGAGACCAACGCGACCTGTAATAAGACACGCAATAGCTCATAACTTGGGCAGGCGACGACCGGAGCTTTCGACTGTATTAGGTATGTAACTTCAACTCATACCACCCTCTGTTTTATTCAGGTCCCACGAAAAGTGGTTTTTGGATGTCATCTGACCCGTTTGGTCGTGCACTCCGCGACCACTACCGCGACGAACGCGAGGAACCGCTGCAACAGCGAGACGGTGAGGAAGTTATCGAACACCCAATTGAAGAGTTCTACTTCGGAGAGTTTACTGCCGACCACGAGTGGGCAGGGTGGCTCGAATCCCGTCTTCAGGGGCCACTACTAGATTTGGGTGCTGGCGTTGGCAAACACGCGTTGTACTTTCAAGAGACGCTTGATACCGTCGCTCTCGAAGTCAGCGACGACCTTGTCGCCGTAATGGACGCTAGAGGCGTCGAACACACTTGCCAGGGAGATATGTTTGACCTTCAGGACCACTTCGAGCGCGACCAGTTTGGCTCTGCACTCGCGTTTGGGACGCAGGTCGGACTCGCTGGGTCGATGGACGGTCTCCGCACGTTTTTGTCGGACTTGGCGTACGTAACTCAACCTGGCGCAACTGCTCTCGTGGACTGTATTGACCCCAAGCGCAAAGGAGTCTCTGAACTGCTCGGCTACCGACCTGACCCGGCTCCAGGGCTTGCCTTTCGTGTTATGACCTTTGCCTACGCCGGAACAACGAGTGGTATCCTCCTGTTTCGGCTGTTCAGCCCGAATAGAATCGAAGAGGCGACGGTCGGTACCTGCTGGGAAGTTAACGACATCAGATACGGTGATGAGTCGACAAGCCACTACGTTGCTGCGCTCTCAAAGTAGTCCGTGCAATCGGGATACAACGCACTCGAACAGTGCGCGTTCATACCTCTGCTTGGGGCGGCTGGGGTGGCCGGAGAAAAATAACAACTGCATAACGAGTTTCGGCAGTTTCCAACTCGCTTAGCTAATATCGAGACCCTGTGCTTTGGCCCGCTCCTCGATTGTTTTCGCGTCGACATGCTGTGGTTCTCGTTTGTCTCTTGCCAGTTCGGCAACGCCGGACGCGACGAGGACGGCGAGGTCACGGAAATCTCGCTTATCCAGTTTGTCAAGGGTGTCTGCATGGGTGTGGCCCCAACCCCTGTCATCTGAATCAGAGGCAGAATGGGCCATCAAACCGGGAACGCCGTTCTTGACGAACGGCCAGTGGTCGCTGTGTGGAACAATCTCGTCATCGACTTCAATTGGTGTCTCTAGTGACTCGCTTACGGCTTCGAACGCTGAGGTAAGTTCGTCGAACCCGTGCGTTCCGACAGCAAGCGTCCGACTGCCTCCAATCGCATCGAGGTTGATGATTGCCTTGATGTCGTCGAGAGGTCGCGTGTCCGCCATGTGGGCGGACCCGCGTAGGCCGATTTCCTCTGCGCCGAACGTGACGAATTCTACGCCGACAGTGAGGTCGTCTTCAATTTGTGAGAGTAACCGTGCAACTTCACAGACGAGCGCGGAGCCTGCGCCGTTGTCTTCGGCTCCTTCGGCGATATCGTGGGCGTCGTGGTGTGCGCTGACAAGGAGTCGTTGTTCGGTATCCGGTCCGAGGACGCCTGAGACGTTCCGAGAAGCCGTCTTCTCGTTGCGACAGTCCACTGACAGCGTCGCCCTAAGGGGCTTGCCTTCACAGTGGCGGACGAGTCGGTGGCCAAGTTCCCGCGAAACACCGACCGCCGGAATGTCGCCTGGACCATTTTCTTGATGGATTCCACCTGTCGGCGGAAGACAGCCTTCGACGTGGTTTCGGAATACGAACCCGACTGCCCCAGCCTCAACTGCTGCCTCGTACTTCTCTTTTCGATGAATCCAGCGGTCATGAGTTTCGGGAGTCTTGCTTGATGCCATCGCAATCGCTCCATCGAGATCTGCTGTCTCGAACTCTGCTGGGGTGCCGTGACCGACATCGACGAGTTCGGCCGACTGGTCACCTTTGGGCGTCCCGGGAAGTGAGAGTACCTGATGTTGCTGAACGTAACTCCGTTCTTGCTCGGGCAGCCCAAGCGCGGAACTTTCTCGCCACCAGCCCGGGACTTCGAACTCCTCGACAGCAACATCACGGAGTCCGACCTCCTCAAACGTCGATGCGATACATTGTGCCCCATCCCGTTCACCATCCTGTCCTGCCATCCTGTTCTCGATATCAACCAGAGACGTAAGCGTCTTCCAGGCAATCGAGTTACGATACGCATCACCGATGACCGCATCAGGGAGACGTGCCATATCGTCACAACTAGTCCATACTCCCTGAATCTATTGGTCACAGCAAGCCGGGTGTGGTTCCATGGAGAGAGAAAGCGTGACGAACAGAGTGCCTTCGCAGTGCTTATCTGGCGGGTAAGCTAACCACTGTGCGATGACAGTCATCGGAACGGTTGGGTTGCCCGGAAGCGGAAAAAGCGAAGCTGCTACGGTCGCAGACGACTTGGGGGTCCCAGTCGTTACCATGGGAAATGTGATTCGTCAGGAGTGTCGCGACCGGGGACTTGACCCCGCGACTCACCACGGCGAGATTGCGAAGACACTCCGTGAAGAAAATGGGCCTGACGCAATCGCCGAACGGTCGCTTCCAATTATTGAATCCAAACTCGAAAAAGCAGAGACGGTTGTTGTCGACGGCATCCGTTCTGATGTCGAGGTTGCTGCTTTCACGGAAGCGTTTGGGGACGAGTTCACGCTGGTAAGTATCGAAGCACCCTTTGAGACGCGGGCAGAACGCCTCGAAGTTCGTGGCAGAGATGCCAACGCGGAGGAAGGCGGCGAATCACTTGCTGAACGTGACGAGCGCGAGCGTGGCTTTGGTATGGACGACGCGATGGCTCAGGCAGACCTCGTCATCGAAAACGATGGAAGTCTTGTTGCGTTCCACGACCGAATCCACACGCTTCTGACCGAGGAACACTCATGATACACAGCATCGATGTCGAAATCACTGCACCGGTGTACGACACAGAAGTAACTGACAGAATTGCGGAGTCAATCTCGACTATCTTCCCCGGGGCCGACCCTGAAAAACGTCATGGGGAACTCACTGCAACGGTTCACGATCTCGAACAGTTCTCGCAACTGCTCCACAGACACGAGATTCTCGACACAGCGAGGGGAGTCTTTTTCGATAACAAGCGTGGCGACTCGTTCTCGTTTCGATTGAACAAACAGGCTGCCTTCGAGGGTGTGGTTAATTTTGTGGTAGACGAACCGGGCGAACTTGGCGAAATTTCAGTCCACGTTTCGGTTTCTGACCCCGCTGTTGAGGACGTTATTGATCACATTGCACCCCCAACCCAGGAAGGGCAACCACTGGATACCGACGACGCCTGACTCCAAGCGGCGTTGACTACGACGACAGTCGGTCAGGTGACAGATCCCAGTGTCAGACAGGCAGGTAGGAAACCCACACTGAGTACAACGCCTCAAAGAACAGCAGCTTGCAATCTCCCTGCCGTCCCCAGAAATTAGATGTTTCTGGTGAGCAAACGAGACGCAGAACGTCTCGTTACCATTGCCAAAATGCAGACAATGGAGTCACACCCGTGGATGTGTGCTTGAATAGCGAGAGAACCGTGCTCGGACTCTGTGAACGAGCGCTTTGGGTCTGTGAGCATGCCACAGGGCGCTGAACGTGAGCTGGGAGGTCTTCTCTTCTGGACTGACGGGGGGTAAAACGAGAGTCCACGCGAACGCACGGAACTTGACGCCGAGGCGATTTATGTAACTGTCATAATGTATGAACTGCTGACAAGCAAGGCATTGTAGAGACCGTGGACCACTGAGACAATCAAAACACTGGCGGTCCGGACGTAGATAACACCCCAGAGACAGGAGATAACAAAGAGCAAAGAGAGTGTAACAGCAACAGAAGGAAGGTTGCTATCGAAGTACGCTGGAAGGTGTGCGAGCGCAAAGATTGCACTTGCTACCCCAACTGCTATCCTCGGAGAGAACCACTCTTGTACGTATTTCTGGATAACGTTACGGTACAGCAACTCCTCGACCGGCGCGTTCACGAAAAGCATTAGCGGAACAAGCACCAGCAGTAGCCATGGGTCTCCGTCCTCAGCACTGAAAAGCGGGTGGTCAGCAACAGGTAATCCCAATCCCGTGATGAGAACCGAGGCAAGAACCCAGACACCGACCGACGCGAGAACCCCGCCAGCGATAATTCCGATATCTCGCTTTGACGGCCACGCGATGTCGAGATATGCCACGCCGCGCCGCGTTACGTAGAGAAATCCGAGTGCGACGAGTACATAACCGACGTACTCAGCGACAAATAAAATCGGAAGCAACAGTCCAACAGGTCGGTCAAGTCCGACTACTAGCGCAACCGAAAGGCCGACAGATTGGCCAAGAACAACAGCCATCAACGACAGTATGGCAGCTGCATAGATTGTAAACACCCGCCCGACGCCAGTCTGTTCACGACCATAGGATTCCAGTCTCGCAACAGCATACCGCCGCGAGCCGTCGATAATGACGACAACTACGAGGCTGAACACTCCGAGTGCGAGTCCCTGTTTTGTAAGCGAGACTGGGCTGTCGGCGGCCGTTACGAGTGCAGCAAGTGCCACAGCAGTACCGGTCAAGAGTAACGTCGTGGTTCCATGGACCAGCGCAGCAACGACCGAGGGGACTAACGTCTCGACACTGTCGAACACCTCGGAGGTTTCGAACTTCGGTAAGGCTGACCCGATACCAAGCGCGAACGCGCTACTGGCAATGACCACGCCTCCGACAAGTGGTGTCACAACCAGTACGAACGCTGGCGTGACAAACGGGCCAGTTATGACGTAGAGCGCGATGCCAAACAGCGTTATCCCGAGACCGAGACAGCTCCCAATGAGGAGTTTAGCATGGACAAAGGTCTTGCCTGGGGTGTTAGACAAGACTAGCTGTGACAACATCGCACCCTCGGTTCCGAGCGGGTTTAAACAAAAGAGTGCTCCGGCCACCCAGACGCCACCAATAACGAGTGTTGCTCCTATTGCAGGCGGTAGCGCGGCTGGTGATTCGAGTGCAACAGGCAGTATCACCGCCAAAATAGGCATACTATAATAAAGCAGATACACGTACTGGTCAGGGCGACGAAGTGCGCCGGTGACGTAACCGCGTGCAACTCGGAGGAGTTGTGACCGAGCAGTTAGCCCACCCAGTCTCCCGATTGTTCCACTCGGGGGCGTCTCGAAGTCGGGAGCGTCACCGGAGACTGAACTATCGTCTACACCTCTCGACCGGGATGGCGAAGCATACCAGAATTTCGGCGCAATGCGAACTTGAACAGCAAAGACGAGCGGAATCGAAACAAGGACAAGAGCAGCGGCAAACAGCGGTCTGATACCTAGTGATCCACCGAGTGGTGACCCCACAAACAGCAAGTCAGCGTACCAGCCAAGCGGCGTTACCGGGTCCGCGGTCGGTAGCTCGTCTGCTGTCGCGCTGGCTTGTCCCGAGAGAAAGCCACCGGTGAGCGCAAGTACAAACAAGAGCAACGAGAGAGAGGCTGTGAGGAGACGGCGAGCGTACTCAGGAAGCCCAAGTTGCTCAATGCCTACCCAGAGCAGATACGCGAGTGTGTGCCCGATAAGCAACGTCAAGACGAGTACAGGGATTATGAAAACAAACACGGCGACCGGAAACAGCGGTGAACGCGCACCGATAGCGAACGCGAGCACGGGGACAAAAAGAAAGCCCATCGGCGTCAGCCACACGCCCAAAAAATAGAGGAATTTCCCGACGACGATTGCCCGGGTCGGGGCACTGGTCAACAACACCGATTGTACCGGGTCCCGAGCGAGAGACTGTGCTCCACCAAGTCCGCCAAGAATTGCGAATGCGATTAGTCCCGGCACCAGGAGATTGCGTGTGACTGCGATAATCTCGATGTCGATACCGGTTCGTGAACGAACGCCGAGGCTATGCCCACCACGAATCAAAAGCAACACTGTCGGAAAGACCAGTAACGCGAGCAGGCCGTAGATGACACGCTGTCGCCGAGAGTCATTTCGTCGCCACAGGTCGGTTGCTTGCCCTCGGGCGATATACCATCCTACAAGCAGGTCCTGTAAGAGACTGTTGGCGTTGCCTCGCCCGTTCATACGTGCTCCCGGTCGGTCGTAATCTCAAGAAACGCCTCTTCGAGCGTTCCCTGACCATCTTCTGACTCGGTGCGGTCGACGAGTTCGGTCGGAGAGTCCTCGGCAACCAACTCTCCTTCGTAGAGGACACCAACCGTATCAGCGAGTTCTTCGACTACGGAGAGAATATGTGAAGAGAGAAACACGGTTGTTCCTTGCCGTACCTGTTCGGTAACTAGGTCGATAACGGTTCGTGATGCACGTGGGTCAAGTCCACTTGTCGGCTCGTCGAGAAACGCAACGTCTGGCTCATGAAGTAGAGCCTGTACAAGGCCGACCTTCCGGCGCATCCCCTGTGAGTAGGTAGCGATGCGGTCTCCCGCTGCATCGAGCAGGCCGATACGTTCCAGTAGCTGGTCAATTCGTTCGTCGGAGGTCGATACATCGAGGTTGCGGATATCGGCAGCGTATGCGAGCTGCTCGCGTGCGGTAAAGGTTTCATAGACGGGCGGTTCGTGTGGCAGATAGCCAATGTGTTGTTTGACTCGTTCACGATTAGTAACCGGGACACCCATCACATGGGCTTTCCCAGCAGTTGGCGAAAGTAGCGTCGTCAGCATTTCGATGGTCGTTGTTTTGCCAGCTCCATTCGGACCGAGAAATCCGTAGACGGTCCCCTGAGAAATAGCGATGTCGAGGTCCGAGACAGCAACTGTATCGCCGTACTGTTTGGTCAACTCCTCTGTAGCGATTGCTGGTCTGGCAAGGTCGTATTCATCCCCATCATGTTCGTGGCGCGGACTCATTATGTAGCTCTGATTACCCCTGTACGAAAAGTATTTATCACCGATTCCTGTCAAACAGGCCGAGTTACGCTCTGCATAGGGCATCACGTTCGACAACGACTGTTATTGGTGCAGTTCGTCAACAGTTCTCTGGAACCATGTTGTCGAATACCTCGTGTGAGCGTTTCTCAGCGTTTTGATTCTTATACTGAGATCGATATTAGAACAGTAACCAACAGAAATATTCATATTAGGGTTGTATACAGCCACATGTTTGCCAGAACAGCAAAGATTCCAACAAGTGTTTCAAAATCCTTGTTGCGGGTACTGCTTCGACACGTTTAACCGTATACCTCCTCTCCACACTATTGCAATGGCAAACGGTAAGGTTGATTTCTTCAACGACACAGGCGGTTACGGTTTCATCGAGACAGACGACGCAGACGAAGACGTTTTCTTCCACATGGAGGACGTTGGCGGTGAAGACCTAACTGAAGGCACCGAAATCGAATTCGACATCGAGCAGGCCCCGAAAGGACCTCGCGCGAAGAACGTCGTTCGCCTCTAAACGAGGATTCGAATCTCACTACGGTTAGCTACTGTCTTTGACAGTGGCTGACCGATTCTTCTACTTACAACAGTTCTGAGCGGCTGCTCTGTACAGAGCAGTGCTTGGACATCTCACAAAAAGTTGCTAACGGTCAGTACACTCAACAACGAGAGTTGTTAGTCGTCAGTACAACAGACACATCGGCGGGTGCCAGTTACTCGATATGGCCTTCTTCACGGAGCTGGTCGGCATCTTGATTAGTGTAACGCCATTCAATGTTGGCTTTCTCGTCTTGCCAGTCCCAAGGCTCAACCAGAACAACGTCACCCTCTTCAATCCAAGTCCGGTATTTCATTCGACCCGGAATCCGCCCCAAGCGGTCCTCACCGTCCTCACACTGTACGCGTACGTGGTTGCCGCCGTCGTGTCGGGTCACGACAGCGAACAACTCGTCGTCGTTGGGCATACGAAGATTACGTCGCCCAGAATCTTCAGTCACAGCAGTACTAATAGAGGCACACAGTAAAGTCCTGCGTGATTAATGTGAGCGACACACAGGACCGGGCTGTCATAAACTGGGTTAAGTAGCGGTGTTAGGTCAAGGCCAACTGGCGGTCAGTTGACCAACGCACATTCCAGAGGATAGTTAGTGTCGGTACGCTTTAATCCACGTAACACTCATACTGTAGTACACTATCATATGTCAGATAAAAATTCATCTACATCGTTGGAACACCTACTTACGGATTCTGTCCGAGAGGCCATGGATCACTCTGCGTATGGGAGTTGGCGCAACATTGCAACCGACGACGCTGTTTCGTTGAGCTTTGGGTTTCCGGATCCGGACCTGTTCCCTGAAGATAAATTACATACTTCTCTCAAGACAGTTCTCGCTGACGAGGGGGACGACGCTCTTCAGTACGGTGGCGGTGACTATCAGGAATCACTGACATCGTTCCTCAAAGAACAAGAGCGAGAGCGCGGAATCGATTTTGAGACACACGAGTTGCTTGTCACGAACGGAGCCACAGATGCTATCGATACCGTTTGTCGAGCGTTTTTAGAGCCCGGAGACACACTGATTGTGGAGAAACCGACATTTATGGGTGTCCTCGGTGTCTTCCGGAACTTTGGAGTCAATATTGTCGGTGTGCCAGTCGACGACGATGGAATGGATGTCGAGGCCTTGGCCGACCTACTCGAAACCCGACAAACAGCCGGCCAAGAGTCGCCGAAACTCCTCTATACAATCCCAGATTTTCACAACCCAACCGGAACCACGCTCTCGCGGGAGCGTCGAGAGCGACTGCTAGAGCTGGCCACGGAGTATGAGTTCGGAATTCTCGAAGACGGCGCATACAGCGACCTGTGGCTTGATGAGCAAGCACCGCCACCAATAGCGACGCTCGATACCTCTGAGCGTGTCATCCGTGTTGGCTCGTTCGCGAAGACTGTCGCACCTGGTATCAGAATGGGGTGGCTCACTGCCCCTTCGAAGATTCGAACAGCGGCACGGTCAGTCGCCTCTGGCGGAACAAACACTCTTATTGAAGGTGTCCTCGGGAAATACTGCGAGGCTGGTTATTTCGATGACTTACTTCCCGAGATTCGGGAGACGTACAGGGCAAAGCGAGATCATATGCTCGCCGAACTCGACCGACAGATGCCAGCAGATGTGACGTGGACTGACCCCACTGGTGGATTCTTTATTTGGGTCGAGTTGCCGGAAGGAATTGATTCTCAGTCGATGCTTGAACCAGCAGCTGAAACTGGTGTGACATATCTGCCAGGCCCGCTGTTCTATCCAGATGACGGCGGGAGCAATTCGTTACGATTGTCGTTTACGTACGTCAAACAAGACGAAATTACTGCAGGTATCAAAGCACTCGCCGAGAGTATAGAGACAGCACGATAATCACAGAACGCGGTTGACAATAGAGTCCGTCTCTTTCGACGCGACAGCTCTGTAATTTTCTACGAGGAGGTCAGCCCAGCGCTGAGTCGTCTGGGGGCTTCGCCAGGCCATATGCGGTGTCACGATGACATTCGAAAGGTCCCATAGTGGGGACTCTGGGGGCAATGGCTCTTGCTCGAAGACATCAAGTGCTGCCCCTTGAATCATCCCAGACCGGAGCGCGCGAACAAGCGCGGTCTGGTCAATGATTTCGCCACGTGCTACGTTGATAACTGTTGCGTCCCGGTTTAGCATCCGAAACTCATCGACCCCAAGAAGCCCTTCGGTTGTCTCGGTGAGCGGGCAAGATAGCACAAGGTAGTCCGATTGTTGGAGAACCGTCTGGTACTCTGAGGCGGGAAAGATAGTATCGATACTCGCCGGCGCACTCGATGTATCGCGCTTTGTTCCGACTGTTTCCATACCGAACGCAGTTGCCAGCTCTGAGACACGGGAGCCGATTTCTCCCACACCAATGATGCCAACCGTTTTGGTTCCTAACTCTCCTCCAGAGATATGTTCCCAGACACCGCGTCGACGGTTTTTCACAGCCTGCGTCAGTCCGCGCTCGAACTGGAGCATATAACCGAGGACGTGTTCGGCAATTGGTTTTGCATGAACTCCGGAGGCGTTTGCCATGGCGACGCCAGCTTCGTCAATACGGTCCAGAGGATACATATCAACACCAGCCCACAGAGACTGTACTAGAGTTAGCTCTTGTGCCTGCGCAAGCCATTCGTTTTGCAGACGACCGACGACGAGTATATCTGCCTCGACAACCTTCTCAGTCGTCTCTGCTGGTGTTGTTGCGTTCTCGATGAGTCCCTCTGGAAGCCGTGTCTTCAGTTCTGAGACGAGATCACGGGACCAATCCGGTGATATCGTATGGGCGAGCAACAGCGTCGTATCCATATCTCTGGGTTCTGGACCCTCTGATAAACCCATGACGAAGTTCCGCTGTCCGATGTCGCCGTCTCAATCGTGCCAACTCGAAAAACCGCCGGACTCCGCCAAAATTATCACGATATAAAACAAAATGTTCGTATATTACCGATACGAAAAGGTCAAATCAGAGTTGTTTTCAGGCATGATAATTTGGCAAGAGGGTTTTAATGACATGAATCCTAACCAGTAATTGGAGGCAAAGTCGGCCCGTTGGCCGAAAAAAATCATGAGTACGAACACTACAGACGATACGAACGCACCGGCTGTCGACAACGAAGAAAACCGGTACGCCGAACTCAATATCGGCGACGAAGAGTACGTTATTTACGATCGGGAAAATCATCAAGCTTGGATTCAGTCGTCGGTAGCGTTCGAACTCGATGACCGCCGATAACGGGCCGTCACACTGCCCAGCACCCACTCACAAACAACTAAGACGCCAGATTGCATCCAAAATCCCCCGTTTTTTACCAGCGTTGACCTAACGTGAGAGAGTAGAGCGATTTGATGGAGTACACTATACTGGGATACCCGCCGGATGGCCCGACACTGAAACTGGATTACCGCGAGTTTGCCTACGCTGGCAAGTTTGTGATGTCGAATACTGGCAAAAGTGTCGTTACCGAGGACGACAAAATACTCGGAGCTATCGCATTTAATGCCGATTACAATACCGCAACCACGGGTCATCTCCGGTACGTTACTGTCCGAGACAGCCACAAAGGACAGGGTATAGGGACCCAATTATTGCGGTTTACCGCTGCTGTTCTCGAAACCGACCGTTTTGAGACAATCCTCATCGCGGTAAACAACCCACTCGCATATAGAGCCTGTTATAAGGCTGGATTTCAGTTCACCGGCGAAGAAACGGGGATTGCAGAGCTGGTTCTCCGATACGACCCCTGTGGAGATCGGGATAAACGCACGTATCAAGATGGGCTTGCAGTGTTCGAAAGTCGTGACATCCCACCTGACCAGCAGAGTGTGCTTGACCGGACAGATCTCCCCTCGATTGGTGACGTTCCTGCGTCAGAAACTTCCGAGACGTAGTTTAAACACGTGTTTCAAAGAGTCTGGCATCACAGTCCGGACAGGAAACAGCGGCGACCTCGTACTGTGAACAACAGGACTCACGAGAATCACTGGAAAACGACGGACTCCCTCCACAGGCTGGACAGTCCTTGATGAATAGCCGCAACCCGCTAAGCAGGTCACTCTTTGCCTCGACTGTCAGTGTTGCCCAGTTTCGGTGGAACTTTTCTAATGCTATTGCGCCCCCAGCATCTGCCAGATAGGCGGCTTCGGACTCCCACCTGCCGACCGGTGTCTCCTCAACGTAGGCCTGAAATGCGTCTCCGTGTTCTCTGAACTCGACACGTTTGTCAGCGACGTCTAACAGTTCGAGCAGCTGTTCCCTGCCTGCATCATTTTCACGTACCTTCCGTATCTCACGGTCCCAGTCGGTCCGAAACGATTCCGTAAGACAGAGGTCGTCGCTGTCGTCACACTCTTTGAGTGCTCCCGCACGCAGTAACTCCTCTTCAGGGTCGATAGATACAATTGGAGAGTCCTCCACAACTGGTTCTTTGCCGAACAGAGAAAGCGCCCACCGTGGCAGGTACTGCTTTGTCAACTCGGGAGTTTTCGGAACGAGATACCCTCGAAAATAAATGGCTAGCAGCGAGGCGATGAATACAGACCCACCAACGAGTGTCCCATAGAGTAGTGAAGCAGATATGGTCACTCCAGCACCGACAACGGCTGCTGCAAAGGCTCCAATCACGGTATTTACTGCTGTACACGGCAGACAGCGGTTTTCGCCGGTGTATTCGGCCTGTTTGAACCGCGATAGAGTGGTATTTTCTGTCATGCAGTAATCAGTTCATCACCACTGCTGTTGAGTGTTTCCCATCAACGCAGGACAATCACTTACCAAGGTCAAGCGACCTGACTGAGCCAACACCCTTGCTGTGTCCCTCCCGGAAGATGAATTGTTGTCCCTCTTCGACAAGATACGGACTGAACTTGAACCGAATCGTTGCTGTGCCGGAGTCTCCGGGAAGCAACTGTCCATCTGTCGGGGTGATGACTGCTGCCTCACTGACCGTTTCGAGGTGGACAACCGGCTCGTACCCCTCATCGATGCGTGTCGGGTGGTTCAGAACCATCACATCCGCCTCGAATTCGCGGACAGGCTTGGGGTCAGCGTCCTTTGGAACAAGAGCCATCCCTCGCTCAATGTCAGCTTCGGCGACGTTTTTGAGTGCAATGCCGACAATACGTCCTGCGGAGGCTTCGTCGACTCGGTGGTAGTGCATCTCGATGCTGCGAACCTCGACGGAACGGAACTGTCCATTGGCCATCGGCCCAAGCAATAGTTCATCGCCTGCTTCGACTGTCCCGGATTTGATGGTTCCCGAGGCGACTGGTCCAACACCAGTAACGTTGTACGTTCGGTCGACGTACATCTGGAATTGCTCGTCGTCTTGGTCTGCACCAGTCTTTGGCAAGTGTTCGAAAAACTCATCAAGAACAGCAAGTCCCTCCTGTGTGACTGCACTCGTTGTTACAATCGGAACAACGGTCTCATCAATCTCATCGATAGCGGTCTGGACTCCGTGGCGTTTGACCTGTAATGGTGTCTTCCCCACATCGCGGAGCAGACTCTCAACGTCTCGGTTGACCTGTTCGAGCGTCGCCTCACTCACGAGATCAGATTTCGTTATCGCAACGACTGTCGGGAGCTCTGTTGCCAGAAGGATACCTAGGTGTTCACGAGCCGTCTCTGTCGGGCCATCGTCGGCTGCAACTGTGAGCAGCCCGTAATCCAGTTTCTGACCGACGAGACCTCTGATTGTCGTCCGAAGCCATGGCTCGTGTCCAACCGTATCGACAAAAGAGACGAGTCGATCTGCCTCTTCGACAATCCGTGCACGGTCACCTTTTCGGTGAGGGTTATCCATCCGTAGTGCGCCATCGTCGTCAAATCCGTAGACGCCATAGGAGAGGTCCGCAGAGAGGCCACGTTCGACTTCGTGGGGCTGGACATCCAGGAAGCTCCGTGTACCACCTTCACCGTCATCTGGTTGCCCTGTCACGAGTGAGCCAACGAGCGTCGACTTGCCGTGGTCGACGTGCCCTGCTGTGCCAACGACGATATGCTCATCGTTGCTGTTCATCACTGGCCCCTCTCGGATTGATGCCAACCCGACGATTTGGTCTGGCTCCCCAGTTTCGTCTTCTCCCCACGTCTCCACGTCCTCTATGTGCGCGCCCGCCTCGTCAACGAGCAAGGAAAGCACATCCATCGACTCAGAGAACTCTTCAGGAGGAATACCGGTGATTCCGCCAGCATCAGTGATACCGACAACATACGTTGCCTCGCCGTCTCCCGACAGAATACGGTGACGGAGTTGTGCTACCAAACTCTCGCGTCTCCCATCCGCGAGATGGAGGTCTTTGGTGAGCCGTTCCTTGAACTCGACGCTGCCACCCTCATGTTCCCCCTGTTCAACTGCTCGCCTGAGGGCGGCCTTCTCAGGGCTCATACGCGAGGGTTACACTGCACTGGACAAAAGCTTTCCCCGGACCTGTGTTTCGTACAGACAGCACAACCGACCCACAAAGCAGTGTGCTGTGCAATTGCTAACTACTCTGTGCTGTTGACTCAGCTCGGATACTCACTGAGCCTGTTCCAACAGAGAAACAACCGAATATCACTCATACTGCTTACAGAGCCATTTGACAGCTTCGAGGAATCCACTGCCGTAGGACGCGTCTGTGACGTACTCGGCGCTTTGCTTGACCACCGCAGGTGAGTTAGCAACGGTCACAGAGCGACCGGCGACGTCGAAACCGGGTATATCGTTCGGCGAGTCACCGATAAACGCAAACGTGCCGGGGTCATGCCCGAGATTCGTTGCCATCTGCCGGAGTCCGACTCCCTTATCAACGTCTGTGGCATGAACATGATACGCGTAGCCGGTGTCGACAACTGTCAGTCCATGCTCGGCAGCGAGCTCTTCGAGCGGGTCCAGTGGCGAGTCAAGGCTGACTGCTAGTTCGGTCTCGCGCCATCTGTTTACAAGATTTGCCGCCCCCCAGCCGATATCGTACCCGCGCTTGCGGTACGCTGTCGCTACTGCTTGAGCGGCGTTTGGATCTGCTGGATAGCTAATCTCTTCATCACGTCCAGAAATGACGACACCGCCGTTTTCAGCGATAACTCGCACTTCGAGGCCAAGAAACTCACACAGAGCGACTGGATACGGCATCGCCTTGCCAGTGGCGATGACGACTGGTGCCGGCCAAGCCTGCAGGACTGGAAAGACACGTGGGTCAACTGCACGAGTGTCGTCGGTCAGCGTGCCGTCGATATCAACAGTTAGCGGCGGTAAACTCGACGGGAGAGAATCAGCGAGCTGCAGACTCTGCTCGTAGCTCATACCTACGTTCGGGACGCCGCTTTCTTCTACGTTTTGTTCCCTACAGTCAGGCAGACGGTGCCGCCGGCAGTACACTTATCACAAGTGGCTTCTGAGTGCACTCGTATGAGCCAGGCCACGACGCCGACAGCCGAAGAAGCTCTCCACACGACCCTCGATATGCCGTTCGAGGACGCCGTCCCGTTCGTTCAGTTGGAACACGAACTGGCGGATTTCGAGACAGTGAAAGTCACCCGCCTCGACCGGATGATTGAAGGGATGCTTGGCGAGGAGGTTTCGCGGACCGCACTGCTCGTCGTCTGCCATCCAAAAATCGCTCGTGATGCGCTGGAACTCGATCACAGGCTCGGCGGATTGTTACCGTGTACGACTGTCGTCTACGAGAAATCGGACGATGAGAAAGTGCACGTCCATCACTTCTCCGCGACGAAAGCAATCCGTGACCTTGGCTGCTGTCCAGAAGAACAGGGCAAAGCGGTTGATGAACTCATTGAATACACCGGCGAGCGTATGACTGAAGTGTGGGATAATATCGAGGCGAACGCCAACGTTGCGACCGGACAGTAAAGACGTCGTTCTCGTAGTCACTGTGTCCGACGGGCTTAATCAGATGAGACACGTACCCGGTTTCGATGACAGACGAGGCCGTCACTGGCCCGGCCGCCTTCACCGCACTGGGTCGGGATGTTCGCGAGGCGCTCTCCGAACAAGGGTTTGACTCCCCCACAGAACCCCAGCGGCGTGCTATTGGCCCGATTGCAAACGGCGAAAATGTCGTCGTCGTCGCCCCAACCGGCAGCGGTAAGACCGAGACAGCAATGTTGCCTGTCTTCGATGCACTGTCTGGTGAGAACCGGTTTGGGATTGGTGCGCTGTATATCACTCCGCTCCGCGCGCTCAACCGTGATATGCGTGAGCGGTTGGAATGGTGGGGCCAAACACTCGGCGTCGAAATCGACGTTCGCCACGGCGACACAACGGATTATCAACGCCAAAAGCAGGCAAACGACCCGCCCGACGTTATGGTGACAACGCCGGAGACGTTACAGGCAATGCTGACCGGAAAGAAACTCCGCCGCGCACTCGAAGATGTCGACCATGTTGTCATCGACGAAATCCACGAGCTCGCGGTTTCGAAACGCGGAGCGCAGCTCTCAATTGGTCTCGAACGGCTCCGCGAGCTGTCTGACTCTTTTCAGCGTATCGGCCTCTCGGCGACTGTGCATGACCCAGACCAGATCGGTAAGTTGCTCACGGGCAACCGCCAGTGGCGTGTTATCGAGGTCGATGTTGGAAGCGCGCTCGATGTGTCTGTGCAGGCTCCCGAGGTACGTGCCGAAGACGAACAGCTTGCAAGCGAGTTGATGACAGACCCAACAGTCGCCAGCCACGTCAGAAAAATTGACGAACTTGTTGCCGAAAACGAGGCGACACTTGCCTTTGTGAATACGAGACAGACCGCAGAGGCGCTTGGCTCGCGTCTAAAGGAGTTGGGTACACGTATTGGTATCCACCACGGCTCACTCGCGAAGGAGACTCGGATTGATGTCGAGTCGGCATTCAAGAACGGCGAAATTGATGGACTTCTCTGTACCTCTTCGATGGAACTCGGTATCGACGTCGGACATGTTGACCACGTCATTCAGTACAACAGTCCGAGACAGGTGGCCCGACTACTCCAGCGAATCGGGCGGGCGGGCCACCGAGAGGGAGATATCTCCTCGGGAACGATTATTACCAGCAACCCCGATGATGTGATGGAGTCTCTGGTCATCGCCCATCGGGCCAAAAACGGTGCTGTCGAGCCAGCCCCGATTCACCACGGAAGTCTCGACACAGTGGCCAATCAGATAGCGGGGTTAGCGATGGATTTTGGGGAACTATCCGCGCCACGAGCCTACGATATTGTCACACGAGCGTATCCGTTCACAGAACTCGCCGAGGAGCAGTTCAAAGCGGTTGTCCGTGAGTTGGCGAGCAATAATGTGGTCTGGCTCGAAGAAGACGCCGACAGGCTCGAAAAGCGCCGGGGGACATGGCAGTACTTCTACCAGAATCTCTCGATGATACCTGACGAGGCGACGTACGATGTCGAAGACGTCGCGAGCGGGTCTCAAGTTGGAACGCTCGATGAACGGTTCGTCGTCAATTTCGCGTCGCTCGGCGAGGTGTTCATCCAGCGCGGCGAGATGTGGCGAATCACTGAACTCGATGAAGAAGATGAAGTCGTAACGGTCTCACCAATCGAAGATCCTGCTGGCGAGGTTCCGTCTTGGACAGGCCAAGAAATCCCAGTCCCACAGGTTGTCGCACAGGACTTGGGAGAGCTTCGAGGTGTCGCAGGGAGCCAGCTAGCGGCCGGTGGGGATACTACCTCGGTTGCTCGGTCTCTCAACAAGCGGTACGAGGTCGACACTGAAACGATTGCGACGGGACTGGAGACTCTTGCTGACCACAGTGACGAGGGATACCCAGTCACAACGGATGACCAACTTCTGGTCGAATCTGGTAATGGCACAGTCGTTATTAACGCGTGTTTCGGGCACCAGACCAACGAGACGCTTGGACGACTCGTCTCTGCTCTCCTTGGTCAGCAGACCGGCTCCAGTGTCGGACTGGAAACTGATCCGTACCGTATCGAGTTGACGGTGCCACGTGGTGTTCGGGCAAACGATGTCGTCAGTATCATTCGGGACACCGACCCCGACCACGTCAGGAGTATTATCGAGCTGAGCCTGAAAAACGCCGACTCACTTAAATTCAAACTTGCACAGGTGGCGACAAGCTTCGGCGCGCTCAAGCGGTGGCGCGGAAGCGCAAACGCTCGCTTTGGGAAGAACCGACTTTTGCAGGCTCTCGAAGGAACCCCGGTGTACGACGAGGCTATCAGAGAGATCTTTCATGAGGAACTAGCAGTCGATGATGCCGGTACCATCCTCGAAGCAGTTCAGGCGGGTGATATCGAGATTGAGACGGTCTCAGGTCATACACCAGTTGGGTCTGGTGGCAGAGATTCCGGAACCGAACTGTTGACGCCCGAAAATGCGGATGCAAGCGTTATCGAGACGGTCAAAGAGCGTATTCAAAACGACCGGGTCATTCTCTTTTGTCTCCACTGTACCGACTGGAAACGAAAGACGTCGGTCAAGCGTGTGTCTGAACAACCGAATTGCCCCGAGTGTAACTCAACTAGAGTTACTGCTCTGAACCCATGGGACGACGAGACCGTGAGTGCTGTTCGTGCCACGGACAAAAGCGATGAAGAACAAAAGCAGACAGAACGCGCCTACAAGGCAGCAAGTTTGGTTCAGAGTCATGGAAAACAGGCTGTTATTGCGCTTGCAGCACGAGGCGTCGGCCCGCGCAACGCGGCCAGAATCATCAACAAACTTCGGGAAGATGAGGATGACTTCTACCGCGACATTCTCTCACGCGAGAGAGAGTACGCCAGAACGCGGTCGTTCTGGTAAGCCATCACACGAAGAAACAGCTAAGGCCGTGGCCTGATACCGCATACTCGATGCGACTGGAGGATTACTGGGGAATCGGCCCGAAGACGCGCGAACAACTGGTCGAGAACCTTGGCGAAGCGGCCGCTATCGATGCCATCGAGTGTGGTGACGTTCGGGCATTGACCGACGCAGGGCTGTCTGGGGGCCGTGCGACTCGTATTCTCAGACACGCAAGTGGTGGTGATGCATTAGACGTCCTCGGGACCCGTGATACGCGTAACGTCTACAAGGAGTTACTGGAGACAATTAGCAGATATGCTGTCACGGGAAACGCGGCAGATAAGATCCGCATCCTGACGCCGCTTGATACTGCCGACGAAATCGAGCACCGACTCGATGATGTGGACAAAGCGCGTGAGAGCTGGCAAGACCTCTCCAAGCAGGAGCGAGATGCCGTCCTCGACGTGTTCGACGCACTCGATGAGCAGACCGGAAAACGCGCAACCGTCGAGGCCGCACTGGAGCTTAGCGACTTGGGGCTTGAATCGGGTATCTTCGACGCAGTCGACGAATTGGACGATCCGCTTTTATCAGACGCAGCGAGTGCACTTGCCGGACTCGAAAGCGCAGATAGTGGTGTCAGCGACGGAGCAGACCAGCAACTCGATGACCAACGGCAACAACTGGGTGCTATCGAAGATCTCAGGGCGACGCCTGATTCGGTTCTAGAGTCGGTTCAGTCCGGCGCACGCGAGGCACATGAACTCAGAGAAGAGCTCACCCGGTATCTTGCCGACGAAACCGGTCTAGAGCTGGCTCGTCTCAGGGAGGCCGTCCCCACGGAGGCGGCGGATGCACGAGGGTTTGTCACCGAAACGTTACGAACCGTTGCCGACGAACTACGGGAGGCTGTCGACGAGCGTGAGAAAGCGGTGCGAACAGAGTTTGAAGACACACTCGATTCGGCCGATGACGAAATTACAGCAGCAATCACTGCTGTCGAGTCTATTGCCTTTTCTGTCTCATTAGCACGATTTGGGCTAGCCTTTGACCTGACGAGACCGACTTTTCACGGAGAAAAAGCCACCGGTGTTGTCAACGCACGGAATGTTTTTCTTGAGGATGCTGGCGAGAGTGTCCAACCAGTAACGTACGCGGTTGGTGAGCACAGTTTGAGTGTTGACGGCAGCAATGCCCCACCAACGGACCACCGGGTAACCGTCCTTACTGGCGCGAACAGCGGCGGAAAGACAACGCTGTTGGAGACGCTCTGTCAGGTCCAACTTCTCGCACAGATGGGGTTGCCAGTCCCCGCTGATGAGGCAGAGTTATCGCTTGTCGATACGATTGTATTCCATCGACGACACGCGAGTTTCAACGCCGGCGTGTTGGAGTCGACGCTCCGGTCTGTCGTCCCTCCGTTGACCGAGTCAGGACGAACACTGATGCTCGTCGATGAGTTTGAGGCAATTACTGAACCCGGTAGCGCAGCGGATCTCTTGCACGGGTTGGTCCGCCTGACAGTCGAGCGCGATGCGATGGGAATTTTCGTGACACACCTCGCAGATGACCTCGAACCGTTGCCAAAAGAGGCTCGGACAGACGGCATCTTCGCGGAAGGGCTGACCCCCAGCCTCGAACTCGAAGTAGACTACCAGCCACGGTTCGAATCAGTCGGCCGGTCGACGCCCGAGTTTATTGTTTCACGGTTGGTGGCCAACGCAACTGAGACACAGGAGCGAACTGGGTACGAGACACTGGCAGAGGCTGTCGGTGAACACGCCGTACAGCGGACACTCGCCGATGCACGCTGGACAGATTGACATCCTCCCCGCCCTGAAGGGCGGGGTTTTAGCCTCACAACTTCCAATAACAATCAACGTTGTTACAATACTGACTGGTTAGTCAGCGCCAGCCAGAATGGACTGCCCAGACTCTGTTGGGTTATCGTGCATGATAGAAAGCTGAATATCACCTTCGAGAGAGACGTGCACATCGTCGACTGACCGAACATATTCGCTGGTGTGCTTGCCATTCCGTGAAAGCCGAAGTTGCTCCTCAAGGAGTCCAGTCTCGGTCAGCAGTTCGAGCTTTCTGTACGCAGTCGACAACGCCAACTCACACGTCTCCGAGAGTTCGTTAGCGGTAAGTGACTCTCCGTCTGTGGCTTCCAGAATTGCACGACAGTCTTCATCTTCGAGCGCTCCAAGCAGCGCCTCGACCTCAGTTGGTTCGCTGATTATCGTCTCTGTATCTGCCCCGTGAGGTTGTTTCGGCCTCGCACGCGGTGTCTGGCTCATACCTGTATGTCTCATCGCGTTACCAACCAGTGTATACCACAGATATCGTGGGTGCTTTTTATACCCTTCCTGCGGTATTACGGGACTCCTCTCTGGAAGGGGCACAATTTTGGGAGTGCCCCTGCAATCGGCTGATATGAAAGGTCCCGCCGTCATGTGTAGCACAGGGCTCGAAGTTATCGTAACCGTGGAGGGTGTCCTGTGAACAACGCAGCAAAGATCGTCTGTACGCTGGGTCCAGCCTCCGATGATTCGGAGACTATCCGCGAACTGGCCGAAGCTGGCATGTCGGTCACGCGGCTCAACGCCAGCCATGGCAGTCCGGACAACAGACGCAAACTCATTGACCGCGTGCGTCGTGTCGACGATGATGTGTCGTTCCCGATTGCAGTCATTCTTGACCTCCCCGGTCCGGAGGTCCGGACAGCCGCTATTGATAGCTCCGTCAAACTCGTGGATGGGTCGTCGGTTGATCTGTTCGAGGGTGAGACAGCAACGCCCGAGCAAGTCGGTCTCTCTACGAGTATTGAAGCTGTCGAGGACGGTGACGAGATACTCATCGACGACGGCCGTCTTGAACTGCGCGTTAGGGCTGTTGATGGGAAAACCGTAACGGCAACTGTCAGATCCGGCGGCGAGTTGACAAGTCGGTGTGGAGTCAACGTTCCGGGCGTCACCCTTGGCCTCCCGACGATTACCGAGCGCGACAGGCGAGAACTCGACGTTGCCTCAGAGAAAGATGTCGACTTCGTCGCCGCAAGCTTCGTCAGAACTGCAGAGGATATCTACGAAATCGGTGCCGCACTCGAAGAACGTGGCGCTGATATCCCGATTATAGCCAAAATCGAACGGGCTGCTGCTGTTGAGAATATTGACGAGATTATCGACGCCGCCGACGGGGTCATGGTCGCACGAGGCGACCTCGGTGTCGAGTGCCCGCTCGAAGATGTCCCAATGATACAAAAGCGAATCATCCGGTCGTGTAACCGCGCAGGCAAGCCAGTTATCACTGCGACCGAGATGCTCGACTCTATGATACACGAGCGCCGGCCCACGCGTGCGGAGACATCTGATGTGGCCAACGCTGTCCTCGATGGGACAGATGCGGTCATGCTCTCAGGTGAGACAGCAATCGGTGACCATCCAGTTCGCGTTGTCGAGACGATGGCGCGGGTTATCCAAGATGTCGAAGAGAGCGATGAGTACAACGAACTCAGAGAGAATCGGGTTCCGCAGGCAGACGAGACACGAACTGACGCGCTCGCCCGCTCTGCACGATTTCTCGCCCGCGACATCGGGGCGAGTGCGGTTGTTGCCGCAAGTGAGTCAGGCTATACGGCAATGAAAGCCGCAAAATACCGGCCAAATATCCCCGTCGTCGCAGCGACGCCTGAAGACGAAGTGCGACGACAACTCGCTCTCACGTGGGGCATCATTCCGCGACAAGTTTCTTACAGAGGGGATAGCGCTGATTCAATCATCCAAAATGCTGTCCAGTCTGCTATCGACACCGGTGCTGTTGAGGGCGGTGACACCGTCGTGGTGCTTTCAGGTATGATGACCGAGTACGACGAACTTGACACCGCCAATATGCTGAAAGTTCACGTTGCCTCCGAAGCAGTCGTCTCCGGTCGGCCGGTCCTTTCGGGGTTCGTGACCGGCCCGTTGTTCCGTGCTGAAGACGGCGATCTGACCAAGTGCCCAGAAGGGGCGATTGTCGCACTCCCCGCTGGATTCGACGATGAGTTTATCGGAGAGATTTCGAAGCTGGGCGGCATTATCGACGCACACCAGGGGTCGACAAGCTATGCAGCAATCGTTGCCCGAGAGCTTGAGATTCCGATGATTAGCTACGCCACAGTTCCGGATGACATCGACACTGGGAGCGAAATTAGTCTCGATGCAGAACGTGGCGTGGTGTACAGTGAACCGATTCGGACAGAACCCTCGCGCGATTGACCGCGGCCAGCAGTTTTTTGAGAACAGCCACCGAGGTGACGCGTATGAGTGATTTCGATGGACTCGATCTCCAAGCTGTCGAAGACCAAATGGACGACGAAAGTGATGATAACAGGAGTCATCGGGTTGTGCTCGGTGTCCTCGATGGGACGACCCAGCCATCAGAGTGGGTCGAGGTTGTCGCTGACGGTGGGGTTCTGGTGTTGAACATTGCAGGAGACTTGAACCAACTGGCTTCCGAGTTTGCCAGCGATATCAACGATGCCGGGGGAAATCTTGTCCACTTTCGGGACTTTCTCATCGTCTCGCCGCCAGACGTCGAGATTGATGCCGAGAGACTCGACTAACTGGTGTCGACTAACGTCACGTAGTGCCCGTCAACGTCGCGAATACGAATCCCGTCTTCCTGTTCATCAATAGTGAGGACATCAGTGCGAACCTTGTCGACAATCTTTGCTGGCTCTTCGACAGTCACGCCCATGTCGACGTGGACACCGCCTCTTGCATCTGCAATCCCCAGCTGTGGTTCCCAGAGCTCTATTGCAAAGGAGTCTGCATTCATGCGAACCCGGCGGCGGTCATCTCCCCGGTCAACGACTTCGAATCCTAGCCGTTCGTAGAGGTCGACAGCCCGACCGAGCTGTTCGACCTCCATGACGACTTCGAACACCCCGTCGACTCCGGGTCCATCAACGTCTGCTTGGCCAAGTTCAACACAGTTGCCGTCCGGGTCATAGAAGTACAGCGACTGTGAGTCGCCAAAGCTGTGTTCAACCAACTCAAAGCGCTGTTTGAGTTGCTCGTACCAGGCATCGTACTCCCCAGCCGGAATCGAGAGAGCATAGTGTGTGTGCACACCTCCCCGAGGGAGACGACCGGGTTCTCTGAGAACAAGGTCTGTTTCCCCCACAGTGAGGATTACCTCTCCTCCGCGTCGTGAGTGAGTTTCAAGATCCAGAAACGCCTCGTAAAACGCCTCTGCTCGGTCGAGATACTTTGTCTCGAGTGCGAGCCATTGAAGAGAGTTAACCATATTCAATTATTCATTGGCGTGGATTAAAACAGTACCTGATACCGCATTAAACTGAGAATACAAGCCGCTCGCGTCCCTCAAATCCGGACGGCGGCTGGAGGGAATGAGTTACCTCAACGATATCGACGCGTGGTGGTAGCTCCTCAACCAATGTGACGATTCGGGCTCGCTGGCCCGGAGGCAGCTCCACCTGTCGGGTGTGACAGCCGGGTCCAAGCTGTGCCGGGTCAAGTGTCAACCGTGCTGGCTTGTACGTATACTCGTCGTCGCCGATGAACTTTGTTCGTGTAGACTGCCACTTCAGCGGGCTGTCGGTGGTGTTTTTGACATCGAATAGCGCGACCACGTATTCCCCGCTTCCGTCTGTCTGGTGGCTGTAGACAAACTCCTCGATATCAACAGTTGGGAGACCAACAAGAGTCGCCTGAACCGAATCTGAGTAGACGGTGACTGCATCAGTTCGCGATAACCGACCGGACACTGCATCCGTGAGAGTTTCGGCGTCTGTGCTATCTCTCCGCTGTGGGTTGTTTTTTTTCCTATTACCGGTCGAAAGCTTGTTTTCGCGCTTGGAAGTCGAGTCAGGACGCTCGCGGCTGTACCGTTCAATATCTCCGTCGCCGCGTTCCTCGTCACTCATTGTCGCATCTTACACGGGAGTGCTATGAATAGCCTTCGGTGGATTCTGAGCGTACCTTCGCAGTTAGGAGTTCCCTTTTTACCCTCGACGCTCAACGATGCGTATATGAAAGCATCTGATTCAGCGACTGACTGGAAAAAAATCGACCGGTTCGACGACGGCATTGGATGGATTGCTTATCCAGACGAGACGATGCAACGGGCGAGTCACGCAATAACAGACGGCGACGATGTATGGCTCGTTGATCCTGTTGACGCCGATGGTATCGACGACCTGTTAGCTGAGTATGGGGAGGTAGCAGGTGTCATCATCCTCCTCGACCGTCACAAGCGCGACACTGCAGCATTGGCCCGCAGACACGATGTCTCGGTCTGGATTCCAACGTTCATGGAGTCTGTCGCCCAAGAGATCGACGCACCCGTCGAACGGTTCCGTCATGACCTCGCAGATACACGGTTTGCTGTTCACGAGCTAATTAACAACCGTTTTTGGACCGAAGCAGTTCTTCACGACCCTGACAGTGGCTCCTTGGTCGTCCCCGAAGCTGTCGGAACGACCTCGTATTTCCGGACACATACCGAAGATCTGGGGGTACATCCGATGCTTAGAATGACGCCGCCCCGAAAGCTCACCCGACTAGAAGCAAATAGTATCCGCGTCGGGCACGGATCTGGCATCAACAAAGCAACGACAGAGCAACTCCATAGCGCGGTCGACGGTGCCCGACGGCGCGCACCGCACCTCGTATACAAGAATGTGAAAAACATGGTCTTCAGCTGAGGGCTACTGGCATCACGTTGGCTTGCTTCGAATTGCGGTTTCTGTTCCTGCGAGTTCTATAAGTTGTTCCCGCCCAAATTGGCTGTTGTGATACACATTACGCGTGGACTCGTCGATACCCTATTGCGTCTCGCCGAGGAATCTGACCCCGACAAGCGGACAATTCCGCTGGCAGTAACCCGGGCAGAGAAACTGCCACAGACGAGTCTTTCGGACGAGACGCCGGTGTTTACGCACTTCTATATGTCGAGCAAGGGTGATGCGCTCAACGCAATTTTTGGAGTTGATATGAAGACACCAGCAGCACAAACGCCTGGCATCTTTGTCTCCCACCCAATCAGTGAACTGGAGGTCACAAAGAAAGATGACCTCCGAGAGATTGTCTTTATTGCCGTCCCCCCGTGGTCGACGGACTCTTTCAAAGTATTTGATAGGAAAGGAAACGAACAGGACCTGACGCTGTTGGACATCGAACCACCACAAGAAACGCACCTGGCCGACAACTAACAAGCAGGAAACCGCTCTGATCGGTGCTTACTCCCCGATAATGAACTGCTCCTCATAGTCGACGAGATTCTCGTATCCGTCTTCAGTCACAACCACGAAATCTTCAATCCTGACACCGCCGATATCAGGGTCGTAGAGGCCCGGTTCGACAGTGATGACGTGCCCAGGGTGGAGTTCGCCTCCCTTTGGTGAAACGCTTGGCTGCTCGTGAACGTCAAGCCCGAGGCCGTGGCCTGTGCTGTGAATAAACCCAGTTTCGGTTGTCGGTTCGGAGCGGAGTGTCGGGTAGCCAGCCTGCTCGTAGATATCACAGACGGCAGCGTGTACCGCTTCGCCGGTTACACCCGGTTCGATTGCATCGAATGCGGCCTCTTTGGCCGTCTGGGTGAGCTCGTACCACTCCCGGAGCGTGTCGTCTTCTGGCTCGCCATGGCAGAATGTACGAGTCATGTCTGCGTGATACTTTGTCTGCTTGTTTTGTGGGAAGATATCGATGATGATGCTCTCCCCGGCCCGGAGGGGACCACTCCCGCGGTCGTGTGGGTCTGCAGCGTCGCTTCCACAGGCAACGATAGTTTCGTCTAGGCCACAGCCATGACGGAGCAGAGTCAGCTCGATTTCTTTGGTGACCTGTTCACTTGTCAGAACGCTTTCATCGTGGACGAGCCGTCCTTTATTATCGACAGCCGCGGTATCGATGAGTTCCTCGGCGCGAGCCATTGCGGCCTCGTTTGCGCGTTGTGCCTCGCAGATATGGTCGACTTCCTCTTCTTTTTTTGTTGCGCGAATCTCTGTGATAACTTCGCGGTCGTCGGCAGTAACCTCGATATCGTGGTTTCGCAATAAGTCGGCTGTTTCCAGCGGAAATCGCGGTGGTGTGGCGATCGATTCGACCCCGTGTTCATCAAGGAACGCTTTGAGAACGCGCCCGCGAGCCTCGTCGGTATCGTACTCTTTGAGCAGTGATTCGAAATTGTAGTCTGAACCGCGCTTGACGGTGTCCGCTTGGGCCTCTTTCTTTGCACGCCCATATTCGAGACTGCGGAAGAAAAAGAGGTGGATATCCCCGTTATAGAGCGCAACAAACGGGTCCGGAGCTTCGAATCCCGAGAGGTAATAGAGGTCTGAGTTATCGGAATCAGCGTCAATGAGGTAGCCGTCGGTGTCTGTTTCGGCGAGATACGAGTCGAGGGCTGTAAAATCGGGCTCCATATTTGGGGATCGGCCGGTGGGTACTTAGAGATTAAGACAACTGGACACCATCACCAGAGAGGCGCAAACGGACACCACCTTCTGAGGCAGACAATACTATGGCCGTCTTTGGGAATTAGTGGAACGTCCGGCCAACGTCGTTATTTTTCGTGTCGGGTTCCTCTGTGTCGAACTGCTCTTCGATTTCCTCGTAGCGCTCTCGCGTGTCTTCTGTGACGCTTGGGCTAACCTCGTCGAGAGCTTCCTCAAAGTGCTCCATTGTTACGCGGACGTTTCCAACGCTGTCAGTAACTTCTTCAGGAGAGACGCTGTTGATGAACTCCCGCGACGCTGCCATAGATGCCTCACGACAGACTGCCTCGATATCTGCGCCGACGTACCCGTTAGTTCGCTCAGCGAGCGTTTCGAGGTCGATATCATCAGCAAGGGGTTTTTCTCCGGTGTGAACGTCGAATATTTTCTGTCGAGCATCCTCGTCGGGCACTGGGACGTGGACGTGGCGGTCTAGGCGTCCCGGTCGCAACAGTGCTGTATCGATGAGGTCTGGACGATTTGTCGTTGCGATGACGACGACATCTTCGAGTTCTTCGAGACCGTCTAGCTCGGTCAGGAGCTGAGAGACAACGCGTTCACCGACACCAGATTCACTCATACTGTGTCCACGCTCGGTGGCAATCGAGTCGATTTCGTCGAAAAACACTACTGTCGGCGCGTTTGATCGGGCCTTCTCGAATATCTCTCTGACGCCTTTTTCGCTTTCTCCGACGTACTTGTCGAGGAGCTCAGGGCCTTTGATTGAGATGAAGTTGCTCTGTGCCTCGTTAGCTATTGCTTTTGCCAGCAACGTCTTGCCTGTCCCGGGAGGCCCGTACATGAGAACACCTTTTGCCGCCTGCATATCCATCTCTTCAAACACCTCAGGATACTCTAGGGGCCATTGGATTGTCTCACGGAGGCGCTCTTTGGTGTCTTCGAGACCCCCAACTTGCTTCCATGTGACATCGGGAACCTCGACAAACACTTCTCGCAGGGCGGAGGGCTCGATACCTTTCATCGCCTGCTTGAAGTCTGTTGCTGTGATGCGAAGTTGTTCGAGCGTTTCGGCGTCGATTTCGTCTTCTTCGAGGTCGAGATGGGGACGAACTCGGCGGAGTGCGTTCATTGCCGCTTCCTTGGCGAGTTGCTCGATGTCCGCGCCGACGAACCCGTGCGTGCTCTCGGCGTACATCTCTAGGTTAATCTCATCGACAAGTGGCATGCCGCGAGTGTGTACCTGAAGAATCTCCTTGCGACCATCCTTGTCGGGGACACCGACCTCAATCTCTCGGTCGAACCGGCCGCCACGGCGCAGTGCCGGGTCAAGTGCGTCGACGCGATTAGTTGCACCGATGACGATAACCTGTCCCCGGTCTTCGAGTCCGTCCATCAGGGAGAGTAACTGAGCGACGACGCGGCGCTCAACATCACCGGACGTCTCCCCGCGTTTTGGCGCAATAGAGTCCAATTCATCGATAAAAATGACTGCAGGGTCGTTCTCGGCCGCTTCTTCAAAGACTTCACGGAGTTTCTCTTCACTTTCACCGTAGTATTTCGACATAATCTCCGGACCAGAGATATCCGTGAAGTATGCATCAATCTCGTTTGCGACGGCCTGTGCCATCAGTGTCTTGCCTGTCCCGGGTGGACCGTGCAAGAGGACACCTTTGGGCGGTTCAATGCCAAGTTGCTGGAACAGTTCAGGGTGGCGCATCGGCAACTCAATCATTTCCCGGACCTGCTCTAACTCGTCGTCGAGCCCACCAATATCCTCGTAGCTAACGTTGGGAGCGACCGCTTTTTTACTCTCTTCGCCAGCAATCTGCTCGGCAGGTTGTTCGCTGATAGTGATATCTGTCGAATCAGCTACAACCACCGTTCCGTCTGGTTCTGTATCGGCAATCCGAAGCGGTATTTTCTGGCCCGACATCGACGAGAGCGGGCCAAGTCCGAACGAAATCTGGACAGTCTGACCCTGAGTCACCGCTTGGCCACTCAGGTTTTGTTGTATCATCGGCGCGACGTTCCCTCGGACCTTGAGGTTTTGTGGGAGTGCAACCGTGAGGCTCTTTGCGGGCTGAACATCTGCTTTCTCGACGTTTACGCCATCGTCGATTCCGGTTCCGGTTTCTTGACGGAGACGACCATCAATTCGGACTACCCCCCGACCGCCGTCTTCGGGATAGCCGGGCCAGACACGGGCGACGGTTCGCCCGCCCTCGCCTTCGATGAGAATGTAGTCTCCGTTCTCAAGGTTCATCTCGTCCATTGCTTGTCTGTCTACCGCAGCCAGTCCACGGCCAGCATCCTTTTGTTTGAGCGGCTTGACGGTAAGTTTCATTCTTCTACCTCGATAGTAAGAACGTTATTATTCATAAACACTTGTGCGTCGTGGGGAATTTCAATTTCGTACTGCTCTTTGTCGCCAACAATAATGGCTGTGTTGTCGACGACGTCGACAGTGCCGTTGGCACTAGGGCCGAGATCAACAACGTACTCTGTCTCGTCGTCGTACTCAAACCGACGACTCTCAAACTGTTTTTCTCTCAGCGTTTGCCTCAGACTCATACTAACTGCAGGTTAGTGGTTGAATAATATAAATCTTTTCCTTAGTTTTTAAGTATATTGCCTATATTCGCAGAAGTGCTTGATTGTAGTTCAGAAATCGTTTCGAGGAGACAGCAAGGATACTGGCACCACACATTACGATGAGGAGAAGTACGAGTAACGAAGACGAGCTGGTGGATTAGACCCATCATCCAGGACCAACAAACCACTTATACTGCCTATCAGTCCTCAAATAACTGCCAGAGTACCTGGTCATCGTCGGTAAGCTCGTCTAATCGCCCGGCAAACAGGAAGCCGCCGAGGATGAACGAAACACCACTTAGAACACTGAGGAGTACGACGATCGGTAGGTTCTGTGTTGAAAGAAACACAGTTGTCGCAGCTAGCGCCCCAAGAAACCCCGCGGTGACTGCAAGTGTAAACAGAATGCTGCGACGGCGCTCGGTCGTGTTTGATTCAAACAGCTGTGCCCGGTTCCTGACGGCTGCCAGTCGTTTGTCAATTGAGCTCATTTCACATACTCCGTATGTACTATATATGCTCATTGTACTTTAGCCTTCGTCAGACGTGAGTTCTCTCGTATTTTGTTGTCCTCTCCCAAAGACAGGGGAACACTTACATTGGGAAGGTCCAAATCCTCGGTGGATGAGTTCAGTCCCCAACCGAAGTGAGATTGACGAGCAGTACCGATGGGAGTTGAGTTCCCTCTTTGACAGTGACGAAGCTTGGGAAGAAGCGTTCGAGACCGTCTCAGAAGAGATATCAACCCTTCGTGAATTTGAAGGCAGTTTAACAGAGGATGCAACGCGACTCGCCAATTTCTTCGAGCATCACGAGGAAATTATGCGGCAAGTTGAGGATGTTACAACATACGCGCGCCTGCGTAGCCATGAAGACACCCGCGAGAGCGAGACACAGGCGATGGCCTCCCGGGCGATGTCACTGTACACTGATGCAAGTGCGGCGACAAGCTTTTTCGAGCCCGAAATACAGGAACTCGACGAAGCGGCTATTACAGAACTTGTTGAAGACGAACCAGAACTCGAAACCTACGAACACTACATCGACGACGTGTTGCGACAGAAGCCACATACACGCTCGGAAGAAATAGAGGAACTACTCGCCGATCTTGGCGAGGTCACCGGTGCGCCGGGCGAGATATACAACAAACTCGCAAACGCTGATATGACGTTCCCGACTGTTGAGGGACCAGATGGCGACGAAAAAGAAATTACGCTCAGCAACTTTACGACATTCCTCAAAAATCCGGACCGCGAGTTCCGCCAGCGAGTGTACGAAGCGTACTTTGACGAGTGGGGGACAGTGCGCAACGCTGTCGGGACGGCCTACCGGAACAGCGTAAAGAAAAACGAAAAAATCGCCGCCGCACGGCAGTATGAAAGTGCCCGTCAAGGGGCATTGGACGACCCTAACGTCCCCACTGAAGTGTACGATACACTTGTCGATACGGTACGGGATAATCTCGGGACCCTTCACAGACACGCAGAACTCAAACAGCAAGTACTGGATGTCGATGACCTCCAGATGTGGGACCTCTACGTGCCGATGGTCGATGATGAAGGGCCAGATATCCCCTACAGCGAAGCGGCCGAACACGTTATCGACGCTGTTGAGCCGCTGGGCGATGCTTACCAGTCCCGTCTTGCGGAGGGCCTTGACTCTCGTTGGGTCGACGTCTACGAGACAGAAGGGAAACGGTCCGGGGCTTACAGCAGCGGTACCTACGACTCACAGCCCTATATCCTGATGAACTATCAGGACGATGTTTCGTCGATGTTTACGCTGGCACATGAACTCGGCCACTCGATGCATTCCGAACTGGCCAGCGAGAGCCAACCGTACGTTTATGCCGACTACACGCTGTTTATCGCCGAAATCGCGTCTACGGTCAATGAGACGCTGCTAACCCATCACCTGCTCGAAACTGTCGAAGACGAACACTTCCGTCGTCACGTTCTCAATGAGTATCTAGAACGGTTCCGGTCAACGCTGTTCCGGCAGACGATGTTCGCCGAGTTCGAACACCGTGCACACCAACTCTCACAAGAAGGGAAACCCCTCACCTCTGACGCACTTGATGACCTCTTCGCAGAAATCAAGGGCGACTACTACGAGCCAGCAGAGTTGGACGACCGTATTGCCCGCGAGTGGATGCGGATTCCGCATTTCTACCGGGCCTTCTATGTGTTCCAATACTCGACAGGTATTTCGGCGGCGGTGTCACTAGTCGAGTCGATTCGTGAAGAGGGAGAGCCAGCGGCCAAACAGTATCGAGAGCTGCTCCGAAGCGGTTCGAACGGGTACCCACTTGAAATTCTCAAGCAGGCTGGCGTTGACCTGACCGAGCCGACACCAATCGAACAGACCATTGCTGTCTACGAGGAGACGCTCGACGAACTCGAAACACTCCTCTGAAAACGGCGGTCAGCCGAACGGACACAAGAACTGGTAAGTAGCAAACGACTCCCGAAAACCTTTATTCCGCGCCATCTAAATAGTCTGTATCCAAATGTCTCGAAGTCCATCACTTCCGGAGCGCCCACGCTTAGATTTGGACCCGGATATGTCTCCAGACGAGCGTCTTGAAGCGCTCAGAGAACATTTCGAGGAAGTTATTCAGGTAAACGCAAAACTCGAAGAGCAACTGGATACCGCACAGAAGCGCCGTGAAGCGCTGACGGGTGAAGTTGACTCTCTCGAACGCGAAAACCGGACGCTGAAATCTTCGTCACTGTACGTTGCAACAGCAGAAGAGGTCCTCGACGATGGAATCGTTATCAAACAACATGGTAATAATCAGGAGGTGCTGACTGAAAACGCCGCTGGAATCGACGAAGAGCTAGAAGCTGGTGACAGGGTGGCTATCGATGACTCATTCGGTATTCAAGCTATCCTTGACCCCGAAACAGACGCCCGTGCACAGGCGATGCAGATAGACCAAAGCCCCAAAGTGACGTATGAGGATATCGGCGGACTCGAAGAACAGGTACAAGAAGTCGTCGAGACTGTCGAAGACCCACTGAGCGACCCTGCACAGTTCAAAACGGTCGGGATAGAACCGCCGTCGGGTGTTCTCCTCCATGGTCCCCCGGGTACGGGTAAGACGATGCTCGCCAAGGCTGTCGCCAACGAGACGGATGCTACGTTTATCAAGATGGCTGGTTCGGAACTCGTCCAGAAGTTCATCGGCGAAGGAGCAAAGCTTGTTCGTGACCTGTTCGAGCTTGCAAGCGAACACGAACCTGCCGTTATCTTTATCGACGAGATAGACGCTATCGCGTCCAAGCGAACCGAGTCAAAGACATCAGGCGACGCAGAGGTCCAGCGGACGATGATGCAACTCCTCTCGGAGATGGATGGTTTCGAGGAGCGTGGTAACATCCGTATTATCGCCGCGACAAACCGGTTCGACATGCTTGACCGTGCCATTCTTCGGCCCGGTCGGTTCGACCGGCTCATCGAAGTCCCCGAACCGGACTGGAACGGCCGCGAAGCTATCCTACAGATTCATACCGAAGATATGAATCTCGGAGACGATGTGGAGTTGGGGACAATTGCCAACAAAACAGAGGGCTTTACCGGTGCCGAACTCTCCTCGCTTGCTACTGAGGCAGGCATGTTCGCCATCCGCGCTGAACGGACTGAGATTACGATGTCTGACTTCGACGATGCTCTCCAGAAAGTGAGCGAAGAGGACAACACCAACGGGACGCCAATCGCGTTCGCCTAATTGCTGACCGTTTCGGTCTCGTACACAGTGCCGACTAGCCTCGCTTGTCAACTGCCTCGGGGTCAAGCCCCGTGGCATCCGCCTTGATTTCTTCTGTGAATGTCTGGTGTCGGTCGGCAAAGACAGGCTTTGGGCCCTCAGTATGACTGTAACAAATAACACAGCGGCGGGACAACCAGTGCCGAGAGCGCCTCTGGGAAAAGCCCGCAAACTCGCCGATGGTCTCGATAGCTGTCGGGCTCTTCGAGGCTGTCACACTGTGATCAGATCGCCCTACTCTGGAACATCACCGTCAACTGGGCGTGCACGGGTGGTCTCATCCACGAAACAGACAGCATCGAACGCCTCAGTATAGACGTACTCAGTGAGATACTCTCCAGGAGACCCCGAGTTATACATCGCGCCGACCGAGAAGTGGGGCTGTGGCTCGTTGAGATATGATTCGAGACGGTTATCGTCTTGTGCACTCTCGATATCGACCAATGTTGTGTCGATGTCAAGCTGATTGAGAGCGGCATCAACCGTCCCAGAAACGGGAGACTGAACTGTCTGTCCCCTGAGTTCGTAGGTTGATTCGTCGTCACGTTCGTTGGCCTGGCTGATTGCCTGGAACGAGCCACGGCCAAACGAAAATCCAACCGAGACGTATTCGTCGCCATAGCGGTCCGCGAGTATCTTCCCCATCGGAACTCCTTCTGCATCAGTCCCCCGGACAACGTGTTTCTGGCGGTTGATGTGTGCATCGTGGGCCCAGAGTACGATCTTATCTGCGTCCTCGAACTCAAGGAGCCAGTCGACGTTGTCCGCCATCGCCTGGTCTCGGACGCGAAGTAACTCTTCCATTGCGGTCGTCTGCTCGGCAGTCAATCCGTCTTCTGGATTCCCATCGTACTGTTTTCGTGCACGCCTGTACTCGGCGGCTTGCTTGAGAATCGTCAACTGGTGGCGGGCCAACTCGAAGGCTCGTTCTCCTTCTTTTTCGATGTAGTCGGCTCGGTGGGTATCAAGATGGTTCCGTAGCTCCGGAATGAGACGGTTTGTGACCGAGATTCTCCTCTCAGTCTGTTCGTCCTTATCCGGGTTCGTACCATCGTCATCGAGCGTTGCGAGAGCACTGTAAGTGTCCTCGGGAAGCGATGCCTCGACAGTATCGAAGTAGGATTCAAGATGGGCGACTGCTCCAGTCGTGTACTGAGCGTCGAACCCATAGAATCGGACTCTGTCAGCAAGCGGCCTCCCCTGATTGAATTCTCGGAGCCAGTTAACCATCGTGAGAACAGAGTCGACGTTCCAGGTCCAGAAGTAGATGCCGTTCAGTGCATCTTTGGGGTCGCCCCTGCCGTGGACGACGTACTCGTTTATTGCAAGCGTTTCCGGCGCGTTTGCCTCCATCGCAAACACACGAACGTCATGGTTACAGACCAGATGTCGCAGGAAGCGGTGTTTGAGTTGGAAGAACTCTCGTGTTCCATGTGTTGCCTCACCGAGTGCAATGACCTGCGCGTCGGCAAACAGACTGGAGATAGCGGAGGCCTGCTCAAACTCCGCTGTCGGATTTGTCCCCCCCAGATCGATTGTGTGTTTTTCCAGAGCGGCCAGCTCGTCATCAGAGAGTGTGCTTGGTACGATTCGACTATTGTCCTGTGGTGCGTTGTCTGTCATAGCTGCTAGTGGTAGTTACTGGATGAATCAGTACGACGGACGCATTTGCAGACTTTCTGCAAAGAACCACCTCAGGACCGAATCTGCTTCATTACTATACTTTTCCCTGTTGAAAAGAAAAAATCTACTGGTTTTGAAAAGAGCGTTCAAAGAAGCTGGTTCCATGCGAAGGGAACTGATTTGGGCCAGTCGTCGGCTGTGTCTGTGTTTGTAATACTAACACAGTCTGAAAGGCTAGTAGCTCGATATTTTCGTTCTGAAAAACACAGCCATCGCTATTCCAATTTCCACGGCGTTGGGATTTCGAATCGAAGCCGTGGCGAGATCGGTTTGGAAGGTTTCGATAGAAGTCTCGTCGACTTCCTCGACGACCATATCGTCGGTCCGGGCCGTCACCTCACTCGTCAAGGCCGTCCGTATATCGTTGTTGGAATTGTTCTTCAGCGTCATCTGGCCGGTCGAACGATCCAGATTACAGGGAGATATAACGTACCCCTCTATCTTGACGGTAATAAGATATATCTCCAGTCTATTGGAGAGAAAAACCAAAACACATGAACGCATTTTAGGCTATCCTAAAAATATGGCAAATGAAGAGAAAGCAAAACATATAAGCGTTTTTAGGCTGACCTAAAAAACATGGCAGATGAAGAGAACTTCGTCTTGGAAGGCTGTAAGCGTCGCAGAGATATACTGAAAACTGGCTGTAGCATCGTAGGTAGTGGGTTAATTGCCGGCTGTATCAGCGACAGCAATACCTCATCGTCGGATGAGACTCCTACGACAACACCATCAGACGAGCAGCCAACGGCAAAAAGCGACGACCCAACACCGTACGAGGTAACAGTCAAACCAGCCGGAACACATACATTCGAGTCGGTCCCCGAAACTTATGCGAGTTTTATTGGGGTTTGGATGGATATCGCGATGGCATTTGGCATCAAGCCATCGGCGATGATGTCTCTTGAGGAAAACCAATTGAAATACTACAAACAGCTTCCTGACGTTACTGTTGACCTGGACTCTGTACGGACACTGATGGACTCCGCCGACTCAGAGTTCGACAAGGAAGTTTTCTACGATGTTGATGCTGATGTACACTTGATGGACCCCCGGCTTATCAGGTATTACTCGGGATGGGAAGACAAGGAAATTAAAGAGATAAATCGCAGTGTCGGGCCGATATTGGGATCGACAATCCGTTTCCCGATGGGGAGTGACTCATACT
Source organism: Halovenus rubra (assembly GCF_026586665.1). Taxonomy (GTDB): domain Archaea; phylum Halobacteriota; class Halobacteria; order Halobacteriales; family Haloarculaceae; genus Halovenus; species Halovenus rubra. Next base: position 215,512 of record NZ_JAODIY010000009.1, read on the forward strand.
ACACACTGTACGAAGCCTTCGAGAAGGGAGCTAAAATCTTCCAGCGACAAGAGCAGTACGACGCATGGGTAACTCTCAAAGACGAGGTATTTTCGGAGGTACAGTCGCGTCTTCCGGACGACAAACCGACTGTCGGTGCTTTCATCATCCGCTTCGATACTGAAGGAAAAAACCTGATGGCGGCAGAGATCGATGCATTCCGAAACGATACAAGAACATTGCGTAAACTTGGCGTTAATAGTGCGTTCAAGGGGGATACCTACGTCCGGTACAAGAAAATCGGTCCTGAGAAACTCCTTGAAGTCGATCCAGAATATATCGGCCTCGTCGGTAATCTGACGACATCAGATCATGAGTCCTTTCAGCAAACCCTCGAAGCAGCGAAAAACGACGAAACGATGAGTGCGTTGACTGCGGTACAAAACGAGAACTTCGTCCGAACAGCTGGAGCAAATATGGGGCCCATTAGCGACCTCTTTTCCGTAGAGGCGGCCGCGATGCAGCTGTACCCCGACGAGTTTGGCGAGTGGCCTGGCTCTATTGGAGATATTCCCACGGAAAATCAGTTATTCGACCGACAGCGGGTTTCTGACATCATCAACCAACGAATGTAAGTTTCCCGTCAGAGTGTGGTTTGTGTCGCCAAGAGGTGTATCACTCTTTTCGAATACGTCAACTAGAGAAATGGAAACCGACTGGCACCAATCGCAGTCCCACCCCCACAACGCAGTCGATCTCGCTAGCTTCGCTGCCGATAACGGTTACTAATAAAACCCAGCAAAATTTCAGCCAAGAGAGTGGCACAGCCATCGGTACACCTGCTTGACCGCGAGATCGGGGCGTTCACAACGAGCGAATAGATGGTGTCGTAGACCAGCAAATATCACAACCTGCGGTACGGGAAGCCTCGCCGTTTGCCGTGAGGGGGATGTCACATACGGTAAATTCCGCGAAATTATCCTACTGTGTACCGTTTACAACAACAGGCAGTCGCTGAAATTACGAAAGCAAGCTACGTCTAACAATTCAGCAGGTCTGGTGAGTGTTGATACCTTCTAGGCAATAATCTCCACATCATTCGAGGGCATCACGAATCCCGACAAGAGCACTATCTGACACACGACATCGATATCACCGAATAGTATTGTGTTATGTTTACTTCACCAAGCACGTTAGTATTTAAAGACCGAAATAATTAAGTATGACAAACGTTAACATGTATATGAGGCTCCGGTACGCGGAGCTTCCGACGGGAACCACCGTCGCTGGGAACTGGGTATTGGTACCGAAGTTCAGGCAACGCGCTACGATAACGCTGGCCAGCACCCTCGTGGCACCCTCATGGGGAACAGGGAAATTTAGAAGGGCTGGTTACGAATACTGGGCATGGGCCGTCTGTCTCGCCTTCCGGGGACGGAGGGCGGCGAAGACCTCATCTGTCATGTCGACATGGACTGCTTTTATGCAGCGTGTGAACGGTTACGAGAGCCTGCGCTCCGTGGTCAACCTGTTGTTGTCGGGATGGGGTATGAACCGGGAAACGATATTGGCGCAGTCGCGACGGCTAGCTACGAGGCCCGTGAGTACGGTGTCGAAAGCGCTCAGGCTATTTCTGAGGCACTGAAACAGCTCCCACGAAAACGAGAGGCAGCAAAAGATGCAGAGCTGTCAGTCTCAGAGGCAGGGTTCTACCGACCAGTTGATATGCCGTTTTATGAGTCGGTTGCAACCGAAGTCAAAGAGATTCTCGAGACAAAAGCAGCTGTTGTTCGGGAAGTGAGTATCGACGAAGCTTACCTCGATATCACCGACAGAACCGGGTGGGAAGAGGTTGAAGAGTTTTGTCGCGCGCTTAAAGACGAGATAGCGACTGCTGTTGGGGTGACAGCTAGCATCGGCGTTGCTCCAACGATGAGTGCCTCAAAGGTGGCAAGCGACCACGACAAGCCAGATGGACTTGTCATCGTCCGTCCTGGGAACGTTGCTGAGTTTTTTGCACCACTTGATGTCGAAGCGGTCCACGGTATCGGACCCGTGACGGCCGAGCAGTTACGGCAAGAAGGAATCGAGACTGCGGGGGACGTAGCACAGGCAGACCCAGTAACTCTGGAATCGTGGTTTGGGGAACGTGGCCGGCGAATCTACCGTTTTTCCCGGGGAGAAGACGACCGCTCGGTCGAACCCCGGGGAAAACCAAAGAGCTTCTCTCGGGAATCTGCCTTCGCACAGGCAACTGCTGATATTAACAAACAACAGGAGCGGATACAGACACTGGCAACGGCCGTCGCCGGACGAGCGAGTGGACGTGACGTGCTCTACCAGACAATTAGCGTCAAGGTCGTTACCCCTCCGTTCAACGTACAGACTCGCGCTCAAAGCCTTCCAGGTCCGGTCGCTGACGCGGAACTCGTCGAACGCGTCGCAAAGGACCTGTTTGAGGAGTTCGAGGGAGAACGCGTTCGAAAGCTTGGAGTCAGAGTTGCGAACCTCTCGTTTACTGAGGAGACACAGTCACAACTAGGGGAATGGGAAGAAAAGACAGACAGTGACTCCTCACCCGACCCAAACCGGCGTTCTGGCCAGCACTCACTCACGGAGTACGAGTGAAAACCAGCCAAGGGTTTAAATTGGGCAATCGCTTGTGTCCTTCTAGAAACAACGTATGTCTACCGATGATACAGAAAACGGAGAAGGAGACGAGCATGATTTAGATGATAACGAAAAGGAAAACGACAGAGAACAGACACAGACAAGTGAAGACGACGAGGTAATTGGGCCAGACGTACGGGAACGTTTAGGCGAAGGCGCAGACAAAGCCATCGAACAGTTTGATGAGGGCCTGATTGACCTTCTGGCCTGGATGCTTGAAACGGAAACGCGTGCACGCATCTATATCAGCCTCCGTAACGAGCCCGACCAGACGAGCGATGAAATCGCGGAACGGACCGGACTCTATCCCAGTACTGTCAGAGAAGCGCTTGCATCGCTCCATGACGATGATATTGTGACTCGGAGCAAGCGCCAAAACGCTGGGGCAGGGAACAACCCCTACGAGTACAGCGCGATGCCCCCGAGCGACCTTGTTGGCGATGTAGTCGATGATATCCAGCACCACTTGAACTCGGTGTTCAACCTCGACAAGTATATGGACCACAGTTCAGAGTCCGACAACACAAGCGAACCGGTAACAATCACTGTCACCGAAGAATCTGACGGAGCCAACCACGACGAAGCAAACACAGACGACGACTCCACACGAAAGGATATTGATGACAGTGAGAAAGACAACGAGGAGTGAACCGCCAGCCGGGTGAGTCTGGTTCGCAGAAGCTAAACGTCCCGGCCCTCTGAAGATAGACATGAAAGTCGCCCTGGGTGGAACGTTCGACCCGGTTCATGATGGGCATCGAGCGTTGTTCGACCGTGCGTTCGAACTCGGTCCTGTAACACTCGGATTGACAAGTGATATCCTAGCTCCGAAAACCAGAAGCGAGGACCGGCCAGTTCGCGATTATCACAGTCGACGTGAGACGCTTGAGACAGAGTTGCAGGAGGTTGCAACTGAGTATGACCACGAGTATGATATCAAGAAGTTAGGAGAGCCGACTGGGATTGCGACCGACCCGGAATTCGACGTACTTGTTGTCTCACCGGAGACAAAAACTGGCGGGAAGCGTATCAACGAAATCCGGCGACAGAACGGACTAGACCCACTCACACTAGAGGTCGTCGACTTCGTTTATGCAGACGATGGCGAGAAAATCACATCGACACGAATCCTTCGTGGAGTTATTGACGAACACGGGAACCTGACACCTGACCGTGATGGCCAGATGAGTGCAGGCACAGACTGACTACCAATCTGGAGCTTCGAGTCCCGTCGCTTCGAGTTGTTCTTTCCAGTGTTTTTGCACAGAGAGTCGCGAGACGCCGACAGCATCAGCCACGGCCTGCTGGGAGGTTCCGTCACCAGCAACGAGTGCCCCGACATAAATCGACGCTGCGAGTTTGGTCTGTTTGGAGCGCTCTTCTTCAGGAACCGTTGAGAGGAATACGTCACGCGCACGAGAGCGAGCAGCAGTACCGAGGTCAAGACGGTCGGCTGCGACTTCAAGTTGGGCAAGCCAGTCGGCGTTATCTCGTTCGTCACTTGCTCGATACACGCCCAGAGGTAGTGCGTCGGTGGTAATAAATACTGGCCGAGAGCGAAGCGTTCTTATTTGTGGTGAAAGTACTGGAAAATGAGCGCGGGTAACCAAGCTAGGCCAAAGGTGCAGCGCTTAGGACGCTGTCCCGTAGGGGTCCGCCGGTTCAAATCCGGTCCCGCGCACTACCATCCTCATGCAGTCCCGTGGTTTTGCTTGTGCACACAAGCATGACACCCAATCATAACGAACGCTGTGCCATTCAAATCGAGCCCTCACGCTCGATTCAAATCGTTCCCGAACCGAACGAAAAACACCTGAACGAACAGCAACACGCAGACTACCGTGAGTACCGCTGGAAGTTCATCCAGTGGATGAGGAACGAGGGGAAGAACCCCGAGAAAGCCGAAGGCTACAGCGATTACACCGCGTACGAAAGCGCTTACCGAACCGCAAGGTTCGACCGATGGACGTGGTCGAAAACAGAACGTTACTCGGTCCCGCCCGAGCCTGCGCTCGCAACTGAGTACATCGAAGAAGACGTCATTTACCGCGACGTGAGCAACGCCACGAAAGGCAAAACTGAGGAGGCTCTCGCCCGGTACTACCGGTATCTCGCGGACAATCACCCGGGGTGCGAGTGGGAACACGACCAACGATTCAGCTCATCAGGCGACGACTCTCCCCGCGACTATCTGACCCGGCGTGAACGCAGACGGGTCAGGGAAGCCGCGCTCGCAACGGAGAGTTGGCGTGAAGCCACGATCGTACTGACGAGCCTTGACGCCGCGCTCAGACCCGTAGAAGTCGCACGCGCCAAGGCTGGGTGGGTCGATACCGATAACATGCTACTCCGTATCCCGCGTGAAGATTCGAGCAAGAACACGGATAACTGGCGAACAAGCTTAACGAGTAGAACGGCGGAAGCGTTGGAGCACTGGTTGGAAGACCGCGCAGAGGACCCGATGTACGACGAACGAGAGGCACTGTGGTTAACGAGGGAAGGCACCCAGTATTCGAGCCGGTCACTCGCCCGACTACTCAGACGGTTATGCGACAAAGCGGACATCGACACGGGCGGACGGAAAATGACGTGGTATAGCGTGAGACACAGCACTGGGACGTATGTCGCAGCAGAGCGGGACTTGAAGGCCGCTAAGGATCAGTTGAGACACCAAACCCCGGTGACGACGATGAAATATGATCAGGTGCCGGCGGAACAACGTAGAAGCGCGTTAGAGCAAATCTGAGAACACCGCGGGTGAGAGGCAGGCACCCCAAACCCGCCCACGTCACTCCTCAGTATCCTCTCCTTCGAGCCCGTACCGCTCGCAGTTATCGACCGCCCGCCCAATCGTCCGTGGAGACACTCCTAACCGGTCAGCAGCCTCCCGCTTGTTGATGTCCTCATTGAGTCGCATCGAGATCACCGCGCGGACGTCCTCGATGTTTGGACCCGGAACCAGTTCACCATCGACCTTCTCATACCCGAGTGGCGGCCGTCCAGCTTGCGCGGTCTCAGGCAACCACCGCTGGACGTCCCGGACGTCCGCCCGCCGCTGCAACTCCAACCCGGCAGCATCGAGCCCATCCAACACCCCAAGTACATGCTCGCAATTCTCGCGGTTGATGTCGAATCCTTGTGAGACGACGTGCACCTCAACATCACCTTCGACCAGTTCACGGATACGATCGGCAATCACCCCATGAGTCCGACCGAACGACACGAAGCTGTCAACGAAGAAGTGAGGGATGCCACGAGCCACAGCGTAGTTGATCGCACCGTCAATACCCACATCACCAGGTGACCGGCCAAACCCGACACGACCTGTTCCCCCGTCCCCAACAGCGGTATTAACACCCATCTCCTCAGCATCGGCAACACCCCGGACGAACTTATCCCGCTCCGCCGCCCCGAGCCCAGAATCTGCGAGGACGTTAGTGACTGCGAGGACCTGCCGTAGCGGGTCTGCCACCGCGGACACCGTCTCCGCAGTCACGACAGCGACGAACGCCTCACCCGCAGTGTCACCGTCGTCGTCAGTACTGAACTCTGCGATATCCATCTGTGCCATGATTCTGTACGTAGAGGTTCTGCGTCGCTAGGTATAAGCTTTCGCGGGGTATTCTGTCGAAGGGTTCTGAAACCACTCGCAGAATACCCCGACAGAAGGTGAAACACCGCTGCAGAACCCCACGCGAAACGGAATCCCGGGTTGCAGAACCACCCGCGGAACGAAAATAACCGCCGCAGAAACCCACGCAGAACCCCCATCTCAGATAGTTGAGGGTTAAAAACACCGCGCGGTATCTAAGACGGCAAGAGGGGCTATAAAGAAACCTAAGCGCGTGGAACGACATTTGTCAGGGTTCAATATCGCCTCTCACGCCCGGATATGTGTGTTGATGTAGAGGGGGTGGAGGATTTACCTCCCAAGAGTCTGAGACGTTCCGGTGTCACTACGACGGCACTCATGCGCCGCTAGGCTTCGAAGTGTAATGCAACCCGCGGTCAGGATCCGTGTAACCCCCGCTGAAAACCACACGAAGAACCCCACGGCAAGGAGACATTATACCAGAACCAGAAAATAACATATGCGCGAGCACCCTCCAGATCCACGCGACCCGCACGACCCGAGACGACAATCCAGTAACAACGCGCCTGCCCCGCTCACCCGAGTTGATACCGGCGGGTTCACCAATCGGCACTTAGAGAAATACGGAATCACGAGCGATGAAGCCGTTTTCCTGAAGGCTGTCGTGAAAGCGATGAACAGTAACTTAGAAGGGTACAACCTCACAGAGTCGATGTCATCCACAATCAAAACACTGTACGACATTGACGACGACAAACTCCAAGATCTGGGTTATCTGAAACTCCATACAGGAGTTGCGCGAAGACGCTATTACACCGTCACATCGGAAGGACAGAGAGCGTGCCGGATGACGAAGGAGCACGGGTTCGACATCGGCGATCCCGGTGATGACACCCCGCACAGAGTCGGTGTTGAGCTCACCAGGCAGTACTACTTAGCGCGCGACGACGTCAGACGAGTGGAAGTCTCACCGCGCGAGGGCGGGAGTAGAACTGACTTAGTAGTAGTTGACACTGACCCGAAACGCATCGCTACAATCGAGGTGGAAGGAGGGCGCGTCAGCGCTGACCCGGGGGTGCCTGACGACGTGAGCAGCGGGATTAACGACTATTCGAGCCTGCGACACGATTACCGCGTTCTGGCGGATGCTGATGGGGAGTCTGTGTGGGTCGTTCGGAATCACGAAGTGGCTGCGAATATGCTCAGGGCGTTGACTGCTGGCGAGACGATTCCCGTGAACCTCGATCGGGAGACTATCAGAGGGATTGAGAGCGGGAGGGTGAAGATTGGTGAGTTCAACGACGAACTCGATGCGTTCGATGCACCAGGGATTGATAGGGTGCTGACGTTCCAGCAGCTCCGGAACCGACTCTGATTTTCGCGGGAGAAGTTGTTTCCGACGTTTGACGCTCATGCGCCGCTGGGCTTCGAAGAGTGTCACGCGAACCCGCGGTCACGATCAGTGTCACGCAACCCGCCCGGGGTGCAGGGACGACGACGACAGTCACGATCGACACGAACCTGTCAACGCTCACACGCCGCCAGTGCTCACCCCACAACAACCGCTCACACGCCGCGTAACACTATCCCAGTCAAAGAGACACTAATCCCCGAACAACTCGAAACACCTCGCTGGCGCGTACGCACGCGACAGCAAGAAGGACACGACCATCGATCCAGACGCAACGTCGAGGGGAACACAATTGAGCGCGGCACCCGCCGCGCCCTCACCATCGATTCCCACCTAACACGGGTTTTACAGCAGTTGACATCGTGGGTGTAAACCGAAAACCGCAACACTGCGACGGGGCCAACCCCGGTTTTACGCAATTGACGCAGTTTACGGAATCTCTCTAGGGGTTGTGAACACTAACAGGGACAGGGGCAGTCGAGACAGCGGACACATCACCTTGAGAGATACTGTAAAATCTGTAAAATGCGTAAAACCGAAGCCGATCTCTCCTTCTCAAAGCCTCTACCACCAGTTATCGTTTTACACCGCGATGTAAAACCGGTGTAAATTGGTGTAAACTACCAGTGGAGGTGTAATCCTCGCTTCTGTCGAAGAGGCGTCCAACTCTTCGGGGCTTTAAGGGGAACAGCAGGCTGTAATTCTGTGCCAGCAATCGGTGCAGTCTCAATCAGACTCAGCGAACATGGTTCCAGAACGCATCTCGATCATCGTTGTACAGATCGAGGTTCGCAGCTGCGCGTTTGCCACACTCGGTGAGTTCGTAGATTCCGCGCCCGGGTCGTTGTGCGAGTCCGTTGTCGCGGAGGTGTTTGAGGCGATCTTGGACGTATTGTTTCGAGTCTGTGGACTGTGCTTGGTCGAAGAGCATGCTCGGTGTTTGGCGACTCTCCTTGTTGAGGAGGGTGAGGAGTTCGCGGTCGGTGTCAAGCAGCGATGGGTGCTGGGCCATCATTTCTATTTATATACTTGCACCCCAAGCACTTATACTCCCGGGGTTGTTACTATTGGGTAGACGCAGTGGACACGCGGCCTGGACGATTACCTAACCAGTAATCGGATGAAAGGACGGGCGGGAGGGAACCACCCTCCCGCCCTGGTACCGCGGGTTCACCTGACGATGATGTGCGGATGCGAGTCGGATCGACTCTCCAAATCAATCGATGCAGTCCGCGAGTACCAATGCAACATACGCAACGAAAGCTTAAAAATCGTCCTACATCGGACGTACGAGACGACGCAAAGCCCGTCGTTATCCACCTTGTTAACGACGACACTATCCACGCAGCAGACCACGAGACCCGCAACGGGTGGGTCATCGTTTACCGGTTCACGACGACCGGGATCGACAAGAAGGTCCCGCGAGAGTCAGTCCTGTTCATCGACCGGGTCAACGACGACGGCGACGACGAACCGAGCCGGAACGGGGGTGAAGACAGTTGGTAGACGACGACCAACAGGACACCGGTGACGACGGTGTTGTTAACGTGCACGCGGAGAACATCCCACAGATCCTGAAAGACCACGACCACTGGTTACTGTGGGACTCATCGAACGACACGCCACGCCGCCCGCACTGGAAGGGAGACTTCAGTATCTCCTACAACGACCCGGATGCGTGGCACACGTTCGAGGAAGCCATTGAAGCAGCGGAGTCGAATCCCAGCTGGGGAGTCGGGTTCGTGACCACGGACACCCCGGTGTCAGTTATCGATCTTGACGGCTGCCGGCGGACTGACGGCGAGTTCTTCGCGGAGAACTTCCGCTGGGAATGGTGGGTTCCGGGATCGTTCGACAAGGAGATTGCGGAGTACTACAAGGAACTCAGTCCATCCAAGACCGGGGTGCACCTCCCAACGATCGGGTTCGACGTGCCGGAGTGGTGGACAGACAAGTCGTTCGAAGACGAAGACCATGAAGGCGTTGACGTGTTGGATAACAAGTTCTGTACGGTGACAGGGGCGTGCGACGGTGACCTCCCGGTCGTTGACGTGTCCGACGGCGACGACCAGTGGCTGCGGACCGCCCTCGCAGACTTACACGAGACGATTACGGGCGAGAACCCGCGGACCGGTCCCGAAGGTCCGTCGGACGGCGAGTACACGCCTGGTGACGAGTGGCTGCAGCCTGCAGACGTTCAGGGAGCGCTCAGTCACATAAATTCAGACGTCGGGTACCCGGAGTGGCGGAATATTGGGTTCGCTGTTGCGGAGTACTTCCGGCGCGTGGACGACAACCTGGAGGACGACGGGTTCGACGTCGCGTTGGAGACGTTCGAAGATTGGTCGCAGACCGGTGAAAAGTGGGATCGGGAGGCTGAGCAGAACGCGTTCAACATCATCAAATCCGGGTTCGAATCTGACGCCGAGAACGATTCGCACGTCACGATCGGGACGCTCCTCCACGTAGCGGACCGGAACGGCTGGGAGATGCCCGACAAGGACGCGCGGTTGGCAGAGCAGTGCGTGGACGACTTCACTGATCGTTTCCTCCCGGTCGCTACCCGTGATCCCGAGGAGGACGAAACGCCGACCGAAGAGGAAGTGAACGCGCTGACCGATGCGATCGCGGACTTAGACGAGGAGACGTACGAGGACCGCGTTGAGGAAATTGTCAAGCGTGTCGGTCGTAGCCGTGAACGCGTGGACGGTCACCGTGAACTCGCAACGGAATACGACTACGGCGACCTTGTCAATGAGGACGGCCAGTTGATGCGTGTGACGTGTACGACGTTCGGGTGGACGTTCACGAAGCCAGTGTTGTCGTTCGAGTTCGACGTGGACTCGATCCTTGACCTGCCTGATCAGCAGGGTCGTTCGAGCATCGTGAAGATTAACCCGCCAGCTGAGTCCGAACCGGAGTTCGAGTTGGACGTTCCCCCGAAGGTGTTCAACGACGTCCGCCGGTTCAAAGACGAGATCCTGTCGCGCGTGTACTCAACGACGATTGAGGACGACCGGTCGCACAGCGAGGTGCTGGACTCCATTCGGCACTGGATTGCCGAGCAGGACGTCCCAACACGGTCAGCGCAGTACGAGATGGGCCTCAACGACGACGGAACCGAGTTCGTAACGCCCGCCGGGTCAATCACCCCGGGAGGGTGGACTGACGACCCGGACGCGGTACACATCGAGCGCGGGAGCAAGTCGAACGCGACCGTACGATCGTTCGAAGCGGACCCGGGTGAACACGACGACATCGACACGGACGCTGTCGCGGAGATGATCGAGCTCATCGCCCAGTCCCGGCTCCAGAATCGCCTCACACCGATCCTTGGGTGGTTCTACGCCGCCCCACACCGCCAGCGAATCTTCGACGTCAGCGCGACGTTCAACCCGCTCGCAGTCGTCGGTCGCAGCGGTGCCGGAAAGACGGCGACGTTGGCAACCCTCAATCAAATGTGGGGGATGGGAACAGAACCACAGTCGGTTGATTCGACGAAACACGCAGTTCTCACCGGATTCGCCGCCTCACGTGGGGTGCCAGTGTGGTTCGACGAATACCGCCCGGAGAAGAGCGCAGACTACGCCATCGACCGGTTCCACGGATACTACAAGAAGGCCGCGACGGGTGGCGTCGTTCCGAAGGGGAACCATTCGATGGGGACTGACGACTGGCACCTCCGCTCGCCCGTTGTCGTGTCTGGGGAGTCGGAAATCCGGTCGAACGCCGAACGTCGGCGAACTGTCAACGTCACAGTCACGGACACGCCGACCGAAGACGCCGAGATGCAGCGGGCGTTCAAGTCCCTCGTTGGTGACGTGACGAAGGATGATGACGGGACTCTGCAGTTCCCGGACCGTGACGACTTGTACGATCTACAGAAGCACGCTGTTGCGTACTACAGTTGGGTTGCAGACATAGGCGAGGACGAGTTCCGCGAGGCGTGGTTCGATGCCCGCAAGCGCGTGGCGGAGTTCCTCGATAAGCACGAGGACTTAGACCCCGGTGACACGGAGATCCAGGCGCTGCAGACTGTCGTGTTCGGACACGAGCAGATGATCGCGTTCGCCAACGCGATGGGCGCAGACCTGTCGGTCCTTCCCGGTGAGGACGCGCTTGAGGATGCGCTCGCGCACGTCGCTGACATTGAAGGTGACGGTCGGCAGCCGCACGAGCACGAGTTCTTCTCGCTCGCGTCGCGCGCCGCTGCAGCAGGCTACCTGGAGGAAGACACGGATTACCGTGTTGTTCACCAGGGTGAGCCGAACGAGGAACTCCGGGTGAACATCACCCGAGCGTTCGACAAGGTCAGCAAGTTCGCCCGTGACCACGACTTGAACGTGGACTTGCTGCAGTCCGCGCAGGACTACAAGACGCGGTTCCGTGACATGGAGGATGATGATACATGGGTCGTGACGACGTCGCAGAACACGCCACCCATCAGTCGCTGCACGGGCATCGACATGGGGCGCGCGGTAGAGGACATCGCTGGGTTCGCGCGGGGGTCCTTCGTTGGTGTTGGTGACGTGGACGATGACGGTGAATCTGTTAACGATGACAGCGACAGTGACGGTGATGGGCCGACCCCGCTCGGTGCGATCGGGCAGGTAGACCACAACTACACGTCGGTCACGGTCAAAGTCGTTGACTGGGAAGATACCCCTGTTGAAGTGTCTGAAGCGGGCGGCCCGGTCACAGCGGGCTCAGTCGTTGATTCGCTCGGTCGGTGTGACGTCGTCAGGTTCGACGGGGGCCCGGACGCGGAGCCGAGCGGGTACAAACATATGGAACCCGGTGAGACGGTCCGCATTGAGAATGTGAAGGTTGACGAGTACGACGGCGCGACGCAGCTGGTGCTCGATGCTGGGACAACCATCACTCCGATCCAGCAGGGTGTTGGATGGACTGAAGGTGAGGAACCTGCCGACGGACAGGCGACGATAGATGATGCGTCAGAAGGTGGTGAGGGCGCGCGTGGGCGCGCTCGCGCTGACGGTGGTGCCAATGAGAGTGATGGCCTGTCCATCGATACAGACGTGCAGCGTGACCGCATAATGGGCCTCAAGGACATCATCGAGACGGTCGAAGACGAGCATGATGCCGGCGCGCCGATCGCGGAAGTCCGCGAGCAGGCTGTTGAAGCAGGGTTGGGCGAGGACAAGTTCGGCCACGAACTGTTGAAGTTGAAGAAGCAAGGCAAGGTCTACGAGCCGTCAGAAGACCGGTTGCGGGCGGTCTAAACGGGTGAACTGAGTTGTCAACAACATTGAACGAGACATGGCAGTCGAACCGCGCCAGTGACCTCTCACGGTCAGAGGCTGCGCTCATCTCCGCGCACTGGAGCGAGGTGACAGCGCACCTCGTTCCCCCTGGAATCGCGTGGCAGTGGGGTGAATGCGCGATCTCACACAAGGTTAAGTGTAACTGGGAGGACGATAGACTCATCCGGCGCGCGCCGGACGGCAGGCGGTGGGTGACGACGGAGGCGCTGTGGTGTCACGTCATCGATCGCGCCGCGGACGACGAAGTCGTCGGCGTGGACGCGCGCGGACAGCAAGTCCTCGATGCACCGTCACAGTCGGAGAGTTCGCGTGTCCTCGCTCCCAAGAACCGGTCACTGGGACGGGCAGTGCAGGCGACGCTCACGGGTGACACTACCGATCCCCCCGCAGGGTTGGACTGGGATGGGGTCCGCGAAAACCAAATGAAAGACCCGACGCGGAAGTCTGACCGAGAGTTGGCTGCAGAACACCCGGCGCAGTCGCGGTTGCAGACGTTCGCTCACTACGCCCGTGACGCGTGGGACGTGAACGTTCCGTGGTTCCGCGACCCGGTCCGCGTTCCGACCGGGAACGTGTACTAACCCCGTTACACTCCCTCTGACCGCGCCGGTTCTTCTGCAAAGGTCGGCGATTTAGGTGTTACGGGGCCTGAAAGTCGTTTTTCCGTTTTTCACACTTTCTTCAGTACTGCTTTACAGTGCCTTCACGGCCGTGTTTCACCCCCGTAACACTCCGAATCACTGCAAAAGCAGTCCTTGCAAAGAGTTTCACAGTCGGGATTCCGGTCGTGGTGGGCCGGGGCTCATTCGGACCGCCGGCGGTACGGCGGTCCATACGTCTGGACGGACAAACAGACGCACACCCGTCCGTACACGAAAACGGACGTAAGTACGTACACGAGCCCGTACACTGCGGTGTACACGACTACGAACACAGACACTCAATGACGGACGTGTCTACGTACAGGCGGGACGATGGGTGTGCTACCACCCGTACACGTTTTCACCGCCACGTATGCCGGTTTTTCATTTGGTATCCGCGCGGAACGGTGTTACCTCTCTTATCGGTGTAATCCCCTACCTGAGAGTATGCAACCAGGGTTCATCGGGGGAATCCCCGGGGGAATGGAGGTAGGAGTGGTGTTGATTCTTACAGTGTTACTGTTCGGTGCAGATCGGATTCCGCGGCTCGCACAGTCAGTCGGGGAGTCAATGGGCGCGACGGGAACGGGAGACGATTGAGGATGAACTGCAGGACGATGACGAAGACTGAGGCACTGGTACTGTTGTATCTGGAGAACACTGATGGAAGAGCGACGACTGACGATATCGTTGATGACCTCTCCATCAACAAGATCACACTACACTCGATCCTCCTGCGCATGATCGGACAAGGACGCATCGAACGTGAGGGAGAACGCGTAACACTGACCGCGTAACACTACCAACATGGATAGCGAACGACCGCACGGAATCCCCGACCTCACCCCTGCAGAGCGACGCGAATTCATCGAACAACTCAAAGAGTTCGAAATTCCTGAGGGAATGGAAGCCGCGATCGAACGTCACCGAGAACACCTGGCGGAGTAGCAGTCAGAGTTCCGGACACCCCCCGTCCCTCCGGGGTAGTGTTACCTCTCCTATCCGGGTCATCGACCTACACACAAGTATATCAACAGCGTTTATCGCCGGTATCCTGGGAAGATCCGAATACTCGTAGCGCCGCAGACAGAATCCTGGAATTCGTATGGTTAACGGGTGGGGCAATCGGAGTGTTCTGACAGGCTAGCAACTCAGATCCCGATGACGACGACTCAAGTCTGGATCCACTTCTACGTGGAGACGAAGAGTCCATGATCGTGGATAACATATCACGAGATCGGCCCGTCAACAAGCTTACTCTGGCCCATTTCTCTCTAATATGGCCGATGACGTGCCCGTCCGCCAGTCAGCCCGACATCCATGGCTGACACACGTACCTAAGGACGCGTGTACGTGATTGCGTACGTACCCGAGTACGTACGTCGATCCGCCCGGTCAAACCTACCTGTCTCGGTATTTACGAGCACAAAAGAATGCAACTGAATATGCTACCTTTGAAGACAATAGGAGCGCGTCGACAAACTGCCGCCCATAGGGGCGGCGTTCCCCGGAAAGAGAGAGTGAACGGGTCACGGCCCGTGGTGGGGCCGTGACCCACTCCCGGCACAGTGGCGTGCAGCCTGCTACTTGTCACTGGTTCGGCGGTGCATCTCTTTTGTAACCGTGTCTGCGCTCTTCCGTAGGACCTACTATCTACTTTCAACCGGTACTAAATCGTGATGACGAAACGAGAGGGGAAGTTCTTCGCCTGTTTCTGCGTTACACAGCGTATAGGAGTATGCGTCCGTATTTCGGCCGGTTTCCTTCCCGAGATTATCCTCATAAATTTCGACGATCTTACAGACAACGCCATGGTACTGGTTATCGAGATCGTCAGAGGCAATATAAATCTGGACGTGATCGCCGACTGAGTACGGATCATTCGACGGTTGCGGAATATCTTCCATTGTCGGTTTTTGAACCGACCATCCGTATCAGTTCATCGCTCTTAGCAGACCAATTTGGCTGTCGGGTCACCACGTATGAAGTGACCGGACTATCCACCAAGCATCCATCTGAGACGTAACCTGTGATGCGAGACAGTCTAAGTAAAGACTATATTGTTGCGCTGAACAATCCTTGGTATCACTAATGACCCGGAAGCAGATCGGTCGTAACACTGGAAATTCAGGCCGAGTCAACGTCTCCGGGTCTGAATTGGAAGAACTTGGCATCGAAATCGGCGATGAAGTTGACGTGGATGTCGCTGATACCAAAGAGATCGCGCACGCCATCATCGATAGCAAAGATTCCGACGAATTCCTCATCGTTACCCCTGCCTAACGAATGCAAACAGCACTCACCTACCGTACGAACCGTGACCTGTTCTCGAACTACTACCTAGACGAACACCTCCCCGAGACCGAAGAATGGGACGATGTCAGCGACGAAGAGCTCCAGGAGGCCTATGATGACGTTATGGACCTCTGGGAGCGTGAGAAGGACACCGCGCCGAAGCGGAATGAGTCCCAGCTCGAAGAGAAGTTCATCCGGCCGATGTTCCGGAAACTGGGGATCCCATTCGAGGTGGAGGAGAGCACTGACCGAACTCAGCGCCGACCGGACTACGGGTTCTTTGAGACCGATGATGCTGCACGAGATGCCTTCGAACGCCGCGATGAGGGCGGGGACTTCTACAAGAATTCCGTCGCTGTTGCGGACGCGAAACGATGGGGTCGTCCCCTCGACACTCGTGGGAGCGGTGAACACGAACGTGACTTCGAGAACCCCAGTTACCAGATCCACGTCTACCTGCAGGAAGTGGATGCCGCACAGTGGGCTGTCCTAACCGACGGGAAGAAATGGCGGCTGTACTACGGCCCGACCAGCCACCGCCTCGACTCCTACTACGAAGTGGATCTGCCGACGATTCTGGAGAAGGGCGATCTTGAGGATTTCAAATACTTCTACCTCTTCTTCCGCCACGAGGCATTCCTCGAAGACACCAGCGGTGACTGTTTCCTGGACGACGTCTACGGCGAGTCGAACGTCTTCGCCCAAGAGTTGGGGGAAGACCTGCAGGACAACATCTACGAGGCGATCAAGATCCTCTCTGAGGGATACCTCCAGTACCCCGAGAACGATCTTGACGAAGACGATCTTGATCTGATCCACGACAGCTCGCTCATCTACCTCTACCGGCTCATCTTCGTTCTGTACGCTGAAGCGGAGGGCCGCGAACTGCTGGACACGAGCAACGAAATTTACGAGCAGTCCTACAGTCTCAACTCTCTCAAACAGGAGGTCGCCGAAGAACTCGATAGTGGCGACCCGAAATACCGTGACTGGCAAGACAATCTTCAGGCCCGTCTGGACGAACTGTTCACCCTCATCGACAAGGGCAGCAAGTCACGCGGCATCCCTGAGGAAGACCTCTACATTCCGGCGTACAACGGTGGGCTGTTCCGGACGGACCCAGACGCCGACGACAGTAAGGAGGCGAAGTTCCTCGCCGATCACGACGTCGGCGACGCCTACCTAGCCAAGGTTGTTGAACTCCTCACGCGGAGCAAGAACAGCAACGGCGGTGGAAAGATCTTCGTCGATTACTCCTCGCTTGATGTTCGCCACCTCGGGAGTATCTACGAAGGGCTGCTGGAGTACCAGCTCAACGTCGCCGATGAACCGCTGGCACTGGATGATGGCGAGTACGTGAGCGCCGGCGATGGCGACGACGTCGTCGTGCAGGAAGGTGAGGTACACCTGACGACAGGCAGTGGTGAGCGAAAGGCCACTGGTTCGTACTACACCCCCGAATACGTCGTTGAGTACATCGTCGAAGACACGCTCGAACCGCTCGTTGACGACATCCGGATGGATCTTGCTGGCCGGAGTGCCCGAGGAGAAGACCGTGGTTTCGCAGAGGAATTCGCGGAACGCATATTCGACCTGAAGATCCTTGATCCGGCGATGGGGAGTGGTCACTTCCTCACGAGCGCCATTGACTACCTGGCCCGCGAAATCATCGATGCCCAGGAGAAGCAGGCCGCACAGGAGGGAATTGAAACCGTTGACGAAGAGCACGACATCAACTGGGCTCGTCGGCAGGTCGCTCAGCGCTGTATCTACGGGGTTGATCTGAATCCACTGGCTGTTGAACTCGCCAAAGTCTCGCTCTGGCTCCGAACGCTCGCGGCCGAACAACCGCTTGCGTTCTTGGACCACCATCTTAAAACCGGGAACTCGCTAGTCGGGAGTGATATTGAGACAGTGTTGGATAACAGCGAATCTAACACCGACGAGGGGCAGCTCACTCTACAACAGTCATTCGATAGAACTCGGCGGCAGGCCCTTGAGCACGTTACAGACCAGTTTGAAGAACTACTTGCTATCGATAACGAGACATTAGACGATGTCAAGGAAATGGAATCTGTGTATGAGGGGGTTCGTGGTGATCCGCTATACCAGCACCTTATTTCTATGGCGAATGTCCATACTGCTGAGAAATTTGGGCTT
Source organism: Halovenus rubra (assembly GCF_026586665.1). Lineage (GTDB taxonomy): Archaea > Halobacteriota > Halobacteria > Halobacteriales > Haloarculaceae > Halovenus > Halovenus rubra. Next base: position 233,545 of record NZ_JAODIY010000009.1, read on the forward strand.
GATGTCCCTGAGGACGCGTATAAACGTATGGCAACGGCGCTCAGGAACAACTCATGGGACGAAGTTGAGGAACAAGATTGGTACCGTTCGGCTCAACAGATAGCCGAGGATGAGCATTTCTTTCACTGGGAACTGGAGTTTCCGATCGCGTTCTACGAACAAGACGGGTCCAGAAAAAGTGATGATGGGTTCGATGCTGTAATTGGAAACCCACCGTATATTAAAATCCAGAACCTTCGCCAGACGGCCCCTGAATTCGCAGATTATGCGACCCGTGAATATGAGGTCGCTTCGGGCCGGTTCGATATTTATTCCCTGTTTGTTGAGCGTGGTGTCTCACTCACGAATGATAGGAGACTATCATATATCCTACCTAACAAATTCTTCGAGTCCGGTGCTGGTCAATCGCTCAGACAATTCTTGGTATCAAACGGTCTTCTTAGTGAAATCGCAGACTTTGGACAACATCAAGTCTTTGAGGGTGTAACGACGTACACATGCATTCTATCGCTAAATTCGGGGGGGCAAACGTTCGGATATGCAGAAATAAAAGAAGCTAGTAAGAGTAATCTGCAAACTGCACCCAGAGTAGATATTGAAATTGATGAGCTTAGCGATGAAAAGTGGGCACTCACGGGCCCAGAAGAGAGAAAAGTTCTAGATAAATTAAACCAATCTGGGAGATCTATCGGGGATCGGTCACGACATATTTCAGAGGGTATTGTATCAGGAGATAATGATATTCTATTTGTGGAAATCCTCTCACAGGATGGTGATACGGTTGAGATTGAATGCCCTGAAAACAACAACCAATATACACTTGAATCAGGATTGGTAAAACCGTTACTTCGGGGTGATTTTATTGAACGGTTTAGAAAACCTGAACCTAATGAAGGAGTCATTTACCCATATGAAATCAAGGGCGGTGAATCGGAACTTATCCCTGAAGACAGACTTAGCTCCGAATTCCCAAAGACCTACAGCTATCTATCCGAGTTTGAGTCGCGGCTGCGTAACCGGGGATCGGAGAATATGGAATACCCCGCATGGTATGCACTTTGGTGCCCCCGAGAAAAACAATTATTCGAGGCTCAGAAGCTCCTAGTGCCCGATGTTTGTCAGCGTAGCGAGTTCACTCTAGACCGTGATGGGGGTATTTATCTCCCCAACTCCGCTTACGGAATCGTTCCGAAAAGAAAGAATCAACGTCACCTAGAATACCTGTTGGCTGTTCTTAATAGCACTCCCACCTGGTTCTTTATTTATCACACAAGTACGGTTCTACGTGGGGATTTCCGGCGGTTTATGACCTCATATCTTTCCCCATTACCTATTCCTGATGCTTCACCAGAAACGGAGCGGGAGACTGAGCCAGAATTTGAAAGAACAATTAAGGAAGACGATGTGCCTCCCGGAGAGAGACTTTCTGATCTGTCACATATCACCTTAGATCTCCACGAACAGCATGAATCTCTTAATCTACATCTCCTTGATTATCTTGGCATCCCAAGCGATGAGCTCCCCGATTCAATTGAGGGTGACAAGCTTGAAGATTTGCAGATGCCAGTTGCTGGCGTCGCAGATACGCCACTCACTAAGACAGCTGAAGACTTTGATGGCCTCCGTGTGGAGGGAGTTTCATTTGAGGATGATGGGGGGCGACTGGTGATGAATGTCGATATTAGCTATAAGGTTGATGAAGATGACCAGCGCGAAACAGACGCATGGGACCGGCTTGTTGAAGAGGAGTTCGAAACCTACGAAGCGATGGCATTTGTTGGTCTCTCAGAGGCGGAAGAAACGCTCATTCGCAACTTCATTCCAGTTGTCGTTAACAAGGCAGATGGGTTTGCTAGCTTCCGGCAGAATGCCACAAAGACCAACTCATCGTTAGACCGGATGAAGGATTTAGTGCTCCCTGATATTGGGAAGGTCCGTGATGGGCTGGATCAGTATATTGAGGTGAGGGCCAAAGCTGACGAACTTGAAAAGAAGATCAAAAGGACCGATCAGCTCATCGACGAAATCGTATACGACCTTTACGGACTAACCGACGAGGAAATCGAGATTGTCGAATCGGCAGTGCAGGATGACTGACTTCGAGGTTGGCGACCACGTCAAGTTCGCTGGCGGCCAGGGCGAAATCACGAAGATCGAAGAGCGCCCGAACGGAGGCCAACTCCTCCACGTCTACACCACGGAGGGGGAACTCCGGAAGCTCCCAAGTGGCCTGCCCCACATTGAGCGGAGCGACTCTATCGCTGACCGGCTCGCAGCCCGACAGATCGATTCGCCCATCCACCACGACCTTCGGGAGCGTACGACCCGCCTCGACCTCGCCTATCGATACGACCGGTTCCTGTCGCTGACGAACAACCGTATCGAGATCGAACCGTACCAGGTTCAGGCCGCTTACGAAATCCTGAACTCGTACGACCACCGCTACCTCATCGGCGACGAAGTCGGCCTCGGGAAGACCATCGAAGCCGGCATCGTTATTGAGGAACTCATCGCGCGCGGGCGTGCCCAGCGGGTACTCATTGTCGCACCAGCACCACTCACGGTGCAGTGGCAAGAAGAAATGCGCGAGAAGTTCGACCGAAACTTCGTCATTTACGACCGTGAAACCGTAGAAACCCACCGGCAGTCCCACCCAAACCAGAACGTCTGGGAGCAAGAGGACCTCATCATCACCTCGATCGATTTCGCTAAGCAAACGAACGACGACCCTGAGTCGGACAGAGTCTCGGTCCGTGATGCCCTGGATAACCTCAACGCATCTTGGGACGTCGCCGTCTTTGACGAAGCGCACCACTTGACCGCTCGCCGGGGAAGCGACGACTCCATTGAACGGACCCAGCGTTACACTGTCGGTGAAGCCGTCGCCGAAAACTCCGACGCGCTCCTGTTGATGACCGGAACGCCTCACAAAGGGAAGTCCGACCAGTTCTACTTCCTCGTGAGTTTGCTTGATCCATATCGCTTTAGCCACGAGTCACAGATCAATCCCGACGCACTGGATGATCTGATGATTCGCCGGCTGAAGGACGACATGCACGACACCGACGGGACGCGAATGTTCCCCGAGAAGAACATCGAAGCGCTGGGTGTGGATATGTCCCGGGCTGAGCGGAAGCTCTACGACGACGTCACTGAGTACATCCGCGAGTACTACAACCTCGCTCAACAGGAGGAGAACCAGGCCGCGGGGTTCACGATGGTCATTTACCAGAAGCGGCTGGTTTCCAGCATCTACGCGATTCAGAAGTCTCTGGAGAACCGAATGCGCGCCATCCAGAACGACGCTGTTGCCGAAGATCTTCCCGACGACGTTCAGGAGCTGATTCCCCGGTATAGCACCGAACCTGAGACACTGACCGACACCGAGCGTGAGCGCGTCGAAGAGGCGCTGGAAACGGTCACAGTCACGCTGAACCAATCACAGATACAGGAAGAGCTTGACCGGGTGAAGCAACTCTGGCAGCAGGCCAAGAGCATTGAGACCGATTCGAAGGCCCAGATGCTCAAGCAGTTTGTCGGTCGGATCCTGTCCAACGACCCTGAGGAGAAAATACTCATCTTCACCGAGTACACGGACACGCTCGAATACCTCCGAGACAAGGTGTTCGACGACCACGATATTGCCCAAGTCTATGGAGACTTAGACCAAGATCGACGGCGGGAGGAAATGGAGAAGTTCGAGAATGAAGCCAACCTGATGCTCGCCACCGACGCGGCACAAGAAGGTCTCAACCTCCAGTTCGCCCACATTATGGTCAACTATGACCTCCCGTGGAACCCGATCCGCATCGACCAACGAATGGGTCGTCTTCACCGCTACGGGCAGGAACGGACCGTAGAGATCCGGAACCTGTTCTTCAAGAACACCCGGGAGAGCGAAATTCTGAATCTGCTGGTTGAGAAGACGAACCAAATCGAATCCGACCTCGGAATGCGTTCCGACGTACTCGGCCGCGTTCTGGAAGACGTTGATCTCGATGACACCATTATGGCCGCCATCGCGGAGAACCGGCCGACCGACGAAATCGTGGGAGATATCGAGAAGACAATCGAAGAGCGAAAGGAGGCACTTCAAACGGTTGAGAACGAGTTTCTGATCCGCGATCGATTTGATCTCTCTGACGAAGACGAAGAGATATTGGAGGTCATCGAACGCAGTCAACACGGCGACGTCAGCGAAGACGACATTGAGGTGCTAGTCCGGGAGTTCTTCGACGAATTCGGCGGTAATATCCGCGGTGTCCGTCCCGGCCCTGCTCGGTCAGGCGGTGACGTCTTCCAACTTGGCGTGCCAGATGTACTCTCTGGTGATCAGGTCAGTAGTCAGTATGACCGAGCAACGTTTACCCGCGAGGTGGCGATGGAACAGGACGATGTCGATTTCATCGCTCTTGACCACCCGCTCGTTCAATCACTCATCGAATTCTGCCTTGACTCGACCCGTATTCAGGGACAGGTCGCTGTCAAAGTCGCAGAAGATGGTGAGCCAGGACCCGGTGTTCTCTTCAACTACCGTCTTGGGTACGTGTCTGGTGCCGGTGAAGCGGTAACCGAGAAGCTGGTCCCATTGTATGTTACTTTAGGTGGGGGTGTTTCGACGACGAAGCCCGAGATCGTTGATACTCTCCCCCAAGAAGAGGTCTCCACCGATGAAACGCTGGATCAGTTGGCGTCACAGGTATCGGACTTACACGAGATTGCCGAGATGGAGGCGTGGGAACAGGTCGAGTCGTTTGCTGAGGAAGCGAGAGAAGAACGGGAACGCGAAATGGAGATTAAGCGCCAGCATGCTGAACGTCACTTCGAAGAGGAGATCAGCGAGTGGGAAGAGCGATTAGAGACGTACGAACAGCAGGATGAGCGAGGAAAGGATATGTCGGCACCCATCGGAAACGCGAAACGCCAGTTGGAGTCTCTTCGACGAGAGCGTGACGAAGAATTAGCTCGATTAGAGGAGGAGAAGCACGTCACCCCAGAAGAACCGCAGTTGGTGACTGCATCCTTCGTCCTCGGCAGTCCTCCGGGTGAGCGATGACGGTCGAAATAGCGAACATCGTCGGATCCGGCGATCTTGGGGTGGAGCTGGATCTCGAAGCCCTGGAAGATGATCTCTCTACACCGTACCTGGAGTACGACCCGTCGAATTACCACGGTCTTTACGTTCGTCTCGAAGAAGGTGGGCCGCTCATCACGGTGTATCGGAGCGGGAAGTACATCATCAGCGGCTGTCCCAGTGAGGAGACACTACGCGAGACGAACGATGGATTCCTGAGAGCCCTCGCAGAGTTGGGCATTGTAGACGAAGCTCAACAGACAGGATTCACTGTCCAGAACGTGGTCTGTACTGCGATGCTCGATGAGATGGTTTCTCTGGATGCTCTCTCAATCGGGTTGGGATTGGAAGTAACGGAGTATGAGCCGGAGCAGTTCCCGGGTCTGGTTTATCGGCCCGAGGGCATCGGTGCTGTACTGCTGGTGTTCGCTAACGGGAAGCTGGTGATTACAGGTGCGAAGGATGTCGAGACCGCCGAAGTAGCGTACAATCACCTCCAGTCGAAGGTACAGGAACTAGTGTAGCGTTCTTAGAGGGAGGTGTTCAGCTGAAGGTGCTGATGATGTGGTCTCGAAGCATCTCCTCGCGTCGCTCGATGAATTCGGGGAAGTTCTCTAGTTCGTACAGACGCTCGTCAGTCGGGATGTGATGGCGGTCGTAGTATTGGTCACTCCGCGTTGAAATCCACTCATCGAACGCTTGGGTCCCCTTGGACTGGTTCTCCTCGATTAACTGGAGGTTGGCAACGTGATCGCGCAGGGAGGCGTACCGCTCGGCCTTGCTGGGGTCGAATCCGTAGTTCTCGATGAGATTGTCTTTTTCCAGGAGACTCCGCGGGAAGATGTGGTCGATTTCGTATGAATCGTCGTGGGCAGGGTCAGGGTAGTAGAGGACCGACAAGAGCAGGTAGATCTTCGTGCTGTTGTAGTCCGTTTCCTCGAACAGGTCTTCTACGATTTCCTGGCTGAAGCCAACGGCTTTCCCACGCGTCCTGATTTCACGCTGAATCCGTTCTAGTGGGAACTGACTATCGTCCGCCTCTTTGATGGCATCACGTGCGTCCTCGATGATCTGGTCTGGCCGGGAGTTGAAGTTGCTGTTGAGGAGCGCAGAGCAGAGCCATTCGAGGATTCGGGGTCGAACCTGCACGCCGAGTTGAGAGTCCGTCGTCAGGGAGGGATTCTCGTTGTGGTAGAAGTAGAAGACTAACGGGATGAGCGCATTCCGGCTCGTCAGGCTTCGGCCGGTGATACCGAAGTCGCTGATCAGATCTACGGTGGACTCAATCGCATCTTGAACAACTCCGTTCGCCCAGATCTCTTTCATCAACGCCAGGTTCTCGTGTGTGAACGTGCGGATCTGGTACTCGGCGGAGAGGTCAGCGACAACGAGGAGGGATTTCAGGACGAAGTCGCTACCGAAGTCGTAGCCCTCGTCCACATACGCCTGATTAAGGTTCCCGACGAAGTTGTTGATCTCTTCCTTTGCGTCAATGGGGTTCTCTTCATCTGAGCCCCAGTACGACGTGGCAATAGAGAGGAGGATTTCAGACTTGCTGAGTTGCGTACCACCTTCGTTCGCCCGGACGAAGATGTCCAGAATTCGCTCGTTATCCTGGTTTCCTTCCTCGTAGTAGTTCACGATGTCTCGGGCGTGAACAGCGTTGTAGAGGGTGGTGAGGTTCTTGAGGATGTAGTGTTCCTGTGCATCGGAGACCTCCTCTAACTCGGACGCGATTTCGTTCGCCCGGGTCATCGCCTTCTCTAGCGTGTCGATCTCCAGAATGTCGCCGACACGGAACCAGTATTCCTCACGAGACTGTGTCGGATCGGGCTCCTTGAATCTGAAGTCGTATCGGAGCTTCAGATGGTCCTCCGTCTGGTTGTTGGGGTTCGAGAGCAAGTTGAGATACAGCTGCTTACGCGTCCAGGCGTCGGGATTCTTCCGTTGCCGGTACTTCTGCTTCTCAACGTATGTTCCTTGGAGCCCGATGTAGAAGGAGGAGAGGCGCTGTTGGCCGTCAACGACGAGTGAAACGGAGTCCGGGATTTGCTCGTATTCGGGAACCTTTGGATTTCGATGGTGAACATTGTCGAAATCGTCTGGGTAGATGCTATCCTCGATGTGATTTCGGACGAAGTAGTACTTGATTTGGTTGTCTGCGAACTCTCCGTTGAGGTTCCAGAAAATGAACGACCCGATAGGGTACTCGCGGAGAACGGAATCGAAGAGCTGAATGATCTGTTCGGTATCCCAGACGAACTCCCGCTGGATTGCCGGCAGAAAGATGGACTCGTTTATGTCCGGTAGAACTTGCTTGATTGTCCGAGACTGGTAACCCATGAATGACGGTTACTCTATGTCGCGCATTAGTCGTTTATGTTGATAGGTGACTTCAGATAACGACCATCTGTGTGCCCTCTCTTGATTCATCATCCCTCGTCAGAATCTATTAACTGCTGATGATTTCAACAGAGCCACTAGTCTAGGCGTGAGGGGTATCCAAAGGATTCTAACAGACATTCCATTTCATCATTCCTTCGCCTAGCGATTCCAGAAATTTCATTACAGACTCGGCTGTCGAAATCCATCCTTGCGCCGAATAATTCTGGCGTGTGGGTGTGGAATTTGCAGGTATAGGGGGCTCACTGGGGGTCGTCTCCCACTGAGGGCTAACCATTTTTAAAGGGTGTCTCATATGCCAGTTTGCGATGCGACAAATAATCGACCGAAAGCTGTACGATACAGACGTAGCAGAAGAGATTGCAGAACACGCCCCCAACACAGACCGGAGTGATCTCTACTACCTGGTAGAGGCGCTTTACAAAACTGATGACGGCGAGTACTTCCTGCATGGTGCTGGCGGCGCAGCAACGAAGTACGCGACGTCACACAGTAACGGCAAATCAGGCGGCGAAGAACTCACGGTGTTGTCGGAAGATGACGCCGTTGATTGGTGTGAGGATCACTCGATTGATGCCGGGATTATGCTTGAAGAATTCGGCCATCTAATCGAGTCATAACGGAGAACTCAGTTAGCTTTTCACGACCCAGCAATCGCTTGCCGATTACGTCAGTGGACGAAACATCCTGACGGAAAGCGAATGCAACTATATTGAGTCCGACTCACAAGAATGAATTACAAAACCGACACCACAGAAGACGAACCGCCAGAAAACCAGATTGAGACGGTTAGCGTCAGCGCTGACGCCATCGTTTCAGCAATCCTGCGAAACGCCCGAGATATGGAGACGCGTGAAGATCAGCAGAGCAAGCTCGGATTCGCCGCCAGTACCAACATTGACCAATGACCAAGAGCATCGACTCGATAACTCACACCCCGAACAAGTACGTCAAAATCACCATCAACTGTACAGACGGCGACGAATATGTCAAGGCCACCGTCAACACGGCGCGAGCGACCGTCACGGCTCAGTACAAGTACACCCCTAATGAAGCGCTCATGGCGACCGAACGCGTCAGTGCAGACGACGACCGCAGCGAAGCGCACACGACGATCCGCGACGCGCTCGCAGGACTCGATGTTGACGATGACATCTACCGGACGATCGACCGACTAGAACGAGTTGGGTATTGGATGGATGATCAAGATCCCGTGTTGCCTGACGACATCCGGATGGACGTGTATGGCGACTACAAACCACTCCGTAGCGGGCAGGACATGCTCCTCGTTGATGATGATGATACGTATCACGGGCAAAAACCGTTCGTGAAGGTTGGAGACGACCTCCCGCCCGTAGAGGACCTTCGTGATGACCTTGATCAAAAAGTTGAGCGACGGGTGAAACGTGGGATGTCTGGGCAGCAACGCACGCACTACGAGCAAGAGTTTGACGGCCGGGTTCGGGCGGACATCATGGAAGTAGACTCTCTGGAAGAAGCTGAGAATATTGTTCGTGGTGACCAAGGCGAGAACAACGACCATGGCAGTGACCAGGAATGCAGCGGTAGTGATGGAGTGCAGGCAACGCTCGCAGGGTACTGACGACTTCCACGATCCAATCCGTTGTTACCGACTCCGTCTGTGTGTCTCACTTTCGTAGGGCGGGATGACTACTATCGTGGTGCGGATTTCGACATCGCTACTCTTTCGCTGCACGATTTGAATAACTATCCAACTTTATACGGTGGTCCAAGAGCAACGGCCTGTATGCGGAACGCATGGAAACTCAGGCCTGTTGAACCGGGTCTTCGAGACCGACCCCACGGGGTTGCGTGCGAATGTCATCAGCATCCTCGATGTATGCACAGTAGTGTACTCGCTCACCCAGTCAGTGTGCATAGATCCGGACCTCCTGTCGCACCGATAACGGAGGGGACGGTGGCCGGGAAAGACACCACTCTTAAACAGACCCCGGTTCAGCAACTGCAGAATCACGCCGAATCGACCCCTGTATGCACATCCACTTATGACTGACCGTACCACTTTGCGACTCAGCGACGAGAGGAAGCGGTTGCTTGAACAGGCAGAAGAGATCGTGGCGGCTGACCCGTCTGATGATCCACCAATGAGCGATGTCATTGATGCCGCGCTGACACACCTCATTGAGTCTCAAGAGAACCTTGAAGATGTCCGTGATCGCTACCCGCCCGTAGAGGTTAAGGACTGCTGCAATACGTCCGTTCTTCGACTTCGCTACCGGACAAGTATCGATTCAACGTGGCGGTGACTGCTACTTCACTCGTCAATTCCCTTCTTTCGAACACGAAAAGGACATTACGGTGGGTCAACCGTCGAACAGTATGCCTACTGTCAAGGAGTACAGGAATGAGAAAGGGTACTACATTAGATCCAACATCGATGGTCGCTACGTTACTCTTCAACTGAGCCCCGAAGCCGAAGGTTTATTCTCCGATCTCGGATTCCGCGGGGATGATCAGGTTTCATGGCAGTTTCTCAAGCCGCTCTGTGATAGCGGCCACGCCTACACTAACAACTCGGGGACAGCAGTAGAAACAAAGGACATCAATACGGAGGTCTCATTCTCGTCCGGAAAGCTATCTCTCGAAAAGAAGCGCCGACTGGAGGAGTTCCTTGATCAACATACGCCCGACGAGTCGGCATCTGAAACGGGCCAGCCGTCAACGAATGGTGATGAGAGGACTTCCAGCTTAGATAGGATTGATGCGTCGAAGCGGGGATTCATCGAAAGGTGGAGCCCGTCTGATGACGAGTATGAGGCAACGCTAAACCGGATTGCTAGGGCGGACGATATCGATGGCATCCTGAAATCTATTGCCCATCATTCTACAGAGCATCCGATTTTGGTAAATCGATTCCGGGTGAGCTCTCAAGAGGTTCCCACATATTCGTTCGATACCGATGGAATAGCATGGACAGTGCATGATTTCCGAACAGTTGAAAAGGTGGGCACCGATGCAGAACTGTTTATTGACATTCGGCCCGGAACGAGTCACTCTCAGTCGATTACGATAGAACCTGAGACTACTGAATGGCATACTACGGGAGAACAGTTCAAGAGAGAGCAGATTAACGAGTTCCTGACGGTTGCTCCTGATTTGTTGTACTATCTTCACCACCTGGTGAGCAGTCCGAGTGTCAGTCCACGCGATCTCATCTCAAACCCAACTGCTGACATCACCTCAGAGGATGCGTCACGTCTTGAATCATTAGAGGATTTAGGAGCAGTAGACCCAAACGAATACAGCCGCGCTTTGGGCACTATCCTCTCGTTAGGGAATAAGGGATACGGTAGGATACGGGGACACACCGGCCACACCTTCACGTTCTCAGAAGAGGAATCTAAGGATGACAACATTGAGGCGGGTGATGTTGTAACGTTCGAAGTAAAGCCCCACAGAGGGTCCATTTATGCTAAGAACATCGGTAAAGAGGAGACCGGAATACCGAGTTCGGGAATAGTACGAAACTGGCCTGAGTGGCGCGACCGATCCCTCTCTTGGCTCCGGAATAATTGGACAAAGAGGCGAGCGAAACGAGACACGAACGAGAAATCTATTTCCATCAGTAGTTCTGATGAGGAAGCCGATTACCAGTGTATTGAGGTGCAAATCGACTCTCTCACTTTCTACCTCGCTAGTTCGGTCAACGAAACGAGTGATGTTCTAGACGAAGCTGTCCGAACGCTACTCAAGCAAACAATCGATGGTGGAAGAACTCCTCCCAGTGCCCCTGTTGCCACTGATGAGGTCGAAATCTCACTACCGGTGAATCTACTATCGATGATCGACTCTGTAGTGGGAACTTCGTCAGTTTATGAGACCCGGGACCAATTCTTCAGTGCTGCCATACAGAATCACTTCAATGAAGGAGATCAGGTTGAATTGACGGTGCGCGTCCCTCGTAGTTATCATCACGCCACGCAACAACTGGCAGAGGAATACGGGATATCCACTCCAGAGTTCATGCGAGAGGCGCTTGAAGATGCCCTAGGAACCGAACTTCGTCGTACACAGTAGCTTCGTGCCGGCCGGAGATTCATCTAAGCTTTGTTCTTTTCATTGTTTGGAAGTGTATGTCAAGGGGAGCCAACGTACCCTTGAATCGCAAAAATTCACAAGTATCAATCACCAAGAACCGGCAGATGAAGGATCGACCTGGAATCAGGGATACCGTAGAGTGGTTGCGTGGTCGAGGTTATTACGAAGGTCAAATCGCTCATAAGCAGGTCGTGAGAGGTCAATCTGCGGAGACAGCCGATCTCGCTGTTTCTGCCCCTCTGTCGTCTGCACTACAACAGCAGGGAATCACGAGTTTGTATTCACATCAGGCGAACGCTATTGAGGCGGTTCAGTCCGAGTCGAACGTTGTTGTGGCCACACCGACAGCATCCGGCAAAACACTCACGTACGTCGTACCCGGCATTGAGCGAGCGATCGAAAACGCAGGGAAAACACTCTATATCGCACCGTATCGTGCGCTCATCAATGATCAAGCCGATACTTTCGAGGCGTTTGATGATGAGTTGGGATTCGGTGCCTCGGTTGATATTGGCGTACAAACTGGGAAAACATCAAGGAGCGCTCGTAGGGAGATTAGACAGACACAGCCCGATATTCTTCTTACAACCATCGACCAGCTCCATCTTAGTCTCCTCCCGTATGCTCATGGGAAAAATCACTGGCGGTGGTTGTTCCAGCAATTGGATACCGTAGTTATCGATGAGGTCCATATGTACCGTGGGGTCTTTGGAAGCCATGCGTCGCTGATCTTCCGACGGCTCAATCGGTTGTGTGATTACTATGATTCGTCGCCGCAGTACATCTGCTGTTCAGCGACGATCGGAAATCCTGTAGAGCATGCTGCAACCGTCACGGGACGGCAGGAATCCACGTTCGAACTCGTGGATGATGACGGCAGTGCGTCGGGGGATCGACACTGGCTGTTTTGGAATCCGCCACTCAAGCAGGACACTGACGAGGATCAGTCAATTCCGGATCCAGCTGTCAGTTCCGTCGGAACTGTTCGTGCTGGCCACGACGAACATCCACCCGAGAAGATTGCAGGGGCCATCGATACCGAACCGAGTTCGACGACTGCGACACAATCTGAAACAAGCGAATCCTCGGATTCCCCTGATGAGATTGCGCTTCCCTCTCATCAGGAAGTAGTCGGTGGAGAACGACGCTCACACCACGTTGAATCGGTGCGTTTGTTCTGTGATCTCGTAACCAGAGGATATCAGACGCTGGTCTTCACCGCTGCCAGACAGGGAACAGAGCAATATGTGGATTGGGCAGACAGAATGCTCCGTGACAGGGGACAACATGATCTCGCAGACAGCACTCACGCATATCATGCCGCGCTGAATACGGATCGTCGCCTCGAACTTGAAGAGGAACTTCGTAGCGGGGATGCTCGTGGTGTCTGGAGTACGAATGCGCTTGAACTCGGGATCGATCTCGGGACACTCGATGTTGTTTTGCTTGATGGGTACCCCGGAACATCAATGAGTACGTTCCAACGGGCAGGCCGAGCTGGGCGTGGCGAAGACTCTTGTCTCGTTGTTCTTGTTGGAGCTGATGATCCACTTGATCAGTATACGATTCGGGATCCAGACGAACTGTTTGAGGGAGGTGCTGAACAGGCTGCAGTCAACCCTTCTAATGATTCAATTCGTCCTGATCACGTCGTCTGTGCAGCAAGTGATCACTTCTTATCGCCACGTGACGAGGTCTATTTCGGTGCCGACCTACCGGATATCGTCACAGAAGCAGAAGTGAACGATCGCCTTCGCCGTGTAGAGAGTGGTGATCGGATTCAGTGGCGCGCCACGAACTCGGACGTGCAATGGAATACGAATATTCGGGCGATCGATGACCGCGAAATCGATCTTATCGACCGAAACCGTGACGAGAAGCTCGCATCCCTTGAATTTGGTGCTGCGGTACGGGATGCACATCCGGATGCAATCTATCGTCACCAGAAACAGACGTACCAAGTAGTCGAATTAGACCTCGAATCTGACCGAGCACTGCTTGAATCGACATCGACAGCAGCGTACACCCGAGCACTCCGAGAAAAGTCCATTACTATCGAAGACACGTATGAGAGTTCGTCCGCTGAAACGCATGAGATGACCGTACAAGCTACACTAGGAGAATTTACAGTGGAGGATACGGTTACAGGGTACTTGCGGTACAGCGACCCCAGCGATGACACCCCTCAGGAGTGTGAGTTTGAGGAGCCGCTGGAGTCACAATCGATCAAGACAACAGGCCTGTTCATCACCGTCCCAGATGATGTTGAAGCTATGATTGTTGATCAGGCGGAGTCACAAGAGGAATATCTGAGTGCTCTCCACGCTATCGAACATGCATTGATATCGCTGTTCCCTATGGAGGTTTTGTGCGACCGAGGCGACATTGGTGGTCTTTCGACGCCAAGCCATGGCCAGACGTCTGGCGGGACGGTTTTCATTCACGATGGTCATCCTGGAGGTGCTGGACTTACACGTCAGGCTTTCGAGCAACTCGATGATCTTCTTGAGAAGACGCTCACGTTGCTTCAGGACTGTGGCTGTCAAGATGGGTGCCCGTCCTGTATTCACTCGCCCCACTGTGGGAATGCGAACCGAAGCCTCAACAAGCAGTTAGCAATACAGCTATTGGAAGAGCTACAATAGAAATTCGATTCTGGTCTGCTTGTATCGCAGATCTGTCTGATGATGTCTCTGGTTTTCAGTCAGCTAGCCATTCGTATTGCCAACAACATTCAAATAGCCAAAATTGGGAATTAAACAGAGATGGATGGCAACTATTGGCTTAGTAAGTTAGTTGGTGTTTGGACTGGATTCGGTGGTTGTATCCGTATTTCTATTCGTCTCCATGCGACTGTCTTCTTTCTCAGCAGCATCTGCGTTTGCTTGAATCACGCCTTGATTCCATAGAACAGCTAACGCCCCACCAAGGTACGTCGTGTTGAGAAACACGAGGGATCCAGCAATCACAGCTAATTCCGATCCCAGCAACTCTGGAAGGGGCAAGACAATGTTCAGAGAGACATTGAAGGCACTGGTGATGAGACCAGCTGACATCGGTGAAAGAAGTGCGATGACATAGAATGGACCACGTGGCGAATGTAGTAATAACTTGAAACTTCGATATGGGAAGTGAAACAGTTCATAGGCACCGTACAGCAACAGAAGTGCTACAACTAGCCCAATTACCATCTCGATCAGACCATTCGGTTCTGGGAAGGCATCATAAGCACCAGTTAGGAACATGATATTAACTGAAGACACAGCCCAGAACGCGTATGGGCCAAATGAGAGGTTGTCTTCAGTTCCGTTAAGGAAGGCGTCTGTCTTCTCAGTAGAATATGGGCTGAGCCAGGTAAACGGCCATCCTAAAAGTGCAACTGCCAGTGGGATGGTAACTGGGGGAAACACCATCAGGATCGGTCGAACGATACCGTAGATAAGGTTCCACACAAAGGAGAAGACTGAGAAAATAGCCCAGATAACACCGATAATTCCGACTATAACAGCGAATATAAGTACGAAGCCAGAGCCGCCACTACCTCCGCCACCACCGCGACCACCGGTCACCCATCGAAACGCTGCGTATTTGCCAAGAAATCCCATGTGTCTATTGTGTTTTTAAATTAGTTTGAAAACACTACGTGAGCTGGATTAGTCTTGTAACCGGTTTTTGAGTGAGTAGAGGCCTCCAGCAGCACTTGTCACAGCCACACCGACTCCAACGCCGGGTAACGTAATTCGTAGATCAGTGATGGTTTGTTGGTCAGCTTGTTTTCCCACAGTAAGTGTTGTCTCTGTTGTAGCTGTCCGTCCGTTATTATCGACTACACTGAGATTGACGCTGTGTTGACCTGGTTCTTCAAACCGGTGTGTTACCGTTTTACCCGCCGAAGTTTCGCCATTTGGGAACTCCCACGTGTACGCGAGGATTTGTCCACGACTGACTTCTGTAGAACTCGCATCAAACTCAATTGGCTCTCCAACCTCAGGTTGCTCAGTCGTATATCCAATTGTTGGTTCAATGCCAAGATCTTGGTTGAAGCTACTCACGTCCTCTCCATTGAGACTCCGCTGATGAAACTCCACGATATCCTCTACTGCTGGGCGAGGACTATGGGCAACCCCTTCGTATATTTTGAACTGTGCGTCAACACCGGCTTGCTCGTATGCAGACTGACAGTATGGGAATCGCTCCGCAACCATCTTTTCTCCATAGACCTCAAGAGCGATTTCCCGCATCTCTTCACTCCATGCATCATCGTACGGGATCGTATCGTTTGAATCCTCACCGCCCATAAAGAGGAACTGATTGACTTCACTGAGCGCATCTAAGTCAACCGGCTCTCCAGTAAGTTCCTCAACGTCTGCGATTCCGATATGGAAATTCAGCGTATGGCCCTTTACTTCCTCAAGCGGAAGCATCGCCATCCCGTTCAATCCGCCAGCAGTGACAGATCGAACACGATCTGGATGAAGAACAGCAAAGCGATCAACAAAGTTTCCTGCAGCAGAAAATCCGTTCAGTAGAATCTGATCGTCAACGGTGTAGGACTGATCGGATAGCATCTCCTGTGCGTGATCCACCATCCGTAAGAGTTGAAGATCAACTCGTTCGAGAGGGCCATCCGAAATTTGCATCGTCTGGCGATCTAACGCATGGACGTAGTGTCGCCAGTCCACCGGATCTGTTTGCGGTCGGGGGAACACAGGAATAAGTAACGGCACAGATAGCCGTTCACTGACCGTTCGTGAGATTCCGTTTTCAATCCGGTTTCGTGCAGACTGCTTATGAGTATCGAAGTTATCAGTTGTTTGACCGCTGTTATTGGGTTGAACGAGGATTGAACCGGGACTGCTATCGGTTGGTCGTGATGGTGCGTAGAGGAAGTATGGATAATTGAAACCCGCAGCAGGGTCTGCTTCAACAAGCGTGGGGCCGATCCCAGAAGCGAACTCTCCCGGATCTCCAACAGTGATTCTCGCGGTATCACGCGCAATATTTGAGCCGCTTGAGTCATAGAGATTCGCCGAAAGCGTTTCTGCTTCTGTGAGTTCCGTTGAGAGGTCTACTTCATATTCTTCAACGGCAGTTCCTGCGTCAAATGTAACCTGGCCGCCAATTCCATTCGAGTCTTGATCACGGATTATAAAACGTGCCTCGACCTCGGTTTCGATTTTCCCGACTGTGACTGAACTACCGTCTGATATCTGGTCATTGAATGTTATGGAAGCCTCCGGGTCCTCTTGCCCAGCAGATGTGCCAGCGGTACCGAGCATTGCCATCCCTACGATTCCTGTGCCAGTACGACGTAGTAGTCCACGTCGGCTCCAAAACGTGTTCATCTTAGCACTCACTCCCCTTCGAGCAGTAACGTAGGGTCCAAACTTCGTCCATTTCGTATGGCGATTGTGATATCTACAGTGTAAATGCATTCACTGGGAAAGTGACCATGTTCTGGATGTTCTCTCAGGTACTGGAAGAGAATAATCAGCCCTAAAAAGGCCAATTTGGTTTAGTACGGTATGACAGGTACGGAGGGAGAACAGTTGCGTGATGTATTTTCGAAGAGATACTGGCTCGTTGAAGCACTTTCTGGGGAGCCCAAAACGAAACCCGAGCTAGTGGAGGAACTGGAGTATTCCAGATCAACGATCAACCGGGCAATGGATGAGCTTCTCGATGTCAGGTGTGTCGAACCAACTCAACCAGCAGGACAGCAGTTCCAATTGACAGTGGCAGGACAGGCAGCTCTTCAATTTCACCGAGATTACCGGACGGACACTAAGCAGGTTCAAAGCAATACTGCATTGTTAAACACCCTGCCCTTAGATTCGCTCGATAAAGCGTTCCTCGCTGATGCAGACGTCTATTCATCAGTCCGTACGCCAGATATAGCTCATCAGCCTGGCACAGAATTACTGGAAGAGGCAAGCAGCATGATTGGAACTGCACCCGTTGTCCAACGCGAATATTTCGACTACCTTCTGGAACGTCTACGAGATGATGACTTCGAATTGGAGCTAATTCTCGAAAGTGACCTTCTGGAAGCGATAGAGCAGAATTATGAAAACGAATTCGAATCCCTCATAGAATCAGACACAATCCAGATATATGTTATCGATGAGCCGTTTCCCTATGCGCTCTGGCTGATTGAACACGGGACATGTGAATACGCAGGGATCACACTGTACGAAAATGGGGGAGTGAACGGTACAATTGTCAACGACACGGCTTCTGCGATTACGTGGGCGAAGGCCCAGTACTCTGAGTACCGCGAATCAGCCTCGGAACTATAACGGTCTATCTGACGGCAGCGGTACTCATTCTCAAATTCTCCGGAATCTTTCTATGACACCTTCTTCCTGCTTACCCTTCCAATCATGAAGGATATATTATACTCGGGGCTCGCGCGCTGAAACGCTGTTTTATGTTGGGTTATCGTTTGGGAAACGCGCACTGTAACGGGGGGTGTCCGGAACTTTTTCGCGGGCATGAGGGTGAGCCTGGTACTCTATCCTTGAGGTATCCATTGGGTGTCCCGTTTTTCTGATGTCGCGCCAGATGTCCAGACCGTGAATCGCGGGCACGCGCCGGCAACCCCAGCGAGGTGAAGCTCCCGGTACAGACTGTTAGCGACACGAGAAGCCGAGTGGTTGAATACTGACGACGCACGCTTTCTTGTCACCGAGAGACGTACGGTTCTACATGGACGACGACAGGCGCGAACCGACCGACGAGGACCTCCGACGACGACACGCCGCCAGTCTCGCCCAGCTCAAACGGATGTTCGACCACGCAGAGGGTGAGTGTCACGCGGAGGGCGAGTGTCACGCTGACCCGATAGATGAGGAAGCCCTTGACGCCGAACTCGATGAACTGGAAGAGGAGCAGTAACACCCAGTAACGATACTATCGATCCTGTCAACGGCAGCGGACAGGAACAGTGTCACCCCAGTAACCTTGATCACCCACTGTTGCCTCTCACAGCGGTCAAGAAGTGTGATTGCTCACAGTGGCCGCGCAGTGTTACCGTACGGTGTTATCGCCCAGAGCCAACACGATAAGTGACCACGAACACAGGGAACCACTGTCCACACGACCATACTACCCGGTAACGCAAAGCAGCAACCCTGTACCCCCAACCACTGCGGTCAGGATCTGTGTTCTCCCCAGCCACCCACGGTGAGCAACCACGGTGACCGGAAAGTGTTATTGCCCACAGTGGCCGCGCAGTGTTACCGCGCAATGTTATCGCCCCGAGTTAACACGATGAATGAGCGCGAACACAGGACACTAACAGAACGAATCACGGACTGCCAGCACGACCATACCGCCATTAACGCAGAGTAGCAGCCCTGCACCCCATGCCCGCGGTCAGGTTCAGTGTTACCCACTTCTCAACAACCACCGAACCCCCACTTTCACTACGCCGACTCTCTGAAAACCGCCAGCAAGCGCCACCCGCAACATGAGTCATGTTCGACTCTCCCAGCCCAAACCGGTGATCGAACACCTGAACCCCAAGCTATACGGGGATTATCCTCGACTCTCAGAAAACACGGGCAGAAGTGGGCCGGCGGAAGGCAGGTCATCGTATACCTCACAACCAGAGCCGAGAATCATGGTTTCACTACTTGTTTCGAGATTATCTGCGTACCCGATAACTGGTGTTTCCTCCTTCCGGGCATACCCCAATTCGAAGTGGGTTCCAGAGTCGAGATGATCCAGTAATTCGAACACCAAGTCTGCGACCGTCAACGACGTCGTCAAGGACATCAGGGGGATCGAGCGCGAGCACGAGGGCGACGACGGCGATGACGTGACACCGCGACCCGAGTAGTAAGCGACGCTCGGATCCGCCGCTGGCAGTAACATCCAGCACGGACCGGCACTGACTCTTTTGCCATCAGACACCGTGGAACTCACCATGGACGGTGATGAGGACGAGGAGACCCGGCGCGCCGCCGCCAGTCTCGAACAATTGAAACGAATGTTCCGACGATCGGGCGCGGAGGGTGAGTGTCACGCGGACCGGGTAGATGACGAAGCTCTCGATGCCGAACTTGATGACTTGGAAGAGGAATTGCGCGAAGAGCGTGGACGGTAGCCGGTATCTTGTCAACTGTGTTCCGGCGGGGTGGTTTTGCGATTCTATCAGAGAGTCCCGCCGCTAAGGCTGTTACCGGTGGTAGCCGGCGCACACTGGGTGTGTTTCACGAGGCCGAGCCATCTGCTTGATCTTGCTTCCCGCGCCCGGGCTGGGTACCCGGGCACGTAGGATCGATACCACACGAATCGTCACCGACGATCTTGGTCAGCCGTCAGTGTTCTCCCCAGTCACCCACCCATTGCGATCACCCACAGTGACCAAGAAATGTTACCGCCCACAGTGACCGCACAATGTTATCGCGCAAGGTTATCATCCCCAACGGTCACGATGAACGACCATAACGCCCACTAACTCAAAGTAGAAGCCCTGTACCATAACTTCGATCACGCACTGTTACCACACACAGTGAGCGCTCATGGTGGCCGGGTAGTGTTATCGTGCGGTGGGGTCGAATGATGTTATCGCCCCGTGCCGAGACGAAGAGTGAGCACGGGTAGACTATCAACGATCGCAATCAGGATCAGCGCCCTCCCTCTCCTCTCGTACTGTCACCGATTAGCGACGGGAGAGGGATTGTCAATACAGACAGCGGGACCGGATTGGAACCGGGGGACTCCTACGGGACAGCGGACGGCGAACGGTTGTATCGCAGAACGCTGTGCCGCGCGTTACTTTTATACTTCGCGGGGGAGACGGTGGCGATACAAGCAAGACCGCGAGACGCCAGGGGTCCGCCAGACGCCCGCGAGAGCCCGCGCACACCGCGAACGCGCATCCCATGTGATTTCAGGCGCGCGCCGCCGTGACCGCCAAAGCGGGCACTTATAAGGCGCAGCGCTTAGGACGCTGTCCCGTAGGGGTCCGCCGGTTCG
Source organism: Halovenus rubra (assembly GCF_026586665.1). Taxonomy (GTDB): domain Archaea; phylum Halobacteriota; class Halobacteria; order Halobacteriales; family Haloarculaceae; genus Halovenus; species Halovenus rubra. The sequence goes on from NZ_JAODIY010000009.1 coordinate 254,087, forward strand.
AATCCGGTCCCGCGCACTGAACAAAAACTGCGAGCGTAGCGAGCAGTCTGCAGTGAGGAGACAGGACCAATTCAAACCCTAGAAGACACACGCAACGAAGTGAGCACGTCTGTATCCGGTTCAAATCCGGTCTCGCACGTGTGAATTAGATTTTTCAGACGCCTTTTGACCTGTTTCAGCCTAGCTAATAAGCAGTATAAGCTAAATCCCCACTAGCACCCTCGTCCAGAGAAAAAGTGTCCGGAAATCGAGTCCGACCGTAACATAGTGGCAATATCAAAGTCGAATGAAGCTGGCTGAACGGCAACAACTTCTCACCGACAGACAGCACAGAGTGCTATTCCAGACATGGATGTAGCTTTGTTATCGGTCGGTTGGTGACCAATTCGGAGTCTGGACTACTGGCTCGACGAGGTCGATGAAGAGACTCTTATTGGGGTGTTGTTCAGCTACCGGCTGGTTGTTACCGTCAAAATCTCTTGTACCCACGAAACGTCATTTTCGTCGAAAAGCAAGAAACGAACTGAAACAGTTCAACACGACGTGTCGTCTCTAATGAACTGTGTAGGACAACTTCACTCCGCAACTGTTCCGGATTCGACGACTTGCTGATTATTGGCAACCCAGCGCAACAACAGGAATGCGAAGACGTACTTCGCAAAGATATCGAGGCCCGAGTAGAGCCACGAGGTGGTGCCAACCGATTCAATCAGTGCTAGACCCTCCACGCCAACAGCCCAGACAATTGGATATCCAAGCCATAACACAACCGTCAGCAGGCGGAGCGTATCGAATATCTCAGAAGTCCCGGCGGCCTGTGCATCCTGTGGCCACGTGACTAACAGGGCATACAGGACCGCAATGAAAAAGGCACAACTCACCAGATAGAACGCCCAGCGCAACTCTATGGACGCTGTGGTCTGGGCTGCAGCCAGTCCGGTAAGGCACATACCGATGTCGGCACCGATTACCGCGACCATGTCGGCTTTGTCTACACGGGCGAGCCAACCGAGAGCACCGAGAATAAGTGGTGTCGACAGCGACCACGTCAGATAACGGCCCCACTGGCTGATGACTTCATCCAGTGGATGTCCCGCCGGCATTTCGAGTGTCCCGATGGTAAGACCGGACAACAGTCCGAGGTAACTTGAAATCGAGACAAGAGGGATAAATAGTGCCACTACCCAAATCAGTCTGGAACGCTCCCCACGGACCGACAGTCCCATATACGTGAACAGCAGGGCTGCTACCCCTGCGAGTGCAACATTTACCCAGAGTGACGAAGCAAGCAGTGAGTCGCCTTCGACAACCTCAGCAACCTGCAGTGGGTACGCTATACTGAACTCCGTCAGTACCGCCTCGATGTATCCTAACATCATGACCACATATTAGATAGGGTTACTATGTGTTAATATTAATCCATGATATGTAAAAATATAACTATAAGTATGTTGGCAGTAATGCGAACAGTACAACTGGGATCTAACTAACGTTGTCTGACTGTCTATCTCTCTTAATCAGGCTGTGTTCGCCCACTGAGTCCAGTCCAGTTGTTATCAACGATATCGTGGTATGTTATATCAAATTCACTCCTGATAATTGGTCGGATAACTATATACTCTTGGGGGAGTCCCTCAATAACATGGGCATAGGAGCGTACATACCGAGAGTGCTGCGAAAAAGCCTTACCCGTAAGGCAGCAGTGGTGATTTTGGTTATCACACTCGTCCTCGGGGGGATCGGGTTGTTCACAGTCCTGGACGTTTCTTCTGAGGTGACTGAACAACGCGACACAGAGTTACTCACGAGTACTGAACAGGAGGCAGAAGCGTTAGAGGAGTGGATTGGCCGACAGCGTTCTGCTACAACGTACCTCTCACAGGATAACAAGATACAGACTGCAGAGCAATCAGAAAGAACACAGGTGTTGCAAAATCGCATTTCTAGATTAACGTCGACAGCTGTGGCAATACACTACGTCGACATGTCCACAGAGCAGGTGTTATCTTCGACCGACGATAGTGTCGAGGGGACGTCATACAGCTCGCTCTCGATACCGTGGCGTGGGAATGGACTGAACTTCTATGGCGGTGGCGATGCTATCATGTCGAGCGCCTTCGAGTATCAGGGGCAATCGGTTCTGGCGTTCGCCAGCAAGCAACCCGAGTCACAAAAAGCCGTTTTGGTGTTTCATAGCGTCGAAACACGTGGGGAAGGGTTTAGCAGGAACATCGACGGTAGTTACACGCAAGTCGTTGATATCAACGGCCAGGTGCAGTTTGCAGCGGATGAGTCTTCGATTAATGCCGAATACGGTGCTGGAAGCGATGCCCCCGTGATTGCAAAGGGACTGACAACGGCGACTGGTCTCGAGTCCCGAAACGACCTCCTTATCGGACACTCGAAGATAGCGGGTTCCGACTTGGTGCTTCTCAAACACGCACCGAAGTCGAACGTATACGCTCTCCGTCAGACCGTCCAGACTGATATTATTATCCTAGTAGTGGCCGCCCTCGCCGGTCTTGGGGCGCTCGTGCTTATTATTGGCCGTGATGCGTTGACATCACTAAGTGCTCTCTCGGACCGCGCAGAGGAGATCGCAACTGGCGATATTGACACAGAGATCGAAGATGAAGGGCGACTCGACGAAGTCGGACAGCTGCGAAACTCGTTCCGACAGACACAGGCATATCTCCAAACGGTTGCCGGACAAGCGGACGCACTTGCACAACAACAGTTCGATGCTGATGTCCTCGACGAGGATGTGCCAGGACGGCTTGGAGAATCACTCAATCAAATGCAATCGGACCTTGAAACCTCGATTGCGGAACTTGAAGAGGCACAGCAGACCGCCGAAGCATCTCGACAGGAAGCCGAAGAGCTTGCGGCGGCACTGGAGTCACAGGCAGAAAACGTGCGAGATGCAGTCGAGCATGCCGCCGATGGAGACTTGACGCGTCGGCTCGATACAGACACCAGCCACGATTCGATGGAGGCGATTGCGACGGCGTTCAACAGCCTTCTCGATGAACTTGAACGAACAATCCATCGGATTCAGGAGTTCTCGGAGGATGTCGCCGACTCGAGCGAACATATCAACACTAGCGCAAAGGAAGTGAAACGAGCGAGTACCGAGGTGAGCGAGACGGTCCAAGAGATGTCTGCTGATGCCCAACAACAGGACGAAATCGTTCAAGAAGTCTCAAATGAGATGACTGACCTCTCGGCAACAATCGAAGAGATTGCGTCTTCGTCCGACGAAGTTGCCCAACAATCCGGTAGCGCAGTGAGGGTCGGCGATGACGGACGAAAACAATCGGTGAAAGCCATCGAAGAGATGGAAGCAGTCGACGAAAAGGCAAACAAAACGATTGCCGAGATGGAAGAATTAGACGATGAGATGGCTCAGATCGGTGAGATTGTGACACTTATCGATGATATCGCTGAGCAAACAAACATGCTCGCACTTAACGCCTCGATTGAAGCAGCCAGGGCAGGGGAAGCCGGCGAAGGGTTCGCTGTTGTCGCAGACGAAATCAAGTCACTGTCGAGAGAGACGACAGAAGCAACAAAAGAAATCGAGACGCTCATTGCCGATGTTCAGGAGTCTACAAGCGATGCTGTCGTCGACATGCGAGATATGGGAGAGCGACTTACTGAAGGGATGACGACGGTCGAAGATACCGTTGAAACACTCGAAACAATTGTCGAGCGAGTCGAGGAAGCAAATGACGGAGTCCAGACGATAAACGATGCGACTGACGAGCAGGCAGCCACGACTGAAGAGGTGGTTACGATGGTCGACAAAGTTGGAGCCATCAGTGATGACACAGCGGACCGGGCAGAAGACGCCGCTGCTGCTGCAGAAGAACAGACTGCTTCGATAACTGAGGTCACCGAACACATGCAGGACCTCTCGACGCAATCGGCTGACCTGTATGACCTCCTGACACAGTTCGAGGTGAGAGAGAAAAAAGCGGCCGCAGACGGAGGCCAACCTCCCGAAACAACGGCAGACATCAATCCATCACAGGACGCAGATAGCACGAACTCCCACAATACAGAACCATGACAGACAACAACGACCACTCTCGACGACAGTTTATGAAAGCAGCCACAGCCAGTACAGTTGCGAGCTCGGCGCTCGCTGGTTGTACTGGGATTCTTGGGGGTGACGAGAGCAGTGGGGGCGAATGGAGAAACGAGGAACTCGCGACAGTGACGGCAACATCATTCGACGATTTGTACCAGCCTGACACTGTGGACTCAGATCCTGGGACTGTGAATCATCTGACTTGGTCGGGATACGATGCGTCGAACGTCCAAGCCCCGTTCCGAAAAAAATTCAGTTGCGACACAAGTCTAGACCTGTTCACGTCCAACCCTGACGCATTTGCCCGGCTTGACAGTGGCGAGTGGCAGGACTTTCATCACGCTACCTTCGATATGGCGTGGCTGCCAAACCTCGCCGAAGCGGGCCTAATCCGTCCACTCGACTACGAGCAATGGAAGCCGTATACATTTGACAAGTACACAGAAAGGTTCCAGAAAGAGGAAGGCTACAAGTACGCGTTCCTCAATGAAGACGACTACTCCTTCGATGTCGATGGAAAAATGTACGGAGTCCCCCAGCGGTACGGCTGGGCGTCGTTTGCCGTGAATACGAACACCGTCGATTCATCTGATTACAGCAGCTACGATGCAGCCTGGTCCGAAGAGTACGATGTTGGCATCTATGATCTTCCGTTTTGGGGCGTTCAGATTGTGATGCTCCGTGAAGGTATCGAGCCGTACAAAAGCCATTCCGAGGCCGAAATCGAACAGATCCGAGAGGCGACGGTTGACTTGTTCGAGAACGCAACGACTGTGTTATCCGATATTCCGTCACTGAACTCTGCTCTGCGGAACAATGAAATCGACATTGGGTTCATCTCGGGGAGTTGGATTAACGGAAGTCTTCGTCGGGGTGGCGACTTCCAGTACCAAGCCCATGTTCCCGAAGAGGGTAGTGTTATTTGGGTGGAAACGACGACGATGCTCAAAGGAGACCACCCCGCGGTCTCGGACAACTATCTGGCGTATATGCAACACGGAATTACCGCGAAGAATCTGATGTGGCCGACATCCGGCGGAACGAACGTCGTGCCACACCAGTCGGCCATTGACAAACTCAACAGACGCCAACGGGATGTGTTACGCGTTGATGATATCTCAGAAATTATCGACAGGTCGGTCTTCTATACTGGCGTTCCCGACCTGAGCCGGCTGATTTCGGTCTGGCAAGACGCAAAAGCCCAAGCCCAGTAACGCTGCTCAGGACCAGTCGAGACTCCCACCGCTTTGGTATTCTGTGACTTGTGTCTCGAAGAAGTTTTTCTCCTTGTTAAGGTCGACCTGTTCTGACATCCACGGGAACGGGTTGTCGGTTCCGTACTGTGTCGGCAAGTCGAGCTGACCGAGACGACGGTCGGCAATATACTCGACGTACTCGGCGAACTGTTCACCGCTCATCCCAAGGATATCATCCGGACAGGCCTCATAAGCGTATATCTTCTCCAGTTCGACGGCCTCGTCAATTAGGCCGACAACCTCGTCACCAAACTCGTCGGTCCAGACGGTTGGGTTCTCAGTTCGAATCTGGTTGATGAGGTCGACCCCAAACCCAACATGTAGCGACTCGTCGCGCATAATATACTCGAACTGTTGGCCCATTCCGACCATCTTGTTCTGGCGTTTCAGCCCAAGCATCATGGCGAACCCTGCATAGAAGAAGATTCCTTCCATAATGACATAGAAGCCGATAAGATCTCTCACGAAGTCACGAAGGTCTTTGTCGGTCTCGATTGTAAACTCATCTTGATTAATTACTTTTGTCAGGTCGACAACAAAATCGTCTTTCTCTTTTATCGATGGGACACGGTCGTACATACCATAGAGGTATTCGGGTTCGAAACCAAGTGAGTCACAGCAGTAGATGAACGTATCGGTGTGAATCGCCTCCTCGTAGGCTTGTCGGAGAAGGTACTGGCGACATTCCGGCGCAGTTACGTAATCGTAGACGGCGAGGACGATATTGTTCGCTGTCAGTGACTCTGCCGTCGAGAAGAAGCCAAGGTTCCACTCTACGAGTTGCTGTTCGGCCTCCGAAAGTTCCTCTCCGTTCCACTGAGAAATATCGTCTTGCATCGGGATTTCTTCGGGAACCCAGTTGTTGTTCACCCCCGCCTCATAGTATTCGCGCGCCCAGTCGTAGTCGATTGGTAGTATTTTGTTCGGGTCATGTTCGGCAGCGTTATTGATTATTGGCATTGGTAAGCGAGTGATGAAACGCGGTAGCTATTGTTACTGGCAGGCGTCACAGGTTGGGTCTTCAACTGTACAGAGGTCGCTATCGTCATCTGACCGACGGCCACCGTCGGAGACGGCTTCTCCGGCGCTCTCGTCGTTTCGGTGCTGTGTTTTCCCGTATTCGGACATGTCGAGCGTCGACTTCTCAACCTGAGAGGCCCCGAGCGTTCGGAGATAGTAGGTCGTCTTGAGCCCGAGTTCCCAAGCGAGTTTGTACACGTCGTCAAGTAGTGTCCCATCGGTCGATGGGAAAAAGACGTTGTGAGACACGGATTGGTCAATCCAGGTCTGTCTGTGTGCGGTCAGACGCAGCTGGTGGCGGGGATCAATTTCGAACGCACCGCGGTATAGTTCCTGTAAGTCATCAGGAACGGAATCAATCTCCTGAATGGAACCGTCGTGGTATTTGATGCGGTCGACCATCTCTTGGCCCCAGAGGTCCCGCTCCTGTAAGTCTGCGACGAGCTTGTCATTTATAATGGTGAAATCACCAGACATGTTCGATTTCACGTAGAGATTGGAGTACAGCGGCTCGATTGACGGGGTTGTCCCGTTTATTGTCGAAACAGTTGCAGTCGGTGCAATGGCCATTGTATTCGAGTTTCGCATGCCGTGCTCGGCGATATGCTCACGAACCAGATACCAGTCGAGTGACTCCTCACGCTCAGTCGGAATTTCACGCCCGCGTTCCGTTTCAAGCTGGTCGACGGTATCCTGTGGCAACATCCCGCGGTCCCACTTTGAGCCATCAAACGATGGGTAGGCCCCCCGCTCGGCGGCGAGTTTCGAGGAGTTGTAGAGAGCGTGGTAGGAGACAAACTCCTGCCACCGGTTCGATTTTTCGACCGCTTTCTCAGAGTCCATCGGCACGCCCAACTCCATCAGCGCGTCGTGGAATCCCATCGTTCCGAGACCGACCGGCCGGTGTTGCATGTTGGAGTGTTTTGCCTCGTCAGTCGGATAGAAACAGAGGTCGACTACGTTGTCGAGCATCCGCATTGCCGTCTCGATGGTCTCCTCAAGATGGTCTCTGTCGAGTGTTCCGTTAGCGATGTGTGTCGCGTAGTTGATGCTACCGAGATTACAGACTGCGTGTTCATCCTCACTTGTGTTAAGTGTAATCTCTGTACAGAGGTTTGAGGAGTGGACCGTCCCAACGTGGTCTTGTGGTGAGCGAATGTTACAGGGGTCTTTGAACGTCAGCCACGGATGGCCTGTCTCGAATAGACGTGTGAGCATCTGTCGCCAGAGAGATTCGGCATCCATCTGCTCGTACTGTCTCAACTCACCGTCTTCGGCCTTTGTCTCGTATTCCCTGTATTTTTCTTCGAACGCCTCTCCTGACAGGTCGTGTAGTTCAGGCGCCTCATCAGGACTAAACAGTGTCCACTGGTCCCCGCTTTCGACGCGTTTCATGAACAGATCCGGAATCCAGGCGGCAGTGTTCATATCAGGCGTTCGTCGGCGTTCGTCGCCCGTATTCCGCTTCAAGTCGAGGAACGAGGGGAAATCGAGATGCCAGCAGGCGAGATAGCCACAGGCTGCACCGCGACGTTTACCCGAGCGGTTAATCGCAGCTGTCACGTCGTTACTGATCCGGAGAAACGGAACAACGCCGGTCGACTCGACCCCTGTACTCTCGATGAGAGCACCGTCGGACCGAAGGTTCGTCCAATCGTTACCCAGTCCACCGCTCCATTTTGAGAGCTTAGCGTGGTGTTTGTAGGCAGTAAAGATATCGTCGAGGTCGTCGGACACCGTCGTCAGGTAACACGAGGAGAGCTGTGGATGGGTCGAGCCGCTGTGGAATAGTGTCGGTGTCGAAGGTGTAAACTCGAGTTTCGAAAGAACATCGTAGAACTCTTTTGCTCGCTGTTGGGGCGTATCTTCTTCAATAGCAAGCCCCATCCCAACCCGCATCCAGAACGCCTGGGGCAGTTCGAGGTGGTCGCCGTCCTCCTCTGTCTTGAGGAAGTATCGTTGATACAGCGTCTCCATTGCCATGTACTCGAACTGTTTGTCACGTTCGGGTTCGAGGTAGTCAGCAAGGTCATCGAGGTCGAACCGCTCTAGAAGTCGGTCATCGAGCAGGTCGATTTCGACCGCGCGTTTGAGGTTAGCCTGAAAGGTTTCTCGGTACTCTCTGTCGAGGTCAAAGCCTGTCAGATCCTCTCCGATAACATCACGATAATAACGTTGCCGAAAGACTGCAGCGGCGATGCGTTTGAAATCTGGCTCCCGTTCGATACGGGACGTGAGTGTCTGGAGTATCGCTTGGTAAACTTCATCTGGGGTCGCCCCATCGTAGAGATCTCGTTCGACATCGTCGACAAGGCTACCAAGTTTTGCTTCTGGAAGGGCTGCCTCGTAGTCGTCGCGTGCACGTTTAAGAATCGATTCGATTTTTGCTGTCGTTGTACTTTGTTGTTGGCTCATAGGTCGTTAAATCGTCACGATGGTGGTTCGAAGTCGTCGACTTCAGCATCGAGCACTGCATCGAGTTCGCGGAGAAACTCTTCTGGTTCGGAGAAAGCCTTGTAGACTGAGACGAATCGGATGTAGGCCACCTTGTCGACATCGCGTAACTGCTCTGAAACGAGCTCGCCGATTAGACTCGAATTGATAATACGGGTCTGTCGGTCCTGCAAGCTATTTTCAACAGCGTCGACGATGGCAGTTACCGCGTCATCAGTTACTTCACGCTTTTCGACGGCGCGTTTAATCCCGACACGGAGTTTGCCGCGTTCGAAAGGCTCGATACTTCCATCTCGTTTTTTGACTTGGAGGGAGTCCCATTCCGGACGCTCATACGTCGTAAATCTGAACGAACATCGTTGACACTCACGACGTCGCCGCACTGAGCTTCCGTCGGTACTCGTCTCGGTGTCGATGACGCGTGTTCGCGTATCGCCACAATCCGGACATTGCATAGTTGTCACTGTTTGACCCTCCAGCGTTGTAACCCTATATGTTGGGCCTGCTACGACTGAACCGCAATATCTGGTGTCATCGCTATCCATATAAAATTTACCCAATCAATTTGAATTAGTACAATCTAAGTTTACTTATTGTCGTGGCATCAAGGAATGACAGTTATGAGGCCGAATACAACTTCGAAGTATAAAGAATATATACATATATAGAATTATTATAAACGCTCATACAGAGATATCTAAATTTGATAATATGGGGTCCCTAAGAAACAAAATTGCCTTGAAAAACCGTTATAAACTAAAATTCTGTCTTGCGTTACTATGTATTTTCTTGATAACAGGGGTTGCAGGTGGCTATATATATTTGACAGTCGACGAAAACATAACAGAGAAAACACAAAATCAACTAACATCGACAGCTGAGGGCGAAGCTGAAGAGCTCTCTAACTGGGTTGATCTAACTGACCAGCAGTTAGTTTCTTCTGCACGTACGACTGCGGTCCGTTCCGGTGATACGTTCCAGATTGCGGATCAGCTCACACGGATTTCCGAGCGAAATTCAATTACGGAGACACATCTTGTCGACGGTGAAACCGGCGATGTTCTCGTCCAGACCGGAACTGAGCAGATACTTACTGACAACCAGACCCTCACCGACGATGTATTCACTCGCATCAAAAATACCACCGCAGAGAGTAAGGCTGATGTTGAATTTTCGGCACCGTTCTCGGCTGGCGACGGGAAGCCGCTGGTGCTGGCAACCAAGGAAACAGCAAGCCGTGACGGTCGGGTGCTCGTCTCAGCTATCGACCTCAGGACACTTTCGAACCAGCTGATATCGGCAGGCCACGATAAAAAGAACAACCGAACAATTAGCGTTCTTGGTCCTGACGGCACCACAGTGCTTTCAAACAACGGCTCGGCCATTTTGACCAAGGATGAAACCTGGGAGAAAGCGGTGTATAACGGAAGTGGCTACGGAACCTACTCTACCGGGACCGAACTCGCAGTTGGGCATGCCAGTCTCGACAATCAACCGTGGGTTGTAACCGACCAAGTTGAAACTGATGAGGCCTACGCGCTTCGGAGCAGTGTCGCGAACCAAATTCTCCTCTTGCTGGGGTTGTTGCTCGCTGGACTCGCTGTATTCGGTCTCACAATCGGACGGGATACGGTTCGGACTGTGCAATCACTCGTCGCTGAGGCAGAAACCCTCCAGTCTGGGACACTAGATACACCAATCGAAACGGACCGCAACGACGAGTTTGGTGACATCTTTCGAGCACTCGAACAGCTGCGAAACTCACTTGGAACCAAGATTCAGGAAGTCGAAACAGAGTACGAGCGTGCGGAATCAGCTCGTGCGGCCGCAGAGACAGCTAAATCTGAGGCAGAACAAGCCCGCTCAGAGGCAGAGGACCTGAACGAACATCTCGAGCACAAAGCTCACTCTTTTAGTGCTACGATGGCAGCGGCCGCAGACGGAGACCTCACCCAGCGCATGGATACCGAGAGCAAGAATGAGTCGATGTGTGAGATTGCCAAGTCGTTTAACGAAATGATGTCTGATTTAGAGGAAACCTTCGGAGAGATACAGGCCTTTGCCAAAGAGGTTGTTCGTGCAAGTGAACACGTAAACAGATCTGCAGACGAGAGTCAAAACGCCAGCCTACAGGTTGCTGAGTCTATAGAAGAGATTTCAGCGGATGCAAACACACAATCTCGGAGCCTCACATCGGCAGCCAAGGAAATGCAAGAACTGTCTAAAAACATCGAACAGGTATCAGCGCTGGCTTCCGACGCGACCGAGATAGCAGCACAAACAGCAGAGACTGGGGATAGTGGCAAGACAGCCGCCTCAGAGGCTATCGCGGAAATGAACTCGATAGAAGAAAAATCCGAAGAGACGGTCAGAGAGATGGAAAATCTCGACTCGAAGATGGCTGAGATACGGAGGATTAGCGAGCTGATCGGCGAGATTGCCGAGCAGACCAACACCCTCGCATTGAACGCATCAATTGAAGCGGCACGGGCAGGCGAGGGAGGTGACGGATTTGCAGTCGTCGCTGATGAGATCAAAACACTCGCAGATAACTCCGCCACGGCGACTGAGGAGATTACAGAGTTAGTTGACGAGGTTCAGGAAACGACCGAACACGCGGTAGACGACATTCGAGAGATGAACGCACAGGTCGTCGGTGGCTCGACGACCATTGAGGAGGCACTGAATGCGCTTGAAGATATGTCTCACAACGCCAAAGCGGTCAACGACCGAATGCAAGATATCAACGCTGCGATGGACGAGCAGGCTGATTCGACCAGTGAAGTCGCCAAGACCATGGACGATGTTGCACTTGCATCCGACCAAGTGAGTTCTGAGTCAGATACTGTTTCAGCAGCCGCACAGGAACAGACTGCTGCGTTGAGTGATGCCGTCCAGCAGGCAGAGACCCTCAACGAGAAGGCAACCCATCTCGAAACAGAACTCGAGACGTTCACGTTGGCCACTGGCAGCCAATCAGTGTACTACGGTAATTCGACCGAGCTGACAACACCCGCAAAGACGGACGATTAACCGGTCTAGCCACCTCTCAGCGTTTTATTGAACACGGTACTGACCGAACTGAGCTATGAGTCTGTGTCTGCTCCTAACTATCATAAACAATCAAGATACCTGCCAGCGCCAGCGCAATCCCTGCAAAGCTAGCAAGCAGCCCAAAGACGGTACTTACCGAGCCGTAGGTGACTGCAGTACCGACAAGTGACGCGCCCAGCGCACCGACGCCAAATATTGCAAAATAGGTGTACCCAAACGAGAGACCGCGATGCTCGGGCGGTGAGTACTTCGCTATTGTCGCTTGGCTGAGTGGCTGCATCGCAAACAATGTAAAGCCAAGAGCAACACTCACCAGCACTAGCATGGAGAGTCTATTTGACGCCGGGACAAAAAGTAGTGCAATCACGACCAACAAAGAGAGCATCCCTGCAAGACCATACTCTGACCTGATTCTATCAGTCAACAACCCACCGATGTACTGCCCGACAATACCAACAGCTAGCAGTCCTGCATAGAGATACTGTGAGAGGTCGAACTCCGAAGCAACCGGGCCGTCGGGAATCGGCCCAATTCCGTTCTCTGGAGCGGTATCAAGCAACGTATCGAGAAATCCGCTGAGTAACTCTGGAAGGAACGTCAGCATTCCCCGATAGTAGAGCCCGTTGAACAGCACAAGCACAGTCAGGAACCCTACCGTAAACAGCCGCTTTGATGCTGTAACGAACTCTCTTACTGATGTAATACTCACGGAGGAGTCGCCGCCATCGGCTACAGCATCAACGGCCGCCCGCTCATCGAACGAGATGGACAACCCAGCAACTGCTGTGAGGAGAGAGGGTACCGCAAGTATCACGACTGCTGTCCGCCAGTCAAGAGTGATAAGCAACACTGCAGTCAAGAACGGACCGCCAGCGATACCGATATTCCCTGCCATGCCATGATACGCAAACGCGGCCCCACGCTGTTCAACACCATTGCTAATCAACGCCAGCCCAGCAGGATGATAAACACTGGCGGTGATACCCCAGATGCCAAGGGCAAGCGTGATGCCAGCCACTCCGGGAACAGCACTGAGTAAGAGAAATGAGACCCCCATCCCAAGTAAGCAACAAGTGATGAGTGTTTTCGAGCCGAACCTGTCTACAAGAATGCCCCCCGGAAGCGCACCGATGCCAAACAGGGCATAGCCGACAGCCACGACTGTGCCAAGCGTCGCAGAGGTGACCGAAAAGTCGACCAGCCAGACTGTCATCAGTATCGGAATTGATAGCTCGTAGGTGTGAACCATCACATGTCCAGCCATCGTAAACCCGGTAATTCGGCGGTCGTTGGCGTTCACTGTGACCCTCCGCAAGCAGCGTCAGTCAGGATGAAGTGTGGGCGTCTCATCGTGTTGATACCTACGGGGGGAGTATTCAATGCGGTTATTGTTCGATATTTTGTGTCAGCTGAGTTGCTTACCTAAACTTCCGAACCCAGTGCCGTCTGCCAAGCAGTTACTGAGGTGGGTGGGGAAATTCCAAGCCGACAATAGCCGAAAAGAGCATCTCAACGTGTCCATTAATACAGTCCTTTGGTTTCCAAACCCGTCAGCTTGGTCCGAGACCGAACCACAGCGTTCAGACGGAAGATAACGCCTATACGTATTGTATCTGGCTATTAACCCAGTGAACGATTCCGAGCGCGAAAGCGCCGTTTCGCCTGAGGAATTCGAGGACGGTGCACCAGTGACGGGACAAGTGTACCAGACAAGTTCACCTCCGACGAAGTCTTTCAGCGTATTGTTGTGGATGCAGAACACGAAGTAACTGGGTGACCTCTCGCTCAACGGAAATTTCGGCGTGATTATAGAACGATGTCAGCGCCCGAATCATGTATTGGTCCACTGCGGGTGCGTCGTAGCCTTCTGAGAAAACTATGAGGAATTATTTAAATTCACAGTTGAGGGAGTATATAGATTCTCCTCCAAATAATCCCAGTCGCTAAATTGACTCTCCGAACCTGAATATCCATAATAATCATATGGCGTGTTATAACTCATCACACTATGATAATTTGTGAAAGAAATCTGGGTTGAGTCAATCCCCCGATATATATTTGGACTTAGGCCGAGAGAGTGACCTAATTCATGCATAAATACGGTCCCAATACGCAGATCATCCGCGGTACCGGTTACTGTAATAAATCCATTCCCGCCGCTTCCATCATAGAGATCGCGGTTGTCATCAGGTTGCGCAGGAAGTGTGGTATGATTCATTAGTACCACATAATGGTATCCCTCACCGTGATGGTCGAAATCATTTGACTTTATATTGGACCATTCATCATCTGACAGGACACTTTCATATGAAACTTTATTATCACGGGTGACATGCAAATTGATCCCGTTGGACCCGTCCGGGTTTGTGACAGACGCTGTTCGAAATTCATCCTTTATTTTTGACAGTTCCGTGTCGGGGATAGAATAGTCATTCATATAATCAATTTCCAAGAAAATATCCATTTGAAGAGGATCTGCACCTGGGAGCGCCCCCTTGTTGTTCACTTCAGCTCCGTCTACTAGATTATCGCCATCTGTGTCTGAATCTAGGGGGTCGGTCCCTAAACTCACCTCAGTCCCATCTTCTATTCCATCCCCGTCAATATCGGCGACGGTCGCATCCGTGACTCTTTCCACTTCAGTTGGATCATCTAACCCGTCTTCGTCCGTATCGGCCACTGTCGGGTCTGTCCCCTGTTCCTCTTCATACCCTTCAGTAAGGTCTTCATCGCCGCTGTCAACTGTCGTCTTCATGACGACCGTTGAGTTTTCCTTGCCAGTTTCACTGGAGATACCGCTACAACCTGCCAGAACGATTAGAAGTAGTATAATTATCAGTGGTGAATATCGCGGCATAAACTTTCAGTTGGGTTAATATATATATTAAACATTTTTATTCGTCTGAGCTATCTATTACTTTTTACTGATGGCATTGATTTTGGGACAGCACTGTCACTCTCGAAGCCGTCCCTGCAGATCTCGAGTTGACTGCCAAGAGTACACAACACTTCGGACTACTTTTGAAAAACTTGGAGGACACCGGATCGAATAGACAGGACTAGCTTCAGAGAGCTAGAAACACAGTCGAGAACTCTAATTGGCAAAAGAAACTCTACATGACTCGACCAATTGGCCGGTGATTATGAGTTTTCTCTGTGCGATATTCGGCCTCTGTACTGACCAGACCACCGTCGTATGAGCCAGCCGATAGCATTCTTGTACGTCGGAGAAGCGTGAGACACGTACGAAGAGCGCGGCCGGGAGATCGGTACCTACGTCGGCGAGTCGCTCTTGCCAGTAGGACACCGAGTTCGGCGGAATCACCAACGCGGCGGTACTGATCTGTGATTTTCCAAGTCGTCCGTCATCCTTGGTTGGATACGGAAAGAATGCCAATGCAGTACGGGTGAGCCGGTCGCGTCTCTGTAGAAGACAACGTTCTCCTGCGCGTTGCGTACGATTCCTGTAATATAGTGGATTCCGGGAGTATCAGTGAGCAAGGGGACAGATATAGACCAGAATCGGACGGCAAGGCGTATCAGTATTCAGGTTATCTGAGTGTTACTAGGTTCGACTGTTGTCTCTCTCAGTTATTAATGCCGGCAGGACAAAGAAGCGTTCGTAATGTTGTATGATAACGTCTCCGGTCTCGAAGTTGAAATAGATGCCTACGACCTCGAACAGCGCGAACGGGACACGTCCAGTGGCTTCACCCGTGCGACAACCATCGTCTCGGTACACGGCGATGGCGAAACCGGGCGGGGCGAGGACGTCACATACGACAACGACGCACACGATGCTCTACACGGTTCTATAGGGGACTTCTCCATTACGGGCGAATACACCCTTGACGAGTTCTCGGGCCAAGTATCCGAGATGGATTTGTTCCACGGCACCGAACCGGATCAGGCCATCTTCCGTAATTATCGACAGTGGGCCTTCGAGAGTGCCGCACTCGACCTTGCATTGAAACAGGCCGACACGAACCTCTCCGATTGTCTTGACCGCACCTATGATCCAGTTCGATTCGTCGTAAGTACGCGTCTGGAGGAGCCGCCGACCGGCAACGTCGTGGGCGACTGGCTCGACCGCAACCCGGAACTAGAGTTCAAACTGGATCCGACATCGGAGTGGACTACAGAGGTCATAGAACGCCTCGCGGCAACCGACGCCGTCCAAACACTCGATCTTAAGGGCCAGTACCACGGAACGACGGTCGATCAGCCTGCCGACCCGGAACTGTACGAGCGAATCATCGAGGGCTTTCCCGAGGCACTCATCGAAGATCCAGAACTGAACGACGAGACGCGACCGCTGTTTGAGGGTCAGGAAGCACGCGTGACGTGGGATTACCCGATTCGCGGAGTCAACACAGTCGAAGACCTCCCGTGGGAGCCGGAGTGGCTCAACATCAAGCCGTCCCGGTTTGGCTCGGTGCAGTCGCTCTTCGACACAATCGATTACTGCCGAGAACACGACATCCGGATGTTCGGCGGTGGTCAATTCGAACTTGACGTCGGACGCGAGCACATCCACGCGGTTGCCTCTCTGTTCTACTCGAACGCACCCAACGACGTGGCTCCAAAGGCCTACAACGACCCCGATCCGAGCGGTGATTTGACGCCGAGCCCGCTCGCCCCGCCCGAGACGCCACGGGGCTTCTCGTGGGAGTAAGGACAGACAGCGAGTGACCGGAACGGTGGAATATGACTCGTCCACGCGGTGTGCAGTTTATCACCGACGTATATCGTCAACGCGGATTCTCTAATGGGTTTGAGAGCGGTTCGAAAGGGTTGTTCGAACGCTACAAGATACAAACGGGACTGAGGTAAACCTGTTCCACCTCGTCAATACGCCTGCAGAGCGACAAGCCAGAGAGCAATTCTTGGAGGAGTGGGCGACGGAACACAACCACAGTGATGCCACGACTACCGTTGACAACAGCGGGAGTATTGAAGATGCCATCGTTAGAGAGGCCGACAACGCGATGATGCGCGACCTTGGGACAACTGAACGGGAAATGCTCTCGCGACTGGTCAGCGATTCGCTTCATTTAGATGTTGTCGACGATATTGAGTGCTCAGCCCTGCTTGCCGAGCGCCCCAGCAACCGGGGACACATCGAGTGGTTGTTTGGTCGTGGCCGGCGTCGAAAGGAGGCAACTGCCGGCAACGGTACCCCTCAACTCCTGGTATCTGAGAACTGCAGTCACTCGTGTCGGAGCGCCTCGATGGGGTTGACTTTCGCTGCTCGCCAGGCCGGATAGATGCCCGAAAGAATTCCCACTGTGAGGCCAACAGCGACTGCGATGAGAATCCAGTTGACTGGGTATGCCATCGGCCAGCCAATGAACGTGACCGCAAGGAAGCCAAGTCCCAATCCAAGGACCACACCAAGAACTGCCCCAACAGCACCCAGAATGGTTGACTCAACCAGGAACAGTTGGATGATGTCACGCTTGCGTGCGCCGACAGCCTTCATCACACCAATTTCTCGCGTGCGCTCGGTAACGCTTACAATCATGATGTTTGCAATTCCAATAGACCCAACAACCAGCGATATGCCGGCGATACCGCCAATAAACACCGTCAGTTGGTCGATGACGGCTGTAATCTGGTCGATTGCGTCATCGACTGTCTGGACTGCGATATCCTGTTCTTCCTGTTTCAGTTCTTTTGCGTCAGAATCAGTCTCGAAGTACTCAGTTGCTTCCTGCTTGATGCTATCGACGGCAGATGCGTCTTCGGCTGAAATAATTAACGAGCTATAGGCCTGTTCTTGTGTCCCACGAGGCGTCTCAACTGTGGTGTTATAGTGGTCCACAAGCGAGACAAACACTGCCGCGTCTGGGCCGGATCCGAATCCTTCTTCGACGATGCCGGTTACGACGTACTCCTCGCTTACCCCTCCCTCAAAGTTAATTGTCACGTCGTCACCGGGACCAACCGCTCCGCCAAGCGTGTCGACCATCGCTTGGGTGAGAACTGCCTCGTTACCGCTTGAGTACATCTCCCCTTTGACCATGTCTTCCTCCGAGTACTGTTCGACATCAACTGCCTGGACGCCAAATCCGCCGGTTTGGAGCGTATCTCCGAAACTGAGTTGACTCGCCTGGAGGTTTGCTTCCGGAGCGACAAACTCGACTCCGTCAATTGACTCAAGCGTCTGAATATCTGTCTCAGTGTAAATTGGTGATGGAACAATCTCGAAACCCTGGTTCGTATTCTGTGTATTCACCCACATCCCGGGGTCGCCTTGGTCTTCTTCGAAGTCTTGGACAATGTTGGCCTCAAATGCACCACCGAGAACCATAAACACAATCACAGCGGCAATGCCGATAATGACGCCAATAGCTGTCAGCGAGGATCGAAGTTTATGCCCAGTAATGGACCGCCAACTGATGCGAAAGCTCTCTGCAATCTTCATGCAGTCTCACTCCCTTGGACTGGCGGGTTCTCAGTGACGTGCTCGATTTCTTCAATCTGTCCGTCAACGAGGTGGATAATGCGATCGGCGTGTTCAGCGATGTGGCGTTCGTGAGTGACCATCAAAATGGTACTGCCGTCGTCGTGGAGTTCGGCAAACAACTCCATGATTTCGCTGCCCGTTTCCGTGTCGAGATTTCCAGTGGGTTCGTCGGCAAGAATCACTGACGGCTCGTTGACGAGTGCCCGCGCAATCGCGACACGCTGGCGTTGGCCCCCCGATAATTCTGGTGGCGTGTGGTCTAAGCGGTCCCCAAGACCAACGCGAGTCAACAGTGTCTTCGCCCGGTCGCGTCGACTTTCACCGACAACGTTCTGGAACACCATCGGCAACGTCACATTCTCGGCTGCGGTCAACCGTGGCAGCAAGTTGAACTGCTGGAAAATAAATCCGAGTTCACTTCCCCGCAGTCGTGCCCGCTTGCCGTCCGAAAGCGCTCCCACGTCCTGCCCGTTGACTGTGACTGTCCCATCATCCGGAGTATCAAGACAGCCCACCATATTCATCAACGTGCTCTTGCCAGAACCAGACGGTCCCATCACAGCCGTAAACGACCCCTCTGGCAGCGAAAGCGAGACCTCATCTAATGCGTGCACCGGCTCCCCCAGATAATACGTCCGCTTTACCTCTGAGAGCGTGACGATACCATCGGTAGCGGTCTCTTCTTGCATATTAGAGACTGACATTATGACGATCGTCTATTTGTCTCATCTTTACTTGTCCGAGTCTACGCAAACGTGAGTCAGATGTGTTGACGTGCTCTCCCTGCCTCATTGCTCTGTATGTACGTATACTGTCTAACAGCCTATCAACAGAGGCTAGCTATAGAGAAACATTCGACACCCCCATTCTAGTAATACAGACAATATCCAGCGTGTCGATAACAGCGACGTTAGCGGAGCAGGGTTCCGAGGCTGTCAGGCACCACCAGCACGTCGCTCCCGGGTTCGATTGCGTCCTCAACTGTCGGTGCAGTTTGCATCAGACAGTCTTCGACGACAGCTGGCTGCTCGCTATCGGTAATCCAGACATCGTAATCGCGCAGCGCTCGGGCGACGACGAAGGCGCGCTGTGCACCCGGGTCGTAGCCTGATTTCATCCGCTCGAAAAGAGAGTCAGGATCTGTTGCGTCCGAGAGCCACTCGTAGAACCGCTGTTCACCAGTCCCCTCACCTGCGCCCTCGTGTAGCCGTGCTGGAACAACGACTCGCCCGCCCTGCCGGAGTGGGTTTGTTGCACCGAGGATTATGTACGTTGCCGCTCTCGTAGATTGATACAGATTTGCATCTTTCGGTGCACCAACACCAGCGACGACAGCATCATATTTTCCATCGATATCGACTGCTAACGCTTCCAGTGCGGTATTTGCTAGCTCGGAGACGACCGCACGTGGGTCCCCAGCACTTACATCGATGATACCATTGCTTCCTTTGGTCACGTTTAGACAGAACTCGACACAGGCACTGTCACCGGCGCGGTCGAGAAATTCGCGGAATGGGTTGTCATCAATTCGACCGAGTCGAACTCCCTCCTGTCCAAGTAAACCCGGCCCGTGAGTATACCGAATCTGTGACTCGCCACCAGCACCAATAACTGCTGTCTTCGCACCGCCGGAAAAACCAGCGTACTGGTGGGGTTCGACCATTCCAGTTGAGCAAACCACATCCGCCTCTGCGACAGGCTCGAACAGTTCGATAGCACAGCTATCGACAGTCCCAACTTCGACAGTCTGTTCTGGGTTATGGTTGACTGCAAGGTCGGCAAGATCGCCAAAAGCAGCGTCAATCTCTTCGTCAGTCATCGGCCGATGGAGGCCCAACCCAATGACAACGGTGACGTTCTTTCGGTCGATACCTGCGCGGTCGAGTTCCCCAAGCAATACGTCCAATAGAACGTCGTCCGGTGTTGCTCGGGTTACGTCTGTCACAACGATAGCGACCGAGTCGTCGGGGTTGACACGCTCGGTAAGTTCTACACCGTGTGGGTTGGCGACTGCGTCGTCTGCTGTTTTACGAACGTCGATAGGTGTCCCACCAGCAGCCGTCGCAACGGTGATATCACAGGCCGGGAGAGAAACAGTAACTGGCTTCTCACCATGTGGCACCTCAAAGCTCATACCAATCTGTTGAGTGCCATGTTGAAAAGCGGTTGCGGTCAGGATATTGCCCGGGCAGATTTGGCCGCCACAGCACTGAGAATGCCCGACCAAGCAAACGGTTACCTCGCCCAGTCGACCATTCGGAGATACGTATCATCAGACGAGAGCGTGTCGGCATCTCCAATCAGGACAAGCGCTTTCTTTGCCCGAGTCAGTGCAACGTTAATACGCCGATAATCCTCGAAAATTGGGCCATCGAGGCTGCCAGTCGCCACAAAAGAGACAATAATAACCTCTTTGCTCGACCCCTGGAACCGGTCGACAGTATCGACCGCTACATCTTCTGGAACTGACTTACTAATTTCTGCAACCTGTGCGCGAAATGGCGCGATGACACCGATTTCCTCGGCTGGCACACCGGCATTCAGATACGCAGTGACCGTCTCTAGTATCGTCTCTGCCTCCTGTGGGTTCGTGTTCCCTTGCTGGTGTCCATCCGGGTCGATGAACGTGACGCCATCACGGAGGTGGGATGGGAGTAAATCGGACGAAACTCCGTTGAGGTCATCAAGACGCTGACCTGCGACCTCGCCGGTTGCTGGGCGAAGCTGACCATCGTAGAACTCGTTCGAGGCATACGCCTGGATACGCTGGGACATCCGGTACTGTCGGTCAAGCAGTACACCAGCCGCCGGATACGTCTCGATAAGCCGCTCGAATAGCGACTCCTGTAGGTCGTTTTCGGCTTGCACGACCGGCGGCAGTTGCTGATGGTCACCCACAAGGACGAACCTGTCGGCACGGGCGATTGCAGCGAGCGTTCCCGGTTCGGTCAACTGGCCAGCCTCATCGACGATAGCAACGTCGAAATCCTGTGTTTTCAGCGCGCGGGAGCCACAGGATGCTGTTGTGGCCGCCACAACCGAGCCAGCCTGGAGACTCTCCGCACAGGCTGCCGGCTTACCTGACTGTTCGAGCCGATACTCTTGCATATCGTCTCTCACTCCGCTTTCGGTCCCATACCGAACGATGTCTGTCACGCCTTCTGACTCAAGTGCCTCAACTGCATTGTCGACAGCGCGGTTGGTGAACGCCGAGACAAGGACACGCTGGTCGCGTTTGAGTAACTCCGCAACGATACGGGCAAGTGTATAGGTTTTTCCCGTCCCTGGCGGTCCATGGACCAGTGCAAAGTCCTCGGCTCCGACAGCTTTTGTCACGGCTTCATCCTGTGCCTCGTTGTTGTCGATGAAGGTTTCACCTGAAAGGTCAAACGCTGGCTCTCGTCGTTCAAACAGCGGGTCTTTCCATTCCGGTGGTTGTGTGAGTAGGGCGTCGTGAAGCGATGTCAGGAGGCGGTCAGTCGTCAACTCGGAGGGGTAAACATCGAGACGATGGAGGTCGACAGGTTCGTCCGCAGTGACCACAATATCCTCACCGTCGGCAGTTCCAAGCCGTTCAACTCGGGCGAGTTCAGCCCCACCACCGACAGGGTCGCCATCACTTGCTAAAACAACATCGCCCGTCCGAATCTTCGAGACAGCACCGGTTCCTTTGGCACGGAGTTCCCAGCGACCGTCATCGAGTTGGCATGTTTCCGTGGGTTCGAGGTCAACAAGTGCACGGTCAGCATCTGCGCGTTCTGCCGGCGACTGTTCCCACAGCTTGACATATTCATGATGGATTTCACGACGTTCCTCCTCGATAGCAGCGTACATCTGCCCGAAGTAGTCCCGTTCATCTGCGGGGAGCTCCGTCCCAACTTGTCCAGCTTTTGATTCTTGGTCAAGTCGGCCGGATACAGCCATGCAGGTGTCTTGCTCGAAGCAGTATTCGCATTTTGCATTCCCCTCGTACCCTGTTGGCGTCTCACCTTTGGCTTCCATGGCTGCGAGATGGTTCCGGGCACGAAGGATAAACTGCAAGAACCCCGCTGAGATAGAAAAGTCCTTGGCTGGAGAGAGGTCACCGGATTGCTCGTCCCTGTCGACGGCAGCGTTTTTTGTGTAGAGGAGTGTTCCGGTGTCAGGACTCGCTTCAACTGATTGCTCACTCTCTCTCTCACCGAGCAAGAGTGCATAGCAGCCAGCCTGAACTTTGTCCTGGAAGCGTGGCTCACGGTTGGTGTTCTTTCCGGTTTTGAGTTCGACAGGAGCGCCACGGCGGACTGCGTCGGCGCGTCCCTTGAGGCCGTATCGCTCACTGATGAGGAGTTGCTCCGAACGCCATTCGTCCTCGTCAGTCAATCGACCTTGTTGGAGCCACCCCTCGATTGCCCCGGCATGCTCTTTAACTGACTCCCGCATCGCGTTGGCATCTGCACCGAGTAGGCCGAGGTCGAGACCAGCGTCTTCGATACGCCTGTCAACGGCCTCGTCGAGGTCTGCGCCACGGAGCAGGTCACCGAACACCTCGTGGACAATTGTTCCTTTGACCAGTGGTTCGGAGACATCTGCCCCGTCGAGTTTGTTAAGATAGTAGAGCCGTGGGCATTGAACCCACGAGCGTACGTCGGTTACGTTAACGAGAAACTCCGGTTCCACAACAACCATCGACTCTTTTCCAGTTGTATACTGTTTTTCTCCACGATACTCACGGGTATCTACATCGTAGACAGCCATCTCCATGCCAGATTCGAGATACTCCGCAGTTTCCGTCCAGTCACCCCACAGTGTCGCTACCGTTGGCTCGCCTGCACCACCGTCAGGGCGTACCGTCACCTCCAGTAGCTCTGATTCCCCGTACTGCGTACTGACTGTGTTCGGTCCAGCGACGTCGACGACAACCCCACGAACGTGCACGCCACAGGGGAAGGGCGGCGGTAAAAAAACGCTATCGGTCACGCACACGTCTATCTAATAACAGCAACGCAACGATGCCAATACCGTTGCGTATAATCTTCTTGAGTCCATACCAGCGGTATAGAGATGCGTGTTAGAGACTGGGACGACATTCTCAGCGATGTCGTCGAAAGCAATGTTGATCCAGACGGGTGGCGTGCAGTGGGGGGAGACCGAGCCACAGGAATCGGCGAAGACCTGTATCTTGCTCATCCAGGTGTCGGAGCGTTCCAGCTCAAAACGTACGCAAAGAACCCATACAATGTCGATGGAGTCGGTGCGAAGGTCGCCCGACAAGTAGACGGAGACATCGACCCACTGTTCCCATCTCAGGAGTCAGGTACTAGTCTTTTTGGTGTCCAGCAGTCTGCAGAAGACGAGAAAGCAGCCACTGAGCGTGCAAAGGAGCTAGAATCTGTCGTCAAAACACACGCCGATGCACCGACGACACCCGGAGCATTGTTCGAGGATATTATGGACGCACTAGATAGTCCCGCCTATGGGCCAATGGAGTTCGACCACCACGACCGCCCCGAGACGATGGACGACCTGACAGAGACCTTTGAAGAGGCAGAAGAACTCCTCGAACAGGAGTTCGAAGATATCATCGACGAAGATGTCGACCGGGGCTTTTACTAGCCTCACGAATGCCTTGACAGGAAACAGCTAACTAACTCCGAGTCGTAGCGTCGGCAAATGACGTTTCGGGTCCCACTGGTCCTCGCTTTCGTGGTCGTTGCGCTTGTTCCAGCAGGCACAGCGGTCGCCAGCGATCAGCCGACAATCCTCTATCCAGAACACCAAGAGCGTACAGTAAGCCCTGGCGAAACCATTGAGATACGAATGTTCGTCGACAGCGATGGTGGCTTCCAAGACGTTGGTATCGCTCACCTCACGATGAACGCGTCGTTCGAAACAGAAAACCTTCGGGCAACCAGCGTCGAAACTGCGTCCTATTTTGAACAAGGTGACTCGACCGACGTGTACAACAAAACAGCAGTTGATAACCAAGATGGGGTTGTTGTTGCCGAACAATGGCGTGAGCCAGAACGCAACGGGTCGACCGGAACAGCGCGGTTCGCTACGGTAACGTTCAAGATTTCAGAGGATGCACCAGAGACGAACACCACCATCACCTTCGAGAACTCCACGGCACAGCTGGTCGACGACTATGACGTACTGGTCTACGAGCACAACGCAACGCTGCGTATCGATGATGACGCGGGAAGCCAACGAAACGCCAGTGCCGGAAAAACAGCGGATGGGGATGCCAGCGAGGCTGACTCAGTTGGAACGGAGACACTGCTTGCATCGCTGGCAGGTGTCGTGTTGTTCGTCGGTCTCGCAGCCGTACTGCGCCAGCGAAAGTGAGGCGTCGATACCGTCTTTCCGTCGGGCGTTCAGTTGGTGGTGTTTCCGTAGGGAGGGACGCTATACCCGTCGAAGTCATCCGTAGGGCGAACGTTCAGCCCACGGAAATCAGGAAGTGATTTCCCCTCCATAGACGAGCGTGTGGCCTCGGTTTCGGTGTCTGAATACTCCCCAAGTGGGTCCGGTTCGACGACATGGCGTAACTCACGGGTTGTGACATCAAGCACGGCAATGCCGGGAGTGACACCTGAGGAAACAGGCTGTCCCTCGACTCTCTGAGCCGGACCGCGAAGCGTCACGAACGCGTACTGGCCATCAGGAGAGAATCGTAAATTGCACCGAGTGTCGCGCTTGGCTGCAGTTTCGGATTCTTTTGGGCCAACTGCCCCAATCTTGTCGATAACCTCGTTCGTTTCCGCGTCAACCACAACACCATCATTTGTTTTGCTGTTCAGAATCCAGAGTTCTGTTCCATCCGGTGAAAGGCGAACGGATTTTGGGTCAGCACCGGCCGTTTTACCCTTATCGATCAGTTCGTTGGTGTCGGTATCGAGGACGTAGTATTCGCCGATGGAGCCATTTGTTGTGCTTGATGAGGACCCTGCAGTCAGGAACATCTTCTCTGCAGTTGGGTGAGGGACCGCATCACCGGTTGCTGGGAGCACGTCACTGGAGAACGCTGTTTCGACAGTCAACTGCGCATAATCTACAATGACGACGCCACCACTGCGGTAGCGAGGCCCGAGCGTGTGTACCGACCGACCATCCTGTGTATAGGTATGAAATCCAGGTACACCAGCCCCGCTACCGAGGCCCTCAACCGACTCGTCGACGCTCCGTTCGTCCGAAACCTCAAAGACCTCTTCTTCAAAATCGACGTCGATGCGAACAATTTTTGACTCACCGGCTACATCAACCAGAATTGCGTTATCGTTCGGTGTGAAGCTGGCAAATCGGGTGTTTGCGCCTGTTTCGAGGTTGGCAACCTGTTCGCTATCTTCAGTCCGATACACAAGCGTGCGACCACTTCCGGGACAGGAAACGACCGCGTACTCGTACTCTGTAGAGAATGTAATCGTATTTGGGTCGGTTCCATTTTCAGCGCCGGTATCAATTGACCCAACTTCATCAAACTCTACTGTCTCTTCGTTTGGTTCGGAGTGAGCCTCGTGGATGTAGATACTGTTTGTTCCGCTATCGACCGACCACACCTCATATCCCTCGTCTGTCGTAGTTAAACAGCCAGACAGACAGAAAAGACTCACGCCGGCTGCTCCGGCAAGAAACGCTCGCCTCGAAGCGTGCTCAACCATACCCGATGGTGACAATGCGGGCAGTATATAGTTGGCGTTACACGGTCTCAGGCAGGGGTGTCACTCGAGCCGTTTGCTGACGTACGGCCCGTCCTGTCGGAACTCAAGCTTCTTACGATAATACTGGCGGACACCGATACCGCTGAGGACAGCGAGTTTACCGTAGCCGGCGTCTCTGGCAATTCGTTCAGCTTCTGCAAGGAGGCGTGTTCCGTACCCCTGGTGTTGGTGCTGGTCAACCGGCTCTTGTTCGCTCGCAGTATCGCCGACGCCGACCTGACTGCCATAAACGTGTAGTTCTCGGACGACTGCCGCCTCTTCGAGTTCCCGGCGGACGGGGTTGTTCGGGAACCGAAGCCGACAGAAGCCGACAAGCAGGTCTTTCTCGAAGTCTTCGAAGCTGATGAAGTGTTCTGTCCCACCAGCCACCTCGTATGTAGAGATGTTGAGTGTGACTGTCTCCGGTTTTTCATCGTTGTGGCCCACCTCCCGACAGCGGATACAGTCACAGCTCCAGCCGTGTTCTTCCATGCGCTGTCTGGCGAGTTGACGGAGGTTTGATTTCCAGACGCCCCCTTCGATGAAGTCGGCCGGAATATCGCGTTGGACGCGCTGAAGGCGCGTGTAGCGAGGAATCATTGATTTGATTTCAGCGACGAGTTCCGCTGCCTCGTTGTTGTCCAGTGGGTCGAACTCGTCGTTGTGCCACGAATCGTAGACGGCCGTTCCCTCGACGACAAGCGTGGGGTAGATTTTGAGGAAATCTGGTCGCCACTGTGTCTGCTCGAAAATCCGACGGAAATCTTCGAGACACATTTCCTTAGACATCCCCGGTTGACCGGGCATCATATGAAAGCCTACCTTAAATCCAGCGTCCCGGAGACGTTGGTTGGCGTCGATAGAGTCTTGTGTCCCGTGACCGCGGTGCATCTCTCGGTTAATCCGCTCGTAGGTTGTTTGCACACCGACCTCGACTTTTGTGCCACCAAGGTCGAGCATGCGGTCGATTTGCTCTGGGTCACACCAGTCTGGCTTCGTCTCGAATGTCGTTGCGATGTTGCGAATATCGCCAACCTCGTTTTCGGCAATTACATCTTCAAGATAACTGAACTCGACATCTTCCTGTGCAGGTGCAAAACTCTCTCCCTCGGCGGGCTCGGGCCGTCTGTCGGCGTTGTAATCGTTCATCGCCTCCAATGCCCGCTTGACAAACCACTCTTGATAGTCGTGAGAACGAGCAGTCATCGTCCCGCCCATAAGAATCAACTCGACCTTGTCAACGGGGTGCCCAATCTCTCTAAGTTGCTCAAGTCGGAGTGTGACCTGCCCATACGGGTCATAATCGTTTTGGACCCCGCGTGCGGCTGCAGGCTCGTGTCCAGTGTAACTCTGTGCGCTAGAGAATTCCGAATCTGGACCACCCGGACAGTAGAGACATTTTCCGTGAGGACACCGCTTGGGCGATGTCATGATCGCGACCGGGGATACGCCAGATGCCGTTCTGACAGGTTTGCGCTGTAAAACCTGTTCGAGTTCTTCTCGTTGCTCGAAGGGAACGAAGTCCAGTAGCTCTGAGTTCTTGGGGACTTTTGGCGACGAATATTTACCGCAGATATCTTTTTTTGCCTGTTCAACGTCGTCGCGCTCAATGTCACCATCCAGAATTCGTTCGACAAGCTCCGAGCAGGCCTGCTCGAACGCATCTATCTCCTCCCCGGTGTCCGTACTCATCAACAGTATATCCCTGCTTGGCTTGAATAAGCGTGTCGCTTGTCGAAAGCAGGCACAGCTCTTGGGCTACGATAATGGCCGCCACTCGGTTGGCTGACTACCTAGCCCCAACACGCGTCCTTGCTTTTCACCATCGACCTCCCGAATTTCGATATTTGCATCGAAGGCCTGTTTAATCACTGAGATTGTCTGTTCATCGTGTGCGTCCGAGTTGAGAGTAAACAGCCCGATAAACCCAGCAGAGTTCAGCCGCTGTGAGAGAACATGACAGAACTTGAATACTGTTTTCTGGTCGGCGTATCGAACCATCGTCGACAGGGAGGTGAGCGCCAGTCGCCCACGTGTCACGTTTGCCTCTTCAGCCCGACTGAACGCGTCGGTAATGCCGATACCAATGCTCGTGAATTCGGAGGGAGACGAAACGCTGTAAACACACGACCCGTCGTCGCGTTCGGTCTCTTCGCGGTCACTCTGTGCACGACAATCTATCGCTGAAAGTAACGAATCATCAGCTGTCTCAGCTTTCGACCGAACCATGTCGACAGACTCTCCACCATCTCCATCTGTCGTAACGACAATTCCGGCCTCATTTTGACTGACACCATCTCCGAGGACATCGTAGAGCAGTCTGTCTTTTCCCGCCATTGTTGGTCCGGTAACCAGCACACTGGTGCCGGGTCTCAGCGAGGAAAGACCCTCGAAAGGGAGCATCTCTGAGAGATCGTACGTAAATTCAGCGCTATTCGACATCACTCAGCCCACGGATTGTCGCAATAAAGTCTTCATCATCTTCGATACCACCGAGTGTTTCTGAGAGCTCATCGCGTAACTCAGCGATGCGCTCGCGGAGATCGTGATATTCGTCGCTGTTTTCTAGCTCCGTTGTTCCTTTTGTCGCTTCGATTGTGGCCTGTTTTTCGACCATTGAATAGTACTCCTGCAGGAGTGAATCATACTCCGACCGTTCGAGTAGATTCTCTACGGTCGACCTGAGTTGCTGACTTTTAACAGGTTTCGAGAGATACGCATCGAACCCCATCTCCAAAATATCGAAGTCAGGTTCAACTGCGGTCACCATCGCAACCCGACAATCCAGTTCCTGTGAGCGAATTTCCGAGAGGACTTCACTGCCGGACAACCCCGGCATCATCCGATCAAGTAACACCACGTCGACACGCTCTTCAAGCATCTCAAGGCCTTCGTCACCGCTTTCTGCGACAATAACTGTGTAGCGCTCTTCGAGCCAGAGACGATATGTCTCCGCGACATCCGGCTCGTCTTCGACAACAAGTACGACTTGGTCCGTATCTGCCATCAGCTCTCTTGATAGACGATTTGGCTTCGACGTACATAGGTTTATGGGAGAGCGCTCGTTTCAGCCGCTACGAC
Organism: Halovenus rubra; assembly: GCF_026586665.1. GTDB lineage: Archaea > Halobacteriota > Halobacteria > Halobacteriales > Haloarculaceae > Halovenus > Halovenus rubra. The sequence goes on from NZ_JAODIY010000009.1 coordinate 283,193, forward strand.
CGACGGTCGATAATTCGATCTGCAATCTGTCGTGATGACATAATGCCACCGTCGTACGCGGCTTCGTGTTTGGTTGCTCTCGTCACCTTGCAGTCGATACCGCGTGCATTGAGTTCGTCTTCTATCACACTATCTTCGTGGTGCTGGTCGTGGCCAAGCACGATAAGTTCGGGCTCAATCTCTTCGATAGGAACGAAAATATCATCTGGATGACCGAGCCGTGCTTCATCGACCGGCTCCAGCGCCGATACCATCTCGACGCGCTGTTGGTCAGGAATTACAGGGCCAGATTTGTGCGTCACATTGCCAGACCGTGCGACGATGACGTGAAGCTCGTCTCCCATCGACCGTGCTTCCCGGAGATAATGGACGTGTCCCGGGTGAAGAATATCGAAGGTTCCCTGTGCAACAACGCGTTTCATCGGTTGTCCTCCTCACGAAGCTCTCGGTCGATATCTTCCTGAGTGAAATCGAAGAACTCCTCTTCTGGCGGGTCAATATCAAGAACAGGCAGCTCGATTTCCTCGCCATCACGGTCAAACGCTTGCCAGTCCTCTTGTCCGTAGGGCGCGCCGATGATAATGTGGACGTGGTTTCGAGAGAACGTTCCAAGGTCTGCTGTACTCGGACGAAGAACCCCGTTCGGGTGCGAATGAATTGAGCCTGCAGCGCTCAGGTCATTTGGGGCGTGAATCGGTTTGAACTCGGCACTGACCGGGTTTGATTTTGTTCCGGGTACAACGAGGACTTCAGAGAGTACCGTCCCATCCCGGTCAAGCCCAAGGTTCGACGCGTCTTCCCCACGAAGCATACCCATGTACTCGTTAGGGTGGGCCTCTTCAGAAGCGGCCAGCGCGAATTCGAGTGCCGACTCGGCGATACCGAGTATCTCACTCGAACGAAACAGTCCCATGTAGCAAACTCGGCAGCGGCCCTTTCTAAGGGTTCCGGATGCGCCTTCTTCGTGGCTATCTCGGCTAGGGTGTCAAGCCGGATGTATATCGAAGCTTAAAAACCGGCAAGTGACGTACTTAACCTATATGTCTACACCAAACGGTACCGGAGAAAACGGTACCGACCTCGCTGACGAGTCTGCAGAATCGACTGTTGTCTCCGACCTTGCACCGCAATGTACCCTTGATGCTGTCGACTCTGAGGGGTACTATGTCGGAACAGTAAACGGTGTCGTCGAATACGGCGTCTTTGTCGATCTCTCGGACTCAGTCTCTGGACTTGTTCACTCGTCGAATCTTAACGGAGCGTACGACGTTGGCGACGAGTTAGTCGTCGAACTCGCCGAGGTTCGCTCGGATGGTGACGTGAGCTTTGCCGAAGTAGAACTTGACGAGTTTTCCCGGAAAACAGTCGGTCCAGGTGAAAAGATTACCGCAGCTACCCTTTCCGAGAAGACGGGCGACCTCGGTCATCTTGACGGTCGTGTCGTCCAGATAAAACAGACAGGCGGCCCCACAATCTTCCAAGTCAGGACCACAGCTGGGGTTGTGCCCTGCGCTGCCTTTGAGGATGCGGGTGTCCGAGCCTACCCCAGCATCGAACTTGACGATATTGTCAGGGTTGTTGGAACACCTGAGCCACGCGATGACTATATTCAGATAGAGACCAACAGCCTCTCAACGCTCACTGGAACTGATGAAACTGAAGTCGTCGAACAGCTTGATGCCAGAACCTCCGAGTTGGCGCAGCCGGAAGATGTTGACACACTTGTTGACTGGCCAGCCTTCGAAAAGCTCTCCGAGGACCTACAGGATGTCGCTCAGCAACTTCGGGAGACAGTTCTTGACGGTCGTCCAATTCGCATTCGTCACCACGCCGATGGCGATGGTCTCTGTGCCAGCGTTCCGTTGCAGCACGCACTCGAACGGTTCATTGCTGAGACGTGGGAAGACCCGGAGGCACCACGACACCTGCTCAAACGACTTCCAAGCAAGGCCCCATTCTACGAACTCGAAGACGTTACACGGGACCTGAACTTCGCGCTCGAAAACCGGAAACGCCACGGGCAAAAGCTCCCACTATTCTTGATGCTTGACAACGGGAGTACTGAAGAAGACACGCCTGCCTACCGCAATCTCAAACACTATGACGTTCCGATTCTCGTAGTCGACCATCACCACCCCGACCCTGATGCGGTTCGAGACCTCGTAGAGAAACACGTCAACCCATACCTCGACGGTGAAGATTATCGCATCACAACGGGAATGATGTGTGTTGAAATTGCGCGGATGATAGATACTGAGATTACGGACGATATTCGACACGTTCCAGCCGTTGCCGGTCTCTCAGACCGTTCAGACGGCGAAGCGATGGATGACTACCTTGCACTCGCCCAGGAAGAAGGGTATACCAAACGACGCTTGGTCGACATCGGCGAAGCGCTCGATTATGCAACGTACTGGCTCAAGTACAACGATGGGCGGGAGTTGGTGAACGACCTACTCAACGTGAACTGCGACGACCACGAACGACACGAGGAACTCATCGATATGTTTGCCGAGCGTGCACAGCGCGATGTTGACGCACAGCTCGATGCTGCACTCGAACACGTCAACCACGAGGAACTCGATAACGATGCCCATCTTTATCGAATCGACGTGGAGAGCCACGCGCGGCGGTTCACTTATCCCGCACCCGGTAAGACAACGGGAAAAATCCACGATCAAAAAGTCAAAGAGACGGGCGATCCTGTCATCACAATCGGGTATGGTCCTGACTTCGCTGTTTTGCGCTCGGACGGTGTCAGACTCGATATCCCTGAGATGGTCGCTGAGCTAAAAGAAGAGGTCCCCGGCGGCGGTGTCTCCGGTGGTGGCCACCTCGTAGTCGGTTCTATCAAGTTTGTCAGCGGCATGCGCGAGGAAGTCATCGACGCACTCGTCGAGAAGATGGCAGATGCCGAACTCGACGAGGGACTCGGTAGCTCTGCGGTGCTTTCCGAGGAATAAACAGAATCCTGCTCTGTGAAAGGTTACTCCAGTAATCCGAGATCAGTCGCGTGCCGTTCGAGACGACTATTCTCTCGGTAATCCTGCTCGGAGAGTTTCGTCTTGTGTAACCGATAGGTATTTTGCGTGTTGTCATACCGCAGATAGCCAAAGTTGACGAGTTCGCGGCGAACCAGAACAGGGTCATCAAAGTGAGACTCAAGTGTTTCAGTAACTTCGTTTTTCTGGTAGGTATCTCCTCTCTCGAATTTCTCGGCGAGACGTTCTAGAATAATCTGTTTCAACGCATCGTTTCTTGGAAGTCTCGCTCGTTCCAAACACGACTGGTAGAACGATTCTGGGTCACGGTCGTAGTTAATATCCATAGGAGTTCGTCTAATGGAGCTAAAATGTGTTTTTTGATCTACTCTTCAAATCTAATTTTCTGTCCAGCGATAACCGCGATGATTGCACCGACTAGACAGGCAAGAATGTATCCAACGGGAACGTCAGTCCCCTCGTCGCTGCTCCAGTCGCTTTCGAACACAGTCTGGAAATAGTCCCCGACCGCTTGGCCTTCGAGTAACAGACCAACCTCTCTGTTCTCCCGAACAGAGTTGTTGTTCCAGTTTGCACTCCCGACAAAAGTTTTGTTTCCATCAACAATTAGTCCTTTTGCATGAATTTTCTCGAACTGGCCGTCCGGCTCAGCAATACGGACAGAGAGTGACAAATCCTTGCTTGCGGCCTGTTTATCGAGCCAGCGCTTTAGTTGACGGTTCTCTTCTTCGGCATACCACGCACCCGAGAGGAGAATACGTACCTCAACACCGCGTTTGGCGGCATCGATAGCAGTAGTCAGCAATGGGAATCCGCGGCTCCCGATTTGAACCTGCATAATATCGATTGACTCCTCTGCATTCCGGATTGTCTCGGTCAACGTTGCTTCGAGATTATCGGGCGCAAGTAGCAAGTGCGTCCGGTCGACAGGCAATGACGCCGCCTCGAACTGTTGTGGAAACTGCTTGTCAGCTGGTTCCTCTTCAGTCACAGTTTGTTTTTCAGAGTTCAACCATGACTGCGTATCGACCCAGCTCGAATCAGCCTGAAAGGTTTCGGCTAACCCCGTTACAATGTGTTGTTGGTCGGTTATGACTCCCCAGCCTCGACTAGACTCACCTCCAAGCCCCGAGCGCTTCCAGTTTTCTGTAGTGACGAGTGCGCGGTCGTCGACGATTGCATACTTCGGATGGTGGTATCTGTACCGAGCCAACTCACCTGAAATTACTTGAACGTCAATGCCAGAGCGGGTTAGGCGGTCGAGAGCTGATGCGCTTTGAGAACTGAGTCCGCCCACAGGACTGGCTTCAAGAAGTACCGTGACGGTAACCCCACGGTTGTGTGCTTCTATTAACTCATCTATATAATCGTCTGAAGAAATCGTATATCCAGCTAACAAAATACGCTCGGTGGCATTAGAAAGAAAGTGAACCGCACGTGCAGGTTCATCGGGTAGGACAAACGCTTCAATGTCCTCTCCTGTCTGTGTGACAATCGGCTGGTCAGTTCGACCAAGTGCCTCCCATGTCTCCGATGTAGTGTTGTACCGTTCCCCCTCAGGTGCGCGCCCATACCTAACCTCGTCGACAACTGTGCCGTTCCGAAGAAGCTGTACCCGTTCACCGTTGTTCGCTAGTTGGATTCTCTCAGGGAGCGACACAACATTGTGCTTTGTCACTGACTGCGTTCGGTTAGCTGCTGTCGAAAATGTAAGATACGAACGGTTGGTTGCCGTAGTACTGGGCCGAGCCGAGAGGCGAACTGACGCCTGTTCATCGGCAAGCCGGTAGGCAGAAATGTTCGTTCCTTCCGGTGCCGTGATTCTGACAAACTCGCCGCTATCGCCGGGTGTCACCGGGTTCGGATATATCTCGACGATTTCTGGCTCGGCAGTCTGTGGTGATCCGATACCAGCGAAGAGGCAAACACAGAGTATCGCTGTTGCGTACACTGCTGAATGCACAGTGCGTGCTGGCCACGGTATCGGATATAAACTATTGGCTGTTCGGCCAGATTTCAATGTGCTGCCCAACCTCAACACAGAACCTTGATTACACGGCACGACACTACATCTTAATGAGAGTGGTGGCGATGACGAAACGTTACCCCCACTGAGCCCTTTCTGATGAGAGCGTTTGGACCGAGCCACCACAACCTCAGTCTGTGTGTATGAGGGCCGTCTGTGGCTGATAGATTAGTGAGATATTCATTACTGAAATGTTAAAAGTATGTGTGATGGATTATGATACATACAATACAATTCGAACCCAGAATTAGAGAAAATAATTAAAAAAGAGTACCTGGCGTTTGAGAAGCTATCTGAACAATGTGTAACGCTAACGATGATATTACAACTTCTCGTTAGAATTAATACCAACGAGATGAAAGTGACTAGTAGCGATGCACGACTTGACAGGATTTCAGCGTGACTTGCTGTACATAACTGCCGGAATGACTGAGCCACATGGCTTGGCGATCAAAGAAGAACTCGAAGAGTACTATGGGACGGAAATCCAGCACGGCCGGCTCTACCCAAACTTGGATACACTGGTCGAAAAGGGCCTCGTCGAAAAAGGAGAAATCGACAAACGAACCAATTCATACAATGTAACGAACCGTGGTGACCGAGAGCTTAAAGCACGAGAGGACTGGAAAAAACAGTATATCGAATTGTAACGGCGTCTGTAGCTTGGACTCTCAGTTGTCAACCTCTCTGGATACCCTCTCTATATACCCGTCTATGGTACCGGGCCGGGTGGGAGACCGATTCACTGGTTTGGGAGTGGTTCGGACCAATTACTTTTCTTTCGTAGTGTCATCGAGGGCATCAATTGAAACACACTCCACTGAAGAATCCGTGAGATAGTTAGCCGGTATTCGTTCCAGACATTGTGCGAGTCTGCTGTCTGGAGAATATCAAGACCCACCCTCTCAGAGAACGAATCAGCAAAAGAGATGACATAGCAGGAGGTGCCACTGCCGAGAAAACAGGCTGAAGTCACGTTCTCAGTCTGACTCCGGGTGGTACAGTCGTCACTTACGGTGCTGCCGAGTATCTGGACATAGTGGACCGAGCCGTTGTTGGAGCCTTCGGAACATCACTCGGACAAAGAGCACAACAGAATGCCACACGCAAAGTTCAGAATAGTTTTCTGGCCACAGTTGTGGGCAATCACGGAAGTTACGAACAGTCTCGGTCTGTCTTTGACCATACTGTCGGTTGCTTTCTCGCAGGACAACACACAAATTAAGTGGGCGGATGCCACAGTTAGGTGTACTTGAATGGGGTACACACCGCACATTCTCGTTATCGGCGGCGGAGTCATTGGAACAGGCATTGCCCGTGATTTTGCTATCCGAGGGCTTGATGTCACGCTTGCCGAGCGCGGAACGCTCACGGCTGGTATAACCGGTCGTTGCTTGGGCGTTCTCTACAGCGGTGCACGCGCTCAGAGCGATCAGTTAGCACAGCGCCTCAAACACGAAAACGAAATACTACACGGGATTGCAGGCCACTGTATCAACCACGACGAAAGTCTGCTAGTTACAGATAACGAGGACATATCCGTTGATGAGTTATGTCAGCGCCTCGAACAGCGGTCAATTTCGTACGATGTTCTCGAAGGTGAGGAGATAGATGCAACTGAACCAGCTCTCTCCGACGACATTGACCGTTTGATACGTGTTCCGGATGCATCTGTTAATCAGTTCGAATTGACTATCGCCAACGCTCGTAGTGCTCAGAGGTACGGTGCTGAGATTCTGACACAGACCGAGGTGACTGATATTGCAGTTGAGGATGGAACCATAGATACGGTTACTCTGGAGTATTCCCCACCCGGGAGAGCAAGCGATGCACTCACTCCTGATGAACCGGTGGCTGATGGCGGCGTACCCGGAAGTACCAGTGGTGGCACCATGCCGGGTGAGACCAATGACGAACCAAAACAAGTCGAGTCAGGGGAAACTGAAGAACGTGACCCAGACTACATCATCAATGCTGCTGGTGGGCAAGTCGAAGCGGTAGCTGCCGTTGCGGGAATCAATATGACGTTGGAGTCTCGGAGCGAAACGACTGTCTGTTTCGACAGCAAACCAGTCGAGACGCCACTATCGCGCTATCGTTCGGGTAATCAAGAAGCGACAATGACGACAAAGCAAGGGACTGGGGTGCTAGGGACAGTATCCAAGGAAGTTACAGACCAAACAGCAGTGACGCCGGCCAACACTAAACAGTTAGTTGATGAGATGAAAGCCATTGTCCCGGCAGTCGGCAACGCACAGCAGGTTCAGTTCTCTTGTGGCGTTCGGTCGACACATCCATCTCTGGCGAACAAACATGAGTACGCGCTCATCGACCACGGCGACAGACACAACTGCTGGGGAATGACAACAGTTGTCGGCGGCTCGCTTACAACCCACAGGTACATTGCTGAACGCGTCGCCAACGAGGTGTGTGCCAAATTTGGCATCAGCCGAGAGTGCAAAACAGAGTCCATATCCCTTCCTGCGACCGAGGAAGCCGTCGAAGCACCGGACATGTCTGCCCCAGAGTCTGTCATTTGTGAAACACATTCTGTCACCCGGTCGGACGTCCAACACGCTCTTGCTGACGACCTCGTGACTGAGACGGACCTCAATGAGGTTCGGATACGAACTGGTGTAGGACGTGGTGGGTGCAAGGGCAGTTGCTGTGCACACAGGCTCGTGATGGAGCTGTATCCGGAGTACGACGAAAAGACAATTCGTGCCTCACTCCAATCGTTCCTCGATGACCTGTGGACAGAACAACGAGGGACACTTCATGGGAACCAGCTAAAACGTGCGATGCAGACGTATATTTTCCAGAAAGAGTGCCTGAATCTGGCGACACCAGATGTAACGTACGTCAGTACGTCGTCTGAGGATGAAGAACACACTACTTCAGAGCCATCAGACAGTGATGAACAGAGAATCAACATAGCAGCGTACGATAGTGGGCCCAGCTCTACCGCTCGGGAACGACCGGTGTGGGGTGAGCGTCAGCGATGAGCCATATTGTCGTCGTTGGGGCTGGTCTCAGTGGTAGTATCGCTGCCCTCTCTGCCAAAGAACACGCTCCAGACGCAGATGTTACACTGCTTTCGACTGCGCCTGAACGATACCGGTACGAATCCGGTCTACTGGGCGTCTTGGGATATACAAACGGTAAAGACCACCCGATAGAAAGCCCGCTTGAGTCGTTTGCAACCCTCAGCGAGACGCACCCTTATCGTCGAATCGGCGAGGGTGCCATGCGAGATGGGCTTGCGTTTTTCGACAATCTGTTCGACGCTGAGAGTAGTCTGTCATACAGTAGTGGAACGGAACAGAATGCACTGGTCCCAACAACCGTCGGTAACGTCCGACCCGTCTCCCGGTATCCGGAGGCTAACTCGGCTGGGCTCGTAAGCGACCAACGACCGATGCATATTGTCGGATTCAACGAGTTGACACACCTTGATGCAGAGTTTGTCGCTGAGTGCCTCGATAGCACCATGCCCTACGATGTCGACTGGTCGACAGTTCCTCTCCCTGACCAACTCTCTGAAATGACTGCGCTTGCGGAAATCGGTCGTACTCTCGATACATCTTTAGACGATTCACAACAACAGGTGTGCAAAGACCTTGCAGCGGCAGTCAGACCGGAACTCGACATTGAGCCACGTGTTGGCTTCCCTGCTATGCTGGGAGTGGAAAATCATGCGGCCGTCAGGAGTGAGGTGGCGTCATCACTGCATGCGGAGGTTTTCGAAATCCCGGCTGCCGAACCGCACGTCGGGGGTCTCCGCCTCAAACGTGCCCTACGTACTCTAGTTGAAGAGGCTGGCATCGAACAAGCCAACGTGACGGTCCGTGAGTTCGATAGCGAGAGCGGAACCATCCAGTCACTCTCTGTACACAAAGAAGACACCGAGGAGTCAACACGCATCAGCGGAGATGTGTTCGTGCTCGCCACGGGTGGTGTCGCGGCCGGCGGTCTCGTTGGCACACCTACCGGAGTTCGTGAACCAATCTTCGACTGTTCCATTACTGGACCGTCCAAACCAAGTGCATGGTCGGATTCACAGGCGCTGGGTGACCACCCGTTTGCAAGCTTTGGCGTCGACGTAACCGCAGAGTTCCAGCCAGCCTCTCCATCGGGCGAGGCAACATACGAGAACCTCCACGCCGTTGGAACAGTACTCGGTGGACACAACGCTGTACAAGAAGAGTCTCGTGGCGGTGTTGCTATCGCTACAGGATACTCTGTGGGAAAAGACATAGCTGAAAGGTACTGAGACGAGTTATGTCCGCGGATACCAAGCCAGACCGTGGTCAGATTCCAGCGAAACCGAGACCTGCTGCCCGTGTTCGAACGTTTCAGCGTGGTTGTGAAGGCACCGAACGGTAGATCCACTGTGTAGCTCTACCTGATAAACGAACGTCGGTCCGTTATACTGTCGGTGAACGATACGCCCGTCAGCAGTTGCTCCCTCAGACGAACTGGCTTCGAGGTCGTCTGGCCGGACCAAGATGTCAAGATCTGCTCCATCGTAATCCTTTAGCGGTCCGTTCAGTCGCTCTGTCCGAAAGTTCCCGATCTCTGTTTCGATCATATCATCAAGCACAGTACCGGGCAAGAAGCTTGCTCGCCCGAGGAAACTCGCCACAAAGCGGGATTCTGGGTTCTCAAAGACTTCTTCAGGTTTTCCGACCTGTTCAAGATGACCGTCGTTCATAATTGCTACACGGTCCGAAATCGACAGTGCTTCCTCCTGGTCGTGCGTGACTGAGATAGCAGTCACGCCAGCTTCTTTGAGAATACGACGAACCTCTTCACGCATTTCGATTCGCAACCGAACGTCAAGATTTGAGAACGGCTCATCAAGCAAGAGGACATCTGGTTCCGGTGCAAGTGAGCGGGCCAGTGCCACACGCTGTTGTTGTCCACCGGAGAGTTGGTCGGGACTCTTATCGCTGTGGTCAGAGAGCCCAACCAGTTCGAGGAGTTCGTCAGCACGCTGTGCTTTTTTCGTTCTGTCCCAGTCCTTAATCCCGAACGTAATATTCTCTTCGACAGAAAGGTGTGGAAACAGTGCAAAATCCTGGAACACGAGGCCAACATCGCGGTCCTCTGATGGGATGAATCTGCTGTCGTCGGCGACAACTGTATCCTCAATTTGTATTGACCCTTCAGTTGGCTGTTCCAACCCCGCAATCATCCGTAGCGTAGTTGTCTTGCCACAGCCAGAGGGGCCAAGAAGTGTCACCAGTTCGCCTGCAGATACAGATAGCGACACCTCCTCGACAGCACACTCCTGTTCGTACTGTCGAGTCAATCCGTTAATCTTGAGGACAGTCTCGCCGGTCGTAGCGGCGTCGTTGACGGAGTGTGTTGGCGTGACAACATTCTCCAATCGTTCCTGGGATTCGGTTTCCGATTGCGATGTGGATGTAATTCGTGCCATAGCAACGTATTCGAGCGGAAACTGCCACGCAATCACGGGTTGGCAGCTAGCTTCTTGATATACTAATTCTTAGGCCCGCAAAAAATATCTATCGGTCCCGTGCGCTCTGAAAAATGCGCTGTCCGCATCTCAGAACGGATATGAACCCATCTGTTCGGTTCACCTGACCAAAACCTACACGGCGCTGCCCGTGGAGAGGTAAACCATGGATGTAGCAGTACTCGGTGCGTCGATGACGCCATTTGGAACACGCGAACCGTGGGTTCGTGAGTTGGCAACTGACGCCGCAATTGCCTGTCTTGACGATGCCGGAGTCGACCCCTCCGCGCTTGACCATCTCTACCTCTCGAATATGGCTAGCGGGGAGTTCGAAGGGCAGACTGGTGTGATGAACGCCGTCGCACACGATATCGGTGCCGTCCCAGCGTACACACAACGAGTCGGCCAGACATCTGCCTCGGGCGGGGCTGGCCTGTATGCCGCGTGGCAGTCAATTGCCTCCGGCGCAAGCGAACTGACGTTGCTCGTGGGTGCAGAGAAGATGACACAGCAGAGTACCGGTGAAGCAGGAGACGTTATCGCTTCGCTCACACATCCGGCAGAGTACGCCCATGGGGTTACCCTTCCATCGTTTGCGGGACTTACTGCCCGGACGTATCTCGAAAGATACGACGCACCTCGTGAGAGTCTCGCCCATGTAGCTGTCAAAAACCACCAGAACGCACGCAGGAATCCTGATGCACAGTTTCAGAAAGATCTCGATATCGAGACGGCGATGTCCAGTCCTGTCGTTGCAGAGCCGCTTCGTCTCTACGATTACTGCCCATTAACCGACGGTAGCGCGGCGTTACTGTTTTGTCCTGTCTCAGTTGCACGCGAATACACCGACGAATTCGTCGTCCTCTCTGGCGTCGGCGGTGCAACTGATACACACGTCGTACACGAACGTGACGACCCGACTTGGATGAGCGCAGTTGCTAACAGTGGACGGCAAGCATTCGAAATGGCCGGTTGCGGTCCTGCAGATATCGATGTCGCAGAGCTTCACGACATGGTGACGCTGCTCGAAATCCTCCAGCTAGAGGCATTTGGCTTCGCTGAACGTGGTGAAGGATGGCGCTTTGCAGTAAACGGAACGACAGCACTGGACGGGTCGCTCCCAGTCAATCCATCGGGCGGACTAAAAGCGCGTGGTCATCCACTTGGAGCCACTGGCGTGGCCCAGGCAGTAGAAATTTACCGGCAGCTACTCGGGAAGGTAGATGGGCGGCAGGTTGACGCAGAGCGTGGACTGACCTGTAACGTTGGCGGGTTCGGGAACTGTGTCACGAGTGCGGTACTGGAGGTGGCCGAATGACAGAACGAGCCTCGTCTACAGATAGGGATGTCGAGCACCACCAACTGCTGGCACACGGGTGTCAAAACGACCATTTCACCGTTCCCGGTCATCCGCGCTGTCCGGCTTGTGGTGAGCCACAAGAAAAGACCCTAGACCTCACCAAAAAAACAGGCATCGTTAAAACCTGGACACGCGTAGCAGCCACCCCTCCGGGAGTTCGCGAACCGAATACACTCGCAATCGTCGAGTTTGCTCTCGAGGTGGATACCGTCAGCATGCTTGGAGGTACGATTGAACAAGTCTCTCTCGGGGAACAGGTACGACCAGTGTATATCGACACGCTGCGTGATGCCGACGAGAGCGTCCGGCAGGGGGCAAACCAATCGTGGGGTGGGTTCCGATTCGAGCCGGTGTCACCCGACGAGTGAACCAGCACACGTAAATATAGCCACATGCCACCGGTACACATGGACGCACAAGCGTCAGCTCCTGGGGCAGGGACTGTGTTGAATGCGCTGGCGACCGGTGTGGGCTCCGCCTTCGCAATCGACCTGACGGTAACAGCAACTGTTTCGCTGACGGATACGACAGGCGTGACTGGTTCTATTGACGGTGTTGAAGGGGCTGATACGCACCTTATCGAACGTTGTGTCGAGATTGTTACTGAGAGGTATGGTACTGGGGAAGGTGGAACAGTCAGAACCGAAAGCGAGATTCCAATCGCGTCTGGGTTAAAATCATCCAGCGCGGCGGCCAACGCGACAGTCCTCGCTACGTTATCAGCCCTTGGCGTCGCAGACGAGGTGTCACGGACGAAAGCCGCAAAGATTGGGGTGGAAGCTGCGCGGGATGTCGGGGTCACTGTCACTGGTGCATTCGACGATGCTAGCGCGAGCATGCTCGGTGGCGTTACCGTCACAGACAATGAAACAGACACTGTGATTCACAGCGAGAACCGAGAGTGGGACGTTCTTGTCTGGACACCACCCGAACAGGCTTTTAGCAGCGAGGCATCGGTCGACCGGTGTCGACAACTCGCGCCCGTTGCAGATCTTCTTGCAGACCTTACACTCGATGGGGCATTCGAGAAAGGAATGACTCTCAACGGCTTTCTATTCTGTGCGGCTCTAGATTTCTCTCCCGAGCCGCTGATGGAGGCATTGCCGGATGCAGCGGGCGTTTCGCTTTCGGGAACTGGACCAAGCTTTACAGCAGTCGGGACGCGGGCTGAGCTAAAGCCTGTTAAGGAACGCTGGCAACAGCGACCCGGAACGACACTGCTTACAACCACTGAGACAAATGGAGCAATCATCCATGACTGAACATACAGCAACAGATGACGGCATCGACCCCGAAGAGATGACACTCGAAGAACTCCGCGAAGAAATCGAAGGTATCGACCAAGAGCTGGTCGAACTCATTGCGCGGCGGACCTACGTGGCACACACGATTGCCGAAGTAAAAGAACAAAGGGGGCTGCCGACTGTCGATGAAGGCCAAGAACAGCAGGTGATGGACCGTGCTGGCGAGAACGCTGAGCGGTTTGATGTCGATGCAAACCTCGTAAAAGCCATTTTTAGACTCCTCATCGAGTTGAACAAGGTCGAACAAAGACAAAATCGGTAAATCGCAAGACATCGCTGCGATGGTGGTTCTTCCAGAAAGTCGTTTAAATAGGGTATAAGCCAACGAAGCAGAAACGCAAAAATAGTCGCTCTGTCGAAATACTCGTCGGGTGCCCGGAATTGCGTACTAAAGACGGATCACTTATTTAGCTCTGAACTCACAGAGACAGAATCTAAATCGAGTTGGCACAGAGGGTAATAGAACTGGTTGTCAGACTCTCAGCAACCTTCCTGACTATCTAAGACCTTACTGAGAAATCGGGTTGTGCTGTACACATTCCGGCCTGTGTAGTTTTGACCGAGAGTATACCAGACTGGCACCACTCACATATTGTTGGCCCAAGCAGTTGACGCGCCTCATACCGAGATGTCGGTGGTGTCAAATAGCTCAGTTCTGTCAGTGAGCTGTGGCTCGCCTTTGTCAATATAAAGACAACACTCGGCATCACTTCTTGCTTGGCTCGGTCAATGGCGAAAACACCACCATCCAGTGTACTCCTCTTGCCGACCAAATCTTCAGACAGATGGAGTATGAGCCCGGAATCCGGGGCACGCGCCAGGGGCCTCAGCTCCCCGGCGAACTTGTCCACGGGATGTGGGAAGTCAAACTGCTGTATACGGAAACTGGTGGAGACAGGGGAGAACAACAAGGAAGATTAACCGAAGGTGGAGGTTCTCCACAGTTGGCCGAGATCGAGCGTGAGGCCTTACGCGAACTCCTCGTAGGTTACTCTGGCCCTCAGCGAGACAATCTGGAGTCCCTCGCCGACACACTAGATATTTCTGCCAATCAAGAACAGACCGATCAGAATGGGGGCGGTTCACTGTCTTCATCCTCACGCCAACCTGGTTTGACATGGGCACCCGTCAGCACTTAGGGAATAGAAGGTGTTCACCGGAAACCAGATTTAGCTCCGAGTTTCTTAGGACCGAAGAGGTCCACCCGAACCCCATTTTGCCGCGAACAACTCGTGAGCGGCAACTGGGCGCAGCGGGTTCGAGAGAGAAACGAGCGACGAGAAAAGCGACTTTCGCGTGGTTTGCAGTGAAGACAACGAGAGTGTGAACCGTGTGATCGACACGGGAGCGTTCCGTCACTCGGTCGTCGTTAGTTCAGGTCGTTATAGAGCTCTTTTCCGCTTCCGGTGATTTCGGCTTCGTGCCAGAACGTGCCACCAGCCATCGCTCGCGTTTCGATGTAGCCGTACTTAGCTTTCCCCAAGAAGAGGTCGTCGACCCACTTGCCAAGCGTGTCGAGATACCAGATGGTGCGGTCGAGTTCTTCCTCATCGAGGAACGACACCTCTTGCATCTGTTCTCGAGTGATCGCCGGCGTGTCCGGATTATGACGTGCTTCCTGGTAGAGGGGTTCGAGCACGTCCAGTATCTTGTGTTCCTCGACGACTTCCTCGCCGGTGTGATTCTCATAGAGGTGGATACCGCCCGGTCGGCTCTCGATGAGCGCGTACCGGTTTTTGTCTTCGTAGCCAACACAGCCTTTCTTCGCGAGTTGCTGGAGCGTGTGCTTGGCCAGTCCTTCGCTTGCGCCAGAAACGAGGTCGTCGACCTCACTCTGAATGTTGTTCGAGTTGAGGTGGACAAATCTGTCACTGTCGACCCACTGGTCACAGATGATACCCAGAACGACCGCTTCGAGTTCCTCATCAGTTGGTTCGTCGGGGTCCTCGACCTGCTCGAGTGCAATCTGGGTGAACTTGTCGTCGTCTTCGGTCTCGTCGTCTTCGGGCTGTGTTGCAGTTTTGCCCTCGCGGACATCCATTGACCCAACACTCGCGTCGGGCTCGATTGGGTCTGCACCTTCGGTGAGTGCCAGCAGTGGTTCGTCGTGTCCGTTTTCGACGACGAACACTGCGCCGTCAGCGATAATTGGGTTGGTCTTGACGCCCTCGTTTTCGTACTCCCAGACCATCTCTTTGGCCTCAGGGTCGATCGCCTGAATCGATCCGCCGGCATTCCCGGCAAAGAAGAGTCCGTCGGCAAAGCTGAGCGTTCGGAGTCGGTCGTCTGACTCGTACATGTAGAGTTCCTCTCCGCTTTCGATGTCGTAGCCGACGATTCCGTTCTGCGTAATGGCGTAGACGACGTCGTCAACGACGGTCGGCGAGCTGTAGTGAGAGTTCGTCGAGCGCCAGACCTGTTCGCCGGTTTCGGAGTCGAGGGCGTTCATATCGGAGTAGCCGCTGTTCATCACGAAGATGTGGTCACCCGCCGCTGCGGGTGCTGTCTCGAACTCGGCCCTGGTCGGTTCCCACTTCCACTCGTCGATCTCGTACTCGGGGTTGATCGCGTAGAACGCGTCGCCACCGTCACCGAAGTAGACCCAGCCGTCGTGAACGACTGGGGAACAGGTGACATAGCGGTGGTCTGCCTCGAAGCTCCAGTCTACCTCGCCAGTTTCGGCATCGAGTGCATACAGCATACCGTTGCCACGGCACGTGATGTAGACGAGGCCGTCGTCGATAGTCGGTTTGGCGACGAACCCAAGTGATGCTTCGTCCTCCGGTTCGAACGTCCATTCGAGTTCGCCACTCTCGGCGTCGATACCGAAGACGATGCCGTCGCGTGTTCCACCGACCACGTACCCTTCGCCCGCTGAGACATTTGTCTGCATCGGCTCGTCGAGTTCACACTCCCAGAGTACACCACCTGATTCGACATCGTAGGCACGAACACTGTCATCGTTTGTCGCGGTGAACGCTGCACCGTAGGCAATCGCAGGCGGTGCGTCGTTAATCGAGTCAGCCGTCCACGGTGGCTTTTTGGGTTCTTCTTCCGGCACACCGCCGCCCGCGTAGCCGGTCCGCGTCGCAAGGCCCTGAGACGTCGACCAGCCGTCGTCTGCAGTCTGGTCAGTCTCCATCGATGGGCCATCGTCGGCGTCTTCTTCTGGCGGTTCGTCCTCGACAGCTTCGTCTTCGAGTTCGGCGTCGCGAATATCCATCTCGCCAATCGAGGCGTCGGCCTCAATCGGGTCTGCGCCTTCGGTGAGTGCCATCAGTGGCTCATCCCAGCTATTCTCCATGACAAACACTGCGCCGTCGGCGATAACTGGATTGGTGTCGACACCCTCGTTTTCGTACTCCCAGACGAGTTCGTCTGCGTCAGGGTCAATTGCCTTGACCGAGCCTCTGGTGTTACCGGCAATCAGCAGCCCTTCGGCGAACCCGAGTGATTCGAGTTTGCCATCGGCCTCGAACGTGTAAATCTCCTCGCCGTCTTCGATGTCGTACCCGACGATACCGCTGTCGGTGGCCGCATAGACAGTGTCACCGACGACAGTCGGAGAGCCGTTGTGGAAGTTGGTGCTGCGCCAGACCTGCTCGCCGCTCTCGGCGTCGAAGGCGTGGAGATCCGTGTCAGCGTTGGCGATAATCAGGTCACCAGCCACCGCTGGTGCGGTCTCGAAGTCAGCGCGCATTTCGTGGGTCCACTCGTCAATTGCGTACTCGGGATTGACAGCGTAGAAGTCACCGCCGCCGTCGCCGAAGTACACCCAGCCGTCGTGGACGACCGGTGGGCATCTGAGATATCGTTCATTTGCTTCGAAACTCCACTCTTCGTCGCCACTTTCGGCGTCGAGTGCGTAGAGCATGCCGTTGCCACGACATGGGAGGTAGACAGTCCCGTCGTCAATGGTGGGACGTGCCATGAACGCCAGCGAGGTATCGGCTTCTGGTTCGAACGTCCACTCGGCCTCGCCAGACACGGCGTCGATGCCGAAGGCGACCCCGTCGCGGGTGCCACCGAAGACGCGTCCGTCTGCGACCGCGACGTTGGATTTTACCTTTCCATCCACGTTACACTCCCAGTGCAACTCGCCGGATTCGATGTCGTAGGCGCGCACTGACTCGTCGTCTGAGGCAGTGAAGACAGCGCCATATGCGACCGCAGGTGCAGTATCGTTGTCTGCCTCGGCTGTCCACGGTGGTTTCTTTGGCTCCTCGTGTGGAACACCGCCGCCAGCGTAGCCGGTCCGCGTCGCGAGACCCTGGGACATCGACCAGTTGTCTGTTGTTGTCTGTGTCGTCTCGGTCGACGGCCCGTCGTCGAGGTCTTCTTCTGCGGGTTCGTCCTCAATGTCGTCTTCGTTCTCGTCGTCGATAGCCATCTCGCGGATATCCATCTGGCTGACTGTTGCCGCTGGCTCGATGTCGTCAGCACCTTCGGTGAGGGCGTAAAGTGCGTCGCCGGTGGTCTTGTCGACTGCGAAGACTGCCCCGTCTGCGACGACGACCGGCGACTCAACGCGCTTGTCCGTCTCGAACTCCCAGAGGGTTTCGTCTGTCTCGGTATCGACGGCAACGATTGTCTCGTCGTACGTGGCGAAGTACAGCACGCCGTCGGCAAACGCTGGCGAAAAGTTCTTGCGGGCATCAGTCTCGTAGGTAACGATCTGCTCGCCAGTCTCTGCGTCGTAGCCGACGATACCGTCGTCGATTCCAGCGTAAACCACGTCATCGACGACTGTCGGAGAGCCGTTGTGCGTGTTTGTACTGCGCCAGACCTGCTCGCCGCTCTCGGCGTCGAAAGCGTGGAGATTCGAGTCAGAGTTGGCGAAAATGAGGCCGTTGGCTGCTGCAGGCGCAGTCTCGAACGTGCCACGCATCTCGTGGGTCCACTCGTCGATTGCGTATTCGGGATTGACTCCGAAGAAGTCGCCGTTGCCGTCGCCGAAGTACACCCAGTCGTCGTACACAACTGGTGGG
Source organism: Halovenus rubra (assembly GCF_026586665.1). Classification (GTDB taxonomy): domain Archaea; phylum Halobacteriota; class Halobacteria; order Halobacteriales; family Haloarculaceae; genus Halovenus; species Halovenus rubra. The sequence goes on from NZ_JAODIY010000009.1 coordinate 301,355, forward strand.
CACTCTAGGTATCGGTAGTTCGCCTCGAACTCCCACTCGGTCTCGCCGGTTGCGGCGTCGAGTGCGTACATCATACCGTTGCCGCGACACGGCGTATAGACGACGCCGTCGTCGATCGTTGGCTTTGCAGTAAACGCCAGTGACGCCTCGGCCTCTGGTTCGAACGTCCACTCGATCTCGCCACTCGCCGCATCGATTGCGAAAAACTGCCCGTCGCGTGTCCCCCCGAACACACGACCGTCGGAAACAGAGACGTTCGCGTTCATCCGCCCGTCGACATCACACTCCCAGAGTGTCTCACCGGACGCGATGTCGTACGCACAGACTGATCCGTCACCAGACGCAGTGAACACTGCACCGTAGGCGACTGCCGGCGGACTCTCCCGAATTGCTGCCGCCCGCAGCGGTGGCTTTTTCGGTACCTCTCTTGGTATATCTCCGCCGGCGTAGCCTGTTCGTCGCCGATCGAACTGTGAGGTTGTCCACTCTTCGTTCTCTGCTTCCTGTCGGTGTTGTCCGTGTGACATCAACTGAACGAAAACCGTGTACCCACCTTAACTCACCGTCTGTGAACGTGTTCACCCCGTGACCACACTTGTCTGAATTATATAACGAATTAGCAGACTGATGCTGTCTAGCTGTACTCACCGAGTGGTCGCTGCTCGTCGGCAAATCGGTCCCAGATGGCGGGCAGAGAACGATTATCAGTATCACGAAGCCACCCACAGTGACTGGTAGAGCGACGTGTTGGTCGCCACGACGACAACGACGTATTTTTATCATCTTCAGGTAACTGTTCCCATCATGGAACGAGAGGAACTGGCAGTATTGGGAAACAGGCTAGAATTCGTCGAGGCACTCGAAGACGAGCCACTCCACAAGGCAGACCTCGTCGAAGAGTTTCACCACTCGCGGTCGACTGTCGACCGGGCGATCAACGAACTTGAAAACGTGGGCTTCGTCGAGCGCGTCTCGCGTGGCTACGTCACCACGCAGACCGGCCAACTCGTCGCCAAACAGTACCGCCAGTTTCTCGGCTCGTTCGACAGACAACTCGATATCGCCGACGTCGTCGACGCGGTTCCAGCGGAGTATGAACTCCCACACACACTGTTCGACGACTCGACTGTCGAGTCCATCGACGGACCGCACGAACTATTCGCGCGCGTCACGGACGTCATCGGTGCGGGCGAAACCTGTCGAATCCTGTTGCCGAAGGTGTTTGACTCCCGGCACGTCCAGGTCTGGCACTCCCAGGTGGTTCGTAGTGACCGCACCGTCGAATTGTTCACCGACGAGCTCGTACTCGACCAACTCGAGGTGGAGTGTCCCGACCTGACGAACGAGCTCGCAGACACCGACGGCTTTGAGGTATACGAGATTCCGATGCCGGCGTTCGGCATTGTTGTTCCAGTCTCACACGGGACACGCAACCAAGACCAACCAGTGTTAGTCATTACGTACGAAGACGACGGAATTGCTGGGGTTATAGAGACGAAAAGCTCGGATGCGCATGCGTGGGCGCGAGACCAGTTTCAGGAGTATCGCGACGAGTGTGAACGCGTGACCGACCGACTCTGGTCCGAAGACAGAGCAGAGACGATTGGGATCGTTTCGGGTGCAGGACTGTCGCCATCGCTCGAATCAGAGGGGTTCGAGCTGGTCGACGAGGACTTCTTCGACGAGCGTGAGCCGATTGCGCCCGAAACTGGCTGGCGTGCGGGTCTCGGACTGGCAGAAGTAGCTGATGGACAGTCAGTCGACCGGGAACTCGACGACGAAACACTCTGCGAGCACGTTTCGGAGAAGCTTACAGACGGCACCGACATCGTGGTACTGGGTCCAGCAGGTGCAGGCAAAAGCACGCTCTGCAAGCAGGTGGCCTGCGAGTGGTCCCGCGAGCGCGACGGGCACGTCATCTACCGCGAGAGCGGTCTGGGTTGCCCGTTCAGTTCCACACGGATGCTCGAAGAACACGTTCGGGAAGCCGAGGAACACGTTCTCGTGGTCGTCGAGGACGCTGTCAGGAGCGAAGCGAGCGACATCGTGACGGTGATGAACCGACTGGCCGGGCGCGACGACATCAGCTTCTTGCTGGACGCCCGGGAGGAGGAGTGGCACGACTCCGAATCGCCACTCGATGCACGCATGGACGCGTTCCGCCATAGCGCACTGGACGTGGTGTCGGTGCCGGCACTCGAGGAAAACGACGTCGAGAAGCTGATGACGACTGCGGAATCGCTGATGAACGCAACGGTAGAGATCGAGCCACCAGAGTTGCTGGCAGAGGTACGCGAGGGAAATACGGGCGACAGTGGGGCGATGTTGCTACTGATACACCGCCTGGCTCGACTCGCAGACCCATTGGACGACAATGGCGGTGCGACGGCGCTCGACGACGACGTCGACAGGGTTCGGGCAGACCTCAAGTCAATCGGCGAGACGGCACTGGACGTTGGCTTGCTTGCGAACACGCTGAACGCGGCCAGCATCGAACTCCATCCGGAACTGCTGTACGCCGTCGCACTCCCCGAGACTGACGGCTCGGTTGCACAGGTCTCGGACGCGCTCGACCGACTCGACGGGCACGTGCTGCTTTCCCGTCAAGGCGACCCATTCTGTCACGGTCCCCACGAGTCGTGGTCGGTTCGCTTTCTGGAACGATACGCCGAGAGGGCAGAGACTGAGCGGGCCAAGCAGCGGTTCGAACAGTGTCTTCAGGCCGTCTTTTCGCTGGCCGACAGACCACAGCGGTGTGACAGACTCGTCGGAATTGTCGACGGAGAGACGCCCGCGTTGGACCGGATCGCAGCGGACCGTCGGAAATGGGCTGAAGACATCGCCACCGGACTTTTCAGACTTGGCACGACCAACGCGAGGGTCGCACCACTGTTTGCACCGAGCGAAGAGTCGACGCTGTCGCTGCCCCGTGTCTGTTCGACCGAAACCCGGGCCGAGTGTTTGTTACAGCACGGTGAGATGTACGCGGAAGCAGGCGACTACGAGGCCGCGAGCGCGGAGTTTCGTCGGCTCGAATCCCTCGGGAGCGATGCATCGCTGCCCGGCTATCGTGGAGAGGCTCTCAGACGACTCGGGAGTCTGGCTGGTCGACAGGGTGACTTCGAGCAGGCCGACTCGTATTTCCAGCGGAGTCTTGCAATCGTCGAACGGACCGACGAGAAAAAACAGGAGGCAGACTGCCTCAACGGTCTCGGACTGAGCGCCGTGAAACAGCGCGACCTCGACAGAGCACGCGGGCTACAGGAACAGAGCCTCGAACTGTACCGAGAACTGGACGATCCACACGGAGAGGCGAAAGCACTACACAATCTGGGTGTTCTCGAAAGGAGCGAAGGCAACCACGACCAGGCGGGCAAGTACTACGAGCAGAGCCTCTCGCTCGTCCGCGAAACCGGAGACAGGAAAGGCGAAGCACAGACGCTCCACAATCTGGCGGAGATCGCGATAACCCAGGGTCAGTACGACCAGTCCCGAGAGTATCGAAAGAAAAGTCTCGACATCTTTCAGGAAATCGGTAATCCGGAGGGAATCATGAATAGCCTGAACGGACTGGGGTCAATCGCATACCATCGCTCCCGGTACGACGAGGCGCGCGAGTACTACGAACGAAGTAGAGATATCGCAGCAGAAATTGGCCAAAAACCGCTAGAGGCAACGTCATTGAACAATATCGGACTCATCGAGTACCAGCGCGGTGAATACGAACACGCACGACAGTACTTCGAGCGGAGTCTCGAAATCAGGCGGACACTCGAGCAGCAGTCAGACGAAGCCAGTACGCTGAACAACCTCGGCAGTCTCGCCCGGAAGCGTGGCGCGTACGATCGGACCGAAAACCACCACGAGCAGGCACTCGACATTACACGGGAGATCGACGACCGCCACCGGGAAGCTGAGAGTCTCGCCAACCTCGGAACAATCGCCAGGATCCGCGGTGAGTTCGAGCGAGCTAGAGACGCGCTGACCGAGGCGCTCGACATCGCGCGTGACGTCGGGGTTCTCGAACCGTGGGTGAGCAGCCGTCGCGAGCTCGGCGCAGTCTCACGGGAAACGGGAGACCACGAACGGGCGGCCGAGTACCTCGACGAGGCGCTCGACGCCTGCACCGACGACGCAGACCAGGTGCAACGGGTACGGATCCACCTCGAACGGGCCCGTCTCGAACTGGCGAGAGACGAGCCCCGGTCGGCACAGCCTGTACTTGACCAGGCACAGGACAGACTTGCCCGGATAACAGCACCACACGACGCCGCACGTGCGGCGGTGATCGAAGGGCGAATCGCTACCGCCACCGGTTCTCCCGGACGGGCCCGCGAACACTGGCAGGAAGCACTCACGACCTTCGAAGACGTCGGTGCACCGCAGGACGTGCTCGGGACGCTCGGGTTGCTCGTCGAGGTGTGTCGCGAGTTGGGCGACGACGAGCGGGTAACGCAGTTTCTCGAACGGGGTCAGCGAACACTGGAAACTGCGCCGGAACCGGTCCAGCGCCGCGACTGGTTCGATCGGGGGCCACCGGAGCAGTAGCGGTCTGACGCGGGGCTATTCTCGCGGAACGAGACAGCGTAGCGTCCGTTCCTCGTCGACGAATGCCAGCATGTTCGACCCTACGGCAGGGGCATGGGCGTAGCCAGCAGTTGAAGCGCTGTATTCCCACTGCTTTGACCCATCTGTGGTGACGAGTGCCCGTGATTGGGCCCGCGGTATTATAGTTCTCACTCTATTCGAACGATGGGGAGCTTCAACCCAACGAGGTTCGTCTGAATCCATGTCCGATTGACGGGACACATACCCGCTAACACACGGATGGAGTACGGCACTTCCGTTGATCGCCAATATCTCGGTCCTCTCCGGTAGGTCGACGGAACTGGCTACATATACTGTTTCTCCTCAGCATGATCTCCCCAGAAGCCGTTTGGATCACTCATCTTGTATCCGCTTGCTCTCTGAACCACTTCCTCAATCAAACGAAACACCTGCAGCCTCCAGCGGACTCATGCAGCAGTCGTCTACCGTCGAGTTTCGGCCATCACCCCTTCCGTTGGACTGAGCGGTTCGCTTTATTGTGATTAGTCGATTTCTATCGTGAGGTCGGCGGTAACTATTTCGTGGCCCTGTTCAACTGATACCCTGAACGATTTATCGGCCCTAAACACACCAGATCCGACACTATCTCGCTCAGCTTGAATTTCGTATTTCTCGCTGATGGATGCTCCGCTGTCGAGGGTCACAGCGACTGCGATATCGTTTGCACCGACGACGTCCCCGTCATGGGTTTGGACATGGCCACTCTCCGCATATGCATCCGCCCACAACAGGAGTTCATCGGCATACAGCGTCCCAAACGGACGCGGTGGCCCGGTGGACCATCGGAGTGGTTCCTCGCTCGTGTTTTCAGCCCGGAGTTCGAAGACAGCTGGATCATCTGGTGTCGCGGTATCGTCGAGGAGGTCAACAGTAATCGACAGTCGTGGGGGCGTATCAAGATCAATTTCGCGCAACTCGAAACCCACGTACTGCCATGAGTCGTTGGTTTCTCCATAATCAACGAGGTCGTACTGGTTCAGAACTCGGCGGGTTCCATCAGGCAGCGTATCCGCTCCATAGGAATCTTCTCGGGCGGACTCAAAGACAGACTGGAGTTCCGGCGAGAGTTCCTCCAGCTTGAGAATCCTATCATTTTGATTGACATCGTTGGTGTCGACCCATCGGGTTGGTTCGAGTGTGTATGGATGATTGGGATACGTTCGCTCGGAATCCACCCTAGCTGACATTATATCATACGACGAATTGCCCAACAGCGGCCCCTCTTGGGTGAGGCATCCACTGCAGATGAGTGTCACCCCGCCGACACCCGCTGCGAGAAACTCCCGACGTTCCATAATAATTGGCCACGGCGGAGACAAATAAATACTTTCGTGAGGGTTAAAACTGTATTATTCACCTTCCTCCAGTCCTGGGACGACGTCGCTGACGCACTGTCGGCGCGTGGCCTTGATCGTGGCCATATCTTCCACCTGCCGGAGCCCGACCAATGAGGTGTTGGGTGGAGGCCCGCCAGCGAACCCGAAAGTGCGCCGATTCGTTACGTGGCCATGCTGTCGTCGAGGCCGTCGACGTGCTCCCGCCTGCGAAAGACCCCACCGACCGGTGGACAGTCGAGGTTGTGTTGCGTGAAGGTACTGGTGGGGTGCCCCACCAAGTGCTGGACACATTCGGAAGCTACCAGTTGACTCTTCGCGACGTCTCGCCACAGGGACCGTACTGGGTGGCTGTAGGGACCGCATAGGCATACGCGTCAGAATTTTCGCCGGTGGGATAAAGCGAAGAGGGCCAGGCTTCCGGGTTTCCGGATAGCGAGGTTTGCCTTCGAGAAACTCGGAGGGAAACAGTGTAGTGAGCCGACGCATGATTCTCGTTGAGGAGCGAGGGTTGTGCACAGACTTCTCCACCTCACTCCTTCCGAAAAGTAGCCTCGATAAGCCGCTGCTGTCACGCGGTTCCTCTCCTAACTAAAGACGGATGAGGAGACTTGTTTGAATATACGAAAATAATTAGTATTTCAGGAATAAAATACGGAACTATGAACCGACGTTCCCTACTAACCGTATGTGGTGCCGGCCTACTGGGTTCCGTTGCTGGTTGCATATCATTATTTGACGGATCGGGTATCGATCCAGAAAAATCAAACTTTACCAAACAAGAGGGCTGGCACTTGGCAGTGATACAAAACAACCGGTCAAGGCCAGTTGAGGTTACGATAACTACAACCGGCGACCAATCGGACATTGACTATTCGAATACGCTGAGCCTAGAAGCAGAGGAGTCCAGACAAATCACTGACTTATTCACACATGGAGCTGATGCGCACGTTCTCCGCGTAGTAACTAAGGATCATGAACTAGAAAAAACGATTCGGTCGGTCGAGAAGGGAAGTCCGTGTTTGAGATACATACAGACCGAATAAACTACCGGAAGGAGCTCCGGAGAGCTGCTGATATCACACTCTCGAATCATCTTGAGACACAGGCAACATTCAAAATCACAATTGACCCTGCGTCATCAAGTGAACCACCAGTATATGACCGGATACAACTTCCAGCGGGAGATTTTGTCGGATTTACTGACATTTTTACTATCGGAAATGAGTATGAAGTTGAGGTTGAGGCTAATGGGACGACCAAGTCAGAGAATCACTTGGCTTCGTCTACCAATAGTATCACAATTACGTTAAATCAGGATGGGATGAAAATAGGGGAATCCGAGAACTAGCTCGGCTGTTGGAGCTGCGTGAGCATACACGTCAGAATTTTCTCCGATGATAGGCTCTGGTGAATCACTAGACGGCGCTGGAACGAACCGTCAGAACGTGGAGAATGAAGCGGGAAATCGTGGATGTCCATGTCCAAAATCTCCCGCTTCACGCAGAGAGTGGTGACATTAGCAAAAAATGCTGTTGGTGGCCGAGGCGAAGCGGCCGCCCCCGAAAGGGGTGGCGGATTCGTCTCCATCGCCAGTAACTCTTTGAGAAATCGGGACAATCTCTCCAGTGAAGCGGGAGATTTGCGTCATGGACAACTGAAGTCTCCCGCTTCAGCTCCTTCGATTTAGCGAACGATCCTGCTACCGTCTAGTGATTCAACAGAGCCCTTTGAGACTACTGTTTGATCACAGAGAGATTGTATTGCCAACTAAAACACGCATGAATTGATACGAAACAGTGAAAACATTCCGTCGTCGATATGTGGGATATGAATGTGCAGTCGGTAAGACCGCAGGAAATGTACTTGGTGGGTTAATTTGGTAGACGAATCGGCTCTATGACTGGTATTTAGTTACATACACTAATATGAATAAAATAACTGTATTGGAAACAACTGATATAGACACTTCCGCAGCTTTCAACAGATACAGGATGCTATTTTCATCTACTCTACTGGTTTTACTGTATTACCATTTTGACGTACTCGGTCGAACTTCTGGTGATACTCGATCCGTTCGCCAACGTCAGCGACATCCAGATATAATTCGACGGCCATTTCGTCGATCGTCATCGGCTCATCGAGTGCCTGAAGCACTTCGAGCCCCCGGTAGTACCTGTTCGTGAGCTCCTGAACGCGGTCCTCAATCGGTGTGGTCACCCCGTACCGTTCCTCGAGTTCGACCAGGGCCTCGTTCGCGAACGTGGCGAACTGATCGTCCCCCAGACGTTCGATCTGGGCTTCGAGTTCATCTCGGACGACGTCGTAATCGAGGCCAGTCTGTACGAGCATATTCATGTCCTCGATGTCGTCGTCACGGCCCGCAATCGCCTTGAACAGGAAGATATCCTCGTTGCTGACCAGCCGGACCGTCAGTCGATCCGTGTCGAGGAACGGCTCGCTGCGCTCTTGCATGCCGTCGGTGAGCACGAGCTTGTTCGCGACCTGCTGGTTGAAGATGTCGAAGCGACACCCATCGTGGTTCTCGACACAACTCGTCGCCCCCAGCGCCCGATAACCTGGATCCAGCGACTGGACCTCCGCATACCCGAGGTCCATCAAGACGGCCCACAGCTGACCGTACGCGTCGCCATTCGGGACGACCAAGTCGATATCTTTCGTCGCCCCCTTGAGGTCGCGCAGCGACATCGCACCACCACCAATCAGGTATACCGTGAGCGGTTCAGATAGCCCGCCCCCGATTCGCTGGAATTCGTTCTCGATGTACTCACGTCCGAATGTTGGTCTCATTGTGGTAGTGGCACCTCGTAGTCAGCCGCCAGCTCCTCGAACTCGTCCCACTCTGGGAGCCGGTCGTCATCAACCTCGCCGCCCGTCTCGAGGTAGCGGAGCAAGGCGTCGATTTCGTCTTCGAGGCCATACTTCGCCGCCTGCTCTCGGAGGTCCGCCTCGTCGACGTCGACGTGGCTGAGTAGGAGGAGACAGTACGAGCGGTGGCGGCTTCCGTCGTCGATCAACAGCGTGTGACAACACAGCTCCGCCGGCGAGACGGCGTCGATCTCCTCGGAGTAGATGTAGTATCGATGGCCGGTGAGCAGGAACTGGAGGTCGAAGGCCGCGAATTGAGCGAGGCCAGTTTCGTGGAACGTCTCCGCGTCGATCTCCGTCTCGGTCTGAGCGAGGAATTCGTCGTAGTCTTCCCAGAGAATCGTGCCCTTCGGGGCGACGGCTTCGAGGCGGTGACGATGTAGATGATGTGCGAGTTCACGTGCGAACTTGTGGAGGCGGTCGAAATCGGCGTTGAAGTCATAGCAGCCGTCGGCCGTCCGGACGAGACCACGGTCACGAAACCGCTTGAGGACGCGGCTGACCGTGTTGCGGTAGTTGTCGCTCCGGGCGGCGATCTCGGAGACGGTTCGGGGCTTGTCGAGGTAGTACAGCACCTCGAGTGCTTTTCCGGTCAGCAGCCCGGGGAACTCGATGTGGGAGTGCTGGCGGACGAGGTCCCGATAGAGTTCGACGGCGCGAGCATCCGATGGGACGGCTCGTTTTCGACGGCCATCGCGTTCCGTGTAGACGAGCCCCTTCTCGACGAGGTCACCGACGGCACGAGAGAGATAGCTCTCGCTGTGGTCGAGCTTCGTCGCGAGTTCGGAGATCGTGTCGCCGCGGTCGACCGTTGCGAGGACTTCGAGTTCGATGCGCCGGAGCACAGTGTAACTCAGTACGAAACTACTGTATAAATAAGTTTCGAGTAATGTTACAGCTAGCAGGTGCGAGAACCGTCTCCACCGACTTAACCAACAAAGCTATGGACTCGTGGGTCGTGTTGGTTAACACGAGAGTAGCCGATGTCCTACGAACCCCCGACCCCACCGGCGAACCTCCCGACGGAGATCGTCAACAGGCTCAACGAGTCAGACCCGGAGCAGCTCCGAGAAGTTGCGACGTACGCTGAGGCGCTCGCCGAGCATAAGGAACGAGAGGCCCGTCTCGAGAAGTCACCAGATCAAGAAGAGGTCGAAGAGCGACCAGATGATCTTCCGGACGACGTCCCTGCCAAAGCGACAATCACGATCAAGGAGATCAACGACAATCGCTACTACTACTGGCAGTGGCGGGAGGGAGAGAAGATTCGTTCTCAGTACAAGGGCCCGGCCGACCCGGACGAGTAAAACTCGATGAGGGAGGACACCCACCCCCGCGTTTCCGTCGTTTCTCCACGACGGCGTAGGGAGAGGCTACGATTAGTAGTAGGCAGTTACTAATTCTGTTGACCTAGAACCAATCTAGGGATGAACCAACTTCTGGGGCGGTGTTCAGATAAGGATGGAAGAGTGAGACGTAGCGTTTTCTGAGTTATCATGCCCGAAAACGCTCGCCTCAGCGGTAGTATCGACCAGATCGACTTAGAGTTTATTGAACACGAAGCGACACCGCGATTGCTGATGAAACTCAGTATTCAATTACATCTTGCTGGACTATAGCTTTCGAATACTGTTTCTGTTCTTGAAATATTTGGTGTCGAACGTGCCCGCTCTACCGTTCACAACTGGGTTCACAAGGCAGATCTACAGCCCGAAGACGGACAAAATCCGGATCACATTGCGGTTGACGAGACTGTGATCCGACTCAATGACGAGCAGTACTAGCTGTACGCTGCTGTCGATCCTCAAACGAACGAATTACTCCATACAAAGCTTGAGCCAACAACAAATAAGGTAATTGCTCAGGGATTCTTCGCTGAACTCCGCGAGAAACATGACGTTGACGACGTCCCGAGAACTGCTCGCAGTTCTCGTGGGCTCGCAAGATGCGTCTTGCGAACGCTGTGTTTCTCATCGATGGATCGCACTCGCTACGAGCTGCGTGTTCGAAACATGGCCACGATTTCAGATATGAGCGCCATGGAAATCGGAACAGCGTCGAACGTATATTTAGAGAGTAAAAAGACGTACCTCTTCGTTTTCAAACTGTTTCAGCAATGCAGAACAAGATACTGCCAACGATTGGCTCAGAGCATTCAGCTTCGCATGGAATCAGCTAATCTGAACACTGCCAACAGCTGCGTGCCAATCTATAATAGTGTGGTATACGGACGGCACACAACGCAGTGACATCCTCCGCGCCGTGAACGGCGCGGTACAAGCCAGCTACCGCAGGGATAAACATATGCGGGTGGAATGTGAGTGACTAACATGTCACGTCTAACGGCGTGGCGGTTGATATCATGAACGGAATACAAGACGGAGTTGCGGTCGTCACTGGTGGTGGATCTGGAATCGGCCGACAGTCGTCGCTGCGGTTTGCCGAGGCGGGAGCGAACGTCGTTGTTGCTGATGTGGATAAAGAAGGCGGCCACAGGACAGTCGATTTGATCGAGAGTAACGGCGGCGAAGCGACGTTTGTCAAGACAGATGTCACTGACTCAGAGGAAGTCGCCGCGATGGTACAGACAGCAGTTGACGAGTATGGTGGGCTAGACTTCGCACACAACAACGCCGGCATCGCCGAAGAGGGCGCCCGCCTCGCGGAGTACGACGAGGCGGAGTGGGATCAGATGATCGACGTAAATTTGAAGGGAGTCTGGCGGTGTCTGAAAGCTGAAATACCGGAGATGATCGAACGGGGAGGGGGAGCAATCGTCAATACCTCCTCAGTCGCCGGTGTGAGCGCGAACGGGAGCGCACACTACGCTGCCAGTAAACACGGTGTAATCGGGCTGACTCGACGGGCGACGGTCGACTATGCTGACGATGGAATCCGCTTCAACGCAGTCTGTCCGGGTGTTATCGACACGCCAATGGTCCAGCAGGCGGGGGAAGACAACACTGAGGAGTTAGAGCGTATCACTGCAGGGATCCCTGCGGGACGGCTCGGTGAGCCAGAAGAAATTGCCGACACCGTCGTCTGGCTCTGTTCAGAAGACGCCTCGTACGTAATGGGACAACCAATCATCATCGACGGTGGATTGCTGGTGCAGTAAACTACCCTACCCTACTTCGCCCGGAGGCAATGGCCCCGCTCGCTCGTTGAGGGTAGGGCCTCTGCCTCGAGTTAGGCTGAACCGCCTCGGACAGTAGCCCCGAGCAGTTCACGTCACCATACCTTCCTCCAGACGGTCACTCTTTACTAACCGCTACGTAGTCGAGATACAACCTCTTGCGCGGGCAGCCTCAGCGTGAGTCTATCGGTAAGCCCTAGAATGTACTGGGTTTATTCGTGTTCACTTAGGAGACAAACCGCGTGACAGTAGCGGCTTATCGGGGCTACTCTTCGGAAGGAATACGCAGGTGTCGAATGTGCACAGCGATACCTCCTCTTAGAAGGCCGATGAAACATACAGAGTGGATCCATCACTAGCTACTGACATTTCTCGAACGCGAGAACGAACAACTCACTGTCGAGACAGCAATCAGTGCCAACAAAGCACTGGAACGGATCGACGACTCTCCCCCCGATTGCATCGTTTCGGACTACAATATGCCCGGTATAGATGGCCTCGAATTCTTGCAGGCCGTCCGGGAGAGGTATCCTGACCTCCCGTTTATTCTTTTCACCGGTGAGGGCAGCGAAACAGTCGCAAGTGACGCCATTGCTGCTGGTGTGACCGATTATCTCCAGAAGGGGAGCGGTACCGAACAGTACGAACTCTTGGCCAACCGGATCCGCAACGCCGTTCGGGCCCGTCGCGAGGACGAGCGGGCAGACAGACAGGAACAACTGATGCGGTTGACAGAATTTGCAGGCGACACCGACGGGTTCGAACTGGACAGAGAGATCAACACCATCCTGCTGACCGCTGGCACCCGGCGAATCATCGGCCGTCCCGAGATGTTCGAAATCACTCTGCAGGAGGCGCTTGAGTCGTGCGGGAACGAAGGTCCCGCTGACCTGAACGGGCGCTTCGCGCCCGTGAGCAGAAACCGACATGGTCCGACACAACCGGCACACTGCGGCCACCCGACTCTCGAATGCTTGAGAACCGTCAACTTTACATCTGAAATATATACCATCCGCTGACGAGTTCGGTTGCTCTCGTCACAACGAGGATGAGGTTTCAGTCTCGAAGCGAGCCCTATTCCGAATCGTCCGACGTCCCGTTCTCGACATCCGTCCCGCACGCCATCCTCGTCGAGACCGTCGACATCGTCAGCGCGCCCTCATCGTCGATTTCGGCGCGGGTTGAGGACTCGTTACAGTCGAAGTCTTCGGAAGCAATCTGTGCGGTCTCGACCGAGTCAGTTTCGAGGACCTCAACTTCCATGTCGTACGTGTCGCTCTCAGTGAGTGTGAGGAGGACGGTTCCGTTAGGTGCTATCGTGTAGAGGCCATCGAATCGCGGTGTGGTGGCTTGGTCGAGGAGAACTCGGGCCGTCCACGACTGGTTCGACGGATTGTGAACGAGCACGTTATGCACTTCGGCCCCCGTATCCTGTGGAACCGGTTCGTCGCCGAGCGTGTGCGAGACTGACTCATCGGCGTCAACCGTGGCCGTGACGACACCCGGGCAGGCCATCTTGGTCGAGACTGCCGCCGAATCGACCGAACCGTCAGCCTGTACGCTCATCGTCGTGCGGACCACGTTACAGGTGAACTGTGCGGGATCGATTGTGACCGTTTCAGTCGTTTCTGTAGCGGCAACGGTCACCTCGGCGTCGTAGGTATCGAGATCCGTCAGCGACACGTCGACGGTCGCGTCTACTGTGAGTTCGAATCGCTCGTCGAGTACGGTGCTTTCCGCCCGCTGAATGGTGAGCGTAACCGTCTGTGTCTGCTCCGACTGGTTACTGAGAGCGACGTGGTGTGGTTTACGAAGGCCACTCTCGTCAAGTGACCCCGATCCAAGGGTCCGTTTCGCGGTTTCACCACTCTTGAGTCTGGTACTCTCCGGCGTCGTGTTGGTTTCCGTTGTCGGTTGGTCACGCGTCGGCGTAGAATCTTCCATGTCCGGCTCTGAGGAACCGGTCGAACTTGCCTGGGAGAGACAACCCGTTACTGCGGTCGTTATGCCGATACTAGCTGTCGTCAGGAATTCTCGTCGTTCCATACAACTTCGTTATAGTGGGGGATGTATTGCCCTATGCTAGGTTCAAAGGCGCCTTTGAGTTTGCTGTGGTTACACTGTTCGTTGGAATTCTCGCGTCGGTCGGTACGCTCGCCAGTACCAGGCCACGAACAGACAGAGAACCGAAAGCAGTCCGAGCCCGAGGATGAGTCCACCCGGACCGGTTCCGAATGAGACGAGTGACTCCCAGAGGGTCGGCTCCGGTTGGTTCATGGGGGTACGAGCCGCTCGAGCAGGTGGCTGGGTAGCGGTCCATCGTGAGTGAACGAGTACACTCATGAGCCCGATGACTCCGACTGCTCCGAACACTCGACGCAATGCAGTCGTCAATGATGGTGTCGCCCGCTCGGCCCCGGCGTACAAGACGAGTGTACTGTTCGTCGGGGCGTACACGTCCATCTCGCGCCCCTGTTTGGAGTACCACGTCTCGACGACTTCGACCAGTTCCACGTCCACGAGCCGATCGAGATGATAACTGACGTTTTGTACTGACGAATCGAGCTCGGCCGCGATGTCGGAGGCTGTCTGCGGTTCGTCGTAGAGTATTCCAAGGATACGACGTGCGGTCGTCGACGAGATAGCGGAGAGAATCCGGTCGGAGTCGGCGTCCTCTAACCCAACGAGTTTCGGTTCGAGGTCGGCCTCCGCAGGACCTTCGACCGAGGGCTTGAGTGGCAGCAGTGAGGTCATTGTGTGGCGTTTGGGACAGTATTACTATACCGCTACGGTACACTGAAAGGGTCGTTTGAGTCTCCCAGTGCAGACGTGCTGGCGATAACAAGCGTGTCAATCAAGCTATCTTTCGATTTGCTGCTGAAGAGGAGACTGACTGTGGCGGTGCATATCCACCCCATTTGCAGGTAAGTTCTCCGACGGACGTGGGGCCGTCTCGACGACGTCGAGGATGTCGTCTCGCGTCAGTCCAACGGCCTGCATTGATTTCTTGCAGGCGACGAACTGGACAGCTCCCTCGGATAGTTCGGCGATTTCCTCGGCGTAGTCGGAGTCCGACCGAACAAGTTCGATACCGGATGCGTTGGCGACGACTGCGACAGCATCCATCTCGACGGATTCGTCATCGAAGAGAGGAGTTGCCACTTGAACACGGCAGTGGCATGGGGCTGTGGGCAATCAACTGGGTCACCGACAACGCAGAGGCATCTGTCGACTTCGAAACAGAGACTGACGGCACCACAATCGTCATCAGAATTCCGGAGTGAACGGTCAAGTCTGAGCATTGCGACGGAGTTGAGTCACGTACAGTGTGGAGGCTGACTAAGCGCGCTGTAGCTCGTACGCGACACTGTATATCACCCGATTCTGGCAGAATCACCAGCTGTCAGTCCGCAGGCGCACTGGCCAGGGGGTCATCCCAACAATCCGTGAAAACAACCACATTAAGAACAGTTGTATGACGACCTGAACAAAGTATATATGTGGCTGTATTATTGACTCACATGATGGCACAGTTCAAGACATTCGAGGACGGCGTCGAGGTGAAAGGGGAGACAGTCCTCGCGTTCATCAACGGCACTCCAATGGAGCGGACGGCCCGGCAGATGCTAGCCGAAAACGGTATCGAAGACCCACAGCCTGAGGAGTGGTACTTACAGCAGTCCTATCTTGATGCCTTCGCGGAGGTTGCAGACTCCGTGGGTGAGAATACCGTGAACCGGATCGGGAAGAAAATTCCGGAAGACGCCGACTGGCCACCGGGCATCGATTCGGTCGTGGGCGGTCTGGAATCAGTCAACGAAGCCTACCAGATGAACCATCGTGGTGGCGAAATCGGTTCTTACGACGCCGAAGCGATCGACGAGACGACCGTCCAGATAACCTGCAACAATCCATATCCGTGTGTGTTCGATCGGGGACTTCTCAAAGCGACCGCTGAGCAATTCGTGGACAGGGGTGTGGCCAGGGTTGACGAGGTCGGCGACAGCTGCCGGAACGAGGGCGGCACCGACTGTGTGTACGAGGTCACCTGGTGACGGCTCCTTGGGAGCGTATCATAGACTAGTTTTTATGGCTTTCTGAGTCAGCTCTGACGAACTGATAACACCGTACAGTTCGTGAACGATGCTCTCAGCTTGTTATAGATATGGCGAAGAGATGTTCGGCGTCGCTGTTGACGAGGGGACTTTCCCCTAGCGGTTCGCCAGCGAGCGACTGGACCACTACACCGTCGCATTCCACCGTTTCGAAGTGCCGGTCGTCTTCTACCGCGAGAAACTGCTCGGTGCCGACCCGTTCCCCACGAAATACGCCGTACTGGAACTCGGTCTCCTGTCTGGGGACGCTGACCCCATCGCGGAGTGCAAGCAGCGCATCTGGGAGACTGACGTCGACGGCCTAGTCAAGGACCGTGCTGGGTTCGTCCGCGAGAGCGCTCGCGCCACTCATCGGAGGGGAACGCCATCCTGCACGCTCTCGGTCAGCACCTCGATCCCGAGACGCACTCGGTGGTATCGGCCAGTCACGGTGTCTTCGTGCCCGGTCAGTTCGGGACCTTCCCGGAGGAACATACGCAGTCGGGTATCCGCCCCTACCTCGGGAGTGGCCTACCAGACGTAGAGAGCTACGACGACCTCTTCCTACAGCGGGAAGCGATACACCCGTGGCTGCTGGACACCCGCGCTCGAGACGCGCTGAACACGCACGATCTCCGCGTCCACGGCGGCCACCCGGCACTCGCTCACGAGACCATCATGGGCCGCCGGGAGGACCAGCGAAAGCAACAGCAGACCACGAAATGGTACGTTCACGCCTACCTGCACGCCGATGACCCGACGGTACTACCGCTCGGTGAGGATGTGCTGGAAGGCCTCCAGTTCGGCGGCAAGCGCAACTACGGCTATGGCGAGGTCCAGTTGAAGGACACGCAGATGGTGGACCTCGATGAACTGGACTACTCGCGGCTCGAAGGCGCGGAGACGCACCTCATCGAACTCGTGACGCCGTTCGTGGTGGAGTCGGAGTATCCCAACGCGGACGACCGGCCTGTACCGTGGTGGTGGGCTGAGAACCGCGACGATCTCCGGCTTCGTGAGGAGAAGATCCTCGAACAGCGCGAGGTATTCAGACTGGAGGCGGCCGACCACGGGCAGGTCGTGAAGTACCTCGACGACCGTCCGGTGGAGACCGCGAAGAACGGCCTCACGCGGGTCGGCACTCACTCCCGATACGGCTTCGGTGAACTGCGACTGAAGCCCCTTGGTGAATATTATCAAGAAGCAGATAAGTAACGACTAACAGGCTACCAATGCAACATCAAAATCAGGCCGAATCGGGCGAGATAATTACAGCGGTGCTGCTGAATAAAGAAATCGTATTACCAACAACTGTTACACGAGTTTCATTGCTTGATCAGTCAGCCGGTATCGATATGCCGGCCGGACGAATACAATCTGTCCGTAATTCTCTGACTTCGTGACTTCTTCCGAGGACTCAATCGCTTCGACAGCCGTATTCAGTCGATCCACTGGATCACCGGACTGCAGAAAATCCACTACCTGTTCTGGCTTGATGCCAAATTCCGCAGCTAAAATACTACGAATTGTTCGACCAGCACCATCGGCGACGGCGACGGACGGCTCTGACGTTCGGGCCGGTGGTCCGTCCCGCTCCGCGGCGTCCTCAGCGAGCGCCGTGACTTGTAGTTCATCGTCGATATGCGCGATCAAGGCATCCAGATTCGCTTTCGCTTCCTCGGTCACCTGCCCATTTACGATCTCGTCAAGCCGTTCGCTGATCGCAAAGACGTCCGGCCCGGACGGTGCTGTTCGGGCAAGCACTCCAGCATCAACAAGGTGGTTCAGCACTGTTCTCCGTTGGTATTCGATATCGACATCGAACGAGTCGAGCAGCTCCGCCTGCTTGATTCCCTCTTCCTCAGGATCGATACCGGCATTGTAGAACGCCTTCGCAACGGTCACCTGATCGTCGACACTGCGCGTGTTCCCCTTTTGTTCTCGAATGTACCTCTCCAAGCGGTCGAAATTAGTATCGTTATCCTCGCCAATCGTGAGCGCGTCTATAACTTGAGCCGGGAGTTGGGGACGCGGTGCGTCACGATGCCGTTGGGCTTTCTCCGAAAGACGCGTGTTCTCGTACAGTGCACGCGCTACGGGGAGTCCACGGAGATAATTATACTCGTAAAGAATCTCCACACCGCGTTCAGTCAAGCCGTAGAACTGCGACGGGAGATCGCGTGCGTCCTCATTTGGCGGGTACCGGTAGCAGACGATGATGTCGTTATCACTGAGAACCTCCAATTGGTCTCGGATTGCGGCCTTGTTCTTCGGCATCATGTGCGCTAACTCATCGAGTGACGGGAGATGCTCTGGGTGCCCGAGGATGAACTGCAAAATCAAATGCCGCGTCTCCTGAGAGAGAAGACCGTAGATCTGCCGCTGTTCTTCGAACGGGCCGTCATTCTTTGCGGCAGGCGCGTCACTCATGATCTTACCTGAGAGTTCCTCGGCGACACGAATAATACTTTGGGTCAACCAATGTGGTTAAATTCCGTAATAGGCATACTAGTTAACAATCTATTTATTTGTTCGCTAAAGAGCACACAATATGGCTGACCCTGGTCCGCCTCCGAATGCAACAGAGATCATGGAGAGTGTGAACGATGCTCTCCAGGATCTCGAATTAGAACCACACGAAGCATCCGAAATACTGGGGTTCGCCAATCGAGAACTTCCGCACCTCCACACTCCCGAAGACTCGTATTTTATCCTCGGCAGCTACCGAGGCCCATACCTTCGACGGCTCCGCATTGTCCAGAACGAACTGGACAAGCGACTCGGTACGTACCCGTTCCTGCTGGCCGATCTCTCAGAATTGAATATCGACCGCCTCCCCGTCTTCCGTATTCGATTTACCCTCCTCGCCGCGCATGTCGACACTATCGTCGCCGTGTATGAACAAGACGCTGGCGGCGAAGTCACCGAACTCGGGAAAATCAGCACGACACCATATTTCGACAAATCGTACGTGCTCCCGCGGGACTACGCGTGGATGACCGAACAAAACCTCGACACGGAAACGGATGTCATCGCTGCTGCCGCGACGATCTACTTCAACGACGACCTCGACGACGCTACTACCGAAGACGAACTCGACTTGCTCCTCACAGCTGCCCACAAGAACGACATCCGACTCACGAAAGCAGAAGTCATCGACCGACTGGAGGATCGAGAAGACAGCGAACACGCACCCGTCTCATACAGTTGGGTCCATCTCAACGAATTCCGCCTCTTCGAACTCCACGATCAGTGCTTCGCCTGGTCCAGCCCCGATGACCTACGTGACATCGTCGATGAAATTCCGTAATACCGGATTGCTGATGATCGAAGTATAGGAACGAATCAGCCATCCTAGTTGGATTAGGGGTTTAGGGCTGGGAAAGCATTAGTTTCCGAGCAAGGACCCTATCCGACTGCCTTCTTGCGAATTTCGGTATCCATTTTTAATTGGATTTAAGTTGTCCAGTGACAGCCATTCGTCGTGATCCCAGAGACCTCACTCGATTCAGGAGAAGTTGTTTCTGCGCCGGCGGTGATCGATGCCGACACGAAGTCAACTCCGATTCATCCAACGGAGCGAGCCCGCAGACGAACAGTCTGAAACCGACCGCATCGCACAAATCTACCGACACTCGGACGGCTATCCCGACAGCGTCCTCCGTGACCTTGTCCAACTGAAGAAGTTGCTCGACGAGACACGTGATCTCGTAGCGCTGGTGTACGAGGCGATCAAACCACAGTATGTGCTCGGGGTGGTCAGCTACCAGTACGAAGCGCTGGGAATCGAAACCCCGTACCCAATTGACGAGGAGCGACTGGCGAACGGGCGGATCGATAATCCGACGTGGTTGATGATTTTCCCGTCCAACATGGTTGCGGAGTACGGCCGCGAGTGGCTACTGGATCTCCCAGCCGAGCGGATTGAAGAACTCGACGACGGTGCAATCCTCATCTGTGCGACCGACCAACTGGCAACGAAAGCCACGAAGCGTGGGAAGAGACGTTCATCGAGCCCATGGAACAACTCGAAGATGTCTTCGAGCACCGTAACTCCTAGTTCTGTTCCGTCCCTGCAATCTTCCTGGTTGCCCCAGGGGGTCGACGGAACGAGCGAGAGCACTCGCTCCTCAGTGGCCGGACCGCCACGAGAAACTAATCCAACTCACTACTTTGTATCTCCTCTCGCTCCCTGAACCACTCACAGAGCTGAATTGATTACAGCATACAACTGACCAATCCAGCAGTCGACCAAACTCGCGTCCACGCCAGGACTCCGACAACCCCCACTCCATTGCACTGTGAGTTGAGCAACGTTCTTGGGCGAGTCACATAGAAAACGCTGTGTCTCCGGAAAACTATTTATTGGATGGCTAAGACTAGAGGAGAAAAACCCATGCAGCGGCGAGAGATTTTGGCGAGCGGGTCGGTTGCGCTCTCTACATCCGTGAGTGATTGTCTCGGCTATTTCGGTGACGACGAGAAACGGGGCTCGGTGCGAATCACAGAAGTCAGTCCCGACCCGCAGCCCACCTTATCTGTGTCCCCAGAGGTCTCTATCACCGATGCGGTCGGTGATAAACAGTCACCTGCAAGCATCAGAGTCGCGTGGACGAATGAAACCGACGACACTGTCACGCTCAGTG
Source organism: Halovenus rubra (assembly GCF_026586665.1). Taxonomy (GTDB): domain Archaea; phylum Halobacteriota; class Halobacteria; order Halobacteriales; family Haloarculaceae; genus Halovenus; species Halovenus rubra. The sequence continues at coordinate 322,062 of NZ_JAODIY010000009.1, forward strand.
GCAAATACCAAATGATCTTTACAGCCCAAACTAGCGAGGAAGGAAATGTACGCCTCCTTGGAGAGCCAGGAAATTGGAATGTAGAGTTTGATGGCTGTTGGCATATGACTGGCCCGATTGGAACAGATGGAGCATATCCATCAATCACATTTGAGCCAGGCGAGGTACACCAGGGGACGTCAGGCATCTATGCCAGTGACGAGAGCTGTCTCTCCAGCGGGGAGTATCGCTTTAAAATCAGTATAAACGAACAGGATTCGCCCCATACAAATGATCAAGGTGTGACTGATTGGTGGGGATTTGTTCTTGAGATTGTTGTTGATAAATAGGCAGACTGAATTGAGCTGTACAAATAACCTGTATTGACCACTGTAGCGGTTCTTCACCCAGGCTCTCAGTCGAACTCTCCGGGCAACGCGATTGGACGTGTCTGCTCGGCGCGATCACCGAAGACGGTGATCGCTTCTTCTCCCGGTTCACCGAGTACGTCACGGCCGACCACGCAAAACATTTGATTCTCGCGTTATGCCAAGAATTCGAAGATGACTTGATCATCGTTCTCGATGGAGCGCCGTATTTTCAGGCGTCGGCCGTCACGGACCTAGCGGCCCGTAACGACCTCGCCTTTGTGACGTTGCCGTCGTACTCACCAGACCTGAATCCTGTCGAAGAATGCTGGAAACAGCTTCAAGCATCTCTTAGCAACCGCTTCTTTGACTCACTTGACGAGCTGACGACAGCGATTGATACAGCTCTCGATCAACTTTCCACTCCAAAAGTGAGTAATTATTTCTAACTACTACTATAACTCAGTGGACGATCAACTACGACAGAGGGTTTTAGCAGAACTCTCGCCTCGATACCGACTATAGACACGTCGGGATCGTCTCAGCTCACATGCCACCCCGTGGGGTCGATGCTACAGAATTCTGTGTTTTGTCAATAGGTTCTGTTCGCTGGAAGCCCTTCGAGCAAAGCCTCACTATCCCCCACCGCCGCGCCTTTATATGCGGTTGCGTTTTAGCGTCTGAAACGGCTTATATCGACACTCTTAAAACCAAGATACTCCATATTTTCACGAGAATCCATCATGGATTTCAGCTACCTGAACAAGGTCGAACAACGCGAGACACGGTAGCGGACTCTTTTTTATTACCGCCGCCGTGGGTCCGCACATGCAAGCCGTCCAGTTCAGCGACCACGGCGACAGAGACGTTATCGAGTACGGCGAGTACGAGACGCTGGAACCGGGCCGGAACGAGGTACGAATCGATATCCATGCGGGTGCACTGAACCACCTCGATATCTGGACTCGACGAGGACTTCCCGGTGTCGAGTTGAAGATGCCACACATCCCTGGGAGTGACGGTGCAGGAATCGTCGAATCGACCGGGGAGGCAGTCTCCAGGTTCGAGCCGGGCGATAAGGTGGCTGTCTCGGCTGGGGTCAGCTGTGGCGAATGTGAGTTCTGCCGGGACGGTGAGCCGACGCTCTGTGTCAACTATCACCTTCTGGGCGAACACGTCCGAGGCGTCCATGCAGAACAGGCGGTCGTCCCTGCCGACAATCTCGTCACAGTTCCAGACCACGTCGACTGGGAAACTGCGGCAGCCGCGCCCCTTGTGTTTCAGACGGCCTGGCGGATGCTGCTCACCCGTGGTGAGCTTAAACCGGGCGAATCAGTTCTTGTCCTCGGAGCCAGCGGCGGCGTCGGTCACGCGGCGGTGCAGATTGCTGACTACGCGGGTGCGGAGGTGTACGCTACTGCTAGCACCGACAAAAAGCTAGAGTATGCCCGCGAAATCGGTGCGGACCACGTCATCAACTATGAAGATGATGACTTTGTGGCACAGATTAGTGAGAAAACCGGCAAACGTGGTGTCGATATGGTTGTCGACCATGTCGGCGCTGCCACGTGGCAAGACTCACTCAAAAGTCTCGCTCGTGGTGGGCGCGTCGTCACCTGTGGTGCGACAACTGGTGGGCAACCCGAAACCAATATTGATCGCATCTTCTGGAACCAGCTTGAGGTTATCGGGTCAACAATGGCAACACCCGGCGAGGTAGACGATGTGCTTGAACTGGTCTGGGACGGGACATTCGAGCCACGTATCAGGGCGACACTTCCAATGAGCGAGACAGCCAAAGCACACCGCCGCCTCGAAGAACGCAACGGTTTTGGAAAGGTAGTCGTAATTCCAGATGAACGATATGACAGATAGTACTAACGCGGATGCGGACGTATCCGCTGACGAGCCAGCCAAGGAGTCGAGAACCGATGGTGGCAAATCGGCAGCGAATCTGGGGAGCGACGGTTCTAATTACGCACCACCACGACACAATGAGTTTGACTGGCGAGGGTGGACGCTTGTGGGTATGACTATCTTTGCGTTTTTGATTGTTCCGGCTGCTATTCTCTACGTCCCACAGGCACAAAACCTCATTTCTAGAGTTGGGTTTTCTTGGCGGCAGGCCTACCTGACGCTTCCAATGCTCTCAGCGACACTGCTGGGTGCAACAGCAATTTGGGCTGCAGTGACATCGCGGCGGTCGTCTGAATAAAAGAACCCGTCCAGTTACTCTTCGTTGTCTTCGTCTTCGTTCTCGTCGTCTACGTCCTCAAAGTCAGCATCGACGTATTCCTCGCCCGCACCAGCCTGACCAGCGCCGGGTCCGCCGGCAGCACCGGCTCCAGGACCTGCAGCGCCTGCACCGGGGCCTGCTGCGCCGCCCATACCGCCCGGACCACCTGCTGTGGCTCCGTCGGCAGCCTGTTCAGCCTGTCCCTGATACATCTGCTTGCCGATTTCCTGCAGCTCATCTGAAAGGTCTTCGGCGGCTTCCTCTAATTCTTCTTTTGTGGCTTCTTCGTCGTCGACAACCGCTTGCAGGTCCTCGATACCGGCTTCGATTGTTTCGCGAATGTCGTCATCTACCGCGTCCTCATTTTCGTCCAGAAGCGTCTCGGCGCGCTGAATTGTCGCTTCTGCATCGTTGCGTGCTTCAATACGCTCGCGGCGCTTCTGGTCTTCTTCGGCGTGTTTCTCGGCTTCTTCCTGCATCTCTTCAATCTGGTCATCAGAGAGACCTGCCCCACCCTCGATGGTAATATCTTCTTTGCTACCGGAGGCCTTGTCCTCGGCACTGACGTTGACGATACCGTTCTCGTCAATTTCGAATGTGACCTCGATTTGTGGGACACCAGCCGGCGACGGCGGGATCCCTGTCAGGCTAAACTCGCCGAGTAGTTCGTTTTCCTCGGCGATTTCGCGCTCACCCTGGAAGACGCGAATCTGGACCATTGTCTGATTCCCTTGCGCAGTGGTGAAAATCTTTGATTCTTCGGTCGGAATGGAGGTGTTTTTCTCGATGAGACGCTCGAAGAGACCTCCTTTGACCTCAACACCGAGCGAAAGCGGTGTCACGTCGACCAGTACGATATCGTCAACGTCGCCGGAGAGGACGCCACCCTGGATTGCAGCACCAAGGCCAACTGCTTCGTCAGGATTGACGTTCTTTTTTGGCTCCTGACCAGTCATCTCGTCGACTTTCTCCTGAATCATCGGCATCCGGGTAGAGCCACCGACGAGGAGCACTTCGTCAATATCACTTTCGGTCAGCCCAGCGTCGTCAAGTGCTGTTTCTGTCGGACCGACTGTCCGCTGTGCGAGGTCACTCGCTAGAGACTCGAATTTTGCGCGTGTAAGTGAGGCTTCGAGGTCTTTTGGCCCTTCGTCGTCAGCAGCGATAAACGGCAGATTGATTGTTGTCTCTTTGCGGTTCGAGAGTTCGACTTTGGCCTCTTCGGCGGCTTCAGTGAGCCGTTGGAGGGCCTGTCGGTCTTCACGGAGGTCGATGCCGTGTTCGTCCTCGAAGTCGTCAGCCAGCCAGTCGATGATTACTTGGTCCCAGTCGTCGCCACCGAGGTCGTTGTCACCGTTGGTAGAGACAACCTCGTAAACGCCACCACCGAGTTCGAGAATAGAGACGTCGAAGGTACCACCACCGAGGTCGTACACCAGCACAGTCTGGTCGGACTCATCGTCGAGACCGTACGCCATTGCTGCAGCCGTCGGCTCGTTAATTATGCGTTCGACCTCGAAACCAGCAATTTCGCCAGCATCCTTAGTCGCCTGACGCTGTCGGTCAGAGAAGTATGCTGGAACCGTGATGACTGCTCTCTCGATGTCCTCACCGAGGTAGTCTTCGGCGTCCCGTTTAATCTTCTGAAGAGTCATCGCCGACACCTGCTCAGGCGTATACTCCTCGCCGTCGATGTCGACGCTGTAATCGTCTTCACCCATGTGACGCTTGATAGACTGAATCGTGTCTTCTGGGTTCTGGACGGCCTGGTTTTTCGCCGGTTTGCCGACGAGCTGTTCACCATCGGAGAACGCGACAACGGAGGGTGTCGTTCGTTCACCCTCGCTGTTGACGATAATCTCCGGGTCGCCACCTTCCATGACCGCGAACGCGCTGTTCGTGGTCCCGAGGTCGATGCCGAGAATCTTGTTGCTTGCCATGTTATCCATAACTATCTGATTCCACCGCTTAAAAGTTGCTAGATGCGGCGAATATGTGTTGCCCACACACGCCGTTATCTCCCGAATTTGGGGGACTCGGTTGGGCTAGCCCCAAACTTTATCATTGCACCGCAAATCCACCGATAGTACCGATTCTGCGGGGGTTATTCGTCATCGACAAGCGACCCATCGCTGACAGCAACTTGCGCGGGGCGCAGCACTTTCTCACCCATGACGTATCCAGGGCGGTGAACCTGTGCGATGGTATCTTCGGGCTGGTCTGCGGCGATAGTTGCAAGGACTTCATGCCGGCGCGGGTCCGTCTCTTTGCCAACGTCGGGATGAATCGTCTCGACGTTTTCGCGTTCTAGTTGCTGGTCGAACTGGTCCAGCGTCGATTCGACACCGCCACGGATATCGGCGTCTTCGTCCTGGTCAAGTGCTCGTTCAAGATTGTCCCGCACATCGAGTAAACGAGTTACGAAGTCTTCTGTTGCCCGTTCTTTTTCGTCTTCAAGCCGTTTTTTCTGCCGTTTCTTGTAGTTCTGGAAGTCCGCTTGCTTGCGGGCCAATCGAGATTCGAGGTCGTCTGCACGCTCTTGTTCTTTTGCCAGTTTTGTCTCGAGACGGTCCGTCTCTGTCCGTAACACAGCTAAAGTCTTCGCAAGCCGTTCTTCCGGAATCTCTGCAAGTTCCGTCAGGAGAGCGTCGTCGACTCGGACGTCTGCTGGGTCAACTGACTGGCCCCTCTCCGTGCTTGAGTCCGTGTCTGAGGTTTGTCCAGAGGCTCTGTCTGAAACGATATCGGCAAGCACAGCATCGACATCCTCGTCAGGCGCTGTGGCAAGGTCCGACAGAAATTCAGTTACGGATTCTTCTGTTCGTTCATTGGAGTCTGCATCGGCTGGTATTTCGGTTTCTTCGTCTGTTCGTTCTTCAGCATCGCGCTCGTCGTTTTGTTCGTCAGCAGATGCTGAATCCATATTTTTGTCATCCGCGTCCTGCGCGGTCATATCCGGTATAAAGCTATTGGACAATAAAAAGTGCGCGACACTAACTGCGATACGGGGGGATATTTATTTGTACCTCACGAGTTATCAGACATGCAAACACACATCGTTCCGGTCGGGTTTGATTATGACCGGGTTATCGCGCCGCTCGTGCGCGAGCAGATGGATGTTGACCACGTCATCCTGCTCAAGGGTGATGTAGGAAGTCAGGCAAATGTCGAGTACTCCCGCCAACTTGCCGAAAAACTCGAACAGGACTTTCGGAGTCTTCTCGGTGCAGAGACTGAACAGTACGTCATCGGAGACGTCTACGACTACGACAGCGCATTCGAACAGGCCTTCGCCCTTATTCTTCAGGAACTCGACCACAGTGGTCCCGCCGAAGACAGTGAAGTGTGGGTTAATGTTTCGGCAATGCCACGAACTGTCTCGTTTGCCTTTGCGACCGCTGCTCACTCTATTATGGTTGAGCGCGAATCGGACAGAGACCGGATTCACACGTACTACACAGTTCCGGAGAAATATCTCGAAACGGAACTCGCAGAGGAACTGCGTGCACAGCGGGACCTCCTCGAAGAACTGCAGTCGTCAGCGGTTGGCTCAGAGACAGAAAAAGCAGAACGAATCGAACAGCGACTGCAAGGTGCACAGGACCTCCTTTCAGAGTTCGACGAGCGGGGGACGACAATCGGAGCCAAAGAAATTGACGGGAGTCATATCGTCGAGTTACCAGTTGCGTCCTTTTCGAACGTCAAGCCCTTCGAGGAAGTCATCCTGTTTACCCTGGGTGAACACGAGGAGTTCGATTCGGTATCAGAGTTGGCTCAACAGCTCGCACGGGAGCTGGGCGAAGAGTACACCGACTCCTTCCGCTCGAAGGTGATATACACTGTCGACAGGCTCGGGCCGGGTGGGAAGGGGTATATCGAACAGGAATCACACGGCAAATCCTATCACACCAAGCTATCGCGGATTGGCCGCCTGTGGGTTCGCGCACACTCCAGACGTGACGATGACCACGAACTCGAATATCTATCACAGTAAGCGTCGATAAAGAACTGTCCGCGTTTGCGTCGAGGCTCTGTGGACAGAAAACCGAAGGCATTAATCCGAAGGACATTCGATACATCGATACTGATGGGTCGAGTACAGACGACTCTGGTTTTCGTCTCTCACGTAGTAGGGCCGTCTTGGCCCTAGTATTACCTCAACTCGACGCCGGCACAGTATTCGACTACCCGTCCATCATGGACGGCCACAACAGTTACCGAGCAGGTTCGGTCACATTTACCAATGAGTGAGTCAGAGCCACCATCGAGCGACGAATCGTCCGCAAACAACGACCACGAAGGTTTAAGCGATGAGTACGACCCAGAAGCAGTCGAACCAGTCTGGCAGGACTACTGGGTTGAACAGGATACCTATGCCTACAGCGGAAATACCGATACACAGTACACTATCGACACGCCGCCGCCGACTGTCTCGGGCGGGTTGCACATAGGCCACCTCTATGGGCTGACACTGATGGACTTCGTTGCCCGTTTCAAGCGGATGTACGGCGACGATGTTTTCTTCCCGTTTGGGTACGACGACAACGGCATTGCCTCCGAGCGTCTTACTGAGCGTGAACTCGGTGTCAACCACGGAGACTTCACCCGCCGCGAGTTCCAAGAAAAGTGTCGTGGAGTCTGTAAGGATTATGAGGCAGAGTTCACCGACAACGTCCAATCGCTTGCTATCTCCGTGGACTGGGACCAAACCTACAAGACCATCTCGCCACAGGTACAGCGAACCTCGCAGCTGTCGTTTATCGACCTCTACGACCAAGGGCGAGAGTACCGACACCATGCTCCCACTATCTGGTGTCCGGAGTGTGAGACTGCAATTTCACAGGTCGAACAGGAAGATCTCGATAAGCAGACCAAGTTCAACGATATCGACTTCGACATTGTCGAGTTTGGGGAAGGCGAGGGTGACGAAGAAACGTTTACTATTTCGACGACACGACCGGAGTTACTGCCAGCGTGTGTCTCAGTGTTCGTCCATCCGGACGACGACGAGAATCAGCATCTCGTCGGCGGGACGGCGCGAGTGCCGCTGTTCGGACAGGAAGTTCCCATTCTCGAAGACGACAGAGTCGACCTTGAGACCGGAAGCGGGCTGGTGATGTGTTGTACCTTCGGAGACCAGACTGACATCGAGTGGTATCAGGCTCACGACCTCGAGCTTCGTATCGCTATCGACGAGTCAGGGACAATGACTGACCTCGCCGACACGTACGAAGGAATGAGCACCGCCGAAGCACGCGAGGCAATTATCGAGGACCTCGACAAGCAAGGGCACTTGCTCGAATCGAGAGACCACCACCACACAGTACAGGTTCACGAGCGGTGTGACGAGGAAGTTGAGTATCTCGTGACCGAACAGTGGTATATCGAGATTCTTGATAAAAAAGAGGAGTACCTCGAAGCCGGGCGGCAAATTGACTGGCAGCCCGAGAAGATGTTTACCCGGTACAAACACTGGATAGAAGGTCTCGAATGGGACTGGTGTATCTCCCGACAGCGTGACTCTGGGATTCCGTTCCCCGTCTGGTATTGTCAAGATTGTGACGAAACAATCCTTGCAGACCGAGAGCAGTTGCCAGTCGACCCACTTGTGGATGAACCGTCGACCGATGCCTGTCCCGAATGTGGTCACGAGGAGTTCGTTGCTGACGAGGATGTTTTCGATACGTGGGCCACATCGTCACTGACCCCGCTCGTTAACGCTGGCTGGGACTGGAACAGCGAAGCGGGTGCCCTGAACATGGAGCGCCCGGAAGTCTACCCGATGAACCTCCGCCCACAGGGCCACGACATTATCTCGTTTTGGCTGTTCCACACTATCGTCAAATGCTACGAACACACTGGCGAAGTTCCCTTCAAAGATGTCATTATCCACGGCATGGTACTCGACGAAAACCGGGAAGCCATGTCCAAATCAAAGGGGAACATCATCCCCCCACGGGATATCATCGATGAGTACCCAACCGACGCGACGCGGTACTGGACAGCGAGTGCCTCTATCGGCGACGACTTCCCTTACCGTGAGAACGCCCTTGAGGCAGGCGAACGACTTCTGCAGAAACTCTGGAATGCTTCCCGGTTGGTCGACCAGTTGACCGAAGATATCGACCGTTCGATTACTGACGACGAGATGGTCGAATCAGAGCTAGCAGATATCGACCGCTGGTTCCTTGCACAACTTGATGAGATGACCGAGACGCTGACCGAACGGTTCCACAACTACGAGTTCGCGAAGGCCCGTGACGAACTCCGAACGTTCTTCTGGTCGACGTTCTGTGACGATTACCTCGAAATTGCCAAGCAGCGTCTCTCTGATGGCGGCAACGCTTCAACTCAGTATACCGTCCTCCGTGCACACCAGACGTTCCTCAAGCTGTGGGCTCCGCTGTTGCCCCACGTCACTGAGGAACTGTATCAGCGCCTCTATAGCCCAGAAGAGTCGTTACATTTAGAAGAGTGGCCAGAGCCAGTCGGATACGATGCAGACCTCGAAGCTGGCGAGACAGCAATGGAGGTCATCGGGGCACTCCGACGGTACAAGACTGAATCAGGCCTACCGCTAAACCAACAGCTTGAGGAAGTAGACATCTACGGCCACGTCGGCGGGTTTGCGGATGCCGTCGCGGACGTGATGCACGTCGAGAGCATCGACTCCTTCACAACGGAGCCAGACATTACCACAGAAATCAGCGATGTGAATCTGGACTACTCAATCGTCGGTCCAGAGTTCGGTGGTGAAGTGAGTGCAATCGATGATGCCATCGAAGCCGGAAACTTTGCCGTTACCGGCGAAACCTTGGAGATTGCTGATGGTACGTTCGAGCTCAACAGCGAAATGTTCGAAATCCAGAAATCACGGACCTACTCTGGCGACGGAGAGATGCTCGAAACAGAACGAGCCGTGGTCATTGTCCGGTAGGGTCGCAAGTACTGTCGCCGTTGTCACCCTTTTTGTTCAACGACGGGAATAACGAGACAGCATGGTGACCGTCGAGACAGGGGCACGATTGCATTTTGGGTTTCAGAACCTCTCACTGGCCTACGACAGACTCTATGGCGGTATCGGCGTCGGTCTCGACGAGCCAGCACTTCGTATCGAAACAACAGCGGCCCAAGAAGTGCGGTGTGCCGACTCCGAACTCAGGTCCTACGTTGAGACCGCTGTCGACGTGCTTGATGTCCCCGGAATAGCTATTACCGTCAAGGAACGGTTTGGCAGGCATATCGGACTGGGCAGTGGGACACAAATTGCGCTGGCGTGTCTCGTTGGAATCGCAGACACGTACGACCTCAGTATCGACCCGAGACAGACGGCGCCACGACTCGGAAGAGGGGGTCGAAGTGGAGTCGGCGTCGCGACGTTTGAAGATGGCGGCTTTATTATCGATAGTGGTCATCGCTCGACAAAGTTCACCACAGACCCACCCAACCCAGGCAATTGGAGCGTTCCGGAACCAATTGTCCAGCAACCGTTGCCGGCTGACTGGCGCTTTCTGGTTGTCACCCCTGAAACAAGCCCCGGAAATAGTGGTGAGGCTGAAACATCGAGTATGGAGGCAACCGTAGAGAGTGCGAATCCCGGTATCGCAGACGACATCGCAGCCGTACTCACCCGTTCACTGCTCCCATCGATTGCCGAACAGAACATCCAGCAGTTCGGGGAGGCGCTCGAGCGGATTGGTCGACTCAACGGTGCCTGGTACGCTGATGAGCAAGGCGGCGTCTATCGGCCCCCAGTCGGGACACTCATCGAGGAGCTCTGTAAGAGTCGGACAGTTTTTGGAGCCGGTCAATCTTCATGGGGCCCGACTGTCTACGGAGTGACTAATAAAGCACAGGCACAGGAAGCAAAAGACGCAGGAGAAACTGCAGTAAAATCATCCGGGCTAGACGGCCGTGTCAGCATTCATACACCAAGTACTGATGGGTATATTTCCACTGAGTAGGTTCCTAGTTGCCAGTCAATTCGTCTAGCTTATCGAAATAGTCCGGCCGTGGCACCTGATAGAGGTCGTGATACGCGATTTCGCCGCGGGTAAACTCGGTTGCAACGGATTTGGCACCCGAGACCGCTTGTTCCTGTGACTCATACTTTCGTGGGTCGAGGTTGACATCGGGCTCAAGATACAAGGTGACGTACCACGGGTCGTCGGGGTCAGGAATATCACGGCCGGGACGCCGGTCTCGCTTGCCTTTCGTGACGTATATCGTCGGGAGACACTCGGGTGGAAACTCGTGACTGTCAAACACATCCGGTCGAAACCCGAGTACTGCCTTTGTGGTTTCGACGCTCCAGACTTCCCACCCTTCAGCCAGTCCCTCAAACTCCATACACCTCATTAATAAGCCCGAGATATAAATCACCCCATCACGACTGTGTCTCCCGGTTTAGTTGTTCTGTGAAAATAATTACGCCTGAATGAGTCGAAACGGAAATATCATAAAAGGCTGATAATACGGGCCTATATCCCGGGTGAATTGTACGCACTCCACAGTAAATTACCTTACGATAAACGAGTTTATATATTCCAAGAAATTCTATCGTATAAGTGTGTGGAAATCGTCCTCAGAAATTGATCCCTGTAGCGGTGACAGAGTAAGCGACCAATCAGGACAACAGGTATCACCACGAGGCTGGTTGCTCGTCCAACAGACCGACGATAGCGTACACATGTCCACCCCTGTGTCACAGTTTAACAGAGCCAACAATGAGTGAACAAGAACGCACACTACAGTCGTTGAGCGAGGAGTACAGACAAACCATTCCAAGTGACCTCCGGAAACCCCAGTCGTTCAGTTGGTACCTCGAAGAACTCTACGATGGGCCGCGTATCGCGCGTAGTGCCCACCAGCGTGTCGCTGACATGTTCGATTTCTATGGTACCTCCTACGACGAAGATCGCGGCGTCGTGGAGTACGAGCTCGCCTCCAAGGACCCGCTCAATGACGGTGAGAATACGTTCTACGGTCGCGTTGTTCACGAGGCGATGCACGAGTTTGTCAATAAGGTAAAGTCTGGGGCGCGAGGGTTGGGCCCAGAGCGACGGATTCTCCTCTTGCTCGGCCCTGTTGGCTCCGGTAAGTCCGCATTTGACTCACAAATCCGTGAATACTTCGAGGATTACACGAGCCGTGAGGAAGGGCGGATGTACACCTTCCGCTGGACAAACCTTTGTGATGTTATTACAGACCAAGATCCTGCGGATGACATCGTCCGCTCGCCGATGAACCAAGACCCAATCGTGTTGCTCCCTCATGAGCAACGCCAGAGTGTCATCGACGATGTCAACGAGAACCTCGATGCGCCATACACAATCAGAAACGAGCAGGCACTGGACCCAGCAAGCGAATTCTACATGGACCAGTTGCTTGCTCACTACGATGACGATCTTCAGGCGGTACTTGACAACCACATCGAGATTATTAGACTGCTCGCCGATGAGAACAAACGGCAGGCAATCGAGACCTTCGAGCCAAAAGACAAGAAAAATCAGGACGAAACTGAGCTCACGGGGGATGTTAATTACTCGAAAATCGCTATCTACGGTGAGTCAGACCCCCGAGCATTCGACTACTCCGGTGCATTTTGTAACTCCAACCGTGGCATCTTCTCGGGTGAAGAATTACTCAAACTCCAGCGGGAATTTCTCTATGACTTCCTGCATGCAACCCAAGAGAAGACGATCAAGCCAAAGAACAATCCTCGCATTGACATCGACCAAGTCATCGTCGGGCGAACGAATATGCCCGAATACCGAGATAAAAAAGGCGATGAGAAAATGGAGGCGTTCAACGACCGGACCAAGCGTATCGACTTCCCGTATGTCCTCTCGTATGAAGACGAGGGCAGCATCTATCAAAAGATGCTCCAGAACGCTGATCTCCCGGATATCGGCGTCGAACCACATACCTTGGAGATGGCAGGATTATTCGGTGTGTTAACGCGTATTGAGGAGCCTGACGAAGGAAGCGTCGACCTTCTTCAGAAAGCAAAAGCCTACAACGGTGAGATTGATGAAACAGAAGATGTCGACGTAAAGAAACTTCGCGACGAAGCAGCGGAGAAAGTGGATATCGGAGAAGGGATGGACGGCGTTTCACCGCGGTTCATCGGCGATGAAATCGCCGAGGCCATTATGGACTCAATGCACCGGTCGCGGTCGTTTCTCTCACCGTTGACGACGTTCAAACATCTCGAAGAAAATCTAGAGAGCCACGGCTCTATCTCGCCGGAGATGTTCGAGACGTACTACAGATATATCGAACTCGTCCGCGAGGAGTACAAGGAACGCGCCATCGAAGACGTGCGCCACGCACTTGCGTACGATGTCGACGAAATCCAGCGTCAGGGTGAAAAGTATATGGACCACGTTATGGCCTACATCGATGACGATACCGTTGAAGACGATATTACGGGCCGCGAACAGGAACCAGACGAACAGTTCCTCCGGAGTGTCGAAGAAAAACTCGACTTACCCGAGGACCGGAAAGACGATTTCCGACAGGAGGTTGCAAACTGGGTATCGCGGCGCGCACGCGAGGGAGTGTCGTTCAATCCACAGGATAACGACCGCTTGCGCCGGGCTCTAGAGCGAAAGCTGTGGGAAGACAAAAAACACAACATCAACTTCTCGGCACTCGTGACCAGTGGCGATATGGACGACGACGAGCGCAACGAGTGGATTGAGGCGCTCATCGAGCAGGGCTACTCCGAAGAGGGCGCAAAGGAAGTCCTTGAGTTCGCCGGTGCCGAGGTGGCAAAAAGCGAGATGGAGGACTAACGGATGTACCAGCTGAATCGGCAACAAACTATCGACCCTAGAGGAGTAACACAATGAGCGGGGACCAGTACATCGAAGCCGCAGACCGTACGCTTGATGCGACATACGAGGAGCCAATGAGTCTCGATACATATATCGAGACACTCCTCTCGAAGCCAGGTATTGCCGCCCATGCTCCAAAATATTTGCTTGCAGCTATCGAAGCAGCCGGGACCCGGACGGTCATCGAGGAAGGTGAAGAAAAACAGCGCTACCGCTTTTTTGACGACCCCTGGAATGACGGGGAACACGCCATCCTCGGGAACACCGAAGTCCTCAATCGGTTCGTCGATGACCTGCGCTCGATAGCAGCAGGTCGCGGAAAGGAAGAAAAAATTCTCTGGCTCGATGGCCCTACGGCGACCGGAAAGTCTGAACTTAAACGATGTCTCGTTAACGGCCTTCGAGAGTACTCCAAAACGGAGGATGGGCGTCGGTACACAATGGAGTGGAACGTCGCCGGAGTCGAAGGGTCTGCTGGCCTTACTTACAGTGACGAGCCCGCAACGGCCGACGAAGACGACTGGTACGAGAGTCCAGTCCAATCTCACCCACTCACTGTGTTCCCAGAGTCAGTTCGAAAAGACCTCCTGACGGAGCTGAATGAACGCCTCGACGACCACATCCCGGTGAGGGTGGAGGGTGAGCTTGACCCGTTCTCCCGTGAAGCATACGAGTATCTCGAAGAACAGTATCGCAGACAGGGTGTCGAAGACTTGTTCTCGGAGGCTACTGCTCGTCAACACTTACGCATCAAGAACTTCGTCGTCGATATTGGGCAAGGAATTGGTATTTTGCACTCCGAAGATGAGGGAAGCCCCAAAGAGCGACTTGTTGGTTCATGGATGCATGGAATGTTACGCGAACTAGACTCGCGGGGACGAAAGAACCCACAGGCGTTCTCGTATGATGGCGTTCTTTCACAGGGAAACGGCCTGCTAACTATCGTCGAAGATGCCTCTCAACACGCCGACTTGCTCCAGAAGCTTCTGAACGTTCCGGACGAGGGGCGCGTCAAACTCGACAAAGGAATTGGGATGGATATCGACACGCAGTTGATTATCATCTCGAATCCAGACCTACAAGGCCAGTTGAACAAACACGTCGAACGTGAAGGACAGGACCCGCTGAAAGCCCTCAAGCGACGGCTTGACCGCCACCGGTTCACCTACTTGACAAACCTCTCGCTGGAAGCAGAACTGCTCCGCCGGGAGCTAACTGACGAAACAAGCGTCTGGGATGCATCGACGTGGGACCAACTTGAAGAGTGGATGCGAGCACCACTAACGATTCAGGTCCGTGGGGCAGACGATATTGTCCGCGACCGCGAAATTGCGCCACACAGTATCGAAGCGGCAGCTCTGTACGCAGTCGTCTCACGGCTCGACACAACAAATCTACCAGAAGAGCACTCAATTGTCGATAAAGCATTGTTGTTCGACCGCGGCTACATTCGTGATGGCGAGGAGCGTATTGACATTGAGGATGTGGAGTTTGAGGGTGAAGGCACAAACGGTGAACACGGAATACCAGTCACATACACACGAGATATCATTGCCGACCTGCTACATGAAGAATCCGAGCGGTTCCACGAGGAGTTGGCAGTTGAGTCGGTCATCATGCCCCGGGATTTATTGGACACGATGGCCGAACGGCTGACTGACGCGCCGGTGTTCTCGACAACTGAAGCAGCGGAGTTCGAGCAACGAATTGCGCCGGTCAAAGAGTATGCATTCTCCCAACAAGAAGAGGATGTTCTCAACGCGATGATGCGTGACAAGCGCGTCGACGAAGCGACTGTTGCGGAGTACGTCGAGCACGTCTATGCGTGGTCGCAGGGAGACAAAATCGAAAATGAGCGCGGCGAGCGAGTGGAGCCGGACCAGCTCAAGATGAAGCTGTTTGAGATTGAGCACCTCGGACGGTTCGAAGAAGACGATTACAGCGGTAACCAACCCTCTGATGCGGTGACAGCGTTCAGAACAGAACAGATAATCACTGCGCTGAACCGGCATGCATGGCGCAACCGCGACGAAGAGTTCCGTGTGGCTGCTGTCAACCCCAAAGAGATTCCAGTTATCAAAGCTGTGCTTGGAAACTATAGCTGGGCCGATATCGAGCGGACATACGAGGATTTCGATCCAAACCAGTGGGATAACCCCCCGAGCGGGACGGAAACAGAAACTCTCAAAGAAGCGACAATCCAGAACATGCAGGAGCTGTACGATTACAGCGAGGCAACGGCCGAGTTGACCAGCAGGCACGTTATGAGCCAGGTGAGCTACAAATGGGACTGAAAGACGACTTAGAGCGGTATAGGGAAGTCGGTGAACAACGCCGACAGGACCTTGCCGATTTCATTCAGTACGGTGACCTGGGACAGAGCCGCCGCGACGAGGTCAGAGTCCCCATCAAAATCATCGACCTTCCCGAGTTCGAGTACGACCAACGCGAAATGGGCGGAATTGGGCAGGGACAGGACGGTACCCCGGAGCCGGGTGACCCGGTCGGCCAACCAGAGCCGGGAGACGGTGACGAGGAGGGTGACCCCGGAGAAGAAGGTGGTGACCACGAGTACTACGAGATGGACCCCGAAGAGTTCGCCGAAGAACTTGATGAGCGACTCGGGCTAGATCTCGAACCAAAAGGGAAGAAAGTCGTCGAAGAAAAAGAAGGCGATTTCACCGATATCACCCGGTCAGGCCCGACCGGAACGCTGGATTTCGAACGGCTGTTCAAAGAAGGATTAAAACGCAAGCTGGCGATGGATTTCGACAAGGATTTCGTCAGAGCTGCGCTCAAAATCGAGGGCTGGGGTCCCACGAAAGTATTCGAGTGGGCACGAAGCGAAGAGAATCTACCAGTCTCACGTAGTTGGATAGAGAACGCATACGACGACATACCCAACGGAGACAGAACACAGTACGGGAGTCTTGCCGAGATGACAGCCTCTGTCGAACGTGAAGAGACTGCTCGACGAATTCGACGGGAAGGTGTTGACCAGATTCCGTATCGGCGTGAAGATGAGCGGTATCGATACCCCGAGATTATCGAGGAGCGTGAGCGGAATGTTGTCGTCGTAAACATCAGGGATGTATCGGGAAGCATGCGGCAAAAAAAGCGCGAGCTCGTCGAACGAACGTTCACACCGTTAGACTGGTATCTCCAAGGGAAATATGATAACGCTGAGTTCGTCTATATCGCCCACGACGCCGATGCCTGGGAGGTCGAGCGCGACGAGTTCTTTGGTATCCGGTCGGGTGGTGGAACTCGTATCTCAAGTGCCTACGAGGTGGCGATGGAGCGACTCGACGAGAAGTACCCTTGGACTGACTGGAACCGGTATGTCTTCGCTGCAGGAGACTCAGAGAACTCCTCGAACGACACAGAAAAAAACGTCATCCCGTTGATGGAGCGGATAGACGCTAACCTCCACGCGTACGTCGAAACCCAACCATCTGGGAACGCAATCAACGCGACACACGCCGAAGAAGTTCAGCAGCATTTCGACGGAAGTGACAACGTCTCAGTTGCTTACGTTACCAGCCCGGATGATGTTACCGACGCGATTTATGACATTCTAAGCACCGAAGAGGGCGACAATGAAAGATAACCAACAGGAGGGAATCGACAGATGAAACCAACAGATGATGTTCACATGCAACGAGAGGCAAAACAGCTCGAAGAACCAGTCACTGAGGCAAGTGTACTGGCCAAAAAGCTCGGGCTTAAACCCTACGACGTGAACTACTGGATTGTTGATTACGACGATATGAACGAACTCATTGCTTACGGTGGGTTCCAGAATCGATACCCACACTGGCGATGGGGGATGACCTACGACCGCCAGCAAAAACAGGGACAGTTCCTAGGTGGCAAGGCATTCGAAATTGTCAACAACGACAAACCAGCCCACGCATTCCTCCAAGAGTCGAACGCTCTCTCGGACCAGAAGGCAGTCATCACTCACGTAGAGGCCCATTCGGACTTTTTTGCGAACAACGAATGGTTCGCAATGTTCAGCCGCGACCCTAACGCCGCGGCAATGCTTTCGCGTCACGGGGAGACAATCGACGACTTCATCCAAGATACTGATATCGAGCGTGCAGAGGTCGAGCGGTTTATCGACCACATTCTCTGTCTTGAGGACAATATCGACCAGTACCAGCCATACGAACCACTCATGCGAGATGAGCCATCAGAGACTGATGTCGACTACGGCGAGGTAAGTGACGAACTTGACGAGTTAGATCTCTCTGAAGAGGTACAAAGGCAGGTCTTCGACGAAGAGTGGCTCGAAGGACAACGAGAGAATGACGACTCGACAACTTTCCCCGAGGAACCCGAGAAAGATATCCTTGCCTTCCTCCGGAGACACGGCAAGCAGTACGACGAGACTGCCGAGAAGGCAATCGAGCTCGAAGATTGGCAAAAAGAAATCCTCGAGATTCTGCGTGCCGAGTCGTACTACTTTGCACCCCAGAAGATGACGAAGATTATGAACGAGGGGTGGGCATCGTACTGGGAGTCACTGATGATGGCTGACGAGAACTTTGCCGGTGCCGACGAGTTCCTGACGTATGCCGACCACATGTCGAAAGTGCTTGGCTCCGGTGGGATGAACCCCTACAGTCTCGGGCTAGAGCTTTGGGAATACATCGAGAACACTGAAAACCGGCGACATGTCGTCGAGCGCTTGCTCCGCGTTGAGGGTATCTCTTGGCGGAACTTCCACGACACTATTGATTTCACGCACGTTCTTAACCAGCTTGAGCCGGACCCGCTAGTAGCGTCAGTAGAGCGCGAACAGCTCGACGATATCGAGGTGTCGGACCCACGAATTGATGAGGAGACGCTGGCCAAAGCTCGCGAGGGTACTGTTGACCTCGACAGCTATCCATGGAAGCTGTTTACGTATGAGGGTCTCGCCGAACGACACTACTCGCTGGTCAAACCAGCAAACAAAGGGTATCTTGGACGAATCTCTCGGGAAGAACTCGAACGGATATCAAGATACATGTTCGATACTGAGCGGTACGACAGCGTCGAAGATGCACTTGCCGGTGTCGAGTACACCGTTGGCTGGGACCGAATGCGAGAAATCAGAGAGAGTCACAACGACGTAACCTTCGTTGACGAGTTTTTGACTCAGGAGTTCGTTGACGAGAACAATTATTTCACCTACGAATATATGCACTCTTCAGGTGATTACCGCGCTACCTCGACAGATTATGAGGCTGTAAAAAAGAAACTGATGCTAGAACTGACCAATTTTGGCAAGCCGACCATCGTAGTCGCAGATGGGAACTTCCAGAACCGAAACGAACTTCTGCTCGAACACCAGTACAACGGCGTCGCACTGGATATTGAACAGGCAAAAGACACGTTGGAACGAATTTTCGAGCTCTGGGGCCGTCCAGTTGTCTTGCGTACTATCGATACAGTGTACGATGACCACGACCTAGAGGTTGCTCGTCGCAGAGATAGCGAACCTGAGCCAGAGGAAACCGGTGTCGAGATTCGTTTCGATGGCACAGCGTTTGAAGAGGAGGAACTTGACTGGGAAGATGTGAACCATCTGGCCGCGACAGATGTCGATTACGACACCAAACCCGAGGACTGGCTGGCATAGCGACGACGCTATACTTCAGTTTGCTGAACGTATGATGATCGTCGGACTCTTTGGTGAGCGAAGCGAGAGGCCGACATGAACCGCTTTGAGGTACTGACTGAGGACCATCAAGAGGTCCAAGAGATAACCAACAACGTCTCTAAACAGATTCCGGCAGGCATAACAGGAACAGTAACGGTGTTTGTCGAACATACAACCGCGGGCGTCATCGTCAACGAGGCTGAATCGCGATTGCTCTCGGATTTTGAACAGGCGCTCTCGGATATTGTCCCGGAAAATGGATGGCAACACGATCAGATAGATGACAACGCTGACTCACATATTCGGGCGATGCTTCTTGGCCCGAGCGTGACGATTCCTGTTCATGACGGAGAGTTACAGCTTGGAACTTGGCAATCAGTGCTGTTCGTTGAGTGCGATGGCCCTCGAACCAGACAGGTAACTGTCGTCGTTGAGTGAGCGACAACTCAGTCGTCCTCAGCGTATATTTTGTTGACCCGGTCCTGGTATACATCAAGAATCGAACGCCGCTTTTTTTTCATCGATGGGGTCAACAGATCGTTTTCTGGCGTCCACTCTTCGGGAATGAGTGCGAATTTCTTGATGCGTTCGTGTTTCCCGAACTGTTCGTTTCCGTCGGCTATTGTCTCTTGAATCCAAGAGATGACGTGTTCGTCGTCGACCATCGCTGCCCGCGAATCAGGAATATCGACACTGTTAGAGTCAGCCCATTCTTCGAGTCGTTCGAAGTTTGGTACCACGAGCGCGCCCACGAACTTCCGATTATCTCCGAGGACCATAATCTGCTCAATGCGGTCATTGGTAGCAAACGTGTCTTCAATTGGCTGTGGAGCAACGTTTTTGCCAGTATCGAGAACGAAGACCTGCTTAAGACGGTCGTGGAAAGCAAGGAATCCGTCCGAGGTCTGTTCGACAAGGTCACCCGTCCTGAACCATTTGCCGCTTCCGTCGGCACGTAGCCCCAGAGGGGCTATCACATCGCTATCCTCATCAAATGGGTCGTCCGTGAATGCTCGCTCTGTCGCCCCGGGCTTGTTCAGATAGCCACTCGTGACGTTGTCTCCGCGTACCAGCAACTCGCCGATAACCGAATCTTTGTCTTCGTACTCTTCGTCAACATCTCGTGATTCATCGATTGCAATATCGACATCGGCAACCGGAACGCCAAGTGTACCCGGGCGGATGTCATCTGGTGAGTTGACAGATGCAACTGGAGCGGTCTCCGTGAGTCCGTATCCTTCTAGAATTGTGATTCCCATTCCATTAAATATCAGACACAGCTCTTTACTGAGGCTGCCTCCTCCAGAAACCATTTGATTGATGTTTCCGCCTAGGTTCTCTTTGACATCTGAATAGACGAGCGTGTCCGCGAGTGCATGCTTAAGATTCAACACTGGTCCCGGAGAGTTGGCTTTCTGATACTCTTTTGCAACTTCAAGTGACCAGTTGAAAATCTTCTTTTTTAATGGACCTGCTGGGCCGCCGTTGGCCTGTTCGCGCATGCTGTCGAAGATTCGCTCGTAGACGCGCGGAACGCTCGCACCTGTCGTTGGTTCGAGCGTAACAATATCCTCTGAAATTGTATCACTACTCTCAGCATACCCGACTGACGCACCTGAGCCAAACATCAAAAAGTGGCCAGCCAACCTTTCAAAGACATGAGCTAGTGGGAGAAAAGAAATCGAACGTGTTTCTGAGTCAATAGAAAGTCGGTCCGGTTCGTCATCACGCGGGCCAATCCGTCGACGAATCTGATGGACATTCGAACGGAAATTCCAGTGTGTGAGTTGGACTCCTTTGGGCTTGCCAGTCGTTCCTGATGTGTAAATAAGGCTAGCGAGGTCGTCTGGCTGTGTTTCATCTAGCCACCCCTGATAGGTTTTCTCCTCGTAACTGTCTGCCCCTAGTTCGTGGACCTCTCCGAGCGTACTGATGTCATCACGGTCGAATGGTTGTGTCGGCTCATCAAGCAAAATGATTTCGTCAAGGTCAAGATCGTCTTCGACCTCAAGAACTCGTTCGAGTAAGGATTCGTTTTCGACAACAACCGCCGACGCATCAGGATCAGAAAGCAAATACTCTACTTGAGTAGGCGAGGAGTCGGTGTATACTGTCGTCACGACACATCCAGCTGCAAGGAGGCCAAAATCAACCTGTGCCCACTCCATCCGTGTATTCGAAAGAATGCCAACACGTGTGTCAGGACCGAGGCCCATCTCCCGAAACCCCGTCGCCAGATTCCTGACGATATTTCGCATCTCACGATATGTCAAGGCAGCATATTCGCCGGGTGGGGCAGAGGAAACCACATCTGCTGTGACAAGTGAGCGAGTATAGATATCTCCTTTATATAACTGTGCGTTTTTGTCGAGGTTCCGCCCTGCACTGCGTTCAAACAACTCCGGAAGTGTTCCGTACTGCTCTAACTCGTCTTCGTACTCACGCTCGCGTTGTAGCCAATTAGGCTCCTGTATCTTGCTCATACGTGTGCTCCCCATCTGCCTACTCAATAGCGCACGTTCTCTTAAAAAACATACGTAACGTTTGATTCTTATGTAGATTTAACAACCATTTATTAATAATTCTGCTGTCATATATTCCGATTCACAAAAACGCTGACAAAGACCTCAACAGCGAATAGTTGGTAGCGCGTTATTGGTCTTCAAGTGCGTCGGCGATACGGTCGAGAGAACGACGGACATCGTGAACTTCGTCACGAAGTTTACGCATTTCTCGAACCATCTCCTCGTTGTCTTCGCTCTCCTCGCCACGGCTTGGTGAGCCACCCATTGGGCTGCCACCCATCGGGCCGCCACCCATACCACCGCCGCCGCCACCTCCACCCATCATACCGCCCATCATCTGTGCAAACGGGTTTCCACCCATGCCACCGCCGCCACCCATCATCTCTTCTGGGGGCTCAGGACGGCCTTCTCCGTCTTCATCTTCGCGCTCGGCGCGCTGCTGTCGAATTTCTTCAACTCGCTCACGGAACGATTTTTCGTCTCCCTCGCCGGACTGTTCAGGTTCGTCACTGGCGCTTGTTTCGTTGTCGTCTGCCATACGACGGAATTTTCGGTCGTGACCGAAAAGGCTTCCGCCACAGTTCGACCAAATTAAACCGTTCGGTCAGGGTTCGCCGACAATAATCACGCCGTACATGCCGTCTTCCTCGTGTGGCTCCGAGACAAACTCATGGGTGCCTTCCTGTTCGAACGTAAACTCATGGACGTACCCTTCCTCTTTAGTTTCTGGAACGCCACCCCACTCTGCATCACTTGGCTGTTGGTTCGTGGGAACAATGTTGTGTCCGCTGGAGTTCCAGACGAACTTCACTGTTGTGCCGGGCTTGATTTCTGTGACCTCAGGAGAGAATCGGTTTTCTCCGTCAGGGCCAACCTCGATAGTAATCGATTCGGTTTCTTCCTCGCCTTTTTCAGTGTTGTTGTCTCCGACATCCCGGTCTGCCTCGACAAGGTAGTCGGCAATGTTACCCACCAGAACGTCGTTATCTGCACGTTGTGTATTCTCCGGGGTGAGGAAATCAGTGTCTCCGATAAGAGCCACATTCTGATCACGGACGAGAACTGGCTTCTCGGTTTTCTCACGTGTTACGGACAGTTCGCTTCCCTCGATTGGGAGCATCGTCTCATCTTGGTTGCTCGCCTGAACGGGGGTTGCCGAAGGGAACACGACCCGCTCGACATCTTCTGTCAGCAACTCGGTCCCAGACGGTTCAGTGAAGATACGCTGATAGTTCAGGTCGTTTTCCGCGAGGTTGTAAACGTATCCCGGCTCGGTGAAGACGCCGAGGTTGCTATAGGTCTGAGAATGACCGGCACCGAATCCGAACTCTTGGGTCGGTTCGACGCCCATAACTATTCGTCCATTCTCTTCGACAAAAGTATCGATTGCGTTGAGGTCTTGGTCAGTGTACGTCGTGACACCGAGGCTGACAAGCCCCTGTGCACCCTCAAGGTTGCCCGTTAGCTGGGACCCATCGTCACCCGTCGGTGGAGCGATCTGGTCGACAGTTCCTTTCGCAAACGTGATTTGTCCGCCGCCAAACTGCCTGCCCTCCTGTGCGAGAACCGTAACTTCATGGCCGTTCTCGATAAGCGTGTTAACCAATGGTGCGATATCACGCTGTGTATAGGCCGCCCCAACGTGGACAACAACCTTCTTTTGGAACGCAGTACTGTCCATTTCAACGCTTGCTTCTCCCGGTGAGCTGTCCGAAGCGACCCGTTCAGCGTCAAATTGTGGGTTCTCAACTTCGATGTGGTCTGGGCCGGTCGTACTTTCACCGTCATCGATAACAACGCTTGCGACGCCACCGACAGCAACAACCACAACGAAGACCGCAATAAACGACACAATCGCTGTTCGTGGTGCCTTACTCATGAGTCGTCACCTCCGTTTTCTTCGACTGCCTTGGCAACCACTTCCTCAATATCCGGCGACGATACCGTTTCGAGTTCCTCAAGGCGTGGTACTGCCGGGCGGTAAACCAGCGCGTGGTCAACCGGCTTAATATCAGCTATCGATGGGTCTTCATCGTAGATTGCGACGATTCCCGAATCGGTCTGTGCGAAAATCGGAATACTCTGTGCGCCCCCGACCTCGCGCTCGGTAATTTGATACTCTTCGAGATCAGCCCTGCTGGCGGCATCTTCGATAGCATCATCGAGTGAGCCGATTTCGTCTGCGTATCCATTTTCGACACTCGTGACGCCCAAGAAGACTTTCGCCGTCGAGACTTCTTCGCGGCTGAGTTCGATCCGGTCACCGCGCTGTTCCATCACTGTCTCGATGAAGTTGTTTCCGAGTGCTTCTAGCTGTGCCCACTGCTGAATGGTGTTCGAACCGCGCTTGTCCGGACCGCTTGGGCCCTGAACAGGTGGGGTTGGTTGTGGGGCACTCGCGGCAAGGCCAACACTCCCAATCTGGGATGACGGGAGCGCATAGATGTCCTCGGCAGGCGTCATCATGTAGTACCCTGCGGAGGCACTCAGTCCCTGAACGCTCGCAAGAACAGGCATCTGCTTATTTGTTCGCTGTATCGAGAGATACATTCGTTCCGTGGGCGCAGGGGCACCACCGGGTGTGTTCATTTTCAGAACAACGGCGTCAATAGATTCGTTACCGCGAATCTCACGGAGTTCATCTTCCAAGTTTTCACCAATTGGTTCCATTATTGGGCCCTCTATCGAGACAACAGCGACCGTCCCGTCTGCATCAGAAGCCGCTGAGCTACCAGCAACACCAAACGCCAGCGATACAACGGCGACACCAGCAACGACCGCTGCGACCGCAGCCAGCAAGATTATCGCGTACCGCTGGCCGCTGGTAGTCTCGGAGGGAGTTCTCTGCCCAGTACTCGAAGAGCCGTTTACGCCTTCGCTACTCTCCGTAGCTGGACTGTCGGTTTCTTCGGAGCTCATTACATCGGTTGGTTTGACTGTACCGTATATATATGTTGATGGAGCGACTTTTTAGCTATTATTTATCGATCGTCTTGGGGGAGTCGAACCGTTTTTCAGTCGAACACCCTCACCTGAGGAGTATGGAGGTACTCGTCGTCGGAGCCGGTTCAATGGGTCGATGGCTCGGACAGGTGTTTGTGGCGGATGTTGGTCCCTCATTGCCAGCCACAGCACGCGACGAGTGCACTGTCACCTATTACGACCGCAGTAACGCAGCCGCAACGCAAGCCGCAAAAGCAACCGGCGGTCATACTGTAACATCGGTGACACAGGAGTATGATGTGGTTGCAATAGCAGTACCAATATCAGCAGCCCCTACGGCTATCGCGTCCCACGCAGGAAACGCAACCTGTGCAGTTGTCGACGTGACAGGGACAATGAAAAAGCCGGTCGAAGCGCTCAGGTCGAACGCCTCAGCGGTTGAACGGTGTAGTCTGCACCCACTCTTTGCCCCACCAAACGAGCCGGGGAACGTGCCTGTTGTCACCGACAAAGATGGACCAGTGACGACATTCATCCAGGAAACACTCGAAGCACGTGGTAACAACGTCTTCGAGACGACACCTGAAGAACACGATAGCGCGATGAAGACAGTACAGGCAAGCGCTCACGCAGCGATTATGGCGTACAGTCTTGCCGGTGAAAGCGTCCCTGACAGGTTCCAGACAGCCGTTTCAAAAGAGTTGTCAGCACTTGTCGAACAGGTCGGAGGCAACGAACCAAGCGTGTATGGCGAGATTCAGGCAGCCTTTGAGGGTGCAGAAGACGTAGCGGCAGCCGCAAACAAGCTCGCGGTGGCGAGTGAATCGGAGTTTGAGCAATTGTACGACAAAATCTAAGAGACAGACCAATGAACGAAACACAGCGCCAACAAGTGCGCGAGAACGCGAAGTATCTACGCGAGGTCCGGCCCATAGAGCCCGAAGAGATTAACGAATATATCGAAGGAACACCACATCCCGCCGCGGTAAGACAGGTGTTACAAGAGCAAGCCCCGGAGCTTGGAGTAATCGAACGAGAAGATGGGGCGTTTGAGCCGGTTGATGAAAGTCCAGTTTCCGTACGGTTTGACGGCGTCGACGAACTTCCGGAACAACTCAGCCGGAAAGTTGAGAATCTGGTTATCGACCGGTTTGGGCCCGGCTGGCCGGATGGCGAGTCTGGTGAGCAACTCCGGCGGCTTATCCGAGATTTTAAAGAGCGGTATCTCGCCGGTGCAACAGTTACCTACGATGAAGAGACGGCAGTTGGGTACATGCTGTATCATCTGTCGGCCTACTTCGCAGCAACGCAGTACGTTCTTGCTGACCTCCTCGAAGATAATCTCATTCCCGGACATCTTCGTGTCCTCGATGTGGGCGCGGGTGTTGGCGGGCCAGCCCTCGGGCTGGATGCGCTCTTACCGGGTGATGTCCTCGTCGAATACCACGCCGTGGAGCCAAGTGATGCGACGAGTGTTCTGACTGGCCTCCTCGAAACAACAGGCCGGAACTTCCATCCCACTGTTCACGCTACTGAGATTGAAGCGTTTGACCCTGATGGTGCGGTCAAATCACCAGCCGACGAGAGCGGCGTGTTTGACCTTGTGCTGTTTGGGAACGTGCTCTCTGAACTAGATGACCCGGCGTCAGTCGTCAAGGAGAGTCTCGGGTGGCTCACGTCGGATGGAACAGCAATGGTTCTCGCCCCAGCAGACAAGAATACAGCGGGACAACTTCGAGAGGTTGAACGAACGGTCGAGCGCGAAGTTGGAGCGAGCGTCTACGCACCAGGGGTTCGTCTCTGGCAAGACGAACAGCCCGAGAGTGAATCGTGGTCGTTCCGTCGCGATAATGACTTGATTACACCGAGTTTCCAACGCCAGTTGGATGATGGCAAACGCACAGTCGCCGAGCGGGAAGCTGTGACAAAAGGCTCCAGTAGCGAACAATCCAAAGCCACTGACCAGCACACAACGACTGACGGGAGAATCCAGCCGGCTGGCTCCGGAGAGTTCGTCAATGTGGATGTCCAGTACGCGTACTCTCTGTTGCGGCGAGACGGGCAAACGGCTGTCGATATTCGAGCGGACCGTTCCCGGGTAGCAAAACTCAAAGAAACAGAACGGCACGTCACTGACCGTGTGGACTGTCTCGTCCTCAAGTTGAGCCATGACCTGACGGAAGCAGGGAATCCGCTGTATCTCGTCGGCGATGGGAGTCAAAAGGTCGACCACTTCGCCGTCCTGACCAATGAGACGACCCTCAACAACGACATCGTGAGCGCGTCGTACGGCTCCCCACTCCTGATGGAGAATGTCCTTGTTCTCTGGAACGATGACGAACAGGCCTACAATCTGGTTATCGACGAAGAGACCATTATCGACCGGATACCTGAGTGAACCGTTCTCTGTAAGGAATCACTGTCACTGAGACGCAGCGTCCGAAACAGAACAGAGAACCGTCGACACACTACAGTTCATCGGTTGTACAACTCGGTGCAATACAATTGCTTAACAGCAGGTTTTTTGCACTCAGTTGGCCTACCCGTGACATGGACAAACTCAGCGAATCGTTGCTTGATGCGCCAATTATTGAGAAAGACGGCTACCACTATTTTGTACATCCGGTTAGCGACGGGGTGCCGATGCTCGAACCTGCACTCATGCGTGAGATTGTCGTCCGCATTGTTCGCAAAGCAGACCTCACGGACGTAGACAAGATTATCGCCCCTGAAGCAATGGGAATCCATATTTCGACGGCCGTCTCGCTTGCAACAGATATTCCCCTGGTCGTCGTTCGGAAACGCGAATACGGGCTTGAAGGTGAGGTCCCAATTTCGCAGGTGACGGGATACTCCGAAAACGAGATGTATATCAACCGTGTGTCAGACGGAGATCGCGTGCTGGTGTTAGACGACGTACTGTCGACAGGTGGAACGCTCTCGGCACTGCTCACCGCGCTTGAAGGACTGGGTGCTGAAGTTGCTGATACTGTTGCGGTCATCAAGAAAGTTGGGGGAGAGAACAAAGTCGAAGAGACCAGCTTCGACGTGAAGACACTGGTCAACGTTGATGTCATCGATGGTGAGGTCGTAATTGAGGATACGGAAGGGGATGGCTAATGGACGAAATCGAGCACTTGCTGTCATCACTACAGGACCATCTAGATGCCGCCGAGGCCAAATCACTCTCAGACGACGCCGAGTCCGACGTTGAAAAAGCACAGTCTATCGCCTCAGATATCACAGCCGACGGTGTTGACCACGAGAAAATAGACACACTGCTTGAGATCCTCGAAGAAATTAAAACGACAGGAACCGGGAACAGCGAGGCTGATAGTCATATTGATGCAGCCAAACGAGCTGGCGAGCGCGTTCTCAAACGATAGTCTTCTAGGCTTGGCTCTTGGGGTCAGTCAGTGAGTTGCTTGCTGTAAACGGCCATTCTCAGTGCTGGTCTGGCGAGAAATAACACGAGCCACCCATCAGGTATTTGCATGCTACGCGACTACATAGATGCATCCATGAGCACACTCATGGTTTCACATTCACCATTATCATCCTTCACAGGAGGATTTACCAATGCAAACTTCAGCGAAATACCTCATTCACGCTACGGTCAGAACGAGCGGGGTGGTCGAACGGAGTGATGTCGTCGGCGCTATCTTTGGCCAGACCGAAGGACTGCTCGGCGACGAACTTGATCTCCGGGAGTTACAAGACTCCTCGAAGCTCGGCCGCATCGATGTCAGTATCGAATCGGAAGCTGGTCGCTCAGTCGGCTCCATTACGATAGGGAGTTGCCTCGAACGGGCTGAAACAGCTGTCCTTGGAGCCGCACTCGAAACTATCGACCGGGTCGGTCCCTGTCGAGCCGACTGTACTGTCACAGATATCGAAGACGCAAGGGCTGCAAAGCGCAGAGAACTGGTCGAGCGCGCGACCGAACTGCTCAACGAGCTCGAATCGGATACTGTGACAAGCGAAGAAATCACCGACGAGGTTCGCAGACAAGCTCGTGTCGAAGAGATAACCGAGTACAAGGGACTCCCTGCAGGACCTCGCGTTGAGGCGACTGACGCTGTTATTGTCGTCGAGGGGAGAGCAGATGTTCGGCGACTGCTCAAGTTTGGCGTCAGAAATGCAATCGCTGTCGAAGGGACAGACGTGCCACCGGAGATTGCAGAGCTAACCTTCGAGCGCAATGCGACAGCATATCTTGACGGGGACCGCGGCGGTGACCTCATACTTCGTGAGCTACAACAGGTTGCTGACATCGATTACGTCGCCTTTGCACCGACTGACCAGTCAGTAGAAGACCTTGACAGAGCAGCAATCCTCTCGGGACTTCGGCGGAAAGTTCCGGCAGAGCAAGTAACTGACGGAGAGACTCCCAGAGAGGCGTTCAGCCCGGCAGAGACTATCGAAGCAGACGACAAAGCAGAGACAGACGAAAAGCCCGCAGAGGGCAGTGGTGACAACGCCAAACGACAGGTAACAGAGCAAGTACACGCGAGTCAGTCTGTTTCTCCGCCAGATAGCACAAGCGGCGACAGAGGCCCGAACCAATCAGCAGAGCAAGCTGACACCGGCACGGAGTCGACTCCCGGTTCGGTTGAGTCGACTGCCACAGAAGATGATGTCGAAAAAACACCAGAGAGTGACACCGCGGCTGCCACGCTACAAGAACACGCCTCAGATGACGGGAATAGCGAACCCGAACAACCGAAGGAACCACCACAGACGCTGGCAAGCCATACAGAGGCAATCATCGGTAGCAGTCAGAAGACAGCCCGGTTTCTCGATTCGGAGTTCAACACGATAGCGGAAGCTGGTGCTGGCGAGGCCTTCGAGACGCTCAACCAACTCGACTCAGTCCCTTCGTCGATAGTTCTCGATGACACGCTCACACAGCGGTTACTTGACCTAGGGGCACAGCTTGGGGTCAGACAGATAATTGCGACAGAGACAGACGAGTTTGTCAAACAGCCGACCGATATCAGAGTGAGGACAGCAAGAGACCTCGAAGCCACCGCGTAGTCCCGGAAGATAAGTACGAGCCAGCCGCCACTGTTTGTATGAAGCTCACCTTTCTTGGCACTGGAAGTGCGATGCCAACTGGCAACCGACTCCAGACTGGTCTGTTACTGGAGGCTGAGGACAAGTCGCTCCTTGTCGACTGTGGCAGCGGCGTTGTCCACGGGCTTGCAGCGACTGAGCACGGATACGAAGATATCGACACTGTCCTGCTCACACACCATCACCTCGACCACCTTTCAGACTTGCTCGTGTTGATTAAAGCTCAATGGCTCGCAGGGAAGGAGTCTCTAGAGATTGTCGGGCCGCCAGAGACTGAGGAAGTTGTCTCCGGACTGCTTGCTGTCCATGACTATATGCAAGGGCGGCTGGACCTGACAGTACGTGAGATAGAACCCGAAGAAACTCCGATAACAGTTGAGGGATTCGAGATTCAGGCGATGTTGACCAGGCATTCGATGGAGTGTCTCGCCTATCGCTTCGAGCAAGATGCCGAGCCGGCGTTTGTATTTAGTGGTGATAGCGAGGCGTTCGAAGAGCTGGTTGAGTTTGCTGACGGTGCAGCATTGCTCGTCCACGACTGTTCGTTCCCCGACGAGGTTGATGTCTCAAATCATCCAACCCCATCACAGCTCGGGACAGTACTGGCAGATGCTGCTGCAGATATCGGTCGAGTCTACCTGACACACCTGTATCCACACACCGAAGGGAACTATGAACAGATGCTAGAGTCGCTTGGAGACCATTACGACGGTGAGGTCCGGTTTGCACAGGATGGGATGACTGTCAACGTAAACGAACCCGAAAAACGCTGAGCTATGCCCGGTCGAGAGTGATATGGAACTCTGCCCCACCAAACTCGCTTTCGCCAACATCGATGTATCCACCGTATGATTCGACGAGGGACTTGGCCAACCCCAAACCGAACCCAGTTCCGTCACTGTCTGGCCCTTTTTTGCCCATCTCAAACAGGTCTTCAACTACCTCGTCGGCGATTCCAGTACCGTTGTCTGCCATAGAAATAACGATGGTCTCCTGTGTCGGTTTAACTGAGAGTCGTACAGTGACTGGTTTATCGTTGTGTACGGCTGCGTTGGAGAGAATATTTGCGAAGACGGACTCGATAAGTTCACCCATATACGCCCGGTATTCGAACTCAGCTGGGTCGTAATCGACAGTCAGCGAATCGTATTTTGTTTCGACGTTATCTATGGCTTCGGTGAGCACTGGCCGCAACTGCAGTGGCTTCGCCTTGCTTTGTTCCTGGATTGTCTTGACAGTATCCCCAACACTATCGATGAGCTCTGCCGCGCTTTTCGATGTCTCAAAAATCTTGTCGGTATACTCTTGGGCCTGTGGGGGAACGTTTTCTTCCTCAAGCAGGCGCCGAAGCGAGTCAGAAAAGCCGGTGATGACCTGTAAATCGTTGCCGAGATCATGCCGTAACAGTCGCTCGTAGACTTCTACCATCTCTTTTCGCTTTGCGAGATCGTTTCGCGCCCGCTCAAGCCGTTCGCGGGAGCGGATATTGACGATGGCTGTGGCGACATGCTCAGCGAGAAAGTCAATCGGTCTAAGATGATGCTTTTTGACTGTCTCGAGCGAGTCCCAGTGGACGACCAACACTGCACCAAAGTTACCACCTTTGTCGGTGTACACGCTCGGTGCAGCCAGTGTGACACCGCCACTGTGACTTGGAAATGCATCCGACTGCACTCGCGTGATATCGTCGCTCACGTATTCGATAGTCAGTTCGTCGTCAGCACAGAGTAAAATTTGATTGTCGTTGTACGCCCGGTCGACTAAGTCACTGGGCTCCTGACCGACAGCCTCGCCAGGTACTAAACTCTCGATTGTCCGAAGGGTATCGGGTCGAATTTCGATAACTGCCGGGTTTGGATGTCCATCGACGATATGTGGAACAGATTCCGCGGTGATCATCGCAACTTCCTCAACTGATTCGAGGTGATACATCTCTCGGCTGTACTTAACAATCTGACCAGCGGTCTTGATTGTTTGTTCCTCGGAGTCGGCCGTACTGCTTGGATCTCGCCTTGGCATTATTTTGTTGAGACGGCCACTATATCTATGTCAAACCCCAATCGGTAAACCATTTTGCCTATTCAACTCGGTAGCGGAGGAGAGCCGCGATGCCTCCGAGATTCGAAAGTTGCTGCCCAGGATCGAACTCATTCGAAAAGACGGTGACGTCACCCCCCTTTTGCTCGGTTGTCTCGATGACAGTGTTTACGTCGATATCCCAGTCGCCGTCACTCGTCCGTTCACGTCGTACGTCCGAGTCCAGAACAAGTAACTGGTCGATTGCCCCAAATTCTGCCGCCTCTGCCACGTTTTGTGGTCCGTATGAGACCTTTGCACCGTCCGAGATTCGTCCCATCAGTTCATCTATCAGCTCTGATTCTTCGGCAATCCGTGTCTGTTCTTGTACTTCCTCGACTGCGCCACGTTTGAGAACCTCGTGAACACCTCTGTCACCAACACTGCTTGTATCAACTGTCTGTATTTTCTCTGCGACATCGGGAGCGTTTTGTTCAATGTTGTCAAGTGCGTCGTTCTTTGTGAACCCCGGCCCAGCAAGGATTATCGCCTCGACATCCATCCGATGCAGAATAGCAGTCAGCTCTTCGAACAGTTCCGAACGCGACCGAGCGTACTCTCCCTTGCCGGTCGGGCCGGTAATGGAAGCACGCTCTTCTGTCCCGAACTGTTCGACACTGTGGACAAAGGCTGTCCCTTCGCTTACTGTGGCAATTGCGACATCTGGGTTATCAGTTGCCTCGACAGCCTCCTCTATTCGCTCGCGCTGGTCAGACTTCCATCGCTTTTCGATTTCAATTTCGTCGTGTTCCTCTACGTTTACCGTATGATGGAGGCCAAGCTGGTCTTCCCGCGAACACTCCTCGATGACGCCACCTACACGGAGCCGGTTTGCAAAGCGGGCAAACTCTACATCATCGACAGAGAGTCCAACCCAGAGGTGTTCTCGCTCGCCGCCTTTATCTCGAAGCTGATCGTCGTTGCGCTGGATGCGCCGTGTCGTATCTCCGGCTACCCGGTCTTCCGGTTCAATGACGTGAGAAATGTGCCAGAGGTCGTCGACGTTCTCGGGAACAAGCGTATACCGCTCTTTCCCGCCGTCAACCTGCTGCCTGTCGGCGATTCGCATACGCGACAGTCCGTGCCTCTCCGGTAAGTGAGTGCTGATATCGACTTTGATGGTCACAATTGTGGGAGTGCTGACCGCTAGCCGAACCCCTGAAGAGTCCAGCTACCGTGGCGTTAATCAATGGACGATGACCGCTCCACCGCACAGACCACCGCCAACGGAGCATCAACGACCGCTCAACAAGCAGCCGCATCTCTTCGGGAAGACGGTGCGCTCGAACCCCATATCGATCAGCACGGGACGCTACCGCTAAAGCCAGCCGACGACAGCTATCAGCGCCTTGTCGTCTCGCTCCTCCGCCAGCAGGTGTCTATCGCGTCCGCAGAAGCCGTCAGAGAACGGTTGTTCACACAGTTCGACGTTACTCCCGAGACAATGTTAGCTGCCGACCCGGACCGTCTCGCGTCGGTCGGTCTTTCTGCGGCAAAAGTCGAGTACATCAAATCGACCGCACGAGCATTTCAGGAGAACGGCTACTCCAGGGAGTCTTTCGGAGCGCTGGACGACGAGGCTGTTCGCGAGGAACTAACCGAAATCCGGGGCGTCGGTCCTTGGACCGCAAAGATGTTTCTCATCTACGCACTGGGGCGTCCAGACGTGTTCGCGGTCGAGGACCTCGGCATCCGTCGAGGCATAGAACTAGTCTGTGATAGAGAGATGACCAGAGGTGAGATGGTTGACCGAGCCAAAAAGTGGCGACCGTATCGCTCGTATGCTTCGCTGTACCTCTGGCGAGCGTACGAAGGTGACACACTGTGAACCGTTTCTTGGCCTCGTAACTTGAGACTCAGCAGTTCTCGTTATCACAGGAATCTTCGGTTGCCGAACAACCCCGGGAGGTTCGCCTTGCGTATTTGCAAGGACACAGACTCGGACAAACGTTGATACGAGGTCCGCACAAAGTAATGACTAGGTGATGGCCCGGTACGAGACGGTTGTCGAAGATAATACAATCTACGTCGGCTCACCCGACGGGCTAGTCAAAGTGGGGAGTCTTCCCATCGCGCTCGATGTGGTCGGTGGGCCATCTTGGGAGATTACGTACACCGAAGACCTCAAAGAGCGTCATCCGGAACTGGATACCTCCGATGAAGGGCTGATTGTAGACGTTGTAGACATCATGAATACAATGACACACTCAAAACGGTTTGTCAAAACACTCGCGGCACAGCCAGCCGAGCCAACGGATGAAGATAGGGTCTCGCCGCGTCTTGGGTTATTCGTCGGCAAGTTACTCGAAAATCTCGAAAGTGGTGTCTCCTAACGCGTTGACGCTACGTCTTCGAGTGAAAGTGGGCTACAATACTGTCTCGACAGCATCGAGAACCGCATCACGGACGTGTTCCTCAGACTGGGTGGCATCGATACGGATGAACCGTTCGGGCTCGGCTTCGATAAGTCGCTCATAGTTCGACTGGACGCGCTCTAGATACTCTGCTCGCTCGAATTTGTTTGTTGCACCGCTTCGCTTTGCTGCTGTCTCCGGATCAATATCGAGATACAGCGTTGCTTCCGGTGGTCGTGTCCATGGCTCGTGAATCTCCTTGACAAAGTTGACAGCGTCGTCGAACCGGTCGGAGAGTGTAACACCCTGATACGCGTACCGAGAGTCAGAGTATCGATCAGAGATAATAGGTGTTCCCGTCTCGATGGCTGGCTCGATTGTATTTGCGACGTGGTCTGCGTGGTCGGCAGTGTATAGAAACAACTCGGCAAGCGAGTCGGCGTCGTCGTCCTGTATCGACCGGCGTACGGCTTCACCATACCAGGAGGTTGTGGGCTCGCGTGTAAACACTGTCTCCGGGGGGACTGCGTCGGCAGACTGAAGTGCGTCCATGCAGGTTGTCTTGCCGCTTCCATCCAATCCTTCGAGCGTCACCAGCATACTCGGAGATAGAGGGGGGCACATGTAAACGCGCCGGATAGCGGTCGAACTCACAAGGCAAAGAGTTCATTTCTTGTCGGGCCGCACAAACTGACATGAGTGGAGTTCTCGACCACACGATGATGCGTGTCAGCGACCTCGAACAGTCCGTTGACTGGTACGCAACGAACCTCGAATACGAGCAAAAAGACCGGTACGACGGTGACGGATTCAGCATCGTCTATATGGGTCCCGAGGATATGCACGATGACGGTGCGATGCTTGAACTAACGGAGAATGAAGATGAGTCTGGCCTCGAACTGGGTGACGGGTGGGGCCACATTGCGGTTCGCGTTGAAGATGTCCACGACGCCTACTACGAACTAATCGAAAACGGTGTCGACGACTACCGACGGCCCGAAGATAATCCGGGATACGCGTTCGTCAAAGATCCCGACGGACACGAAATCGAGATTGTCGAACGTGACTTCGGCGCGCGCTGGAGTCTCGACCACACGATGATACGTGTCGAAGATGCCGACGAGGCACTTGGCTACTGGACCCGGAAATTTGGGTACGAAACGACCGGTCGCTGGGAGTCTGACACCTTCGCTAATTACTTCATGCGACCGGCTGGTGTGGCCCAGGAGGCAATGGCACTAGAGCTTACATATAACTACGACGGTCGGAGCTACACACTGGGTGATGCCTGGGGACACCTCTGTGTTAGAGCTGACGACCTAGCAGCGGACTGGGCACAACTCCAGACAAGAGAAGCCCCCGATTACCGCGACCCGGCGTCCTGTGACGACATGTACGCGTTCACCAAAGACCCTGATGGGCACGAAGTCGAACTCGTTGAGCGAGACCCCGAAGCCGACTCTCTTTTCCCCTTCTAATCACCGGCGCAGTCAATCTGTTTGTGGAAGCGATTTTGCCGCGACAACGAACACAACAGTGGTGAACAGACAGAGAATTAGCAGGTCAAGATACGGGCCAGGATTCCCGTAGATGACGTCGCTCTCGATACTACCCTCGTACGTGACTGCACGAATCCCACGTGTCAGGTACGTCATCGGCGAGAGTTCTAGTGGAAGCCAGCCGGGAAGCATCTCACTAGAGACAAACGCCTCCGAGAGGAACAACAACGGAACAGCCACACCGTTGCTCGCAGCAATGACGCCGTCCTGAGAACTGGTGAAGCTACCGAGCATCGCACCGATTGAACAGAACAGGGCAGTGCCAATGGCAACAAACGGGACGACAAGGGCCAATTCGGTCGTTACCGAGAGTGTCGCACCTGTTCCGAACACGAGCAAGGCAAGCAACAGTAGTGATGCAACACCGATTACCGATGTATTGA
This sequence comes from Halovenus rubra, assembly GCF_026586665.1. Classification (GTDB taxonomy): domain Archaea; phylum Halobacteriota; class Halobacteria; order Halobacteriales; family Haloarculaceae; genus Halovenus; species Halovenus rubra. The sequence continues at coordinate 358,052 of NZ_JAODIY010000009.1, forward strand.
CGAGCGTCTGAGCGAGCAGCCATTCCCACCGTCGAAGCGGTGTCGTCGCCAACTTTTCGAACTGGCTTGTATCTCGATGGCGGCTGACTTCACTGCCGACACGCGAAAGCGGCGTAAAGAGGACGACGACTCCGAGATAGCCAGCAATGTACCAGCCCGGCTCCTCGGCGAACAAGCCGCCGCCACTGGACTGTGTCTGGACAAGCACACCAAAGATGACGACGATTATCGCAGGGAAGAAAAATGTAAAGAACACCGCTGTCCGCCGCCGGAGAAAACTGTGTCTCCCGGCTGTTGCCGTTGCAAGAATTCGTGTGAGACGACCCATTACTCTTCACCCCCAGCAACAGCGATTCTGCCGTCTGCTGTCCGCTGTGTGACTGATTGTTCAGTCAATTCGAGATAAACATCTTCGAGGTCTGGGTCAGTCCATGTCAATGAGTCGACCGTCATCTCGCTTGCTTCAAGTGTCGTCACAACCGAACCGATTTCGTTTGGCGGGACATTTCTGAGTGTGAGTTGTCCATTGCCAAGCGACCCTTCGTAATCGAACAGTTCGGCTACAGATTCCTCAAGCTCTCCACCGACGTATAGCAAGCTGTCTCCACCGTAGCTTTCGATGAGGGTTTCGGGACTGTCGAGTGCCACAATTGCACCGTCAGCAAGCAATCCAACTCGGTCAGACAACTCCTCTGCTTCTTCCATATAGTGTGTCGTGATGAAGATTGTCGTTCCCTCAGCAGCCAGTCCCTCTAAAAGTTGCCAGAGTTGTCGTCGGCCAGCCGGGTCAATTCCAGTTGTCGGTTCGTCAAGGACGAGCATATCTGGGTCGTTGACCAGTGCACTCGCCACGCATGTACGCCGTTTTTGTCCACCTGAGAGGTTCTCGTAGTAGGTTTCGGCGTCGTCGTCCATTCCGACAGCTTCCAGCAAATCGTCGGTCGGCTCGGGGTCCTCGTAAAGACCACTGTAGTAATCCAGTATCTCTCTCGCAGTCAGGCGCTCTGGTGGGTCAAAGTTCTGGGGCAGCAATCCAATTCGTTCACCCTCCACGGATTGTGGTGGTTCGCCAAACAACTCGACCGAGCCAGTTACCTCAGTCGTCCCAGTCAGTGCTCTGACAAGCGTTGTTTTGCCCGCGCCGTTTGGGCCGACAAGTGCAAAAATTTCTCCGCTCTCAACCGAGAGCGAAACATCATCAAGCGCCACGGTGTCACCGTACTGTCTGGAGACCTCGTCTGCGACGAGAACAGCCATACGTGAACCGACGGAACGACTAAAGAAAGGTAGTTCGATTGTCTGCCGCTATCGACCGAGCGAGCAGGCGTTACAGTGCCCCGCGAACCGCTCGAGTAATCTCGTCAACATCAAACTCGTCTTCTTCTTTGTCGAAAACCGTCGTGCCGTCGACACTGACTGTGAATACGCCGTGGTCACCCATTACCAGCGATAGCTCGGTCAGTTCCGCTTCTACACCGTTAAGAATAGCTGCCTGTACGTCCAGTGCTCGGTCTTTGAATCCACAGGGAACGCAGTACTCGATTTCTACGTTTGACATACATTGAGTCGGTACAGTCCCATAGTGCAACAATGTTGTGCCCACACACTCGCCAACGAGTGTCCCGGAAGACACAGCAAAAAGAACAACGAGAAGCGTTGTTCGAAGACAGCACAGTCAGTACGTTCCTACAGCGCCATTGCGTCAATCACAATCGCAACGAGGAATAGCCCAAGGTAGGCGTTTGAGGCGTGAAACGCACGGAATGCAGCTGATTCAGTCTGTTCTCGGTGGAGGACGACAACCGCAGCCAGAAAGATAGCACCAAGTGAGACTGTCACACCAGCAGTCAACCAGCCGAGGTCAGTAACCCAGATAAGCCCGCTTCCACACGCTAGTGTAGCACCCAACCAGAAGAGGATGTGTTTACGCGTTGTTGTCTCACCACGGACCACCGGCATCATCGGGAACCCACCGCGCTCATAATCGTCCTGGTATGCCAGGGCAAGGTTATAGAAGTGTGCAGGCGTCCAAACAAAAATGAACGCGGCAAGTAACAATGCTGCAACGTCAATACGACCCGTCACAGCGGTCCAGCCGATGAGTGCGGGAAGCGAGCCGGCAGCGCCACCAAGAACCGTATTTTGGACCGTGTTTGGCTTGAGCACCAGCGTGTAGATGATGCTATAGAATAGAATCGCGACGACTCCTAGTGCTGCAGCCACGAGAGTTGTCTGTAAGAAGAGCAGAACAGATAGCCCAGTCAGGGCGAATCCGAAGACGAGTGCGTTCCGTTTTGGCACCTCGTGGGTTGCAAGCGGGCGGTCGTTCGTCCGGGACATCCGCTTATCTCTGTCGCGTTCGAGAACGTGATTGAACGTACCACTCGCACCGATAGAGAGCACCCCGCCGCCAAGTGTGTAGAGAATCGTGCCAACGTCAACGGCCCAGCCGTTAGCTGCTGCAAGTGCCATCGCTGCCGCCGCAACTAGACTGAGCAGCCACATCAGGCGTGGCTTCATTAGACGAAAGTAAGCAAAGCCTCGTGCACGGATACGGACACCAAGTGGTTGGTCTGCAAGCGGTGTTGGACTGTCGTCCGCTGTCGAGTTGTTCTCTACTTCATCGAGCGGGGCTGGCTCGAGTTCGTTGGTTGGCGTTCTGGTATCCTGTCCGCCAGTTTCAAATTCGAGATGCCATGCGAGCGAGAGCAACAGGACGCCAAAGAGACTCACGCCAGCCAGAAGATGGATTCCGGGAACGGCCGTGATACCGGTTGCCATAAACGCGCCTATCGCAATTTGTACGGGATACAAGAACAGCGCCAGAACGATAGCAAACTTTGCGCGTTGTGCAGTTCCAGATTTAAGCAGACTAATCCCTGCAACCAGTACCACAAGACCAACAGCGCCGGCGAGCAGCCGGTGACCAATGGCGACGACGACTGCAGGGTTCGTTAGGTCTCCCGTACACGCCGGCCAGCTCGAACAGGCCTCGGCTGCTTCGGTGAGAGAGGCTGTCGCACCCACGACGACAAGAACATAGACACCGATGACAGCCATCGACAGCCACCCGGTCGGCGTTGGTCGGGAGAGCCGCGATGAAAACCCACTAAACATATCTATATTCTTGGAGAGGAGCTATTTATGTAGCACGCTTCTTTCCAGTTTCCGAGATCGGGTGTCAGACGTCAACAACCGTCGAAACCCGCTTAATGAGGGCGGCTTCAGTTCGGACAGCAGTGGTGTTTCCACCGTCGACGCGAGCGACTTCCGTGCCGGCGCTGCCAAGGTTCGTTTCAACAGTTTTTGTGGTCTCAACCGCCCCAGCAACCAGTTTACTTCCCGGCCCTTCAGTTATGACCACTGCATCCGCCTCGCGTGCGGTGTCGATTGCAGCCCGTCTTGTCGTTTCGTCAGGCTTTGAGAACGCCGGTGCCGTTACCGTTTTAATGTCGAGTTCTCGAGCCAGATCTGTCACAACATCACCGTTGGGTGCAGGTCCAACCGTAACATCATATCCGTCCTGCCAGAGCGACCGGACCGCCACAGCTGCTCCTTCGCCGCCACCAGCAATGTGAACGTGCTTGCTTCGGTCATCACGACCGGTGACTGCTGCCACTGTCGGCGTTCCAGTGACCGGATTCTGTGTGACAGCTGTCTCTGTTTCGAACGCCGCGGCGAGCATTGGGTCACGGAGGACCGACTCGGGCGTGCCACGGGCAGCGATGCTTCCGTTATGGAGCAAAAAAAGCCGGTCACAGTACCGAGCCGCCAAGTCGAGATCATGAATGGCTGCGAGTGCCGCCCTGCCTTCTTTGACTAACTCCTCGACGAGGCTCAACACGCGCACTTGGTGGTTGATATCGAGACTTGCGGTCGGCTCGTCGAGCAGCAATGCTTTAGGCTCCTGTGCAAGCGCACGAGCAAGGAGTATCCGCTGTCGTTCCCCGCCACTAAGATCATCGACGTTACGCTCACGGAGATGTGTCGTCTCAGTTCGCTCAAGCGCTTCAGTCACGGGATCGCCATCATCAGACCAGTCAAGCCGTGAGCGATGTGGCGTACGTCCCATCTCGACAACATCCTCAGCACAGAACGAAAAGCCGATGTGCGTATCCTGTGGGACTGTCGCAAGTTTTCGACTCACCTCCTTTGAACCGGTGTCTCGAATCCGTTTTGTGTCCAACAGAACTTCGCCCCGATCTGGCTTGAGAATCCCGTTTATCGTTCGAAGAAGCGTAGTTTTGCCAGCTCCATTTGGGCCGACAATAGCAACGAGCTCACCGGGCTCGATTTGCATATTGATTCCATTAAGTACCTGTACGTCACCGTATGCAAGTTCGACACCGTCAACTCGAATCATAGTGAGTGTACCTCCCGTTTTCGGAGTAACAACAGGAAGAATGGCGCACCGACGGCTGACGTAACAATACCGACAGGCACCTCAGCAGGACCTGCCCGGGCGAGCGTGTCAGCGAGGACGAGAAACGTTGCGCCAGAAAGCGCGCTTGTCGGTATCAGTATGCGGTGGTCTGGCCCAACGACCAGCCGCATCATGTGCGGGACAATAAGGCCGACAAACCCGATTACGCCTGCTACTGCGACGCCAGCAGCGGTAATAACGGCTGAGCCGCCAAGAAGCAACCGTTTGGTTCGTTCGACATTGATACCTAATGATTGTGCGTCTTCCTCTCCAAGAAGCATGACGTTCAGATCACGAGCGTAGGCAAGTAGCGCAATAAACAGGATGATAGCGAATGGGAGCGTAATTTCGACCTCACTCCAGCGGCTGTTTGAGAGGTGTCCCATCATCCAGTACACGGCCTGCTCTAGACTCTCGCCAGACTGAAGCAGCATATACGAAATGATAGATCCAAGGAACGTCTGGACTGCAACCCCCGAAAGCAAGAGAGTTGCAACCGGTGTGCGTCCGTTGTTCGTCGCGATAATATACACAGCAAACGCGGTCACAAGTGAACTGATGAACGCAGCAACCTGTAGTGGTATCGTCAACGAAAACGCGATAACAGCCACTGCACCAACCGCAGCTCCCGAAGATACCCCGATAATCGACGGGTCAGCCATCGGGTTTCGAAAGAACCCTTGCATGACTGTCCCTGCCGTCGCAAGAACAAAGCCGACGATAGCCCCAAGTAGAATCCGTGGGAGGCGGATATCGCTCACGATTATCTGTGCAGTGGTCGGCACATCAAACGTGAAAAATCCCGTATAGGCAATATCAAGCGTCGGGAACGGGATGTCAACCCCTGCCGTTGTGGCCGTATCGAACCCGACGGAGATTCCAGAGGGTACCGCCAGTGTATTGAGTGTTGCTCGAGCGACTGTAAGTATATCAATTCTAACCGGCCCCAACGCTGCACTCACAAGGACTGTCGCACACAAGAGAACAAAGAGTCCACCCGACCAGAGCAGCGTTCGGGTCGCTGTACGCATTAATCTCAACTCGATTTGCTTTAGGTAAATATTTGTTGCATAAGCTCCGAGCGGGTGGTATGAAGCGAACAGTTATTGTTATGTTGGTAGTTGCTCTCCTCGGTAGTGTTGTAGCTGGGGGCGTAGCTGCTACTGAAAGTGGAACAGCGACGACACAAGCATCATGTGAGTTCCCCGTTGAACTCGAAGACAACAGCGGACAGGCAATAACCCTCGAAGAGGAACCGCAAGAAGTTGTGGTCCTCGCACCGAATAACGCACAGCACATGTGGGAGATTGGTGCACAAGAGAAAGTCATCGGGATGCCGGTGAATCCGTATACGTCGTATCTCGACGGCAGTGAGGAGCGGACACACGTTGTCGACCAGCAGGGCATTCCAGTTCAAGAAGAAGTCGTCTCACTGGAGCCGGACCTCGTTATTGCAGCCAGCATTACGCCTGAAGACTCCATCCAACAGCTGCGTGATGCAGGTCTGACGGTCTACCAGACACCGCTGATGGGCTCGGTCGATGACATGCTGACCGAAGTCGAACGTATGGGACAGCTCGTCGGTGCCTGTGAGGGCGCGACCGAGACGGTCGAAGAGACGCGGCAGCGAATAACTGAAATCGAGCAGGCCGTCTCTGACGAAGAGAATCCGTCTGTGTACTACGACCTCGGATTCCCATTCACCGTTGGTGAGGGGACACTCGAAAACGAGCTCATCACAATGGCAGGCGGAGACAACATCGCACTGGAAGCTGACAAACCGAGTTACTTCCAGATCAGTGAGGAAGTTATCATCAATAACGACCCAGAATGGCTCATTCTCTCCGAAGGAGCTTCAATTCCTGATGTGACCGCGATTCAGGAGTCGACTGCAGTCAAAGAAGACCAGATTATCAGAGTTAACCCGAACTACATCAGTCAGCACGGCCCACGGAACGTTATCGCACTAGAGACAATGGCCGAAGCGCTCCACCCGGACGCAATGGCTGAACTCGACGCTACACCGACACCGACACCATCACCGACACCGACAGCAACGTCGACCTCAGACGGGACGGCAACAGCGACGCCGACCTCAACAGAGACACCGATGGACGAGACCACCCCCGCACCGACCGAAACGATGACTCCGGAGGGTGAAGATAGCTCGGACGACGACGGAGCAGGCTTTGCAGTTGGCGCAGCCGTCGCCGCACTTGCCGTGTTTGGGCTTGTCGGGCGCTACCGGCGGTAACTCCTTTCCGGAGCGGTGTCTACTTGTCTTTTGCTCCCGGAGCTACTGCTATGCATACCTTCGAGGACGTGACGCCGGGTGAGACTCGTGAGTTTGGCACCTATCAAATGAGTCGTGACGAGATACTTGAATTCGCCACGCAGTACGACCCACAGCCATTCCATCTAGGCGACGACCATCACGCGCCATACGAGACGGTCATCGCCAGTGGCTGGCACACTGCGGCTGTGACAATGCGAATGCTCGTTAAGGAGTACCTACAGGACGCCGAGACGCTTGGCTCACCGGGTCTCAACGGGCTCCGGTGGGAAACACCAGTAACGCCGGGAGATACACTCTCGGTCCGTCTTACGTTTGGCGAGACAGAGCCATGGGACGAGCACAGAGGAATCGTCACTCAGGAGATAGAGACACAGAACGGAGACGATGAAACTGTGATGTGGATGGAAGCCGAAGTTCTGTACAGTCGAGACTCGTAAAATCGGCTGCTCATCTGGATAACCGGGGAGACTCGCCGACATCGGGCCCGGCGCTTCGAAATCCTTTTAGGGTAAATAGTGCGAACGTAAGGTAAGACTATGGACATCACGATACTCGACGAAGACGAGAATCCGATGTTGCACAGGAAAGACGTGAGCTTCGAGATGACCCACGAAGAGGCGACACCCGAGCGGTTGTCCGTCCGAGACTCCCTCGCAGCAAAGCTAAACAAGGACTCGAAAGAAGTTGTGGTCCGTGAGCTAAACACGAAGTTCGGAATGCGCAAGACCATGGGTCAGGCGAAAGTCTATGAAGCACCGGAAATCGCCCGAGACGTCGAGCAGGACCACATGCTCAACCGGAATAAGATTGACCTTGAGGAAGGAGCAGAAGCCGAAGAAGCGGAGGAAGCATAAGATGGCACACTACGAGCTATACGACGACAATGGGTCGACAGAAAACGAACAGTGTCAGCGATGCGGTGACTCGTTCCTTGCAGACCACGGCGACCGACTCCACTGTGGCAAGTGCGGTTATATGGAGTGGGCATAAACCGCGTACAACCACATATTCTCTCAGTTACAGACGCTAATCGAGAGCTGTTTCTAAACCAGGCAGAGTAACTTTGCCTCTGTGTTAGTCGTCGGTCGTCGATTCTTCGGAATTCATTTCCACGGACATGTCTGTTCGGTTATCTGAGCGACGCCCCAAGAGACGCTCCCGAAGCGAGCGGTTGGTGGGTCGCTCTGAAAGCATCACCGAACACTCAACATCATCAACAACATCAAAGACCAGTGAGTTACTGACGAGACGGGTAAGCAATCCTCGACTCGTTGCCCCAATCAAGACCATGCTGTGGTCGCTTGCGTGTCGTTCGATAGCGGCTTCGGTCTCTCCGTCGGTCTCGACTAACAGATTCGCGTCGTCAAGTCCGTGGTCCGTGGCCCAGTCGCCGATGAAGTCAGTTGCCTTGTCACGTTCGGCTTCCGCTCCGACAACATGGAGAATAGACACCGTTGAATCGTGGGTTTCACGCATCGCTTTCGCCACTTCTGCACTTAGTCCGGAGTCCGGGCCACCGGCGGTCGGTAACAGAATGTTCGCTGGGTCGAACCCACGGTCTTTGAACACGAGGAAATCACAGGGAAGGTCCATCGTGAGTTCTTCCAGTCCGCCACCAGTCCGTCCGCTTGTCCAAGGTCTGTTCGGCGACCAGCCAAGAACGACGGTACTTGCATCAAGGCGTTTTGCCGACGAGAAAATCTCGTCAAACGGGCGGTGTGAGAACACAGTATGTGTCTCGACCGAAGCATCGTAGCTTTCAGCAGTCTGTCTGGCGTTTTCAAGTAACTCCTCGGATTCGTCGCCAAGTTCTTGCAACCGGTCAGATGCGTAATCGAGCGCCGTCTGGTCTGGTACATCAACAACATGGACTGCGTGGACGACGCCGTCGTTTTGGTTTGCCAGTGTACAGGCAATGGCTAGGAGCTCATCTTCTGTCTCAGGGTTTGAAACCGGGACCATGATGTTGTCTGTAGCGGCCGACTGCGGTGACACTGCTTTGGCGGCCGAGACAGCCAAATCCGGCATCTCATCGGAACGGTCCCGGATATACTGTCCGGCAACACCTTCGACTTCTGTTTTCCCGCGTGCATAGAGGAAATACCACGCAACGGCACCGGCAACGAACAGCCCACTCAACAGTTGGGCTTCCCACTGGATAAAGTAGATTAGCCCAAACGAGAACAGCGCCCCAAGAATCGGTGTCACAGGGTACAGTGGAACCCGGAAATCGGGGTCGTAATCTGAGACGTTCCCCTCGCGAAACGCGATGAGAGCGAGATTCATCAACGTGTAGACGATAAGGTGAAGCACGCTTGCCGCTGTCGAGAGTACCTTGAGGTCACTGCCAAGGAAGATAATAAACACCAGTATCATCACACCCGTTACCAGAATTGAGCGGTACGGCGTGGCAAAGTTTGGATGTATCCTGTTGAGCCAGTTTGGCACAATCTCGTCTCGCCCCATTGCGAAGTTAATCCGTGCAGAAGAGAGAATCGACGCATTTGCCGACGACGCAGTCGCAAGCATCGCTGCGAATGTCATGAGAGTAACACCGACGACAGACAACACAGGCCACCCTTCGAACGTTACTTCTGCAACCTGAGAGACAGGAACTGTCTGGTCCAGTGTATCCCAAGGAACAACACCAATCATAATACCGACCAGAATCGCGTATATCGCAGTAACAATACCGACGCTACCGACGACAGCAATGGGTAAATTCCGACCGGGATTTTTCAACTCTTCAGCAACTGTCGCTATTTTTGCATACCCGAGAAACGAGACAAACACGACGCCCGTTGCCGGAAGGACTGCACCGTAACCCCCTGCCTCGTCGGGAGCCAGCCCATCCTGCGTGAGAGTTCCCCAGTCAAAGGAAAACCATCCCGTGATAGCGAAGACTGTGAGTATCGAAAGCAACGTGAGAACAATGACTGTCTGAATCCCCCCAGTCTCTTTTGCCCCGAGATAGTTGACACCGACGAAAATAACACCTGCTATCACCGCCCCAACTTGTGTCTGTGAAATTTCAAGGAAAACAAGGTCAAATGTCGGAATCAGGTACACCGACCCAACTGCAGGAAGAGAGAATGTTATATCACCGAGAAGGTCCGCGAGATACCCGCCAAAACCGATGCAATAAAACGCCGATGCAAAAGCGAGCCCCATCCAGTCACCCATCCCAGAAATCGATCCAAACAGTGGGCCGAGACCACGGTTGACGTAGTAGTAGCCACCACCGGCTTTTGGCATCGCAGTACCGAGTTCGGATACGGAAAGTGCATTAATCATCGCAATTACGCCGCCGATAACAAAAGAGAGAATAACCATCGGGCCAGCTTCCTGCGAAGCAACGCCTGGCAGGACGAAGATACCAGCGCCGATCATCGTCCCGATTCCGATCATCATCGCCGATAGTAGCCCAAGGTCTTTGGCTAACTCCTCTTCGCTCATGTTCCTCAATATCCGTGGATTAATGAAAATACTTCCGGATAGATTTCCGATTCAACAATAGAGAGTGGTTTAATTTTTGTTTAGGGAATCGCATTGCAGTATACTCAATGAAAGCGAGATATCTATAACGATTGTATAATGTAGTAGTTATAAGAAATACCGGTATGGCTCACCATCTAGATGACATCGACAAACACATTCTCTACACGCTCATGACAGATGCTCGGAGTCCATCTGCTCCCGCAATTGCAGAGGAGATGAATGTCTCGCCCGCGACAATCCGGAATCGGATTGCTCAGCTAGAGGAACAAGGTATCATTCGAGGGTACACAGCACAAATTGATTTTGAGCAGGCAAATGGACGCCTGACTAACCTATATATCTGTACGGTCCCTGTCGATGAACGAGAGACATTGGCCCACGAAACACGTGCCATACCCGGCGTCGTGAACGTGCGGGAGCTAATGACTGGTCGGCGAAATCTTCACGTGTTGGCGGTCGGCAACGACACAGACGACCTACGGAGAATCTCTGGAACTGTTTCGAAACTCGGTATTGATATCGAAGACGAACATCTAGTCCAGAACGAATCAGACAGTCCGTACGCGCCGTTTGGCCCCGACGACCAGCAGGTAACCAGAGATGCGACGAACTTTATCAGTCTGACTGGCAACGCCAATGTAATCGAGATTACTGTAAGAAATGAAGCCCCAGTAAACGGACGCACCATCGAAGAACTTGCTCGGGTGGACGTTTTGCCGAGTGAGGCCCTTGTCATTGCTATCGAACGCGACGACCAGGTACTCACACCACACGGTGAGACAACAATCGAAACCGACGATATCGTGACGGTCCTTTCACGTGGTGGCGAAGTTGACAGAGTCCTTGAAGCATTCGCGGGAAAATCCTAGCGTGTCGAGCAGTAAGGCGTATTACAAAACCCCACGCGATCAGGTATACTGCTCGATAAATACGTTCGTCCCCTCGTCTGTCCCGGCAATGACCAGCGTATCACTCGATTCAAACTGGAATTGTGGCTCCAGTTCTGTTATTACTGTCTCACTCCGTTCCACGGCGACGACAGTACAGCCGGTTTGTTCGCGAACATCTGCAGTAGCCAGTGTCTCACCCGAGAGTACGGGTGCCGTTGTTTTGAGTATCTGTACAGCCTGCCCTTGAGAAAGAGTTTCACTCCCTTCGAGAAGTACCGAGGCGATAGCACGTCCACTCACAGTTGAAAGCGAGAGCACGTAGTCTGCACCAGCGCGATACGTCTTTCTGACCGCTTCGGTGCTGTTTGACCGAGCGGCAACCTCGGCGGCCTCGTTTAGGTCCCGTGCGACAAGTGTGGCGAACTCAGTCGTCGTATCATCGGGCAGTGTCAGTACAACTGACTGTGCATTTGGTACACCTGCTTCTATCATTACGTCGGGGTCAGTCGCATCACCGACGATATCGACAGCGTTGCCTGGCTCTTGGTCAACTACAGTATAGGGAACGTTTGTCCTGTCAAGTGCATTCGTGACAGTCTTACCTACTTCGCCGTGTCCGATCACCACAACGTCGCTCCGAGAGTGGCTTCGGACGGGTGCGTGCAGCTCCCGTTCAAGCGTTTCAATCTGGGTTTGGTTGCCAGAAACCAACAGTACCGTCCCGCCGTCCAGTGTACGGCTGGGTGGTGGTGGCGACTCGAACGTACCACGAAACCAGGCACCGATAACGGAGACACCAAATCGCTCCCGGATATTACTTTCTGCAAGCGTTGTGCCCGCAAGGGGACTGCCATGATGAATTGGGACCTCCATAACGTCGAAATCGTCGCCGATTTCGAGGCTGTCACCGAGGTCTGTATCCAGCGCAGTAGTGAGTTTGCCAGCGAGCCCTTCTCCGAGGAGTTTGCGGGGCATGACAACCTCGTCGGCACCAGCGAGGGAGTGATAACTCTCGTGACCCGGTTCGTCGACGACACTGAGCACGGTACAGCTTTCAGCAGCCTCCTTTGTTGCCAGAACGATGCTAGCATCGATACGGTCTGACACATCTGCAACGAGCGCGCGAGCACTGCCGATGTTTGCGCGCCTCAAATCTGAGACGGATTGTGGTTCAGCGTGAACGACCGTGTGGCCCTGCTCCTGTAACTCGAGTGCGCGCTGGTCGTCAGGTTCGACGAGGACATACGGGACTTCATTAGACTGGAGTTCTTCGACCAAGACTTCTGCACGAGCGGTGTACGTACAGATAACGATATGGTCTGAGAGTCCATCATCGACAGCAGTCGGAGCGGAAGGCGAGAGTGTATTCTGGAACAGTGGGACCAAAATCGCCGGTAGCGCGAGGAAAAATAACGCGACGCCTGTGAGGTCCAAAAGAACGATCAGGATATTCATCTCAGTACTGATCCATGGCGAGTCAGAGCCATATCCTGTTGCAGTGAACGTCTCAACGACAACTTGCATTGAATGGGCAAGTGACCACTCGACACCGGCAGGCGGGTACGGGCCGGGCTCAAACGTTTTCATTCCGACATCGTACACAACAGAGACAACAAGTATTAAGATAGATACAGAAAACAGGTAGTAGGCTGCTCTCCGCCGAAGCTTCTTCATGCAGCTATACTGTTGGGAGAGCCACTTTACTTTCTCGGTACTTCCTTCTTTGTCGCATCACATCCGACTTTGGGGGCCGGGTGTAGGCACCTGTCCGGACCCCATTGCTAAGCCCAACTGTCGAAAAAAGAACAGTAAAAGAGTAATCAACTGGAGTCTGAGACTCCAACCACAAACAGCGAAAGCACAGGGACGATTTCGAGTCGTCCAAACCACATGAGCCCGACCATCAGTAGTTTTGATGCGTCCGAGAAGAAGAGATAGTTCCCGAATGGGCCAAGCTTGCCAAAGCCCGGCCCGATGTTCCCAATTGTAGCGAGTGAAGCACTGACTGACTCAAGCACAGTTAAATTGACGCCGATGCGGGCGGAGTCGAGCATAATGAATACGGCTGCAAAAAGAAACAAAGCGAGATAGAGGAGTGTGAACACCAGAATGCCCCGTATTGCATCTTCGTCGACGACATCGCCTCCAAGCCGAACGGGCTGGACAACATCAGGTCGGGCACTCGTGTACAGCTCGCGACGGATAGCTTTCATCACGACGAGCCAGCGGATAACCTTGACACCGCCACCTGTCGACCCTGCTGAACCACCGACGAACATCGCAAACAACAGGACAAACTGGGCTTCAGTCCCACCCTCAGCCCACTCTGCGAAGTCGGCAGTCGCGTATCCGGTCGAGTTCATCAACGACCCAATCTGGAACGCTGCCTGCCGGAGTGCGTTCTCGGTGGCCCCATTTGTTACACCACCGGGGTCAGTCTTCGGAACGGCACCGCCAAAGAGCAAGAATGCAAGCACTGCAAACAACGCAGCAAGAAGTCCCGCGTACGTTCGGAACTCACTGTTTTTGTACAGCAACTCGGCCTCACCCCGGATAACGTGCCAGAAGAGCGCAAAGTTTACCCCGGCAATAACCATGAATGGGATGATTACCCACTGCACAATTGCCGAGAAGGCTGCAATGCTGTCAGCCTTTGGTGAGAAACCACCAGTTGGGAGCGTCGTAAAGGCGTGTGCAACTGCATTGTAGAGGTTCATATTGGGGGCTAACTCTATGCCCAACGCCAAACCTGCTACGTGAAGTCCATAGAGAATGACAACAAGCAACACAGTAAATCCAAAGTAGATAATCCACAGCGCTCGGGCGGTCTCAGCAATTTTCGGCGTCAACTTCTGTAGCTCCGGGCCGGGCGCTTCCGAACGCATCAACTCGGCACCGTTGACAGCCACTTCAGGAAGAATCGCAATCATCAACACGATAATTCCCATCCCGCCCAGCCACTGAGTGAGCTGTCGCCACATTAACACCGCATGCGAGTGTTGTTCGAGACTAATATCGCCAAGAACTGTGGCCCCTGTCGTCGTGAACCCACTCGTCGATTCGAACAATGCGTTGACAACCGATGTAGTCAAAGCGTTGAACGACCCTGTCTGCAATCCAATCGTCGAATCCGTCCCGATGCCTGCAAGCAAAAATGGAATTGTTCCCACAATTGGAGCAGCTATCCAAGCGAGAGAGACCAACAATAGTGCTTCCTGTGGCCCGAGGTCTGGATCAGGGTCAAGACGTTTGAGTCCGAGACCAATGAACACGGTAATGATAATAGAGAGAATAAAAACCCAGATATCTTCCATATATACGACCGAAACCATCAGCGGAACCAGCATCGTCAAGGCGAGATATGTGAGAATCGTCCCAAGCACGCCAAAGCTCGCTCGCCAATCAATTCGCCATGTCATAATCGTCGGTAACTGTAGGAATTGACCAATGGGAAGGGCTTGAGTATTACGATAGACGAGTTCTTCGCTAAGCCGGCGTCTTGTTCGGATAACCCAGACTGTGCCAGTCAGGCCAAGCAGGTGAGATCGCTCACGTACTCTGTCTCGACGAAAACGACAATGTGGTCGCCTTCACGAAGTTTTGTCTCACCTCGGGGCGGAATGAGCCTGTTGTTACGCGTGACAGCGCCAATGACAAAAGGGAAAGAAATCTCGGCATCCAACTCCCGAATCGGAGTCTCGTCTAGTTCGCTGTCGGCGTCTAGTTCAAATTCGAGGACCTCTGCCTGGTCGTGTTCGAGAACCGAAAGATTCTCAGCGACGCTTTCGAAACTAAATCGGATTATCTCTTCGGCTGTCACCTCGCGTGGATTGATAGCGACATCGATGCCGATTTCTTCGAAAAGGTCGACGTACTGCAAGTTGTCCACCGTCGCGACGACGCGGTCAACGCCAAGACGTTTGGCAAGAACCGCAACGAGCAGGTCACGCTCGTCGGCATCGATTGCTGCGAGTAATACGTCGGCCTCGTCGATGTGCTCTCGCATCAGGAACTCCGTATCTGCCGGGTCGTGTTGCATCACGAGTGTCTCAGGTAACTCCTCGGCAAGATGACGAGCGCGGTCTTTATCCTCTTCGATGAGTGTCGGTTCGAGCCCACGTTCTTCAAGCAATCTAGCGGCGTGATAGCCGATGTCGCTTCCCCCGACGATAACAATCTCGTCTGCACTGCCTGGAGTCTTGTCTGATGCAAGGTCCATGGCAAACGACTGGACACTCTCAGGGCTTCCAATGACGACGGCTCTGTCGCCCGCCTTGATACGCGTCTCCCCGCTGGGAATCAAGATATTGTCACCGCGAAATAGGCCAGCAAAGGTGAGCGATTCGAACCGGTCTGCTTTTGCAATAGTTTGGCCGGTGATTGGGCTTTCCTCACAGATTTCGAACTCCGCCATCTGGACGATTCCTCCTGCGAACGGATCGATGTCAATGGCTTCGGGTAACCCGATAACCCGGACAATATCCTCGGCGGTGAGCACGTCTGAACACACCATGAAATCGACGCCAAAGGCAGACCGGTTCTGTTCCCATGTCTTGAGATACTCGTTGCTTTTTGTCCGGGCTATCGTGAACGGGCTTCCGAGTGTCTTCGCGGTGCCACACGCGATAAGATTTGCTCTGTCGTCGTCAGTACAGGCAATAAAGAGATCTGCGTCTTCGGTTTCTGCGGTCTGTAATGTTTGCATTGACGTTCCATCGCCGCTCATCGTCAGCACATCGAGTTGGTATTTCAGGTCTTCAGCTCGGTCGGGGTCCTTGTCGACAATAGTAACATCATGGCTGGGAGCTAAATCCTCGGCTATCGCGGTTCCGACTTCCCCAGCGCCAATAATGACGATATCCATTGCTCAGAACGTATCGGTGAGCAAACTAAGTGGTTTCCCATTAGAATACTACGACGGGGAACAGTTACGGGCCTCTATGCCTCACAAGCACGAAACCAACGCATTGAACTCAGACAGCAGGCAAGTGGGTTGGTGCTGCTCAACCGACACTTGGGTGACTAGATTATCAGTTACGTATCAGAGAGGTCTGTACCGCCTACGTCACGGTACAATCCGGAAACGGGTGGCTCAGACAACTCGTCTCCACCTGCGCCGACAGTTGCTAAGATTGTTAGGGCGTCGGGAACCGACATAGTTGTTTCAGTGACCTGTCCCTGCCGTACTGCGAGCAAGTGCCCACCAATGGTGGGATTCGGTGCGAGTGGAACAAACACCGTCACACGTTCATCGTCATCTGTCCAGTTAGCTCCGCTTTGTCGACCAACGACGAACGCGAGAACATCGACACCATCTGTGAGTTCAATCGAGACTACGTCCCGAAATCCACTACCGTCTTCGAGCACGACTCGCCGTGACCGCCGGAGACTATTGTAGATTGGTCCGACTCCGGGAGCGCGAGTAATGAGCCTATCCACGGTGTCACCGAGTTGTCCCCCGTATCTGTGCCGTAATCCTGCCCCACAGACGACAAAGACGAGTGGTACCACGACGAGAGAGAGACCGATAGCAATGCTAGAGTGAACAGGGCCTTCGACACCTGCAATGTTCAAAAGCCCATACAGCTGTGAGCCAACGCCACGCAACAGTCCCGCAAGCCCATAGAGAACTACCGTGAGCAACAGAAGTGGCAAGAAAAATGCGAGTCCGGCTAGCATGTCCTGACTGATACGACCCCAGAACGACTGTGCTGTCATACCAACTGGTATCAGGGGTTGTTTGTTAGCGTTCCGTCTCAGTCGGATGCCTCGGCAGTAATGAGGTAGTAGCCGATAACTCCGTTTTTGACAAAGTTGTGTATGTTTGAGTGTGCCTCGAACGCTTCGACCTGCACCGGTGACTCTTTTCCAAGTGTGTCAAGAACGCGCCCGACTGGGCTTGCTACCTTCGAAAAGCGACTGCGGCGCTTTGTCGACTGTAGAACTCCCCCAGACATATTCCTGATTTCGATGTTTCCATACCCAGTCGTTTCTAGCGCTTTCTCAAACAGTGTAATCGGCCCAACTCTGATACCTAGTGCGTCGTTTATCTGTTTTAGCTGACTTTTTTGTTCATCCGAGAGAGGGCCTGCGTTTGGGCGCAAGAAGATATCGGTAAACGCCACACGCCCGTCATCAACGAGTACCCGCTGTGCTTGCGCCAGTGCTTTCTGTCGGTCGGACGAGTGTGAAAGCGCTTCTAACCCCCAGACGACATCTATCGAAGTATCTGCAATTGTCTCAAGTTTATGGAAGTCATCGTAGCGAAACTCTGTTTCCTCCTCGACGCCGTGGTTGCTTGCGTGCTCACGGGCCAACTCAAGTTGTGCCTCGGAGATATTGATACCAACAACAGTCGCATCATGGGCACGGGCGTTCCAGACGGAGTCCTCACCAGCACCACAACCGATGTTGAGAACCCGGTCCCCGTTGGAGATGTCCGCAGCGTCAGAGAGGATTCGCATCGTGTTCATCGCTGCTGGACCGGGCTCGTCGTGGTCGTCGTCGTAGTAGCCGAGATGGAGACTGCGATGACCCTGATACTCCCACTGCTTTTCGTAGGTTTTCAGCAACTCGTCGTAAATCGCGGCAACTTCATCGGTATCGAGCGCGTTGTCACCCATTCATCACGGCGTAGTACTGTCACGAGAATAAGCGTTTGCACTGGACAAACAGTGGGACAAACACCTAAAACGTCAGTTGTTTACTAGCACAAAAATAAAGGATAGCCATGGTTGACGAGATACGCCCGTCGGAACTCGAACCCCTGCTAGAAACAGATGAGGAACCGGTCATCGTCGATATTCGAAACCAAATGTCGTTTAGACAGCATCACATCCCCGGAAGCCAGAACATCCCCTTTCAGCAGTTACCCCAAGAAGTCGAGGCAGTTCGGGGCGAAGACCACGTTGTCACAGTCTGTCCCCACGGGAAAGCGAGTATCAAGGCAGCACGCCTCATCGCGTCGTTCGAGGGGTTCGATGGAGATGTTGAGAGTCTCGAAACTGGTATCACCGGTTGGGACGGGCCACTGGCGAGTGATAGTGGGCAAACCGATGAACCTGACGAGTCCTCAGCTGCACCGTTTTAACCCATATCGGCTCTGATGAATCACCATACATTGAGGGTGTCATAGAAGAGTCCCACACCGTGATTACGCTGTGACCAGAGTTCGCTGAGCCCCTTATTTTACCATAATTGAATAACATAATTGTCAATGTGGAACGAGAGATCCCTGAAAAGTGGGTTGGTAACCCTGGCCCCCCATCGGGAGCACTGATCCAGAACCAGATTCTCAAACCACCCTATGGCTACGTAATTGGTATTATAATCTGGCCAATCTTTCTATCGATCATATCAGTGTCAATTGCGATGTCTTTGCAGATCGGCTTTTTCTTAATCACCAGTCTTATTGTAGTTGTAGGTGGGCCATTGACGATCATAAGTTCGGCATGTGTACTGAGCATCACTGCTTGGAACACACCGGACAAGCAAATTCAGCAGTATGTCGCCGTCTTAACTGCGCTATTTTTTCTGTCAGTACCGCTGTTCTATTTGTGGGCTACTACCGGAACGGTTTTCCTACAGGATAGAGGGTTGAGTGCCTTTGCAGCACACGAATTAATAAGGATTGTATTTCTCGGTCCGGCGATTGGTTTCGTGTTTGTGGTTTTTTCGCTGATGATTTTCGCTTCCCGGTATCGACGCAACTGAATGTCCAGTCAAACGGTATCTCAACCCCGCTGAGAGAGTGTTCGTGCGAGGAGTGTCCGACGTTCATCGAGTTGTTCGATATGCGTAATTCCAGTACAAAGCGCCGGGAACGTAAACGGAGCATCCTTGTAGAGATACTCCTGTAAAAACCCTTCCTGACAGCTAAACCGATTGTTTGCAGCATGAATATCCTGCTGTCGTGTTTCGAGTACGGATTCACACTGCTCCTGTGCGTCTCGAAGTGTACTCTCTGTCTCAACGAGGGTATCGAAAGAGTACGCACGGAGGTCGGCCTTGCTGTGTGACCTGAGACAAGACCGTGTTGAGTCAAGTTTCGAGCGACTTCTTCGAAGTGAACGCTGTTCGGACCGAACTGAGTCGATGAGATTCTGGCGTTGTTTGGCTGACTGTCTCGCTTGCTCGACGAGCAACTGCTTGACTGGGTCACTGAACTGATGTCCGCTTATGATAACGCTCGCCACGTCAGACCCGAATTCGGCAGAGATGTGCTCGAAGAGCGTCTCGTCGTACTCCCTCTGAAAATCGGGCAAAGCCAGA
The DNA here is from genome assembly GCF_026586665.1 of Halovenus rubra. Taxonomy (GTDB): domain Archaea; phylum Halobacteriota; class Halobacteria; order Halobacteriales; family Haloarculaceae; genus Halovenus; species Halovenus rubra. The sequence goes on from NZ_JAODIY010000009.1 coordinate 377,430, forward strand.
ATCGTGTTGTGATATGTCTCTTTGACCTGTTCAAGCTGTTGCCGACCCTGACGTGTTTTCGAGACCCTGGCTGTTGTCGTCCCGTAGGTCGGTTGGTTCGCAGTAGACATCGACGCGACGGCGTCAGCAAACTCAATGAATGCGTCACGTTCGGCAGCCAGACTAGTCTGTTCTTCGTTGAGTTCGTCTTCTGCTGTCGATAGATAGCCACCAGCGACCGCTAGCCCCGCAAGCACGTCCGTATCGACTTTCAACCCAACCGCGTACGAGGCGAGACTCGTCGCGATGCTATGTAATGTAATCAATGGCAACAACATCGGGACCAACAGCAAAACGAAGAGTGCGCCGCCAGTAGACACAGCTACGACCCGTCGTTCAGCGGCGAGATAGGTGATTAGCTGACCGGCCCATCCCGAGTAAGACATTCGTTTGGCAGCATTATCTCGGTCAACTGGGCAAAAAGAGCGAACGGTCGTTAGTTTCTCATTATCTGCTGTGTTACCCTGACTCTTGTTCACAAATGCCCCGACAAGTAAACTCATACCGCAAAGACTAGAACGCGTTGACATTAATCCTTTCGTATGAACCAACAGGTTCAGCCATAATCAGTAGTTGATGGCACTGTCAATCAGGGGTCGAGTGACACCTTTATCAGTCCCGTCGCGGAAAAACGGTTATGGAAGCTAAGCGGGAAATGACGAGCGTCGACATTGCGGCGTTCGTCGGGGAGTTCGCCGCCTACGAGGGCGCACGCCTCGACAAGGCGTACCTCTATGAGGATGGCATGGTTCGGTTGAAGCTCCGCCACTACGACCGCGGGCGAGTGGAGTTGCTTATCGATATCGGTGAGACAAAACACGTCCGCGTGGCAGACCCCGACCGTGTGCCACCGGCCCCGGAGCGACCACCGAACTTTGCGATGATGCTCCGGAACCGACTGCAAGGTGCCGAACTCGTCGGGATTAATCAGTTTGAGTTCGACCGTATCATCGAGATAGAGTTCGACCGCGAAGATGGTCGGACCACAATCGTTGCGGAGTTATTCGGTGATGGAAACATCGCTGTCCTCGACGAAACGAGAACAGTAGTCGACTGTCTCGATACGGTCAGGCTGAAATCACGGACTGTTGCGCCGGGTTCACAGTACGATTTTCCCGACGCCAGATTCAACCCACTTGCTATCGAGGAAGATGGGTTTATCACGCGGATGGACCAGTCAGACACTGATGTCGTTCGGACTCTCGCGACACAGTTGAATTTTGGTGGGCTGTGGGCAGAAGAAATCTGCACCCGAGCCGGCGTCGAGAAGACACTCGATATCAAAGAAGCCACCACAGATGACTACGGTCAATTGTACGACACTGTCCAGCATTTGAGTGCCCGTCTCAGCCGTGGTGACCTCGATGCCAGAATCTACTTCGACGGTGAGAGCGAAGATGACGACGAAGACACAGATTGCGTCGATGTGACACCAGTCTCACTGAAAGAACACCAAGCGCTGAAACGAGAACAGTACGATCAGTTCACCGAAGCACTCGATTCGTACTTCACGACGCTGGACGAGGAAGACGAGACACCGTCGAAAAGCACTCCGGACAGACCGGATTTTGAGGGAGAAATCGAGAAAAACGAACGGATTATCGAACAGCAGAAAGGCGCTATCGACAACTTCGACAGACAGGCAGAAACAGAACGAGAGAAAGCCGAAGCGCTGTACGCAGAGTATGACCTCGTAGATGCGATTCTGACGACGGTCCGAGAGGCGCGTGCCGAGAGTACCCCTTGGGACGATATCGAAGCACGGTTCGACGAAGGCAAAGAACGCGATATTGAGGAGGCCAAAGCAGTCAACTCTCTTGACGGAAGTGAGGGAACAGTAACCATCTCAGTTGGCGACCACAACGTAACGCTCCGAGTCCGAGACGGCGTGGAGAAAAATGCTGACCGGCTATACAAAGAGGCGAAACGAATCGAAGGGAAAAAGGAGGGTGCACAGGAGGCAATTGCGAATACACGAGAGGAGCTAGAAGCGGTCAAAAAACGACGGGAGGAGTGGGAAGTCGATGACCACGAATCAACATCTGAACCGGACGAAGAGTCCGAAAATGTCGATTGGCTCACGCGCGACTCGATTCCAATCAGGTCTTCCGAGAAGTGGTACGAGGCGTACCGGTGGTTCCATACCAGCGACGGGTACCTCGTCATTGGGGGACGAAACGCCGACCAGAACGAAGAGCTTGTCAAGAAATATCTCGACCGTGGGGACCTGTTTTTCCACACGCAAGCACACGGAGGTCCAGCGACGATACTGAAAGCGACAGGACCGAGCGAATCCTACGACGAGAGTATCGAAGTGTCCGACCAGGCAAAACAGGAAGCCGCGGAGTTTGCGGTATCGTACTCCTCTATCTGGAAAGGCGGAAAGTTTGCAGCCGATGTCTACATGGTCAACCACGACCAAGTCTCGAAAACGCCCGAAAGTGGTGAGTACCTAGAGAAAGGCGGATTTGCGATACGTGGAGACCGAACGTATTTCGAGGATACTGCTGTTGGGGTAGCAGTCGGATTGACTTGTGAACCTGAGACGCGAGTCATCGGTGGACCACCCGCTGTAATCACCGAGAGAGCAGAGGCAGCCATCGAAGTTGAGCCCGGAAAATACGCCCAAAACGACATTGCAAAGCGCCTCTACAGAGAGTTCAAGCAGAAATTTGTCGATAACTCCTTTGTCAGGAAGATAGCGAGTCCGGACCTCATTCAGGAGTTTCTCCCACCGGGGCAGAGTTCGATGACACACACCGACTGAGTTTAGAAGAACACATAAAAGGTGACACCAGTCTGGACCGCTGGTGGCACGGCGGACAAGTCGGAGCCCGCAGCTAGCCGGGCATGTGTAAGCAGGGAACTACCCGGCAACCTAATATAGCAAGCCTAGGCGAATGAACGATTCCCCGGACGTCTGTGGCCACTTAAAAAGAGAGGAGCGACTGAGTAGCTACCGGTGTGGATAAAAAAAAAGAGAGAGCCGAGTTAGACCATACCTTTGCCCTGCAGTTCGCGGGCGATGATGTTTTTCTGGATTTCTGTCGTCCCTTCGTAAATCTGGGTGATTTTCGCGTCGCGATAGAGTCGTTCGATATCGAAGTCATCGACAAAGCCAGCGCCGCCGTGAATCTGGAGTGCTTCGTCGACAACGTCAACAGCAATACGGGAACCGTACTCTTTTGCCATCGACGCAAGCATCGTTAGGTTCTCGTCGTTATCGTGTTCTTGCCCCCAGGCTGCCTTATGCGTGAGCGTCCGGGCAGCCTCAATTTTCGTGAACATGTCGGCAATTTTGTGCTGGATTGCCTGAAACTCGCCGATAGAGCGACCAAATTGCTCGCGCTCCTCAGCATAATCGAGGGCGCGCTCTGCTGCCCCTCGCGCAATGCCAACACCCTGTGCCGCCACAGCGGTCCGGGTCTCGTCGAAAAACTGCATCTGTTGCAGGAAGCCTGCACCGCGGGTGCCCACAAGATTTTCCTCGGGAACACGGACATCGTCTAAGATGAGTTCTGCGGTGTCGGAAGCTCTAATACCTAGCTTTCCAGTGATTTTCTCCGCTGAAAAGCCATCACGATCCGTCTCAATAATAAGCTGTGAGAAGCCGTTGTAACGACCCTCTGCGTCGGGGTCTGTCTCACAGAGGGCAACAACGTAATCTGCGACTGTGCCGTTGGTAATCCACATCTTGTTCCCATTGATGACCCACTCGTCACCATCTTTCTCTGCGCGCGTCGAGATCGAAGAGACATCAGACCCAGCGTGTGGCTCACTGATTGCAGCGCCAGTGATTGCCTCCCCTTTTGCGACTGGTGGGAGATACTCTTCTTTTTGCTCTTCAGTGCCGAACTCGATGATATTCTCCATCCCGAATGATGTTGAGATAATACAGAGGGCAATCCCCGGGTCCGCGGCGAACAACTCTTCTGTTACAAGCATCGTTTCGAGCGGTGAGTAGCCCGCACCGCCGTACTCCAATGGGATGTTCGACCCTGTCAATCCCATGTCAGCCGCCTTGTCGACGACCTCGTGTGGGTATTTCTCTTCGCGGTCGTACTCGCCGGCAACCGGAATAACCTCGTTTTCGGCAAACTCTCGGACCGTCTTCTGTACTTGCTGTTGTTCTTGTGTCAGACCAAAGTCCATGTAACACAGTTACAAACACTGAGCATTAACTATTTGCATACTTAAATAAACTTCATAAAAGTTTCTTACTTGGCAAACGGAAACGTTGATGACCTGTGCGTGTGAGTAACTAGGTGAACTATGCAACTGGAGGATATCGAGATCATAACGGTTCTGGGCGCAGGAACGATGGGTCATGGCATCGCCGAGGTTGCCGCACTTGCAGGGTATGAAGTCCGGCTTCGTGATATAAACGAGGAGCTGGTTGAAGACGGATACGAACAGATTGCGTGGAGTCTGGACAAGCTAGCAGAGAAAGACCGCATTAGCGAAGAGACGCGTGACGAGGCAAAAGAGAGTGTCACACCCGTTGTCGATGTAGAATCGGCAGTCGATGAGGCTGATATCGTTATCGAAGCAATTGTCGAGAATATGGATATCAAACAGGACGTGTACGAAGAGGTATCCGAGCATGCTCCTGAGCAGACAATTTTCGCTTCAAATACGTCGAGCCTCTCAATCTCTGATCTGTCGGAGGCAACCGACCGCCCAGAGCAGTTCTGTGGCATGCACTTTTTCAACCCGCCTGTTCGGATGGATCTCATTGAAGTTATTCGAGGCGACCACACATCTGACGAGACGATGGATGTAATCGAGGCGCTTGCGGAGGACTTCGACAAGTCACCCGTTCGCGTTCGCAAGGACGTTCCAGGGTTCATCGTCAACCGGATTCTTGTCCCGCTGATGAACGAAGCGTGCTGGATTGTCGAAAACGGTGACGCGACAGTCGCCGAAGTCGACTCGACGACAAAGTACGACCTCGGACTCCCGATGGGTGCATTCGAACTTGGCGATCAAGTTGGTATCGACGTTACCTACCACGTTCTCGAATATATGCATGAGGTGCTCGGTGAACCGTACGAGCCGTGCCCGCTACTTGAAGAGAAAGTTGACAACGAGAACCTAGGCCAGAAAACTGGGAAAGGGTTCTATGATTACGAGGATGACGGTGCAAATGTCCCCGCAGATGCGGGTCGTGACGACGTTCAGGACCGCCTCAACGCCGTCTTGGCCAACGAAACCGGAAAGCTTCTCGGTGGCGACGTTGCCCCAATCGAAGATATCGACGAAGCGGTCAAGCTCGGCGGCCGCTGGCCCGACGGCCCCGGTAAGCTCTGTGACGACGCTGGTCTTGGTACGCTCGTCGAAACGCTCGAAGCACACAACGAGAAAACCGGACACGGTCGCTACGAGGTCTCCGATGGACTGCGTGCTGCTGCCGAGGATGGCGGGTTCTACGGTGAAGACGACGAGGATGAGGGTGTCGACTTCGAGAACATTCGAATCGAGTACCCCGGAGAGATGGTCGGCCATATCGTTCTTGACCGTCCCCATCAGCTGAACACAGTCAGCCTAGAGATGATCGAAGAGTTCAGTACGGCAGTAGACCTGCTGGAAGATGACGAGGATATCCGTGCTATTCTTGTAACCGGTGCAGGCGACCGTGCGTTCAGTGCCGGTGCTGATGCGATGGGCATGGCAAGTAAGGCCAACCCGATCGACGCAGTAGATCTCTCTCGCGCGGGGCAGGAAGCGTGGGGGAAACTTGAGTCTTGCTCGATGCCGACAGTCGCAGCAATTGACGGATTCTGTCTCGGTGGTGGCATGGAGCTTGCGACGTGTGCAGACATGCGAGTGGCAACCGAACGGTCGACCTTCGGCCAGCCCGAATTTAATCTCGGACTTCTGCCCGGCTGGGGCGGGACCCAACGGCTGAAACATCTTATTGGTGAAAGCCGTGCGAAAGAGATTATTTTCACAGCAGACCACTACGACGCCGAGACGTTGCAGGACTGGGGATTCGTCAACCGGCTTGTTGACAACGACGAACTGGAGGAAGCGGCGCTTGATCTTGCCTCGGACCTCGCTGCCGGGCCGCCTCTGGCAATGGAGTACGCAAAGAAAGCGATGCTCGCTGGTCGCGATGATACAGAGTCCGGACTCGAAACCGAAGCGTTCGCCTTCGGTCACCTCATTGCGACTGAAGACGTAATGGAAGGCGTCTCGAAGATTCAAAGCGACGAGGATCCGGAGTTCAAAGGGAAGTAAGCGATTCCCAGCCCGGAGAAGTTTTTTACCCAACAGAAACGCGTCGAAACGCAGGTATGTGCTAATTTGCTTGCGATTCAGTGATTCGTTGAGTCTGGTCAGGATGTGGCGTCAAAGGTAACCTGAACGCTGTATGATACAGAGACCTCGCCGGTCTGAATGCTCGTTTTCGAAGTACCTGCACCGTCCTCTCCAACAGGTGCCGAAGAGAAGCTGACGGGCTGATAATGACGCTGAGCGGCATCAACATTGGTGACGCCAGTAATAACGAGGTCGCTAGTGCTTGCGATGGTATCCGCTTGGTCGCGTGCGTCATCCATCGCTGTCTCGATAGCTTCATCGCGGAGATCTTGGCGCGTCTCTTCGGAAAGAGTCATTCTAAGATTGGTTACTTCTGCTCCGGCACCGGTTGCGACACTGACAATATTCTCGACCTCATCCGGGTTGTCGACCGTAATTTCGAAGCCGTGCACTCCGACAAGCTCGGGTCCGTCGGACTTCTCTCTGTATGGCTTGCGAATCTCATAGCTTGTCGTCTTGTACTCCGCATTCGTTTCGTCCAAAGCGTCTTCGAGTTCAGCACTCTGTCCAGCAATCTTATCACGGATTGCTGCAGCCTCTTCACCCTCAGCTCGCAGGGCAATGTTGATTATCGCTTTGTCAGGTTGTGCCTGAGAGTCTCCAACTGCATCGACCGATATCTGCTGGTTTTCGTTTGATTCCTGTACCGAGTCGGCACCCACAGCACCCGAAACAGCCATCGCTCCGGTGAGCGCGACTGCAAGCACTGTCAGACCGACGAGCAGGGCAGCAAGGTAGTTCTGTTTCATACACTGTCTGCTTGAACAGGCAGGGGGTTATAAACACGGCAGGCACAAACAGCCATTTGAACGAACCTACTACAACTCAACCGTCTCGAGGTCACTGGTTTTACAGAGTTTGTCTCTCGTCATCACAGAAATCAGAGCTTTCGGTACGCCTGCGAGACTCGCCAGTAGACGGGTGTTCTACCCGACTAACTTGGTAGCCGTGTTATCGCCGTTCACTCTATACCCACAACCCACCCAGTCGAACTGCTTGTCGTCGCGGTTGTTCTCGTATCTAAATTCACAGCGAATCGACCGTGAATTCGCCGGACTATTTGTTAACATTTCAAGGAATCTGTTGTGGAAAAATAATTAAGCAGTACTGCATAACGTACACGAGATGGACGGGGACAAGAACGGGATGAAATCCACTAACGTCGACGGGTTTCAGGGGAAAGACAAGAACGGGGGTTCTAAGACCGACGAACGACCGAACCGGTTCGTCGAGATGATGGCGGGCGACTACGAGAAAGAGGGTGTCTTCAGCAGCCGGTTCGCTGAAATTAAACCAATTCTGTTATCATTCGGTCGTGCTCTCGGTGGCCAACCAGAACATCTCGACGACCTGCCGTTCACCGAGGAATCGGGGACTGAAAAAATGCCAGAGCCGTTGTACGTCCGTCACGACGAAGAGATGCTGACACAGCTGACGAGTTGGCTCTTGCAGGGACAACATATCGGGCTTGTCAGTCCGTATGGAACGGGCAAGACCGCACTCCGAGAAATTGCAGCTCGTGACCTCGGTGACCGAGACGATTTTGTCGTCGCAAACGTGAAAAACCCAAACGCGACGACTGAACGTGGTCTCTACGAGGGCGTTATCAAGGCTGCCCGCGACGCCGGCTACAAAATCGACCCAGAGAATTACTGGCAGGTTCGCAACGGGATTCCATGGGCAACTGCTGAGACACGGGATGCAGTCCGAGAGACCAGTCAAAAGGCAAGAAAAGACGACACGACAGTGCTTCTTATCGTCGACGAAATCGAAGACCTTCCTACAAAACTACTCTCTCCGCTCCAGACAACGGGTGACCTCGGCGTGCGGCTTTTTCTCTCTGGCACGCCGGAAGGCAAAGAGCGACTACATGAGTTCCGTGAGACACTTGATTCACGGGTCCGCTACTATGAAGAAATCAATCCATTCTCGCCAGCAGACATTGCCGAGTACATCGCACGGTCGTTTGCATACTTCTGTGATGAATCGTACGATGGACAGCAGCCACCGCTATTCACTGCTGAAGCCATCAAGTGGATTCACGACCAAACAGATGGGAATCCTCGGGAGGTGCGGCTAGAGTGTATGGACCTCTTTGCGCGTGCTGCTTTCGTCTGGCATCGTTCCGGTCATGATATCGGACGCATCAATATTACACCGGCGCTGCGTCATAGAAATATCTCGATGGCCCCGCCGGACTGAAATATAAAATCGCTATTAAATAGCCGCCCTGACTCCAGCGTCAGGTACGTATCAATTTCTACTGGCTAGGTGTGGTTACCGCTTAGAATATTGCTATACTTTCTCAAGGAACGGAAACATCGCACCGAGGACGAGTCCATACAACGCGTGCCACCCAACCAGTGATGTCGTCACATATGGCATCGATTCAATTGTCGAAACGCCGACAAAATCGACCCAAACAGGCATAATAAACCCTGTAGCAACCAGCGAGAGTACCAGACCGTAGACAACACCAGCAAGTGCCGTCTTCCAGAGTGAGTTTGTTACTTTAGCCAGACTTGGGTCTGTGAGTACGAGCGCAAATATAGCCCCGAATACTGTTCCGTGGACTAAGTGTGTGGCCAGACCAATTGCCAGCGCGTTCTGAAACCCGTACATCCCAGCGATTGTATCACTCAACATTGAGATATCGACTGCCACAATTGCGATGCTTGTTAGCAACGTGGCTATGAATCCAGCTACTGTCCCTCCACGAACTGCTGGGCCATCTTCAAACGGCGATATCTCGTCAGGCTCTGCTCCGTAGTAGTCTGAGATTGCCATGTTAAATAATAACACCCACAGCACAAAATAGCTATCTCTACTTCATATCAGTTCGACAATTCTGCACAAAGCCAACTGAAACTGTGTGAGTGTCTATATCGGCCAACTTCGTTACGTCTCTTTTTTCGGTCGGGGTAGTCAGACACAGTCTGACGCGCAGCAAAATTGTACGAGATTTTGTGACGGCGTGGAACGTTTTTTCGCGGACTCACTAAACTAGGAGTAGGTCACTCCGAAGGAACGTCCTGGAAGTAGGAAATCTCTGCCTCAAGAAACAATCGGGTCTCGTCGCGGGTGAGTAGATAGAAGAAGTCTACGTGAGCGTATCAATTAGATCAGGATGATCTGCCGACTGCTGGTCACCAGATTGAATTGTCTCTCTGGTCTGTTGCCATTCTGTGTGCCGAACTGCAACTCGCACCGGAATTTTATCGAGGTTCAATACCTTTGCAATTGCCAGTCTGTTTTGACCAACCCGTCGCCAAAGCAGTTGCCCATCCCGACCAATGTCCACATTTACTTCGTGTATGTTTGGATGAAGTCCATCATTATTTTTTGCGTGGGCACGGCTTCGATTTTGCCGATATACCTCTCTGTTGGTCAAATAGCCATCAGTTGCTATCGAATTATATAAATTTTCAATTTCTTCACATCTCTTTTCGAAGTCGCTCATAGACTTATATCCCCATGCGTCTCCCCTCGTATTCAGTTCCTGTTGAAATACGCTATACAATGGCGTCTCACGCCAAGGTACGCTGTTTTCAAAATGCAGCTTGATAGATTGTGCGACAGGGTTTTCTTCGATGAATTTTTTTGTCGATTGGTCCCAATCCCCTGACCGAACTTCACCGCTATGTCCAAAGTCGAGTCCCGAGATATTCTCAATCTTGTCCGGGTTAACCTGGATTATTTTGAAAGGATCTGCATCGGTATGTGTCCCCCATATTTTCAAGCGATACTTGGTATAGATGTTCGTACCTTCTCGAAAGAGGTAGAAAATAATATCATTGAATATGGGCTTTTGATTAATTCGTTTTCCTACGATGCTGAAAAATAGCAGGTGCCGAATTGCTCGCCAAAAGATCATCTGTTTGTCTCGTTAGGGGTTTTCAGCCATATGAATATTCACAAATTTTTCTCTTCTCTGAGTTGCAATAGAGCGTCTTCGGTGGCATCTGCGAACTCTTGAAACTCTTTTTCGGAACACTCAATGCGAAGAGGGCCAGCATGGATATGAATTATATCGCCTTCGTTATACTCGACCGTATACTCGGTACCATCAGAAAGTTCAAATTCCGACAGAGCCGATTCAACAATTCCCATTGTTTAATTCCTCCGATGCTTTTATAATTTCAGTCGCAAACAGTTCATAATCGTCAACAGTCATTTCGAGGCGTAGGTTTCGCCAGTGGATATGAATCGACTCCCCGATGTTATCTTCTATAGCCAGCTTGGTGCTTGCCAAATCCGGCTCAGAGTCAATCTGTGTCTGTTTGAGATCCCGGACAAATACATTCATTAGCGGCATTAGCATTCCAAGAGTAGATTAGTGTTTTGATCGTCAGAATGGCTAGTAACCAGAAAACGAAATCAGCGCTGGTTTGATTTGATTGTATCGACTATCTTCAATATGGCTGAGGACAGTATCATCGGCTTCGAAGAACAGGAGAGAGAGTAGTTGCGTAAACGCTTGGTGCGACTCCGGGTTCGAGAGTACATCTTGCTTCAACTTGTCGCACTGATTGATATAATAATCCGGAAACTTTCCTTCGTATTTGAACACTCCGCGACAAACGAGATGTGCTAATTCATCTGGCGGAGCAGGGATTGGAACACCTTCGACGTATTCCGATCGTTTGTACAACAGATCCTCAACAAGAGGGTTAACGCGGACTTTTCTACCATTCTTTGGTGATTTGTATGCAAGATGGTTCATAAAGTGGAATATAACATTGCCCTGCTCTCGTTTTTTTTCGGAGTATTCGGCTGCAAGTTCATCGAAATCGTCTCTATCGGGAAGCAGTGCATCCTTAATAGATGAATAAACAATTGTTGGGTCTGAGCGGATTAATCGAATAGTTTCTTGTGGGTACTCCAGTACCCTTCGTGCAAGCCCTTTTATACGACTGACTGCCGTCGATCGCCGCTCGAACCCATATCTCTCGGAAATCTCTACTGCAGCGCCCAAGTCGTCAGGCCGGATTACAATATCAATATCACCGCCATCAACGCGTTCTGGAAGTTGTTGATAATTGCGTGGAATAACAAAATCAACACCAGCGTCTTTGAAATCTGAAAAGATAGATCGAATTATCTGCTGTTCGGTCTCAGAATACTCAACCATTTATATAATACTATCGTGTCCAACATTCATATAAACATTTGTTTTTATACGCATCAACCCGGATATCGGCAGGCCCTTCGCAGATTGATTGGTTCGAGTCCTGACCGAGTTCCTGATTTGAACTTATTTTGAGATGAAATATCACTCTAAGTGCCAATTTTAGCTGTCGCCAGCAGTCCCCTGTTAGGTTGAACGTCGCTGCTCCTGTTGTGAGCTACTAGTGCCTATTTGAGTCTTTGCCGCCATAGAAACGTCGCATGAATATTCTGTGCGGTGATTTATCTGATGACGAGTTTATTGAATATGAAGAAGATCATTCTACCAGTTAAGTGTGTGAAGAATCGAAATTTGTCATAAGAGACTGATATTTTCACAGTCGATGTTCTGGGGAATATAGAAGCGGTTAACGGAAGAGTTCCTGCTCAAGTACCGAGCACTGCTTTTGTATCGCGTCTTGTAATCTTTCGCCTGATTTATTATTCAGACTTGGATAACTCTCATGGAAGATTGCAGTGAGATACTTGATTAGTTCAGACTCGTACTCATCGGTATGTCTGTGCTCTGAAAGGGCGTCATAGAGTACAGCAGGTAAGCCTTTGGGATCACCTGCTTCATATACCTGTGGAAGTTTGCTATAATTTGGTTCCCCGAAAGTGAGAACAGGCTTCTTATAAAACACACCTTCTAGACCAGCCGTTCCTGTGACAGTAGTGACTGCATCAGAACTTTTGATTAGCTCATGAGAGTCAACATGTGGGTGAATCAGGACAGTGTTTGGGAGTTTATCAATCTCTTTGTAGTACCTTGGCCGTCGGATTTTGTATTTATACAACGCAGGATGTTCTTTCACGTACAGGTTGTAATCGACAGGCAAGCTCTTAGATAGATCTCGAATCACGTCTGGCAACTCAACATACATCGGTGCTTTAACCATTGTAGACGCCTCCGGTTGCAAATGAAGCGGGAAATAAACGTAGTTGCTGTTGTAGTTTGGCCGTTGGAACAGATCACGGTAGTCGACGTATTTTCTCCATAAGAGCTGTTTGACTGACTCTTTGATTCGACGCTGTGTGCTGTCGTGATAGAAATCGTCATTATAGTATCCCAACTTCTTCTGATACCAGTAGTTTACCAGCTCATAGAGTTTAGATGGATCTCCTGTTTGCGAGGAGTCACTGTCCGTATATTCTGGAGTGACACCTTCTTTACGGAATTTTCTCAGAAAGGTCGTCGCTTCCTGATAAGATTCAGAATACACGGTTTCGACATCAGATCCCATCTTCTCGTATCGGTCCCAGATTGTGTTGAACCGACCAGCCACTGTTTTTTGCAGCACTTCCCTATCAAGTACTCTCGTGTGCGCTCTTTGTACGGCAGTTCCGTACTCTTCATTCACAATCCGGAATGGTATCCAGGTATAGGCTGAATCTACCGCAGAAGTTAGATATATATCCGGATTGAAACTATCGAACAGTTCAATGAAAAAGTCAAACCATCCTTGAACTAGCCGTTTTTGTTTCTCCGGTGTATACTCAATGTACTTCCGATCTGCCCAGAGTGCGGGCCATAAGTTGGGAGCCCCATATCGGTTCTCAAGCTCGCTAATTCTTTCTGGGTCGTATTGGTTTTCAACGATATTCTGATGAACGTCTTGTACACAGTACAGTGGATCGTAATTGATATTGTTTTGTTCTTTGAGGAATTTGTAGGGTTTCCGTCCGACAACAGTGGCTCCAATAGTATCTATACTGGTCTGTTTAAGTAACTCACAGGTTACACGATGGTAGATTTCTGTTGAATTCCAATTGTAGTTTAAAAAGAGATCGGTCATGATTTATCGATTTTTGGGCACGAATATTTTCTGTTGAGTTGATTGGTGGGTGCGCCGTCGGTTTTTGTGAACAGATGTGCCGTCATATCAATGAAGAGCAGCTGTACACCTATTAGCTAGTATCAAAAGACTATACATAATTGTCACGGTTTGAGCAGTCTACATTTTATACAGGGTGCCATAGATTCCTTCTCAAACTGTGGCGGAGAATATTTCTTGGAGTCTATATCATAAATTGCCCGCGTCGGTAGAGATAGCCACGGGGTTGGTTTGGATGTTGTGAAGCACCAGCGGACACCCAAGCAGGTAATGAAGCTTGGTGTTTGGATCCACATAGCTGGCCTATCTTTCTCAAAGACCATCTCTATCCTTGAGAAGTTGGATGCCTAGTGATGTCGGAATGCTGTCCACGCTTGGGGCTGATTTACAACCGACCAGCGGCAAGACTGTGAATAGATTACGGTTGACGAAACTGTGATTCGAGTCGACGACTAGTAGTACTGCCTGTACGCCGCTGCTGATCTGGAATCGACCAAATTACGTCATTTCCGGCTGTTTTCCACGACAACAACCGCTCTCACAGATTACTTTCTTAAAGAACTCCGGAATGCTGTCGAGCATATCTCTAGAGAAGTAAAACACCGACTCTCTTCGTTCTTAAACTGTTTTGGTCACGTTGAACGGGCGACCGCTGAAGATTACCCGCAGAGAATGCTTTTTCGATACAATATGACAAGAATAAAAACTACAACGAAGCCGTAAAACGAGATAACTGGCTCAGTTCCATCTGTGATAATGACTGACAGAGGTTTATATAATTCAAATACTGTGTCTTGTTCGTGGACCGACATACACATTCGCCGAACCGGCGGGAGTTCATCGCCGGCACGGTTGGGGTCGGTGTAGCAGGATGGGGGATTGAGTCTGGTGTTGGCACGGCATTTGCTGAGTATCCAGAAACCGAAGACACAGCCGGCACAGCCCAAGTTGTCGTCCGGTTTGAACCGGCAGAAGGTGCCGGAAAGGCGATGCTACAACGTCACGCACGCACAACTCAGCGTCCTTTCAAACAGTTCGTCGCTGAACAGTCAGGTGTCAGTATCGAGCGAACATTCTGGGCGGCAAACGCCGCACTGGTGTCTGTCAACCCCAAGAGGGTCAGCCGGAACGCAATCCTAGCAATCGAGCACGTCACCACAGTACACACGAACGCTGCTGTCGGGGTACACGGCACCGCCAACGGGACAGACACGGCGGCGACTGGCCTGGGCCCCAGCCAGAGCGAGGAGAGCGGCGTTGCATACCACTTGGAAGAAATGGACGTACCACAGGCGTGGGATGTATACGGAACCCAAGGTGAGGGCGTAGATGTTGCAGTTATCGACACTGGGATTGATACCACCGGGCACGAGGAACTGGCAGCCTCCCTGGAGCGTGGCGGATGGGCGGAGTTCGACGAGAGTGGTAACCGGATTGACTCAGAGCCAAATGCCAAAACAGAGTTCCCACAGGCTGGCCACGGAACGGCCGTCAGCGGAGCCATCGCGGGCGGTGCCACTGATGATGGAACCAAGTACGGCGTCGCACCCGGGGTAAATCTCTACAAGGCCCAGATGGTCAGCCAACCACCCGAGGGAATTCGGACCCTCGCGGTGTTCGCGGGCATCGAATGGGCTATCGAACAGGATGTCGATATCATCTCGATGAGTCTCGGACTTCCAATTTACAATCAGGCAATCGTGGAGCCAATCCGAAACGCCATCGAGAGCGGACTTCTTGTCGTCAGCGCCGTCGGGAACTCCGGACAATACACGGGTTTTTCGCCAGCGAATATTCCGGGCGTGCTCTCGGTCGGTGGTATCGACGACAATCGGGAACTGTATGAAAATACTAGCGGTGAACGTATCGACACCGACCGGTACTGGGGAGACACTACGGCCGACTGGTGGCCGGAGGAGTTCACCGTTCCTGACGTGACTGCTCCCGCCGTCGATACGCTGGGGCCGGTACTCGACGGCCAGTTCGACCGTAATTCTGGCACAAGTTTTGCAGCACCCTGTGTCGCCGGCGTCGCTGCGCTCGCCATGGCTGTGACCGACGCCGACAACGACGCTATTAAAAATGCGATTACCGAAACAGCTCGCCATCCAGCCGCCGAGGACGCGTTCGACATCGACCCCGGGCACGACGACAGATACGGGCAAGGCATCGTCTCAGCACTTTCGGCTATCAGTCAACTCGAAGCCAGTGAGACTGTTTCTGGAACGGTCACAGATGCGTCCGGTCGCCCACTCGACAGTGTGACAGTCGCTTCGGAAGTTGGACTCACAACCGAGACAGACACTCAGGGCAGGTACGAACTCACAGTCCCACCGGGGACGCAGCCAATCGGCGCTATTGGTCCCGGTTTCGACACGACAGCGACGCGTATCGACCCAGCGGATACTGACACCCAAGCGTTCCAGCTCAATCAGACAGATGACCTCGATGTCAAGATGGCTGACCGGATGTCGACACGGATAGACACAGGAGAAGAGGTGACGGCGACGTTCGACGTTGCGAACGCCCAAACGGTTGTCATCGAGATGAGAGCCGATGGGCCGTTCGATCCCAAAGAGTTAGAACTCAGCGTCGCCGGTACTGCGGCGGCGCTTGGAGAACCGGTCAGTATCGACCCGGACCAGACACAGCTTACGGTTGGCATCAACGTCGCTGAATCAGTCTTGGTCGCACAGTTCCAACTCTCTTATGAGTTCACGGGCGGCGGTAAGTCAGTCAGCGGCAAGGGTCATCTGGTGTACGCACACCCTGACCCATTTGTCATCTCTCCGGGTGACCCACCGACACTGCAGGTCCCAATCGACTTGGTTGCGCCTCGAACGACAATTGAACTCATGGACGGACAAGGGGACGCAGTCGCCACGTCAGATGACGGTGCCGGAATTGTTATTGATAAACCACTGACCTTGACAGCCACAGACGGAGCCACACCCGAGGTTCAGTTCTCTAACGAGGGAGCCCAGAAGCCTGCAGCCGTGTTGGTCAACGCTAACGACGTGACTATCTCGGGGCTTGTCGTCGACGGGACAGGTGCCAGAACGGGTGTTCAGGTAGCCCGTACGGGGGCCATCGCGAAGGGGTTACCACAGCCGTCCGGTGTGACGGTCCACGACCTTGCCGTAGCCGGAGCAGACACAGCCGTCCGTGCGGGCCAAGCCCCGGCACTCCGAATCGTGGACAACGAGTTGACCGCGAACACAACAGCCGTCGGCGTCGGTCGCCAGGTGGATTTCCAGAACACGACTACCGTCACCAGCCGGGCAAAGACGACGGTCCGAGGGAATGCAATCACCGACGTTGAGACGGGTATCGACGTAGCCGGTCAGGTGGGGGCTATCGAAGGAAATTCGCTCTCGAACATCGACACTGTGGGAATCCATCTCGGGACACCGCGGTTCCTGAGTCGCCACTGGGGGCAGGATGTTGGCCCTATCCGCTCAAACACGATTACGGGTGCGAACCGCGGGATTGTGGTCTCGGGGAGTATGACTCGCCCGGTCGAGTCGAACACGCTATCTGACATCACGGAAACAGCATTCGTCGTCGACGGGGCCATTCTCGCCCCGATTCGGGCCAACAGTGTTGATGGCGCACAGAGGGGGCTCGACATTGCTAACGATGCAGAGGTTGCGAAGGTGACCGACAACGAGTTTGTGAACATTCAGCAACCGGGCGACGAGGAAGGTTCGGAGGATGCAGACGAAGCCGAAACGAGTGAGCAAGACAACACAGACGAGGAGACAATGTCTGGAGACGACACCGAATCGACGGCTGACCCGGAAGACGACATGGCAACCAAGACAGACGAAGCCGGCGAATCAGAGTCAGATGCTTCTGGTCCCGGGTTTGGCATCGGCAGCGCGCTTGTCAGCCTCGGTGGCGTAGGCTACCTACTGCAACGGCGATTGTCAGATGAAGACACAGAATCAGGGTAGCACACCTACGCGGAGTCTTTTCGCGGTAGTGACGAAAACCAGTGGCACTAACCGAATTTCTCATACGGGTTACAATAACACCAGCATGTCAACTACCTCGGGGTCAAGCCCCGTAGCATCCGCCTTGATTCTTCTGTGAATATTGTTTTTAGATGACTATTTTATAAAATACGCAAGGGATTGCAGAGAGACCGAAAATAGCACCATAGACAACTGGTCCTCTCACCCTGTGGGCCTCACTCAGAGTGGTCGTCGATTCGAACGAGCACCTTGATTTCCTCGCGTTCGTCCATCGCCCGGTACCCCTCAGACACACCGTCGAGGTCTACTGTCTTTGTGAATATCGGCGACGGGTCAAGTGTGCCGTCGAGGACATCTGCGAGCAAGTCATCAGCGTACGCCCGCACTGGTGCGACCCCACCACAGAGAGAGATATTATCACTAAACAGGGAGAATACGTCGAGCCCTGCCTCCTCTACGCCATGAGGAACGCCAACATATCCGACAGTTCCGCCGGGTCGACAGATGTCGATTGCCGTCTCCATGGCTGAGGCTGCACCGACACATTCGAGGACATGGTCAGTGCCTCCTCCGGTCAGTTCACGTGCCCGTTTGACGCCTGCCTCACCGCGTTCGGCCACCGTTTCTGTCGCGCCGAACTCGGCGGCAAGTGAGAGTCGGTCCTCGTGGTGGCCCATCGCGACAATTTGCTTTGCGCCGAGACGGCGGGCCGCGAGTACACCACAGAGCCCGACAGCCCCATCACCGACGACGACACAGGTGTCGCCCTCTCCGACACCGGCATTGACTGCCGCGTGGTGCCCGGTACCCATCACGTCGGTCAGCGGAAGTATTGACTTCAATGTCTCCTCGTCGTTAGCGTACCTATCGGGCACACGCACAAGTGTCCCGTCTGCTTCGGGTACTCGGACGTACTCGCCCTGTCCGCCACCGTTTTCGCCGCCCCAAGAGCCGCCATTCGTACAGGATGTGTGCAGGCCGCGCCGGCAGAACTCACACCGGCCACAGCTGATGACAAACGGCGCGAACACGCGGTCGCCGGGCTTGAGGCTGGTAACATCTGTCCCGGTTTCTTCGACGATTCCCATCGGCTCGTGTCCGACCGCCGAACCCGTCTCGCGGTCACTCTCGCCGCGGTAGAACCACAGGTCGGAGCCACAGATAGCAGTATGTGTGACCCGAATCAGCGCACCGCGAGGGGAGTCAAGCGCCGGCTTTGGTACCTCCTCAACTGCAATCTCGCCCGGGCCGTTGTACATTGCTGCGCGCATACCGGTCAATTGGGTTCGGTACTCAAAACGGTTCTCGCCTAGAGACACAGATTACGACTGTGGCGACCATACAGGAGGGGTCAACAGCCTGAACACGTACAGTACGCGTCACAGACAGGGTTGTCACAGTCTGGGTTCCGGGCTGTACAATAGGTGCGACCGTGACGGATTAGTAGTACGTGCAGCGGGTAGGTCAGTTCGTCCGGAACAAGATTTCCGAGTTGGTCGTGTGCATGCTCGTTTGTGGCGGAGTCCGAGACAAGTCCAAACCGCTTAGAGACGCGCTCGACGTGCGTATCGACAGCCATGGTTGGCTTACCGAAATGGAAGTTCAACACCACACTCGCCGTCTTTGGCCCGACGCCTTTGATATCTGTCAGCCAGCCTTTTGCGTCGTCTGTCGACATAGCGTCGAGAAATGCTAGCGAATATGCGCCACCGGTCTCGTCGCGGATAGCCGCGAGTGCCCGCTGAATTCGCGCCGACTTCTGTGTGGGCAGGCCAGCGACCCGAATCGTCTCTTCGAGTTCCGCTTGTTCGGCGGCTTCGATGTCAGCAAAGGTGTCGTACCGCTCAAACAGGCTGTCTGCAGCCCGCCGGGTGTTCTGGTCGGCGACGTTCTGTGAAAGGATTGTGGTCAACAACTGCCGAACCCCAGCGCCAGGGTTCGCATCTGGATCAGCGCCGTGTGCTTCCTCGCGGTCGACCGGTTCGTACAGTGTGACGAGATCATCGTGTAGGTCTCGAACGCGTGATTGTGTCCACTCAGTCATGCCCGAGTCTTTGACTCGACGGATATGAATGCGGTGACAGCTTCGTCTCCATGGCGTCGCCGGCCAACAGCAACCACCCGTCAGCGGTTACGGCAACAAACTCACACAGTTCCTGCCAGACCGTGTTGCGGTCACTGTTTGAGCGAGTTCTGTATTACTATGGCTCCCCAATAGTCACGACAGGAACTGGCGCCGAGCGCACAGTTTTTTCAGCAACACTACCAAACAGAATCCGGTCCGTTCCCTGTCTCCCTGTCGTTCCCATCCCGACTGCATGGATATCGTTCGATTCGATACAGTCAAGCAGTGTCTCGATTGGTGTCCCGTGTTCGACGTGACGGGTGATATCGGTAATCCCACGCGCGTTTGCCTCCGAGGCAATAGCTTCGACAGCTTCGGTCGCGGCCTGTTCGCTTTCGTTGCTGTCAACTGTCGACCGGACATCTAACCCGAGTGCAGCATCGTCGACAACAGAGAGGATATGCACAGTTGCATCACTCGACGCCGCAAGTGAGAGCGTGTGTTTGGCAGCGCGTGTCGCTGCGTCACTTCCATCAGTCGGGATGAGGATATGTTCATACGGGAACTGAAGCGTCTCATCTGGCTGCATGCGGACCGTCAGAACAGGGACCGAGGAGAGACGGACGACCTTCTCGGAGACACTTCCGAGAAGGTGGCGTGGAAGTCCTGTACGCCCATGCGTTGGCATTACGACCAAGTCTTGGTCGTATCGTTCAGCGTAATCGACGATTGTCGGTGCTGGATTCCCTTGAACGACATCGGTTTCGTATGAAAGGCCAACTGTATCCAGCGTTTTTGCAGCTTCCTCAACGATGTCGTAGCCCT
Source organism: Halovenus rubra (assembly GCF_026586665.1). Taxonomy (GTDB): domain Archaea; phylum Halobacteriota; class Halobacteria; order Halobacteriales; family Haloarculaceae; genus Halovenus; species Halovenus rubra. Next base: position 397,658 of record NZ_JAODIY010000009.1, read on the forward strand.
TCTCAACAAGCACGTCGATAGTGTCATTCTCGACAACAGTGACACTGTCACGCGCTGTATCAGCAACGTACAGCACATGAATGGTCGCGTCAGACCAATGAGCGACCTCGCTTGCGTGGTGGAGGATTTCTGTTGAACCATCGCTACCGTCGAAGGGGAGAAGGATATTCTCGTACATGGCTGGATAGGCAGTCCTAGAACTGTCGAGACCCTAATAACCCTGCCACGTTCTCAAAGTACGACAGCCGACTGTGATACTGTCCGTTAGTTTGTTTCACCGTCGCCAGTTGAAGATGTCTCGGGATCAGAACCAACAGTCTCAGCGTCGATGGTAACTCTGACCTTTTGTATGCGAGTATCATCTACTTGTTCGGCTCGCAACGTCATATTCTCGTAGTCGAACTCCTCACCCTGCTTGACGAGGCGGCCAGCGCGGTTGAAAATGAAGCCTGCAATAGTCTCGAACTCTTCACCTTCAGGGAGATAGATATCGAGTACTTCATTGACCTCATCAATGTTCACGTCGCCACGAACGAGCATTTCAGTGTCGTCGATGTACTCGATTGGATGGGCTTCGTCATCCATCAGTATCTCGCCAACAATCTCTTCGACAATATCTTCAATCGTAATAAGCCCCTCAGTTGCGCCGAATTCGTCGACAACAATGACCATATGTAGTCGGTTTTCGCGCATCTCCACGAGCAAATCATCGACATTCTTTGATTCGGGTATCTGGCGTGTCGGAGTGACCACGTCACCCACAGCCCGGTCTGCAGTGGTATCGTAATCTGCGTCCCGATCTAGGTCACGGATATCAAAGACACCGACGATGTTGTCAAGCGAACCCTCGTAGACAGGGAGACGAGCATGTCCCGACTGCATACATTCCTCAATGCCTTCTTCGACTGTCGTCTCCTTGGAGATGCCCTTAACATCGAGACGTGGCGTCATTGCTTCTTTGGCAACAGTATTCCTGAATCGCAGGGTGCGATGAATCATCTGACGCTCCTCTTCGTCAAGAATACCTTCGCGCTCGCCCGTCTTGATCATGTTTCGAATTTCGTCACGGCTGACGTACGATGATTCCATAGCAGAGTTCCCAGGAGTGACTTTGTTGACGAGTCTCGTCAAGTAATAAAAGAGTGTGATAAGTGGCCAGAGCAGTTTTCCAACGACTTTCAGGAGGGGTGCAACGGTTCGTGCCCACGTGTCGGTGTTGTCGACAGCGTAGGATTTAGGCGCGCTCTCACCGAATAACAGGACCATCGACGTGATACCAAACGACGAGACGAGCACTGCCGTGCCTGCATCGAGGTAGAACCCGACAATGGTCGTCGAAATAGATGACATCGTAATATTGACCAGGTTGTTTCCGACCAGAATCGTTACGAGCAATCGATGTGGGTCCGATTTAAGCGACTTAATCGCCCGCGCACCGCGTTTCCCCTCCTCAACCATCGCGTCAATCTGGTGGGGCGACAGTGAAAACATCGCGATTTCCGACGAGGAAAAGAACCCAGACCCCATGATGAGTAGCAGAATCATCACAACACCGGTTGCGGTGATAGCCGTCTGCCCTAGTTCAAAACCGATAACCGAGAAAGTGGACAGGGTTGTACTGACCTCAGCTACTGCTGTGAGCACGGAGAACATCATCAACACCTCTGATTATGAGGGTGGCACAGTAACCCTTGGGGAACCGAGAGTGAGTGCATGTTGGGTCAACAGTCTCTGTATTAGCTGAGACATGATACGTTTGTTTCTGTGACTGTGTTCTTTGTCTTCGTGTCTGTTCTGGACGTATAGTCAAAACCCGCAGGACAGAGCGTTTCAACGATATCCCGCGACGAAAAGCGACCGTACGCTCAACAAGACCAGCACACGCAGCATTCACACGAAGACTTCAGTCCGTGGCTGGTCTTGATGTGCGTGTTTGTCGATTGACGACTCGTCTTTGAGTACGACAGTCAAAATCAAGCAAACACACAAAAAACTCACCGATATATCGACCACGTCGCCAGCACATCTTGCGTGGTAGCTACTGCATTATGCGACAAAAACAGTTCAAAACTCAAAACAAAGCTACAGTATTTTGCTCGTCGAATGAGTCGTGAGATCGAGTATCACGCTATAGTATGGCGAATTTGGACCAAAACATCGATCCAAATGACAGGGTTTATTACCAACAGATTCCCAGTGTCTAATGCGTTCGCTCGGTTGGTGTAGTCCGGCCAATCATTTTGGCCTTTCGAGCCGAAGACCAGGGTTCAAATCCCTGACCGAGCATTTTGTTGAATAACATACTGAGCCTAAGCTCAAGAGGAGTGCACTTATCGTTGCACGGCGTGTAGTAGGTCATGCATGCCTGAAGAAGTCTTGTTCAAATCAGAAAGCGACCAGAGTCGAGAAGATATCGCAGCGTACCTGCGCCGTATCGCCGAGAAGCTTGACCAAGGCGACGGGATAACGCTGAAGTCGGGCTCTGAATCTGTGACGATGGAACCGCCAGCCCATCCAACGTTTGAGGTCAAGGCTGAACGTGAGGGGCCAACCGACGGGCCAAATGAGTTGAGTCTCGAATTCGAGCTTGAGTGGGATGCAAACGCCAGTGAACAGAGTGACGAGACTGGCCAGTTGAAAATAGAGTGAGGCTGTGAGACATTCAGTGAGGCATTAATCAAGGAATTCGACGCCAGTTACGTCGAATCGTGCCCCGCCCATCTTGCTTTCAGTTACCGACACATCCCACCCATGTGCAGCCGCGAATTCTTGGACAATATTGAGGCCAAACCCTGTGCCGTCGGTTGCTGTTGAGTGTCCTCGGTCGAAGACTCGGTTTTGTTTCGCCGACGGAATACCGGGACCGTCGTCTGCGACGAAAAATCCATCTGCTGTCGTTCCGACTGTGACTTCGACAGAACCGTCACTGTGTACAACAGCATTCGTCAGGAGATTTTCGAATATCTGCCGGAGGAACCGACGGTCTGCACGGACCAGCCGGTCAGTCTGCTCCGAGAGAGTTGCGGTCTCGGAGTCGAGATGCGTCCAGCAGTGGTCAATCATCTGCCCGAGGCTCACCGGCTCCATTTCGGGGTTTGTTGTATCACTGCGAATCATGGCGAGCAGGTCGTCGACGAGTGCTTCCATCTGGTCGGTTGCATCTTGAATCGCATCCAGATGGGGGTCCGGGTCCTCACGCGCAAGCTTTGCTCGTGCTTTGACAACCTGGAGTGGATTCCTCAGGTCGTGGGAAAGAGCTCCGGCAAGCTGTGTAATACGCTCGTTTTGGGACCGGAGTCTCTCTTCGCGCTGGTGGCGTTCAAGCACTGTTCCCAATGACATACAGAGCAACTCTGCCCAGTTAATATCGCGGCTGTCGAACGTATTTGTCTCGGCCGACATAGCATGAAACACACCCCAGTCACCGACAGCAATCGTTAGAGCCGACTTGATTGTGTTATCTGTGGGCTTTGCCCGGTCAGAACCAGTTACGTCGTCGATACAGCGCGTCTCCTTCGTTCGATACACGTATCCAGCAACTCCTTTCTCAACACCAAACACACGCTCACCGGGTTCAGCTGTTCCTGCCTCCGAGATTGCTTTTATCTCGAAAACGTCTGCTTCGTCTGATGGCGCGACGAGCGAACACCAATCCATGCCGATTACATCGACTGCTGCATTAATCGTTATCTCGTAGCAGTCTTCGATAGAATCTGCTCCGTACATTCGGTTGGCAGCACGATGTAGTTCTTTGAGTCCACTACTCATTCTTACGTTCTTAGCTAGAGGATAACACGCACAGGCTTTGTAAACCTAGGTTCAGACACCAGTACGAATAACAGAGGTCCGAACACATCAAACGCAAATTAGGACGAAGACAGCCATGAATCACAACGAAACGTGGCCTGAAAAACAACCTTCAAGAAGTGATTATCTACGGTCCAGAGAAGTCAGACCGAGTCATATCCATGCAAAAGACACATAGCGTGACAATCTGAATGCGTGGGTAACCTGTAATATTTCGTTAGTCAGAAAACGAGTCATTGTGTTGGTGAACAAGACAGCAACGCAATCTATTAGAGCCCCTTGGGAGACACCCAATGTAAGGTATTTCGACAACAAAAAGACAATGAAAAAACAGGAACAAGCGCAACCCACAGAAGAGACCCCAGACCTATTTGACCCATTCAGGCAGTTCTTCTCGTTTCGTCGAGACGTTTTGGTTCTTTCAGCCGCAATGTTTGCGTTTAGTCTTGGCTTCCAAATGACTAGTCGGTACATCCCCCGGTACCTAGAAGTTCTCGGTGCAGGTGGACTGACTATCGGGCTGTTTGGAACGGTCCAAAACGTTATCAGTGCAACGTATCCGTATCCGGGTGGAATTATCTCTGACCGTATTGGGTCCAGATACGCACTCACGCTCTTTGGGTTACTTTCGAGTCTGGGTTTTCTTTTCTGGGTTGTTGCTCCCGAGATTGGAACACTCTCTATTATTGGTGTTAGTATCGAACCGTGGTTTTGGATTTTTGTTGGGCTCTTTCTTGCACAGGCGTGGAAATCATTCGGTCTGGGGGCTTCTTTCGCTATTATCAAACAGTCTGTCCCTCCCTCCCAACTGGCTCGTGGCTTCGCGAGCACCGAAGTGTTCCGCCGGACGGCATTTCTGTTCGGACCACTGGTAGCAGCGGTCATTCTGTTTGTATTTGCTGATTTCCGTCTCGGATTTCAGGTAATCCTCGCTGTCGCAATGGTATTCGGTGTCGTCGCCACACTGATACAGCATTATCTCTACAAACCAGAGGATACCTCACTCGGAAAAGAATTTCAGGGAATACAATCAATTCGAGACGACTTGCGGACACTCCCTGCAGAACTCAAGCCGCTTTTGATTGCTGATACGCTCGTCCGTTTTGCTAACGGGATGGTCTATGTTTTCTTTGTGATTGTCGTGACTGATTTTCTGGAGGTCAGTCTTTCCCTTGGCTCTGTGACACTCAGTCCAGATGTCTTCTTTGGCGTGTTGCTCGCTGTTGAGATGGTTGTCGCGCTCGTTTCAATGCCCATAGCAGCCAAGGTCTCAGAGCAGGTGGGGTTGAAACCTGTCGTCACATTCGGGTTTTTCATCTATGCAATATTCCCAATCTTGCTGATTTCAGTTCCGGAAGAAACTCCTGTCACAGCAGCCCTTGTTATCGTTTTATTTGCCTTTTCGGGCCTTCGGTTTGCAGGACTGCCAGCTCATAAGGCCCTTATCGTCGGGCCAGCACAAAAGGAAACCGGCGGGCGCGTCTCTGGGTCGTACTACCTTGCAAGGAACACAGTTGTCATTCCAAGTGCAGCGCTTGGCGGCGTGATATACGGTGGGATAACCGTTCCGGGTATTCAACTTGAATTTACTGGAAGTCCACCACTGACATTCGCAGTAGCCTCGATGATTGGCCTCGTCGGCGTTGGGTATTTCGTCGTGTACGGAAAGGAGTTCACTGCTTACGAGTAGGCAAAAAATACGTGGTGGTCAATACTTGCGCTCTGCGCCCGTAACATCGTAAACGTCGTCCATCAACCCATCACGACGAGTTTGCCAGGATTCGAACCCGTCGGGAGTCGTTGGATACTCGTTATAAATTTCTTTCAGGTCAGCAGCAAAATGATTGACTGTGTAGGCTTCTCGGAGCGTTCTCCAGTTGCCTCGCGTTTCGATTGCAGTAACAATTGCTGCCTTGATTTTTTCTGTAAATGACATCGAGACTGCGCCCTTTTTCCCCATTAGGTCGACAAGCATTTCGCCGGGTAATGCCGTCACAATATTAGTCAAGACTTCGACACTATGTGCTCCACCGAAGATATTGTAGAGGTCCATCGCGGCGAATTTTTTGCCAAATCCTGTCTGGACCAAATGGTTGTACTCCCACAGTGCTGCTTCGCTGACGGTCCCATCGCTGATAGCTTCTGTCGCAACTTCGGCAGCCCAGTGGCCAGCCTTGGCAGCACCGGGAATCCCGCCACCTGTTGTGGGGTTAACGTGTGCTGCAGCGTCTCCGACAGACATGAACCCGGGTGCAACCGCTGAATCGTATGGACGGCGAGTCGGAAGTGCTGCACCCAACTTATCTTTCACTTCAGCGCCTCGGAACTCCGGTTGGTTTTCGAGGTCATCTTTGAGTACCGAGACCAGTTCAATCGGCGGTTTGTTCATCTGAAACCCGAGTCCGGCGTTAATTTCCGTTTTTGTCCGGGGGAAATACCAGAGATATCCTAGTTCAGCAGTGGGCTTGAACACGATAGCGTCGTCGTACTCCACTGGCTCAGGAACCTCAATAACCTCACGGTAGGCCGAGCAAAACTGTTGGTAGTTGACGTTCGTATCGTACCTGCTTCCATCGAAGTCAACCTTATCCTGTAGCAATGAGAGCGTTCCTGCTGCGTCAATGACGATATCTGCTCTATATTCAACAGGGTCGTCGTTCCGGATGGCCTTGACTCCCTCAACGCTGCCGTTTTGTATCACATCCTGAACAACAGTGTTATACTCAATCTCGGCACCGACGCGGTCAGCTTCCTCAAGCAATATCTCGCCGTACCGCTTCCTGTCGACGACCGCCCCACTTTCGCCTTCAAAGGGGATGGTATAGTCGTCTCCCCGCGGATTCATGAAGAGGGCGCGCTGAATATTCTCGTTTGTGAACGATTCTTCCCGAAGATAGTCACGGTCAATAACGTCCGGAAACGTACTCGTTCCTTTGATAGCGTCACCACAAGCAATGTGCCCACCGTCTTCCTCGCTTTTTCGCTCAAGGAGAGTCACATCGAGTCCCTTCTGGGCGGCTGTCGCCGCCGCAAAACACCCCGCTGTTCCACCACCTACAATGATTATGTCGCGGGTTATTGTTGTCATCGACAAAAGGGTACACCCGGGTTAATTAAAAAACCTCATATTGATTTGCGGGTTGAGACCGACAAGATAAACACGCTAGGTTGCTCACTATCACCAGAATGTTCGCACGGAGTGCACGATGGCTCGCTCGCCGCCGGACTCTCCCAACGTCAGCCCGTGCAGTCTTTGGCTACTACGCCGATTCGGGAGAGTTCGATATCGGAAGTCTTCGGCTCAAACGACGGGTCGACGAATTCGTTGAGCAGGTCGTGCGAGATGCGTTCAGCGAAGTCGAACAGGCAATAGCCTCGGAATTTGGGTATCAATATGTCTCCTTCGAGTACGATACGAAACTGCTTTTACCGGCAAATCTGACGCTTGGTTATCTCTATCGTCATGCTGAGGAGGCTGACCACAGGAAGGCTGAAGAGGTGACTCGCTTGGCTGTCGAAGCCCTCCTCGATGGCGATATGCGGGATGCGATTAACGATGGCGAGTACGAAGACTTTTCGGTCGATTTTGCCGCTGATAGGGAAGACTGTAAACGAGTTGCAAAGATCGCACAGGGAGTCCTCGAAAAACGGGTCGAAACGGAGTTCGCAAATCACCCTGACCAAGTCAAGGAGGCGTACGACTGGGCAGTCGGTATCTCCGAGCAACATCAGTCAGAAGACCCCCACTTTCGGGACCTCATGCAGCGAGCACGGACCGGCGAGGAAACCGCTCTTAGTGCGGTTCAACGCGAGTATAAGTACGCAACATTTGATGATGAGCCCGCTCTGTTCACAGATGAAGAGCTATCGCTTCCCTACCTCAAGACGCAGTACGACCGGGTAGGTGTTATCTACGACGCGATGATAGAGATGTACGAACACGAAGGGCTCCCGGTCGAAGACGAGTTCCGCCGGTCGATTGTCCTTTCGATAATCGGTGCGCAAGTCTGGCTGGACGACGTTGATGATTACCCTGCCGATAGAACGGAGGGCCAACTAACACCAGTTACAGCGGAATATCTCTTGAATGACTCTGACAGCGAGGCCAAACAGGCAACCATAGATATCAGCTACGAGTACCTCAACCGGGCAAAAAAGCAAGCAAAAGCAGCAGACTCGACACTGACGGGAATCGCAACAGAGTATATTGCTCGCGATGGGGACCCGAGCGTATTACGCAGTTGACATTGGTGCCCAGTGGGTCCGAGAAGATACTTTTATCCATTCCAACAGAGTCGTGTAGTATACTAGGATGTCGCTACCGGACATCGCGAGCAAGTTGGAACGCGTCTCGTCGACTGTGTCGATTGCTGGCCGGTCGCTGCTGGGTCTAGATACGAACCCCGTTTCTGACGACTGGTCGCATATCACCAAAGTCGACCCAGAAGGAGAAAAACAGCTACCGCTTTGCTTCCCGCTATATCTCTCACAGACAAGCGCTATCTCCGTCGGCGGGTCGCGTGACGTTACCGGCCCACGAACCGAGGAAGCGTTCGAGCTTCTTGAATACGCCCCTGTGCCTGCGTTTCACGAACCGAGCGCGGCACAGCATGTTACTGAAAAAACACGAGACCATGCTGAGTTTCTCGCAATTCCCGAAGTTCTCAACGGCGATAGCGAGGCACTTGTGGGCACACTTGGGCAGGGAATCGAGTATATTCAAGAGGACCTGGGACCCTCGATGATAGAGGAAAAGCTCGGCTTCTCGCTCGATGGCGGCGTCGGCAAGCGACTGACCGCGTTCGGAGCAGGCTACATGTTGCAAGATGCAGTGTTCGAGGCATACATCATCATGAACCCTGACAGCGCTGCTGCACGAGAGGCTTCTGTTACTGAAGATGACCTCCTGACGCCACAGGAGGCAAAACAGCGCGCCCTTGCAGCCGAGTACCACCTCGAAAGCGAGGTAATCTATCTGGAATACTCCGGCACATACGGCGGTGAAGAAGCCACCGACATACTGGAGACCATCAGTGACAGTGTCACGTGGTCACGACTCTGGTATGGCGGTGGACTTGACAACCGCAACCATGCCAAAGAAGTGCTTGAGGCAGGGGCAGATGCTGTCATCGTTGGAGACATATTCCACGAGATTGCAAACGAGGAAGCCGATCTGGTCGAGCAGGCACGCGGTGAGTTTGATTCTATCCCCAGCAGAGACGAGTTAGCAGACTGGATTGAACAAACAGTGGCTATTAATGAAACAAGCGCGGCGCGGTTCCTCTCGACGATTGTTACCGTTCCTGACCCGCAGGCCCGCGCGCTTAGTTACCTTGCGGCGGGCGTCGAGATGGCGCTCGAATTGGACGCGTTAGCCGAGACAGCCGACGAGCCAACTACAGATGAGGTGGCGCACATGGTTCAAGATGAGACGCTCTCTATCGAAGCAGACTTTGGAGACGTTCTCGACGGACGAGATGCAACCGCCGCGGCCGAGGCAATTTCAGAGGCCCTCCTTGCAGAGCGATACGAATTAGGCGAGGAAACAATAGTTTCGGCTCGGCAGGTTGGTCTCTCACTGTCGTAAGTCGTTATCGACCCTGTAGAGGTTTGAGAGGGGCTCAAAGCGCTCCGTTCGGCACAGCACCGTCGCCTACCGCTTTTCGTTAATCAACGCCTCAGCGGTATTTTCGCCGCTGATAAGACACATCGGGACGCCGATACCCGGCGTTGTGAACGACCCAGTATAGTAAAGACCGTCTACTTCACTAGAGCGGTTGGACGGCCGCAATAACGAAGTCTGTCGGAGTGTGTGTGCGAGTCCAAGCGCCGTTCCGCGAGTTGCATTGTACCGTTCGGCAAAGTCTCGGACACAGAAATGTTCCTCAACGACGATACGATCCCGCAATTCGACGCCGGTGTTTTCGGCGATATCATCGAGTAACGTCTCTCGATATCGCTCGCGAAGTGCGTCCGTATCAGGAAGCCCCGGTGCGAGGGGGACCAGCACGAAGAGATTGCTGTGTCCTTCGGGCGCGACGGTATCGTCAGTTCTGGACGGAACGCAGATATAATACGCTGGATTGTCAGGCCAAGACGGCAACTCGAAAATCTGCTCGAAGTGTTCGTCCCAGTCTTCGGGGAGCACGAGCGTGTGATGTTCGAGTGGCTCAACATCACCTTCGACGCCAAGATACATCAGGAACGCAGACGGTGCATACGTCCGTGAATCCCAGTATTCGTCGTCGTACTCCTGTTCGTGCTCAGGTAAAAGTTCCCGCTCAACGTGTGCGTAGTCAGCGTTTGCTACGACTCGGTCCGGACGATATTTACCTGTTTCCGAATCAACAATAAACCCATCACGACCCCGGGTGAGGCTGTTGACCTCGCTATCAGTAACGTACTCGACCCCAAGTTCCTCACCGAGCTCGACAAGCCCGTCGACGACGCTACTCATGCCGCCATCAGGATACCACACGCCGAGGTTGAAATCAACGTGACTCATGATGTTGTACAGTGCGGGCGTGTTCTTTGGCGAGCCACCGAGGAAAACGAGGGTGTACTGGAGTAACTGCTGTAGTTTCGGGTGGTCGACGTATTTTCCCACGTGACTGTCCATCGAGCCAAGCAGTTGGAGACCAATCGGTGCCTCAGTCATTACGTCTGTATCAACCCAGTCCCGAACACGAGTACGGTCTTCGTAGACGAATTTCTCCATTGCCGTCTCGTAATGGTTTTTGCTGGTGTCGAGGTACTCCTCAAAGGCCTCTCCTGCACCCGGTTCGTACGACTCGAAGACCTCCTTCATCGCTTCGGGGTCGCCGCGAGCGTCTACCCTATCACCGTCCTTGAAGAAGACGCGGTAATGTGGGTCCAACTGTTCAAGTTCGTAGTAGTCAGCTTGATTTCTGTCGAAATGGTCAAAGAAACGCTCAAACACATCCGGCATCATGTACCAAGACGGACCCATATCGAATTTGAAGCCGTCCTGTTTAAGAACAGAGGCGCGACCGCCGAGCCCCTCATTCTTTTCGAGGACACGAACATCAGCTCCTGCGTCAGCGAGATAACAGGCGGTCGACAGCCCGCCGAATCCACTGCCGACAACAGTCACGTCTGTGTCTGCGAGTTTTGACATTATACGGGAGTAACCACGGAACAGATATAAAATGGATGCCTACGTTATCCGGTTTTGTTCACTTATTCTAATAGTTCGTCGGCGATGGTGTTTCGGAGTATCTCGCTTGTCCCTTCGTAGATTTCGTTGAGCTTGGCGTCTCGGTAGAATCGTTCGGCTGGGAAATCTTTCGTGTAGCCGTAGCCGCCATGAATCTGGATACCTTCGTTTGCAACTTCACGAGAGACTTCCGAGGCGTGTAGTTTGGCCTGTGCCGCGTCTTTGACGAATTTCTCGCCGCGCATCTTTTTGTCCGCGGCTTTATGCATTAGCATGCGCGCGGCCTGAATTTTTGTATCCATGTCAGCGAGCTTGTGCTGGATAGACTGGAAGTCACTGACTGGCTTATCGAACTGCTCGCGGTCTTGTGAATACGAGAGAGCCTCGTCAAGCGCGGCCTGTGCGATGCCGACCCCACGAGCCGCGATAGTAATGCGACCTCCATTAAGCGTTTTAAGTGCATGAACGAGGCCGCGATTTTCCTCGCCAAGTCGCCTGTCTTCGTGAATCCGCAACCCATCAAAACGAAGCTCTGCGGTTGGACATCCTTTATCTCCAAGTTTGTGTTCGGTCCCTTCGACGATGAACCCATCATCTTCTTGTGGTCGTACAATGAACGAGGAGATACCTTTTCCACCTGCATCGGGGTCGGTCTTTGCGAAGACAACGACGGTGTCTGCGACCGAACCGTTGGAAATCCAGAGTTTGTTACCGTCGATGACGTATTCGTCGCCATCTTTCTCAGCGGTTGTTTCCATTGAGGGGACGTCACTCCCTGCCCCAGCCTCAGAAAGCCCAAACGCACCGACTTCCTCGCCTTCTGCAAGCGGTGTCAGGAACTCCGACTTCTGTTTTTCGTCACCGAAGTCATAAATCATGTTACATGCCAGTGAGATATGAGCGGCGACGATAGTTCCCAGACCGCCGCTGCCGCGTGAAATCTCTTCGAGTGCCATCGCATAGGAGTGGTAATCCAATCCTGCACCGCCGTACTCCTCGGGAATCGGCATCCCCATCAGTCCGAGGTCGGCCATTTTATCGACAAGGTCCCACGGGAAGTCGTCAGTCTCGTCGATTTCGCTGGCGCGTGGTTTAATCTCCTCATCGGCAAACTCCGCAACCATCTCCTGTATTTGGCGTTGCTCGGTCGTGCGGCTGAAGTCCATACGTCATTGTTGGTGTTCCGTCGTAATAATGACTGTCTTGTGTTGTTGAACGACAAACCCGTGAAACAGTACCGCGTGCTCACTAACGGATGGCACGCCGATTGAACTATAAGCATATTAGCAACAACTGGGGCAACGAGTGACATAGCCAAGCGAATGAGCAATCACAAAGCTAACCTGACGGCGGGTGAAATCGAAGTAATCCATGGACATACCTGAACAGTGGTCAGCTGACACAGTTTCGACGAACGGTATCGACATCCAGTACTACCGAGTGGGGTCTGGCCAGCCGATTGTCATGGCGCATGGGATGTACGATAGCGGACAGCGATGGATTCCTCTCGGTGAGGAGCTTACCGACGACTACGAAGTTATCACGTACGACGCTCGAGGGCACGGCCATACCGACGCACCGGAGACTGGCTATGACCTCGACAGTCGCGTCGCCGACCTTCTGGGCCTCATCGAAGCACTCGATATCTCGGACCCAATTCTACTTGGCCACTCGATGGGTGCGGCAACAGTAGCGTGGGCTGGCGCTACCACTCCCGAGTTGCCCCGGGGTATCGTCCTCGCAGATCCGTCACGTTTCCACGATAATCCTGATATTGACCCTGACGAGATAGCTGCGTTGACACGAAAGAAACTCGAAGAGAGCCAGTCTCGGCCAATTGAAGAGCGTGTCACCGAGCAGGTCGAAGAAGCGGAGGTTTCGTCTGAACACGCTCGACGCCTCGTCGCCAGTACAGACCAGTGTAGCCCCCACATTGGCCAGATTGGGCAAGAACACACCCCGGTTGCAGAAGCGTTCGACGATATTACCTGCCCGACACTCGTGTTACGCCATGATGCGGATGTGTCCGACCGCGTGACAGATCTTCGGGCGGCCAAGCGATTAGCGACTGGTCGCCTCGTTCACCTCTCTGGAGCCGGTCATTACGTCTTTCGCGACGAGTACGAAGCTGCGTACACAGAACTGCAAACGTTTTTGCAAAGGCTGTAAGAACTATTTCGGGCAACCTGAAATCGACGTTAGGACTCCATGTCAACCGAAAGCGACTGAAGTTTCTCAACCCGGTCCTCGACAGCTGGGTGTGTTCGGAACAGTCGCCCAAGCCGAGTTTCGCGGACTTCGGCAGCCAGTAACGCGTTTGCACGCTCGGCCTCCCGGAGGTCGTCTTCTGGGACCGAATCAAGCTCATCAGAAATCGTTTCGAGTGCGCTGACCATCGCTGTTGGGTCGCCAGTCAGCGTTGCAGCGCCGCGGTCTGCGGCATACTCTCGATACCGCGAGATGAGTCTGCCGACGACGAATGCACCAACCCAGACAAACAGCGCAGCGACATACCCGGCAAACAGCTGTGCGCCACCACCCTCGCTGCCACCCCCGTCACCGAACAGGAACCCCCAGCGAACAATCCATCCGGCCATAATCGACAGCGCCGTAATACCTGTCATCAGCTGGAAATCCCGGTTGACAATGTGAGAGAGTTCGTGTGCAAGCACCGCGTCAAGTTCGTCGTTGTCAAGTTCCGAGAGCAGTCCAGTGGTGACACAGATGACTGCATCGCTCTGTTTGCGCCCGGCTGCAAACGCATTTGGCGTCTCATTCTCGGCTACAGCGACACGCGGTTTCGAAACGTTCGCTTGCTGTGCAAGCGAGGTGACCCGGCTGTGCAACTCGGGATACTCTTCGCGCTCAACGATACGCCCGCCGAGTGTCCGCAAAGCCAGATTTGCACCGTAGTAGTACTGGCCGCCAACGAGTAACAGGACTGCAGTGGCGATTCCAATGAAGTGGCCCAGACCAGCCGGCCCAAGGAAGAAGCCAAACAGCATCGCCACACCGTATCCCAGGCCGAGATACAGTCCGCCCAAAGCGAGCAGCGTCAGAACCATCCTGACACCAAGCCCAAAGCTATACCGTTGTTTCATATTAGCGACTATGGATTCCAGACAAATAATTACTTGACCCAGTCGCTATCTGAGAAGCAACGAAGTGTTGCCACAGTGAGTTGTGTAGGCAGTTGCCAGTTAACGAGACACCGATGCAATCGTTACAGAACGGCAGTCCCCCAACAACCAAGCCACTCCAGTCCTACCTCTCGGACAGAGGATGGGGCCAGCAGAGCACTTGAGTGACAATGAGTCGTTCGACCCGGAGACTGTTGCTGTCGATTTTACAGAGATGGCCGTCGACCCAACAGCAACAGCTATCGACGATGGGCACGTCCTTTCGTTGCTTGACCCTGTTGTTCAGGAGTGGTGGGTTGAGCAGTTCGGCGAGTTCATTCCCCAAAACCAGGGGTTCTTTACGCCGCCACAGAAAGAAGCCATTCCGCTCATTAACGATGGAGCGAATGCGCTCATCTGCTCGCCGACTGGTAGCGGAAAGACGCTTTCGGCGTTTACTGGCATTTTCAACGAGCTCTTCGGTCGTGACCGGACCGATGACGGCCTCGATAATAGCGTCTACTGTCTGTACATCTCTCCGCTCAAATCACTCGCCAACGACATTCACCGAAATCTGGAGGTCCCGCTGAGCGAGATAACCGAAAGGCTTGAAGCGCGCGGCGAAACTGTCGACATCCGCCACGCAATTCGGCACGGCGACACCAGTGACAGCGAACGTCAGGCGATGCTTCGGGAGACGCCACACATCCTGAACACGACCCCTGAAACACTTGCAATCCTCCTCAACTCCCCGAAATTTCGGGAGAAACTCCGAACTGTCGAGTATGTTATTGTCGACGAGATTCACAGCCTCGCCGAGAACAAGCGGGGAACCCACCTCTCGGTCTCGCTCGAACGACTCGAATCCCTCGCAAACGGCTCCCCAACTCGAATCGGCTGCTCGGCCACTGTCGAGCCGTTAGACAAAATGGGCGAGTTTCTTGTCGGCTCGAAACACGACCACAACGTGGGGCCAGACGAACCGAACGCCGAATCTCGAAGCGACTGGAAGCCCCGAGAGTACGAACTCGTCGACACGCGTTTTGTCAGAGATTTCGATATCGAACTGACCTGTCCGACCGATGACCTGATACATACCCCCGGCGGAGAGGTCCACGAACGATTCTACCGTGAGCTTCACGACCTGATTCAAGACCACACGAATACACTTGTCTTTACGAACACCCGCTCGGGTGCCGAACGGGTGTTGCACAACCTTCGGGAGCGATTCGACGAGTACGACACAACAAACGCCGGCTGTCACCATGGGAGCCTCTCAAAAGAGCGCCGGCAAGATATTGAGGAGTCACTAAAGTCCGGGACGCTCGACGTAGTGACGACATCGACATCACTTGAACTAGGTATTGACATGCCACATCTCGACCTTGTTGTGCAAGTTGGCTCCCCGAAATCAGTTGCCTCATTGCTCCAGCGCGTCGGTCGAGCCGGCCACCAGCTTGGTGAGACAGTGACAGGACGGGTCGTCGCTCTTGACCGGGATGAACTTGTCGAGTGTGCAGTGATGCTCAAGCGTGCCAAAGAGGGATTTGTCGACCGCGTGTTCATCCCCGATAATCCACAGGATGTCGCGACACAGCACGTCTACGGAATGGCTATTAACGGGCCACGCCCCGAATCGGAGATTCGTCGTATCCTCCAGTCGGCATATCCGTACAGAGAGTACGGAGACGCCGATTGGGAGCAGCTACTTCGGTATCTTACGGCTGACTACGAGGGTATGGAGGATAAGAACGTCTACGCAAAAGTCTGGCGTGACACTAATGACCCGCCTGAGGGAGAGCATCATTACGATGAGTATCCCGTTGGCGAACCACTCATCGGGAAACGGGGCAGACTGGCGCGTGTTATCTATATGACTAATATTGGGACGATTCCTGATTCATTCACCTGTGACGTGATAACCCGTTCAAGCGACCAGTGGGTCGGAAACCTCGACGAGGAGTATCTCGACACACTCGAATCGGGCGATGTGTTCGTATTGGGCGGTGATAGATTCGAGTACCAGTACCGACGAGGGTCGAAGGTGTACGTTGATAGGACGAGCTCGCGCCCAACTGTCCCGTCGTGGTTTTCCGAGCGTCTGCCTCTGTCGTATGACCTCGGTCAGGAGATACTGACGTTCCAACGTGAGCTGCTGGAACGCCTTGAGGGCGGTGGGCGATCAGAAACTCGACTGTGGCTCCGGCAGTTTCCACTCGACGAAAACAGCATCCGTGCTATCGTCAGAATCTTTGACGAACAGCGTAAGTATACTGGAGCAGAGAGCATCAGCACAGACCACAGACTCATTATCGAAGAAGAGATGGACCGCGAGGAGTACGAGCGCCGCTACTATGTCCACTCGAACTACGGTCGGCGATTCAATGATGGGTTCTCTCGTCTGCTTGCCTACGAGTGTGCCCAACAGGTCAACGCTAACGTGAAAGTGGCCGTCGCTGACCACGGCTTCTCACTGTCACTGCCGTTGAACCGGAAAGTCGATCTCACTGGATTACTGGAGAACATCGACCCGACAGACGCTCGAAAAAAGCTACGGGATAGCCTCGATGGGACTGACCTACTCCAGCGGTATTTCCGTATCAATGCGACGCGAGCGTTGATGATTCTGAAACGGTACAAGGGGTACGAAAAATCAGCAAGCGAGCAGCAAGTCAACAGCGAGATGTTACTGAGCTTTGCCGAGGAACTGGGCGAGTTTGCGGTAATCGAAGAAACGTACCGCGAGATTCTCGAAGACAAACTCAACGTCGCAGGTATCGAGACAGCGTTGCACGAACTCGCTGATGGCGACCTGAAGATTGTTTCGAGACGGGTTGACTCACCATCACCGAAGGCGTTTGGACTGGCGACACTGATGGCGTCAGACGTGGTACTCGCGAAAGACGAGTCAGAGATGCTTCAGGAGTTCCACCAGCGGGTAATGGCCGAAATCGACGATGCCAGAGGATAGACAACGAGACGGCCTGTGGGAGAGATTCCAAGCTTTACCTGTTCGTGGCTGCTAAGCAGAGACATGACAGACACTGCTGGAGGGAACCGTCTCGATGAAGAAGAGAGTCCGTACCTCCTCGACCACGCAGATAACCCGGTAAACTGGCAACCGTGGGATGAGCAGGCACTGGCAGAAGCCAAAGAACGCGATGTCCCAATCTTTCTCTCGGTGGGGTATTCGGCCTGTCACTGGTGTCATGTGATGGCCGACGAGAGCTTTGAGGACGAAACTGTCGCGGAGGTCCTCAACGAGAACTTTGTTCCTATCAAAGTCGACCGTGAGGAGCGACCTGATGTCGACCGCATCTACCAGACGACGTGCCAGCAGGTCAGCGGGCGCGGCGGCTGGCCGCTGTCGGCGTGGTTGACACCTAACCAGAAGCCGTTCTACATTGGGACCTACTTCCCCAAGGAGCCACGGCGCGGGATGCCAGGATTTGGTGAGTTGCTCAACGATATCAGCAACTCTTGGAATGACCCATCGGAACGTAAGGAGATGGAACAGCGTGCAGAGAAGTGGACTGATGGCGTCGAAGACGAACTAGAATCGGTGCCCGACCAAACCCACGAACCTGACAAAGAACTCGTTGAGCAGGCCGCAAAGGCGGCAGTTAGGGCCGCAGACCGCGAGCACGGTGGGTGGGCATCGGGACCGAAGTTCCCACAAACTGGACGGATCCACCTCCTCTTACGAGCCTACAGCGTAACTGAACGTGACGTATATCTCGACGTCGTTGAGGAAACACTCGATGCGATGGCAAACGGTGGAATGTACGACCACATCGGCGGTGGCTTCCACCGATACGCGACTGACCGTGATTGGACTGTCCCGCACTTCGAGAAGATGTTGTACGATAACGCAGAGTTACCGGTTGCGTACCTAGCAGGGTATCAAGTGACAGGAAACGACCGATACGCGACTGTTGCCGGTGAAACACTCGATTTCGTCCAGCGAGAACTCACGCACGAGGATGGTGGCTTTTTCAGCACGCTCGACGCACAGAGCGCAACAGCAGACGGCGAGCGCGAGGAAGGGACATACTACGTCTGGACGCCTGAGGAAGTCCACGAGGCCATCGAAGACGAGGACGATGCAACCCTATTCTGTGAGCGGTACGGGGTCACAGAACGAGGGAATTTTGAAGGCGAGACAGTGTTAACGTTCGACCGCCCGCTCGATTCGTTCACGTCGGAGGATGGCCGCGATATGGATGAAGTCAAGGATGCACTCGACCGGGCGCGCCAGCAGGTCGCAGCATCCCGCAACGAGCGACCGCGGCCGCCACGGGACGAAAAGGTACTTGCAGGCTGGAACGGTCTCATGATACGAGCATTCGCCAACGCCGCCATCGTGCTCGACGAAGAGTACGCGACGCCGGCTATCGAGGCCACCGAGTTTGTTCTTGACAACCTCTGGGACGAAGAAACAAACCGGCTTCAGCGGCGGTACAAGGATGGCGTGGCAAAAGTCGACGGCTATCTCGACGACTACGCGTTCCTCGCGCGGGGAACGTTCGAACTGTATCAGGCGACCAGCGACGTGCGGTGGCTCGAAGTGACAATGGACCTCGCAGAAGCAATCGTCGAGCAGTTCCACGATGATACTGCCGACACTCTGTACTACACCCCGGTAGACGGAGATTCCCTAATCACGCGGCCACAGGAGTTGACCGACCAGTCGACACCATCAAGCATCGGCGTCGCCACCGAGTTGCTCGACCAACTCAATCACTTCCGTAACGACGATACGTTCGGGACCATTGCTGCGTCTGTCGTCGAAACCCACGGGAACCGAACGAAGGCAAACCCTCTCCAGCACGCGTCTCTCTCTTTGGCAAGCGATACCGTTACTGCGGGAACACTTGAGGTGGCACTTGTGACAGATGACCCACCAGAACGCTGGAATGTCGAACTCAAAGACACCTATCTCGGGTCCCGAATCCTTGCGTGGCGTCCCCCAGAAGAACAAGCGCTAGAAGAGTGGCTCGACACGCTCGGTTTCGAGCACGCGCCGCCGATATGGGCTGACCGCAACCAGCCGACAGACAGAGCGACGGTCTACGTCTGTCAAAACAAGACGTGCTCACCGCCACGGAACCAACTCTCGACGGCGCTTGCCTGGGCAGACCGGATGGTCTAGAGCGTCCTCAGCGTTACTCTGGCATTCCGAGTTCTGCCTGTGCCTTCTCGGCGACAAAGACAGCTATCGGAACATTCTCGCTTTCGACGAATCGACAGAGTTCCTCGCCGTTCTGTTCGACCACCACAGTCGGAATGAACTCGATGCCGTACTCGTCGACTCCGGGACCGTTCTTTTCAGCATCCACCTCATAGTGTTCGATTCGTTCTGCAGGGACCTCTGCTGCGTCGAGTGCTGCACCGAAGTCAGGAAGCTGTGACCGGCAGTCAGAACACCAGTCTCCACCCCAGACTTTGTATACGAGGTCATCAAATGCTTCCAGTGTGTCGACAGTTTCTTCATATGCCCCAGCAGCCCATGCAGGATTCGGTTCGAGTGTTTTCAGTTCCATATTAAAACGATGATACCGACTCACCTTACACTACCGGTCCAAAGCCACCGCATATTTAACACCGAACGCCTGATTTCGAGAGTGTGAAGGGTTCGATACTGGAGACGCTTGGATCGCCGCTTGTCAGTGTCGACAGCCCGCAAGGAACAACGATAGCGGCGAAAGTCGAATCGTTCAATCCAAGCGGGTCGGCAAAAGCGCGACCAGCCGTTGCGATGGTTAAGCGGGCCCAAGAGTGTGGCGACCTCAAGCCCGGCGACACAATCGTAGAACCAACGAGTGGTAATACAGGTATCGGGCTGGCAATGGTCGGCGCTGCAAAAGGATACGATGTGTGCCTTATCATGCCACGTTCACGCTCGCCCGAACGCCGCCGACTGATGGCTGCGTACGGGGCTGAAATCGAACTCGTCGACGGTGACATCTCAGTTGCTCGGGAACGTGCCGACGAGTATGAACAGCAGGACGGGTATTTTTGTGTCCATCAGTTCGAGAACCCCGCTAACCCGGAGAGTCATTATCAAACGACTGGCACGGAGATACGTGAACAGGTTGATGGGCCAGTCAACGCCCTTGTGGCTGGCGTTGGGACTGGTGGCACTATCAGCGGTGTCAGCCGGCGGCTGACCGAAGCGTTCCCCAAAATGGAGACAGTTGCTGTCGAGCCCGTCAAGAACGCGGTCCTATCAGACGACAACGAAAGTGACGGTGAAGACGAGTTTCAGGGGATGGGTCCCGGATTCGTGGCTGACAACCTCGACACGGAACTGCTGGACGATGTTGAAACAGTATCACTCGATGACGCAGAAGCCGAGTGTCGCCGTCTTGCACAGAACGAGGGCATTCTTGTTGGACAGTCCTCAGGAGCCTCACTATGTGGGGCAAAGCGAGTCGCCCGACGGCTCAGAGAAGAGACAGACAACCCACGGGTTGTGACTGTATTCTGGGATTCCGGTGAGCGGTATCTGACGACTGGCATGTTCGATGCGTCTGAGTGAGGAATGTGCACAAATAACCCAGCAACGTAACAAAGGCGCGTCTCGTCGACAGTAATACAACCAGAGTAGCATTTATGAGCAACATTATTTTTTCATTCGAAACTCTGCTTGACTGATTCGTATGCAGACGCGGATACAGTGAGAACAAGAAAAACCTACTTGTGTAAGTGGACTGAATATACTGGTAATGGACGACGAGACCCCTCCCGAACGACGCTCTGGAGTTCTCCGTAGCAAGCGAGACGCAACCAAATACCAGATTCTCGTCGAGATAGCCGAACGCCAGCCTGCAGTCAGTCAACAGGAGATTGCCGATACAATCGGCGTGACATCACAGGCAGTGAGCAACTACTTACAGGAGTTAGTTGAGGAAGACGCCGTCAACAAGCTCGGGCGCGGTCGATACAAGGTGACAAAAGAGGGGGTTGACTGGCTCATCTCCGAAACCGACGCGCTTGAAGCGTTCGCCACACACGTCTCCGAGGAGGTCATCGGGCCAGCAGATATTGGGAGTGCACTGGCGAGTGGCGATATCGCGGAGGGTGACCGCGTTTCCTTGACGATGCGCGACGGCTACTCCTACGCAACGCCAGGGAGTGCAGGTGATGCGACTGGGGTTGCCGTCACCAGTGCCAAGGCTGGGCAGGATGTCGGCGTCACCGATTTTGAAGGTGTCGTAGACCACGAACTCGGGGCAGTCACAGTCATGTCAGTCCCGTTGGTACAGGATGGCGGAAGCCAAGAAGTTGATAACGCCGTCGTTTCCGAGCAAGCGGCTGACCACGACCGTCTGGCAACTGCTGGCCCCGAAGCCGTAGCAACGGTCAGAGATGTCGACCTCTCACCAGATATCCAGTTCGGAACTGCCGAAGCTGTCCGTGAGGCTGCAGTCAAAGGGCTCGATGTATTTCTCGTCGTCGTTGCTAACCAGCTCTCGGTCCATACTGATAAGCTCCGAGATAGTAACATTGCCTACGAGGTTATCGACGGTGCAAGCCACGAGATGTAGCAAATCTGTTTGCCGGTGGCGTGTTCACCCAAGCCACTCATCCAGAATCAGTCTCGTCGTCGTGCTCACAACATCATCCATCTCACGGGCGCGAGCAATTAGCTCGTTGAGGCTGCGTGTGTCAGTCGTATCGACGACAAGCACAATATCTTCGTCACCAGAAACTTGCCAGACAAAGTCGACCTGCTCCCACTCGGCCATCTGTTCAGTTAGACCGCCAGTGTGGACGTTGACATCGACGGTAATCTCTACCATCGCTTTCACATTGCCAGTCCGTGTTGCGACGGTAAAGCGCTCAATGACACCAGATTCGACCATCCCCTCTACTCGGTTTCGGATGGTCCCTTCCGATGTCCCGACCTCTTTGGCAATTTCGGTGTAGGGTGTCCGCGCATCTCGGCGGAGAATCTCAAGTATTTCGCGGTCCAGTTCGTCCATCGGGATACGAATGTATCTGCTGACACTACTTGAACGCTACGAATTTCGTAACTCAACTTCGAAAGCAACGCTTATGAGCGGGTGTTTCGTACGCATCTCGTAATGAACGATGCATACATCGCCGTTGAAGGCGACCGTATAATCGAAGCACGGGCGCGGTCTCAGGGGACCACACGTGGCGAGTTAGTGTTTACAACAGCATACACAGGATACGAGGAAAGTCTGACCGATCCGAGTTATGAGGAACAGCTATTGACCTTTTCGTATCCTCTCATCGGAAACTACGGCGTTCGCAAAGAACGGTTTGAGTCCGATCGCGTTCATCCACGTGGTGTACTTGCTCGTGAGATGACTGAAGACGTTGCCCAGTGGCTCCAGAGTCAAGATGTCCCCGCTGTCGACCATCTTGACACCCGTGATATCGTCACGGAAATCCGTGATGAGGGGGCGATGAAAGCCGGTATTGCCGCCGGACCGGACGCCACAGAAGCGGACGCACTTGCAGAGCTCGACGAGTGTAGTCATATGTCGAGTCATACCGATATCGGTGCACAGGTCTCTGTCGACGAACCAACCATCCACAATCCGGACGGAGACGGAACACGTGTTGCACTGCTTGACTGTGGTGCAAAAGGGTCGATTATCGACTCACTTGTCGCGCGCGACGCAACTGTCCACTCGCTCCCGTATGATGCGTCGGTGAGCGATGTCGAGTCAACAGAGCCGGATGTGCTATTTGTCTCGAACGGTCCAGGCGACCCAGAAAACTTCGAACAAGCTGGTGAGGTTGTCAGTGCGCTTGTCGGAGACGTCCCACTCGCCGGTATCTGTCTTGGACAGCAGGTCGTCGCGAACGCCCTCGGTGGTCGGACAGAGAAAATGGAGTTCGGCCATCGTGGAGTAAACCAGCCTGTCCGTGACCTCCGTAGCGACCAAGTCATCATGACTACGCAAAACCATGGTTATACCGTCGCTGACCCTGGTGACAAGCTCAACGTCACGCAGGTGAATGTTAACGACGAAACGCCCGAGGGACTAGATAATGACAGTCTCAATATCATAACCAGACAGTACCACCCTGAAGCAAATCCCGGCCCCAACGACTCGCTATCGTTCTTCGACGATGTCGTTGCGATGGCCGAAAAGTAACGGCTTTTCAGCGACAGATATCTTCGACAGCACAGACCAGCGACAGGCATAACGTCCGTTTAGTACGACGTTTTCTGGAACCGTGTCTCTTCTCTGAGACACGTTTCTTTATCATGTCTCAATTATGCCGACCGAAGCATCTACAGTATCATTCAAAAACGGAAATGGAAAGCGTCCGTGCGTGAAAAAGCGCACGGACGCTTGCCGCCCTGAATTGGTCCCCGCTGACGCTTCGGCCCTCCAGACGAAGCGTCAACTGATACTATTTGGGTACAGTGTTATAAATGTATTGGCTTCGGCTTACATATGCTCTTCTTCAAGCACCCATCCAAGCGCACGTTTGTAGTAAGTAAACATCTGTTTGACACCTTCGTGGTTCATATCTTCCGATTCTAGTTCCTCTGTAAGGAACTCGTATTGCTCCCGTATTTCTTCCTCGTCTCGCATAGATGGTAGTTGGACTCGATAGGCCAAAGCGTTTCGTCGTCGTGTGAACAGCTCTCTAGTCTGTGTGATATTCGTAGATACTTTTAGAGATGCCTGTAAACAAAGCGGTATGGATCGAGCACTTGCTGTTGTCGAAGCCAAAGAAGCGACAAAAGACCTCGTAGCTGAAGCCGGAAAGCTGGCTGCGGGAGTGGACGCGGAGCTGGTTCTTTTACACGTAACAACCGAAGAAGAGTTTCAGGGACGTCGGAGCACACTGGAAAATGTTGCGGGTCTAGATACTGAGTACAATGTCGATAACGCGAGGGCAGGTGCCCAGCGGTTTGCCGAAAAGGTCGGCATTCAGGTCCTCGATGACGGCATTGAGTACTCAGCACTCGGTCGCATCGGCAACCCTCAGGAACTGATACTCGATACGGCTGAGCAAGAAGAGATTGACCATATCTTCGTCCACGGGAAACAGCGATCGCCAACCGGGAAAGCTGTCTTTGGCGACACGGCCCAAGCGATTATCTTGAATTTTGACGGCCCCGTAACTGTCACAACGAGCAAAGAAGAAGAGTAAGGCCCATGCAGTAAGCAACGATAGCTCAGAACGTTTAGATGGTTGTCAGGCTGGGTGAAAGTTCGATTACTTCTTGAGGGTACGCACAAACCACGATGTAGTGTCACGACGCGAACTGTTTGGGTCGCTCTGTTCGATGGTGTTTTTGGTCAATCTTGCACGCCTTATTTTTGCACCGCTTGTGCAGCCAGCCGCTGCAGATTTCAACAACGTGTCAGCAACTGAGCTTGGTATTGTCGCTACCGCCGCCTGGCTCGGCAGTGCGTCACCACGGCTCCCGACTGGGTATCTGCTTACCTGGCTTCCTCGTCATTACATTATCGCGACGACCGGGGGTCTGCTTGTTGGGACCTCCTTCTTTACAGCGCTGTCTCAATCGGTGACTCATCTCACGGTCGGTGCGTTCCTGATGGGACTCTCCAGTGGGATGTACTTCATCGCGGCAAATCCGCTCGTCAGCGAACTGTTTCCAACAAAAGTCGGAACTGCACTGGGTGTCCACGGGACGATGAGTCAGGTCGCGGCCGTTCTCGCTCCACTCTTTGTCAGTGCAATTCTGATAGTGGACAACTGGCGGACCACGTTCTACCTGATTGCTGTCGTCGCTGCGGTAGCGACTGTTGGCCTACTCGTCGCAACTCGACGAACAGAGCTTCCCACAGCAGGAACTGAAGACCGTAGCCTCATGTCTGCCGGAAAGGCCCAATGGAAACTCATCATTACTGGTGTCGTGTTCGTTGGGGTGACCGGTTTCCTTTGGAACGGGTTGTTCAACCTCTATGGAACTTATCTCGACACATCGAAAGGAGTCGATGCCGGGACAGGCCGATTACTTCTCTCGCTCATGTTCGCGGCAGGCGTCCCTGCTTTCTTCATTACCGGCCGCCTTGCTGACCGTATCCCGAATGTCCCACTCATCATCAGTATCATCTCTAGTTTTTCGGTGCTGGTGCTCGTGTTGACATTCGTTGAGGGTATTGTTACCATCGCTGTTGTAAGCGTAGTCATGGGGTACGTGATTCACTCGATGTTTCCGGCAGTGGATACGTATATGCTGTCGTCGCTTCCAGACCACCATCGAGGCAGCGCGTACGCACTCTTTTCAGCAACGATGATGCTCATTCAGGCCTGGGGTGCAGGTGCTATTGGCACTGCAGTCTCTCAAGGAATTAGCTACGATGCTGTCTTTCGTGCACTCGCGGTACTTGTCGCAGCAATCGTGTTTGGAATGTTCCTTCTCTACCGGGGTGGCCGTCTCCCGACCGGCGGCAACCCGGGGACGACACCCGGTGAGACCTGACAGCCGAAGGCTGAGTCAAAACTTGTCTTCCCACCGGAAGAAACCATTGCGCTGTATTAGGTCACCGTCGACAGTAAGCTCAGTTCCTGCCTCACGCATATCGGTAATAAGGTCAACGTGGACCGCGCTGTTGTTACCCGACTCACCATCTGGAAGGTTCGCATCGTACGCACGGCCCAATGCGAGATGTACTGTCCCACCCATTTTCTCGTCGAAGAGAATCTGGTCAGTCACGCGGTCGATACCGTGATTCATCCCGATACCGAGTTCGCCAAGGCGACTCGCTCCGTCGTCTGTCTCGATAATACTAGAAAGAACGTCTGTGCCCTGTGAAGCCTTCCAGTCAACGACCTCACCATCCTCGAAGGCCAGCCACGCGTCCCGAAGCTGTGTGCCACGAACAGTCATCGGAACGTCGAACGTAACCTCGCCCTCAGTCGCACATGGCGCTGTGAACACCTCACCACTCGGAAGGTTATGAGAATTATAGGCGACGCTAGCGGCGCTATTGACTGCAGTGCGATTGTCAATTGACATGGTGAGTTCTGTCCCATCGCTTTCTTTCCGGATGGTAACCTCACGCCCGTCGTCAAGAATCGATTTCAATTTCGCCATCTCGTCGGCAAGAGTGGACCAATCTCGGAGAATTGCGTCATAGACAAAATTACAGTACGTCTCATAGCTCATCCCCGCCTGCTGGGCGAGTGCCCGCGTTGGGTGGACTGTCGAAACCCAGTCGGTGTCCATGCGAGCCTCCCTGAGTTCCCCACGTGCCTTTCCGTAGGCTTGCTGTGTGTCCTCAGAGACATCAGCGGCAGCGCTCGTGTTTCGTGTCCCGCGGAGCGAGAGGACGCTGTCGGCCTGTTTGTACAGTGAGTGCTTGAACGCTGGACTCTCGTCAAATTCCCCATCGTGAGCACGAAGGTAGGCACGGTTCATCTCCGAAGAGCTGTATACAGCGTGATAATTTGCACCAACATCTCCCAGTTTCTCGGCGACTGCCACGCCGAGAGCATGTGCTCCTTCGCCGACGCTGACAACCACGTCGTCACCGGGTTCGATTCGTGCACTCCACTCGACTAACGTCTGGGCGTGTTCTCTGACACGTGGGTCCATGCCCGGACGCTTGGACTGGTGGAACAAAGAGGTTGTTCACTTACGGGAGAAGATAGCTTATGACTCCAGGACAGCGATTCCACAACCAGTCATCGACTCGTATTTTTTCGGCCACTCGATGTCGACCCGGTGCCGGGAACGCGCACTATCGGTTGATGGAAGTTCTGTTAATCCTTCTAGTTCTGTCCATGAGCCGCCACCATCTGTCAAGCAGTACACAGCGAGACAGTCCACGCTGTATCCGACCAGCTGTTCACAGGCAGTCGGTGCTTCCTGAAGACTCGTAACGACAAGCACCCCGTCGTTGAGTGCTGCGAACGCGTCCATCCGTTCGTTTCGTCCGTTGCTACACAAAGATAGCGAGGCAAGTGGTGATGAGTTACCCGAACGGCGTGAGGCAGTACATTCTTTCTGTCCCACTGCAAAGGAACGAGTATGAACCACGAGCAGTCACGGTCGCTGTACGACAGAGCGCTGTCAGTTATGCCTGGCGGCGTCAACTCTTCGGTCCGAGCCACCCGTCCCTACCCGTTTTTTGTTGACAGCGGTGACGGCGGGCACGTCGTCGACGCCGACGGGAACAAATATCTTGATTTCGTCATGGGGTACGGGCCGCTGTTGCTTGGTCACGACCTCCCAAAGCAGGTCCAATCTGCCATCCAGCAACGGGCAAGCGAGGGGCCGATGTACGGCGCACCAACAGAAGTCGAAGTAGAACTGGCAGAGTTTGTCTCCCGTCACGTTCCAAGCGTGGAGATGACCCGCTTCGTTAACAGTGGAACTGAAGCAACAGTTTCGGCTGTCAGGCTTGCACGGGGGTACACCGGACGAGAGAAAATAGTCGTTATGCAATGTGGGTATCACGGCGCACAGGAGTCGACACTTGTTGAGGGGAAAGGAGACGACACCAGCCCCTCTAGCCCGGGTATTCCCTCGTCGTTTGCCGAGCACACCCTCACAGTCCCGTTCAACGACAAAGCGGCTGTTCACAGCGTCTTCGAAGAGCATGGCGACGATATCGCGGCTGTCCTCACCGAGCCAATCCTAGGGAACTACGGTATCGTCCACCCGGTTGAAGGGTTCCACGAGACACTCCGAGACGTGACTGAAGAACACGGTGCATTGCTCATCTTTGACGAGGTTATTACAGGCTTTCGTGTCGGCGGCCTCAAATGTGCACAGGGAAAATTCGATATTGACCCTGATATAACGACCTTTGGGAAAATTGTGGGTGGTGGCTTCCCCGTCGGCGCTATCGGTGGCAAAGCTGAGATTATCGAACAGTTCACTCCAGCCGGCGATGTATTCCAGTCCGGAACCTTCTCGGGCCACCCAGTAACGATGGCAGCGGGACTCGAAACGCTGCGCTACGCGGCCGAGCACGACGTGTACGACCACGTGAACACGCTGGGCGAACAGCTCAGGGCAGGCCTCACAGATATCGTGGCCGACCAGGCACCCGAATACACTGTGGCAGGCACAGACAGTATGTTCAAGGTGTTGTTCACGCGCGAGGGGCCAGATGATCAGACGGGCCACTGTGAGGCTGGCTGTAAACAGCGTCCGGACTGTCCCAGATACGAGTACTGTCCGAAAAATGGGAGTGATGTCAAGCAGACCGAGACCGAGCGATGGGAGCGGCTGTTCTGGCCAGCAATGAAAGAACAGGGAATCTTCCTCACGGCGAACCAGTTCGAATCACAGTTTATCTGCAATGCACATACGGAGGAAGATATCGAGAAAGCTCTAGACGCATACAAGGAGGCACTGTGATGGCAGGACCGGATACTGAAGATGAGACAGACGGCGACAATGCCACAGACGAGCGGTCGCTGTTCGAAGAGCGGTACGGAGAGACAATCATCTACGTTGCAAGTGAGATTGGTGTTGTCCGCGTTGCGGTGTCGCGTGCCCGGGTCGGGGAATATGGACTCATCAAGCGCTGTACTGCGACCGATATCGCAACAGATGACGGAGGTGTTGTCGTTGGGTCTGAAGAGGATATCTTCGCAGGGACTGTCGAAGCAGACTCATTCACAGCGCTTGGATTCGGCTCCAAGGCGGCAGTCGGTTTCGACGACGACACGGTCTATGCTGCGAGAGCAGACGGTCGAGTCAGCCGGCTTGAAGATGTTTCGTTGGGTGAGTCACTGGAAAAGACCGACTGGGAGCAAAGCGGAGCTGTAGCAGGACCCAGTGAGTTCGATGGGTCCCTGCTGGCTGCCGACGATGGTGTCTTTCGTGTCGGTTTGGAAGCCAAGCAGGTTGGCGACCTCTCTGACGTAACTACTGTCGCTCGTGGTCCAGAAGAGGGCTGCCAACTTTTGGCGGGAACAACGAATGGTCTGTACGAGTAT
Organism: Halovenus rubra; assembly: GCF_026586665.1. Lineage (GTDB taxonomy): Archaea > Halobacteriota > Halobacteria > Halobacteriales > Haloarculaceae > Halovenus > Halovenus rubra. The sequence goes on from NZ_JAODIY010000009.1 coordinate 426,683, forward strand.
GTTGATGACTGGAAGCAAGTGCGAAGCTGTCCAGTTAGAACGGTTCTCACCGACGGTAACAGAAGCTGGGTACTAACCGAAAGCAGCGAGATACTCCGGCGTGACGGGCAAATGTGGACGGAACTCGACACACCGAACACCGAACATATCGTCGACATTGCTCGGGGAGAGAGTCTTTATGCGGTCACAGAGGCTGGTGAATTGCTCGTCGCTGCGAGTGCCGATATGACGAGCGATGGTCACGAAGGGTGGCACTCACAGCGGATTGGCGCTCGCGGTATCCGGGCACTGAGTACACTGGCCTAAAAGCAGGCAACGAGAGATGACAGACAGACCAGCTGGACCCGAAGCGCCGTTTTCAACAACTAGCTGTCTGTGGAGAGTTACAATCGAAAAGGCATTCAATGCGGACAGCGAGTCCTCACACATGATTATTACTGGATCAGCCAGCCAAACGCTCGCCGCGTCACTGGCAAGCGAGACAGAGCACGAACTCGCATCGGTGGCGTTTGAGCGGTTTCCAGATGGCGAACAGAAAGTCCAGATTGAAGACACTGTGGACCACGCAATCGTCGTTGCTTCGACGCTCTCAGACAGCAGCCACGTCGAACTCCTCCAGCTTCAGGACGCCGCTCGGGAGGCGGGTGCAACAGAAGTGACAACCGTTATCCCCTACATGGGATACGCAAGACAGGACAAATCATTCCAAACAGGAGACCCAGTCTCAGCGCGGGCGATGGCACGAGCACTCTCGACTGGGACAGACAGGGTGCTTACCGTTAACCCTCATGAGCGAGCGGTGTGTGACTTTTTCGACGTGCCAGCTACGCCGGTAGATGCCGCCTCACATCTTGCGACACCGCTTGACTCGCTCACTGACCCGCTGTTTCTTGCGCCAGACCACGGTGCAGTCGACCTAGCACAAACTGTGCGTGATGCCTACGGCAGTGGCGAGGCTGACCACTTTGAGAAGACACGGCACTCCGGCACTGACGTAGATATCGAACCAAGCGACGCTGCCGTTTCGGGACGGGATGTTGTTCTTGTCGACGATATCGTGGCTACTGGGGCCACAATGAGCGAATCTGTTGCTGTTCTCAATAAACGAGGGGCGAACCGGGTCACTGTTACCTGTGTACACCCACTTCTTGCCGGGACAGCCCAGCTACAACTCTTCCAAGCAGGTGTCGAAGCAATATATGCAACGGACACAATTGAACGGACTGTCAGTGCAGTAAGCGCCGCACCTGCTATCGCCCAAAAGCTATAGACGAGCAGTTAGTCTGGATTGTATCCGTTCTATTAGGACCTAGCACCCGACAGCTAGCTGTTGGGTATCCTGTTCAGAGATTGCTTGTGGCTTCAAGCGAGAGTTCGATTGCACGTTCGACATTGTTCTTTGCTTTTGGTGGGAGTTCCTCGTCTTCAGTTTCTCCTTTCTGTGTGCCTTCGACAAGGTTGCCGTCGACGGTACAGATAGCACCAGCTCGCATGTCTTTCCGACGAGCAAGCGTGAACAGTGCAGCCGCTTCCATCTCGACGGCGAGCATTCCAGCCTCTTCCCAGCTTTTGACATACTCTTCGGTCTCGGCATAGAAGGCATCGTCAGTCGCGACTGGACCGACGTGGACAGTTTCGTCACGTGTCTTGGAGACCGAAACAAGCTCCGAGAGTACGTCGTGGTGAGGGACTGCAGGGAGTGTTGCGCGTTCGTACCGTTTTGTTGTCCCTTCATCTTTGGCTGCACCAGAGGCGACAATCATATCACCAATTTCGATTCCATGCTGCAGTGCGCCACAGGTCCCGACACGGATGACAGTCTCGACGCCAACCTGGTCAAGCTCTTCTATTGCAATAGCAGCCGAGGGTGCACCGATACCTGTCGAGCAAATTGTCAGTGGCCGTCCATCGTAAGAGGCGTTGACAACTTTGTACTCTCGGTTCTCAGCAATAGTCTCAACATCTGAGCAGTGGCTTGCGATGCGGTCGACACGCCCGGGGTCACCGGGGACAAGTGCGATATCGGTCAGGTCTCCATCTTCAACGAGCAGATGTGGCTGTTTTCCCATATCAGTAGCTTTCTGGTCGGATACTAAAAAACCGTCTTGTCCGGGGTAACGACACCTCGCATAAGCCCTAACAGATAAGGCATACGTCTCATTTTTTCGTATCTGTTAAACAGAAGTAGAACAGCTTATGGCCGCAAACCCAATCAGTGGCCTGCCTACCTATGTAGATACAGAAACGGGGCCACAAGAAAATGGAACCGAAGGCAGTGTTTCGGTGACTGAGCAGAAAATAATACTTTCTAGCTCGGACGGAGAGACTACGTTCCCGTTATCTGCCGTGGCTGACATACGTGTTGGGCACGTACCGGATATTCTTGGACCGGTGCCATCAGAAAAAGTACCTGTCACAATTGCGTTTTCAAGCGACAGTACGTTGTCAGTTGCACTCATTGCAAATCAGGAGGCTGTGGCAGAAAAATTTGCACTCCGTCTAATAAAAGAGATACTGGACGGCACTACGATCCGGGTCAAACATCCGGCCCGGGTTGGCGATTCGGACCCCAAAAGCTCGTTTGAACAGGGCGTTGTCAGTGTATACCCGGATAGGTTACATTTTGACACAGGACAAGATGCACAGATTGAGACAGACAATGTACGAGGGTTTAAACAGACACGAAAAACGGTTCAGGGAGCTCAAAAACCGTTGGTAGCGATTGACTTCGTTCGAGACGGCACCCTGTTTCGGTCGTTACTGCAAGCACATGACCCACAAATAACCTCAGTTCTTGGAAGATTCCTTCAGTACACCTGATGTGATGATGTCCTCACTCACGGTGAGAGAATAAACAAAAAGAAATTGTGAGTGGCTGGACCGAACCCAAGCGCCGCCACGAATGCAAACAGCAAGTTAGTTGATGTCTCGTTGTCCTTGATACCTCTCGAAAAGTAGATAACGATGGCCGAAGCCAGAAACGTCTTGAAGATAACAAACAGCCACCCACTTCCGAGTAAGTCTGCTGTCGGAAGGCCACTGGAGAAGTCAAGAATAGCTCTTGGGATTGCCGACCGTTCGCCAGCATCAAGCACGTCCACTCCAATCGCTGTCGTAACGGCGTCAAACATATGTGCAAAGATAACGAGTCCGCCAACGTACTTGGCTCGTGCGAGGATATAGGTTCGCCAGGCACCGATGCCAAAGTAGACGACGGCTGTAAAGACAAGAGAGAGAAGAAGGCCTAACATCGGCCAAAGCGGCTCCATTGGTGAAACCGCCGGGTCTAGACCCTGCCAGAAGACGAGAGCCACGAGTGGTATAGCGACACCAAGACCAGTCGCACTGAGATACTGTGGGACTCGCTTCCGAAGTTGGCTACTCGGGACAATTATGGTCGACATAATCCAAACGATACCCATCCCAACAAATGTTGTCAGGTAGACCGCAGGTGCTCCAAACAGCGGTGCGACATCAGGCGGATATATCCGAACCTGAAATATTTCCCCAATCTGATAAAAAACGTGAAGAACGCTACCAGCAATCATCCACGGTAAAAACGAGAGTACTAATCGTTGATTAATCGGTGGTCTAATAGCAAAGAGGAAAGCAACAATAAACCCGCTACTAACGAGCAGAGCTGCCGATTGAACAAGTGAAGGTAAAGCGAAGTCTGCAAACGGTGCTGTCATATCAAATTCATCTCTGCCGTCGGGTCAAAACTGTTCCGAATCTCGAAGGGAACTTTAACCCTGGCGAGTTTGCAACCGGTATGGAAGCGATTGCAGATAAAATTGAGCACACAGTCCTCGGTCCGGAGACAACCTGGACCGATGTCAAAACGGTCCTCGAAGAAGCGTCTCAGTACGAGATGCGGGCCTGTATTCCGCCATGTTATCTGGAACAAGCCAACGAATACGAACCATCGGTCGATCTGACAACAGTTGTCGGGTTTCCACACGGTCAGCACCTGACCGAAACAAAATGTCAAGAGGCAAGTCACGCATGGGCCGCCGGAGCAGCTGAAATCGACGTGGTTGCCAATATCGGATACATCAAGTCCGGTCACTTTGACACACTCAAATCTGAGCTTGGAGAAGTAGTAGCTGCAGTGCCTGTTCCCGTCAAAGTAATTCTCGAAGCTCCGCTACTCACCGACGAGGAACTCAAAAATGCTTCTCGTGTGGCAGCTGAGGCAGATGTGGACTACCTGAAGACAGCGACAGGTTTCAGCGAAGGCGGCGCAACGGTTCACGATGTCGAGCTAATGAGCCGACACAAACCAGTTAAAGCAAGCGGCGGCGTTGGCTCTTGGTCGTTTGCCAAGGAACTGTTCAACGCAGGAGCAACGCGTATCGGCGCATCAAGCGGGGTAGCAATTGTCGAAGGGTACCGAGAGAAGCATCGGGACTGACTCTCCTCGTGTGTCTCAGGCCAGGTCCGCTGTGAAGCGCTCGCCATCAGCGTGTGTAACCACCACTTTCTCGGGGTCAAAGTCGCCAAGGTTGACTGTCGCTTCGTACTGAATTGTACCGGTACATTGTTGACAGACGCCATCTTCTGATTTTGTCGCCACGACAATCTCAAGGTCCCGGTCTTCAGTAGTCAGCTCTGAAACAGTGGCTGTATGACACGGGTCGGCAGCGTTGATAGCTCCGTTGACCCGGAGCGTTGTCTCGTTGTGCATTGTATCGACAGTTTCATCGCCAGTCGCACAGCCGGTTTCAACCGTTTTTATCTCTTGTAGCCGTGGCTCAGCGCCGTCTGAAGAGTGACTGGTTTGGTCTTGTGTTTTACCCCCATTAGTAGCGTTGCCTCCTGTATTGGGTTGGTCAGGCAAGACGTCTGGGGCTTCATCAGCATCAACCGACGTCGTTGGGCCTCCATCAGCGTGTGAGGCTGTGATAGTTTCAACAGCATCGCTCGACAGCTTGACCGTAGACTCGTATTCAATCGCACCAGTACACTGGATACACTCGGCATCACTATTATCCGGTTGGGCAGTGACAGTAATCGACAGTTCTGTATCCGATACCGATGTGTCAACAGCTACTTTGTGACATGGTGTGGGCGCTTTTTTCACGCCGGTCACCGAAACGACGTTGTCCGACACTGCAACTGTTATTGGGTTTCTATTTGGATTCAAGCAATTTGCCTCGATAGTCGTTGCTGAGACGTCTGTAACCGAAAGCTCCGCAGAATCGTCGGTGCCGGAACCGTCGGTGCCAGAATCGTCGCTATCGGAGCCGTCAGTCTCCTCATCAGATTCAGTACTGTCGTTTTCCGACAGTACGGCAAGACACCCAGCCAGGCCAGCGAAGCCTGCAGTTGTCAATGAACCGAGAGCCTTGCGTCGTGATAGTTCAGGCATATTCTAACCAACGGGTAGCACTGATAAACCACTCTTGAACACTCAAATCACTGTTTAACCGTCAGAACGAATAGAGTGCACTGGGTCGAAGCGTCGGGTTTTAGTCGATGGTTCTCTGATAAACTGGTAGATGGCCCGGTATCACATCGAGACATATGGGTGTACATCGAATCGCGGGGAAAGCCGCCAGATAGAGCGGCAGTTACGCGACGGGGGACACCACCCGGTCGACGGTCCCGAGAACGCTGACGTTGCAATCCTTAACACCTGTACTGTCATCGAAAAAACCGAACGAAACATGCTCACACGGGCCAAGGAGCTTGACGAGGAGACGCCAGGTGATCTCGTTATCACAGGCTGTATGGCACTCGCACAAGGCGAGGAGTTCGAACAGGCAGGTATCGACGCCGAGGTGCTCCACTGGGATGACGTCCCCGAGCACGTCAGAAACGGCGAGTGTCCGACAACGACGCCAGATGCAGATCCGATACTTGATGGTGTTATCGGCATCCTCCCGATTGCCCGTGGCTGTATGAGCGACTGTTCGTACTGTATCACGAAACGCGCGACGGGGAAAATCGACTCACCACCTGTCGAGGAAAACCTGAAAAAGGCACGGGCATTGGTGCATGCGGGTGCCCGAGAAATTCGCATCACAGGGCAGGATACTGGCGTGTATGGCTGGGACGACGGTGAACGAAAGCTGCACGTGTTGCTCGAACGAATCTGTGAAGAGATTGATGGGACGTTTCGTGTTCGTGTCGGAATGGCGAACCCGAAAGGTGTCCACGGAATCCGAGAAGAGCTTGCAGCGGTGTTCGCCGAGCAAGAGAAAGTCTACAATTTCCTCCATGCTCCTGTCCAATCAGGAAGCAACGACGTGCTCGGCGACATGCGTCGCCAACACAACGTCGAGGAGTTCGTCGAGGTAGTCGACACGTTCGATGACCATCTTGATGAGTGGACACTGGCGACCGATTTCATTGTTGGATTCCCATCCGAAACCGAAGACGACTACCAACAGACTCTCGAGTTACTCGAAGAGACACGGCCCGAAAAAATCAATATTACACGGTTCTCTAAGCGCCCCGGAACAGATGCGGCAGAGATGAAAGGCCATGGCGGCCAGATAAAAAAGGACCGCTCGTCCGAGATGACGGACCGAAAGATGTCCGTTGTTGGTGCAGTGTACGAATCGATGGTCGGAACTGAACGCGAGATTCTTATCGTCGAGAACGGAACCGACGATTCGATGGTCGGCTACGACCAGTGCCACCGGAAAGTCGCGATTCCCGGTGCAGAATCCGACGGTGTTGAACGTGGTGACTTCGTTACCTGCCGGATTACTGGCCACAACACGGTCTACGCACTCGCAGAACTTGCCTGAACGACGGGAGGACTTGCTTCTTTCGGGAGTGTGATTGACACCGTTGTGCCACTTTCGCCTATTTCGAAATTGACAGAGCCGCCGATCCGTGTCGTTCCCCATTTGACCAGCCAGAGTCCGAATCCACTACCGTGGTCGAGACTTGTTTCTTGTCCTTCCCGAAGTGACTGAACTTCGTGGTTAGGAATGCCCGGTCCGTCATCGACCACCTCGATAAGAAACTGGGAGTCACGTTCGGTCACGGACAGAGCAATGGCTGTGGATTCGCTGTCGTCGTGGTATGCTGCGTTATCAAGTAACTGCCAGAGAACCGACCGAAGAATGTCTGGATTCGTCTGGACTGTACTGCCAGTCTGATCAGTAGATACCTCCGCGTTTGGATACTCATCGACGAGCTTTTCTTCCAGTTCGTTGAACATCTTCCCAAGACTCACGGACCGGGAGTAATCTTCGGGCTCCGCAATCACTTTTTCAAACTCGCGAGCCATCTCACCCGTTTCGATGAGGTCGTTGACAGTCATCGACGCTTTATCGAGCATTCCCGCAACCGTTTCATCATCGGTGCGTTCGTCAGCGGCCGAGACGTAGCCAGCGACAACCGACAGGTCATTCCGGAGATTGTGACGGAGAATACGGTTCAAGACTGAAAGTCGTTCCTCCCGTCGAATCTCCTCAGTAATGTCCTGAAAGAGGAGTGTATAGCCGACCCGCTCACCAACGCCAGCGGTGAGAGGAGAAGACTGGACGACATATTCGGCAGTGTTTTGTCCTTTTTGAACAGTGATGTGCCAGTCCGTATTATTCCCCAGAGACTGTTCAACCATTTTTGTTCCGTCGGTCTCGTCGGCACTAATGCGTTCAAAAATTAGTGACAGTGGCTGCATGAGTGTCGCTGTCCGGTCAAGTTCAAGTTGTGTTTCAGCAGCAGCGTTTAGCTCGACGATTCGCCCTTCCTCTTCGATAACAATAACAGGCGCACGGAAGTCAGATATTGCAGACTGCTTGGCAGCCCGGTTTGTCGCTGGCGAAACTTCGAACATGTCACTGCCAACAAACGCATAGAGGTCAAACATGACATGTGCGATGAGCAACGGTGCCGCCCAGTTAAGTGGTGTTTCCGGAGTGAGCTGAAACAGCCACACAAGTAATCCAACAACGGGTAATGCGGGACTGAGTGCAACCGCCAATGCCTCCGACCGGAACAGGGAGCCGTAGTCCCAGACAGTATCGACGAGCAACAAGACACCGGCCATAGACCAGCCAAGCGCCCCGACCAGTGTAATATAAAATAGAACGTTAAACTCGTAAGTTGCAACAGCGGTCCCAAAGACAGATACAACCGAGAAATTATTCCAGAACAACTCGTGCCAGAAATTAAGAGGCAAGAGAAGGGTCACACTAAGTGGAAAGACAAAGAGAATCCGGAAGTACCACGACCGACGGATACTCCGCCGACCAGTGTACTCTAAGGCAAACCCCAGAAACGGCACACCGAGCCAATGGAACGCAACCAGTCCAAATATCTCTATTGCCCATCGAATCTCTTGGTTGAAAACCGTGAGTCCAATGGCGTACGCGAAGACAAAAAGCGTCTGTGCAAATAATGCACCGGCAAGCCATAATGCACCGGGCTTGCCTCTATACCCGATGAGATACCGAATGAGATACAGTCCACCGAAGCCCGCTACGAGACACAGGATAACAGGCCAGCTAACGAGGGCACTCACAATCCCATCACAGTTTGACGTTTTTTCGCCTCGATACTATTGAATGTTCCCCACAAGACGGGGGGATCAGTTCTCTCCCGGCGGTTCACTTGCGTCTTTCCACTCTCCAAGCCCACCAGGGTCGAGATGGAGATGAGCATCTCCAACATCTTCGATACTCTCGACAGATTGGACGAGAGTGCTCTCGATATCGTGGGCTTCTCTCAGCGTGAGATGGCCGTCGACTTCGATGTGGGCCTCGACTTCCAACATCGGCCCGTCGTAGAACACTGCGAGGTCGTGAACGCCGTGTGTTTTCGGGTGAGTGATTATCCTCTGGCGAATCTCGTCTCTTCGTGCTTCAGGGGCCGCCTCCCCAGCAAGGTACGACAGATTTTCGCGGCCGATTTCGACGCCTTGGTAAATAACGAGCACGCTGACCGCCAGTCCGGCTACCGCATCGAACACCGGGTAACCCAGCGCGATTCCGACGACACCGACGACCGCTGCCACTGTCGTATACATATCGTTGAGACAGTCGACAGCAAGCGCCTTGAGAGCTGTTGACCCTACGCCATCATTCATTCGTATCGTATACCAGTAGACTAGATACATATCCACCATCGAGAACAAAAGCGCCCCGAGAAGGAGGTAACTGAACTCAACGTGGCCACCGTCTAAAAGCCCCTGGCCGGATTCATAGAGTAGGTTCGCTCCGAGTACTACGATAACAGCCCCGACAAACAGTGCCGTCAGCGGTTCGATTCTGGCGTGGCCGTGGGGATGGTCAGCATCGGCACTCTCGAAGCGGCTGTCACCCCAGGCTAACACGACAATGCTGGCAACCAAGTCACCAAGGGAATGAGCAGCGTCTGCCAGTAATGCAACACTCCCGAACAGAAATCCAGCGATTCCTTCAGCGACAATCTTGGCGAGGTTACCGAGGACATTTGCCCACGAAGCAAGAACAAACCGGCGACGCTCCGTGGCGGTTTCCATACCGACCATTGCGCGACACTGTTCTTGAACATTGGCATTAGGGACGTCGAATTTCTTTCTTTCAGACACCACAAGCCGGTGTGAGATGAACTGAGATTGTTGTCTTTCGTGTGAGCGAGAGTCATACCCACAAAACAGTTAACTGGAATCTGCGGAAACAGTCTGCCATGATCGAGTTTGTTACGCCGCCAAAATTGCATTCGGGGGAACAGCTTGCAATTATTGCCCCATCGAGCGGTGGTGCTGCAGAGGCACCACATATTTTGGAGCTGGGCAAAGAGCGCCTCGAATCGCGGTTTGGAATCGATGTCACGGTTCATCCGACTGCCAGACAGTCAGATAGTTACCTACGAGAGCATCCAAAAGCGCGCGCCGCGGCGATTCACGAGGTCTTCAAGGACTCAGATATTGGGGCAGTGATGGCGACAATCGGTGGAGATGACCAACTTCGTGTTCTGGATTATTTGGACCCGGAGATACTGCGCTCGAATCCAACGCGGTTTTTCGGCCTCAGCGACAACACGAATCTCTCGCTGTATCTCTGGAACTGCGGGATTGTCTCGTACAACGGTCTCTCTGTGCTGAGCGACATTGCAACGCCTGGCCCGTTCCCGGAGTACACCGAGCAGTATCTCGAACGGGCGCTTTTTGAGGAATCACTCGGTGAACTCGAAGCCTCCGATTATTGGTTCGACATGACTGAGGGCTGGGACCAGTCGAAAGCAAAGTTCAGCAGCGCCGAACCCGAGTATCATGAAAACAAGGGGTGGCGGTGGGCCGGAGCCGAGGACGCTGTGACTGGTCGGCTCTGGGGTGGTTGCCTCGCAATCGTCCGGTGGCACCTGATGAGCGACCGATATCTCCAAGATCCGGAGCGACTCGATGGTGCAGTACTCGCACTAGAAACTGCCGAGACACTTCCTGATGCCGACAGAGTACGATGGTTTTTGATGGCGATGGGTGAACGTGGCCTGCTACAGCGATTCGACGGGGTAATGGTTGGTCGCCCGGCAACTGAAGCCTGGTTCAACCGCCGAGACGAGAGTGACCGAAAGCGGTTCCGGCAGGAACAACGCGAGGCAATTCTATCACAGGTAAACCGGTATAACCCGAATGCGACAGTCGTCTTAGATGTGGATTTCGGACACACCAATCCAGGGGTTGCAATTCCAATCGGAGGGAAAGTCACTCTCGAACCGGGCAAGCGAATTGTGTTCAAATAATGTGACGACTCAGGGGGTCGTCGCGGTTTCGAGTGCCTGGAAACCACGTTCGAAATCGTCTTTCAGGTCCCTGATGTCCTCGATACCGACAGAGATACGCAACAAGGAGTCAGTAATACCTAGTTCAGCACGACGCTTTTCGCCGAGGGGTTCGTGTGTCATAGTTGCCGGGTGGTTGACCAGTGTTTCGACGCCACCGAGGCTGACCGCGAGGTTCATTGTCTCAATCGTGTTGAGGAACCGTTGAGCCGCCTCGATATCACCGGTCAGCTCAAACGAGAGGACGCCGCTGTATCCATCCATTTGCTCGCTGGCCAACTCGGACTGTGGGTGGCTCTCAAGGCCAGGATAGTACACATCTGTAACACAGTCATGGTCGTCGAGATACTGCGCGAGTTCCATCGTGTTTTCTTGATGCTGGCGCATCCGAACCCCCATTGTTTTTAGGCCCCGTGAGAGGAGATACGCATCAAACGGCGGCATCTGGTTACCCAGTCCGACCTGTTGGTTGAACTCGATAGATTCGGCCATATGTGGGTCATCAGTGACGAGTGCCCCACCGACGCCGTCGCTGTGTCCGTTCATGTACTTTGTTGTGCTGTGGGCCACAACGTCAGCACCGAGTTCGAGCGGTTTCTGAAAGTACGGTGTTGCAAACGTGTTATCGACACCAAGAATGGCATCATTCTCGGCTGCAATCTGACTGATTGCTCCGATATCACAGAGATGAATCATCGGATTTGTCGGTGTTTCCATCCAGAGAAGGCTTGTATCGTCGGTGATAGCCTCAGCAACGTGCGCTGGCTCTCTGGCATCAACGAATGTGACGTCGAATCCGAGACGTGCCTCAAACAACTGCTCTAGCATCCGGCGCGTGCCTGCATAGAGGTCGTCGAAAGCAATGATATGGTCACCCTCTTCGACTACCGCAAATATCGCAGTTGCTATTGCCGCCGTCCCAGATGCGAATGCGAACCCCATTTCGCCGTTTTCGAGGTCGGCAAGTTGTTTCTCAACGGCATGGCGCGTCGGGTTAGAAAGCCTCCCGTACAAAAATTCGCCTGCGTCCGGGTCGACATCCTCCAGACTCATTTCTGGGTCTATTCCGGGCATCCTGTACGTCGACGAGAGATGAATCGGCGTCACCACATCCCCCTGCTCCCAATCACTGTATTCTTCGACAGCTCTCGTATCGAACCGTTCACCTGAAGCCATATATAGTGGTACATACCACCAAAGTAAATAAATTACCACTCAGCGTTCATTTTCTGCCACGAGATTATACACAAAGGTTATAGAACGAGAGAAACCGACGAATAAACACGGTTGACAGTATTGTATGATTTCTCAAAATATATAAACAATTATATCTTTCATGATGGGAACAGTACAGGGAAGATGTCTGTTGTCTTGATACTTATCAAGAAAGTAGAAATTACGGCTCGAAGCGAGAACACCATCTGAGAGACCGAACAGCACAGTTATGACCCATTACTGATTAGTATTCGAGATGGAATTCGCGGTTACACCAACTGAAACCACCAATATTATGACAGTAAGGACTATGTTTGCCGTGTAATCTCTGTCTCTGGCAGAATCAGTCGCACACACCACCGGATGACGGCACGTATCCCTGTTTTGAAGGCCGGGTGTTAGGCCTGTTCAGAATAATCTTTATTTCAACGCCACGCCGAGAGGGGGCATGTATATTCGTCGCGTTCGAAACGAGGCGGAGTCGATGCGTCGATTCGTCGAGGAGTTGTGGTTGCCATACCAGCATGACCTTGAAAAATCAGTCGAGTCACATGAGATGGCCGAGGAGATTGATGTCGATGAAATTGTTGAGTTTCGCACTGACTGGTTTGACGACCCGACAAAACGACTCTGGGTCGCACTCGATGGTGTCGATAATCCAACTGGAGCAATCACTGATATCGATGCGACGTTCGCTGGCTTTCTGGGTACATCGCTCCAGACACCAGCTTCAAAGTTCGAAACGGCAGACAAGCTCATTCTTGGAAATTTCTACGTTGACCCTGACTACCGCGGCACTGCTCTTGCGGACGACCTGGTTGCCCGTGGGGTCCAGCAAGCGTACGAAGACGGTGCTGAAGAACTCACGTTGCAGGTCCACGCCGACAACGACCGCGCGCTTGCCTACTACGAGAAACTCGGCTTCGACGTTGCTCGATACAAGATGGAACTTCCGCTCGAAGAGATACAACTCGATGTGTAACGTGATCTCGACAGATACTGATGGCTGTAAGTACGTGAAGATTCGAACTTGGTATTTTCTAACAGCGAGGCTCTTGCCTGGCGAATCAGGAACTAGCGATTCAAAGAATTACAGCCACCAGTATGAACACCAATCCACTCTACTGTTGGATACGTCCCTTGTATTTTCACATAACACCGAACGCCTTACTTAGCTTGGGCAGATAGATTGGACTGGCAGAGGGAGATCGGTTCCCGTGTCCCGGCTCGTGGTTTCCACGCAAGGGACATGAGGAAAGTCCCCCCACCCTCAGGGCAGGTGACCGAGTGCAAACTCGGGGCGGGAGACCACCGGCTCTGGAACAGAAACGAGACCACTCACCTTGACCGATGAAGTGTGCGAACCCGGCGCGAGTTGGGTCACAGACCCGAAAGCAACGGGAAGTTAACCCACAGAGGGCTACAGGCAATTGTGCCTGCTGACGGGTGAGAACGGATGGAACGGCGAACCCTCACTGGTGCAAGTCCGGACCACAAGGTAGCCCTGAGATTGGTTCGGACGCGAAGCTGAATACCGAGAGAACAGAAGGGGGCTTACTCCCCTCAGCCACTCTTATTATGCTGAGTGTCATCCATCAGTTGCTTTACGCGGGTTGCGTGGTTACTGAATACGAGAACTTAACTGAGAAGCTGCCCCAATCTTTACCAGTGACCGAGCCAGTTCCGACCGGCTGTGACGGTATCGACGATCTGCTTGGCGGCGGTTTCAAACGCAAGGCAGTAACACAGGTGTACGGCTCACCAGCAGCGGGAAAGACGAACGTGATACTCTCGGCAGCAGTCCAGACCGCAGCCAACGGGAACACTGCATTGCTCATCGACACCGAAGGGCTCTCTATCGATAGACTTGAGCAGATTGCGGCAGCACATCCCGATGCCGAGGTCGAGGATGTAGCCTCTCGTATCATCATCTCGGAGGTGTACGACTTCGAAGAGCAACGCGAAGCAGTCGAAGATGTCTCCGAATTCGCCTCACAGGTCTCGTTTGTCGCAGTGGACAGCGCGACCGGCTTCTACCGTCTCCAGCGGACCGAACAGGAGGACGGTGAAGCGCTTCGCGATGTTGCGCGACAGGTTACTCATCTCCTTTCGTTGGCCCGCAAACACGAGTTTGCTGTGGGCGTGACAAATCAAGTGTACACTGACCCAGAAACTGATAAATCGAGCGCGCTTGGAGGACATACGCTGAACCACTGGTCTGCGGTCGTCCTCAGACTCGACAGATTCCGTGGTGGCAACCGCCGTGCGACGCTCGAAAAACACGACTCGAAGGCTGCGGGGAATACGTCGAAGTTCCAGATAACCGAAGGGGGTCTCGAAGCAACCGACCGCTAAGCAACCAGAATGGGGACACTCAATACAGCAGTTCGTCGTCTGATTCGACCATATACAACGTCCGGGCCGCAATGTTTACAGCGTGGTCACCGACACGTTCAAGATCTCTAATTGTGAGCAACAGCCGATGAACGTCCTGCATAAGTGCTTTTGTTTTCTCCTCGGTTTCGACGCTTTCACGTTCGATGAGGTCACGTGCAACTAGCTCCGACGCACCTTCACACATCTCATCTACCTCGTCGTCATGGTCGGAGATATTGTAACAGTTCTCGATATCCTCTTGCCCGTATCCTTCCATTGCGGTTTTGACCATCTCGATGACAGCTTCACCAATGGCCTGTATGTCGACATCTGGGGCAAGGTTCTTTTTTGCTTCGAGCGTATAATCTCCAAGGTTCGTTGCCAAGTCGGCAATCCGTTCCAGGTCTGTGATAATCTTGAATGACGCCGCAATGAATCGCAGATCGCCTGCAACGGGCTGTTGAAGTGCAATGAGGTCCGTACACTCTTTTTCGAGTTCGAGATAGAGTTCGTTTACTTCATGGTCACCGTCGATAACATTCCAGGCCAACTCTTCGTCTTTCTGTTCGAGTGCAGAAAGCCCCATTTGGAGACGGTCAAGCACCAGCTCGCTCATATAGAGAACATCTTCACGGAGTTGATTTAGCTCGTCTTGATACTCTTCACGTGGCATGCGTAGGGGTGAACGGCGGTGAAGTATGTACTTTATGCTCCTGTCGATACCAAATAGTCAAATCTGTTTGGCTAATCCGTATTTTACTCCTCGAGAAGTAATCGAGTGCGCTTGTGACGGTATCGGAACATCGGTTCGAACCCAACGAAAGCCAGCGGACCGAATACTCGATCAAGCGGCCCGAGGGGTAATTCGTATTCGATGTGGTCCCGAATTAGTGTCCCACCGTCATCGGCATAGAATAGATGCGTATGCGTCCATTCCCTGAATGGTCCATCAGACATCGTATCACGAAAGAAGCCAGCACCTTCGGAACGGTTTCGGTCGTCGATTACCGAGGTCCACTGCTGTCGCGGGCCGACTCCGAGCGGACGAACTGCTGCATCGATACTTGAGCCTTCTTCGAGTTGTTCAGGGTTCAGCTCTCCGTCCGGACCAGTAACCGATTCCACCTCCATCCCCATCCAGTCCGGGGTCAGTTCTTCCAGTCCCTTCTCAGTTGAATGAAACGCCCAGACATCCTCAAAGGAAGCGGCCACACGAACGCTTCGCTCGTAGGTGTGCATACAAAGCGTAGGAGCCGACGAGTCAACATTCTTCTGCCCTACCCGGAGAGACACCAGAGACTATCCCGGCATTCAGGGCCAGTGTCCGCCTTTCTCCATTGCGTCGACAACACGTTGAATAGCAACGATATACATCGCCTCGCGGTATGTCCGGACATCGAAGTTCTCGAAGGCATCAACCATCTCACCGAACGCATCGACGACATGGTTCTCAAGTTCGTCGTTTACGCGTCCCTCACTCCAATAGAACTGCTGGCGGTTCTGGACCCACTCGAAATACGATACCGTGACACCCCCAGCATTGGCGAGGATATCTGGAATGACGATAGTCTCGCGCCCGGCCAGTACCTCGTCGGCCCCAGCAGTTAGTGGCCCGTTCGCTGCTTCAACAATAACATCTGCCGAGACGCCTTTGGCAATTTTCCCGGTAATCGCATTTTCTAGGGCGGCAGGAACAAGCAGGTCTACATCCATCGTCAGCAATGCCTCATTAGACATCTCCTCGGTTGTATCGGGGTATTCCGATACGGAGCCTGTTTCTTTCTTGTGATTTTTCACGTCGCGTGTGTCGAACCCATCTGAGTTGTGTATCGCTCCGGAGGAATCGGAGACGGCAACCACGCGTGCGCCAGCGTCATCTAATAGTTTCGCAGCGACACTCCCAGCGTTACCATATCCTTGAACTGCGACCGTGGCATCTTCGAGCCGATGGTCGAGATACTTGAACGCCTCGCGTGCTGCAAGCATCACCGACCGACCCGTTGCCTCAACGCGACCCCGACTCCCCCCGCTTTCGAGGCCTTTTCCGGTTACAACGCCCGGTTCTGTCGTTCCTTCCAGCGTCTCATAGGTGTCTTTTATCCAGTTCATTTCACGCTGTCCGGTGTTTACATCCGGTGCTGGAATATCTCGGTCAACGCCAATAATCGGGCGAATTGCTGTCGCGTAGGCTCTGGTGATGCGTTCGACTTCGGCGTCTGAGTACTCTGCTGGGTCGAACGAAATCCCACCTTTGCCGCCACCGTATGGAACATTTATTGCCGCACATTTGAATGTCATCCAGCCAGACAGTGCTTTCACCTCGTCGGCATCGACTTGCGGATGGTATCTAATTCCGCCTTTGAACGGACCACGGTCGTCGTTGAACTGTGACCGAAATGACTGGAACGTCTTCAGTGAGCCATCCGTAAGCTCGACCGTTAAATTCGACTCCTGTACCCGTTGTGGAGATATCAAATATTCGATAACACCTTCGTCGAGGCCAAGTGTTTCTGCGGCTCTTCTAACCTGTGTCTGAAAGTTTTCCAACGGACCTGAGTTATCCGACATAACTGGTCGTTTGTAGAGAGTATTTAAAAAACCATACGTGAGTTCGTAACAAGCGGGCACTTCGATTAACCGTCCGTCCCACGAAATGAGATCTATTCTGTGTCCTCTATCACACCTGCTGCACTGGCACGGTCAAGAACGTCTCGTGCTTGTGCGATGAGCGGTGCGTCTATCATTTCACCATCGACAGAAAAGACGCCGCGTCCATCTTTGTCGGCCTGTTGTTTCGCGTTGAGGATACTCTGTGCCCATTCGACGCGGTCTTCATCAGGTGTGAACGCGTCATTGATGACTGGGACCTGTGCTGGATGAATTGCCATCTTCCCGTCGAAGCCAAGGTCCACTGCAAAGTTCGTGTCTGTTGTTAGTCCTTCAGTGTCCTCGAAGTCGGTGTGTAATGTGTCGATAGCGTCGATGTTCTCACTGCTTGCAGCTAGGACAACCTGCTGTCGTGCATGAAGGATTTCGGTCCCGTCTGTGCTCCGAGTCAACCCCACGTCTGCCGAAAGGTCTTCAGCTCCAAGTAGGAGTGCATCTACGGCATCGACAGCGCTGATTTCGGGAGCAGACAGAACTCCCGTTGCAGTTTCGAGTAGTGCAAGAATTGGGAGCTCAGTCCCGTCGGCATCCACTCTATCCACGAGTCGTGAAACAGCCGCCCCAGATGAGACTTTGGGGAGCATGAGGCTGTCTACCGCCGAAAGCGCCGAGCCAAGCACCTCCAAGTCTTGTCTCCCACCATCTGCAAGTGGATTGAGACGGACGCATAACTCACAGTTTGCATCGAGTTCGGAGACGACAGCGGCGACTGTCTCACGTGCCTCGGCTTTCGCTGTCGGTGCGACAGCATCTTCCAAATCGAAGACGACCACATCGGCGCCCGAATCGGGTGCGTTTCTGAGCAGACTGGGCTGGTCACCGGGAGAAAACAGCACTGTTCGTCGGACCATACCAAATTATGCACCGAGTGGCCTGTTAGGCGTTTTGGGACGTGAGACACCACAAAAAGGAGTTGTATCAATCAGTGCTCGACGAACTCTAAAAGGATACCGCCAGTCGACTGTGGATGCATGAATGCGACATCGTGGCCCCACGCTCCCTGTCGGGGCTGTTCATCGATGAGGTCCACTCCACACTCAACAGCAGTCTCTAGTGCCGCCTCGATATCGTCAGTAGCTACGGCGACGTGGTGGATGCCGGGGCCGTTGCTCTCAAGATATCGAGAAAGTGTCCCGCCTGATTCGGACGGCTCAAGCAACTCGAAATAGCTGTTTCCAAACTCCAGAAAGCAGACGTCCATTCCATCGAACACCTCCGTATGCGCCAGTGAACAGCCAAAGAGATCGACATACAGGTTACCGAGTGTATCGAGGTCGTCAGTCGCGATACCGACGTGGTCTACTGTCATGCCAACGTGTCTGTCTGTCATAGGGCAGCCCCCGGTTGATACTCGCCAAACACGTCTCGGAGCTTGTGACAGACTTCACCTGTCGTGGCGTATGCTTTTACCGCGTCGACGATGTACGGCATCAGGTTTTCATCGCTCTGGGCGGCGTCTTCTAGAGCTGCAAGTTTCTTCTCAACCTGCGCGCCATCGCGTTCTTTCTTGACAGATTCTAGCCGGTCAATCTGTTTGCGCTGTTCGGCGTCTGAAACCTCTTCGATGTCAACGTGTTCCTCCTCCTCGACGGTGAATTCGTTGACACCAACAATGACGCGCTCACCGTCCTCGATTTCTTGCTGGCGCTCGAAGGCAGTATCTTGGATCTGTCGCTGGACCCATTGGTTCTCGATTGCTTTGCGCATCCCGCCGCGGTCGTCGACCCGGTCAAGCAGGTCGAATGCTTCCGATTCAAGTTCGTCCGTCAGTGACTCCACGTAGTAACTCCCCGCAAGTGGGTCAATTGTGTCTGCAGCGCCGGATTCATGTGCAAGAATCTGCTGTGTTCGCAGGGCTGTCCGGACGGACTGCTCGGTCGGAATCGAGAGAGCTTCGTCTTTGCCGTTCGTGTGTAGGCTTTGGGTTCCCCCAAGAACGGCAGCAAGGGCCTGATAGGCCACCCTGACGATGTTGTTCTCGACTTGTTGTGCTGTCAGCGTCGAACCGGCCGTCTGCGTGTGGAACTTGAGTTGTTTTGATTTGGGGTTCTCCGTGTCGAACCGCTCTTCCATAATCTTCGCCCACATCCGTCTGGCGGCACGGAACTTGGCAGCCTCCTCGAAAATATTGTTGTGGGCATTGAAAAAGAACGAAAGTTGTGGCGCAAACGAGTCCACATCCAGACCCGCCTCGATAGCCGTCTCGACGTACTCGATGCCGTTGCCGAGTGTGAACGCGAGTTCTTGTGCCGCCGTCGAGCCGGCCTCCCGAATGTGGTAGCCTGAAATCGAGATTGTGTTAAATTTTGGCGTCTCTTGGGCACAGAAATCAAAGATGTCTGTGATGATCCGCATTGATGGTTCTGGCGGATAAATATAGGTGTTCCGAGCGATATACTCCTTGAGAATATCGTTTTGGATAGTTCCACGTAGCTCCGAGCGGTCGACGCCTTGTTGGTCACCTACCGCGATATACATCGCGAGCAAGACACTTGCAGGCGCGTTGATAGTCATGCTCGTGCTGACCTCATCGAGCGGGATACCGTCGAACACAGTTTCCATATCCCGCAACGAGTCGATTGCCACCCCTGCTTTCCCAACCTCGCCGGAGGCCATATCATCGTCGGAGTCGTACCCCATCTGTGTCGGGAGGTCAAACGCCATCGAAAGCCCCGTCTGTCCTTCGTCGAGTAGGTACTGGAACCGTTCGTTGGTCTCTACTGATGTGCCCATGCCGGCGTATTGACGCATCGTCCACAGCCGTCCGCGGTAGCCGGTCGAGTAGACACCGCGCGTATATGGTTCCTCGCCGGGGAAACCAAGGTCTTCCTCGTATTCGTGATTAGCTGTGTCGGCAGGCGTGTAAAGCCGGTCGACAGGCTGGCCGCCGGTATCGGTTTCGAACGTGTCTTTGCGCTCACCGAACCGGTCGAGGACGGGCTCGACCTCGTCTCGTTCCCAGTCCTCTCTGGCCGACTGTATCTCATCGAGTTCGTCGGCGTCGAACATATCTTTTGAGTCGGCTCCGGTGACCCTTAACAGTTGAGTGTTTCTCCCGAAAAAGAGAACCAATCAAGCTCCTCGGAAAACACGCTACGTGTCGCGACGGCGCTATCCTGTATCGTATTTGTATGTCGCCTCATCTGGGTCGATACCGAAATCCTCGGGTCCTTCTTCAGGCTCTTGTTCAGATTCGTCTTCGGGGCGTGCTTTCTTGAACGCTTCACGGAGCTGTCGGGGCATGCGAAACCGTGCAGTTTCGATACGCATTGGCGTTGCCTCCGGGTCGAGGCTTTCCTGTTTTTGCTCCAGGCGACGCTGGAGCACGTCTGGAAGTTTGGCCGGCTCAATTGGCTCAAAGCCAAACTGTGCAAGGTAGTCAGTTGCACCGCTGAGTGCGAACACGACCTCGAAATCCTTGTCTGCTGCCGTCTTGACCAGACGTTCGACAACGTGAGCACCGACGCCCTGCTCGCGCCACTCCATAACAACACCGATGCTCGTCAGCTCACAGACCTCCCCGTCGTCGGGCTTGTGAATGCGAATCCGACCAAAGCCAGCTCGCTCGTTGTCATATTCGTCCATCGCGATGACATAATCACGGGACCGAAACGCTGTCTCATCCAAGCCCATCGCTTCGATATGGTCGAGTAGCCAGGCTTCATCTCGATTTTTCGCGTCCCGAACGTACATACAAACTGTTAGTCAGTCCAAGCAAAAATGCGTTGCGAGAGCGGTAATCGCTTGGAGCTTTGCAATATCAAATAGCTTTTTGATGGTACTGGTCATCTGTTGGAAACGAGACAATGACTGATTCACTCGAAGAAATCGACGAGGTAGTGTACGAGCCACCTGCGGAGTTACTTGAAGAGAGTAACGTCGCCGAGTTTATGAGAGAACACGGCATCGATGACTTCGAGACACTTCACCGGCGGTCAGTCACCGACATCGAGGGTGTCGATGCCTCGGGGCTGGACTGGTTCTGGGGCGAAGTTGTCGACCACCTCGGCCTCGAATTCGACGAACCATACGACGCGGTACGCAACGCGAGCGACGGCCCGCAGTTCACTGACTGGTATCCCGGTGGAACACTGAATATCGCCCATAACGTAGTCGACCGCCACGCCGCCCCGGACTCACCGAACCGGAACAGTGTCGCTACTATCTGGGAGGGTGAGGACGGTGACGTTCGAGAGATAACGTATCACGACCTCCACCGACAGGCAAATCAGGTCGCAAACGCACTCGATGAGCGCGGTATCGGCGTCGGTGATACTGTGGGACTGTACATGCCAATGGTCCCTGAAGTTGCGTCGATACTCTATGGCTGTTTCAAAGTCGGCGCAATCGCGGTTCCTATCTTCTCTGGGTTCGGTGTCGACGCGACCGCAACCCGTATCGAAGACGCCGAGTGTGAGATTCTGTTTACCGGCGACGGATTCTACCGACGCGGTGACAAGATAACCCTCAAAGGAGCCGCCGACGAGGCTATTGAAGAGGCTGGCTACGTCGAGCAGACTATCGTCTACGAGCGGCTTGGAAGTGTACGACCAAACAGTTCGGGAACGCAGTCGGGAGACAAAACGACAGACCAACCGGTCGAAATCCCATGGGACGGCGACCGCGACGAGTGGTGGAGCGAGGCTGTTGAGACACAGGATGATACGTTCGAAACCCGCTCGCTGCCATCGAGCCAGGAATCGATGTTGCTGTACTCGTCGGGAACAACAGGCAAACCAAAAGGTATCGTCCACACGCATGCAGGCGGTCTTGTCCAGCCCGCCAAAGAGTTGTATTTCTCTTTTGACCACCAACCTTCGGACCGATTTTTTTGGGTGTCAGATATCGGCTGGATGATGGGACCATGGACACTGATTGGCAACCACGCCTTTGGCGGCACCATCTTCATGTACGAGGGTGCACCCGACCATCCTGAACCCGACCGATTCTGGGACATGATTGACCGCCACGGGCTGACGGTGTTTGGCATCTCTCCGACTGCGATTCGTGCACTGCAAAAACACGGCGATGAGTGGCTTGAGGGCCACGACCTCTCGACGCTCCGGCTGCTTGGTTCGACTGGGGAACCGTGGGACTCCGAGTCCTGGCACTGGTTCTATGAGAACATTGGTAACGGCGAGACACCAATCATGAATATCTCCGGCGGAACCGAAATATTTGGCTGCTTCCTTCAACCACTGCCAACCCATTCACTCAAGCCAGGGACACTCGGGGGGCCTGCACTGGGGATGGATGTGGATATCGTCGACGCTTCGGGAGATTCAATTCAAGAGACCAACGACCAGGGTTATCTCGTGACAAACTCTTCGGCTCCATCGATGACAAAATCGCTCTGGAGCGGTGACGAGCGATATCTTGAGGAGTACTGGAGTCGATTTGAGGATATGTGGGACCACGGCGACTGGGCACAGAAAGACGAAGACGGCTTCTGGTTCCTCCATGGCCGGTCAGACGACGTTCTCAACGTTGCCGGCCGGAAGGTCGGTCCTGCAGAAGTTGAGGGTGCACTCATTGACCACGAATCAGTCAATGCTGCCGCAGCAATCGGTGCCGACGACGACACCAAGGGCACAGCTGTCATCTCGTATGTCATCCTCGAATCGGGCTATGAAGAAACTGAGGCCCTTCGGTCGGACCTCCGCTCTCAGGTCGGTGATGAACTCGGGAAGCCGTTTATGCCCCGCGAAGTGCTATTCGTCGACGAGTTCCCCAAGACTCAGAGCGGGAAAATTGTTCGGCGACTTATTCAATCAGTGTACGAGGGCGAAGAGATGGGCGACCTCTCCAGCATCGAGAACCCAGATGCACTCGATAAGATTGGCGACCCACGGTAGCTTCGTTTAGTCCATAAACTCATCCAAGGTTGCGTTGATACCGGGCCGAATATCGCGAATCCGCGTCCCATCAATATCAAGATCGAGCGTCCGAACAGCAGCTTCACCGACGCGTTCGCTCTTGGCTTCCGGTGCGTACACACCGAGTCGCCACTGGTCACGCTGTGCGACCTGTAACGCTCGGACCAGAGTCGACTGTTTGTCTAGCCGGCGAATATTGCCATTGACGAGGACCCGTGACGAAGACTCTTTCATCGAGGGTTTCGAAGGAATATCCAAGATGACCGACGAGGGGTCGACCCCGGCGTCATCTGCGATATCGGCTTCGAGACTCTGTCGGTCGTCGTAATCATTCTGGAGAGCTTCCTCGGGAACTGCATCGAGTTCAGCCCAGACTGAACGCTTGTAGAGCCGTCGTTCGTCAAGCATCTGCGCGTACTTGGCACTCTCATCACACTCGCGGAGGAGAGCGTGAAAGCCGTGGTCGTCCATCCGGCGAAGCGTATCGGCATCAGCTGCACCGGCCTCCAGCGCGCGCTCGGTCGCACGCCGTAACATCGCCTTTGCGATGCGGGCAACGTGGTGTTGATACACCGTCGGATTCATGAGCGCCCTCGCCAGCAACAGACTTTCGGCACTCTGGACGTTTCCTTCGCCAAGAACAAGTTGTTCGTCGACGAACCGGAGTTCGCGTATCAACCGCTCGTGGTCAATTGTCCCATACGGTACGCCGGTATGGTGGGCATCCCGAATCAAATAATCCATCCGGTCCACATCGAGTTCGCCTGAGACGAGTTGGCCCAGCTCGCCCTCGCCAGCAATCAGGTCTGCAATCTTGTCCGGGTTCAGTCCTTCCTCACTCAGAATCTCCGCAACAGAACCACTCCCGATGAGGTCGTGTACTTCGTCGTGATAAATGCCAGTTTCGCGGTAGATGACAGGCTCGATATTGTGGCTGTAGGGACTATGCCCGATATCGTGCAACAGGGCTGCAGCCCGGACCCGCTCGGCTTGCTGGCCTTCGATTGAGAGGTGTTCGAGTGCTCTATCGGCGAGATGGAAGACGCCGAGGCTGTGCTCAAAGCGCGTATGGTTCGCAGAAGGATAGACCATCCGAACAGTTCCAAGCTGGTTGATACGACGGAGACGCTGAACGGGTGGTGTATCAAGTAACTTCTCTGCTACGCCGTGTACTTCGATATGGTCGTGAACACTGTCTTTGATTGTTGCCATTATCTCGGGATTAGGCGGCTTCGCCTAAAAGTGTCGGCTCCCAACCCTACAAGATAGCTACCTAAACGGCCCTTATAAATGAACGTCTTGCATCGACTCAAGCAGTTCGAACAACTCCTCTTCGGTGGCGTTCCCTTGCTCTACAGTTGCGAGCGGATCACGGCCTCTCTCTTGGACGGTTTCGATTGCATCCTCAGGAGAATATCCTCTGGTTGCGACGAGCCATGCAGTCAGAACTTGCCCAGTCCGGCCAATACCGGAGAGACACTGTACGACAACGGGCGACTTCATCGCGACGGAGGTTTTCAGAAACGGAAGAATTGTTTCGATCAACGGTTCGCGACCGACAAGGTGTCGGTCTGATACCGGGACGTGACAGACGTTCTCTTCACCGAACGTCTCATAATACGAACCTAATGCTGTACTACGAATTTCATCGGAACTCCCCGCAAGCAGACAACAAACACGTTCGATACCTTGAGACTGGACAGACGAAATCCATTGGTCGACAGCGAGGGCGTTGTCAGCGACAGTATGCCAGCCGGGAAGGCACGAGCCATAGACGTACTGTGTGGCGGGGGCGGCGGGGCTGAACCGATGGGCGTCGTGTATTACCATTCCAAAGTTTCCCATCAACAGAGGGGAGGTTTCGTACACCCTTGAGTCTATGTCTCTATTTTTCAAAAGATGAAATCTAAACTCACAGAGGAGCATTGAGGTGAAAAACAGCGCCCCTGTCGGTAATAAATCGCCTCGCTGGGTGACTGTACCTGAGCTGTCAAGGACGGTCCGTTTAATAACCCCGAATATACTAGCTATAGGCATGGTTACGTTTCTCTCCGGTGGGACAGGGACACCGAAGCTTCTGTCTGGGAGCGAGGGAGTATTCCCACCAGCAGAGACAACGGTGGTCGCGAACACAGGCGACGACGTAGAGCTCGGTGGGTTTCTTGTCTGTCCAGATGTCGATACAGTGCTCTTTCTTGGCGGGGATAAACTGAACCGAGACACGTGGTGGGGTATCGCAGAGGATACAGCCCAGACCCACCAAGAGATTCAGCGGCTGGCGACCGAAGCCGACCTCGGTACCGGGCCGCGGTATCTTGACCCAGAGAAACAGACACAGGGGCGAGAAATCGCACGCTGGCGACGGTTCTCAGGAGTAGGTGAGTTCATGCATATCGGCGACCAAGATAGAGCA
Organism: Halovenus rubra; assembly: GCF_026586665.1. Taxonomy (GTDB): domain Archaea; phylum Halobacteriota; class Halobacteria; order Halobacteriales; family Haloarculaceae; genus Halovenus; species Halovenus rubra. The sequence goes on from NZ_JAODIY010000009.1 coordinate 451,955, forward strand.
GTGCACCTCACACGAACAGGGTTGCTCGACGAGGGCCAGCCTTTGACCGAGGTGACAGGCACGCTGTGTGAAGTCTTTGATGTCCCGTTCGAGGTGCTCCCGATGAGTGATGACCCGGTCTCGACGCTTATTGAGACGCCCGACAGGACAATGCACTTTCAAGAGTTCTGGGTTGCCCGGGGTGGCGACCCAACAATAACTGGCGTCGAATTCCGTGGGGCAGAACACGCTCAGCCGACCTCAGCCGTTCGGGATGCTCTCGATAATCCAGTGATTATTGGGCCATCAAATCCGGTGACAAGTATCGGACCGATGCTCGCTCTGGATGGATTCGAGGAAGCGCTCGAATCGACACCCGTTGTTGCTGTCTCTCCGTTCGTCGAAGACGAGGTGTTCTCGGGGCCTGCTGGGAAACTGATGGATGCTCTGGGATACGACTCCTCGACTGCAGGAATGGCCGAGGCGTACCCCTTTGCTGATGGGTTTGTTCTCGACACCGAAGACAGCACCAATTTAGACCGGCCGGTTGTCCGAACAGATACACATATCGAGAGCAAAACCGACGCCTCCCGTGTCAGCCATGCCGTCCAAGAGATGCTCTACGAGATACGATGAACAACCAGAATACTGCCCCGGAATCGAACCAACCGTTCAAACCACCTGTCGCGCTCGCGAGTCTCAGCGGTCAATCGGACGCAGAGTGGGCCAAATCTGGGTCGACATACGCTGGGATCGCATTTTTGGGCGGTCTCGCTATTGACGAGGCCACCAGAGAGGCTGCACGCACGATGGCTGAGCGCGAGCGAAATGAGTTCTTGCCGGCCGACCCGGTGTCGTTCGTCGACAGTCAGTTGGACGCTCTTGGAGACGTCCCAATTCAGGCAGGATTTAATATTCGGACAACACGTCTGGAGCCGCTTGCCGATGTTGCCGATGTCTGTCGGAAATATAGTGCTCTTCTCGAAATCAACGCACACTGCCGGCAAGACGAAATCTGTTCGGTCGGTGGTGGTGAGAGCTTGCTTGCAGACCGCGAGCGACTTTGTAAGCAGGTCAGCGTCGCCAATGAGAGAGGTGTCGACGTGAGTGTAAAGGTTCGTACGGAGGTTTCCGGAGTGGCTCTCCCATCCCTGTGTGAATCCCTCGAAACAGCGGGCGCATCTGTCATTCATGTCGACGCAATGGATTCAGAGCACGTCGTCGCAGATATCGCAGCGCGTACATCACTGACGATTATCGCCAATAATGGTGTCCGTAATCGAGAGACAGTCTTCGAGTATCTAAACCACGGAGCTGATGCAGTGAGCGTCGGTCGCCCAAGCGACCAGCCAACTGTCTTATCGCGTGTCAACCACGCTGTCAACGACTGGTACAGTGCCAAACACAACAGAGAACCAATCCGTGTTGTGAGAAACACCGAAGAAGACCCCGTACGAAACCAGTGTGAGAGACCATGATACAACCGAGCGCAAACTGGAGCAAGTTACAATGACAGCACCCGACATGACACGGTCGACGGCACAGAACGCACAGTTAGCACTCATGTTAGAAGTCTCCGGAACACCAAAGCCTGGAAACGTTGACCGGGAACGAGAGTACGACGACCTAAAATTCGAGCAGTTTCTGGCCGGCGCTGTCGGTGCATTCGACGGACTCTCGTTGGCAGCCGACGGCGAGCCGGTTGGGCGCGCTTTCGAACGCGCAGTCGCGGGGATGAGTCAGCAACAGGGCGGAAACACGCAGTTCGGTGCACTCCTCCTCACGACGCCGTTAGTCGCCGCTGCTGGAGAGGGTGCACTCACCAGAGACAATGCAGAGGCGGTAGTCACCGACACGACAGTCGAGGATGCGGTCAATTTCTATCGCGCGTTTGAGCACGTCGATGTGGCTGTCAACGACCCGCCCGAGGGGATGGAAGCGCTGGATGTTCGGCGTGGAAGTGATGCAGCACCAGCTATTCGTGAGCGGGGGTTGACACTTGGTGAACTAATGGAAGAGAGTGCTGTAAATGACGGAATCGCCGCCGAATGGAGTGACGGGTTCTCGCGGACGTTTGAGGCGGCAACTGGGTTACAAGAAAGCGACGGCGCGGTCTCTAACCGTGCATCTGCACTCTTTTTGGCGTTGCTTGCAAGTGAGGTCGATACGTTCGTTGTCACACAACACGACACGGAAACTGCGCTCGAAGTCCGAGACAGGGCACAGGACGTCCTTGCAGGAGACGAAAACCCCTACGAGTTGGCCCAAGAGCTTGTCGAACGGGAAATCAATCCCGGAACGACTGCAGATATTGTCGCCGGCGCGCTATTTATCGCACTTGAACGGGGATTATCAGTGTAATGGCCGAGATGGAGTGGCCGGTCCCAATTCATGGTGTAACGGAATCGATCGTTGCGACACTGGGTCCAAACAACCTGTACAACTTCGCCGCACTCGGTGTGCAGGCACCTGACAGGAGGGGGTCCGCCGACAGCGACGGTTCGACCGTGACTGCACGAACCTGGGGACGGACGCGGACCTGGCGGAATTTCACTGAACGAGGCCAGGGAGTTATTCAGTTTAGCATGGACCCTGTGCTGTTTGTCAAGGCTGCCATGGATATTTACGAGCAGGCTGACCCGGTCCACGATTCCGCTGATGCATGGGTTCGTGTTACTGTTGAAAAGCAGGCAACCGGCGACGACTCGGGAACACAGTGGGTCGACTGGGAGCTGACACCCACAGAAACCACAGTCTGTCAGGAAACGGTTCCGACGTTTAATCGCGGCTACGCCGCGGTCGTCGAAGCAACGGTTGCAGCCTCTCGGCTTGACGTAGCCGCATACGACTCAGAGATACTCTGGGACCGAATCGACTACTGTGGTTCCGTGACCAAGCGGTGTGGCGGGCCACGAGAGCAAAAAGCGTTCGACCGGATACGGGAGTTGCTACCCGACAGAGAGCAGGATAGCACCTAGATGCTTCCCTGTATCATTCCAAGGCCTGTTTTGAGATACGAGGGTCGCGTCACGTTTTCGTGTTGCTCTTCGGTCAGCATGAAATCGAAGATGTCGATGTTTTGTGCCTGATGGTCTCTGGAGGTAGACATTGGGATTGTGATGACGTTTTTGTGCTGTGTCGCCCAGCGTAACGCAGTCTGTGGTCCCGTTTTGCCGTGTTTCTCACCAATTTCCCAGAGCAAGTCATCGTCGATAGCCGCCCCATTAGCCAGAGGGCTGTAGCCAGTAAGGGCGATGTCTTGAGATTGACAATATGAGAGCAGTTCTCGCTGGGGCCACCATGGATGAAAGAGAACTTGATCGGTAAAGATTGGGGCCTCAGAATGTTCACGAGCGGTCTCCAGTCGGTCTTTCCCGAAGTTACTGACACCGATATGTCGCGTAAGGCCTTGGTCTCGTGCAGCGTTCAGGCCAGCCATTACTGTCTCAACAGAGGCGAGTGGGTGTGGCCAGTGAATGAGCAGGAGGTCGACAGCGTCGACACCCAGTTTTGCGACACTCTCTTCAGTCGAGGTGACAATCTCGTCAACTGTGCGGTTTGTTGGAAACACTTTGGTTGTGAGAAAAATGTCCTCCCGGTCGACGTCAGACTCAGTAATTGCCCGGCCAACGCCATCTTCGTTATCGTACGCCTGTGCCGTATCGATATGACGGTAACCCAGATCGAGGGCGGTCGCAACCGAATCATGAGCAGTTTCGGAACTCATCTGCCATGTTCCGAACCCTATTTTGGGGACCGCGTCCCCACAGCGTGTGACAAATTCCATATCTTCTGTTAGGGGGGTGTTCAAATATGCCTTCTCCCAATCAAACAACGACGCGACTCCTTATGCAAGAATGTGTGCCGGTATATTCTCGCGGATGAGTGTATCACAGTAGATACACCTGATGCCGTCTTCGAGGACTTCAAACTCGGTGTCGACCGGCTCGCCCTCTGTCGTGATACAGTTGTGGTTAGAACACTGCAAGACGCCGGAGACACGGTCAGGACTTTCGACCCGGTGCTTTTCGACGACGTCAAAGTTTTTGATAATATTGATACTGGCCTCTGGAGCAATAAGCGAGAGGACATCGACCTCCGACTGGCTGAGTTCTCGGTCTTCAACCTTAACAACATCTTTTCGGCCGAGACGGTCAGACGGAACGTTCATTCCGATTGAGACAACGTCTCCTTGGGTTCCGTCTATCCCGAGGATTGCAAGCACGTTCAGTGCCTGTCCACTGGGAATATGGTCGAGAACTGTGCCACCTTCGATTTTGCTGACGCGGAGTTCTTCGTCTGTCATTGTTCACCTCCGAGCAGAAGGTCAAGCAGCGCCATTCGAACAGGGACACCGTTGTGAGCCTGGTCGAAGTAGTTCGCATAGTCGGTACCGTCTACGTCATAGGCAATCTCGTCGACGCGCGGAAGCGGGTGCATAACGGTCAGTTCATCAGCCGCATCGTCGAGCAAGCCTGCATCAATCTGATACTCGCCGGCGACCTCCCGGTACTCACTCTCGTCGGGGAACCGCTCGCGCTGGATACGGGTGACATACAGCACGTCTAACGACGGCAGGATTGCGTCGAGGTCCGTATGTTCTTTGACAGCAGACCCTTGTTGATGGAGGTCGTATCGGACCTTACGTGGGAGTTTGAGGCTCTCTGGGCTAATGAAGTGCTGACTCACATCGAAGTTTGTCAGCGCGTGAGCGAGCGAGTGGACAGTTCGCCCATACTTCAAGTCACCCATAATACCGATAGAAACATCGTCTAGCCCAGCGTTCTCCCGAATTGTATAGAGGTCGAGTAGCGTCTGTGTCGGGTGTTGTCCAGCCCCGTCACCCGCGTTGATGAGTGGGATATCGACGAACTCACTGGCCATCTCTGCAGCCCCTTCACTCGGATGGCGCAAGACGAGCGCGTCGGCATATCCTTCAACGACTCGTACCGTATCCGCAAGACTCTCGCCTTTCTTTACACTCGATGAATCGACCGGACCCATGTCGACGATATCACCGCCCAAGCGTTTGATTGCGGCCGAGAAACTCATTTTTGTCCGCGTACTCGGCTCGAAAAAGAGCAACCCAAGCAACGACCCGGCGTGCCGGTCAGCTACGGCACTTGGGTCCTCGGCAATCTCCGCCGCACGGTCGAGGACGAGTTCGATGTCCTCGCGTGAGAGGTGTTTCGCACTCGTGATGTGGTCGTGACGCATCGCTCGAATCACCGAGGCGAACACTATTTAATTCACCGACACGGCCCGCGAGTGCGATGTGGCTACATGGCGTACTTCTCGCAACGTATCGTTCGGTCTGGTCCCAGCAGGCGACGATTCATATGTGATGAAGAACCAGAGGCCCTATGCTTGCAATCGCCGGTGGCAAGGGTGGCTGTGGGAAGACCACAACTACGCTCGGCCTCGCAGCGGCACTCACGAGACGCGGTTTTGACCCCCTCGTTATTGATGGAGACTGTGATATGCCCGATGTGCATCACCGTTTGGGGTTACCTCGTCGAAATGGTGTCGACTTACTTGCTGATGGCGCACGGATACAGAACACAGCAGTCTACTCCGAGCAAATCCCTGGCGTCGCGTTTGTTACTGGCGGTCGCAGGGACTCGCTCGACACGGCGCTTAGACGGACTGGGTCGTGGAACGGGCCAGTGCTCGTCGACTGTAGTGCTGGGTCAAACCGTGATTCTTTGCGGCCATTGCGGTATGCCGATCAAGCTATTGTCGTCTCGACTGAGACCCCCCAATGCCTCGAGGATGCTGCGCTAACTCGCACTATCGCAGCCAGACTCTCGACACCACCTGCTGGGACGCTGATTCGAGAGTCACCAACAGAGCAACGCGGAGGGGCCAATAATACGATGACTGGCCGCTGGAATATTCTTGGGCACCTACCATACGTCGAGAAGCCACTTGAGAATCCAAAGTCTCGTGCCTGTTTCGAGAGAGTTGCCACCAGTCTCGTCGAGTCCCAGCAATCGACGCGTTCACAAGCGCCCGCAAACACGGAAACTCATTCGATGCATAATCTGTAATCGCCAAGATCTGTAAATCAAAGTACGTGCGGAATATTTAACAGGAGATAGATAATAGTATGAACCGAATGAGCAATCGGTTGCGGACGGGCATCGATGTTCTCGATCGAAAACTCGACGGAGGCATCCCAGCCGGGAGTATGGTAGCACTTTCGGCACAACCTGGGAGCCAGGCAGAGCTGTTTCTCTACGAATTGACCGCGACTCGTGGAACACTCTGGTTGTCACTGAACAGAACTGGGGAGGCAGTCAGAGACAGCATCGAGAACACTCCGGCCGAGACGGGCGACCCGACGGTGCGCCACATCTCGGGCGAAGCCCCGCTCGACAACGCCGGAAAACTGGTGAGTGCACTCCCAGAAACCTCAAACCTGATTGTTGACCCACTCGACGTGCTGGAGTCTCAGGAGCCGCCGTCGCGCTTTCGGAGCTTCATGAACGACCTGCAAAACCATATCTTCAACACCAACAGTCTTGCAATTCTCCACTGTCTCGAAGGGCGGTCAGTCCCACCACTCAGGGATACGACCGAACATTTTGCCGACGTGATCTTCCACCTCGATACCGATATCAACGGCGACGAGGTTGAAAACCGACTATCAATTCCGAAGTTCCGTGGCGGCCGGGCACCGTCAGATACAATCAAGCTCAATCTCGTCGAAGAAGTCTCTATCGATACAAGCCGCGACATCGCCTGATTAGACGCTGTTTCAGGGTTAGACTGTGGAGCTATTCGAGAAATCGAGTTGCCAGCGTTCTCTGTTCTGGTAAACGACAGACACGAGAGATACCGAAGATATATTGTTTCCTGATAGACACATATTGTGTATCGGGTACGACCGAGCGGGTGTGTCTGCTTTCGACTCGGTGGGAAAACAATGCTAGGAAACGACTCTATTCGTATTCTCCACGTGGATGATAACATCTCATTCACAGAGATTGTCGCAGAGTTTCTCGAACGAGAGGGCAATGATTTCGTCGTGGAGACAGCCACCAACACCGACGAGGGACTTGAGCGAATTAAGACAGAGACATATGATTGTGTGGTATCTGACTACGAGATGCCCGGAGAAAACGGAATCAGGTTTCTTGAAACGGTACGAGACATATACTCAGACCTCCCGTTTATTCTCTATACAGGGAAAGGAGACGAAGCAGTCGCCAGTGAAGCAATTTCTGCTGGCGTCACAGATTATCTTCAGAAAGGCACTGGCACAAAACAGTACAAACTGCTCGCCAACCGCATCGAAAACGCGGTTGCACAGTTCCGTACGAATCACCGGGCTACCAAAATCCAACGCCGGTTGCAAGAGCTAAGCGAAGTTACCCACGATGTTCTCTGGATGGCAAAAGCTGACTGGAGCGAGATGTTGTTCGTCAACTCGGCATATGAAGACATCTGGGGGCGGTCAAAAGAGATGTTATTGGATGACCCCCTAGACTTCATGCAAGGGGTTCATCCGGATGATAAAACGCAGGTTACGACATCGATAGAACGCGCTTCAGAAGGGAAGCCGGTTGACTTCGAGTTCCGCGTCAATGCTGATGAAGACTTCCGGCGATGGATCTGGATGCAGGCTGAACCGATTTGTAATGACGCGGGCGAACCCGTTCGAATCGCTGGATTCGCTCGGGATATCACCGAGCGTAAGCAACAGCGCGAACGATTTCAGGCGTTCATCGAACAGTCAACAGATGTCATTTCTGTTCTAAACCCGGATGGAACCTATCAGTACCAAAGCCCATCGAGTAAACGTGTTCTCGGATATGAACCCGACGAACTGATTGGTGAGACTAGTTTTAATTACGTCCATCCAGAAGACAAAGAGCAGCTGCTGGCAACGTTTAGTGAAGGCGTAAACAACCCCGAAACGACGCCAATTGCGGAGTACCGGTTCAAACATAAAGACGGGTCGTGGCGCTGGATTGAATCGGTCGGATATAACCAGTTAGACAATCCCGCCATTGAGGGGGGTGTCGTCAACAGCCGTGATATAACCGAGCGCAAACAGAAAGAACAAAAGCTCCAGCAAACCCGGAAGCGTATGGAGTTTGCACTCAACGCCACTGACGCCGTTATCTGGGACTGGAACGTTGACGCCGAGCAAATAACGTTTTACCCCACAGAAGAAGAGTTATTTGGCACGGCAATCGAAACGGGTTCCGATTTACTTGGGGTTGCGCATCCAGACGACGAACAGCAGATTCGCGACGCGGTCGAGCACTCGCTTGAGACAGGTAATCCAGAAGACATGGAAGTGCGAATTCGCCACGGGGACAGTATTCGCTGGATCAAATCTCAGGGAAAGCCAATCCACGACGATGAAACGACTCGAATGATAGGGCTGGCACGCGATGTAACTGACCGAAAGCAGAGAGAACAAAGATTGGAGCGGCAAAACGAACGGATGGAAAAGTTCGTCAATATTGTGAGCCATGACCTGCGCAACCCACTAAACGTTGCAGGCTTGCGCCTCGATATGGCGCGACAGGAGTGTGATAGCGAATATCTAGACGATATTGACCACGCGCTCTACCGGATGGAACAGTTGATAACGAATCTGCTGTCTCTTGCCCGGAAAGGTCAACAAGTTCAAGAGAAAGAACTTGTCGAGGTAGCAACGATCGCCAAGCGCAGTTGGAAAAGCGTGGCAACCCCAAACGCAACACTCGTTACTGAGACCGAGCACACTGTCGAAGGTGATCCGAGTCGGCTAGAGCAGCTTTTTGAGAACCTGTTTCGCAACGCGATTGAGCACGCTGGAGACGAGGTAGAAATCACTGTCACGGCTGTAGACGGTGCAGTTGGGTTTGCTGTCGCCGACGATGGACCTGGTATTCCCGAAGCCGACCGTGAGCAAATTTTTAACCCTGGGTTTTCTACTGCTGAGGACGGAACTGGATTTGGATTAACGATTATCCAAGAAATCGCTGAGGCCCATGGATGGACGTGTCGCGTAAATCAAAGCGATGACGGTGGAGCACGCTTTGAATTTCTGACACAGTTGTAGTCTTCTGGCTACGCTGTAATGAGCCAGCCCTTTCAGATTGGAGCAAGTGTTAGGTGTCTCTGTGCCGAGTATCCCGCTCAAAAGGTGGGACAGACATCAACTCGGCATGCAGAAGGGTGGTTCAATCTTATCTCTAACACTGTCCGAAAAACAAGCACTCTCCCGATGTACCCAAACGCTTAACAGATGTTCGCCAGACCCAGAGATATGAAGCAGGTCAGATTTCGGGACCCCGCAGGAACTGTTCGAACTGGAGAGTGGGTTGAGGCGGATGGCTCGCCAGCGACCACCGACATAGCCGGTGATGGCGGCGCGATATCCTCAGCCGACCGGACCTATAACCCAGACGACGTGGACATCCTGCCGCCTAGTGACCCCTCGAAGATTGTCTGTGTCGGCCGAAACTACGCCGCCCACGCCGACGAGCGTGGAGAAGATGTACCAGACCGGCCATTGCTCTTCCTCAAAGGGCCAAACGCAGTTGCAAGTCACAGGAGCACCATCGAGCTACTTCCAAACAAAGAAAAACAGGAGTACGAGGCTGAGATTGCTGTTATTATCGGCAAACAGTGCCGTCACGTCGATGAGTCTGAGGCGATGGATGTCGTCGCAGGATACACGTGTATGGTCGACTTATCGAACCGCGACGACCAAGACCGAGAAACAAATTGGATTCGTGGGAAGGCCTTCGATAATGCTGCTCCCCTTGGCCCAGTTTGTGCTACCACAGATCATGTTCCAGCCGATGCCTCGGTCGAACTCGCTGTTAATGGGGAGCAAAGACAGTCCTCGACGCGCCAGCATCTTATTTTCTCCGTCCCAGAGCTCATTGCGGAGATTACGACCTATATGACCCTCGAACCAGGTGATGTCATTGCCACTGGCACACCGGAAGGTGTTGGTCCACTCTCGGATGGTGACCGGGTGAGTGTCCGTGTCGAGGGTGTTGGGAAGTTGACACATACGGTCACAATCCCTGAGTAGGTGCGGGCAGATTAAACCGATAACTCAGTTGCTAGATCAAGCCCTGTGTTCTCAGTATTTTGTTAACAATAACCCGTAGTATTCGTCGACACGGAACTTATATGTCTCCCCGCAAAGATTTTGCCGTGACAACGTTCGACGCTGTTTTGTTTGACCTCGACGGGACGCTCTGTCAGCGGACGCAGGATACCGAACGACTCTACGATGAAGCGTTCGAGCGTGCAGGTCTCGAACCGTTTGGTGAGCCCGATACACTCTGGCAGTGTCTTGACGGACCCCCTGAACATGACGACCAGATTGGCTATCTCGGAGCAGGGTTTGCACGGCTAGCTGCGCAGCACGGACGGTCAGATATCGACCCACTAGCGATTGCAGCCGAATTTACCGAACTTATCGACGACAGACAGGTCGAGCTCCGACCCGGTGCAGCCGATGCACTCAGTACAGCAAAAGCAAACGGGTTTGTCGGGCTGGTTACCAATGGCCCACAGCAACGACAGGACGTCAAGCTTGATGCCCTCGGAGTGGGTTCGTCGTTCGATACGACAGTGTACGCCTACGACTTGCCACGGCGGAAGCCACATGCGAGTCCCTTCGAGCGCGCACTTGACGCAATCGATGTCAAGCCAGCCACAGCGCTGTACGTTGGCGACTCGCTGAGTTACGATGTTGCGGGCGCACAGAACGCGGGCCTTCCGGTTGCGTGGCTTCGCGACGAAGAGGGACCCGGGACCTATGAGCCAGAATATATCCTTGACTCAATCGAGGATCTGACCGAGCTACTGGAGGGCGACAAATGAGCAAATTAGCCGACGTTATACAGGATGATTCATTCCAAAAGGCGGCAAAAACAGGGCTCGAACCGGTTACACCTGCCCAGCCAACCGAGGTCAGACAGCTTGGACGAGGGAATCGAAAGGTTTCGACACTGGTTAGTTACGAACAACAAGAGCCAGTGGTTGTACAGCTCTGTGAGGAACGTACCTGGTTGCAGACCGAGGCGACGCTGTTGGCGCACATCCGCAAGCAGACTGCCGTCCCAGTCCCACCCGTACTCGCTTCCGGAGTCACCGACGGGGTCGCGTACATGGTCACTGCCCACGTGAGCGGTGATGATCTGCATGAAACATTTTCTGGGTTCGATACCGGAGCTAAACAACAACTGGCGCGAGCATTCGGGTCGCACCTGGCGTCACTCCACAAACAGTTCCGGTTCGATAACTACGGTGCACTTGTTGTCGACGGCAACTCGTTACAGGCGTGGCAAGAAAACTGGACCGACTGGTTTACCGAATACGGGCAAAACGCAGTAGAGCGTCTCCCGTCACAGTTCGATTCTATCCGGCAAGCGCTGCTGGCGTTGTTTGATTCCTACTCATCAGAGGAGCCGCCGACAGCCCGTCTCTACCCATGGGATTTCCGGCCCGGAAACGCACTTGTAGATGACGGTCGGCTCACAGCGATTCTCGACTGGGAAGCCCCGATAGCGGCCGCACCTGCCCTCTCCGCGGCCAAGGTGGAGTATCTGGTAGCGGACTGGTATGTCGATACCCCGAAACCACTCCGTCAGGCATTCATCGAGGGGTACGAACAGGTTCGAAGCTATCCAGCAATAGAAGACATCCATCGCGTTGCTGCTATTGCTGACAGCGCCGTTGATTCGAACGGGACCGTCACCAATCCAAAATATCCGGAGCTAGCTGTCGAGGAGTCCGTTGCCTTCCATCGTAACGCACTACAGGACCTGTTATAACCAGCGTCAGTCGTACTCGTAGAATCCTTTCCCGGTCTTCTTGCCGAGTTCACCAGCTTCGACCTTCCGCTTGAGCAGATATGCCGGTTTATATCTGTCGCCAAGTTCTTCATGGAGCGTCTCGCTGGCGTCAAGACAGATATCTAGCCCGATGTGGTCTGCCAGTTCGAGTGGACCCATTGGGACGTTCGTTCCGAGCTTGAGTCCCTGATCGATATCCGCTTTCTCTCCAACACCCTCGTCGTAGGCACGGATTCCCTCATTAATCCAGGGCATGAGAACACGGTTGACGACAAAGCCGGGTTTGTCGTCAGACTCCCACGTTGTCTTCCCCAGGGCTTCGGAGAACCCATGAGCAAACTCGATTGTTTGCTCGGCCGTGCGTTCGCCGTCAACAATTTCAACACCTTCCATGATGGGGACTGGGTTCATGAAGTGGATACCGACGACCTGCTCCGGTCGTTCTGTTGCGCTCGCAATCGACGTAATCGAGAGGGTGCTCGTGTTTGTTGCGAGAACAATCTCGTTATCGGTAACCTCGTCGAGAGATTCGAATACCTCCGTCTTTACGTCCATATTCTCGACAACCGCTTCGACAACAATATCTGCGTCCGCGAGGTCGTCCATTGCCGTCGTCCCAGTGATGCGGTCACGCGCATTGTCGGCCTCGTCCTCTGAGAGATGATTACTCGAAACTAGTTGGTCAAGGCTGGAGTCAATAGTATCTAGTCCTGCCTCGACGTACTCAGTCTCGATATCTCGAAGAATAACGTCGTAGCCGTTCGTCGCCGAAACCTGTGCGATGCCGCCGCCCATGTTGCCGGCGCCAACCACGCCGACGGTGTCGATTTCATCGAGTGTACGCATATGCTTCTCTCCGGACGGGGATAGTGTAAGTCTGCCGGGATTGTGCTGTGTTCCATGGGTTGTTACTGCATACACTTCCGGAGACGGAGTCTTTAGAATGTCCCTCACCAACACAGAGATGTGACAGAAACACTGTTCGTTCAAAACGACGAAATTATAGATCTTGCAACGCCCGCTGAATACGTCGATGTTGTCCGCGAGGGGTACCGACAGCGCGGTGAGGGTGCTGTGGCCGAGCCGCGAACGCTCCTTGCCAACGCCGACCCACGAGGATTTATGACGGGCTACTTCGCTGTCCTTCCAGAGACGGGAGCGATGGGCGGATATACATATGCTGCTGGGTTCGGGAAACGGGACGCCCACTTCGTGTTGCCCCTTTTCGATGTTGAGTCAGGTGAACCACTGGCAATACTTGACGGCGCTGGGATGAATCCCTACAAGACGGGAGCCGCGGGTGCGGTCGGCGTCGACGAACTTGCCCGCGAGGATGCGAGCCATGTCGGTCTCATCGGAAGCGGGACCCAAGCCCGAGGGCAGTTACTGGCAACGGCGACTGTACGAGATCTTGACCAAGTTTCCGTGTTCTCGCCGACAGAAAAGAACAGGAAGGCGTTCGCTACGGAGATGGACGAGCGACTCGATGCAACAGTCACTGCTGTCAGCTCCAGCGACGAGGCCGTCTCTGGCAGCGATATTGTCATCACGGCGACAAACGCCGCCGAACCGGTCTTCGACAGCGAACAACTCGATACGGGGACACACGTCACAGCTATGGGACAGTACGACCCGACAAAGCGAGAAATCGACGCAGAAACCGTGTCCCGTTCGACGTACGTTGTCGACCTTCTGGGCCGACTCGAACAGGACGCCGGGTCTTACATACTCGCTAACGAAGAGGGTGTCGTTGGAGATGAGGACGTACACGGTGAACTCGGTGATGTGGTGGCTGGAGAGAAACCGGGGCGAGAGTCCCCTGAAGAAATTACCGTGTTCGACAGCGGTGGGACAGGAATTGAGACAGTTGCAGCCGCAAAATTGCTCTACGACAGAGCACAAAAGAACGACCTCGGAGAAGTAATCGACTTCGCGCCAGCCAGTGAAGCGTTCCGTAGCTAGAGGAAGCTGTCGAGACCAAGCGCTTCGACAATCGACAGGCCGCTCAAGAGTGCACCGATAAGATAGCCAGCAATTGCACCGCCGTTGAGCAAGGGTAAACCGGCGTGGGCACGACCTTTCAGGACCAACCAGAGTAATACAACGAGCCCGGTCAGGATACCCCCCATCGCGGTCACAGCCGGAAGTGACGCAGACGCGACGCCGAGTGAAACTTCAGGTCCAGTATCGATGAAGAAGGCGGCACTGGCGACCAGTACGGTCGGAATGACCGCATCTCCGAGACCGATAAACAATGCGTCTCGGTCAGGGAGTCGCTCACGGAGTGCGGTTGTGAGCTTCTCATCTAGCTCATCCATCACGCTCAGCTCAATCTGCTCAACTTCGTCGTCATCCAACTCCGCGATGCCGTCTGTACCGAGTGCTTCGATATCAGTGACACCGAGAGAAGATGGCTCTGTCGCAGAACTGTCGTCTGCTGGCTCGTCATCCGCAGCTTCGTCACTCTGGACGTGTTCGGGACCCCCATCTTCAATAAACGAGTACGACCGGGAGACTGGCATGACCAAGACCACAGGCACTTTCATATCCATTGCACCTGAGGCAAGTGTGAGCATGTGTTCCGTGCCATAAACACTGATTGCGTCGTAAACAGCAAGCGCCGATAGCAAGACCAGTGCGGGGAGAATGCCGAAGTTGATTCCAAACAACCCAGCAGCGCCGATTCCCATGACGATACCGGTTGCATCGATGACATACCACTCTGGATATAAATACAGGGCCAGTCCGATTGCAACTGCCCCGCCCCAAGCTAACACGTTTACCGGAACGTCGGCGACAGTGACCGATGCGGCCTCGGGAGCTAGTACGTCAAAGACGTAGAACCCGATGTAGGAACCGGCGAAGATAATGACCAGCCGAAGTATCGACTCGCCACCGTACTTGAACGCAAGCAACATCAACCCGGTCACGACGACGATAGCGGCAAGGTAGACGATGCTGATTGTGGGATCACTCGTGTCCTCAACGACTTGATGGCCTTCCTGCTGGAAAGGCTCAACGAGGGCAAGCGTCCCGACCTGAATGAGGAAAAATATCAGGACGATACCAACACTTGCGAGGACTGTCCGCCTCCGGTGTTCCATACTGGCTGGTTGACTGGTGGCCGTTTCAGCATTTCGAAGCCCAGCTGTTAGCGGGGAACGCGTTTGGCGTTATTTACTCAGTTTTCAGGCATCCAGACAGTCAAGACGATGATAACAATCAGAATCCCAGCAAGCACGAGATATCCCTCGTCGAAATAGCCCCGTTCGGCGACGACCCCGAACAGGACAGGGCCAGCAGCACCAAGCGTCGCAGCAGTAGTCCGGACTGCACCTAACCCAGTTCCACGCATATCGTCCGGAAACAGTTCACTCAGGTACGACTGTGTGATTGCACCAGTCCCGAGCATCGAACTCACAAGTGCAGTGATACCGACCAGCGGCCAGAATCCGTCGACGAACGGCAAAGAGAGTAGCCCGGCAACCGGCCCGATGAGAATAATAGCAAGCGAGCGACGCATTCCAATGCGGTCGTAAGCACTCCCTGCGACTGGTTTGACAACGACACCAAATGCAAAGAACAACCCGAAGAGGCCGCCAGCAACAGCCTCGGATAGACCCTTCTCTTCGGCGAGATACGTCGGGTAAAACGCTGAGAATGTCTGCCAGACGAAAATAAACAAAAACAAAACCACGGTCATGAAAATAAGAGATGGGTTTCTGAGTTCAGATAGTACATATCTAAGCCTGAGCGCAGTCAGTTCGGCATCCATTCCCCCATTCGTCGACGTATCAGGAAGTGCAAGCCAGAGGGTAACGCCACAGAGAAGTAGCCCTGGAATCAGGGGACTAAATCCCAGTTGCCAGAAAAACGCTGCCGTCAGTACACCCGCAAGTGGAGGCATCAGCGTTTGTCCAAGGTCGCCAACAGCCATCGTCACACCGAGCGCGCTTCCGAGCCGCTCCGGATACGTCTCTGTCAGAATCGTAATCCGTGCGATTGGATAGAGCGAGAGGCCAACGCCAATACAGCCGGTTGCCACAAACAAGACCAGAGCCGAGGGCGCCATAATGACGACTGACAGCGCTCCTGCAACGGTGATGGTGCTTGTGACCATTAGCGTCCGTTCAGTGTATCTGTCTGTCAGGATTCCGCTGGGAAGCTGGCCGAGCGCAGACCCAAGCCAGAGAATCGTCACGAGCAATCCGCCTGTCGTCAGTGTCAACCCGAACTGGTTCCGAAGCTGTGGTAGAATCACTGGGTACACCATCCGGGTACCAATCAACAACCCCCAACTGATTGCGACTGGGGCGAGTATTTTTGCCTTACCGCGACCAAGTAGTCCTCTCGACTCTTGTTTTATAACTGATATAATATCCATGCATTACGACAGTACGACCACGTTGCATGTGTTGATAGTTATGTGTTGTTAAGACATGACAAAATTTGACAGGCTAATAAGTTGAAAGCCGTACTCTGATCGAATATGAAAATCGAGTTACAGGAGTTGCAACATGGGTCCTGCTAGCGTCACAGACCACAGCGACACCGACAATTCAGTCGTGTCTGAAACACCGATTTCCGGTGAAGACCATCGCAATTCCGTGTTCGTTTGCGGCTTCGATAACCATATCGTCGTTTTTCGAGCCACCGGGCTGAATTACGGCTTCAATGCCTGCTGTGGCAGCGTGTTCGATACCATCGGGGAATGGGAAAAAGGCATCTGACGCCATCACAGCTCCCTCGGAACCTTTGCCCTTTGCGTGTTCCTCAGCTTTCATCGATGCCAGTCGAACCGCATCGACACGGGAAACCTGCCCCATGCCAATACCGACAGTTTCCGTGCCGTCAGCGAAAAGAATCGCATTAGATTTGACGTGTTTGATTGTCTGCCATGCGAAACACATCGACTCGATTTGCTCATCGGTTGGCTCTTGCTCGGTTACCACTTCAAGATCGTCGCCCGAGATCGTCTGGAGGTCTCGCTCCTGTACAAGTCGCCCGCCGACGAGTGGTTTCTCGGTGAGCACATCAGTTCTGTCACCAAGAGAGCCAACATCCAGCACCCGGAGGTTACTCTTTTCGAAGAGGATATCGAGTGCATCCTCTGTGTATCCAGGAGCGACAACAATCTCTTTAAATGAGTCGATAATTTGCTCGGCAGTATCAGCGTCACACTCGCGGTTGAGGGCGACAATACCGCCAAACGCACTCTGTGGGTCCGTTGACAGCGCGCGCTCGTAGGCTTCCGAGAGCGTCGATGCGGTTGCACAGCCAGCAGGATTCGTGTGTTTGATAACCGCTGCGGCCGGTTCTTCGAACTCTTTAATAATGTTTAGCGCACCGTCAGCATCGTTATAATTGTTGTACGAGAGTGCCTTTGCACCATCGTTGAGCTGTGGTGCATCTACAACACTGGCTTCGTCAACGGTGTAATCGGTGTAGAGTGCAGCGTCTTGGTGAGGGTTTTCCCCGTACCGTAACTCTCGTAGGCGGTCGCCGGTCTCAATACGTCGGGACGGGAACTGTTTCTCATCATCACCATCAACATGAACCGTGTTGGCCTCGATATCGACGGTAACGCGGTCGTCTGCGAACCACTCGACTGCGCGAGGGTAGGCAGTGAACTCACTCTGGTAAAGCATGCGATCTTGTAGCTCTTCTTGAGAATCCCCCTCGTACACCGGGATTGGCTCCTGAGTAACGACAGGCCCGGCGTCGATGTCTGCCTCGACAACAGCACCCTCCTCGTCGGTTGCGTCTGTGACGACGTGGACTGTACAGCCAGTGACAGAGACACTAGCATCAAGTGCGTCACCCCACGCATCCATCCCAGGGAATGACGGAAGCAGTGATGGGTGAATGTTTAGCGTTGTCGGCATATCGTCGAGGAACACATCAGAGAGAATCCGCATGTAGCCATCAAGACAGACAATGTCGAACTCGTACTCTGAAAGAGCGTCGACAATGCGACGCTCGTGTGACTGGCGAGACTCAGACTCCTCGCGCTCGACAACCTCGGTCGGGATACCCCGTTTCTCGGCTTTGTTCAGTACCGGTGCGGTACTGTCATTTGCGAGAACGATATCCAGAGTTGCATCCCCCGGAGATCGGTCTGCAATGTTCATCAAGTTCCGTCCCCGGTTGCTTGCCATCCCAGCGAGTTTCATATGCGTTGGCGGGGGCGGAACCTCTAAAACCATTGCGACTCGTGTTTGACTCCTGTGGCTCGACAGTTTGTGATGTTGCCCTCAGGAACCGTCTCCGCTATCACCTCCAAATTCGTCCTCTTCCTGATACGTCTCTTTTCTTCACGCCGACAACGAGTATGCGAAACTCATCACCAGCCCGTCAAACACTAGCTACCAATTCCCCCCGAGTTGCTGGTTCGGGATGTTCGTCTCTGGGATAGATGAGTCCGGCAACTGAGACAGGTCTTCGGTGGTTTCGTTACTGCTGTCCATGCCAGTATCCGGCGAACATATCACTCAAAGGTAGTTAACAAGTATCCACATACCGGAGGAACGACTCCACAGTTAGTCCCAGATTTGTCTCTCGTCGACGGGGTCTCTCAGTACCAGCCCAGCTATTTATACAGGACGCCACAATGAGTATAGTATGGACCGGATTCCGTTCGGAATCAGCCGACTGGATAATACTATCGGCGGCGGTGCACCACGTGGCAGCGTTGTGCTACTGTCAGGGGAAGCTGGTGCCGGGTCTCGCGAGTTTATGTACACCAGCGCGGTGATGAATGGGCTTGCCCAGACTGGCGACGACCTGTTTGAACTTCATTACGGAGATATTGCGCCAAACGCGTCGCTGCCAGATTCGATTCACTACATCTCGTTTACGGATGAAAGTGAGCAGATTGAGGCCGAGATAGATATGTCGATGGATACAGAGGTTGGACAGCAAGGGTTCGAACAAGTCGAGTTCGATTCGCTGTCCCAGAACTACTTCCACAAAAGCCCTGTGCCCCGTGGATGGTACGCCGAACAAACGGCCGATATCACAGGGCTTCGCAAGCGCCACGAAGAGCGCGAAACACTCCTGAGTGCACTGGGTGACTCGATCAGTGAACGGGCTCCTGGAAGTCTCGTGGTCATCGACTCGCTGTCGGACCTTATCGGCGCGAGTGGAGACGATATCGACTGGTCAGATATAAACTATTTGATGAAAGGACTGGCGAAGGCTGCCCACGAGTGGTCATCGCTTATCTTGGTTCATGTGAACTTCGAGACCCTTACGTCCGTGCAATACGGCCAACTCGTCGAGTCGACATCGGGGACACTCCAGTTCCAGTGGGAAACTGGCGGCTCAGCGCGAGCCCGGACGCTGGTAGTCAAGAACTTCCGTGGCGTACTTTCACAGATTGAAGAAGAAGATATCGTCAAGTTTGAAACTGATCTCGGAGAAGCCGGCTTCGATATCAGCGACATACGAAAGATTCGGTAGCTCATCTATCGATTTCTGATATCGACGGCAAACCCTTAACTATCCTGTTTGTAAAAGTTGGAACAATGGCGAGTGAGTCGAGCGAGGAACTGACTATGTCGGTCCAGCTACCGGCCGAACTCGTCGAGTGGCTCGATGAAGCGGCCGCTGATGCTGAGGTTGACAGAGAAACGCTCATTACTCAGTTGCTCGCGTCATACCGGACTGTCGCTGATGTCAACGAAGAGACCGATCCTCCCGTGAAATCTGTCGACCCTGATTCAGTGGCCGAATCGGTCAAAGCGGATCTCGGACGCAAAATAGAACGACAGGTGAACGCGGAACTGAGCCGCAGTGTCGAAGACCAAGTCGATGACGTATTGACAGACCGGCTCACTGAGGCGACTTCCGATGTCAGAGAACAGGTTGATACGCGCATCGATACCGTCGAAGGAACATTTCAAGAGGATATAAATGACGTACGCAACCGGGTGATTCAGGTCAAAAAGGAGGCAGATAACAAGGCTCCAAAAGACCACAGCCACCCCGAGATGGCACAGCTCTCGGTACTCCAAGACGAAGTTGACTCTCTACAAACGCGGGTCGACGAACTCGAAAATGAGCACGAAGCGGATATTTCGGAGGTAGAGAACACGACAGCCGAACAAAAAGAACAGGTGGATGAGATACAAGACCGGTTACAGACTGTTGCATGGGTGGTCAGTGACCTCCGTGAAGCACAACAGTCTTCGAGCGGTCTCGAAGCCGTCGAGCGAATCAAGCGGGCTGCTGCGCGCGCAGATATCGAGCGGGCCAACTGCGAGAACTGTGGTCAGGCTGTGAGCCTTGCACTGCTAACCGATCCTCATTGTCCCCACTGTGATACGACCGTGACCAACGTCGAGCCATCGAGCGGGTGGTTCGGAAGTCCGAAGCTGACTGTCGCATCACAGCTTGAATCCGGTGAAAGCGAATGAGTGACGAAGACGAGAAACAATCGAACGGTGACAAAACTCCGTTCGAGGAATTAAACGCAGATGTTGGCAACCGCGACGGTGACCCCTTCGAGAGGTTGCCACGAAAAGAGGGAGATGAAACCATAACTGAACCGGGAGGGCAGTCACAAGACGGTGCTGAGGACACATACAGACGTGAGTCTGAGAGTGAGCCGACGCCAAAACAAGAAAAGAGCAACGACTGGGTCGAGGAATTCGGTGTCGAAGCCGGGACCGCTGACGGACCTCCTGTCGGCGATGACTCCCAAGAGACCGAGTCACTGAACGACAAGGTCACCGAAAGCGAAGAGGCGTCGTTTGGAACTGCCCGTGACGGGAGTTCCACAACAGAGCCTCTTGGTGATGTAAGCACCCGAGAGGGTGACCCCTTCGAGGAAGGTGAGTCGCTATTCGAGGAACAAGAGACCGACGGAATCGACCCGGATACCGTCTGGAAGGAACTCGCCAGTGCAGAGTCGGACAGAGAAACAGACGAACGCTACGAGCGGACCTTTGCCGACGTGTCGAAACATAGCTACTGTGAGCAGTGTGAGCATTTTTCTTCGCCGCCGGATGTTGCCTGTACCAACGAAGGGACAGACATCGTGGAGTTTCTGGATGTCGAGACCGTTCGTGTTGTCGATTGTCCGGTCGTCAAAGAACGAAAAGAGCTCGAAGAGGAGTAGCGCGGGGCTATATTGGCATCGGAAAAGCAGGTTACGGCGGTTGAATCCCCGGGCTTATGTCTCTCAGGAGCACAGACAGTACTATGCAGTTCTGTGAGGATTGCGGCTCAATGATGAAAAAAGAAGACGGAGTCATGGTCTGTACAAGTTGTGGTGCAAGCGCCGAGCAAGAGCGCGATACCGAGGAGTTCGTTTCGACCGAAAAACAGAGCGGCGAGGAACTCATCGAAACAACCAAAGATGCCAGCTTCGAGGGCAAGCCGACTGCGGCCGACGTGACTTGCGACGAATGCGGGAACGGTGAAGCGTGGTACACAATCAAACAGACTGCCTCAGCCGACGAACCGCCGACACGGTTTTTCAAGTGCAAGGAGTGCGGGCACCGATGGCGAGGGTACAGCTAACTGATTGTATCCACTTACTCGCCAGTTGGAATCAACTGAAAAATAAGTAGCTTCTCAAAGGAATGTGATTCCTCCGCAAGCGTCGTTACCTCGAATCCGGCGCTCTCGGCGGCCTCTGTGACCGCTTCGGGACCCGTCACCGTCGAGACGAGGAGATAGATAGCGCCATCAGGTCGAAGAACGCGTCCCACATCGTCGAGAAAGTCTTTGATAACGGCGCGTCCGTCTTCGCCACCGGTGACAGCCGTCTCCATCCAGTCATCCCAGACACCTTCAGGAGCTGAGGGGAGATACGGTGGGTTGAACGTGATCACATCAAAGCTGTCCCGACAAAACGACGAAACAAGGTCAGCCCGCAATGCTTGCACGCCACGCTCGCGCGCCTCAGCACAGGCCAACGGGTTGAGGTCGACACCGAAAACGGCAGCGTCGGACTGCTCTTGGACGAACTGGGCAACGTATCCCGACCCAGTGCCGACATCGAGAACACGGTTGTCTTTACCCACTTCCTTGGCGGCTGTTTTCGCTAGCAGGTGGGAGTCTTCGGCTGGTTGATACACTTGGTCAGTCTCGCGGATGTCAGCCAGCCGCGGTTCGTCTTCGTCAGTCATCACTCTGTCCGATTTTTAGCCGCTGGCTCTCCGACATCCCAAGCAAGACGGGTGAGTTGGGCGAACTCGGCTGGAGAAACCGAGCCTGCGCGCCGACTCATCAAGGATTCGTCTGCCGCGGACACAACGGCGTCACCGTCGTCTAGCTCAGAGATATGGACCGTGTTTCTGACTGCGTTCCGCATCGTTTTGCGCCGCTGCGTGAAGATGGCTTTCAGGAATAATAAGAAGAACTCGTCGTTGGGCACCGAGTACGACGGCTCGCGCGGTACCGCCTTGATGACCGCGCTCTGGACCGCGGGTTGTGGGTCGAAAGCTGCAGGTGGAACAGTCTCGACTAATTCTACCTCAGCGTAGTGGCCCGCAGCGACTGCAAGTCTGCTATACTCGTCCTCACCGGTGTCGGCAGCCATCCGTTCAGCAAATTCCTGTTGGAACATTAATACGAGTGGCTGTCCCAGTGGGAGGAGTCGAAATGCAATCTCGCTCGATGCACCGTAGGGAAGGTTCGAAACCGAAGCAGTAAACTCGGGGAGTGTGACATCGAGTGCATCACCCTCGATGACGGTCAGTGTGCCGTTCTCTCGTTCCGTGGCAAACTCTTTGCGGAGGAAGTCAGCGAGTCGCCGGTCGCGCTCAACGACAGTCACTTGGTCGGCAACGGCACAGAGCCTATCGGTGAGTGCGCCTGTTCCGCCGCCGATTTCCAAGATGTGTGTCGTCTCTCCGTTATCGTCGGAGAGATACTCCGGGAGTCGGTTGAGTACGCGGTCGTCGACCAGAAAGTGCTGGTCCTGTGCGGGGTCGCCACCGATACCAGCTCTGACTCGAAGCGCGTCAGGGTCACGAAAGTCTTGAGTCATAGATAACCTATGTAAACAGTTTAGTTATCGTCGCTTCGGACCAGCAACTGGTATTTCAGGTCGTCTTCTTTGATTTCTTCGAGGATTCGTTCGACGAGTACATCCTTCGGGCTATGGAGTCCATCGATACGCTCGTCCAACTCTTCGAAGCTCTCGAAGGGCTTGCGCTTGCGTTCGTCCAGAATATCGTTGCGGAGCTTCTCACCGATACCAGGGAGCAGATTTAGCTGGTGGAGACGGAGCGTAATCGGCTGTGCGTCGTTGAAATAGTCGACAAAGCGCTCTTGATTGTCTTCGACAATTTCTTCGATGGCGTAATCGAGCTCAGAACTCGCGCCGCTTGGCAGGTCTTCGTAATCGATACCGTTCTGACGGACGATGTCGTCCTGCTCCGAGAAATCAAATGAGTCGCCGATAGAGATATCAGCACCCGAATCCATGATAAGTTCGTAGAGCTGGAAATCATCCGTATCGATGACGTACGCGAGCGGTTCCTTCTGGTACTGGGGTCGGTCGTCTTCGGTTCGACCGTGAGCGAGAAAGTCTAGTACGACAATCGGCTCAGTCCCGTCACTTTCGTCACGTTCGTCGTCGGTCATACAACGAGGCTACGTCGACTGGTTACTTAAACGTACGCAGGTGAGACTGTCGACGTCTGAGCAAAAACTCAGATGTACTGCTTGACGGTATTGAGGATTGCGTCGAGCTCGTCACCCGAAAGCGAGTACCGCTCCTGTGCGAAGACAGCGCGAAGTTCGTCTCTGTCCCGCGGTTTGAGGTCGACAATTTTGTGTGCTGTCTTCTCGTCGACCTTTTCGAGCTCGATGAGCTCTTCGACGAACGCTTCGGCTTCCGACGCATCGAGTTCGGCAAACCGATTGACGTGTTCAATGGCTCGGGCGAGCTCATAACGCATTTCGCGCTCGTCGTCGGTGGCACGCTCCACCTCAAGCCCTTCGAGTATCTCCTTTGTCTCTGCAATCGTCAGATGCTCCTCGTCAACTTTCTCTTTGAATATTGTCATGATTTCGTCCTGTCGAAGATCGCTCGTTTTCTCCGGGGTTCCGGAGACGAGTCCAACTGTTCGTCACCTCATAGATAATCCAGGGAAAAATACCTGCCGAAACACGTCGACAGGGGCAGCCCCCGGAAACTGCTTCCAGCGGCCTTAATTCTCCAAAGACACGCGGGGGCCAGCATCTGTAACAGTAAGCGTGACGAGACCATCATCTTCGAGATCATCGAGAAGGTCACGTAGCCACTCTCGACCGTATTTTCCGTCAGGTGTATAATCGACCCGAACCTTTGGCCCAAGTTCGTCAAGTGTCAACGTGTCACCGTCGCTTAGTGCGCGGACGATTCGACCCCGAAACTGCCGACGACTCCCTTCAAACGATGGCTGTGTTGGAACGTCAGGAGCAGTGAAATCGTTCGTCTCGTACGCCTGACACCAGGTCCGCCACGGGCATCCGTCTTCATCGCAGGTGGGCGTTTTTGTACAGACGGTGCCACCAAGTTCCATAATAGCGTTGTTCCAGAGACGGGACTCATCCATAGGGAGCAACTCGTTAGCTGCCTCCTCGAAGGCAGTATCGTCATCAGGGACACCGAAACGCGATGATAGGAGAAATGTATTATACAGATCCCAGGATTCAGTAGTACAACCGATGCGAATCATCCAACTATACTACAATTTGACTAGTTCGGTACTTCTAGGTTGAAGCATGTCAAGTGCGTGTAGTGCTGGTCGTAAGCAACTGAATGTGTCCCTGGAAATAAAGTCCCCTTAGTGGTTAGATGACATAGATGGTACTTGGGACGATTGAGGAGGCTGGAGTCGGGGGAACAGCCCTCGCAGTTTACACGTATGCCCTCTTGGAGATATCCCCGATCAATCTCGGCTACAGACCACAGCTCCTCTACTCGATCGTCCCTATCGTTGTTCTTGTTTTACTCATTGACTCGTTCAACGACCCGATCATGAAGCGAATCGCAGGGAAAGAATTTCTCAGTAATGTTCACGACGACGTAAGAGACGAGGTCGGTGACGAGCAGTTCTATTACGATCATGAGGATAAGCAAGAGAAGATAGACGATCTTGACAAGAAATCTGTAGGGAGAGTAGTGAATATCATTGTTGGGGTCGTTATGTCGCTCACTCTACCTGTAATCGGTTTCATCAGATATGAAATTCTAGGAGCTGTTGTAGGGATACTAATCGGGATCGCTGTTGCCTATGTGTTAGTTATTAGACAGAGATCCAAACTCCGTAATATTATTAGTGAGTTGTCGAGACTGTACTGACAATGCGTGTCTCTGACATACAGGTTGCTCACTTTGCGAAAGACGAATACCCCGATCTGCATGTGTCCGGTATCGGTGGCGACAACTTTCTCATCCATGGGGGTAACAGAACGGGGAAAACGCTCTCACTCAACGCGATTCTATACAATCTGTTAGGCTCTCAAGCGACTATTGACTTGGCTACCGGACGAGGAAACAAAGTTGAGATCGACTACACGAATGGGATTTCGTTTTATAGAGGTGTTCCGGAAGCCGAGTATGAAGACGATTCCTCGTATCTAACCGCAGCCGACGCGCTTCGAAAGTTCCGAAAAGAACTTTGCCCTTCGTCTCACGGCCAGGTTCCAGGAAGAGACGTAATTAGGTCTCACTTCCTTCACTCGCACACTGGAAGACTTCCCCTCCTGAGTCTTTCAGATAGCGATTTACTCTCTGTAGTCCGGTCTGTTGTGGATCCAGATATCCACTCCGAACTGGAATACCACGAACGAGCAAAACAAGAGTTGAGCGCCATCGTAGAGAAGAATCGGACGACGAAGAACGAATTGGAAAATGACCTGCAAGATACAGTGTCACAGGTCCGCAGTGCGGAGTCGGAACTTGAGAAGTGGGAAGATATACTTGAGTTGTATGAATCTGGTCGGCTATCCGAAATAAACGATGAGTTAGCTACCAGGGAGTCAATTCGGTCAGAACTATCCGAGTTATACCAAGAGAAGGAGGGGTTGCGGAAGGAGAAGCGAACATTAGGCAAAGAAGAGAAGCGTTGGAAGAACTATCACGAAGAAGAGGTAGCCGATGTAATCGCTTCCGCCGTTGAGGATTTTGTCTGCCCAGTTTGTGGGGACCATATCGAAGATGACCGGGCGAAGAACCGTCTTCAGCAGGGATACTGTCCCTTTTGCGGAGAGCAGAAGTCTGTCTCTGAATTGAAGTCCGATATTCGTGAGCAAATAGAGCTCTCGGATGACCGTCTTAACGAAATACGAGAACGGCAGGATCAGATCGGCGACCGTCTCGATGAATTAGAGCGGGAAGAATCCGAGCTGAAGTCTGACCTCCCGAACTTGGATGAGCTGGACTCGTTTGTCGAAAGGAGACTCAGAGAAAACGGCTACGAGGTTGAAGGGATAGACGAGAAGGCGAGAGACGAGATCGAAAAGAACACGCAGACCATTGATCAGGGAGAGACGAAGATTGATGAATTGGAAGCAAAAACCGAAGCACTTGAGCAACGTGTTGAGGAGATCAAAGATTCCATTGCGGTGGCGTCCGACGCCATTAGAGAAGTCCAATCGAAGGCAGCAGATCTGATTGAAGAGTTCCAAGACCGATGGGCCGAGAATTACGCAGACGTCGCTGACGAGTTGAGTTTGGATATCCGGTTAACGGATGATGCAGAGGTTGTACTTCCAGGGAACACTGATGATCGCGTTCTGAGTCAAGAAGGCGATTTCAGCGATGCGGAGATTCGCTTGTTAAATATAGCCTTCGCCACGACTCTCAACGAATTCGCTACCGAGACAGGCATCACGAATTGGAATACAATCGTGATCGACGAGCCATTCACGTATCTGGACGACGATAGCACAGAGAGTCTGATTGAGTATATCAACGAGTCTGAACAGCAGTTCATCGTCACTTCCTCTTCGGACGGACTTGAATCGATATTTACCGAGACTGTCAGCCTCACCAGAAATACTATCCAGACGACGTTCCAGCGATACTAGCATGAAAGAGAATCCTGAAGAAGCGAGACACCCCCGGTTACTGATGCTCTCAGAATTCGATGGGAAGATCGAAGGCGAGCTCAAGTATCACAAAAGCATCTACCAGTACAGGGAGGAGTCTAAATCGATAGATGCTGACGATCTCGAATTTGTCCGGGAGGAACATGGCCCGACTGATAGAGGATTCAGTAGCGTCATTCAGTCTTATGAAGATTTAGAGCTAATTGAAGGGGAACAGTCGGGAAATAGGAACGATTTCTTCCTCAAGGAGAAGGGGAGGAGAGTAGCGAATGGTCTAAAGAGAGGGCTCTCCAAGCTTGACAACGGCTTCAATGAACGGATAGAGACCATTTCAGAGGTTGAGAAACAGAATAAAGAGCGGTCTGGCAGTCAAATCGTAGAGGACGAAGATGTACAATCAGCTAAGGACAACACATACCAGTCGAAGCTATAGTGTCCACGGATCTCTATTCCTCTTCTCCCAACCGCTAATTCCTGCAGTGACCTCAAATGTGGAATTTGTAGATGTCTCTCCGGAATTGGTCCTCGATTTTCTCGTATCGGGTGTGGATGTATGAGTCGATAGCTTCCTGCGTAGCATTGAGTTCACCACCACTTTGGATGTCTCCCCGGAGGTACTTGAGAAGATCTCGCTGCCACTTCTTATCGATACGAAACCAAGTGGTGAATCGGTGACGCCCGTAATGAGAACTCACACCTCTGTACTGCTCTGTCGGTCCGTACTCGGGTCTGAAGTACTTCTTCCAGATGTCGTTGATGTTCGTATGGTCCATCTTCTTCCCGCCAGACTTCGACAAGAACAACCAAGGACGACCGTTATCTGGTCTGCAAAGCAAGTACTGGAGAAGCACTCGACGAAGTTCATCGTCAAGCGGGAGAACTCGAGGACGCTCTGACTTGTTTCGATCACGATCGTGTGGGATGTAGACCGCATTCGGACGCCCATTCAGAGTGGGGTGGTTTCCGAGATCAGAATAATGATCCTGAAGTTCCGAGTTGGTAATATGGATTTCACTGAGCTTGATATTCGATACTTCTGATGCTCGAAGCCCCAGCTTGAGTTGGATAAGGATCACTGCCCGATCCCGGATATGTTTCACTTCGGTCTCGATGAACTCCCTCAGTTCAGCAAGCGGGATAGGGTATTGGTCTTTGGGGGGTTCCCCACTAAGATCAATTTTGTTTTTCGCCGCTTTGAACGGGTTGAAGTCTTTAGGATGGGGAAATGCAGGTTCGACCTGGAAATATTCGTACGCTTGGTCCAGAGATGATAGCTTCGCTGCGACGGTAGCACCGTTGTTATCTTGCTCGTCTAAGTAGTACTCAGCGAAGGTAGTCACGTGTGATGTTGATGGAACTGCTGGGTGGCGATCGTACTCTCCCCAGATGAAGTTACACCACTGCGTGATTCGTCGTTCAATAGCAACTATGGTCTCGTCAACATAGCCTTTCGAATACACGACGTCGTCTAGCCAGAGTTGAAAGGGGTCTGAGTCTACTGTCTGGAACTGTTCATTGTACTTGGCAAGCGGATCAGTTGTGCGATTGAAAGCCTCTGCAATCTCTTCGTGCCTCTCTTTGCTGTCGCTCATTCGTTTCTCTCTGAGTATTCTGGTTTGTAATCTGTCTGCCAGTACCACAACTGTCTGGTTATACCGCCGCTGTGAGCCGCCATCAGAACAGGATTGTAGACGTGCGGGTAGTCTACGTGGTGCACTAACCACTCAAAGAATGTTTTGAGAGGGGACAGGTGCTGGTAGTAGACTGTGTTATCTGATCGCTCCGTGACTTTGATTGAGTAACCACCTTCCTTGATATGCTGGAGATACGACTCGATGTCATCTGGATACGGGAGAGCGTGGTGACGCCCTACTTCCTCTTCCATGTATTTCTTAAAACGATCACCACAGGGATACCACGAATTCTCCTTTGTTGGCTCCGCAAGATCGTCGCGCGTCTCTAGGTATGCGTCCCACGTATCTTTTTCTTGGAATTGAGATTTGAATGTATTCAGTCGGTAACGTGTCGGAACCTCTTCTATTGATTTATACACCCCAAGCCAATACTCGACATCTCGTCTACCGGGTGCCTCGTCAGGTCGATCTGGAACGCTGATGTCTGCGCGTGGCATTACGATTTGCCACCCCGATTGGTTGGATAGTACCGAGGGTGTCATAGAACTCTTGTCACACCGTGATGATCGTGCTTCCCGGATTATCTCCTCGTTCGTAGTTGGTGATCGCAATAACGAGACGCAGACACAAC